>NZ_LMRR01000001.1 GCF_001426085.1 Rhodococcus sp. Leaf278
ATTCGGTAGTTGTCAACCTGTCTGAGACAGGTGGATGTTGATTCCGGTCGGTGTTGGTAACGATGGTGCGGTGGGTTGGGCCCGGAATCGTTCGGGGTGGGCCCTCCAGTACGTGTCGAGATGGTGTTGGCGGCTAGCTTGGCGTGCGGCGGCCGCGCCGTAATGAACATCGTGTGGGGTGTGGCGACCGAGGCCGCTGTGTCGGTGCTCGGTGGCGTATCGGTGCAGGAATTGTTCAGTCCACTCTCTGGCGTGGTCGATGCTGTCGAAGTTGGGTGGGCATTCGAGGTCATATTTGATGGTTTTGAACAACGATTCCGAAAACGGATTGTCGTCACTGACCCGCGGTCGCGAGTAGGACGGTACGACTTCATGCTTGTCGAGCATGTCGATCAGGTCGTGGCTACGCATCACTGATCCGTTATCTGCGTGCAGTGTGCCGGGTGTTCCGTGTTCGGCGATGGCGTCGGCGAACATGTTCACGGCGAGGGTTCGGTCTTCGTGGTATTCGATGCGCCAGGCCACCGGGTAGCGGGAGAAGACATCGATGACGAGATAGAGCTTGTAACGGTCCTGGGTGCGTGGCCCGCGTAGTTCGGTGATGTCCCAGGACCACAGTTCACCGACTCTGTCGGCGTGCACGATCGGTGTTCGGCGAGAGGTGGACCCGCCTSTGTATTTGCGGCGTCGCCTGTCTCCKACGAGTTGGCAGGAGGAGGCGACGCGGTAGAACGTGCGTTGCGAACAGGCAATAGTTCCGGCATCGAAAGCTCGCCAATATGCCTGCACTACAGAGAGATTGGTGTAGTCATCCGAGTTCAGAACGCTGAGAATCTGGGCTCGCTCGACTGGCGTCAACGCCGCAGGTTGTGTCCGTTCGATCTGTGGAACGGGTTCATCGACCGGGCAGTARTTGTWGTAGTTGCGGGTGAAACGGTAGTAGGTGGATCGGGCGAGACCGACGATTTCGCACGCGGCCACCACGGACATACCGGCAACTGCGGCGTCGTGGACGGAGGTGATCAGGACAGCTTGTTGCGGCGTAGCCAGTCGGCGTATTCCGTCGCGCTCATCAAAGACACGGGGATGTCGTTGTTGTCGTTCTGCGAGCTCGTGTTCATCCCTTCCAAGAGCTCGTATGCTTTTCCCAGGATTTCCTGGACTGCCTCGCTTTGTTCGACTTTCTTCTTGAGCTGTTCGTTCTCGCGGCGTAGTCGTGCGAGTTCAGCTCGTTCCCGATTGGTCATCGCATTCTTCGATGCGTCCGAGACAGTAACCATCGATGCGGTCCATTCGCCGTTCTCCCGTGCATCGATCCACCGTTTCACAGTGTTTCCCGTCAGGTTGTACTGGCGGAGCAACGCGGTCCTCGAGCCGCGGGTGAGGCACTGATCCCACTGCCGGAGRAACTCGACCCGGAAGCCGAGGGGGAACGATCGTGCACCCGTGGCAGTACGTCCTATTGCGACATCGATCATCATGTTGTCCGTTCCCCGCGTTCACGCCGACTGTCTCACGATCAGCCTGGCAAAGAACGNGAGGGGGAACGATCGTGCACCCGTGGCAGTACGTCCTATTGCGACATCGATCATCATGTTGTCCGTTCCCCGCGTTCACGCCGACTGTCTCACGATCAGCCTGGCAAAGAACGGAATCCGCGCGCACTTGACGAACGCGCGCGCGTTTGCGGCTGCTCCGATTCGGCTGCGGCCGCGTCCGCCCGGTCACCGATGCAGCAGACTGTCTCAGGGTGTGTGTCATCCGAAAGGATGATGGCAAAGGCGACTGTGGGTCGATGTGCGGACGCTCTCGATCGGGGAAGGTTGACCCCATGATCGAAGTGACAGGACTGACCAAGCAATACGGCGCGGTGACGGCGGTCGACAACCTCACCTTCACCATCAAACCCGGCATCGTGACCGGCTTCCTCGGCCCCAACGGCGCAGGCAAGTCGACCACCATGCGGATGATCCTCGGACTCGACCGACCCACCTCGGGCACGGCGACCATCGAGGGCAAGAGTTACAGCCACCTGAAGCAGCCACTGCGTACCGTCGGCGCTCTGCTCGACGCCAAGTGGGTGCACCCCAATCGCTCGGCACGCGCGCATCTCGAGTGGATGGCTGCGTCCAACGGCATCCCCAAGTCGCGAGTGGACGAGGTGCTGCGTCTGGTTGGGCTGTCCGACGTCGCGAAGAAGAATGCGGGCGGCTTCTCGCTCGGCATGTCGCAGCGGCTCGGCCTCGCCGGCGCTCTGCTGGGCGATCCCAAGGTGTTGCTGTTCGACGAGCCGGTCAACGGTCTCGACCCCGAGGGCATCGTCTGGATCCGAAAGTTCATGCAGCGTTTGGCAGCCGAGGGTCGCACGGTGCTGGTCTCGAGCCACCTCCTCTCGGAGATGGCCCAGACTGCCGAGCACCTCATCGTCATCGGACGCGGCAAGCTGATCTCGGATTCCTCGGTGCAGGAATTCATCGACCACGCCTCCGAGGCGTCGGTGCGCGTGCGCAGCCCTCAGCTGGCCGGTCTCCGACAGGCACTGACGACCGCTGGTCTCACCGTGCGCGAGCCGGACAAGGCCGATGAGCTTCAGCCCTCGCTCGTGGTGCTGAACTCCACGACCGACACGATCGGCGATATAGCCGGGCGTGCCGGAATCACCCTGCACGAGTTGGCCTCTCAGCGAGGCTCGCTAGAGGAAGCATTCATGAAACTCACCGGAGACACAGTGCAGTATCACGGCGCAGGAGCCGAAGACAAGAACACTCAGCAAGCGATGGGCGGGTCACTCTGATGGGCGTCTTGGCAGCAGAAAGAATCAAATTCACCTCCACCAAATCGCCGTGGTGGTGCAGTGCGATCGTGGTGGTGTTCGGCCTCGGGTTCGGAGCCATCCTCGGTTGGGCCGCAAAGACAGCCATCGGTCCGGATGCTCCGGAAGGGCTTCCGCCGACCACCGCATACGACGTCGTCGGCAGCGGTGTGGGCGGACTCGGGATCATGGTGCTGATGATCCTGGCGGCCCTCACCGTCACCAGCGAATACCGATTCGGCCTGATCCGAACCACATTTCAGGCGGTCACCAACCGGGCCTCGGTGCTCGGTGCCAAGGCGCTGATCGTCGGCGTCTACGGCGCAGTGCTGTCGTTGATCCTGGCATTCGGCGCGTTCTTCCTGGCGAAGTCGATTGCGGGCGAAGAAGCGGGCGCGCTCCTGAGCTTCGATGTCGACGGCACGTGGCGTGTAATCTACGGCACTGCCGTACTGGCCTTCGTGCAGATCGTTCTCGCCGTTGCGGTGGGCGCGCTCATCCGGCAGTCCGCCGGTGCCATCGCCGTCCTGCTGTTGTGGCCGTTGCTGATCGAGAGCCTCGTCGGTGTCATCCCGAAGGTCGGCGAGAAGATTCAGCCGTTCCTGCCGTTCCAGAACGCCGACCATTTCCTGGGCGGCGCGGCGGGCACCGACTTCCATTGGGGTCCGATCGGCAGCCTGATCTACTTCGTGGTGTTCACCGCGGTCATCTTCGGCTTGGCGGTGTTCGTGGTCAATCGTCGGGACGCCTGACACCCTGCGATTTGTCTGGGTAGGGTGTCCGCTATGCGGATTTCCTTGCTTGCAGGTAGCGCCGTCACCGTGTTGATTCTGGCCGGTTGCTCGTCCACCCCGGACGAGGAACCGGCCAGAGTTTTCGCGACACCCGACGGGCCGGGACTGTCGGCCGCGGTCACCGAGGACGCTCTCGTCGGGCACCTCCAAGAACTGGAGAACATCGCCACCGCGCACGACGGAAACCGGGCCGCCGGTACCGCCGGATACGACGCGAGTGTCGATTACGTTGTCTCACAACTGGAATCGGCCGGTTTCGACGTCACCACGCCGGAGTTCGAGTTCGAGACCTTCGAGGCGACGACCCAAACCCTGTCGCTCGCAGGCACGGAGATCCCCGTGTTCGCGCTCAGCTATTCCCCGACCACGCCTGCCGAGGGAATCACCGCACGCGTCGTCGGGGCCCCCGCCGGTGCGGATGGATGCGAGGCAACGGATTACGCGGGTCTCGACCTGGCTGGTGCCGTCGCCGTCGTGCCACGTGGCGTCTGCCCGTTCGGTGCGAAGCAGACCGTCGCCGCCGAATTGGGTGCGGCCGCCGCGATCATCGTCAACAACGAACCGGGACCGCTGGATTCGGGGACACTCGGCGATCCCGAGACCGCGAAGATTCCGACCGGCGGCGTCAGCCAGGAGGACGGCGCAGCTGTCCTCGCGGCACCCGAGGTCACGTTGACGCTCGTCACGACGACCGACACGACGACGAGCCGAAACATCGTCGCCCAGACCACCACCGGCTCGACCGAGAACGTAGTGATGGCGGGTGCTCACCTCGACAGCGTGCCCGAGGGCCCTGGCATCAACGACAACGGCACCGGCACATCGGCGGTGCTCGAAACGGCCCTGCAGATGGGTAGTGCACCCGAAGTGACCAACGCGGTCCGCTTCGCATTCTGGGGTGCCGAAGAGGACGGGCTCGTCGGCTCCACCAAGTACGTCGAGGGCCTGTCCGACGACGACAAGCGAAACATCGCCCTGTACTTGAACTTCGACATGATCGGCTCGCACAACGCCGGCTACCTCGCGTACGACGGCGACGACTCCGACAAGGTCGGCGAGCCCGCGGGACCGACCGGATCCGACGCCATCGAGCGCACCTTCGTGGAGCGACTGGCCGCCGACGGTGTCGCCGTCGACGGCACCGACTTCGACGGCCGATCCGATTACGGCCCGTTCATCGAGGTCGGCATTCCGGCGGGCGGCGTGTTCAGCGGTGCGGACGAGAACAAGACCGCCGAGCAGGCCGAGAAGTGGGGCGGCACCGCAGACCAGACCTTCGACGAGAATTACCACACCGATCAGGACACCCTGGCGAACGTCGACCGCGCCGCACTGGCGAAGAACGGTGCTGCCGTCGCCTACGGAATCGGCGTCTACGCGCAGTCGGTGGAGGGTCCCAACGGAGTGCCGGTCGGTGCTGCGCGCGAGGCCGCACGCGCCGAAGGGTGAGGTCAAGTATGTGTAACCGTGGGTTACGCTCGATGCTGTGAACGCAGTCGTCTCCTCGGTGGTGCAGTGGGTCCGCACCACCAACCGAGCGCCCACGGTGGTCGGGGCGGTTCGGCGTGTGCGTCGCGCACTACCTGGCGACCCCACGTTCGGCGATCCGATGTCGATCGACGGCCCTGGACGGGCTCTGGCCGTCGCCCGCGTTGCAGACCGGTTTCTGGCCGCCAACGGACTCGACGACGAGCCGGGTGCCTCCCGTGAAGTCGGCCTCGGTGCGCTGCAGGTATGGCAGGCGATCCTCGAGCGGGCCGGCCGCGGCCGCGGCGAAGCGGACGTCACGATCGTGTTCACCGACCTCGTCGGATTTTCGTCGTGGTCGCTTCGTGCCGGCGATACCGCCACCCTGACTTTGCTTCGCAAGGTCTCCAAAGCCGTCGAACCCGAGGTCGCATTCCGCGGCGGCCACGTCGTGAAAAGACTGGGCGACGGGATCATGGCCGTGTTCTCCGATGCGGACAAAGCCGTCGAGGCCGTGTTCGCGGCCCGCAGTGCTCTCAGCAGCGTGAATGTCGACGGATACACCCCGACCATGCGGGTCGGTATCCACACCGGCAGCCCGCGTCAGGTGGGGTCGGACTGGCTCGGCGTCGACGTCACCGTCGCCGCCCGCGTGATGCAGACCGGTGGAAACGGCAACGTCATGATCTCCGCAGCGGCTCTCGCGGCGGTCCCGCCGGAGGTGCTCGACGCCCTACACGTGGTCGCCAAGCCCTATCGCCGCAGCTTCTTCGCTCCGAAGATCAAGGGCGCTCCCGACGATCTACGTATCCTCCGGCTCGTGGAGTCGCCACAGCGGTGACACCGGGCCGTGGCCCGCGCCCAGGTCGTAGGACGCGGCCAGGCATCGGGTGACCCACTGCTTGCCGAACGCCACCGCGTCGGGCATCGAGTATCCGTGTGCGAGCGCCGATGCGATCGACGCAGCGAGGGTATCGCCGCCGCCGTGATCGTTGCCGGTGTCGATGCGTTCACTGGTGAATTCGAGGAATGTGTCGCCGTCGAACAGCAGGTCGGTGCTGTGGGTGGACGTGCGCAGATGACCGCCCTTGACCAGCGCCCATTGCGCACCCAGGCCGTGCAGTGCCTCCGCGGCGCGGTGGGCGGACGCGTCGTCGATCACGTCGATGCCGGTGATCAACCGGACCTCGTCGAGATTGGGGGTCACCAGCGACGCGATGGGAAACAGGGTGTGGCGGATGGCGTCGAGCGCTTCCGCATGCAGCAGTGGATCGCCGTGCATGGACGCACACACCGGGTCGACGACCAGGGGAACGGGCCGGTCGCGGCCGATGCCCACCTCGGTGCACACGGCCGTGACCGCCTCGATGATGGCGGTCGACGCGAGCATGCCGGTCTTCGCTGCGCCGACGCCGATGTCCGAGACCACCGAGCGAACCTGCGCCGCGACGATCTCGGGCGGGATCTCGTGAAAGCCGGTCACTCCGACGGTGTTCTGGACCGTCACCGCCGCGACGGCAACACACGCATGGACGCCCAACATGGCCATCGTGCGGCTGTCCGCCTGGATTCCGGCGCCACCGCCGGAGTCGGTTCCGGCGATCGTCAGCGCGCGGACGGGAGTCTCGCCGTTGGGCGTGAGCGGTAGGAACTTCACGAGAGACGACAGTACCGGCGGGGCGGTGACGACCGTCTCGGCGGCCGAATCCGAACCTGTGAATATCCGGTGAAAATGCGACCGGACTTCGAATGTTGTTGTATCACAACGTCGAACAGGGCAGCTTATGACCGATACCAGCATTCGAGTCGGGATGGACGGACAAACCTACGCATCCGAAGGTTTGTTGGTAGAAAAGGTGACAGAGCCACCGCACGCATGTTTAATAGTGGTGCACGTCACATCGGATTCATTCGTTCACCACCTCATACACAGCGAAGGAGGCGTCCCATGCTTGCGAGTTCTCCTAGCGCTGATGTCTCGATCAACAAAGATCAGAACCGGTTCGAGCTTCGATTGAACGGCGATCTCGTCGGGATCGTCGGATTCTTCGAGGTGGAGGGAAACGGCACCCGCGCCACGCGTACGCACGTCGTGTCCTTCATGCACACCGTCGTCACCGAGGACTTCGGTCATCAGGGACTGGCCGGAATCCTGGTACGTCGCGCGCTCGACAGCGCTCGTTCCTACGGTTGGAAGGTCAGGCCGGTCTGCACCTACGTGCAGCGATTCGCCGCCGCGAACCCGGAATACAACGACATGCTCGTCGCCCTCTGACCACTGCGTCACCCGGTTTCACCTGTTACCTCAGGGCTGGTCACAGTAGAGACTCGACTCGGCGACGATCCAGACACTCGCCTCGCGCCACACGAGCAACACTGGTCTCATAAGTGACATGAGTCACATCATTTCTCGTCGCTCGACCCCAGCGACGCCTGTCGAGCGACCCGTCGTCCGCATCGAGGACGACGTCGATCACAACAGATTCGATCTATTCGTCGACGACGAGCTCGTCGGCATTCTCGGCTACCGTTTCGGTGACGGAGACGTGGGCGAAGGCTGCGTCGTGGCGCTCATGCACACCGTCGTCAAGGAGGAGTTCGGCGATCGTGGGTGGGCCGGCGTGCTGGTGCGCGCCTCGCTCAACACCGCGCGTGATCGTCAGTGGCGCATCGTCCCGATCTGCACGTACGTCCAACGGTATCTGGCGCAGCACGAGGAATTTCTGGACCTGATCGCCGTGTAGAGAGCACTGCTCTTGCCTGGAGTGCACCATGGGTGAATACTGCTTCCTGTAGAGAGCGCCGCTCTCGAAAGGTTGGTACTCCCGATGCGTGCAGCTCTGTACCTCTTCATCGGCCTCATGTTCGCCCTCTACCCCGCATTGCGGCCCTACTCGGACGAGGTTGGGAGCGCAGGAGCGGACGCCTTCGCATCCTCGAGCTGGGTGCCGGCCCACACCTTCGCGATGCTCGGCTTCATTGCACTCGGCCTGGCCGTGCTCTACACCGGTCGACGGTCCGATCTTGCGGTCGTGACCACCTGGATCGGCGTCGGGCTGGTTCTGCCGTACTACGGCGCAGAGACGTTCGCCCTGCATGCTCTGGGTGTCGACGCCGTAGCGAACTCCAACCCGGACCTGATCGATCTTGCCGATCCGATCCGCTACTCGCCTGTGCAGTCCGTGATGTTCGGCCTCGGGCTCGTCTCGAGTGCTGTCGGGCTGGTGATCTTCGCTCTACGGAACCGCTACGCGATGGTGTTGGCCGCCGGATTCATCCTGTTTCTCCCGCAGTTCTACGCCCCGCCGGCCCTGCGGATCGCCCACGGATTACTGATCGCCGTAGGGGCGATCATCGCCGCGCGAGCGGTGGCAGGCGGTTCGGTCCGGTCTGCTCAGCCGATCTCGACGATCACCGGAGCGTGATCGCTGGCTCCCTTGCCCTTGCGTTCCTCGCGGTCGATCGAGGCACCGGTGATCCGGGCCGAGAGCGCAGGCGAGGTCAGCGCCATGTCGATGCGTAGGCCCTGCTTCTTGGGAAACCGCAGCTGCGTGTAATCCCAGTAGGTATACGTTCTGGGCTCGGGAGTGAACTGCCGCGTCACCTCGGTGAATCCGGCGTCGGCGAATGCGGCAAATGCATCACGCTCGGCCTGGGAGGTGTGGGTCTTGCCCTCGAACAGCGCAGGATCCCAGACGTCGTCGTCGGTGGGCGCGATGTTCCAGTCGCCCACGAGCGCGATCTGGGCCTCCGGATGGGCCGCAACCCACGCCTGAGCGTCGGCCTTCAGGGCGGCGAGCCATTCGAGTTTGTAGGTGTAGTGCGGGTCGGCGAGCTCGCGGCCGTTCGGCACGTAGAGGCTCCAGACGCGCACACCGTCACACGTGGCTCCGATGGCGCGGGCTTCCTGCGCGGGGTCGATCTCGGGATCCTTGCTGAACCCGGGCTGATCCTCGAACCCGATCTGCACGTCGTCGAGACCGACTCGGGACGCGATGGCGACGCCGTTCCACTGACTCAGTCCGACGTGGGCCACCTCGTATCCGATATCGGTGAACCGCTCATACGGAAACTGTGCGTCCTTGCACTTCGTTTCCTGCATCGCGAGTACATCGACATCGGATCGCTGCAACCAATCGACGATTCGATCCTGACGAGAGCGGACGGAGTTCACGTTCCAAGTAGCCAAGCGCACGGGAAGGAACCCTATAGAACGCTGCCGACACGGTGTCCGACCGATCGCCTCAGTGTGAATCCGGTCGCGCGTAGCGATAGTGGTGATGGTCGACGAAGCCCAGGTCTCGGTACAGGGCGAGCGCGACGGTGTTGTCGACGGCCACCTGCAGGTACGCGTGGGTTGCGCCGTGCTCGCGTCCCCACCGCACCAGTTCGCCGCACATCAAGGTGCCGAGTCCGTTGCGGCGATGTTCGGGGGAGACCCAGAGGGAGGTCAGTCCCACCCAGTGACGACCGTCCGGGGCGGTGGTGACCGCCGCTCGTCCGACTGCGATCGCGCCTGATCCGACTGCACCTGCTCCGAGCGTGCCGAACCCGAGGGTGCCCTCGTGGATCGCCGACGCCACTTCTGCAGCGCCGTGAGGTGCTGCGCGACCCTGGTAGTGCAGTGACGTCAGCCAGTCGGTGGTCGGCTCCGAAGTGACGGTGATGGCCGAGTCGCCCTCGCGCAGAACGAGATTCGAAATGTCCGCGGCCATGACGGCGGTTTCGTTGTACGACGTCCATCCGGCCGGAGCGGTGCCCAGCCGATCGGGAAGCGACAGTGTCGGCGTCAATCCCCGTGCGGTGTACAGCTCGCAGATTCTCGCCAGCGTCTCGGGCGTCGTCGACGCCCCGGGTTCGAGGGGTGCCGCCGAATTGGCGCGACCGGTGAAGCCGTGACCGAAGCGCAGCTGCCACCCGTCGATCCATTCTCGCTCGGCGCCCGGCCATCCGTCCGCGGCGGCAGCTTCGAGAGCCCTGATCTCCGACGTCCGAATGGGCCTCGGACCCAGGGGTTTCAAGGCCACGATGCGCTCGGTGGCCACCTGTACCAACGATCCGTCCCGGCCGCGCACCGAGACGGCAGCGGCGTCGAGCGTGACCAGTTCGCCGATCACGTCCGTCATCGGGTGAGTGTGCCCGGGCGGCAGCCGATACCGGAGCATCACCCGGGTACCGACAGGAATGCTCACTGGTCGAAGATCATCGGGGCGATCAGTCTTCGTCTTCGTCGTCGTGCCCGAACGGATCGTCGACGGTGCCGGGCGTCCAGCTCAGCCCCGGCACGCCCCAGCCGGCGCGCTTGATGGCCTTCTTGGCTGCCCGTGCGTGTCGTCCGATGAGTACGTCGGTGTACAGAAAACCGTCGAGATGGCCTACCTCGTGTTGGAGCATCCGGGCGAAGAAGCCTCGGCCCTCGATGTCGACGGGATCGCCCTTCGCATCGGTTCCGGTCACCCGAGCCCAGTCGGCGCGGCCGGTGGGGTGCTGCTCGCCGGGAACCGACAGGCAGCCCTCGTCGTCGTCGTCGGGATCGGGCATGGTCTCGGGAATCTCGGACGTCTCGAGGACGGGGTTGACGACCTCTCCGCGACGACGGAAAACCTTGCCGTCCGCGCCTTGGTCGGGGCAGTCGTAGATGAACAGACGTTTGCCGACGCCCACCTGATTCGCTGCGAGACCGACGCCGTTCGCGGCGGCCAGGGTCTCGTACATGTCGGCGATCAACTCGGCCAGCTCGTCGGGTGACTCGGTGACCGGAGCGGTTGCGGTGTGGAGCACCGGATCGCCGACGATCCGGATGGGAAGAATTGCCATGGTCGACAAGGATACCGGGAGTGGAGCCTGCGGAATGACCCAGCGGTGGGGAGTGGAGCCTGCGGAATGACCCAGAGTTGTAGGTGGAGCCTGCGGAATGACCCAGAGTTGTAGGTGGCGCATGTGGTCGGGTTCGCTGCCGGTGTTCGCCGAACACGCCACGCGCCGGTACCTCGCGGGAGCCGTTCCCCGGGCGTCGAGCGTGGTTGAATGATTCCCGAAACACAACTGTGTAATTCGGTCGGTGCGCGTACGGGTGCCGGCAGTACCGGGGGAAGCAGATTTCCCCAGGGTCTGTGGTCTCACGAGTCGGTGATGGCACAGGCCCAGGGAGTCGAGAAGTCGAGGAGTGGGATGGACGGCGCAGCAGCGCGTGACTCGAACCAGGCTCAGCAACCGGGAAGTTCGGACGGCTCGCAGGATCCGAACGAAGTCGGTGCAGACGGCCTGAGTCGACGAGAGCACGACATCCTGTCCTTCGAGCGGCAGTGGTGGAAGTACGCCGGAGCGAAGGAAGAGGCCATCAAGGAACTCTTCTCCATGTCGGCCACCCGCTACTACCAGATTTTGAACGCATTGGTCGATCGGCCGGAATCGCTCGCCGCGGATCCGATGCTGGTCAAGCGTCTGCGCCGCCTGCGGGCGAGTAGGCAGAAGGCTCGTGCAGCCCGTCGGCTCGGTTTCGACGTCTGAGCAGGGCCGACCAGCGGCGTGTTCCGAGTCGACGTCGACGGTCGGCTAGGGTCGAGTACGTGAGCAGCCCCAACCCGGAACAGACCGGGCCACCACTCCGCGCTCTGGCCATGGTGTTGATTTCGCTTGCGATCCTGTTCGCGGCGATCGGTGCACTCTCGCTCACCGGTTCCGATTCCGACGAGGCGGCTGCTGAGCCCGCCGCCGCCGAGACGACAAGCACACCGGCCGCGGTCGCACCGACGACGCAGGCCCCAGCAGCGCAGGTTCCGGCAGCTGATGCGTCGACCAGCTCCGCAGCCCCCACCACCTCTGGCACCTCCGGTGATGTCGAAGTGCGGGTGCTCAACAACTCGAACGTCTCCGGCCTCGCGGCCGGCACAGCGAGCACGCTGACCGCCGGGGGATGGAACGTTGCCGAGACAGGCAACTTCAGCGAGGCCCAGTTCGCCCAGACCGCGGTGTACTACGGGACCGCTGCTGGTGAGGAACAGGCTGCGCAGTCGATCGCCTCGGAACTCGGTGTTCCGGCCGAGCCCAAGCCGACCTCGCTCGAATCCACGGTCGGTGTCGTCGTCATCGTCACCCAGTAGTTCTGGGAGACCCGAGAGTTCAGCACGTCGACGACGTGCCCGGTTCGGTCGAATCGGGCGGCACGTTATTATTTTCGAGCCCGGCGAAACTGCCTGAAAGAGGAGCGATTTCCGATGGACATGTTCAAGCGACGCACTGCTGCGACCCGATCGTTGCGATATGCGGTGCCGGTCCTCGCGATCGCAGCGCTCGGCCTTTCTGCCTGCAGCAACGGCGAGGTCGCGTCCGATACCCCTGGCACCGTTCCGCCGGTCTGGACCGGTGAGTCCGATCCGTCGGCGGCCGCTACGGCAGGCGACGGCCGGGCCGAGTCCGAGTCGGGCTCCGAGGAGACCATCGAGGGCACCCTCCGCAACGCGTCCGGTGCCGAGGTGGGCACGGTGATGTTCGCGGCCGAGGGTGAGAAGCTCACCGTCACCGCCGAGGTCGAGAACATGACTCCCGGATTCCACGGCTTCCACGTCCACACCGTCGGCGTCTGCGAGCCGAACTCCGTGGCACCCACCGGCGGCGAACCGGGTGCCTTCCTGTCCTCGGGCGGACACCTGCAGGTCGACGGCCGTACCGAGCACCCCTCCAGTGGCGACCTGTCGTCTCTTCAGGTTGGCGAGGACGGCACCGGCCGACTCGTCACCACCACGGACACGATCACGCTGGACGACCTGCGCGCTGGCGGTGCGGGAACCTCGGTGATCGTGCACGAGGGTGCCGACAACTTCGCGAACATTCCGCCGCGGTACACACTCCCCGACGGTGCCGCGGTACCGGACATGACGACCCTGATGACCGGCGACGCCGGTGCTCGGGCTGCGTGCGCGGTACTGCAGTAGTTTGAGCGCACCCCGGATCGACTTCGCGAGTTCACCTCGCCCGACGCTCGGCGTCGAGTGGGAGATCGCACTGGTCGACAAGAACACGCGAGACTTGGTCAACTCCGCCGAAGCGGTCATGGACGGCGTACACGATCTCGCCGGGGACACCCCGCGGGTGACGAAGGAACTGCTGCGCAACACCGTCGAACTCGTCACCGGGGTGTGCGAGAACGTCGGGGAGGCCATGGACGACCTCGGCGGCTCGCTGGATCTGGTGCGCCGCGCCGCTGATCCACTGGGAATCGATCTGTTCTCGGCGGGCACGCACCCGTTCGCCGAATGGTCGACCCAGCAGCTCACCAGCTCGCCGAGCTACGACGAGCTGATTGCGCGCACCCAGTGGTGGGGTCGCCAGATGCTCATCTGGGGAGTGCACGTGCACGTGGGAGTCTCGTCGCCCCACAAGGTCTTTCCCATTCTCAACTCGCTACTCCTGCAGTACCCACACCTGTTGGCGCTATCCGCCTCCTCGCCGATCTGGGCCGGAAACGACACCGGATACGCCAGCAACCGTGCGCTGATGTTCCAGCAACTGCCGACCGCCGGGTTGCCGTTCCAGTTCGAGGACTGGTCGCAGTTCGAGGGGTTCGTTCGCGATCAGCTCAAAACGGGCGTCATCGAGCAACTGGGCGGCATGCACTGGGACATCAGGCCGGCCCCGAAGTGGGGAACCATCGAGGTCCGCGTGTGCGACGGGGCGTCGAGCAAGCGGGAGCTGGCTGCCCTCGTCGCGTTGACACACTGCCTCATCGTCCACCTCGACGAGCGGCTCGAAGCGGGGGAGACACTGCCGTCCATCCCGCCGTGGCACGTGCAGGAGAACAAGTGGCGAGCGGCCCGGTACGGCCTCGACGCCGAGATCATTCTGGACTCGAGCAGCAACGAGCGGCTGGTCACCGACGATTTGCACGACCTGCTCGAAAAGTTGACTCCAACGGCAAAGCGGTTGAACTGCGTCGACGAGTTGGCCGCGGTGGCCGACATTCCCCGGCTCGGGGCGTCGTACCAACGCCAGCGTGCGGTGGCTGCGCAGTCCGGCGGTGATCTGCGAGCGGTCGTGGAGTCGTTGGTCACCGAGCTCCAATTGTGACCGTTTGTATTTAACTTTGTGTTCACTCACCGTTTACGATCAACGGCGTGCTGCAGGGGGACGTCGGGAGCGTCGAGGTCGATTCGACACGTGAGAACTCTGTTCGTCCCCTGATCATCGGCGCTGTCCTCGTTGCCGCGTTCTTGGTGCTGCTGCAGATCGTCGCGACGGTCTGGAATTTCCCCGGACCGTTGCCGAGCGTCTGGAACGACCTGTTCGGCACGCCGAAGTCGATGTCGCTGCCGTGGGCGGCCCTGATCCTGGCCACCGTCGGTCTCGACAACGGTCTTCGCCTGCGAACCCTGGCCCTGGCCGCGCTGATCGATGCTGCGGTGCTCGGTCTCCGCTTCGTGTTCGACGCCCCCCTGACGGTCGGCAACGGCCCGTCCCTCGTGTTGGTCGGACTGGGGGTTCTAGTCGCCCGGCGGGGTGAGACACGGGCGATGCGCGGTGTTGCTCTCGGAGCACTGCTGTTGCTCGCGACCAAGGCGGGCGACGCCTGGTTGCATATCACCACCATCGCCCGGCCGTACGTTCTCGACGAATACGCCTACGCCGCCGATCGTGCACTGGGGAATCCGTCCTGGGTATTCGGCAACATCCTGGAGCGCCTCGGCCCGGTCGCCGAGGGAACGCTGCACTGGATCTACATCCAGTTACCCGTCGCGGCGATCATCGTTGCGCTGTACCAGCTGCGCGGAGTTGCCGCGGGGGCCGCCTGGCCGAGGCACTTCCTGTTCCGGACGTTCCTGCTGATCGGGCTCGTCGGACCGGTGTTCTATCTACTGTTCCCGGTGGTGGGGCCGATGTTCGCGTTCGATTCGTGGCCGTCGCAGGTGTTGCCCATCTCGGGCGCGCTCGGCGAGATCCCGTTCGACTCGGAGACTCCGCGAAACTGTATGCCGAGCCTGCACACGGCATGGGCGCTGAGCATCTTCATCCATTCCCGACGCGGCCCGTGGTGGCTGCGGGCCGGCGGCACCCTGTGGTTGCTCGGCACGCTCGCCGCCACTCTCGGATTCGGCTACCACTACGGCGTCGATCTTGTCGCCGGTGCAGTGCTGTGCCTGACCCTCGAATCCGTTCTCCGTGATCCCGAGCGCGGCTGGGACAGGGCTCGAATTACATTGGTGGCCTACGGTTGCGCCGCGATGGCTGCACTATTGGTGAGCTACCGCTACCTGGCTGCCGCATTCGCGTCGCACCCTCAGGTGTTCGGGCCCCTCGTTCTCGGGGTGCTGGCAGCCATGGCGTTCGGCTTCCACGCGGTGTTCTTCGCCGACTCGCCGAGAGCTACCGATCGGGCTCGTCCGGTTCCATCTCGTTGACGATCAACAGGCCGTCGCGACCCCGCTGCTCTCGGTAGGCCACGCGACCGACGGTATGCGCGATGACCGGAGCGGTCACCAAGGTGAAGATGCCCACCAGCAACAGCATCCAGATGTCCACGTTTCCGCGCAGGCTGATGATGGCCCCGATCAGCACCATGATCAGACCCACCACCTGCGGCTTGGTAGCCGCGTGCATCCGCGAGAGAGTATCGGGGAAGCGCACGATGCCGACGGCTGCGGTGAACGCCAGTAGCGCTCCCAACAGAATGAAAATAGAGGCAATGACCTGCGCAACAGTGCTCATTCGTCCCTCACCCGGAATCGTGCGATGCTGACCGACCCGACGAAGCTGACCAGCGACAGCGCGACGATGGCCGGTACCAGCGTGGTGTCGCGGCTGTAGACGGCCCAGACGGCGAGGCCACACATGGAGACGGCAAGAATCGTGTCCATGGCGACGAGTCGGTCGAGCGTGCTGGGGCCGTCGAGCAGTCGGAACGCGGTGAGGATCGCGGCGGCAATCAGGAGGACGCCGGCTATTGCGAGAACAACGGTCACGACCAGTCCCCCTTCCTCTTGTCGTCGGTCTTCTTGTCGTCCCGAGGAGCGTCCGAATCGGCCTCGACGGGGTCGTCACCGAGCACCCCGTGGTACCGCTCGTACTCCTGGTAGTGCAGGGGGCTGGGCTTCCAGTCGGAATCACGCTCGAAGCCGGCGATGAACAGCTTCTCCAGATGCCGGACGTAGGCGTAGAAGCCGTCGACTGCCTTCTGGGTACCCATGTCCAGCACGTGCACGTACAACAGGCGTCGGGTTCGATCGATCTCGAGCACCATCGTGCCGGGCACCAGGTTCATCGCATCGACGAACAGCGTGAGCACCAGATCGGACTTGATCGCGATGCGGCAGCGCAGCACTCCGGTGACCGGCGGGGCCTTGGGCCTGATCGCCAACCAGGCGACACTGACGCTGGATTCGATTGCGTAGTAGAGGAATACGACGGCGAGTTTGACGAGCGAGAACACGTGGATGCGGCCCTCGACCGGAACCCGCGGCAACGGCAGCAGCACCATGATGAGTAGTCCCACCGCGATACCGCCGAGAATGTTTGCGGCAGAAACATTGCCCCACAACAGAACCCAGATGGCCGTCAACCAGGCAAGGGTCCACAGACGCAGCAGAATCGAGCGGTCCATCTTCATCTTCATCGGGTGCCCTCCTCGTCTGCGCGAGCCTGCTCGTAAGCCTGATCGCCGACGAATTCCGCACCGCGCACCGCGTCGATATACACCGAGCGATCGCGGAGGTCCGCTGCGGCGCGGTCGCTGATGTCGATGATGCGGCCGGCGAACACCGTCATCGCCAGACCGACGACGACGAGCCCGATCGTCGGGATCAACATGAACGCCGGCATCTTGCCGACGTCCTCGCGGTCACCGAACTGAATGTCCGACGAGTCGTCGAGCAGAGCGGACGGGCTGTTGTCCGCCAGATCGCCCTCGGGGGCGTCGGCGCGAGCGCGCCAGAACGCCTTGGTCCACACGCGCGCCACCACGTACAGCGTCAGCAGGCTGGTGACGGTGCCGCCGGCCACGAGCAGCCAGGCCAGTACGCTGCCCTGTTCGCTACCGGCCTGCAGCAGTGCCACCTTGCCGATGAAGCCCGAGAACGGTGGAATGCCACCGAGATTGAGGGCCGGCACCAGGAAGACGATTGCCAGCACGGGGCTGGCCGCGGCCAAGCCGCCGAGCCGCCGCAGCGACGACGAACCGGCCTGACGCTCGATCAGGCCGACGACGAGGAACAGCGTCGTCTGCACCAGAATGTGGTGCGCGACGTAGTAGATGGAGCCGGACAATCCCGATTGAGTCGACAGCGCGACACCGAAGATCATGTAGCCGATGTGGCTGACGAGGGTGAACGAGAGCAGTCGTTTGATGTCGCTCTGCGCGATGGAGCCGAGGATGCCGACGAGCATCGTCAGCAGACCGCAGACCATCAGCACGTTGTCGAGTGAGCCGTCCGGGAACAGTAGAGTATGTGCGCGAATGATCGCGTACACACCGACTTTGGTGAGCAAACCGGCGAACACCGCGGTGACCGGGGCCGGTGCGGTGGGGTAGGAGTCGGGAAGCCACGTCGACAGCGGGAACACCGCGGCCTTGATGCCGAACGCAACCAGCAGCACGGCGAAGATCGCGGTTCTCGTGCCCGACGGGATGTCGTCCATCCGCACCGCGATATGGGCCAGGTTCAGCGTTCCGGTGGCGCCGTAGACCAGCGCGATACCGATCAGGAAGATCAGCGACGACACCATCGACACCATCACGTACGACACGCCTGCACGCACGCGGTCGGCACTCGCACCCAGAGTGAGGAGCACGAACGAGGCCGCCAGCAGGACCTCGAAGCCGACGAACAGATTGAACAGGTCGCCGGCCAGGAACGCGTTGCACACACCTGCGGTCAACGCGAGATACGTCGGCAGGAAGATCGAGACCGGCTGATTCTCACTGCCGTCGCGGATACCCTGACCGATCGAGTACACCATGACCGCAAGTAACACGACCGAGGAGACGACAAGCATCATCGCCGAAAGTCGGTCCACCACAAGCGAAATGCCGAGCGGTGAATCCCAACCGCCGACCTGAAGCGCGCTGGTGCCGTCGCGATCGGCGAGGTAGAGCATCATCGACGAGATCGCGACCACGGCGGTCAGCGCGACGATGGTGATGAATCGTTGAGCCCGCGGTTTGCGGCCCAGCACCAGTGTCAGAGCTGCGGCGAGCATCGGAATGAGCACGGGCAGGGGCGTCAGGGCGTCGATCACGCCCGGGGAGATCGTCACTTGTCGTCTCCCTTCGTGTCGTCGGTGCTGCGGTCCTCGGGGCGGCTGTCGTCCTTCTCGGCCGTATCGAGCCCGTCGAGCCCGCGGAGCTGGGGGTTGTCGTCGTCGTTGTCGAAGTCGCCGTCGTGCAGATCCTCGTAGCACTCGAGGTCTTCCAGATTCTTGATCTGCTCGATCGGAATCGGGTTGCCCTTCGAGTCGAAGGCATCGCCGCCGAAGCTCGGTTCGCCCGTCACCGGGTCGTCGGAGCGGTCGCGGTCGGGTGCCTCGGCCATCGACCTGCGCAGCGAGACCTTGGTGTCCTCGGGGTCGTTCTCGATGTCGTCCTTGGTGTTGAGCGTGAACGATCGGTAGGCGAGTGCGAGCACGAAGGCCGCGATACCCATGGTGATGACGATCGCGGTCAGGATCATCGCCTGCGCCAACGGATCCGCCATGCCCTGGCCCAGGGAATTGTCCCGGCCCACGATGGGCGGCGTACCGGCCGGCCCACCGACGGTGAGCAACAGCAGATTGACGCCGTTTCCGAACAGCAACAGGCCGAGCAGCATCTTGGTGATGCTTCGTTCGAGAAGCAGGTAGACACCGGCGGCGACGAGCACGCCGACGATGACGAGCATGCCGAGATCAGCGGTCATGGGGCGCTCACTCGGCCTTGGCTCTGCATTTCCACCTGTGCGTCGAGACGTGCGCCGAGACTGCGCAGCACGTCGAGTACCAACCCGACCACGATGAGATACACACCGAGGTCGAAGAACAATGCGGTGACGAGCTTGATGTCACCGAGAATCGGCAGCGTCACTTCGAGCGTCGCCGAGGACAGCGCCGGTGCGCCGAGGAACATCGACGCCACCGCCGTGCCGGCCGCGAAGATCAACCCGAGCCCGAGGATCTTTCCGGCGTCGATCGGCACCGCCTCGCCGAGCTCGTAGCGGCCACCGGCGAGATACCGCAGTACCAACGCCAAGCCGGCCGTCAGACCACCGGCGAAACCGCCGCCGGGGGCGTTGTGGCCGGAGAAGAAGAAGTAGATCGAGAGCACCATGATCGTCGGGAAGATCAACCGCGTGGTGACCTCGAGAATCAACGAACGGTGTCGTGGATCGATCAGATCGCCGCCGAGGAGCCACGTCGTCTCCGCCGTGTCGTTCGCATCCGAGCTCGATGCGGGGGCGTCGGACACCCGCGGAGCGCTGCCGAACCGCCGGTTGCGGAAGACCAGGCTGGCCACGCCCGTTGCGGCCACGAGCAGGACACAGATTTCACCGAGGGTGTCCCAGGCACGGATGTCGACGAGGATCACGTTGACGATGTTCTTCCCGTCGCCCAGCTCGTAGGCGGCCTCGGGGAACTGCAGGGATACCGGAGCTGCGCTGCGCGCGTTCATCGCGAATGCGCCGAGCACACTGACGGTGGCACCGACGGCGACGGCGAGCGCGGCACGCGGTCCGCGAGATCCGGCCGAGCCCCGGTCGTCGACCTCGGCCGGTAGTTTGCGCAGCACCAGCACGAAGACCACCAGGGTCAGGGTTTCGACGAGGAACTGAGTCAGGGCGAGGTCGGGAGCACCGTGGATGGCGAAGATGACGCCACAGCCGTAGCCGGTGAGTCCGACGAGGATGACGCTGGCCAGGCGGTTGCGCATGACGGTTGCGCCGAGGCCGCCGGCGATCATGATCACTCCGATGACCAGCTGCAGCGGGGTGTTCCACAGGGTGTAGTCCAGACCCGGTTCCTGCCCGACGATCAACACGATGATCGGCAGGAGAACCAGGGTCAGCAAGATGGTGCCCTGGGTGAGGGGAAGTGAACCGCGCTGGGTGGTGCCGGTGAGCCGGATGGACAGGGTGTCCATGAACTTGAGGACGTTGTCGTAGATGCGGTCGGCGTTACCGAGCGGTGGGTGCTCGAACTTGAGTCGGTTGACCACGCGATGTGCGACGAACAGTCCGACGCCGCCGGTGACGACGACGACGGTCAACGCCAGCGGCAGGTTGAACCCGTGCCAGAGCGCCAGGTGGTACGGCTCCTGACCGTACGACGGCAGGGTGCGTGCGTAGGGGCTGACGATGCGGTCGACGACCGATGAGGCGAAGCCGGCGACCACACCGAGGACGGCCAGAAATGCCGGCGCGGCCAGGAACAGTGCGGACGGTGCGTGCATGTTCTTCACCGATGGGCTCGGTCGTTTGAGCTGCTTGCGGCCGAACGCGCCCCACACGAATCGGATGCTGTAGGTGACCGTGAGGATCGACCCGATGACCAACCCGGCGACGACGACGGCGGCGACCGTGGGATTCAGCGTCGGAGTGCTGATCACCGCGGACAGGGCTGTTTCCTTGCCGACGAAACCGATCATCGGCGGTAAGCCAGCCATGCTGGCGGCGGCGAGCGCTGCGACGGCGGCGAGCCACGGTGCCTTCTTGCCCAGGTGAGCGAGCCTGCGGATGTCGCGCGTACCAGTGGTGTGATCGACGATGCCCACGACCATGAACAGCGTTGCCTTGAACATCGCGTGCGCGATCACCATCGTCAGGCCCGCCAGCATGGCTTTTTCGGAGCCGATGCCGACCAACACCATCAGGAAGCCGAGCTGGCTGACGGTGCCGAACGCCAGGATGAGCTTGAGGTCGAAGGCTCGGAGTGCTCGCCACCCGGCCAGGATCATCGACAGCAGTCCCAAGCTGATGATGGTCGCGCGCCACGGGCCCGAGTCGGCGAAACCCGGTGCGAGGCGAGCCACCAGGTAGATGCCGGCCTTCACCATGGCCGCCGCGTGTAGATAGCCACTGACCGGTGTGGGGGCGGCCATCGCACCCGGGAGCCAGAAGTGCATCGGCACGATCGCCGATTTGCTCAGTGCGCCGATCAGAATGAGCACGATCGCCACGCCGGGGAGCCAGCCGCCGGGGGCGTTCGTGACGACCTCGGACAGGTTGTACGTCCCGGCGGCCTGGCCGAGGACGATGATGCCGACCAGCATCGCCAATCCGCCTGCGGTGGTGACGAGCAGAGCCTGGGTGGCCGCGCGCCTGCTCGACGCCCGTTCGGCGTAGTGACCGACGAGCAGGAACGACAGGACGGTGGTGATTTCCCAGAAGATGTAGAGCACCAGCATGTTGTCGCTGGTGATCAGGCCGAACATGGCCCCGGAGAATGCGACCATCTCGGCGGCGAACAGGCCGAGCCGTGGCTCGTCGTCCTCGAAGTAGCGGGCGCAGTACAGCAGAATCAACGCGCCTATGCCCAGCACCAGCAACGACATGATGGCGGCGAGTGAGTCGAAGCGCATATCGATGTTCATGGACAGGCCGGGAACCCACTCGATGCTCAGCTTCTGCTCTGTGTTCCAGTTGCTGAACACCCAGATCAGACTCAGCAGGGGAACGAGTGCGAGCGGGAAGAACGCACTGCGACCCCACCACCGGACGAGAAGCGGCGCAAGCAGCGCGGCTGCGGTGTGCGCAAGAAGAATGGCGAGCAAAAATCACTCCGTCGTCTCGGGTCGCATCGGCGGCGAGGCCGGGGCGGTGGTCGTAGGGCGGCGATGAGTAGGGTCTTGAAATCTGTGTGAAATTCGACCTATGGCTTTGAGAAAAAACGAACTGGCCACCGAACGGTGACACCTGACGTTGTCGGTTTCCATCCTACTTTGCGTGGTCGGCGGCGGACCCAGCGGTACAAATCGGACGTACGCGGGAAAGGGGAGCAGTGCCCGTGAACGAGAAGAGGCTCATTCGGACGGCCGGGTTGGCCTTCGTTCGGGACCGTCGAATGATTCAGACGCGATCGGTGGGCAAATCCGCTTTCTACATGGCCGGCGGCAAAATCGACCCGGGTGAGACTGCAGAGCAGGCATTGCACCGGGAGATCAGAGAAGAACTCGACGCGGAAGTGATCGGTGCTCGACTCCTCGGAGTGTTCGAGTGCGAGGCCTGGGGGCATCCGGCGGGTACACCGCTCGAAATCACATGCTTTCTGGCCGATCTGGTCGGCGAACCGTCGCCGACGAGCGAAATAGCCGAGATCAGGTACTTCACCCGGGACGAGTACGCGGCGATGCCCGACGTCGCTCCGGGATCGCTGATGGTGTTCGACCGGATGAAAGCACTCGATTTAGTCGACTGAATCGCGTACGTTGGTGACCGAGAGAACGTACGTTCTCCACAACCACCGCGAAGGAGTCTTCGATGACGAACCTGTCCCAGAAAGCCAACACCCTGCTCGAGCTGCACAAGCCGGGCAACCCGGTCGTGCTGCCGACGGTGTGGGACGCCTGGTCCGCCAACCTCGCCGTCTCCGCAGGATTCACCGCGCTGACCGTCGGCAGTCACCCCGTCTCGGACTCCATCGGCAAGCCGGACAACGAGGGCATCACCTTCGACGAACTCCTCGCCCGCATCTCGCAGATCTCCGCAGCCGTCGACGCTCCGCTCTCGGTCGACATCGAATCCGGCTACGGCGAGGACCCCAAGCGCCTGATCGACGGCCTCATCTCGGCCGGAGCCGTCGGCCTCAACATCGAGGACACCGTGCACAGCGAGGGCGGACGGCTCCGTGAAGCACAGGAGCACGCCGACTTCGTCGGAGCCCTGCGCGCAGCATCCGACGCCACCGACGTCCACGTCGTCATCAACGCCCGCACCGACCTGTTCGTCAAGGAGATCGGCGACGAGAACGATCGCGTCGACCGCGCCATCGCCCGCCTGAAGCTGGCCGCCGCAGCCGGAGCCGACTCGCTCTACCCCGTCGGCTTCCACAACGACGCCGACTACAAGCGTCTGGCCGAGGAACTCCCGCTCCCGATCAATGCCATCGCCAACCCCGCCGAGGGCGACCTGTCGCACTTCGCATCCCTCGGTGTCGGTCGTATCAGTTTCGGACCGATCTTCCAGATGGTGCTCGCCAAGCGCGCCGAAGAGGTCCTCGCCCGCTGGAAGTGAGAGCGGCTTCGCCGCACGTGCACGGAACTTCGTAGCCTGCTACGAGTTTCCGTTCACGACCCGTAGGCCCGCAGATGCGCCACCTGCTCGGGATCGAGTGACGGCTTGACCGTCGCCCGAGCGGTGGCGACATCGGCGGCCGTGACGTCGGCGGCATCCATCGACCGACGCATCGCCGTCAGTGCTGCCTCGCGCAGCAGTGCCGCGCAATCGGCGGCGGAGTAGCCGTCGAGATCGCGCGCCAACGCATCCAGATCCACGTCCTCGGCCAGCGGAATGGATTTGCCCGACGCCTTCAGGATGTCCACCCGGGCATCGGAATCCGGCGGCGGCACGAACACCAGACGCTCGAGTCGGCCGGGCCTCAGCAAGGCCGGGTCGATCAGATCGGGTCGGTTGGTCGCACCGAGAACCACGACGTCGCGCAACGGTTCGACGCCGTCGAGTTCGGTCAGTAGTGCCGCTACCACCCGATCACCGACGCCCGAATCCGAGCTCTGCCCGCGCCGAGGCACGAGGGCATCCACCTCGTCGAGGAAGATCAGGGACGGCGCAGAATCGCGGGCTCGCTGAAAGAGCTCTCGCACAGCCTTTTCCGAGGAGCCGACCCATTTGTCCATCAGCTCCGCGCCCTTGACCGAGTGCACGCTGAGCTGACCGGAACTTGCCAGTGCCCGCACCAGAAACGTCTTGCCGCAGCCGGGCGGACCGTAGAGCAGCACCCCGCGTGGCGGCTCGATTCCCAAGCGCGCGAACGAATCCGGATGCCGAAGCGGCCACAGGACCGCCTCGGTGAGTGCCTGTTTGGTCTCCACCATGTCGCCGACGTCCTCGAGCGTGAGGCTACCGATGGCCAACTCCTCGCTCCCCGAACGCGAGAGTGGGCGGATCACCTGAAGAGCGCCCACCAGATCGTCCTGCGTCAACGAGGCCGCGGCCGAATCGTTCGACGCGCGCGCAGCCGCCCGCAGCGCCGCCTCCCGCGTCAAAGCGGCTAGGTCTGCGACCACGAAACCCGGTGTTCGCGAAGCTATCTCACCCAGATCCACGTCGCCCTGCGGCACCTTCTTCAGCAGGTGTTCGAGCAGTCCCTTACGACCGGCGGCGTCGGGCAGGGTGAGGGTGAGCTCGCGATCGCACAGGTCCTGGCCCCGGAGCCGTGCGTCGGTGGCCTCGGGATGCGCGGTCGTTGCGATGAGCGCCAGACCGGGAGTGTCGACGGCCCGGCGCAGTACGTCGAGCACGAAGGTGGACGCCGGTTCGGGATCGGACGGCAACAAAGCGTCGACGTCGGTAATCAACAGGACGCCCGAGCCGGCGAGTTCGTCCACCGCCGCGGTGACCCGCTCGACGCGAGCGGACGCCTCGAGTGCGCCGATCGACGGACCGTCCAGTGCAACGCACGCTCGCTCACCGATCACTGCGCGGGCTAGCGTGGCCTTGCCCACGCCGCCGGACCCAGTGATCAGCACGCCCAGATGCGGCGATGCACCGAGCGTGGCCAGCAGTTCCGATTCGTCCAGAGCCAACCGCAGCCACTCGGTGAGCTTGGCCGACTGTGCGCTCACGCCCACCAGATCGGCAGCGCTCACGCGTGGGGGAGCGGCCCTCGTCACGGAATCTCGTGCAGGGTGTACCGACGCGGATGGTGTTGCGCCGGAGGCGGTCACGGTGCCGGTGCCCCAGCCGACCGCCGAGTTGGGCTGAACGCTCACCGGCCCACCCGACGGGTCGACGGCGGAAACCGTCAACAGTTCGGTGGTCCACGCCACTCCAAACGTTCTCGACAGGGCCTGCGTCGCCGAACTCGTCGACGTGCCGGGGCCCAGATCGCGGGGGAGTAGCGACACCGTGTCGCCCACCGTCAGCACCTTGCCGAGCAACGCTTGTCGCAGGGTGGCGTCGGAGATGGAGCCGGTGGCGAGCGCAGAGCCGGTCACCGTGACGGTCTTGGCCCCGTAGACGGTGACGGGCGCGACTGCGACAGTGGCATTTTCGCGCAGTCCGGCATTGGAGAGCGTGACGTCGTCCAGTAGTGCGGTGCCCTGTGGCGAACCCTCGGGAGCTGCTGCGACGACGGCTGCAGTGCGTCGAGATCCGATGAGTGACAGCGCATCCCATTCCCGTAGCCCGAGGGCCGCGAGTACCTCCGGATGCAGTCGCACCACTCCGCGCCTGGCATCGGCCGCCGAGGTGTTGAGGCGTGCAGTGAGAACGAGCTCGGGCGTTCGGGATGCGGTCACACGTCCAACCTAATGCGGTTGTCAGCTACGTGGTCGACGCAGTCCCAGTCGTGCCTGGGACCGGCGGTTGTTACCCGGGGCGCGGCGGATGGCCCGTCGCTCCGCTCGACGCTCCGCCGGCTTGGCGTCCCACGTGTACGGGCGCGCGGCAGTCCAGCGCTGTGACCGCACCGCGAACGGGATGTGGATGAGATAGGCCAGCACCAATCCCATCAGCAGAACCAGCGGGAAAGTGATGAGCGCGGCGGCGAGCAGAGCCACCAGAACCAGCAGGATGGCCGCCAGCCTCGGCGGAACCGAGACGGTCTTGAGCGCGAGGGTGGGAATGCGGCTGACGATCAGAGCGGCGGTCACGATCGACCATCCGGCCACGACATAGAACGACGCCCACCAGCCGTCGCCGAATTCCTCGAACGCGGCGATCGGGGCCAGCGCGATGAGTGCACCGGCGGGTGCGGGAACGCCAGTGAAGTATTCGCGGGCGTACGCGGGGGTGTCGTCCTCGTCGAGCAACGTGTTGAAGCGGGCGAGCCGAAGCACGATGCTCACCGCGTAGACCAGTGCGACGATCCAGCCGCCGCTACTGCCCTCGAGCAACGTGACGTACAGGACCAGTGCCGGGGCGACGCCGAACGAAATGGCGTCGGACAGTGAGTCCAGCTCGGCACCGATCTTGCTGGTGGCGTCGAGCAGCCGCGCGATTCGCCCGTCCAACGCGTCGAGAATTGCGGCGGCACCGATCATGGCGAGTGCCGTGCCGAGCTGACCGTCGAGGGCGAACTTGACCGCGGACAGGCCGGAGCACAGCGCGAGAATCGTGACGACGGACGGGAGCAGACGGATGGCAGCAGGCGGCTTGGCGCGTCTGGTGATCATGTCGGTGTCTACTGCGAGAGCTCGGCGAGGACCGTCTCGGCACCGACTGCGCGTTGGCCGCGTTCGACCAGGAGCGTGGTGCCCGCGGGGAAGTAGGTGTCGACTCGTGAGCCGAAGCGGATCAAGCCGTAGGTGTCGCCGATCGAGAGAGTGTCGCCCACCTTGGCGTTGTTGATGATGCGTCGCGCGATCAGACCGGCGATCTGCACGACGGCGACGTCCTGGCCGGAGTCGGTCCTGATGTGCATGCTGTTGCGTTCGTTGACTTCGCTGGCCTCGGCGAGATCGGCCGATTTGAACTGGCCGCGGCGATGAACGACCTCCAGCACCCGGCCGCCGACGGGAACACGCTGAACGTGAACGTCCAGGACCGAGAGGAAGATGCTCACGCGTGGGACCGGCTCGGAGCCGAGATCGAGCTCGGCCGGCGGTACTGCAGTATCGACGAGTGTGACGAGGCCGTCGGCCGGGGCAACGACGACGCCGGGGCGATTGGGTGGCACCCGTGACGGGTGGCGGAAGAAGGTGGCACAGGCTCCAGCAGCGACGAGGCCGGCGTTGCGCACCCACTTGGAGCGGCGGCCGAGCACTGCGACGGCGAGCGGACCACCCACGAAGGGAAGTCCCGCGGGGTGTAGTGGTGGAACCGTTTCACGAACCAAATCGACGATGTGAGCCACTCCCGTGCGGGGCGGTTGACCAATCGGGGCGGGACGGCGTGCCACGGTCTCCTCTAACTTTTTTGTCGTTCAGGTGTCGGCAGGTCGTGTTGCGTGCAGCAGTCGACGTGCAGATGCACGACTGCCGAGGCCCTCACAGCGTACGTGAGGTGCCCCGGCAGTCGGGAGCTGCGAGTCGATCAGACGCGGCTGCTGCGACCTGTCACGAGCTTGACCAGGAAGAGCAGGATGCATGCGCCGAGGATGCAGGTGATGAAGCTGAAGATCAGTCCGCCACCTTCGACGTCGACGCCGAAGACCTTGAGCAGGTATCCACCGATGAGGCCACCGATGATGCCGACGACGATGTTCAGGATGATGCCCATCTGAGCATCGGTCTTCATGATCTTGCTGCCGATCCAACCTGCGAGTCCGCCGATGATGATCCAGCCGATGATTCCGAGACCCAACATAAGTTGCCCCCACTTTCCGTTCGTGTCGTTTGCTTGTCGAAACGCCGGATGCCCGAGAGAAACAAACCTGAAACATTCCTGAGAATATTTATTTTCGGCCCAACTTTTCGCTTTCGGCCTTGATGCGACGCAGGGTGCTGTTCATGCCCTCGACCAGTTCGACGTCGAACTCGTCGATCCCACCCAGGATGCGCTTGACCAGCAGCGACGAGACCGCGGACGTGCCGCTGGGTGCCTGACGCTTCTCGACGACGGTCGTCCCGGTGGCCGTGGGCGTCAGGGTGTACGACCAGATCGTCTTGTTCTCCACGACCCGGAACGCGAGTTCACGGTTGGGCTCGAAGGCGACGACTTTCGCCGACGTCGGCCAGACGAGCAGACCCTTGCGGTTGACGTTGAGCGTCCTGGTGCCCTTGCCGACCGGTCCGCCGAAGACCTTCATCTTCTTGCACTGCGGGCTCCACTCACCCATGCGCTCGAGGTCGGAGACGATCGACCAGACGGTCTCGGGGCTCGCGGCGATATCGATCGTGGCTTCGAGAGTCTTGCTCAACGTGGGACTCCTGGTGGTGAGGTAAATGCAACCGACTGTCACACTCAATCGTGCGCATCCTATGTGTCAGCGAACACAGTTGACCACCCAGGTGAGCGGTAATTCGTAGCCCGCTACGAACTTTCCTTCACATACGAGCGAAGCGAGCCAGCACGAATGCGTACACCCCATAGAGCGCGATTCCCACCCCGGCGAGGATCAGCAGCACCTGGCCGTAGGGCTGGGCACCCAGTGTCTTGACGGCCCCGTCGATTCCGGTGGCCTTGGACGGATCCGACTGCAATACCGCCACGACGACGAGGATTCCGGCCCCGACCAGCGCTGTGCCCTTGGCTGCGTATCCGGCGATGCCGAGCTTGACGACGGCTCCACCCTGGTGGCCCTCGAGATCGTCGAGGAAATTCTTCGAGACGCCCTTGTAGACGTGGTAGCCGCCCACTCCGATGACAACGAGAGCGACGACGATCAGCACCAGCTTGCCGCCGCCGGATTCCATCAACCGGGCCGAGTAGCCGGCGTTCTGCTGGCCGCTGGATTTTCCGGAACCGGTCGCAAAACCGTAGGTCGAGAATGCGAACGCGATGTAGACGACGGCCAGTGCAGCGGCCTTGAGACGATCGAGAGCACTACCCTCGTCGGCGTCGGACTTCTTGCCGACGATCGCCTCGACTATGCGCCACAGGGCCAGCGCCACGAAGGCGACGACGGCAACCCACAGTGCGATTTTGCCGCCAGGCTTCTCGGCCAGTTCGGCCAGTGCACCGGATTGGTCGGCGTTACCGCCCTGGCCGAAGGCCAACCGGATGGCGATGTAGCCGATGAGGATGTGCAGCACTCCGCTGACGAAGTGGCCGGCCCGGGCCGCCTTCTCGAATGCACCGTTGTTCTGGACCGAATCGGCCATCGATTTTCCGGATTGCGCATGTCCTGAAGTGGATTTGCCCGACGTATTCACTAACGTTCCCCGATCAGTTGATTTGAGGAGATGTTTACCCCGAGAAGGGGCCCGAGAAACTGTGTTTCACCACGAAACGCCGAACGAGATCCCACCGCGGCGTTAACACCGAGCGGACACTGATCGATGTAGCAAGCGGAGTGTCGGGACCAACGAAGAAATTGTTCGGAGTGATCCACCGTGAAATTACAATCGATAATGCGTCGTACCAGCAGTGATCTACCCCTGTTGAAGACCGCCAGGATGAGCGGGAGCCCGCGCACCTGGCCGGCCGAGAAGCTCGAACGACTCCTCACCCCCCACGAACTCGATCTGATCAGACGCGGCCGAGTCTGACCCCGCTGTTTCCAGGCCCGCTTGCCTCCCATTCGGGGCGAGCCGGTGGCATGCTCATGACGTTGGTGAGCACCACTTCTGGAGGGTCATGAAACCGGTCATTCTCAGTGTCGACGACGATCCCGGAGTATCGAGATCGGTTGCCCGCGACCTGCGCCGCCGCTACGGCGAGCAGTACCGCATCGTTCGCGCCGAATCCGGTGCCGGCGCACTCGACGCACTCAAGGAACTCACGCTGCGCGGCACTCCGGTCGCCATTCTGTTGGCGGATTACCGCATGCCCTTGATGAGCGGCATGGAATTCCTCGAACAAGCGATGGACCTGTTCCCGACGGCCCGCCGCATTCTTCTCACTGCCTACGCGGACACCGATGCCGCCATCGACGCGATCAACGTCATCGATCTCGACTACTACCTGCTCAAGCCGTGGGATCCGCCCGAGGAAAAGCTCTACCCCGTGCTCGACGCTCAACTCGAAGCCTGGTGCGCCTACGACCACCGAGCCGTCGAGGACACCAAGATCGTCGGCCATCGCTGGTCTGCTCGGTCGTCGGAGATTCGCGAGTTTCTCGCCCGAAATCAGCTGCCCTACCGCTGGTACATGTCCGACGAGTCCGAGGGCGCTCGACTGTTGGCTGCGGCAGGCGTGGCGGACGACCGTCTGCCGGTGGTCATCACCACCGAGGGTGATGCGCTGATCGAACCGTCCGATGCCGAGCTGGGCAACCGGCTCGGCCTGACCGTGTCGCCGTCCGAGGAGTTCTACGATCTCGTCGTGATCGGCGGTGGCCCTGCTGGACTTGGAGCGGCACTGTACGGCGCGTCCGAAGGATTGCGAACGACGCTGATCGAGCGGACCGCGACCGGTGGTCAGGCCGGTCAGAGCTCTCGCATCGAGAATTATCTGGGATTTCCCGACGGGGTTTCGGGCGCTCAGTTGGCCGAACGAGCCCGGCGGCAGGCGCTGAAGTTCGGTGCCGAGGTGGTCACCACGCAGGACGTCGTGGCCTTGGAGACCAACGGCGCTGCGCGGACCGTGCGATTCGCCGACGGCCGCAGCATCAGTGCGCAGACGATCATTCTGTCCACCGGCGTCGCCTATCGCAGGCTGGACGCACCCGGAATAGACGACTTCACCGGTAGGGGCGTGTTCTACGGCTCGGCGATGACCGAGGCTGCACGCTGCGCCGAGCAGGACGTCTACATCGTCGGCGGCGCGAACTCGGCCGGTCAGGCTGCGGTGTACCTCTCGCGCGGGGCCAGGTCGGTCACCATTCTGATCCGGGCAACCTCGCTCGAAGCGTCGATGTCGTACTACCTGATCAAGCAGATCGAAGACAATCCGAAGATCAGCGTTCGACCCTGCACCGAGGTCGCGGGAGTTGCCGGCGACGGTCACCTCCAGTCGATCACGCTGCGCAACCGGGCCACCGACGAGACGTTGACCGTCGACGCGCAGTACCTGTTCCTGTTCATCGGGGCTGCCCCGCGCACCGAGTGGCTCGACGGAGTACTCGTTCGGGACGACCATGGATTCGTTGTCACCGGGCCGGACCTCGTCGTGGACGGACGCGGACCTGCCGGGTGGACGCGGGATCGTCTGCCGCACCATCTCGAGACGAGTGTGCCCGGGGTGTTCGCGGCAGGCGACGTTCGATCCGACTCGGCCAAACGCGTCGCGTCGGCAGTGGGAGAAGGAGCGATGGCCGTGATGCTGGTGCACAGATATCTGGCGAACCCATGAGCACGCCCGCGTGTGATCCGGAGGAGCTGCGGACACTTTTTCTGTTCGAGCATCTCACCGACTCTCAGTTGGCGGAGCTGTGTCGGGACGGGCGCATCGAGACCATCGAACCGGGGCCGGTGTACGCCGAGGGCGACCCGGCAACGTGCTTCTACGTCTTGATGGACGGTGCCGTGGTGCTGTCGAAACTCTCGGGCGGCGAGGATCTGGTGATCAACAGAACCTCGCAACGCGGGGTTTATGCCGGTGCGTGGCAGGCGTATCTGGGTGATCGGGTGCCGCAGACGTATCAGGGTTCGATGCGGGTGAGTGAGCCCTCGCGCTTCTTCGTGCTCGACGCAGACTGTTTCGCGTCCATAGTGCGGGAATGGTTCCCGATGGCTCTGCATCTGCTCGAAGGATTGTTCTTCGGAAATCAGAACACCAAGCAAGTGGTGGAACAGCGAGAGCGCTTGCTGGCGTTGGGTTCTCTGTCGGCCGGGTTGACGCACGAGCTCAACAACCCCGCGGCGGCTGCGGTGCGGGCGACGTCGGCCCTGCGGAATCGGGTGGGGCACATGCGGCAGAAACTGGCGATGATCGCCGGCGGCACCCTCGACCGTGCGAGCCTGGCGCGTCTGGTCGAACTGCAGAACGAGGCCGTGGAGTTGGTGGCCAAAGCGCCCAAGTTGACGGCCATGGAGGCGTCGGACCGCGAGGACGAACTCGGAGAATGGTTCGAGGACAAAGATATTCGGGACGGATGGGATCTGGCCCCCACGTTCGTCTCCGCGGGACTCGATGTGCCGTGGCTCGATCGGGTATCGGCGACCGTCGACGATCCGGCCATGCTCGAGGGCGCGATCAGGTGGCTCAACTACACGGTCGAAACAGAGCTGCTGATGAACGAGATTGCGGATTCGACCACGAGAATCACCACGCTCGTCGGTGCCGCGAAGCAGTACTCACAGATGGACCGTGCGCCGTACCAGACCGTGGATGTGCGGGAACTGCTCGACAGCACACTGATCATGTTGGGCCGCAAGATCGGCGACGACATCGCGGTGGTCAAAGAATACGATCCTGCGGTGCCGCCCATCCCTGCCTACGCTGCCGAACTCAATCAGGTGTGGACGAACCTGATCGACAATGCCGTGCAGGCGATGGATGGCTCGGGGGTTTTGACGGTGCGTACGTCGTTGGACGAGGATCAGGTGCAGATCGAGATCTGCGACACCGGACCCGGTGTGCCGCAGGACATTCGGTCCCGCATCTTCGAGCCGTTCTTCACCACCAAGGCCGTCGGCGAGGGTACGGGTCTCGGTCTCGACATCTCGTGGCGCATCGTGGTGAAGAAGCATCAGGGTGATCTGCAAGTGGTGTCCGAACCCGGAAACACGCGCTTCATCGTGAGACTGCCCATCCAACCCGCTGTCCAGGAGGCATCATGACCATCGAAGGTATCGACCCTGCCGTTCCGCCGTCGGGGCCCGGCTGTGTCGAGTGCACGCAGACGGAGGGCTGGTGGGTACACCTGCGTCGGTGTGCGCAGTGCGGTCATATCGGTTGCTGTGATTCCTCGCCCTCGCAGCACGCCAGCAAGCATGCCGAGTCCACCCGGCATCAATTCGTGCGGAGCTTCGAACCCGGTGAAGAATGGTTCTACAACTACGCGGACGAGCAGATGTACGACGGCCCCGAACTTGCACCGCCGCAGCATCATCCAGTTGACCAGACGGTTCCCGGACCGCGCGAACGGGTGCCGTCGAACTGGCAGAGTCTGATCAATTGAACGAGAATCTCACCCGTCCCAGCGAGGTACCCGCCGCGGAATTCCTTGCTGCGGTGGAGCATCCTGTACGGCGGGCCGACGGTCTCGCGCTCGCTGAGATGATGAGCCGCACGACCGGGCAACCGGCAGTGATGTGGGGACCGACGATGGTGGGTTTCGGGAGCTATCGGTACAGGACGAAAAGCGGCCGTCGGGGAGAGTATTTCGTCGTCGGTTTTTCGCCGCGAAAGTCGAGCCTGTCGCTGTACGGCATGACCTACGCTCCGGAATCCGACGCGTTGCTCGAACAGCTGGGAAAGCACAAGCGAGGAGCAGGTTGCCTGTACGTGAACAGGCTTGCCGATGTGGACATAGAAATTCTCGAGCAACTGGTCGCGTACAACTACCCGTACATTCTCGCTAGCCTCTCGTCATGACCTTGATTGCGGAGGATTTGCTGCTGTTGTTGCTCGACGACGACACGGGCAAGCCGTTGGCCGACAGCACGAAGTTGCCGCGGGTGCTGGCCGGTGCGTTGGTCGTCGAGCTCGCACTGAGTGGATCGCTGCGCATCACCGGTCCCGACGAACAGGTCAAGAAGGATCACGTGGTCGTCTCGGGGGAGCCACCCGAAGACGAACTGCTGCGCCGTGTGTTCGATCTCATGGCAACGGCGTCGCGGCCGATGAAGCCGCAGAAAGTGATCGAGAAGTCGCAGAAGAATCTGGTCCAGGAACTGGCCGCCCGGCTGGCGTTTCGGGGTTTCGTCACGGAGAAGAAAGACAAGGTGCTGGGGTTGTTTCCCACTACGACCTGGCCGGCGAGAGACACCTCACGCGAGAAGGTGCTGCGAGATGCGCTCCGGAGCGCGCTCGTCGACGGCACGACGCCCACGCCGCATTCGGCTGCCCTGATCTCTCTCGTTTCGGCCGTCGATCTCACGCACAAGGTCATTGCAGATGCCGACAAAAAACTGGTGAAGACGCGAGCCAAGGAGATAGCCGAGGGCGAATGGGCAGGAGAGGCAGTGCGCAAGGCGGTCTCCGACGTGAACACCGCGGTGATGGCTGCGGTCATGGTGCCCGTCATCGTTTCGACCACGAGCAGCTGAGGCGACATGAGAAGCATCGCGATTCTGTTGTTCGACGACGTGGAGGTGCTCGACGCCTGTGGGCCGTTCGAGGTGTTCTCGGTGGCCAATCGGGTGGCCGAACGTGCCGGTAGCGCAGCGCCTTTCGAGGTGACGCTCGTCGGGCTCGACGACGGAGCGGTACGCGCGCGAGGTGGCATGAGGATCGGCGTCGACACCACGATCGACGATCCGCGGACCTACGACGTCGTCGTAATTCCCGGCGGCGTCGTGGACGCGGTCGAAGCCGAGGGCCGAGTTCTGGAGTGGCTGCGGCGAATTCGACCCACAGCAGAAGTTGTCGCGTCGGTGTGCACCGGTGCGTTTGTGCTCGCCGCAGCGGGACTGCTCGACGCGAGGCCGGTCACGACGCACTGGGAGGATCTGGAGCTGCTGCGCGATCGGTGGCCTGCGCTCGTGGTGCACGAGGGCGTTCGGTACATCGACCACGGCGATCTGGCGACGTCGGCCGGAATCAGTGCCGGCCTCGATCTCGCGCTGCATCTGGTCGCGCGGTGGGCGGGAGCCGATCACGCCCTCGCCACCGCGGGCCAGATGGACTACGACTGGTCAGGCGCTGAGCACCCGTAGGACAAGCGCGACAACGGCGAACACGGCGAGTCCGGCGGCTGGGGCGAACTCCTTGTCCTTGGCGCGAAGGTGCGCGGCAACCGCACCGACGAAGTAGAGGACGACGCCGACGGCAGCTGCTACGCCGATCGGCCAGACCACCAGGCCGACCAGGAGGCCGATGGCACCGAGTATCTCCGCGTAGGCCAACCACGGAATCTTGTCGGCGGGGACGCCCACCTGCTCGAGCATCGGGATGACGGAGGGATTTTTCGTCAGTTTGCCGATCGCCGAGAACGTGAGTGCAACGGCGAGCAGTACCGAGACGACGAGGGTTGCGATGAACATGATCCCTGCTTTCATTTCTGAGGCTACTAGTAAATGAGAAGTAGCAAGGCGGACTGTAGCACCTCGGTAGGGTGGAGGCATGGTCACGAACGAGCAGCCACATGAACCGCGTGCATGTGACGGAGCACTGACCAAAGCCTTCGGATTCCTCGGCAAGCGATGGAACGGCGTTCTGCTGGCGACGCTGATGAACGGGCCGATGGGATTCTCCGACCTGCGCCGCGCCGTCGGCGGCATCAGTGACTCGGTGCTGTCGGAGCGTCTCGGAGAACTCGGCAAAGCAGGACTGGTGGCGCGCGCCGTCACCGACGGGCCCCCCATCTCGGTGGAGTACAGCCTGACGACGTCGGGTGAGGCACTGCTGCCGTCACTCGAGGCGCTCACCGATTGGGCTTCGAAAAACCTCTGACCCCCGCAACGGTGTTGCGAGGGCCAGAGCTGGATTGATCTTTCAGCCGGGGTTGTTGCTGTCTTTCTGTCCCTCGGCCGAGTCGGCGAACTCCTGAGTGTCGAACACCTCGCCGCCCAGTGGATCGACGGGAGCGTTGTCGCCGGAGTACTCGACTGCACCCGTGTCGGGATGAATTTCGAGTTGCTCGGTGGGGACCTCGTGGACCGCCAGGACGACACTGCCGCCGGCACGCGCCGGCGTCACGCCCTCCTGCGAGGGTGTCAGTCCGGAAAACGTCGTCGATATTCCGGCGGTTGCTCGCTTGCGTTGTACCGGTGACGTGGGCGCGGCAGGCTCGTCCTCTGCGACATCGGGCGTCGCGGTCACTCGCAGATAGCGAGGAGTGGTCGCAACGTCGTAGCGGAACGCTTTCAGCATCGACACACAGGCGAGCACGAGTACCACCGAGAACGGCACCGCCGTGGCGATCGACATCGTTTGCAACGCCGTCAGAGAGCTGGTGCCACCGACGAGCAGCAGTACCGCAGCGGCAACACCCTGCAGCACAGCCCAGTAGACGCGGGTGATCTTCGGGGTTTCCAGCTCACCACCGGTCGAGAGAATATCGATCACGAGCGAGCCCGAATCGGAGGATGTCACGAAGAAGAACACGATGACCGCAATCGCGATCACGCTGGTGATCGCGGCGATCGGGAGCCCGTCGAGTACCTGGAACAGGCTCGTGTTGGTGTTCACGGCCCCTTCGGCGTCCAGCAGATCTCCCTCGTTGCGCTGTCGCAGGATGCCGGTGTCACCGAAGATCGTGAACCACAGCGAGCCGACGATCGTCGGTGCGAGCAGCACTCCGAACACGAATTCACGGATGGTGCGGCCACGAGAGATGCGCGCGATGAACATGCCGACGAACGGCGCCCAGCTCATCCACCAGCCCCAGTAGAAAATGGTCCAGCCGCCGGCCCACCCGTCGTCGGAGAACGGTGAGGTACGCAAGGCCAGCTCGGGCAGGGCCTGGACGTATCCGCCGAGATTCTGTACCCAGGACTGCATCAGGAATAGTGTCGGTCCGAGGACCAGTACGAACAGCGCGAGCGCGGCAGCCAGTCCCATGTTGATGTTCGAGAGCCACTTGAGGCCCTTGGACACTCCGCTGACCACCGAGAAGGTGGCAATGCCGGTGATGGCGGCGATGAGCAGGATCACGAACCAGTTGGTGGTCTCCACCCAGCCGAGGTACTCGAGGCCGGCGGAGATCTGCTGGACACCGAAGCCGAGTGAGGTCGCGACGCCGAACAAGGTGCCCACGATCGCGACCGTGTCGATGGTGTGCCCGATCGGGCCCTCGATGCGCTTACGCCCGAGCAGCGGCTCGAGCAACCAGCGGACGGTCAGCGGCCGACCCTTGCGGTAGGTCATGTACGCCATGCCGAGGCCCACGACGACGTAGATGGCCCACGCATGCAGGCCCCAGTGGAAGAGCGTCAGCTCCATCGCTTGACGTGCGGACGCGTCGGTGCTGCCGGAAATGCCCCCGGCTTCGGGTGGCGTGACGTAGTGCGAAAGGGGCTCGGCGACGCCGTAGAACACCAGGCCGATGCCCATGCCGGCGCTGAACAGCATGGCGAACCAGGACAGGACGCCGAACTCGGGCTTCTCGTCGTCGCGACCGAGGCGGATGTTACCCACTCGGCTCAAGCCGCAGTACAGGGCGAACAGCACGAAGCCGGTTGCGGCCAGGATGTACCACCAGCCGACGCCCGACGTGATGGCCTGGTTGAGTTTGTCGAACGAATCCGCCGCCGTGCTGGCATAGATCACGGAGAAGGCGATCATCACGAAGATGATGATCGATGCGGGGACGAAAACCGGCTTGAGCAGGCCTCCCCAGGCTTCTTTGACTGCTTTCACTTACTTGACTTCCTTACAGCTCGAGTCGCGGCCGACCACTATCGGTTTGCCGTTCTTTTTCTCTTGTTTTGGTCAAGTACCGGTAATCACCTTAAACGAGAATGCCCTGGTGACGAAACTGCCGAGTCGCCGCGAACACCCGAACGGACTACAGTTCTGTCGATGTTGCGAGCTCGCGCTGCCGTCCATCTGGGAAGTCGATGTGCTGCGAGCAGGCTTATTGCACAGGCGATTCCGTGACTCCCGGTCGGTTGCAGCCGGGCACTGAATTCGCGGGCTTTCGAGTCCAGCGCCGCCTCGGGGTCGGCGGCATGAGTGAGGTGTACCTCGTCCACGGTCGCGGACACGATCGGCTCGAAGCGCTGAAGATTCTCGACCGTGACGCATCACGGTCTCCGCGACTCCGCACCAAGTTTCGGACCGAAGCGACCGTTGCCGCGCTGCTGGTGCATCCGAACATCGTGTCGGTGCACGAACACGGTGAGTTCGAGCATCAGCTGTGGATGTCGATGCACTACGTCGACGGTTACAGCGCGGCGCGTCTGGTCGCTCGTGGCCAGATTCCCCTCGACGTCTCCCGGGTGGCGCGCATCGTCGCCGAGGTGGCCAAGGGGCTCGACTACGCCCACTCCAACGGCGTCCTGCACCGGGACGTCAAGCCGTCGAACATCCTGATCTCCACCGAGCGGGTGGACGGCTACGAGCAGGTGCTGTTGTCGGACTGGGGAATTGCACGTCTGGTCGACGACTCCACACCGCTGGTCGTCGGCGGAACGGTGCTGGCGTCCATTCATTACGCGGCACCGGAATTGCTGCGCGGGGGAGTGCTGAGTGCGCAGACCGACGTCTACGCATTGGGCGCGACTTTGGTCGAATTGCTCACCGGGAGAACGCCGTACCCGCTGGCCACGCCACTCGCGATCACCTCGGCTCATCTGTCGGCCGACCCGCCTGCCGTGACACGGCGGCGACGTTCACTACCGCGGGGACTCGACGCGGTGGTCGCACGCGCGTTGGCCAAGGATCCGGCAGATCGATTCGCGACCTGTGTGGAACTGGCCGATGCTGTTGCTGCCGCCATTGCCGCAGGGATTCCGGAACCACCTGTGCGGCGCTCACCGTTCACTCGATCGAGATGGCTCAGGTTTTCTTGACTGCACGAGCAGGGCCCCGCATCGGTTCGATGCGGGGCCCAGTTCCTCGGGGTGCGGGAGGGTCACTCCTCCGGTTCGGTCGGGCGGTTGGCCACGACCGGGTACTGACCGGTGTAGCCCAGGCGTTCCTCGGCGACGGTGAGCACCTTGGTGCGCACCAGGAACCAGCCGCCGATCAGGGCGGGGATGATGACCACCAGGGTGGCGATGGTCCACGACCCGATCGGAGCGTCGAAGGCCATCAGTACCAGCACGCCGAACAGGAACACCAGCGTCGCGTAGCTGGTGTACGGCGCGCCGAAGAGACGGAACTTGGGCCGCTCCACGATGCCCTTCTTGGACCAGCGATACAGCTGGATCTGGCACAGGACAATGGTTGCCCAGCTGGCGATGATGCCCAGTGCAGACATGTTCAGCACGATCTCGAAGGCCTCGCCGGGGGCGATCGCGTTGAGGGCGACACCGAACAGGGTGATGAAGCAGGTGAGCAGAATGCCGCCGAACGGAACGCCGCCCTTGGTCATCTTCTTGGTGAACTCCGGCGCGCTTCCGTTCATCGCCATCGATCGCAGGATGCGCCCGGTCGAGTACAGGCCGGCGTTCAGGGACGACAGTGCCGCTGTGAGCACCACGATGTTCATGATGGTGCCCGCGCCGCCGAGGCCGATGCTCGAGAAGAAGGTCACGAACGGTGAGGTGCCGGACTGGTACGCGGTGTACGGCATCAGCAGTGCGAGCAGTACGAGCGAGCCGACGTAGAACAGTGCGATACGTGCGATGACCGAGTTGATCGCCCGCGGCATGATCTTCTCCGGGTTCTCGGTCTCACCCGCGGCGGTGCCCACCAATTCCACTGCGGCATAGGCGAACACGACACCCGAGATGACGATGACCAAAGGCCACGCACCCGACGGGAACAACCCGCCGTTGTCGGTGATGAGACTGATGCCCGGCATCTGGGTACCCACGGGGATCCGGGCGGCGAGGAACACCACGCCCACGATCAGGAATGTCACCAGGGCGATGACCTTGATGATGGCCGCCCAGAACTCCATCTCGCCGAACCACTTCACCGACACGAGATTCAAGCTCATGACGATGACCAGCGCGATCAGCGCGATTGCCCACTGCGGGATCACCTCGAAACTGCCCCAGTAATGCATGTACGTCGCGATGGCGGTGACGTCGACGATGGCCGTCATCGCCCAGTTCAGGAAGTACATCCACCCGGCGACGAAAGCGGCCTTCTCGCCGAAGAACTCACGCGCGTAGGAGACGAAACTGCCCGACGACGGACGGTGCAGCACCAGCTCGCCCAGGGCGCGCAGAATGAAGAAGACGAAAATTCCACAGAGGGCGTAGGCGAGGAACAGGCCAGGCCCGGCACTGGCGAGGCGTCCGCCCGCGCCGAGAAACAGGCCGGTGCCGATTGCGCCGCCGATCGCGATCATCTGCAACTGTCGAGGTTTCAGGCCCTTGTGGTAGCCCTCCTCCTCGTGGTCCATCGCCGAGTTGTCGTACGAAGTATCGACCGTATCGGACATGTTCGATCCTCACTTGTCGCTTTTGCGGGGTTTTGTCCGAATTTTCCGGCGTCGAAGCCGTTGTCACCCAACGGTATTGGCGTCGAGGGTCCGACGCACAGTATTCGGATGTAAACAATGCGTACGGGTGTGAACAGTGCGTGACGAATATCGGCTCGACTGAGCATCTGCTCGAGGCCTGCCTCGCGCGGTGGCGTCGGGCACGGGGGTTGCGGCGGTTCGCTGGCGGCGGACGACCTTGCACTCGCCATGGTCGAGTGCTAGAAATGCAGTTGGCACTCTCGACACGTGAGTGCCAGGTCGGGACACGGTGAGGCCGGGGAATCAACGACACCCCTGGTCGTCCGTCGCGGGCACCGAGCTCGGCCAGCAATGTGTCACCCCCAATCCGGAGGATCACTTCGCAATGGCCAAGATCATCGCGTTCGACGAAGAGGCACGCCGTGGCCTCGAGCGCGGGCTGAACGCCCTCGCCGACGCAGTAAAGGTGACGTTGGGCCCCAAGGGTCGCAACGTCGTACTCGAGAAGAAGTGGGGAGCTCCCACGATCACCAACGATGGTGTTTCCATCGCCAAGGAGATCGAGCTCGAAGATCCCTACGAGAAGATCGGTGCCGAGCTCGTCAAGGAGGTCGCCAAGAAGACCGACGACGTCGCAGGCGACGGCACCACCACCGCTACCGTTCTCGCCCAGGCACTCGTCCGTGAAGGCCTGCGCAACGTCGCAGCCGGCGCGAACCCGCTCGGCCTCAAGCGCGGCATCGAGAAGGCTGTTGCAGCCGTCACCGAAGCCTTGCTCGCGTCCGCCAAGGAGATCGACACCAAGGAGCAGATCGCTGCTACCGCTGGCATCTCCGCAGGCGACCCGTCCATCGGCGAGCTCATCGCCGAGGCCATGGACAAGGTCGGCAAGGAAGGCGTCATCACGGTCGAGGAGTCCAACACCTTCGGCCTCCAGCTCGAGCTCACCGAGGGCATGCGCTTCGACAAGGGCTACATCTCGGCGTACTTCGCCACCGATGCAGAGCGTCAGGAAGCCGTCCTCGAAGACGCGTACATCCTGCTCGTCAGCTCCAAGATCAGCACCGTCAAGGACCTGCTGCCGCTGCTGGAGAAGGTCATCCAGTCCGGTAAGCCGCTCGTCATCATCGCCGAGGACGTCGAGGGCGAAGCTCTCTCCACCCTCGTGGTGAACAAGATCCGTGGCACCTTCAAGTCCGTTGCCGTCAAGGCTCCCGGATTCGGTGACCGTCGCAAGGCGCAGCTCGCCGACATCGCCATCCTCACCGGTGGCGAGGTCATCAGCGAAGAGGTCGGCCTCTCCCTGGAGACCGCCGGACTCGAGCTGCTCGGTCAGGCGCGCAAGGTCGTCATCACCAAGGACGAGACCACCATCGTCGAGGGCTCGGGAGATTCCGACGCCATCGCCGGTCGCGTCAACCAGATCCGCGCCGAGATCGAGAACTCCGATTCCGACTACGACCGCGAGAAGCTGCAGGAGCGCCTGGCCAAGCTGGCCGGCGGCGTTGCAGTCATCAAGGCCGGAGCCGCAACCGAGGTCGAGCTCAAGGAGCGCAAGCACCGCATCGAAGATGCCGTGCGTAACGCCAAGGCAGCCGTCGAAGAAGGCATCGTCGCCGGTGGCGGCGTGGCACTGCTCCAGGCAGCGCCCGCACTCGACAACCTCAAGCTCGACGGTGACGAGGCAACCGGCGTGAACATCGTTCGCGTCGCACTGTCCGCGCCGCTCAAGCAGATCGCATTCAACGCAGGCCTCGAGCCCGGCGTCGTTGCGGACAAGGTTGCCAACCTGCCCGCTGGTCACGGCCTCAACGCCGCGACCAACGAGTACGAGGACCTGCTCGCTGCAGGCATCAACGACCCGGTCAAGGTCACCCGCTCGGCACTGCAGAACGCAGCGTCCATCGCGGCTCTGTTCCTCACCACCGAGGCCGTCGTCGCCGACAAGCCCGAGAAGGCCGGAGCGCCCGCAGGCGATCCGACCGGTGGCATGGGCGGCATGGACTTCTGAGTCCCTTGTTGCACTGAAGAAGCCCGGCACCTTTCGAGGTGTCGGGCTTTTTCGTGCTGCGGGGCTTCGAATCGGGTGCACTGGGCCGCGCTCAGCGCGGTCGGCTGCACCCGATTCTCGGTGATGCCCGCCGGGTTTGTGGTTAGTGTAGGTAATGGCTCGAATTCGCTCGATGACGGTCGCACTTGCCGTGGCAGCGGCCCTCGCAGGTTGCTCCACCTCGGGGACCGCCACGCCGGCGTCGGCACCGACGACCACAGAAGTCACGGTCACCACCGAGAGCGCCGAGCCGACGACAACAACGCCGACCACCACCTCGAGTGCCGCCCAGCCGTACGTCGTCGGCAGCACCAGGGTCACCGGGTCCACGGAACGGGCCACCTACGACGTTGCAATTCCGCAGCTCAGTGGTGGGGATCCCGCCGTGACGGCCGAGTTCAACGAGTCGATGCGCGCGGCGCTGCAGGATCAGATCGACCGCGACTACGGATACGACTTCGCCCTCAGTGACGGTTACTCGACAGGTTCGACCTACGTCGGGCGGCGAGTGATCAGTGCCGAACAGATCACGGATTGGATCGCCGTGCCGCCCGGAGCGCACGGTAATTCACTGCTCGCGACCGTCACTATCGACGCCGACACCGCGCAACCGATCTCCCTCGGCGACGCCTTCACCGACCTCGATGCCGGCCTGTCGAGGCTGTCCGAACGAGCGGCGGAAATTCTGCCGACCACCCGCGCAGGGGAGAGCTTCGAGCGCTCGGGCATCGAGCCGACGGTGGCCAACTTCGGCAACTGGACGGCATCACCGGAGGGAATGAACATCCACTTCGGGGACTACCAGGTCGGGGCGTACGGAATCGGGCTCATCACCATCACCGTCCCATGGTCCGACCTGTCCGACGTCCTCGCTCCCGGCATGCAGGACGTGCTGAGCAGCTGACCTTCGGCGCGACAATGCGAACATGGACCGATGATGATTCGCGCAGGGGTGCTGGATGTGTCGTTCGACCGCTTCGGTGATCCGGCGGGCCGCTCGGTGGTGCTGTTGCACGGATTTCCTTACGACACCAGGTCCTACGATGACGTCGCCCGGCTGCTCGCCGATTCTGGCTACGACGTGGTGGTGCCCTACCTGCGCGGCTTCGGACCGACCCGGTTCGTCGATGCGGACACGATGCGCTCGGGTGAACAGGCCGCCATCGGCCATGATCTCCGTGAGTTGATCATCGCGCTGGAACTGAACAAGCCCATCGTCGCCGGCTACGACTGGGGTGGGCGCGCCGCGTGCGTCGTCGCCGCGGTGTGGCCGGAGCTGGTGTCGGGCCTGGTGAGTGTCTCCGGCTATCTGGTTCAGGACATCGCGGCGGCAGTGTCAACGCCGGTCCTTCCGCACCTGGAGAAGCGGTACTGGTACCAGTACTACCTCCACTCCGAGCGGGGCCGCGCCGGGCTGGCGGCGTATCGCGCGGAGATCGCGCAGACACTGTGGACGGATTGGTCGCCGACCTGGCGGTTCGGTGACTCCGAGTTCGCGGCCACCGCGCCCTCGTTCGACAACCCCGACTTCGTGGACGTGTCCGTACATTCCTACCGGCACCGATACGGCATCGAGGCCGGGGATGCGGCCTATGCAGCAACGCAGGAGTTGCTGACACAGCAGCCGAGGATCACGGTGCCCACGGTCGTGATCGATCCGACCGAGGACACCGTCGCCTCTCTGTACGGCAGCCCGGACCACGCGGCGCATTTCACGGATCTGATCGACGTTCGTCAGGTCGATTGCGGCCACAATCCGCCTCAGGAATTGCCGGGGCAGTTCGCCGACGCGATCGTGACGCTGGGCCAGGTGGTCCGGGATCGCGATTCGAGCTAGTTGACCGCGAGCTCACCCAGTTCGTTCCAGTCGGTGCCGTCCACCTCTTGGCTGATGATCTTCGGGGTCTCCTGCAGGTACGGCGGGAGATCCTTCTGAGCCTGCTTGAAGTGGTCCGAGTTCACGTGCGCGCCGCCGGCATCCGGGTCCTTGAACGCCTCCACGAGGACGTACTCGGTGGGGTCGTCGAGGGTGCGCGACCAGAAGTACCAGAGGCACCCTTCTTCGGCCTGGCATGCTTCGGTGAAATCGCGTGAGATCTCGGGCCAGTTGTCGGCGTGCTCGGGCTTGACCTTGAACTTGGCGGTGATGAAGATCAACGTTGCTCCTCTTAGTCGGTGTGATGCTGGTGGGTACTACCCGGTTTCACGGTACGAGAATCGCGCGACCGCGAACCCGTCCGTTGTCGAGGTCGTCGATAGCGCTCTGGAAGTCGTCCAGTGCGTAGGTCTGCGTGTGCAGGTTGACGGCACCGCGTGCGGCGAGCGACATCAGATCGCAGAGGTCGTTGTAGGACCCGACGAGATTGCCGACGATGTTCTTCTCCGCCGACACCAGGTCGATGGTCGGCACGTCGACGTTCTCGCCGTATCCGATGACGTGATAATCGCCGGCCCGTCGGGTCATCGCCAATCCTTCTGCAGTGGAGCCGTTCTCGCCTACGAAGTCGAGTACCACCTCGGCACCGAACCCGCCGGTCAGTTCCATGACTTGATCGACCTGGCTGCCGTCGGCGACCACCGCATGGTCGGCCCCCAGGGTGAGCGCCAGTTTCACGGCGTCGGCGTTGCGGTCGATGACGATCAATTCGGCCGGGGACAGCGCCTCGAGTACCTGAATACCGATGTGGCCCAGACCGCCTGCTCCGATGACGACGCACTTGTCTCTCGGCGTCAGACGCCGGGCTGCTTTGGCTGCAGCGTGATAGGCGGTGAGGCCGGCATCCGCGAGTGCTGCCACCGCCGACGGTTCGAGTGAATCGTCGATCTTGACGACTGTCCTGGCGTTGGTGCGCAGGTAGTCCGCATACCCGCCGTTGGTGTCGATGCCGGGGAAGTCACTCGTCTCGCAGTGCACGTCGTCACCGGACCGGCAGGCCCGGCACAACCCGCACGTCACCAGCGGATGCAGGATCACCTTGTCGCCCTCGCGGACGTTGGTGACGGCCGAGCCGACGGCATGGACCCAGCCCGCGTTCTCGTGCCCGATCGTGTAAGGCAGTGTGACGCCAGACTTTTCGGCCCATTGGCCTTCGAGGATGTGCAAATCGGTACGGCACACGCCTGCGCCGCCGATCTTGACGATGACGTCGAGTGGGCCCTGTACTTCCGGAATCGGCACCTCGGTCATTTCCAGATTCTTGTGATAACCGACGACCTGGACCGCGCGCATCGAACTCATGAAACGTGCTCCTGTGTAGTGCTGTGCGGGACGGTGAGAGTGGTGAGGGGGATGAACGCGCCCTCCTCGCGAGGAACTTGCTGATCCTCCGCTCCGGGGTAGCGAGTCTGCAGCAATCCGCGGCAGAAATGCGCGTTGCCGTCGATCGAGACGCGGGTGGCGCGGGCTCGCCGCATCACCATCGTCAGATCTCCGGTGTGCGGGCGACCGGTGTGATCGACCAGAGCCGGGGCGGCCGGGTCGACCCTCAGCCCGAGGGCCTCACGGCGGCGAAGCAGCGCGGTCGAAGTGCGATCATCCGGAAGGTCTCCGAGAACCACTGCGGCCAAGTCGTTCTCGTTCGAGTCGGGATTGGCGCGCAACCATGCCATGAGCGACCGTTCCATCGCTGCCACATATGCCTTGCGGCGGAACGTTGCTCGCAGTTCCTCGAGATCCTCCTCGGCCTCGTGCCCGAAAGTGCCCCGGTAGCCCGCGTCGGCGGCGAGGCCGGCATTGATTTTGTCCGAGTCGTGGTGATCGTCGAGTTCGACCAGTACCCGATCGGTCCACGGCAACGCCGTCAGCACGTCCTTGGAGTCCCCTGCCATCAGATACGCGAAGTTCGGCGAACAGAACGACGTGGGCAACCGCAGGTGAACCCGCACGACGCCGTCGTCGACCTCGAGGGATCGTACGAAGCCGAGATCGGTGATGGGCTCGTCCAACTCGGGATCCAGGACGACACCGAGGGCGGCGTACGCCTCGTCTTTCCTCGTGGTCATAGCGGTCGTCACGTCACACCGCCGCGAGGTCGGCGCGTTCGGGCTGACGCGGTCCGGTCTCGGTCTCGTCGGCGTCTGGCAGCTGCAGCTCGGCGGGCACCGGGATGTCGTACAGCTTGGCGGCGTTGAGTCCGAGCACCTTCTTCTTCTGCTCGAGCGTGATGGGCGCGTACTCGTCGAGGGACTCGTGGATCTGGAAGTCGACGAATCCTTCGACCAACCACTTGGGTGTCCACAGCGCGTAGTCGGAAGAGAAGAAGATGCGGTCCTCGCCCAGCCAGTACAGCAGTTCACCCATGATCTGACCGAAGTACTTCGGGCGCGTGTGCATGAACGGAATGGCAACGGCGAGGCCGGCATACACGTTGGGCTCCTGGGTGGCGATCCAGCAGAAGTCCTCGAGCCGGGGCAAACCGCAGTGTTCGACGACGAAGTTCAGATCGGTGAAGTCGGTGGCCACGTGGTCGACGTCCGCGACGTCGAACGCATCGCGATCGAGCGGACGGATGGTCGGCCCCTTGTGCACGTGGATGTTCTTGATGCCGACTTCGCGGCACACTTCGAGGTAGCGCCGCGTCCAGTCGTCGTCGAGCTTGTAGCCGCGGGAATCGCCGTGCCACTCGGCGGTGTAGAGCTTGACGCCCTTGAGCCCGAAGCGTTCTGCATCGGCGCGCAGCTGGTCGAGGCCGCGCTCGCCGTTGCGCGGGTCGAAGTGGTGGTTGTAAGTCAGTTTGTCCGGGTGCGCCGCGGCCAGCGCCGACGCTTCCTCGGTCTGTCCGAACCCCGTCTTGTAGAACTCCCCGAGGTGCGCCGGCTGGAAGATGGCGTGATCGACGTACCCGATCTCGAACAGGTCGTGCATCAACCGCTCGCCGCCCTGGTAGAGGTACTCGTCGTATGTCCACAGCTCGCTCTCGGGGGAGAGGTTGCGGTGATAGTCGTAGAAGCAGTCGATGAACTGCTTGCCGTGGATGTTGCGTTGGTTCTCCTGCCGCGCGTCCCACAGGGCGATGTGAGCGTCGACGATGAAGAAGTTTTCGCCGTTCTTGGTGTACATGCGTGGGCCTCCCGAAGTGCGGTTCGTGACGTGGGTCACGTTTGTCTGTGCACGACGGTAGAGCGGCGGGGTCGTCTCGAGGGCTTCTCGCTGTCTCAATTCGAGACGATCGACAGACGGGTATTGCGACATGCGAATGTAACGTGGATCACATGGCTGAATCGGAGGGTCTCGCGCGAGCCCGACTGCACTCGGAGCCCCTCGCTGCCGTCTCGCACCGTCTTCTCGCATCCTGGCACCGCAGTCAGCGGTACGGCGTCTCGCTGGACGAGGTTGCTCCGGTCTTCTCGGGCACCTACGACGGTGAATCCCTCTTCTACCGGTGCGGTCGGGAGGTGCTCGACGGCCTGCGCGACACGTTGGCGAACGAGCCGGTATCGATGATGCTCACCGATGCCGACGGTCTCGTGCTGGATCGGGTGAGTGCCGACCGCGAGTTGCTCGCCGCCCTCGATCGGGTCCATCTGGCACCCGGGTTCTCGTATGCCGAGGATCAGACGGGGACCAACGGACTCGCGCTGGCGCTGGCGGATCGGGTGCCCGCGGTGGTCAGAGCCGACGAACACTATTCACTGTCGCTGGCCGGGTACACCTGTGCGGCTGCTCCGGTGCTCGATCCACTGACCGGCCGGGTCGAGGGGTGCGTCAATCTCACGACGTGGTCGCAGTCGTCGTCGGATCTGCTTCTGGCCCTTGCTCAATCGGCTGCCGGGAACACCTCGGCCATGATGCTCGCCCGGTCGCAGGGCCAGCATCCTCGGCCGGCCCCGCGCGGTGAGGTCTTTCGGGTCGAGACCGCGCACAGCGGAGCGGGATCCGGCATCGTCGACGACCTCTCGCCGGCGTGGCGCAGCGCGTTCGCCACCGCGAGAACGGCTCTCGCCGATCATGGTTCGGTATTGATGGTCGGTGAGGCAGGGTCCGGTCGAGCCACCGTCCTGGCCCGCGCGCTGCGGGCAGCTCGGCCCCGTGGCCGAATCCTCAGTGCCGGTGCGCCCGCTGCCCGTGATGTCGAAGCCTGGCTCGACCTGTGGACTCCCGAATTGCCGAAACCCGATACCGCCGTGGTCATTCGTGACGTCGACCGGCTGCCCGCCCGCGCGGCGGACACGTTGGCGGAACTACTGCGTCGGGCGGGAGCAGGCGTGCCGGTGACCGTGACAGCATCCAACTACGACGACGTGCCGCATGCACTCGCGGGATTGCTGCGCACGGTCGTCGAATTGCCTGCACTTCGGCACCGACCCGACGACATCGCGCCACTCGCGCTGCATCTGGCGGGCCGGGTGCGCGGCCGGGCAGTCACGCTGACCGGTGCCGCCGAGCGGGCACTTCGGGAATACGCGTGGCCGGGCAATGTGGCCGAAGTGGCAACGGTGATGCACCACGCGGCGATCCGCGCCGACGTCATCGGCATCGAACACCTTCCGCCGGAGGTGCTCTCACACACCACCCATCGGCTCACCCGTATCGAGACGTTCGAGCGCGACGAGATGATCCGCGTGCTCACTCGCCCCGGAGTCACGATGAACGAGGCGGCGGAGGAACTGGGCATGAGCCGCGCGACCATCTATCGCAAAAGGGACCGTTACGGCATCACGCTTCGATCCTGATCGCTTACGCTCGACCGCATGGCCAGTAGCTCTCCGTCGATCGAGTTGCCGGTCGGTGACCGCATCGTCCGCATCTCCAATCCCGATCGGGTGTACTTCCCCGAGAGCGGGGCCACCAAGCTGGATCTGGTGAACTACTACCTGAGCGTGGGCGACGGCATCGTGCGTGCGCTGCGGGAGCGCCCGTGCATGATGCACCGCTTCCCCAAGGGCCTGGCCGGCGACAAGGTGCACCAGAAGCGCGTGCCCAACGGAGCGCCGCCGTGGCTCGAAACCGTTCAGGTGACGTTTCCCCGCTACAACCGCACCGCCGACGAGCTGTGCGTGACGGAGTTGGCGCACGTGGCCTGGGCCGTGCAGATGTCCACCGTCGAATTCCATCCGTGGAACAGTCGCCGCGCCGACGTCGAGATGCCCGACGAGTGGCGCATCGACCTCGACCCGATGCCCGACTGCCCTTTCGATCGGGTTCGGCGTGTGGCGGGGGTGGTGCAGGAAGTGCTGAGTGATCTCGGTGCCGTCGGCTGGCCCAAGACCTCCGGCGGCCATGGTCTGCACATCTACGTTCGGATCGATCCGGCCTATGGATTCAAGGACTTACGAAGGGCGGCATTGGCTTTCGCGCGTGAAGTAGAGCGTCGCGCACCGGAGGACGTGACCACGACGTGGTGGCGCAAGGACCGCGACCCGTCGAAACTGTTCGTGGACTACAACCAGAATGCGCGCGACCACACCATCGCCAGCGCGTATTCGGTGCGCGGAAATCAACAGGCGACGGTGTCGACGCCGATCTCGTGGGACGAAGTAGCGAGCGTCGATCCTCGCGAGTTCACGATGTCTACGGTGCCCGCCAGATTCGCGGAGTTGGGTGACCTGCACGCCGGCATCGACAGTGCAGTGTTCGCGATCGACGAGCTACTCGAGTGGGCGGAGCGCGACGAGCATCAGGGTTTGACGGAGCCCGAAGAGTGATGCGCCGAACTCGCAGTTATGTACGGAAATCCGCTGAAATCCGTACACAACTGCGAGTTCGGCGGCAAAAATTAGTCGGTGCCGGACTCGATGGCGGCGTTGTCGAGGGCCGAGGAATCCACCGAACTATCGGGGCTGCTCGCGGCGATCGCGTCGGCTCCGCCTGCGGGCAGTTCGCCGATCAGATCGCCCCAGGCCGTGAGCTGATTCTGCGCGGCGTACTGCTCGAGTTTGCTGCGTGAATCGGCGATGTCGAGGTTGCGCATCGTCAACTGTCCGATGCGGTCGCCGGGGAAGAACGCCTGGCCCTGGCTGCGTTCCATGGACAGCTTCTCGGGGTGGTAGCTGAAGTTGCTGCCCTGGGTGTCGACGATCGTGAAGTCCTGGCCGCGGCGCAATCGCAGTGTCACGCTGCCGCTAACGACGTTACCGACCCAGCGCTGCAGGCCCTCGCGCAGCATCAGTGCCTGCGGATCGAACCAGCGGCCCTCGTACAGCAGGCGTCCGAGTCGTCGGCCCTCGTTGTGGTACGACGCGACGGTGTCCTCGTTGTGGATGGCGTTGACGAGGCGCTCGTAGGTGATGTGCAGCAACGCCATTCCGGGAGCCTCGTAGATGCCGCGGCTCTTGGCTTCGATGATGCGGTTCTCGATCTGGTCGCTCATGCCGAGCCCGTGGCGGCCGCCGATGGCGTTGGCTTCCATGACGAGGTCGACGGGGTTGTCGAAGCTCGTGCCGTTGATTCGCACCGGGCGGCCGCGCTCGAACTCGACGGTGACCTCCTCGGGATCGATCTCCACCTCGGGGTCCCAGAACCGGACGCCCATGATGGGGCTGACGATCTCGAGGGACGTGTCGAGGTACTCGAGCTTCTTCGCCTCGTGGGTAGCACCCCAGATGTTGGCGTCGGTGGAGTACGCCTTCTCCGCGGAGTCGCGGTAGGGGAGGGTGCGCTGAGTGAGCCACTGCGACATCTCGTGGCGGCCGCCGAGCTCGGCGACGAACGCCTCGTCGAGCCAGGGCTTGTAGATGCGCAGCTCCGGGTTGGCGAGCAGGCCGTAACGGTAGAACCGCTCGATGTCGTTGCCCTTGTATGTCGAACCGTCGCCCCAGATCGAGACGCCGTCCTCCTGCATCGCTTTGACCAACATCGTGCCGGTCACCGCGCGGCCGAGCGGGGTGGTGTTGAAGTACGTCTGCAGCGACGAGCGGATGTGGAACGCGCCGCAGGTCAGCGCGGCCAGGCCCTCCTCGACGAGCGGTTCGCGACAGTCGATGAGCCGCGCCTGCTCGGCCCCATAGGCCAAGCCGCGTTCGGGCACATCCGACAGATCCGGTTCGTCGTACTGGCCGATGTCGGCGGTGTACGCGTAGGGGACCGCGCCGTGCTCGCGCATCCATGCCACGGCCACCGAGGTGTCGAGACCGCCGGAGAATGCAATGCCGATTCGTTCGCCGACCGGGAGGGAGTTCAGTACCTTCGTCACGGCCCGCAGCTTAGTAGGGGTTGTTCCGCAGGCTCCACTCCCGGCTAGTAAGGGTCGTTCCGCAGGCTCCACTCCCGGTAGCAGGGGCGGGCCACAACCGTCACCGGCGCAGCGACTCCACAGCTCCGCGAACCGCGCTGAGGTGGTCGGTCATGGCCTGAGCTGCAGCGGAGTAACTACCCGAACGAATTCCCTCGACGATGGCGTCGTGCTCGATGTTGGACTGCTGCTGGCGATGCGCAACGAGGTTGAGGGTTTCGGATTGGCGGGTCAACGCGCCGCGGATATCGACGATGATCGCCTCGAACACGCGGTTCTTGCTGGCCCTGGCAATGGCGGTGTGGAATTGGCCGTCGAGCGTGACCCAGCTCTGCTGATCGTCCTCCTCGCGCATCTCCTCGGTGAGTCCGAGCAGGATCTGCAGATCCTCCTCGGTGTGCCGTTCGGCTGCCCAGCCTGCGGCGGGAATTTCGACGTGTGGTCTGGCCTCCATCAGCTCGCGCGCTGCGTAGTTGCCGATGTCGAGATCGCCCGTGACCCGATCGGCGATGACGAACGTCCCTCGGCCGGTCTTGGTTTCGGTCAGACCCAGGGCCGTGCACGATCTGAGGGCCTCACGGATGACGGAGCGGCTGACGCTGTGTCGGGCGGCCAGCGAGGCCTCGGACGGCAATTTCTGTCCGACGGGGAGATCGCCCGACGAGATCGCGGCTCGTAGGTCTGCGAACACCGCCTCGGCTGCGCTCATGCGGGCATTGGTGGGCGCACTGACTGCCCAGCTGTCCGACAGGTTCATGCAGTGATCCTATCCCGGGGTTGACCTACGAGGTGTTCTGCGCCACACTCTACCTGTCAGACAGCCGGACAGCTGGACACCCCCACCTAGGAGCGCAACTGTGGCCGATACCCGTATCGAGAAGGATCTTCTCGGGGAACGTGACATCCCGACGAGCGTGTATTGGGGAATCCACACTCTGCGAGCCCTCGAGAACTTCCCCATCACCGGGCGTCCGATCTCCACCAATGCGCACCTCGTTCGTGGACTCGCGGCGGTGAAGTGGGCGGCCGCATCGGCCAATCAGGACCTCGGGATTCTCGACGCCACCCGTGGGGAGGCGATCCGCACGGCGTGCCAGGAAATTCTCGACGGCCAGTGGCACGAGCAGTTCGTCGTCGACGTCATTCAGGGCGGCGCGGGCACCTCGACCAACATGAACGCCAACGAGGTCATCGCGAACCGTGCCCTGGAGATCCTCGGGCATCCGCACGGCGACTACAGCATGCTGCACCCCAACGAGCACGTGAACGCATCGCAGTCCACCAACGACGTGTACCCGACGTCGGTCAACATCGCGACCATCTTCGCCGTGCACGAGCTCATCGCCTCGATGAAGATATTACGAGATTCGTTCTCCCGCAAAGCAAGCGAGTTCGCGACCGTCGTCAAGATGGGCCGCACCCAGCTACAGGACGCGGTGCCGATGACCCTCGGGCAGGAGTTCGGTACCTATGCGATCATGATCGACGAGGACTGCTCACGGCTCGAAGAAGCCGCACTGCTCGTCCACGAGATCAATCTTGGAGCCACCGCCATCGGCACCGGCCTCAACGCGCCCGCCGGCTACACCGAATCGGCCGTCGCGCACCTGCGCACCATCACCGGCCTGCCGCTCGTCACCGCGACGGATCTCATCGAGGCGACTCAGGACGTCGGGCAGTTCGTACATCTGTCCGGTGTGCTCAAGCGCGTGGCAGTGAAGCTGTCGAAGATCTGCAACGACCTGCGCCTGCTGTCCTCCGGTCCGCGGGCCGGATTCAACGAGATCAATCTGCCGCCGATGCAGGCGGGTTCGTCGATCATGCCCGGCAAGGTGAATCCCGTCATTCCCGAGGTTCTCAACCAGGTTGCCTACGAGGTGATCGGGCACGACGTCACCATCACGATGGCCGCCGAGGCAGGGCAGCTGCAGCTCAACGCATTCGAGCCGATCATCGTCAAATCCCTGTCCGACGGTATGGCGCACCTGAGTGCCGCCTGCCGCACCGTCGCGCATCGGTGCGTCGACGGCATCACTGCCAACGTGGATCTGTTGCGCGAGCGCGTCGAGAACTCGATCGGTCTGGTCACCGCTCTCAGCCCGTATCTCGGATACGTCGAATCCACCGCCATTGCCCAGGAAGCACTGGTCAGTGGCCGCAATGTCGTCGATCTTGTGCTCGAGAAAGGGTTGCTGGCGCGCGAGGAGCTGGATCGACTGCTGAGCCCCGAGCATCTCGCGAACCTGCGGGTCGCTCCCACCGAGCATTCGGTTGCTCCCGAGACATCGACGAGGTGACGCGATGAGCACAGAGAACCCGACCCAGAAGCAGTCCTTCAACGAAGAGGATCTGGGATATCGAAAAGAGCTGGCTCCGCGCCAAATTCAGATGATCGCCATCGGCGGCGCGATCGGTACCGGACTGTTCATGGGCGCCGGCGGACGGCTCCGCGACGCCGGTCCCGCGTTGGTTCTGGTGTACGCGCTGTGTGGATTCTTCGCATTCCTGATCCTGCGCGCGCTGGGTGAGCTGGTGATGCACCGACCGTCATCAGGATCATTCGTGTCGTACTCGCGCGAATTCTTCGGGGAGAAAGTCGCTTTCGCAGCCGGCTGGCTGTACTGGATGAACTGGGCGATGACGGCGGTTGTCGATGTCACCGCCGTGGCGCTGTACATGAATTTCTTCAAGAAGTACTGGGCGCCACTGGGCGACGTCGACCAATGGGTGTTCGCGCTCGCAGGCCTGGTGCTCGTGCTCGGTTTGAATCTGGTGTCGGTCAAAGTCTTCGGTGAGCTCGAATTCTGGTTCGCGCTCATCAAAGTCGTTGCGCTGGTGACTTTCTTGGCGATCGGCACCTACTACGTCATCTTCGGCACGCCCATCGACGGGCAGGAGCCGGGTCTGAGTGTGCTCACCGACAACGGGGGTCTCATCCCCAACGGATTGCTGCCGGCGATCGTGGTGATCCAGGGCGTCGTGTTCGCCTACGCCTCGATCGAGCTCGTCGGCACCGCAGCCGGGGAGACGCAGAACCCCGAGAAGGTCATTCCCAAGGCGATCAACACCGTCATCGTCCGCATCGTCGTGTTCTACGTCGGCTCGGTGCTGTTGCTCTCACTTCTGCTGCCGTACAACGCCTATCAGGCCGGCGAGAGTCCGTTCGTGACGTTCTTCGGAGCGATCGATGTCGACGGTGCCGACGCGATCATGAATCTCGTCGTCCTCACCGCGGCACTGTCCTCCCTCAATGCCGGGCTGTACTCCACCGGACGCATCCTGCACTCGATGGCCGTCGCCGGCTCGGCACCGAAATTCGCGGCCCGGATGAACAAGTCGGGGGTGCCGTACGGCGGTATCGCATTGACGTCGGTGGTGACATTGCTCGGCGTCGTGCTCAATGCCGTCGTGCCGGCGCAGGCATTCGAGATCGTGCTCAACCTCGCTGCGCTCGGCATCATCAGCGCATGGGCCGTGATCGTGGCGTGCCAACTGAAGTTCTGGTCGCTGTCCAAGACCGGCGCGGTCACCCGACCTGCATTCCGACTGTTCGGTGCGCCGTACACCGGATACGCAACGCTAGGCTTCTTGGCGTGTGTACTCGTGCTGATGGCCTTCGACAAACCCGTGGGAACCTGGACGGTGGCGTCGATCCTGCTCATCGCTCCGATGCTCATCGGAGGTTGGTACCTGTGCCGCAACAGAATTCGAGAGGTAGCAGCGCGAAGTGAGTGAGCATGTCGCCTTGTTGACCACCGGTGGAACGATCGCCAGTAGTCGCGACGAGCACGGGGTGTCTCGGCCGGTGGCCGGTGCAGGGATAGATCTCGAGGGTGTGCGGGTGCGTGAGGTGATGTCGAAGGACAGCTCCGCTCTGGACTTCTGGGATCTCGACACCATTCGCACTGCAGTGGCGGGCGCATTGACCGAGGACGGTTGCGTCGGAGTGGTGGTGCTGCACGGAACCGACACGATGGAGGAGTCGGCCCTCTACGTCGATCTGTTCCACGACGACGAGCGTCCGGTGGTGTTCACCGGTGCGCAGCGCACGGCCGATCATCCCGATCCGGACGGGCCGGGAAACATTGCCGCGGCGGTGGCGGCAGCGCAGTCCGAACGCGGTGTGCTGATCGCCTTCGGTGGACGGTTGCTGCCGGCTCGCGGTGCGATCAAGATGCACACCACCGAGCTCGACGCGTTCCGCTCTGCCGCGCTCCTTCGGCCGAAACCCCTGCAGTGGAAGCCCGTTGCCGGGATCAGGGTCGACGTCGTCGCGTTGTATCCGGGTGCCGACGGCGTCCAGATCGATGCCTGCGTCGACGCCGGGGCGTCGGGCATCGTGCTCGAGGCACTGGGCTCGGGGAACACAAACGCCCGTGTTGTCCGCGCGGTGAAGCATGCGGTGGACGCCGGGGTGCACGTGGTCGTCACGACGCGGGTGCCGTTCGGTGAGACCTCGCCGACGTACGGCGGCGGCGGAGGTGGGCATGATCTGCTGAATGCGGGTGCGGTGTTCTCACGGGAACTGCGCGCGGGGCAGGCACGTATTCAGTTGGCGGCGCTGATTGCATCGGAAGCAAGTGCGATGGTTGTCCACAATTCGTTCTCGTAGACGGAAAACCGTCTGCGGACGCAAATAGTGGACACTCAGCGCACCACGGAAGCCTGAGATGGTCGCCGTTCGAGCTACAGCTCCGACTCGCCCCAGGACTCAACGCGTAATTCGTCACCGATCGACACGGTTCCTTCCTCGATCACCGAGAACTTGGAACCGAACGCGACGCCCTTCTGCCGACCTCGGCGGTAGTCACCCAGGGTGCGCAGTGGTTCGGGGCCGCCCCGCTCACCGGTGGTCTGCTCGACCGTGGTGACGGCGCAGCGGATGGCCAGTTTGGTGTAGGCGAGGCGCGCGGACCCGATCTCGACCTCGCGAAGCTCGTCCTCCCGGTGCGGTTCTTCCCCTCCGTCGAGAACGATGTTGGGGCGAAATCGATCCATCGGCAGTGCGACGTCGAGTCGGGAGTTGAGACCGGCCAGCGTGGCGGTCGAGAGGATGTGCACGGCGGCGCTGTCGGCGAATTGTGCTGACCCGGGCGAGATTCCATCGGTGACTCGGCCGTGGTCGCGCGGGGCAGCGACCAGCCTCGACGGTTCTCCGATCACCTCGGCGAGCCAGGCGGCGACCTCGTCGCCCTGGTCGATACCGTGCATCGGTGCGCGAAACATCGTGATGTCCCGCGCCTCGGAGTCTCGGTCCACCGGCACGGTCACCGAACCGGTCGTCGCATGCGAGAGGGTCAACGTTCCGTCACCCACCGAGCATCGAACGACCGCGAGAAGGGGATCGGTGCGTTGACTGCGAAAAGCGCCGTCTTCGTCGACGATCATGAATGCTCGATCGTGTTCGAGACCGGTGGCACTCACGTGGGCCGAATCCAGTGCGACACCTGCGCATCCCTTGACGGGGTAGGTGACGAGAGACGATATGCGCACGCGTCGAGGATACTGGGCTCCATGACACGTGCTCTGTTGATAGTGGATGTGCAGAACGATTTCACCGAGGGCGGCGCGCTCGCGGTGAGCGGCGGCGCGGAGGTCGCCCGCAAGGTGAGCGCTTACCTTGCGCGCCACGGTGACGAGTACGACCTCGTGGTGTCCTCGCGTGATTGGCACGATGCGGAGGGCGACAACGGTGGACACTTCGCGACCGATGCCGCCCCGGATTTCGTCACCACGTGGCCGGTGCACTGCGTAGCGGGCACGGTCGGCGCCGAGTATCACCCCGATTACGTGACCGGTTCGGTCGACGTGCACGTCTACAAGGGGCAGGGGAAACCGTCGTACTCGGCGTTCGAGGGTGTCACCGAGGACGGGACACCCCTCGCCGAGATACTCACCGCCAACGAGGTCACTGCCCTCGACGTCGTCGGACTTGCGACCGACTACTGCGTGCTGGCGTCGGCGAAAGACGCTGTGGCCGAGAAGCTCGACGTCCGCGTTCTCACCGACCTCGTTGCGGGAGTTGCGCCCGAGACCTCCGCTGCGGCCCTGGACGATCTGCGAAAGTCCGGCGCGGCGGTGGTCTAACTGTCGATCGTCGTGGTGATGGTGGTGACCGACGGTGCCGCCGGGGTGCTGCCGAAGCCGAAGGTCACCGGGGGAGTGACGGGGGTGAGCGATCCGAGGTCCTTGCCCTGCCACGATGCCGAGACGTCGGTGACCCGATGTTGGCCGCGCGCACCGTAATACTCGCGTCGGCCCCCACCGGCGCTGCCGCGGGTGCGTACGCCGCGCAGTATCACTCGTGCGATGGGATCGCTGATCGCGCAGAACCACGGTGCCGTCGACACTGCATCGGGGACGAGGCGCAACGCGCGGCCGAGCACGGTGGGCCCGGCAACGCGAATTCTCACCGACAGATCACCGGCCCGCACCGAGCGCCAATTGTCGGGTTCCGCCGAGAACGTCACCGGTACCAGCTCGGTGGAGTCGAAGGTGTATGTCGCGGTGACGAATTCCCTGACGTCCTCGTTGGGCGCTATCAGCAGACGTTGCCCGTCGGCGAATTGGACCATGACGTCGGTGAACTCGCCGAGCGGCGACCGCGTCCAATGCCCGACGACGATTCGCACACCTGACGCCGTGCCTACCCCGTAGATCTCCCCGTGAAACCGTGATCTGGTCATCATCCACCCTCATCGTCGGCACTGTGCGCTCCCAAACTCTGCGGTGCATAGTGGAGGTCATGGCGTCCTCGCAACCCACTGTATTCGTCCTGTTCGGCGCAACCGGAGACCTCGCGAAGCGAATGGTCCTGCCGTCGTTCTACCAACTTCACCTCGAGGGCCTACTGCCCGAGAAATGGATCCTGATCGGCAACGGTCGCAAGGACTCGTCCGACGACGAGTTCCGCGATCATGTCCGTAGCGTTCTCGACGAGTTCGCCGAGAACGTGGCCGAGGACGATTGGTCTGCGTTTTCCGAGCGAATCCGCTTCGCGGGCAACGGCTTCACCGTCGATGATCCCGGTAAGTTGCCCGACGTCGTCGCCGAGGTGAAGAAGGACATCGGTGACGACGCCCAGTTGGTGCACTACATCGCATTGCCGCCGAGCACCTTCGTCGATTACACGAAGGCCCTTGGGACACACGATCTCGCCGATGGTGCCCGGGTGGTGTACGAGAAGCCCTTCGGCACCTCGCAGAAGAACTTCGAGGAACTCGACAAGGCCGTCCACGAGGTCGTCGACGAAAAACAGGTCTATCGAATCGATCACTTCCTCGGCAAGGAAGCGACGCAGAACCTGCACGTGGCGCGGTTCGCCAACGGAATGATCAGTGGCATCTGGAGCGCCGAGCACGTGGCGCAGGTGCAGATCGACGTGCCCGAGACCCTCGACATCGACGATCGCGCCGAGTTCTACGACGCCACCGGCGCAGTGCTGGACATGCTCGTCACCCACCTGTTCCAGGTTGCGGCCGAGGTGGCAATGGAGCCGCCGGCATCGTTGAAGGCAGATGATCTGCAAGCCGCTCGCGAGACCGTGATCGGTCGGTTCCGGCCGCTCGACACCGCCGAGGTGGTTCTCGGTCAGTACGACGGTTACCGCGACGTCGAGGGCGTCGACGATAATTCGTCCGTCGACACGTTCGTGGCGGCGAAGTTGTGGGTCGATACCGACCGCTGGCGTGGGGTTCCGTTTCTGCTCCGCACCGGAAAGATGTTGGGGGTGAGCCAACAGCGCGTCTCGTTGGTGTTCCGCAAGCCGGCCGACAGTCCGCTGGGCGAGCTGCCGGAGGACGGCGCGGTGCTCTCGTTCGACCTCTCCGGCGACGGCAGCATCGACATCGCCATGACGGTCAAGGAGCCGGGTCCCGATTTCGACCTGTCGGTCGGACACCTGGCGCTCCCACTCGAGTCGGTGCCCGATGCCGAGCCGCTCAGCCCGTACGCGCGCCTGATTCTCGACGTGCTCAGCGGCGATCGTTCGCTGTTCACCCGGCCCGACGGCTTGGCACACGTGTGGGACGTGGCCGCACCGTTGTTGGACAATCCGCCGACGGTGCAGAGTTACGCACCCGGTTCGATGGGACCCGCCGCGGCCGACGACCTTGCGGCACCATGCGGTTGGTTGATCACCGGGAAGAGCGAGGACTGACTCGGCGTCGCGTTCGAGGGCTCAAACAGTCGGTAGGTCCTTTTTGTCCGAAACTGTGGACCGGGCCGTATTCGGAACGTTATGTTTCTGCGGCCTGGTCACACTTGCGACTCAGGTCATGGCCACGCCCTCGAAAGGTTCTCCCTCATGTTTCTTGATCTCATCCTCGGTCTGCTCGGCGGCGGCGAAGACGGCGGTGTCACGGACATCATCACCGGCGACCTGCTCGACGGGCTGCTCGAGGGACTTCTCGGCGACAGCACCGGCAGCTTCGGCTCCAGCTAGATTCGGTACAGACCGGCCCCGCGTCTCTGATCAGAGGCGACGGGGCCTTTTCTGTGTCCGCCGCCGGATCACGGCCGGCGCGGCATCAACATCAGCGCCGCAAGGTAGATCAGTACGACGGTGCCGCCGGTGAGGACTGCTCCGGCTACGGTGGCGAGCCGGACGATGTTGACGTCCCAGCCGAAATACTCGGCAATTCCGCCACACACACCTCCCACCATGTTCTGTGTACTCGACCGGGTGAATTCTCTGGGTGAACCGCTCTCGAATGTCATGGTGAAAAGTCTCCGTCATCAACGGCTTTCGGCGCATCGGGGGTTTCACCCATATCGACCCCGATAAACGGACGGTCCGGCACACGCTGCTGGAACAATATCCTCGACTTTTCCGCGCCGAGGCCTGGACCGAAACCTTCGGTGAGGGCTACGGTCGCATTCGATCGGCCGTGCGGGCGTCGCCCCGGCCCGTCCCCCTTGCGGGCCGGGAGCGACGTGCAGCGGCCGAAGGCGTGCGGTGTTCACCGAATCGCCATGGATTGGTCACCGATGAGCACTAACTTTCGGCACATGACCGACAACGATCTCCGCAACGGTGAGGCTTCACGTACGAACCTGAGCGATCTGCTCGACATCACCAAGGCAGTTGATCTTGCCGACACATCGGGCTACACCGTCGACGACTCCGATGACGACGATCCGGTTCTGCTGACGGTCCCCGACGGGCACGTCGTCGATACCTGGCGGGAGAACTACCCGTACGACGAACGCATGACTCGGGCGGAGTACGACCTCGAGAAGCGACTGCTGCAGATCGAGCTTCTGAAGCTGCAGATGTGGACCAAGGACACCGGTCGACGCCACGTCATCATTTTCGAGGGCCGGGACGCCGCCGGTAAGGGTGGCACGATCAAGCGCTTCATGGAGCACCTGAACCCCCGCGGTGCCAGTGTCGTCGCCCTCGAGAAGCCGTCGGTCCGTGAGTCGACGGAGTGGTACTTCCAGCGCTACATCGCGCATCTGCCTGCCGCCGGCGAGATCGTCATGTTCGACAGGTCCTGGTACAACCGGGCAGGTGTGGAACGCGTGATGGGCTTCTGCACAGACGAGCAACACGCCCAGTTCGTCCGGCAGGCTCCGTTGTTCGAGCAGATGCTCGTGGACGAGGGCATCAGCCTGACCAAGTTCTGGTTCTCGGTCTCGCAACACGAGCAGCGCACCCGCTTCGCTATTCGGCAGGTCGACCCGGTGCGGCAATGGAAACTTTCGCCCATGGACCTCGCATCGTTGGACAAATGGGATGCGTACACCGCGGCGAAGGAAGAGAACTTTCGCGCCACCGACACCGACGTCGCACCGTGGACGATCGTCAAGAGCAACGACAAGAAGCGCGCCCGCATCAATGCAATGCGTTTTGTGCTCAACAAATTCGACTATGCCAACAAGGACCCCGAAATAGTCGGAGAAACAGACCCACTGCTTGTCGGTCGCGCCAAAGACGTGATCGGCGAATAGTTTTCGTCGACGATGCAGTGTGCTGGCCGGTAAGTAGTTGCGGTACCGACTCTTCGGCGTCTCGAGTTGGTACCGGGTACTGCACCGAAGATGTGTGTGCGGTAAGAACGAAGAAGGTCGTACTACCTACGGCTGTACGTACACACGAGCATCAGGAGTTCTCATGGGTTCAGCAGCGCAGTTCTTCACCGACATCGCCACCGGAGTCTACGACGGCATCGTCGATGCAATCGTCGACCAGATCGTCGGCGTGCTGACGTCCGGTAGCGCCGCTTAAGCAGTCGGATAATGTCGCGGTCGCCGTCGGGGGCGGCCGCGGCATCGGCGACACCGTGACCGTTTTGTGATGGCTCACTAAGATTTTCGACTTTTAGTCACTAATGCGTATACAGAACGTAATCCGATCGGGTACAAATCTTCTTGCAGAGGTAATCGAGTGACGACCGTCACGTTCGATCTGCATCCCCCTCTATCAAGGAGCCTGTCGCATGTCCGCTGAACTCGGTGACCTCTTCGCAATTCTCCTCCAGCTCTTCTCGGGTATCAGTTCTTCTTCCGACTGACATTCCTGGCTCCACGCCGTCGGCCCCTGGCCGTGACGCCCGATCGGAGCCGCTGTCTTTCGGACCCACGTTCTTCCACGATGTTGTCGCAGCATCGAATCCCGCTTTCCTGAAGGAGTTTTCAATGGAATTGCTCGCAATCCTGCTGCAGTTGCTCGCTCTCGGTAGCTCGGAGGGCAGCGGCTCGGGCGTAGTCGAAATCCCCGGCACGCTTCCCAGCTGAACCGCGACCGAAAGCCGGGCCCGACATGCTGTCGGACCCGGCTTTCGAGGTTTCGAAGTGTCATTCGTTCGACCGAAAAGCTCTGCATCAGTCGATGATTCGTCGCCGATCCGGTAGACCTGAATAGATCGCCGGTGCGTCGGGCATCGACGGGAACTCCGGGGGGCATCATGCTCGAATCCATCGTCGGCTTCATCAACAGTCAGCTGTTCTGGTTCAGCTGGTCTACGGGTAGCTTCCACCCGATCATCCTCTAGTCGGCTGCACGGGCCCACGTCATAAGGTGGGCCGATGCAGACGGTTCCTATTCAGATGCCCGACGGTTCGACGGTGCCGGTGACACTGTTTCCGGGCGAGGGTCGAGACGATGCGCCCGTCATCGTGATTCTGCCGGGTCTCGGGATCCCCGGCGGCTACTACCGGCTGTTTGCCGAGGCGCTCGTCGCGCGCGGCTTTCATGCTGCGATAGGCGATCTTCGCGGTCAGGGTGACAGTGAGCCGAAGCCGAGCTCGTCGAGCAGATACGGGTATCAGGAACTGGTGTCGGTCGACTTTCCCGCGATCTTCGAGGTGGTTCGGGAGCAGTTCCCGGAAGCGACCCCCTACCTTCTCGGTCACAGCATGGGTGGGCAGCTCGGGTCGATGTACGCCGCCCGTATCCGAGGCAGGCTCGGCGGATTGATTCTGGTGGCGTCCGGCTCGCCGTATCACCGTGGCTTCGGTACGACCCGCGGCGTCCCGCTGTACGTGGGCGCTGCCGCTATGGCGATCACCAGTAGCATCGCCGGCTTCTGGCCGGGTGACCGAATCGGTATCGGCGGCTTCGGTCGTCAGTCACGCGTCCTCATCGACGATTGGTCCCGATTCGCACGCACCGGATCGATCGAGCCGGCGGGGGCGGACATGGACTACGAGGAACGTATGGGTCGGCTGACGCTTCCGGTGCTTGCGATCACCATCGAAGGTGACGACCTCGCACCGCGCGGGTCGATGGACAACCTCGTCCGCAAGCTCGTTCATGCTGACGTCACCTCGAAGCACGTGGACGAGCCTCTCGGTCACAACGGCTGGATCCGTAACCCCACCGTGGTGGCCGACCTCGTGGCCGAGTGGATGCGCAGGTAGTCCACTTGAATTAACTTTCGGTTTTTCGCACACTATTCGTCATTTCAACATACTTCCGGTTCGTTTTGGTGTACAAAGCTTTTGAACCAACAATTGTTCGACGACGTTAGTGGGCACGACATGAACGGCGTGGGGGATTCGATTCGTCGACGAAGGGGTGGGGTCGGGTTCGCTCGTTCGACCGGACGCGGAATGGCAGTACTGTGCGCGGTTGCCTGCATGACGGCTGCGATGCAGCCTCTCGCACTCGCCGCGCCTGTCGACTCGCTGCCGATTCCATCGACGGCGTCCTACGTGGTGCGCACCGAGGCTGCCGACGACGTTGCCATGACCGCGTTCGTCCACTCGGCAGCGATGGATCGAACGATTCCGCTCAAGATTCTGCGTTCACCCGACCGGACGGCACCGAGCCCCACGCTGTATCTGCTCAACGGTGCGGGCGGCGGACTCGACGGAATGGACTGGTACACCCAAACCGATGTCGTGTCCTTCTTCGCCGACAAGAACGTCAACGTGGTGACTCCGGTCGGTGGGGCGTACTCCTACTACACGGATTGGCAGCGCGACGATCCCGCACAGGGCCGTAACAAGTGGGCGACGTTCCTGGCAGACGAACTGCCCCCGCTCATCGATGACCTGCTGAAGACCAACGGTCGCAACGCAATTGCCGGTATCTCGATGGCGGCGACATCGGTGCTGAATCTGGCGATTCGGAATCCGGGGCTCTACAGGGCCGTCGGCTCGTACAGCGGCTGTGCTTCGACAACCGACCCGTTGGGCAAGGCGTACGTCAAGACCGTCGCGTCGTTGGCTCTCGGAACCGACGTGACCAACATGTGGGGCCCCGACGGTGATCCCGACTGGATTCGCAACGACGCGGTCGTCAACGCCGAGAAGTTGCGCGGAACCGAGCTGTACATCTCCAACGGCAGCGGTCTGGCGGGAGCATCGGACACTCTGGACGGGACCAATCCCAACGGACCGGGCTTCGTACTGCTCAACCAGATGATCGTGGGCGGCGCTATCGAGGTGGCAACGGGGGACTGCACGCGGCGTCTGCAGACTGCTCTCGGCCGCCTCGATATTCCGGCCCACTTCGAGCTCCGTGATCGGGGGACCCATTCGTGGGGTTACTGGGAGACCGATCTGCACAACTCGTGGCCGATGTTCGAGGACGCTCTCGCCGGCTGACCGTCAGCTGCGAGCGAGGTGCCGCCACAGAAACTCGTAGGTCAACGCCGTCTTGAAGGCCAATTGCGCGTTGTCCGACGCCCCGCCGTGTCCGCCCTCGATGTTCTCGTAGTAGTTCACATCGTGACCGAGTTCGGCCAACCGAGCCGCCATCTTGCGAGCATGTCCGGGGTGGACCCGGTCGTCCCGCGTCGAGGTCGCGATCAGGATCGGTGGATACCGCCGCTCCGACGCGGCCACCACGTTCTGATAGGGGGAGTACTGCGAGATGAACTCCCACTCGTCGGGGTTGTCCGGATCGCCGTACTCGGCCACCCAGGACGCGCCTGCGAGCAGCAGGTGGTAACGCTTCATGTCCAACAGCGGTACCTGACATACCAACGCGCCGAACAGTTCCGGGTACTTCGTCACCATGATGCCCATCAACAGGCCGCCGTTGCTACCGCCCTGAGCTGCCAGCTGCTCGGTGGTGGTGATGCCCCGGGTGACGAGATCACGCGCCACCGCTGCGAAGTCCTCGTGCACCAGATGACGTCCCGCACGCAGTACCTGGGTATGCCAGGACGGCCCGTACTCACCGCCGCCGCGGATGTTGGCGACGACGTAGGTGCCACCACGTTCGAGCCATGCTCGTCCGGTTGCGCCGCTGTAGCCGGGAGTCATCGAGATCTCGAAGCCGCCGTAGCCGTACAGCATCGTGGGGCCGGGACCGGCGTCGACGCGACGGACGACGAAGTAGGGGATCTGTGTTCCGTCGTCCGAGCGGGCGAAGAACTGCTCCACCGTCATGCCGTCGGCGTCGAAGAACGCCGGGGTCTGCTTGAGGATCTCCAGTTCGGCCCCCACCGTGCCGAGCAGCAGTGTCGCCGGAGTGAGGTAGCCGGAGGACGACAGGAAGAACTCGTCGCCGTTCTCCTCGGCGTCCGTACCGATGATCTCGGTGGACGTCAGGTCGGACAACCCGTCGACGGTGGTGGTGTCCCACTCCGTCGTGCGCGTTTTGCGCCCCTCCAGGTACGCAGAACGCGCACGAGGGGTGAGGACGTGCAACTGCGTTCGTACGTCCTGCAGTGTCACCAGCAGCAGATGATTCTCGGTCCACGCGTACTGATGCAGGGATGTGTGCTCGTCCGGCGCGAACAACACCGTCAAAGATGTTGTACCGGAAATGAACTCGTCGAAGTCCGCAGCGAGCAGTGCGCCGGCCGGGTAAGTGGTGTCGCCGACGGTCCACGGCGTCATCGTCCGAACCAGCAGCCAGTTCTCGTGCACCGAGGTCGACGCGTCGGTGGGCGTCGGGATCAGGGTCAACGCGGACCCGCCGAGTAGGTAGGTCTCGGAGTTGTAGAAGTCGGTGGCCCGCTGAACGAAGTCACGCTCGAAGCCGGGGGTTCGATCGTGCCAGGCGGAGATCGAGATGTCCTGGGCTTCTCCCTCGAAGACGGTCTCGGCCTCGACGAGGTCGGTGCCGCGCCGCCACCGCTTGGTGATCCGCGGGTAGCCCGATTCGGTGAGTGAACCGTCCCCGAAATCCGTTCCGACGAAGACGGTGTCGGCATCGATCCAGCCGATGTCGGTCTTGGCCTCGGGTAGTGCGAATCCGCCGTCCTCCGGCGCGCGGAACGTGCGGGAGTCGAGGTCGAACTCACGAACCACCGTCGCGTCGGCTCCGCCGCGGGACAGAGTGACCAGCGCCAGTCTCTGGTCGGGACGCAGCACCTGGGCTCCGCCCCACACCCAATTCTCGCCCTCGCTCTCGGCCAGCGCGTCCAGATCGAGCAGCACGTCCCATACCGGATTCTCGGTTCGGTACTCGTCCATCGTGGTTCGACGCCAGAGGCCGCGGACGTGCTCGCCGTCGCGCCAGAAGTTGTACAGAAACTGCCCACGGCGGCGGGCGTACGGAATGCGGGCATCGGTGTCGAGAATCTCTCGGATGCTCGCCTCGGTGGCGTCGAAGGCCGTGCCGCTCAGCGCCTCGACCGTCACCTCGTTCTTCTCGCGTACCCACGCGAGCGCAGCGTCGCCGGTGACGTCTTCGAGCCAGAGGTACGGGTCGTCCGAAATTGCCATTCCACAGTTCTAGCAGCAGACGCGTCCTCGGGTCGGTCGGCCGACCGGAGGCTACCGGCGGGTAACGAAGACCAGGTCGAGACAGTGCGGCAGAGCACGACTACGCTGGGGACTCGTGACCTCACACTATGACGTCGTTGTCCTCGGAGCCGGTCCCGGTGGGTACGTCGCTGCTATCCGCGCGGCACAACTCGGACTCAGCACTGCCATCATCGAGAAGAAGTACTGGGGCGGTGTGTGCCTGAACGTCGGCTGCATCCCGTCCAAGGCCCTTCTCCGTAACGCCGAGTTGGCGCATCTCTTCACCAAAGAGGCCAAGCTGTTCGGCATTTCGGGTGAAGCGTCCTTCGACTTCGGCGCGGCATTCGACCGCAGCCGCAAGGTCGCGGACGGACGCGTCAAGGGCATCCACTTCCTGATGAAGAAGAACAAGATCCCCGAGTACGACGGCCAGGGCACGTTCACCGACGCCAACACCATCGAGGTCGAGCTGACCAAGGGTGGCACCGAGACGATCACGTTCGACAACGCGATCATTGCGACCGGCAGCACCACCAAGTTGCTCCCGGGAACCGAGCTGAGCAAGAACGTCGTCACGTACGAAGAGCAGATCATGACCAAGGATCTGCCGGGGTCGATCCTCATCGTCGGTGCCGGCGCGATCGGCATGGAGTTCGGCTACGTGCTCAAGAACTACGGCGTCGATGTGACCATCGTCGAGTACCTCGATCGCGCGCTTCCGAACGAGGACAAGGACGTCTCGAAGGAAATCGAGAAGCAGTACAAGAAGCTCGGCGTCAAGGTCATCACCGGCGCAGGCGTGCAGAGCATCGACGACGACGGCTCCAAGGTCACCGTCGAGATCAAGCACAACAAGTCCGGTGAGAGCGAGACGTTCACCGTCGACAAGGTGATGCAGTCCGTCGGGTTCTCGCCGCGCGTCGAAGGATTCGGCCTCGAGAAGACCGGCGTCGAACTCACCGATCGCGGTGCCATCGGCATCACGAACACGATGCAGACCAACGTCCCGCACATTTACGCCATCGGCGACGTCACGGCGAAGCTTCAGCTCGCCCACGTCGCGGAGGCGCAGGCCGTGGTGGCTGCCGAAACCATCGGCGGCGCAGAGACATTGCCGATCGACGACTACCGCATGATGCCCCGCGCCACGTTCTGCCAGCCGCAGGTCGCCAGCTTCGGGCTCACCGAGGATCAGGCTCGCGAGGAGGCACAGGCTCGCGGATCGGACATCAAGGTCGCGAACTTCCCGTTCGCCGCCAACGGCAAGGCACACGGCCTGGGCGACGCGACGGGCTTCGTCAAGCTCATCGCCGACACCGAGCACGGCGAGCTTCTGGGTGGCCACCTCATCGGACCGGATGTCTCGGAGCTGCTGCCCGAGCTGACCCTGGCCCAGAAGTGGGACCTGACGGTCAACGAGCTGGCCCGCAACGTCCACACGCACCCGACTCTGTCGGAGGCGCTGCAGGAAGCGATCCACGGCCTCGCAGGCCACATGATCAACTTCTGATCCTCTCCCCGAACACGACGGCGGCGACCACTTCGGTGGTCGCCGCCGTTCGTTGTGACGGCGCTCAGTTCTGATGGTCAACTCGGATCATGAAGCAGTGCTATCGATTCTGTGAACAGTCATAGGTCGATAGGTGATGAAAACGTCACCTGCCCGGAGACCAGCTGATACTTTCCCTTTCGCGACGCTCCGAGGGGTTCGGTGCGCGCTGCGGAAGCACCCACAAGTGCTTCGCAACATCACCAGGGGGGTGAGTCGAGTTGGCGATCCGATCGAACGTCAGCGGAGCCGGGCGCTCGCGCGTGTCCACCGGATTTCGTACCTTCGGTCGCGCGCTCGAGCTGGCCCTCGACGCCTTCGTTCACCTCGTTGCCGACATCGTCCGACTGCGCCATCCATGGCGTGATTCGGTCGATCAAGCCTGGTTCGTTGTCACCGTCACTGCAGTTCCCGCCATCCTTGTCTCCATCCCGTTCGGGGTCATCGTCTCGGTCCAGGTAGGTTCGCTCACCGACCAGATCGGGGCCACGTCGATCGCCGGCGCCGCGGGCGGTCTCGGGGTGATCCGGCAGGGCGCGCCCATCGTCGCCGCTCTGCTTCTCGGTGGGGCCGCCGGTTCGGCCATCGCCGCGGACCTCGGATCGCGCACGATCCGCGACGAGATCGATGCGCTGAAGACCATGGGCATCGACCCGGTCCGACGCCTCGTCGTACCCCGGCTCGCGGCGATTCTGTTCGTAGCACCGCTGTTGTGCATCCTGATCATCTTCATGGGGATCGCCGCCGGGTACATGATCAATGTCGGATTTCAGGGCGGCACACCGGGAAGCTACATCTCGTCGTTTGCATCCTTCGCGTCGGTCGGCGATCTGGTGGTCGCCCTGATCAAGACGGAGATCTTCGGGGTGATCGTGGTCATCGTCGCCTGTCAGCGCGGCTTTGCCGCCGTGGACGGGCCCCGCGGCGTAGCCAATGCCGTCAATGCTGCTGTTGTCGTCGGAGTGATCTCGGCCTTCACCGTCAATGTGGTCATCACTCAGTTGGTGGCCATGTTCATGCCGCAGAAGCTGGGATAGGGAGTCCAATCGATGGCAACACCATCTCGCTACTCGCCGCACGGCACCGTCCAGGTCGGCCGGTACGTCCAGCGCCTCGGGCGCGGTCCCGGTTCGATGCTGCAGGCGCTCGGTCATCAATTGACCTTCTGCGTGCAGGTGCTCACCGCCATTCCGCATACCGTGCGTACCTACCGTCGGCAGATGATGCTGATTCTCAGCGACATCACCTGGGGCAGTGGGGCATTGGTGGTCGGTGGGGGCACCGTCTCGGTGCTCGTCGTACTGGGTGTCGCGGTGGGGGCCTCCATCGGCATCGAGGGATTCAACACGCTGGGAATGGTGGGCATGGAACCGCTCACCGGGTTCGTCTCCGCCTATGCCAGCACCCGTGAGCTGGCACCGATGGTCGCGGCCATCGGCTTCGCCGCGCAGGCCGGGTGTCGCATGACCGCAGAGATCGGCGCAATGCGAATCTCCGAGGAAATCGATGCCCTCGAGGCGCAGGGAATTCGTTCGATCCCGTTCGTCGTCACCACGCGAGTGATCGCGGGCATCATCACCATCGTTCCGCTCTACCTGCTGACGTTGATTCTCAGTTACGTTGCGTGCCAGGTGGTCGTCAACGTGTTCAACGGCCAGTCCTCGGGTACCTACGATCACTACTTCACGGCGTTCCTGCAGCCGATGGACGTCGTCTGGTCGCTGCTCAAGGCGACGATATTCGTCATCACCATCATCCTGATCCACGGCTACCAGGGCTACTACGCATCCGGCGGACCCGAGGGTGTGGGGCGGGCATCGGGGCGCGCGATCAGAGCGAGTCTGATCGCCGTCGTCGTTCTGGACATGATCCTGACGATCGTGCTGTGGGGATTCGATTCGGGCATAAGGATTTCGGGCTGATGGCAGTTTTCGAGGATTTGTCCGGACGGTCTGCCGGGCCGGCTGCGCTCAGAACGCGTGGGCTGGTCGTCGTCGCGATCGTCGCTGTTGTGGCGGTGCTGCTCACCGCCTACGCCAAGGGATATTTCGAGTCGAAGTTCCCGTTGACCATCGATGCGGCAACCGTCGGCGATGGTCTTGCCCCGGGGGCCGAGGTCAAGTTCAGGGGACTTGCGATCGGTACCGTCGACCGGATCGACACACTCGGATTCGGTCGCCAGCGAATCGAATTGTCCATCGACGGAGCTCAATCGGCAGAATTGACCGAGACGCTGCAGGCCCAGTTCACGTCGTCCAACGTCTTCGGTTCGACGGCCATCGAGCTGATCTCCGACGGTAGGGGCGAAGCCCTTCCGGAGAACTCGACGCTCACCATTGCACCGGATAGTGCCAATGTCACTGTCACCAGCGTCTTTCGGCGGGTCGCGGCATTGACCGAGGTGCTCGATACCGACCAGGTGCAACACCTGAGGGATCTGCTGGCTCGGATCTCCTCGGACGTGTCGGAAAGCCTGAAGCCCTACTTCGACACCGCCCGTATGCTCACCGAGAATCAGATCGATCCGCTGTCGCTCAAGTTGCATCGCGGCGGCGAACTGGGACAGGGCATCGACGATCTGATACCGCCGCTGCTGGATCTGGTGGTGGGAGTGGTGGACAACAGCGCCTACTACGAGCCGATGGACAACCGGACCCGCACCCTCGACGCCATCGACGGCCTGAGCAACGAATTGCTTGTTCCGTTGGGCAAGTTGCTCGAGACGAACAACCCGAACCTGACGAAGTTGCTCTCGACCACTCTGGACCTGTTGGTGCCGATCACCGCCTCGCTCGGAACATTGGCCCCGGCATACGACCGGGTGCCGACGGTCATCGACGGTGTGTCCGATGCGTTCCCGATGGTCGACGGTGCGCCGCAACTGCAGCTCGACGTCATCGTGCGCACGATGCCGAACATGACGAGCGCAGTGTCCGCATACGAAAGTCGGGGGGAGCGGTGATCAAAGTGAGCGGGACCGTCGTCAAATTGGTGGTGTTCACCGTGGTGATCGTGCTGTGCGCATACGTGATCGTCGCAGCGTTGCGAACTCCTGTGAGCGGTGAGAAGTCTTATTACACAGCGACCTTCGACGATGTATCGGGATTGTACGAGGGCGACGATGTTCGCATGTCGGGAGTGCAGATCGGCAAGGTCGAGTCGATCGAGCTCGACGGCTCACTGGCGACGGTGTCGGTGGAGGTCGAGTCCTCTCGGTCGGTGTACGAGACAACGCAGGCAGCCGTCAGATACCAGAACCTGCTCGGTCAGCGGTACGTCGAACTGGTGCAATCGGGATCCGATTCCGGGCTGCTACTTCCTGCCGGTTCCACCATCTCGCTCGAGAACACGGTGCCTTCCTTCGACATCACCGAGTTGTTCAACGGGTTCGAGCCGATCTTCGACACATTGGACACCGATCAGCTGAACCTGTTCGCGCAGAACATTCTTCGGATGGTGCAGGGCGACGGCAGCGGAATAGCGCCGGTGTTGAGAGACATCGACACCATCACCACCTTCGCCACCCAACGTGAGGCGATCATCGCCCTGCTGATCGACAACCTGGGCCGCATCTCCTCGACCATCGGCGGAAAGTCGGCATCGGTGGCGAGCCTCGTCGAGCAGTTGACCTCGCTGGTATCGCGCTTGAGTACCGAGATGGATCGCGTCCTGTCGTCCCTCGATCAGACCAACTACGGCTTCGGCCCACTGGTCGGACTGGGCGAGCAACTGCGCGACGCCTACGACGGCGGATACGCACCGGTGGACGGCATGCTTCGGCGGCTGATCCCGCAAACCGATCAGGTGACGGAGGTGCTGGCATTGGCCCCGTCGTTGTTGACCGGATTGAACCGGAGTATCCCCGAACCGGGGCAGACCTACACGTGTAGTCGAGGACAGCAGGATATTCCGGGAATCGGTCGGATCGTTCTCGGTAATCAGAATTTGGTGGTGTGCCGATGAACAGAACGGTCCGCAAGGGCGTTCGCGACGAGCAGTCCGAGAACCGCAAGCATCTGACGTGGGGTCTGCTCGGCGCGCTCGTGGCTGCAGCCCTGCTGCTGGGAGCAGGAGCGGTGTACGCCGTGCCGTTCGGCGAGAAGACATACGTCGCGCATTTCGGCTCGTCCGGTGGCCTGGCGGCCGGGGACGAGATCCGAATTGCCGGCATCGCAGTCGGCGCAGTGCGCACGGTGGCTCTCGCGGGCGATCACGTCGACGTCACATTCGGAGTGGATCGCGATGTCTTCGTCGGTGATACCTCGAGTCTCTCGGTGCAATTGCTGACTCCGATCGGTGGGCACTACGTCAAGCTCGTGTCCGCCGGCGAGGCACCTCTCGGCGATACCCCCATTCCGACGGAGCGCACCAAGACCCCGTTCGACCTTTCGAAGACACTCGAGCAGGTGACACCGTTGGTCCGCGACATCGACGGCTCGACACTGCGCGCGACCATCGCCGAGGTGGACGCGGCGTTGACCGTCCAGCCGGAGTCGACTCGCCGGGTGGTCGACAATCTCACCCAACTCACCGATGTGATCGCTCAGCGCTCCGATCAACTCGAAAGGGGTTTGGCGGTGTCCGACGAGTACACCGCGGCTCTGTCGTCCGATGACCTCATGCTGGACGAGTTGGTGCGGCAACTGGGGACTCTGACCAAAGGCTTCGGTGACAAGCGCACGGATGTGGTCAGCGCCTTCGATCTTTTGAAGCGCCTGTTCGCGCTGTTGCACCGGCCCCTGATGGCATACGAGGAGGGCATCGAGCCTTCGGTGGTGCAGCTGGAGGAGATAGTGCAGAAGGTCTTCGCGCAATTCGGCGACTTCGATGCGGCGCTGACCCAGGTCAAGACCGCCTCCGACCAGATCGGCGCATTGGTGGCACACGGTGACGCCGATGGTGCGGTCGTCGATCAGTCGCAGAGCGTCGTCACCGGCGCGGCCGTGTGTATTCCGCTTCCGGGGAGGGCGTGCTGATGGCTCCACAGTGGAAGCGACCGGTCGTGGTCGCAGTATCGCTGGTGGCAGTGGCCGCACTGACCGGTACCGTTGCGTCCGCGAGTGGTTCGCTCGATGTGGTGGGCCGAACCTCCAGTGTCTGTGCGGAATTCACCGACACGGTAGGCCTGTACGAGGGCAACTCGGTCTCCATGCTCGGCGTCGAGGTGGGAACGGTGACGTCCATCGCCACCGACGAGGACGTTCCCGACGGCGTCTTGGTGACCATGGAGGTGGACGAGAACCTCGCCTTACCGGCCGATGTGGGCGCGGTGACATTGTCCAGTTCCATTGTTACCGACCGGCGCGTGGAATTCACCGAGCCGTACACCGACGGGCCCGGTTTCGACCGAACCGAGTGCATTCCGCTGGCGCGCACGCGGACTCCTCTCGGTGCGAGCGAGACCTTCGATGCCGTTTCGAAGCTCGCCACGGATCTGCTCGGTCCGGCCGATGCAGACGGTAATCGACCGGAGATACTCGGCAACACCCTTCGATCGCTCGACGATGCCCTCGACGGATCTGGGCCACAGCTCAATTCGGCCATCCAGCAGCTCTCGGTGCTGGTGGGTGAGCCCACCGACCGGGATGCCACCGTGCGACGTCTGATCGACAATATCGACAAGCTCGTCGACGTGTTCGCGGTCAACTGGCCCGACGTCGCCAAGCTGCTGGACAACTTGAAGGCGGGCATGATCACGCTGTCCGAATTCACCAACGAGTTCTCCGACGCAGTGGGGTTGGCGGTGGAGCTCATTCCCGTCCTGGAACGACAACTCGACAAGTACAGCGACAAGATCTATGCATTTTTGGACCAGTTGATACCCATCGTGGACGTGGGGCTGGGGCGTATCGGCGATATCAAGGACATTCTCGAACAGGTCCCCGCCGTGACCGATTCGTTGGTGACGCTCTACGACGAGGATCTGCGTGCGGGCCGATTGACTTACCACCCGCCGCAATTCGAGATCGACACCAATTCTCCGAACGAGATCTGTGCGGTGATCAACAAGTACCGCCCCACCTGTTCGGCCGACCAGCAGCGCGGCGATGTCATCGACGTCGGACTGGTGCAGTTGATTCTCGGATCGGCGGGATGGCGATGACGCGAACACGATTCCGGGCCGCAACGATTCTGGTGATCGGAACGGTGATCGCCGGGTGCAGCGTGAACCCGGCCGATCTGCCGATCCCCGGCAGCTATGTCGACGGCGACAAGTACACCGTGGACATCGAGTTCGCCAGCGTGCTGAATCTGCCGGCCAAAGCCAAGGTGGTCGTCGACGGCGTCGATGCCGGGGTTCTGGACCACGTGACGCTCGAAGACGACAAAGCGGTTGCGACGGTCGATCTGGCGGCCGCGGTCCGCCTACCCGAGAACACGATCGCCGAGCTTCGGCAGAGCACAATTCTGGGCGAGATCTACATCTCGCTCCAGCCGCCCGAGAATGATTCCGGTGGTGGCGAATTGGCGGACGGGGATCTCATTCCTCTCGAACGGACCGTGCCGGCCGACAACGTCGAGGACGTATTGCGCGGGTTGTCGAACGTGGTGACCGGAGGACACGTGGTCCAACTGCAGGAGGCGGTGAACAACGTCAACGCGGCGGTGCCGCAGGATCCACAGATGTTCGATCGGGTGAACACTGCGGCCCGTGCGGCCATTGCCGATCTCGGAGCCAACACCGTCGACATCGACCGGATTCTCGCTGCAGCAGAGGGAGTTTCGAATACGCTGATACAGCAGGAGGCGGGACTGACGCGGGTGTTGGACCTGGGCCCATCGCGGGCTCAGGGACTTTCCGAGGTGCTCTTCAGTGTGGTGAATTTGATCCTCGCCCTCGGTTACGGGACGCAGCACGTCGGTGACGTACTCGCTCCGCCCTATCAGGAATTGAGCGGCGCGATCGCCGTGATACTGCCCGCGATCATGACCATCTCGTCGGCCGACACCACCGTCCCGATGAACGCCGAGAAGGTGAATACTCTGCTGAGAGAGCGCCTCGTGCCCTTCTTCTCCACGACGCCGAACATCGCGATCGACTCCGTTCGAGCCGAAGAGGCACCGGACGCAGGGGCCAGGGCCGACGACATGATCGGCGTCCTGCGATCGATCGGAATAGTGCGATGAAATTCTCCACGGTGTTCTCACTCGTCGCGCTGTTGATACTCACCGTGGCCGGCATCGGCTACATGAGTATCGGTGTTCTCGGCATGGACCCGCGCCGCGACCACAACACGGTCATCGTGGAACTGGCGAGCTCAGGCGGTCTGATGACCACCTCACAGGTCACCTCACGCGGAATGAAGATCGGCGAGGTCGACGACATCGCCGTCACCGCCGACGGACTGAGCGTGACTCTCAGTCTGGATGCGAGCCATCGCATTCCGGTCGATTCCGATGCCGTCGTGGCCAACCTGTCGGTGGCGGGGGAGCAGTACCTCGACATCCGACCGCGCCACGCAGGCGCACCGTTCCTGCACGACGGGTCGGTGATCCCGGTGGATCGGACGCTCGTCTCGGCCACCGTCAGCGACACCCTCGGGAAAGTCGATGCGCTCGTGGCGCAGATCGACACCGGTGCGATCTCGGGACTGTCGGAGACCGCAAACACCGCGGTGGTGGGCCGCGACCCGGAGATCGACAACCTCGTCGACACTTTCAGGCTGCTCGCTCTGACACTGCGGGACAAGAACGAGGAGATCCGGCATCTCTACGACAACGCCCAGCAGCTCGGCCGACAGGCCTACGGTTACGGTCCGGTACTCACCGACGCCGGTCCGTGGGTGGGGTCCACCGGCCAGGGAGTGTCGAGTCTTCTGCAAGCGTTCGAGCAGTACTCCTATGTGGCCTCGGACGTGTGGGACGACGAGGTCGGTCCACTCGTCGCCAAGATCGACAGCTACCTGACACCGACATCCCCCGACCTGGCGTTGATCGCCACGTTGCTGAAGCCGTACACGGCACCGATCAAGCCCTTGCGGGTGGACGCCGGAAAGATCATCGACATGCTGGGGGGAATCTTCCCGGAGGGAGGGCCCGCGCGTGTAGCCGTGACCATCCCGAACTGACCGATTTCTCTATCCCACACTGGAGTGACCCTCATGACCGATACCGCGCCCCCTCAGGAACACGACACCCCGGCCGAGAGCTCGTCGACGGCCTCGGATTCCACTGCGCCCCAGGCGTCGACGACCTCCACTCCCCGCGGGTCCGGTCGCTCGACCTACACGGTTGTCGCAGCGGCACTGGCGGTGGTTGCCGTCGTGGTGGCAGCGGTGTTCGGCTACCTGTGGCACACCGCGGCAGGCGATCTCGCCGCTGCGCGGCAGCAGGAGACCGATCGGCAGATCGCATTGAACACAGCCCGGGACTACACGACCAGATCGCTGACGTACGACTACAACGACCTGGATGCATTCTTCGCCAGTGTCAAGGACGGTGCCGCGCAACCGTTGCAGGACCGGTACGACGGCGTGAAGGATGCACTGACGGCGATCATGACCGAGTCGCAGGTGGTCGCCTCGGGCGAGGCGCTCTCGGCAGCAGTCGATTCCGAGATCGACGGGGTGTACAAGATCTCGGTGTTCGCGCAGCAGCAGACCCGTAACGTGCAGTCGCCCGACGGCGGTACGGTGGCCAACATTCTCGCCGTGACCGTTTCCGATCACGACGGGCGATGGATCGTAGATGATTACGGACCTAAGAACTAGAAGACCGTCCCAGCCGTCTATTGCTTGGTGGCGCTGACGAATTGGGCCAGTCCGCGAATCTCCTGCTCGATATCGGTCATACCTGCCCGGTCGAAGATATCGGTGAACTGATTCTTCGGGAACATCCTGACGCCCGCCAGGCCGGTTCCGAAGCCCACCACCGAACCGAGCGGTGCCGGGCGTGGCTCGCAGCTGGTCATGATGGCGATGCGTCCACCCGGCCGTAGGACGCGAATCAACTCGTCCAGCACCGTCATCGGCTGCGGAACGAGATAGAGCGCGGCGTAGCAACAGACGGCGTCGAATGTCGCCTCCGCATACGGCAGATGCGCTGCATCCCCGCGCACGTATGCCGCACATGGGCCTCGGTTGTCGCGCACTGCCCGGGCAATCATCGCCTCGGAGATGTCGAACCCCACTGCGAGCCCGTCACCGGTGAGAGCCTCGGACAGGAACTTTGTGAAATTCCCTGGGCCACAGGCAACGTCGAGTACACGCTGCGGGCCGCTCAATCGAAGGTCGGCGACGGCTTTGGCGCGCTCGGCCGACATCGACATGCCGGCGATCCCCATCAGGGACACTCCGAACGGGCGCCACAGCTTTTCGTAGATCGCTGCCACCACACGATTGTTCATCGCGATACTCGCCGGCGACGGGTTCGGGGCCGGAACGTCCGGCAACAACTCGACGTAACCGCCGTCTGTGCGTGCCAGTCCGCGCAGCATCTCCGGCTCGATCATCTCGAGGGCGCGGCGCAGTGCCGTCTCGGTCGACTCGCTCATCGTCGTGGTGGCCGGTCGCCGTAGTCGCGTTCGACGCGCAGGGTGCCGAGAGTCGTTGCCAGGCCGTCGTATTGAGTGACCAAAAGCATGAATTCGATGAGGCGACGTTCGTCGAACTGCGTAGCGAGCTCGGCCCACGTGGTGTCGGTGAGCGATTTGGTATCGATGAGCTCGTCGACGGCGGTCAGAATGGTGCGGTAACGCGCCGACAGTCCCGGCGCGTCCGGTCCGGTCATGATCGACTCGAGTAGATCCCGGTCGATACCCGCGCGCCGGCCGAGCCGAATGTGGTGGTCCATTTCGTATGCGGAATCGCGTAGGTGGGCCACGCGCAGGATCACCATTTCCGATTCCTTGCGCGAGATCTTGCCGCCGGGCATCAGGTGCCCGCTGTAGAACAGCCAGGCTCGAAACAGGCCGCCGGTGCGACCGAGGGTGGTGAACAGATGGGGATTCGGCACGCCCGCACCCTTGGCTATCACCTTGCAGATGACCCAGTTGACGGGCCCGAGAGTCTTGGCGGTTCCGGACGGAATACGTGGAGTGGTCACAGTCACACCGTACCGACTGGCTGCCGGATCGTCATCGGGCTATTGAAGGCTAGGCTAACCTCTTTATGATCCAGCACAACCCACCTTCGGAGGACCCATGACGAAGTTCAAGGCTCGCATTGCCGGGCTCGCGCTCGTCGTCGTAGCGCTCGCTGTGACCGCGTGCTCGTCCACTGCGGCCACGACCGAGAGCGGTGACGCCAGATCGATCGAGACCGTTCGGGGAACCGTCGACGTTCCGGAAACCCCACTGCGCGTGGTCACTCTCGAGCCGGTCGAACTCGACACCACCGTCGCCCTCGGCGTCGTACCTGTCGGCACCGCGGTACTCAGTGAGGTGAGCGGTGTGCCGTCGTATCTCGGTGCCGAAGCGGCAGGCATCGCGACGGTCGGCACCGTGGCCGAACCGACCATCGAGGACATTGCGGCCCTGCAACCCGACCTCGTTCTCGGCACCGAAACCCGGCACGCCGAGTACTACGACCAACTCTCCGCCATTGCACCGACGGTGTTCATCGCCTCCCAATCCGATCCGTGGCGCGACAGTGTCCGGTTCGTCGGACGCGTACTCGGCAGGGAGGCACAGGCGGAGGAACTGCTCGACGCATACGACGACCGGTGCGGCGAGATTGCCGAGAAGTTCGGAACCGAAGGGGAGACAGCGCAACTCATCCGGCCTCGCAACGGTGAGCTGACCTTGTACGGGCCGTCTTCGTTCGCCGGCAGCACCCTCGAGTGCGCAGGGTTCACCACTCCGCCGCGGACGGAATGGGCCGACGAGATCTCGGTCGACCTTTCGCCCGAACTGGCTGCCCAGGCGGCAGCGGACCTGATCGTCGTCACCGCTACCGATCCGTCGGACCCGGAAGCGATCCCGGCGTCGATCACCGCCAATGCAGCCGCGCTGCCGAATCCGCACGCGGTGGATCAGTCCTACTGGATCACGGGCGTCGGACCCAAGGGTGGACAGGCCGTGCTCGACGACATCGATCGAATTCTCTCGGACTAGTTGGGTCGTTCCGCAGGCTCCACTCCTGTCGGGCTAGTCGGGTCGATCCGCAGGCTCCACTCCTGTCGGGCTAGTCGGGTCGTTCCGCAGGCTCCACTCCTGGCGGGTCGCGTCTGACGCGTCAGATTCGGACGGCACCCGCCAGAGCCGCGGCGTGCTGGGCACGCTCGACCACTCGATCGCGCGAGGATTCGATGTGGGCGAGAAGTAGTTCCAGAGCGGTATCGAGGGTTCCGGCCAACACGTGCTCGACGATGTCGATGTGCTGATCGATCGCCGAGACGACGGCCGATGCATCGAGTCCACCGAGTATCCGTACCGGACGTACCTTGGCATTGACCGTGCACAGGGCATCGGTGAGTGCCGAATTACCCGACGTTGCAAGCAATGTCACGTGAAAGCTTTCGTCGAGAGCCACCAGGTCGTCGGTGGTGTCGGGCGGGTCGGTGCGGAGCGCGACCCAGGTGGCCGACAGGTTCGACAGTGCGGCCCGATCGAAGGACTGCGACGTCGAACGCGTGATGCCGCGGGCCTCGAGGGTGGCCCGCAGCTCGTAGAGATCGGGCAGGTCGGTCAGTCGAGGGCGGTAAGCATGCAGGCCGGCCTCGTCACGGGTGACGAGACCGTCGGCCTGCAACCGTGCCAGTGCCTCCCGCACGGGAGTGCGTGAGACCCCGTACAGCTCCGCGAGACGCTCCTCGCCGAGCCGTTCCGTGGAGCTGATGGCACCGGAGACAAGATCCCGGCGCAGCGACGAGTAGACCTTCTCGCGAAGGTCCTTGCGCGGCATCATTCGTCCGGTCAGATTGCCATGGCTGCGCGTACGTCGGCCTCGGATTCGGCTCCGCCCACGCCGGTGGACGTGATGCGGCCGGCCTCGAGGATGTAGTAGTTCTGAGCCGATTCCAACGCGAAGCCGATGTGCTGTTCCACCAACAACACGCCGAGTCCGCCGCGACGGGTGAGCTCGAGGATGGTGCGTTCGATCTCGGCGACCACCGACGGCTGGATGCCCTCAGTCGGCTCGTCCAGGATCAGCATCCGAGGTTCGGTGATCAGTGCGCGGGCGATGGCCAGTTGTTGGCGTTGACCACCCGAGAGCAATCCTGCTCTGCGGCCGAGCAATTCCTTCAGCGCCGGAAAGAGATCGAGTGCCTCGTCGACGAGAGCTTTGCCACGCTTGCGTCCGTCGGCGACCACCTGCAGATTTTCGGCCGTCGTCAACTGGCCGAACGACTGCTGACCTTGCGGCACGTAGGCGAGGCCCCGGGCGACGCGGGCGCTGGGTCGCAACGCACTGACATCCTCACCGTCGAACATGACCTTGCCGGAGTTCACCTTCAACAACCCGACCGCTGCGCGCAACAGCGTCGTCTTGCCTGCACCGTTGTGGCCCATCACCGCAGCCACACCGTCGGCCGGAACCGTCAGCGACGCACCGTGAATCACTTCGCTGCGGCCGTAACCGGTACGCACATCCACCAGTTCAAGCATGACCGGCTCCCTCTTCTGCGATCTGTTCGAGTTCCTCGCCCGCCGCGGCGGTGCCGAGATAGACCTCTTGGACTTTCGGATCGGCCTGGACCTCGGCCACGGTGCCCTCGGCCAGAACGCGTCCGGCAGCCAACACCGTCACCGAGGTGGCGAACATCCGCATGAAGTCCATGTCGTGCTCCACCACCACTACGGTTCGCTCACCGCCGATACGTTGCAGCAGCTGACCCGTCTCCTCGCGTTCCTCGTGGCTCATTCCGGCGACCGGCTCGTCGAGCAGGAGCACATCGGCGTTCTGTACCAACAACATTCCGATCTCGAGCCACTGCTTCTGGCCGTGCGCGAGGATCCCTGCGGCCTTGTCCCGTTCGGCTGTCAGGCCGATGGTCTCGAGGGCCTCCTCGATGGCAGGCAGCACCGATCCTCGACGACGCAACATCGTCAGCACCGATCGTCCGGATCCGGCGGCGATGTCCAGGTTCTGCAACACCGTCAGATTTTCGAAGATGCTGGCGGTCTGGAAGGTTCGACCGATGCCCAGGCGAGCGATCTGATGCACCTTCTTGCCCAGCAGTTCCACCCCGGATTTGGTGACCGAGCCGGTCGCCGGAACGAGACCGGTGATGGCGTCGATCAGCGTGGTCTTGCCGGCACCGTTGGGTCCGATGAGGAAGCGCAGATCGCCCTGCATCAGTGTCAGATCGACGTTCGTGTTGGCCTTGAAACCGTCGAAACTGACCGTGAGATCTCGGACTTCGAGGTACTGACTGGACATGCCGGCGTTGCCGCCGAACGTAGGCTGCGGGCCTTCGACATGGATCATCGTGCGAGTTCCTTCTCTGGTTCTGCGCTCGATTCGGGGACCGATTCGGCTTCCTGCTTTCGCTTGCGCAGTGCGAAGAGTCCGGCGATGCCGGCGGGGAAGAATCCGACGACCACCACGAACAGCAGCCCCTGCGCGTACGTCCAGCCGGACGGGAACTGCTCGGATAGCGTGGTCTGAGCCCACGCGACTCCGAGGGCACCGAGGACCGGGCCGAGAAGGGTGGTGCGGCCGCCGATGGCGACGCCGATGAGGAACGCGATGGACGGGACGATGCCGACGTCGTTGGGGGAGATGATGCCGACGATCGGAACGAACAGTGCTCCGGCCAGACCGGCGAAGAAGGCCGCGGCGACGTACGCCACGATCTTGACGTTGGCCGGGTCGTAACCGAGGAAGCGCACGCGCTCCTCCTGATCACGCACCGCCACCAGCAGCTCGCCGTAACGCGAGTACATCAGCTGGCGGGTGATGGCGACGACGGCGAGCAGCACGCCTGCGGCGATGAAGAAGAGCATCTGCTTGTTCGCGGGGTCGTTGAGGTTGAACCCGAAGAACGTGCGGAACCTGTTGAGCCCGTTCGAACCCCCGGTACTCTGCTGTCCGATGAGCAGGATGGCGAAGGCCGCGGCCAGGGCCTGACTGAGGATCGCGAAGTACGCGCCCTTGACCCGGCGCTTGAACACACCGAGTCCGAGAACCAGAGCCACCAGGGCAGGCACGAACAGGATGCCCAGGATCGTCGTGATGGGTGAGGTGAACGGCAGCCAGTACGAGGGCAATTCACGGATACCGGCGATGGACATGAAGTCCGGAACGGCGTCACCACGAAGATCGGCGTCGGAGATCTTCAGGTGCATGGCCATGATGTAGGCACCGATCCCGAAGAACACGCCCTGGCCGAGGGTGAGCATTCCGCCTCGACCCCAGGCCAATCCGATTCCGACGGCCACGATCGCGTAGCAGATGAACTTGCCCAGCAAATTCAACCGGAAGTCGCTGAGGACGGCCGGAGCGACGGCGAACAGCAGGATCGCGGCGAGCGCGAATCCCAGTAGAGCGCCGCGCTTGGCGATGAACTCGCTCATACCAGGCTCCTAGTCTTGACGGCGAACAAGCCCTGCGGGCGGGCCTGCAGGAAGATCACGATGAGGACGAACACGATGACCTTGGCGATCGAGGCCGTGGTGCTGTACTCGATGAACGAGTTGAGGATGCCGAGAGCGAAGGCGGCGATCACGGCACCCTTGATCTGGCCGAGTCCGCCGACGACGACCACGAGGAAGGCGTCGATCAGATAGCTCTGTCCCACAGTCGAACTGGTGGATCCGATCAGAGTCAGGGCCACGCCTGCGACGCCCGCCAGACCGGAGCCGAGGAAGAACGTCGAGATGTCGGTCCTGCGGCTCGAGATGCCCGAGGTCTCCGCCAGATCGCGATTCTGCACCACCGCGCGGATGCGTCGACCCATTGCGGTCTTCTTCAGCGCTATCGACAGTGCGACAACGGCGACGACGGCGAGGACGAGAATGAAGATTCTGGTCTTGGGGACCACCGCACCGAGAATGTCGACGCCGCCGCTCAGCCATTCCGGGGAGACGACGTTGACCGCCGGAGCGCCGAAGATGTCGCGTGCGAGCTGCTGCAGGATGAGCCCGACGCCGAACGTCACGAGCAGGGTGTCGAGTGGGCGGTGGTACATGCGCTGGATCAGCGTCACCTCGAGCAGCACACCCATCGCGCCGCCGACGAGGAAGCCGACGATCAGCGAGATGAACAGTGAGGCACCGCCGGTCGAGACGATCTGCTGCACAACGTAGGCCGTGTAGGAACCGGCCATGATGAACTCGCCGTGTGCCATGTTGATGACGCCCATCTGACCGAACGTCAGTGAGAGCCCGAGGGCGGCGAGCAAGAGAATGGATCCGATCGACAGGCCGGTGAACAACTGTCCGATCACGACGTCCATGGGGGAGCTCCTTCGGAGCTCGTGCGCGTTTTGCGTAGCCAGAGCTACGCAAAACGCGCACGAGGGGATGGTCAGTTGAGGTCGGAGGCCCAGTCGTAGGTCTCGAGGAACGGGTCGGGTGCAATCGCTTCGGGGGACTCCCACACCGTGTAGATCAGTCCGTCGGCGCGGATCTCACCGATGCGGGCGGTCTTGGAGATGTGGTGGTTGTCGCCGTCGATGACGACCTCACCCTCGGGAGCGGCGAAGCTGACGCCATCGGCTGCGGCCTGAATGTCGGCCACCGCAAAGGAATCGGCCTTCTCGACGGTGTTCTTCCACAGGTAGACCGAGGTGTAGGCAGCCTCCATGGGATCCGAGGTGGGCTTGTCGGCACCGTACTTCGCCTTGTAGTCGGCGACGAACTTGGTGTTCTCCGGGGAGTCGACGGTCTGGTAGTAGTTCCAGGCTGTCAGCTGGCCCTCGATGTTCGCAGCTCCGATGCCCGCCACCTCCTCCTCGGCGATGGACACCGAGATGACCGGCATGTCAGCAGCTTTGAGGCCGGCGTTGGTGTATTCGCGGAAGAATGCGACGTTCGAGTCGCCGTTGAGGGTGTTGAACACCGCATCGGCATCGGCGGAGCGCACCTTGTTGACGATGGTCGAGAAGTCGGTCGAGCCGAGCGGGGTGTAGTCCTCGCCCTTGATCTCGATGCCGTTGGCCGCGGCGTAGGCCTTGATCTCGCGGTTGGCCGTCTGCGGGAAGACGTAGTCGCTACCGACCAGGTAGAGCGACTTGACGCCCTGTTCCTTCAGGTAGTCCAGGGCCGGAATGATCTGCTGGTTGGTGGTGGCACCGGTGTAGAAGATGTTGTCCGACGCCTCGAGGCCCTCGTACTGCACGGGGTAGTAGAGCAAAGCGTCGTTGTCCTCGAACACGGGCAGCATCGCCTTGCGGCTCGACGAGGTCCAACCGCCGAAAACTGCTGCAACACAATCGCTGCTGATGAGCTTCTCTGCCTTCTCGGCGAACACGGTGGGCTCGGACGCGCCATCCTCGGCGACGACCTCGATCTGCTTGCCGTTGACGCCGCCCGCTGCGTTGATCTGTTCGACGGCCAGTGCGATCGAATCACGCACTGTCACTTCGCTGATCGCCATGGTGCCGGACAGGGAATTGAGCGAGCCCACCTTGATGGTGTCACCAGAGGTGTCCACGCACGAGGTTGTGGCACCGCCGCCGCCCTCGGCGGAGGTGGTGTCGCCGGCCTTGCTGCCGCAGGCGGTGGCGACCAGGCTCAATGCAGCCAGAGCTGCGGGAACGACCATGACGCGCTTGACGGACATGCGCTTCGAGACAGCAGGCATCTACGGCCCTTTCGGAGTTTGTATACAGAGGTGTATTCGCGATTGCGAACAGTAAAGGGAAGTTATTGCGACGGTATGTTCCGCGGTGACGAGTCTGTTTCCCGCGTTACGTCGACGTAAAAGCAGGCCAATGACAATCACCCTTGACATTTTATGACAAGCAGAGTTGACTTTTGCCTAGTCCATAGCCCAAGAGAAAGGTCGATCATGAGTGCATTCGTCACAGCATCCCGATTCATCGGCGACCTCGACGACGAGTTCTACGCCGACGAGCTCCAACGCGACATCTGGAACGAGGCCTCTGCCGTCGGATTTCAGTCCTTGCTGTGGATCGGACTGATCAGTGGCGCGGTGCTGCCGTTCGCGGCGGGTGTCACCGGGGCGTGGATTGCGCTCGGGCTGTTCCTCGTGCTGATGTCCGTGTCCCTGGTGGTATCGGGATACGCCAGGGTGCGAGGGGTCGACATGTACGCCGCGCAGAAACTTCGACGCTCGCGGATAGCGTTCGCCGGACTGCTCTTCTTTCTCGCCGGTGCAGGAGCGGCTCTTCGCCTCCTGGCTCACTACGGCGGCGGCAACCTTCAGTTCTTGTGGATCGGGGCTGCGATCGGTGCGCCGGTGGGGCTCGCCGCTGGAGTGGTGGGTATCAAGAATCGGCGGCGTCAGGTGCGCGAGACCGAGCTTGCCGCCGACAGAGCCGAACTGCTCGGGTTCGACCCAAGCAAATGACCGGCATCATGTGGATTGTCCCAGACCTGGGGTGACACGTCGCAAAGATACGTAAAGGTCTCGGTTTCGATCAGTCCGTTCGCAGATCTGCCGTCCGGGAGGTATGTTCTGTCCGATGACATCACGTTTGTCCGGTGTCAGCGGCTGTTGCAGGGCTGGTCGGGCGCGGGTTCGTAACGTGGTCGAGCGTGCGCCCGATGATAAGAGAGGCTCGGTTCGAGGCCGATGACGATGTGCACTACCAATCCGCCCTTCGTCGCGCCACGAAGTACCAACGAGACCACGTCGGACGTTCACCTCACGGTGGAGCACGCTAACAGGGAAGTCGAGGCCGTGCGCAGAGACAAGAGCTACCTCAGACTCGTTGGATCGAGCACGCCGCAGCCCACCATCGAGGTTCACGGCGGACCCAAGACCATCACCGTTCACGTCGACAACGTCCTGCCGGGACAGATGTGCGAGATTCTGCACAACGGCATGCTGTCGTTGAGCCACCGCGTCACCGTCGGTGAGAACATCTCGAGCATCGACATCGTCACATTCGCCCTCAAGCCGGGCGAGTACAACGTGTCACTGCGTCTCGATGGACGCTTGGACTGCGTGACCGAGGCGCAGCCCGCCGTCGTCGGCGAGCAGTTGGAAGTTCGACGCAGCTCGTAAGCCCGGCTGTCAGCCGAGGTCGCGCACCGATGGCTGGTGCTGGGTGATGCAGTGGATGCCACCGCCTCTCTCGAACAGCGGCCGCGCGTCCACGCTCACCACCTTTCTCCCTGGATAGGCGTCGCGCAGGATCGCCACCGCCTCGCTGTCGGCCGGATCGTCGTAGCTGCAGGCAATCACGCCGCCGTTGACGACGAGATGATTGATGTAGCTGTAGTCGACGAATCCGTCCGAATCCCGCAACGTCTGCGGAGCCGGCACCTCGACGATGTTCCAGTCTTCGCCCGAGCCACTGTGTGTGGCGCGCAAGGTATCGATGATCAGTGCGCTGACCGCGTGATCAGGGTGAGCCTGGTCTCGTTGACTGTGCACCAGAACCGTTCCCGGTGACGGAATGGCTGCAACGATGTCGACGTGGCCGCGAGTGCCGAACCGCATGGAATCACGCGTCAGCCCGCGTGGCAGCCAGATGACGTGCTGCGCACCGATGGTCCGCGCCAGCTCGGCCTCGATATGTGCTTTCGTCAGGCTCGGATTACGACCGGGATCGAGTTGCACGGTTTCGGTGACCAGAACCGTGCCTGCGCCGTCGACCGCAATGCCGCCGCCCTCGTTGACCATGGGAGAGGTAATCCGCTGCACCGCAGCCTGATCGGCGACGAACTCGCCGATGCGGCAATCCTTGTCCCACTGCGCCCAGTCCTGTGCGCCCCAGCCGTTGAAGATCCAGTCGACGGCAGCAACCGAACCGTCATCCAAATGAACGAATGTCGGGCCGATGTCGCGCATCCACGCATCGTTCAGCGGTGCCTCGACGATGTCGATATCGCGAGAAAGGTAGGTCGCGGCCACCGCACGCTCGGCCGGATCGACGACAACGGTCACCGGCTCGAACTCCGCTACCGCGTGCGCGACGGCCGCCCAGGTGGAGCGGGCCTCGTGCTTGGCCGCCGGGTCGTCGCCGAGGGAGTAGCCCTCGCACGGGAACGCCATCCAGACCTTGTCCTGCGGTGCCGTCTCGGACGGCATGATGTATTGCGTTGCTGCCGTAGTCATTTGATCACCGGCGTCGCAGCGTGTCCGTCGCCGTAGGGGGCGTCCGAGCGTACCGGCTCGGTCAGGCGCGAGTAGGTGTCCGGTCTACGAGTGAGCAGAAACGGGAAGAGCTCCAACCATTCTCGCCGCTGATCGAGATCGAGATCTGCGACGAGCACAGCTGGTTCGTCGCGCGGTGCCTGAACCAGGATGCGGCCGTAAGGATCCGAGATGAACGACGACCCGTAGAACGTGATCTCGCCCTCGTCGCCGCACCGGTTGGGCACCACCATGAACAGGCCGTTGGAAATTCCGTGTCCAACGATCACGTGCTGCCACAGCGGCTGGGTGTCGAATGCCGGGAACGACGGCTCGGACCCGATGGCCGTCGGATACGCGAGTATCTCTGCGCCACCGAGTGCATAGCTACGCGCGACCTCGGGAAACCACTCGTCCCAGCAGGTGGGTAGACCCACTCGGGCACCGCCGAGTTGCTCCGGTGAATAGACGGGGTACGGGTCCTCGGCCGGGCCGGGGCGGAAGTAGGTGTCCTCGTAATAGCCGGCCGAGATGGGGATGTGCAGCTTGCGGGTTCTGGCCAGCAGTTCGCCGGAGGCGGAGACCATGATGGAGGTGTTGAAGCCCAATCCGTCTGCCGCCTCGGACTTCTCGTACAGCGAGGCATGGACCACGATGCCGTTGGCGGCGGCGGCCTCGGCGGCCAGGCCGAAGGTGGGCCCGGTCAGCAGATCCTCGGCCGCGCTGCCGGGATCTGCGCCTGCGGGGGTGTCGGCCGGGTAGCGCAGCAGAGTGATCTCGGGCAGGAAGACGACCTGTGCCCCGAGGCCGGCGGCTGTGGAAATAGCCTCTAGCAGTTCTCTTTTCGATGCTGCGGGGTCCGGATTCCAGCGATGTTGCACCAGGCCGACCCGCAGTGGCGGCCGATCGGTCGGGGTGGTCCGAATCGGTGCCTCGGGAGGCGTGAGATTGGTGATGGTCAGCATGCCGGTCTCCTGTTAAAACGAATGTGATTCGTTAAGTATCGTTGATGTCTGCCTCGAACGCAACGGATACGGGAGAATTGCTGTGGGAAGACCGTCGGCACCGCTTCTCGACGTCGATCGCATCACGACGGCAGCCCTGGCTCTCGTCGAGGAGTCGGGCGGATTCACCATGCCTCAGCTGGCCAAGAAGCTGAAAGTCAGCCCGTCCTCGCTCTACAACCACGTGTCCGGACGCGACGAGATCATCGAGTTGCTGCGGGGTCGCGCGATGTCCGAGGTAGAGATGCCGGAGGCTGGTATGCCGTGGCGCGAGGCGCTCGCCTGGATCGCGCGCGGGTATCGAAACAGTTACGGGCGCTACCCACGACTGATTCCCTTGCTGACGGCTCAGGCCGTGAACAGCAGCGCTGCGTTCGGGATGTACAACACGTTGGCGCGGGTGCTGGCAGAAGCCGGCTTCGAGCCTGCCGACGTGCTCCGCATCATCACCGTGCTCGACAGTTACGTGCTCGGTTCGGCCCTGGATCTGGCGGCTCCCGAGGCGCCGTGGCGCAGCGGCCGCGACGTGGAACCGGAACTGAAAGCTGCGCTGGACGCCGCGGGAGATCTGCGCGAGCGATCCGAGGATGCCTTCGAGTTCGGGCTGCAGGCGCTCCTGAGGGGGCTCGATCCGCGGTAGCGACGCCGCGCCATTGCTTGTGACAAGAAGGCTTGACATTTTCTGACAAGTCAGCTTGACTTTTGTTATGAACAACGCGCTGAGGACCAACGCGGTGCGTGAACACCGGAAAGCGGCGCGGCTGACCCAGGCGGAGCTCGGAAAGGCCTGCGGAGTGTCCAGGCAGAGCATCGTCTCCGTCGAAGGCGGCGACTACGCACCGAGCGTCTACCTGGCACTGAAGCTGGCCGCGGCGTTGGACACCACTGTCGAGACATTGTTCGGAAACGAGGAGTGACATGAGTGCATTCATCAAGACCATGCGAATCATCGGCGATCTGGACGACGAGTTCTACGACGACGAACGCCAGCGGGACGTGTGGAACGAGGCCTCCGCCATCGGTTTTCAGCTGTTCCTCTGGGCTGCGCTCATCGGCGGTGCAATTCTGCCCTGGGCGGCGAACACGACCGGAGCGTGGATAGCGCTGGGCATTCTCGTCGTCTTCACGCTCATCAGCTGTGCAACGATCGGCTATTCGGCGGTCCGCGGAGTGAACATCTACACCGCAGCAAAGGCCGGGCGGCTCCGAGGGATCATCGTCGGTGTGATCGCAGCAGCCGGCTACGTCGGAGTCCTCGTCAGGCTGCAGCCTGATGTCTACTCGCAGGTGAGCTCGTGGGCAGGCGCTGTCGTGGGCGCCGTGATCGGGGGCGGCGTTGTTGCACTGATCATCCGGCAGATGCGCAAGCGCGACGCGCGCTTCGAGGCGGAGGAGATCTGAGAGGCGCGGCAGCTCTGAACAATGGCTCCGAGTCAGTCCTCCACGATCAGCGACGGAGTGTCGCGGCGGAGAATGTCGCCCTTGAAGAACTCCGGCTTGCGTAGCGCCACCACCAACATGATGACGATGCCGAGAAGGATGATCCCCACGCCGATGAGGAAGACCATTCCGATGCCGAACAACGATGAGCCGCTGCCGAACTCGGGATCCCACGCATCGACCGAGGTCTGTACGAACACCACAGCCATCCCGACCCCGCCGAGGAGCGGCGCGAGGAACTTGAAGAACACGTTGCGCGTGCTGGTGAACAATTCCTCTCGGAAGTACCAGACGCAGGCGAAGGCCGTGATGCCGTAATAGAAACAGATCATCAGGCCGAGTGCGGCGATGGTATCGGTGAGTACGTTGTCGCTCACCACTCGCATCACAGCGTAGAAGCCGGCCGATGCGCCACCCGCCACCAGCGTCGCGAATCCTGGAGTACTGAATCGCGGTGTGATGGAAGCGAACCGCTTCGGCAGTGCCTGATAGTGACCCATCGCCAGCAGAGTGCGCGCCGGTGAGATGAACGTGGCCTGCAACGAACTGGCCGAGCTACTGAGTACCGCGAGCGAGAGCAGAACCGCGAACGGTCCCATCACCGGCCCGGCGAGAGCCGCGAACACGTTGTCGGTGGTGTCCGGATTCTGCAGTCCGTTTCCGGTCTCTCCGGTGCCGGCGAACAGCAGGGTGGCGACCGCGGTGAGCAAATACAACACGATGATGAAGAACACGGTCACCAGAGCTGCACGGCCGGGAATCTTTGCGCTACCGGCCGTTTCCTCGTTGACCGTCAGACAGACGTCCCAGCCCCAGTACATGAAGATCGACAACGACAGGCCGGCAGTGAATGCCGAGAAGCTGGGAATGCCGAACGGGTCGAACCAATCCAGGCCGAACGAGATGTCGTCGGCCCCGTCGCCCGCCCCGATCTTGACGAAGGCGGCGACGATGAACCACGCCATCACCAGCAACTGGAAACCGAGCATCGTGTACTGAACGCGCTTGGTCTCCTGCATGCCGCGGTAGCACAGCCACGCGGACAGAGCCATGAACACCAGACACGTGACGATGTTGACGAGCTTGTTGCCGGTGAGGTCGGCCACCGAATCGTTGCTGGTGACCTGCGCGAGAAAGAGGTAGAAGAAGTCGACGGCCACCCCGGCCAGGTTCGAGAGCACGATGATGGTGGCCGCGATCAGACCCCACCCGCCCATCCAGCCGACGTAGGGGCCGAAGGCCTTGGACGCCCACGTGAAGGACGTACCGCTGTCGGGTTCGGCCGCGTTGAGCTCTCGATAGCCCAACGCCACCAACAACATCGGGATGAAGCCGACGATGAAGATCGCCGGAAGGTGCACCCCGACCTCGGTGACCGTCGGGCCGAGCGATGCCGTCAGCGCGTATGCGGGTGCGATGGTCGAAATACCCAGCACGACACTGGCGAGCAGCCCGAGCTGGCCCGCGGACAGGCCCTTGGACTCGACATCCACTACCTTGTGCTCATTCATCGCCGGCCTCTCTCGGAACAACGATCATCGGAACAGGAACGACCCGCAGCATCTTGGCGGCAACCGATCCCAGAAAGAGCCGGTGAGGCTGCGCGAGTCGAGACGAGCCCACCATCAACACGTCGCCGTCGTGCCAGTCGAGCGAAGAAGCGGCCTTCTCGATACCGGAGCCCTCCGCCACCATCGACTGCACGTCCGACCCCGCGGGCAATTCCGCTTGCACGGTGCGCAGGAGATCCTCGGCCTTGGCGAGTCCGCCTGGCCCCCGTACCGATTGCTCGTCTGCGGAAACGAGGGACAGCAAGCGCAGCGGCAGCTCGGCGGTGGCAGACAGGTCGGTTGCTGCCTCGACGAGTTCCGCTGCACCCGGCCTGTTTCCGATGGCGCAGGTGATCTCCCGGACGCGCTGCGGCGGAGAATGCCGATATCCCCGCGGAGCCAGCGCGAGCGGCACGTGCGCTACGTGCAGCAGATCGCTGGTGACGGTACCGATCGAATGGCGTCCGAGCAGACCGTCACCGGCCGCCCCGACGACGATCATGTACGCATCGAATTCTCGGACTGCGTCGAGCAGACCCTGCGCGAAGGACTCGTCGAACAGCAGGTGAGTACGAGCCCCGACGTCCTCGGGCACCAATTTCAGTGCCTCGTCCAGCCAGCTCGTGGCCTGGTCGATCAAGATGTCGTCGTAGGCCGCCTCGACCGGAGCCTTGGACGGCACCGGACGCTCCTGCGGCAGCACCAGGCAGATGTCCAGCGATGCCTGCAAAGAACGCGCGAGCGTTGCCCCCAGGGCTATTCCGTCCGCTCCACTCGATGTTGCCTGGTACCCCACGATCAGACGCATGGGCGGACCTTCCCTGAGGTTGGGCGAGCTAATGGCAGGTGCTACCGGGATCGGTATGGCACGACTTCGGCTCCGACGCCACAACGTCGAGAGAGGGATTGCGATCGAAGAATCCGAACGGTTTGAGCCAGAACGAGACGGTGTCCGCGGGCATCACCGGCCAGTCCTCCGGCCGGGTGATGTGGTGGATACCGAAGGTGTACCAGACGACGACATCGGTGTTCTCGATGCTTCGATCCTTTTCGGTCCACTCCGGCAGGCCGTGGTCGATCCCGCTCTGGTTGACGAATTCACCACTGGGCCAACGCTCGTCGGGTGAGTTGGGGGTAACCCACACGGTATGTCCGATCACCTGGGCGCGCTGGAAGATCGGCGACGCAGGATCGAACATCGACGGAATTGCCGCTCCCGGCACCAACTTGTAGGCGGGACGAGTGCCGAGACCGTTGGTGACGTTGTCGTTGACGACCTTCCACGCCTTCTGGGTGTTCCAGTCGTAATCCTGCTTGCCCTCCGACTCGGTGGTCAGGGGAGTGTTGACCTGAGTGAGGGCGAGGCCGTACGGATTGTCGGGACCCATCGGAACCCGTTGCGTCTCACTGGAATACACGGTGTTCTCGGTGCCGTCGATGTCCAGATCGAGCCGGGCGACGAGAAAGTGCTGGTGATACGGCGCGTACGTACGGTTGTCGACCAGCGTGCCCGACGGATGCGTGCCACCTTCGTCGAAGTGAGTGACGACCATGATGCCGGTCGCGCGCACCTCGCACTCGATGTTGCCGTCCTGGTAGAACCGCCAGTAGACGAGGTACTCGTAGTTGGCGACCGTTGCGTGGAAGCTGACCGTGAGGCGACGCATGCGGCGCACCTCGGCTCCGGCATCGTGATCGACGTGCTTCCACAGCACGGCGTTGTCTTCCTCGTGGATACAGATCGCGTTGGTGATCGTGTACGGCTCGCCCTTGCTGTTGTGCAGTACCGCGTCGAGGTAGCGGATCTCGCCGAGGCAGTCGCAGCCGAGCTCGAGCGAGGTGGTCATGAAACCGAGACCCCACTCGCCGATGTCGAACGCGGTACGCCGATAGTGATCCTCGGTGTGATCGCGATACGGAACGACCATCTCCGCGAACGACATTCGATTCGCAACGGAGCGAACATTTCCGTTGTCGTTGTAGCTGATGGCGTGCAGCGTCATGCCCTCGCGGTAGTTGAACCCGACGCGCAGCGACCAGTTCTGCCACGTCAGCTTGTTGCCGTCGAGCTCGAACGACGGGCCGTCGGATTGAGTGATCTCGAGGGGCTTCAGCGGCGGACGGGTGCTCGCGTTCCTGATTCGCTCCGGAATGTGGCGTGGGACGTACTCACCCATGATCTCCGGCCGCTCGACGCGATACGTGTCCTCGATCTCGAGTAATTCCATCGTGTTCACGTCGATGACGCAGTGGAACCCGCCGACCGGACCGGCGTAGGGATTGGCACCCTCCGCGGCCTTGACCCACGTATCGGACCAGCCGAGGCGTCGACCCTTGTACTTCTCGGGCGTCACCGCCTCGCCGTAGGTCCAGGTGTCCATGAACACCAGATCCAGATCGGTGATACCTCGATCGGCAAGGGCGGCAATCACATCGGGGTGGGCACGCAAGGCCGCGTCGGCCTCCTCCCACTCGTCGACGGTGAAGTTGGGTTGCACGTCCGGAATGTTCGTCCACGATTCGGTGGTGCGATCGTCCAGTGACACCACGGCCTTGAAGGTGCTGTTCTCGGCGCGGTTCAACACCACCGAGACTGCTCGACGGGCAGGTACGGTCCCGTCCGCGTCGAACGCGGCGATTTCGGGCTTGGACGGTTCGATCATCTCGATGGAGGCGTAGCGCCAACCGTCGCCGACGCCGTGATCGCGGCCGAGAACCTCGGCTACGGCGGCGAATTCGTCGCTGGACAGTGGGTCGAGGGGATGAGAAGTCATGCGATGGTCTCCGTCGAGCTCATGACGTGCTTGATTCGGGTGTAGTCCTCGACGCCGTACGCCGAGAGGTCCTTGCCGTAACCGGAGTACTTGAATCCGCCGTGCGGCATTTCCGCGACCAACGGGATGTGGCAGTTGACCCAGACGGCACCGAAGTCGAGAGCTGCCGAGACCCGAAGTGTGCGTGCGTGATCGGATGTCCACACGCTCGATGCAAGACCGAAGTCGACGTCGTTGGCGAGCGCGATCGCCTCGGCCTCGTCGGAGAACTTCTGGACCGTGAGAACCGGCCCGAACGTTTCCTCCTGCACGATGGGATCGGACTGCTGCACGCCCGTGATGATCGTGGGCTCGAAGAAGAAACCCTTGTCGCCGATGCGCTTGCCGCCGGTGACGATGGTGGCATGGGCACCGATCCCGTCGACCTTGGCGCTCACCTGCCCGAAGTGGTTGATGTTGTTGAGTGGTCCGAGGAAAGTGTCGGGATCGTCGGGGAGGCCGACTTTTAGCGTTTTCGCCTTGGCGACAAGCGCATCGACGAGGGTGTCGTGGACCGACTCGTGTACCAGGACGCGGGTGACGGCGGTGCAGTCCTGACCGGCATTGAAGAACGCGGCCTCGGCGATACCGTCGGCGGCCTTGGCAATGTCGACGTCGTCGAAGACGATTGCCGGTGCCTTGCCACCGAGTTCGAGGTGCGCGCGCTTGAGTTGCTTGGCGGCGGCCACTGCCACCGCGATGCCGGCGCGTACGGATCCGGTGATCGACACCAGGCCTGGAGTCTTGTGCTCGACGATCGCGGCACCGGTGCCGCCGTTGCCGAGGACAACGTTGAGTACGCCGTCGGGAACGATGCCCTTGGACAGCTTCGCCAACACCAGCGTGCTTTCGGGAGTGGTGTCACTGGGCTTGAGCACGATCGTGTTGCCGGCGGCCAAGGCGGGCCCGATCTTCCAGATCGCCATCATGAACGGGTAGTTCCACGGGGTCACCTGGCCGACGACTCCGATCGGTTCGCGGCGCACGTAAGAAGTGAAGCCGTCCATGTACTCGCCCGCGGACTTACCCTCGAGCATCCGGGCGGCACCGGCGAAGAATCGAATCTGATCCGCCCCGACCGTGACTTCCTCGGCGGCGATGGTGGCCTTGGGCTGACCGGTGTTGCGGCTCTGCGCCTCGACGATCTCGTCGCTGTGCGCCTCGATGGCGTCGGCGAGCTTCAGCAGCACCTTCTGCCGCTCACTCGGCGTCGTCTTGCCCCAGGTCTCGAATGCGCTGGCGGCGGCCGACATTGCGGCTTCGACGTCGGCCGCATCGGAGATGGGGGAGTGGGCGACGACCGTCTCGTCCACCGGGCTGATCACATCGAGCATCTCGGTGCCCGAGGGCGTCACGAACGCCCCGTCGATGTAGTTCTGCAGGACAGGCACCGTCATCACTGAACCCCTAGCGTCGACTGTTTTCGGTTCTGCAAAGCGTGCACCCACGGACGACAGTTCGCCACCTGACGACATGTCCAGCGTGTCGCGATCGATCAGGACGAAACGTCAGGGGTGTCGGCGAGTGCTCTGACGCCGGCGATATACGTGTCGAGCCCGAGCTTCTCGAATGCCGGACGGGAGGTTGGATCGCCGAGGTGTTCGGCCGACGCCAGAATGTTCGGGAATCTGACGGGATCGAGTGATTCCATCGTCGAGGCCACCTCCCGCTCGACGTGTGCCCGACGCTCGGGCTCGACCTCGACACCGGTGAACAAGGGCTCGGTGACGAGCGAGATGGCGACCCGGACGCCGTGGCGGGCCAGATGGGTGGCGTCGGGAAGGGAGAAACCGGCCTCGCCGAGAGCCTTCAACGCCAACTCCATGGCCTCTCTGCTGTTGGGGGAAAACAACATTCGAGGAACAACTATGTCGGCTGCGCCCGGGTGGGCTCGCAAGGCCTGCATGAAGTCTGCGAGCACGGTGCGTAGCTGCTGCCACCACGGGGCGGTGGGATCAAAGGTGAGTTCGAGGTCCTGGCAGACGCGGTCACCCATGGCATCGAGCAGCTCGTCCTTGTTCTTCACATGCCAGTAGATCGCCATCGGTGAGACGCCGAGTTCGGTGGCGATCTTGCGGATGGTGAGCGAGTCCAGGCCATGGCGATATGCGACGTCGAGAGCGGCGTCGACGACCGCAGTCCTGCTCAGGCGTGGCATCGGCAGAACTATACAGGTGTACGAGTCGGTGCTAGCGTGACTCGTACTTAGTACGAGAAAGTGGGGGCGGACGGTGGACGACGTCATTCTTGTGGGCGGCGGAATCATGAGCGCAACACTCGGGACGCTGCTGCAGAAATTGGAACCGACCTGGTCGATTCGGGTGCTCGAGCGCCTTCCTCGGGTGGCGGCGGAAGCAACCGATGGGTGGAACAACGCCGGAACCGGGCATGCCGGTCTGTGCGAAACCAACTACACAACAATGCGATCCGACGGTTCTGTCGACATCGACCGGGCAGTGGGTATCGCCGAGCAGTTCACAACGACCCGGCGTTTCTGGTCGGCGTTGCCCCAGGCCGAGTTCGTACGTCCTGTGCCGCACATGACTCTCGTCCAGGGTTCCGGCAACGTCGAATTCCTCCGCGCAAGGCATCGTGCGCTGCGAACGCACCCGTTGTTCGAGGCGATGGAGTACACCGAAGACGCTGCAGTCCTGCAGCAATGGTCACCGCTGGTGGCCGAGGGCCGCACCGGTAGCTGGGCTGCGACCCGAGACGTAACGGGTACCGACGTCGACTTCGGCGCAGCGACGCGACAGATGTTCGACGCCATGACAATGGCAGGGGCAAGCGTGGAAACCGGACGGGAAGTACGTGACCTTTCGCAGAATCGAGATGGATCTTGGCGACTCGACGTTCGAGGTGGTCGACCGGTGGAGCGCGCCCGATTCGTGTTCCTCGGTGCCGGGGGTTGGGCCCTGAAGTTACTGCGCAGAGCCGGAATTCCCGATGCGCACGGCTTCGGGCTGTTGCCGATCAGTGGGCAATTTCTGCGCTGCGACCGGAGCGAGGTGGTCGATCGCCACAACGCCAAGGTGTATGGGACGCCGCCCATCGGCGCGCCACCGATGTCGGTTCCGCATCTGGACACTCGCATAGTCGACGGGCAGCGCTCCATTCTTTTCGGCCCGTACGCAGGAGCGAATCCCAAATTCCTGAAACACGGATCGCTGCTGGACCTTCCGCGTTCGATCAGCCGAGACAATGTTGGATCGCTGGTGTCGATGGCCCGGGCCAACACGCCATTGATCAGGCTGCTGCTCTCCGAGTTGACCGCCACCCGAGCGAAGAAAATTGCCGCACTACGTGAGTTCGCGCCGAGTGCCGATTCGGAAGACTGGTCGATCGTCAGTGCCGGTCAGCGTGCCCAGATCGTCAAGAACGGCGAACTGCGGTTCGGCACCGAAGTGGTTGTCTCACAGGACGGCAGCATCGCATCCGTCCTCGGTGCATCCCCTGGGGCATCGACGGCCGTGCCGATCATGATCGAGGTACTGAACAGATGCTTCCCGGAGCGAAGATGGGACTCGCGCGTGCACGAGTTGCTCACCGGCTAGCCTGGGGCAGTGACGGACACAGAGGTTGGATACCGGCAGATCGCCGACGGGACCTGGGCTTTCATGCGGCCGCCGGGCAGTTGGGGACAGACCAACACCGGACTCATCGTGGCGCCCGGCTCCGCGTCGATGCTGATCGACACCGTCTGGGACACGAATTGGGCAGCGCGCGTGGCCGCCGATACGGCAGACCTGGTCGCAGACGCGCCGATCACCGAAGTGCTCAACACCCACTCCGACGGCGATCATTGGTGGGGAAACGACTCGGTTCCCGCCTCTGCGCGCATCACCACCAGCGCCGCGTCGCTGCACGCCATGAAGGAGGAGACACCACCGAAAGGGGTGGACGCGTTCGCGTCCTTCGGCGGCAAGGTCGGGTGGGTGCCAGGACCGCTCGGAGCAATGGGCTCGTACATGAACCGAGTTCGAGGGGGTGCCACCTTCCCCAGCGCACTGCCGCGGCTACCCGACCACACCTTCGAAACCATCGAAACAATCGACGTCGCAAGCCGATCCGTCCATCTGAGCTATCTGGGACCAGCGCACACCGAGGGCGACCTCATCGCTCATCTGCCCGACGTCGGCGTCGTGTTCGCCGGTGACCTGTTGTTCATCGACGCCACTCCGGTGCTCTGGCACGGGCCTCTGCAGAACTGGATCGATGCCCTCGACCACCTTCTCGAACTCGATGCAGACGTCTACGTTCCCGGCCACGGACCTCTGTGCGGCACCGCGGAGATTCGCGCTGTTCGCCATTACTGGAGCTGGGTGGCGGAAGCGGGGCGGAGCTGCTTCGACGCCGGGCTCGGATCGACCGAGGCCGCCCTGAACCTATTGAAATCACGCGAATTCGGGCAGTACGCCCACTGGGACTCACCGGAACGACTCATCCTCAGCATGAGTACCCTCTACCGCCTGTGGCGAGGTGAGCCGCCCGCGCCACCCACGCTGACGCGTCGAGCACGGGCGTTCGCGGATGCGGGTCGGTTCTTGCGCGAGCAGTAGGTGTGCTCACTGCGAGTTCAGCGTCGATACGAGCCGAATCGGGCCGTCGCAGACGCCGCCTGTGCGAACAACGAGGTCGGATCGGCCGCGTCCGCAGAGGGTTCGAGCACCACGGTGGTGGCTCCTGCGTCGAGCCAGCGTTGGATGTCGACCGGATCGGATCCGGCCGACACATAGACGATCACGTCGTGTTCGGGCCCACCGTCGATGTGCTCGATGGCCGAGCGAAGCTGCTCCGGTGATGTCTCGCTCGTCAGGATCGTTCCCACACTGCAGCGGCCGCTCAGGGCGAGGGTCTTCGGCCCGGTCGCACCGACGAGGAGCGGCGGTGGTTGCAGCGGCGGCCAATTCAACTTCACCTCGTCGAGCGAGACGTAACGGCCCTGCACGGTAACCGTTTCGCTTGCAAGCAGACTGGTCAGCGCAGCCATCTGTTCGCTCAGCAACGTCAGCGGCGACTGCACTCGCGCACCGATCTGAGCCATCCACGACTGAACGCCGTGACCGAGTCCCACCCGAAGCCGCCCCGGATGAACCCGGGCAATGGTGGCAATCTCCATGGCCGTCGACGCCACGTTCCGCATCGGAGTGGGCAATACCCCGATGCCGACGTTCACGCGATCGGTGCTCGCGAGAATCATTGCAGCAGTGGACAGTCCACCGGAGAAGAAGCAGTCTTCCCACAGCCACACCTCGTCGACGCCTGCGGCGTCGGCCGCGCGCGCCGCTTCGACGATTGCCTCCGGGGCGAGTTCGGGCCTGAGTACAACACCGATTCGCGTCATTGCAATTCTCCTACTCGTCAGCGAACTAGGTACGGGGACACCGAACTTCGGTGCTCGTCTATGTCGAGATCCTTGCCCAAAGGAGGGAAGGCGCGTTGTGGGCAGTTCGAGCGTTCGCAGACCCGGCAGCCCGCTCCGATCGGCGTAGCAGCCGCCGAGCCCTGCACATCCAGGCCGTCGGCATACACCAGCCTCCCGGCATGACGGAGTTCGCAACCGAGGCCGATTGCGAAGGTCTTGCCCGGCTGACCGTAACGCGCTGCTCGACGCTCCACGGTGCGCGCGATCCACAGATAGCTGCGGCCGTCGGGCATCTCGGCGATCTGCGTCATGATCTTACCGGGGTAGGCGAACGTCTCGTACACATTCCACAGTGGGCACGTGCCGCCGCTCGACGAGAAGTGAAAGCCTGTGGCGGACTGTCGTTTCGACATGTTGCCCGCGCGATCCACGCGGACGAACGAGAAGGGCACGCCCCGTAACTCGGGTCGCTGCAGGGTGGAGAGTCGATGGCAGATGGTCTCGTAACTGACCGAGAAGAAGGCCGAAAGCCGCTCGATGTCGTAGCGGAAATCTTCGGCTACGTCGTGAAAGTGGTGATACGGCAACACTGTTGCGGCAGCGAAGTAGTTGGCGAAGCCGAGTACCGCCAGCTTCTTCGACGACTCGCTGGAAAAATTGCCTTCCTCGGCCATCTTGTTCAGAAGATCTCCGCATTCGAGGTAGGCCAGTTCGGCGGCGTACCTGAACACCTTCTGCCCGCCGGACAGGTGTGGTGAAATCTCCAACACTCGTGTCTGCGGGTCGAAACGGTGCAGCACGTTCTCGCCGAGGTCGATGCGATTGACGATCTGCACGTCGTGCACCGTTCGGAGTCGCTTGGCGATCTCACCGCCCACGTCGGCGCGATGGAATCGGATCCTCGACGTCAGTGCTTCCGCCGCAGTGTCCAGCTCGTGCAGGTAGTTCTGTCGCTGATAGAAGTAGTCGCGCACTTCTTCGTGCGGCTTGCTGATCGAACCACTGCCACTGCCGTCGGAGAATCGTTCCTCGGTCGCGGCCAGCAGCTGAGCCGTCGTATTGCGGTATCGGCGGTGCATATTGACCATTGCTCGCGCCAATTGTGGGTGAGAGCTGACCATCTGGGCGATCTCGTGTGCATCGGCGTCGATACCCATGTCCTGATCGAGCGCCACTTCGCGGAGTTCGGCAACCAACCTGGTGTCGTCCTCGGAGGAGAAGAACGAGGTGTCGACGCCGAACACTTCGGAGATGCGGAGCAGCACCGGCACCGTCAGCGGTCGCACGTCGTGCTCGATCTGGTTGAGATAACTGGCGGAGATCCCCAGCTTCTGTGCCAGCGATACCTGACTCATGCTGCGTTCGCTGCGGAGCTGCCGTAGCCGCACGCCGACGAAGGTCTTGGACACATCGCCAGGCTACGCCTGCGAAGAAATGCCTTAACACCGTTCACAACTAGCTGCTGGATCACAATTCGGTGATCATCGGGAACATTAGCCGAAGTAAGGGCGTATACCGGTATACGAGCTATTCACCACGCACCTCGAGGAGCGGTCATGTCCAACCGTCAACGCACATCGGAAATCGTCAGGGACCTCGTCGTCTTCGTCACCGGAGCTGTCCTCGTTGCAGCCACCGTCTGGCTCCCCGTTCAGGGAGACCAAGAAGTCACCGGTGCCATCCTCGTACTCGGCATCCTCGCCGCCTCGTCCGCTCTGTGGGCCATCGGATCCTCGTCGAGGCAGAGCCACTGGACCCACGTGGGCCTGGGTCTCTTGCTCGCGGTATCGCCCGCATTGATGGTGTTCCCGTCCGGACTGCTGGCCGCGGACCTGTTCGCCATCGTCGGCGGACTCGTGATCGCCGCCATGGGCGCACTCGGAGTGGTCGCGTCGCGTCGGGCCCCGATCACCTCGAGGGTGGTTGCGTCCAGCGACGAGCACACCGGCGTCCGAATCTGACCTTTCCCTGCAACTGATGCTCCACTCCCCGGGTTGTCTGCGATGAACGTCGCACTCAGCCCGCGGAGTGGTGCTTTATGTGCAGTCTTTGCCGCAGTCCATCTGATGCAACGGGTGCTCCACTCGTCGCAGCAGATCCGGGAAGCCCCGCTTGTGGCCCGGCGAGTGGAGCATGAGTTGCAGTCATCGCCGCGATTCCCGACGCCGCCTGACAACGGACGCGATTTCGGCAGCTACGGCGTCCGGCGCGGCGAGCACATCGAACGCCGAGTAGCGCAGTACCAACCAGCCATCGAGCACCAGGGCGTTCTGCCTGCGTCGATCTCTGCTGAACACCTCTGCTGCACTGTGGAATTCGCGTCCGTCCACTTCGATGATGGTTCGACTGCGGCGGTCGACGAGATCGCAGACGTACGGGCCGACCGCCGCGTTCATCTCCAGACGAAGTCCTATCCGGTGCAGCGCTCGTCCCAAAGCGCGCTCCGGCTCCGAGGCGAACCTTGTCACTGCCAGCCGGACCTGACGAGCCAACTCTGCGTTGCCGCGTCGACCCGGGAATTGCTCGAGTAGGCAGATGAGCGACGCGGGGTCGAGTCCGAATTTCAGGCGTTCGTCGATTAGCAACTCGGCCTCTGGGCGGGGGAGTACCGCTAGGCAATCGAGCATCGTCTGCGCAGGAGTGGTGCAGGGCAGAGACCCGACCTCGTCGACGAGATGTGAATCGAGTGCGCGACGGTGCAGCCGCAGCCACGGCGGTGGTCGAAGCCGAGCCGAGCGAGGGACGGTCGCGTCGAGCGTGGTCGGCTCGGTAGTCCAACCGCGCAGGTACGCAGCCGACCGGTGACTGAGTACGGCGTCGGGTCGCCACAGGGTGGTGGCCTGACACCTATCCATCGTCGACGGGTCCCCAGAGATATAGACCTCGGGGAGCACACGGGTGAAGCGTCGCGAGATCGTGCTCGGATGCAGTCCGGAGGCGAGAAGCTCCCGAAGATGGGTGGGAGTGGAGCCGGCGTCGGTGTTGACGGGTGTCATGACGGCAGCGTCGTGGTTGGCTCGGGTGCTCTCCGATGCTCCACCTGGGGAAATCGAATGCCCTGTGGACAGGTGCCTACCTGTGGATGAGTGCAAGTTCTGCTCCACTCGGCGGCGTCGGTCGGGGTATCCCGGCGAAAGTGGTGTCGAGTGGAGCAACCCGTGCCATGCTCACATCGTGGGATCAGTCGGCTGTGATGTCGATCACATCATGCCGTGGTTCTGACTCGATTCAGACGCCGTCGCCAAACCGTACAAGCGTCCTGTATGAGTTTTTGTGCATTGCGTTCATCAACTGGGGATTCGTCCCTACCGGCGAGTAACACGGCCGTCCGATCGGCGAGGTTTGCCGGTGTCAAAAATTTGCAAACTTAGCAAGGGCGCTGGGAAAGCTAGCCAAGATTGGCACTAACAACTGGTAGACGCATGTTTTCGGTTGTGCCATTGTTTTGGAGTACACCAGAAGGGCCTGGCAACGATGTGAAGATTCGTCTCGAGGCAGGCCGAGAAGCAGAAGAGACTGGAGCTGAAGATGTCGACCACCGGCACCCCGAAGACCACCGCCGAGATCCAGCAGGATTGGGACACCAATCCCCGCTGGAAGGGCGTCACCCGTAACTTCACCGCACAGCAGGTCTCCGACCTCCAGGGCACCGTCGTCGAAGAAGCGACACTCGCTCGCCGCGGCAGTGAGATCCTGTGGGACCTCGTGAACAACGAGGACTACATCAACTCGCTCGGTGCCCTCACCGGCAACCAGGCCGTGCAGCAGATTCGCGCCGGCCTCCAGGCGATCTACCTCTCCGGCTGGCAGGTCGCCGGCGACGCGAACCTCTCGGGCCACACCTACCCGGACCAGAGCCTCTACCCGGCCAACTCGGTGCCGTCGGTTGTCCGTCGCATCAACAACGCACTTCTGCGCGCCGACGAGATCGCCAAGATCGAGGGCGACACATCCGTCAAGAACTGGCTCGCTCCCGTCGTCGCCGACGCCGAAGCCGGCTTCGGTGGCGCACTGAACGCCTACGAGCTGCAGAAGGCCATGATCGTGGCCGGCGCTGCGGGCGTGCACTGGGAAGATCAGCTCGCATCGGAGAAGAAGTGCGGCCACCTCGGCGGCAAGGTGCTCATCCCCACTCAGCAGCACATCCGCACCCTGACCTCCGCACGTCTGGCATCGGACGTCGCCGACGTGCCGTCGGTCATCATCGCCCGCACCGACGCCGAGGCAGCCACGCTGATCACCTCCGACGTGGACGAGCGCGACCGTGAGTTCCTCGACGGAACCCGCACCGCAGAAGGCTTCTTCGGCGTGAAGAACGGCATCGAGCCCTGCATCGCTCGCGCCAAGGCCTACGCACCGTACGCAGACCTCATCTGGATGGAGACCGGCGTGCCGGACCTCGAGGTCGCCAAGAAGTTCTCCGAGTCGGTTCGCAGCGAATTCCCGGACCAGCTCCTCGCCTACAACTGCTCGCCTTCGTTCAACTGGAAGGCACACCTGGACGACGCCACCATCGCGAAGTTCCAGAAGGAGCTCGGCGCAATGGGCTTCAAGTTCCAGTTCATCACCCTCGCAGGCTTCCACTCGCTCAACTACGGCATGTTCGACCTGGCACACGGCTACGCCCGCGAAGGCATGACCGCGTTCGTCGACCTGCAGGAGCGCGAGTTCAAGGCCGCCGAAGAGCGTGGCTTCACCGCCATCAAGCACCAGCGTGAGGTCGGCGCGGGCTACTTCGACCGCATCGCCACCACCGTCGACCCCAACACCTCGACGGCAGCACTGAAGGGCTCCACCGAAGAAGGCCAGTTTCATTAACCGCCTCTCCTGACCTTCAGCGCACCAGTCAGGCGGTCCGCAACTTTCGTTGCGGGCCGCCTGTTCTGTATCACGAAGGTCTTGGGTACCCGGCAAGAGTTACCCCATCTCGCGTCAAAGCTGTTGTTGCGCAATGCATTTCAAAGGAGTTTGCTGTGACGGTCGAGAGGGTGGGGATCGTCGGAGCGGGGCAGATGGGGGCAGGAATCGCGGAGGTCTGCGCCCGCGCCCATGTCGACGTGTTGGTGCACGAACAGACTCGCGAATTGGCCACTGCCGGTCGCAGCCGCATCCTTCGATCACTCGACCGCGGCGTCAGCAGCGGCAAGATCACCGAACGTGAACGCGAGCAGGCAGCATGCAAGCTGCGCTTCACCTCCGATCTCGCAGACTTCGCCGACCGTCAACTCGTCGTCGAAGCGGTGCTCGAAGACGAGAAGATCAAGGCCGACATCTTCGCCGAGCTCGATGCCGTCGTGGTGGACCCCGGTGCCGTCCTTGCCTCCAACACCTCATCGATTCCCATCACGACGCTCGGATCCGCCACCACGGCCCCGAGTCGAATCGTCGGACTGCATTTCTTCAACCCGGTACCGGTACTGCCACTCGTCGAGCTCGTCACCACCGATGCGACCTCCGAGGCAGTTGCCGATCGCGCCGAGAAATTCGCCGGCGACGTTCTCGGCAAGCAGGTGGTGCGCTCCGCAGACCGGTCGGGTTTCGTCGTCAACGCGCTGCTCGTGCCGTATCTGCTCTCGGCCATTCGCATGGTCGAATCCGGATTTGCCACCAAGGAAGATGTCGACAAGGCAACCGTGCTGGGACTCGCACACCCGATGGGGCCACTCGCACTCGCCGATCTGATCGGTCTCGACACCGTGAAAGCCATTGCAGATTCGATGCACTCCGAGTTCGCAGAGCCCTTGTTCGCCGCCCCACCGTTGCTGTTGCGCATGGTGGAGGCCGGGCAGGTGGGCAAGAAGACCGGAGTCGGGTTCTACCGCTACGAAAACGGCCGGGTCGCAAAGTAACCGGCGTCTCGTAGCGCTATTGTCGTTTTGCCAGTTCAACCACGTCGATCGCAGGGAGCGCGTCAGTGAGCAAGTCCAAGAAGTCGAACGGTCTGGTCACCAAGGCATTCGGAATCGGATTGGCCGCCACCGGCGCCGCCCACTTCGTGGTCCCCGAGGCCTTCGAGGGAATCACCAAGCTCCCGTTCCCGAAGGACACGCGAACCTGGATCAGTCGCAACGGGGCCACCGAATTGGCAGTCGGCGTCGCGATCGCGTACCCCAAGACACGCAAGATCGGACTGATCGGTCTGGTGGCGTACGTTGGGTGGCTGGGCGTCAACATCGCCAAGAACGGCTGACGTTACTGTTGCGAAAGACTCGTTTAGCTAAGGAATAGCCTGGTCGAAGCGGTAGCTGTGTTGCGCTTACACAGATGCGTAGGTAGCAATGTAGTTATGACTTCAGCTACCGCTTACCAGGCCACCGCTCCGGACGCCCCGCTCGAGAAGGCGACGATCGAACGCCGCGCAGTCGGACCGAACGACATCCTCATCGACGTCAAGTTCGCCGGCATCTGCCACTCCGACATCCACACCGCCCGGAACGAGTGGGGCGGCACCACCTACCCAGTCGTTCCCGGACACGAGATCGCCGGCATCGTGGCCGAGGTCGGCTCCGATGTGACCACCCGCAAGGTGGGCGACCGCGTCGGCGTCGGCTGCTTCGTCGACTCCTGCGGCAAGTGCGAGGCGTGCCTCGACGGCGACGAGCAGTACTGCACCAAGGGCGTCGTCCAGACCTACAACTCGGAGACCTACGAGGGTGAGTTCACCAACGGTGGCTACTCCACCCAGATCGTCGTCACGGAGAAGTTCGTGCTCGGCATCCCCGAGGGCGTCGAGCTCGACGTCGCGGCACCGCTGCTGTGCGCAGGCATCACGCTGTACTCGCCGCTGAAGCATTGGGGAGCGGGCCCCGACAAGAAGGTCGCCATCATCGGCATGGGCGGCCTCGGCCACATCGGCGTCAAGATCGCCCACGCCATGGGTGCACACGTCACCGTGCTCAGCCAGACGGACGCGAAGGAAGCCGACGGCAAGGCCTACGGTGCCGACGAGTACTACGCCACCAAGGACACTTCCGCGCTCAAGGATCTGCAGGGCAAGTTCGACCTGATCCTGAACACAGTTTCCGCGAACCTGCCCATGGGCAAGTACCTCGGCCTGCTGGCCCGCAACGGCACCCTCGTCGAGCTCGGTGTTCCCGAGAAGCCCCTCGAGGTGCCGGCCTTCAACCTGCTGGCCAACCGTCGTTCGTTCGCCGGTTCCATGGTCGGCGGCATCGCCGAGACCCAGGAAATGCTGGACTTCTGCGCCGAGCACCACATCGGTGCCGAGATCGAGCTCATCCCGGCCGAGAAGATCAACGAGGCCTACGACCGCGTCGTCAAGTCCGACGTGCGCTACCGCTTCGTGATCGACGCAGCGACGTTCTGATTTTCGACTGACAGCACGAAGGGCCCGCGACGCGATGTTGCGGGCCCTTCTCGTCAGCTTTCGGCGAGTCGCTGCTTCTCGTGCTCGACGTCGAAATCGGCTGCGGGCCAATCGAGATCGAGCTTTTCGAGCGCGTCGATCAGAATCTCGGTAACTGCCAACCTGCTGTACCACTTACGGTCGGCGGGCACGACGTACCACGGTGCGTGATCGGAATCCGTGCGATCGAGAACTCGCTGATACGCCGTCCGGTACTGCGGTAGGAAACCGCGCTCGGTGACATCACCCGGGTTGTACTTCCAATGCTTCTCGGGGCGATCGAGCCGCTCCTGCAAGCGCTTCTTCTGCTCGTCCGACGAGACGAACAGAGCAACTTTGACGACGACGGTGTCTTCGTCGACCAATTCCTTCTCGAAGGCGTTGATCTCGTCGAATCGCTTCTCCCACACCTGTCGTGGCACCAGATCGTGCACGGCAACGACGAGTACGTCCTCGTAGTGCGAGCGATCGAACACCCCGATCCGACCGGCTCGCGGAAGTGCCTTGCGGATACGCCACAGATAGTGGTGTTGCTTCTCCTCCTGCGTCGGAACCCCGAACGACGCCAAATCGACGCCTTGTGGATCCACCATCCCGATGACGTGCTTGACCATGCCGCCCTTGCCTGCAGTGTCCATCCCCTGCAGCACGAGCAGGACGGATTTGGTACCCCCGGCGCGTCCGTGGGCATACAGCTTCTCCTGAAGCGCGGCCAGGACCGCGCCGCGCTGCTCGAGGACGTCGTTGCCGTGTGCTTTCTTGCCGTCGAAACCCGGAGTAGCAGTGAAATCGATGTCCTCCACCCGTGGAGAGGAACCGGCGCGCAGCACGTCGACGGGAGACAGCGTCCACAAATTCGAGTTGTCGGCCATGGTTGAGGACACTACTTCTCTACGATGGAACGCATGGCCCCTACGATTGCAAAAGCTGAATCCGCAACGCGTGAGCAGCTACTCGAGTTCGTCTCTCCGCGACATCACCACACGTTGATCACCCGCAAACGCGACGACGGTCTGCAGGTCTCGCCGGTGTCCGCGGGAGTGGACTCCGAGGGTCGCATAGTGATCGCCACGTACCCCGAGCGGGCGAAGGTGCACAACATTCGCCGCAACTCGGCGGTGACGGTGCTGGTGCACAGCGACGATTGGAACGGCGACTACGTGCAGGTAGACGGAACGGCCGAGATCATCGATCTCCCCGACGCCGTCGAGCCTCTGGTGGAGTACTTCCGTAGCATCGCCGGCGAGCACTCGGATTGGGACGAGTACCGCGCGGCGATGGTGAAGCAGGGAAAGTCGTTGATACGCATAGTGATCGACAGCTGGGGCCCGATCGCCGCGGGTGGCTTCCCCCCGGGGAGGGTGTAACAAGCCCTCCGGGAAGAGTGTGACAAGCCCTCCGGGAAGAGTGTGACAGGCCCGCCAGGGAGAGTGTGATCTAGCCCTTCAGCGGTGCTGCGAACAGTGGCACTGCGTTCTCCAGTGCGTATCGGGTACCCGCGACCGAGGCGGCCGAGAATGCGTTGGACAGGTTCGTGTCACCGAGCACCACGAGGCGTCCGTCGCGTGCCGACGGCAGACCCTGGATCGACGGGTTGTCGGTGATCACCTCGGGTCCGGTGCCGATGGGGAACATGACCGTCAGGTCGGCGTCGAGCGCGGCGATGTTCTCTTCCGACAGTTCGATGCTGAACGCTCCGGGTTCGGCGAGATCCTGGACGGCCGGGGTGTTCGTCAGGCCGAGTGATTCGAGGAAGTCGACGCGGGTGTCGCCCTGCACGTAGGCACCGACCTGTCCGCTGTAGAGCGTGCCGACGGCGACTGTCTTGCCTGCGAACTCCGGGTTGGCGGCGACGGTCTCGTCGAACTGAGCCTTGGTGTCGTCGACGAGTTTCTTGCCCTCGTCGATTTTGCCGAGAGCCTGCGCGACGATCTCGGTCTGGCCGTCCCAGGTGGTGCCGTAGGCGACGTCGGTTCCCGGCGGTGCCGCGACGGTGGGCGCGATGTCGGACAGATCGTCGTAGACGGCTTTGTCGTTGGTGCTTCGCGTCCACAGAATCAGGTCCGGTGCCAGAGCCGCGACCGATTCCAGGTCGACGTCGAAGGTCCCGACGATCGCGGGATCGGTGTCGTAGGACTCGTCGACCCACGGACCCAATCCGTTTCCGCCGACGCCGAGCCAGTCACTGGCACCGACGGGTTGAACGCCCAGGGCCAGCGCTGTCTCGGCATCGGACCAGCCGAGTGCCACCACGCGCTGGGGGTTCGAGGGCACTTCCACCTCGCCGAACATGTCGGTAACGACGATGCCACCCGACTCGGCGGAATCGGAGCTGCCGCCGTCACCGGCGTCGGAGCTGCATGCGGTCAGGGTGAGAGCGAAGGCGAGGGCTGCCGCAGGCAACGTCAGGGAACGAGAAATGCGCATAGGGCACGCTAACCTATCAAGCGGCGAAAAGCTCCACGATCTTCGCGCAGAAGGCCGGCAGGTCGTCCGGGTTGCGGCTCGAGACCAGGTTGCCGTCCACTACTACTTCCTCGTCGACGACGGTCCCGCCTGCATTGCGGATGTCGGTCCGGATGCTCGGGTAGGACGTCAGCGTTCGGCCCTTCAGGACGTCGGCTTCCGCGAGGGTCCAGGCACCGTGGCAGATGACGGCCACAGCTTTTCGGGAGTCCATGAACGCGCGAACGAACTCGACAGCGTCCGCATCGACGCGGAGTTGGTCGGGATTGGTGGTTCCGCCGGGCAGGATCAACGCGTCGAAGTCCTCGACCGAGACCTCTGCGACGACGCGATCGACCGTGAAGGTGTCGGCGGCATGAACGTCGCTCTCCATGGCTTGGATGTCACCGTGGTCGAGTGAAACCAATGTGACTGTGGCTCCGGCGTTTTCGACAGCTTCGCGGGGCTGCACCAGCTCCACTTGCTCGACACCGTCGGTGGCGAGAATGGCGACGCGGCGTCCGGACAATGTTTGTGTGGTCATGGTATTTCGGATTACCGGCATGCTCGAGTTTCAAACGAGAACGGGTGCACTGCGATGGTACGAATGGAGACATGAGCGAATCATCCATCGAAACTCCGACCGAGGACCGCGTCGAGCAGAATCTGCCGATCATGGACGAGCCCGACGAACCGAGTGCGGATGATCTACCCACCGAGGCCGATGCCTCGGACGTGCTGGATCAGCGCGCAGAAGTGCCTCTGGACGACGACGATCGGTACGAGCGTTAGGGTTTGGGCTCGTCGTCGACCAGCGGATGCGGCTGCGATTTGAATTTCGCGGGCGACCCGTCGGCCATCGCGACACCGTGGATGCCGCCCCACATCATCATGCACAGGTAATCGATCAGGTCGTCTGCCGACATGGACTTGTTGGAGATCCACCAGTGGGTGGCCAATTGGACCGCGCCCACGATGGCGAAGGCCCACGGCACCGATCCGCCGGAATCCATCTCACGTTGACGGAGGCGCTCACCGAGGACGGTCGAGAGCAACTCGGCAATCATTCGCTCGGACTCGGCGACGACATCGCGGTTGTTGCCCGCGTTGTTCGCCATGACGTAGAGGTACACCTCGGGATCGGTGGCAACGGTCTCGACATAGGCGGTCACCACCACGCGGGTGAGCTCGTACTCGTCGAGTTCGTGTGAGATGGCGGAGTAGATCCGTGGGGCAAGTGTCGTTTCGACGTACCGCGACATGGTGGCGCTGGTCAGATCGTTCTTGTCGGTGAAGTAGCGGTAGAGCACCGTCTTCGAGATACCGATCTCCGACGCGATCTCGTCCATTCCGATCTCGCGGCCACGCAACCGAATCGCGGCCAACGTGCCGTCGACCAGTTCCTCGCGTCGAGCGATCTTGTGCTCGCGCCACCGACGTTTGCGGCCGTCCGGCTTCTCGGCCTTGGGCTTGTCCTCGCTCGGCTCGGACTCGTCCAGCTTTGCCTCCGTCGTATTTCTCGCCACATCTCCACCCTATGCGCCTGCTCCGACACCATTGCAGGCTGCGTCCGGTTGATCCGTCACATTTCTGGGCACAATGTCGGTTGTGCAGCTCATGAACTTCGACGACGACACCAAGCGCCGCGACCTCCGCAAGATGAAAACGGTCGCGACGGGCTTCCTCGTCTTCGCATCGGTCGTCTACCTGTTCTGTCGGTGGCAGGAGTCGACGGGTGCGGGGGCCTGGGTGGGCTACGTACGCGCCGCGTCGGAGGCGGGCATGGTCGGCGCGCTCGCGGACTGGTTCGCGGTGACCGCGCTGTTCAAGCATCCGTTGGGCATCCCGATTCCCCACACGGCGCTGATCAAGAAGAAGAAGGATCAGCTCGGGGCGAGCCTGAGCTCGTTCGTCGGCAGTAACTTCCTTGCGCCCGAGGTGGTGTCGGAAAAGGTTGCGTCGGCGCAGGTTCCGTTGCGGTTGGGTACCTGGCTCGCTCAGCCCGACAACGCCGAACGCGTTGCAGCCGAAGCGGCGACCGTGTTGCACGGTGTGGTCGACGTGCTCAACGACGAAGACATCACCGCGGTGATCGACAGCACCATCGTGCGCCGACTCGCCGATCCGCAGTGGGGGCCGCCCATCGGCCGCATCCTCGACGAGTTGCTCCGTGAGAACCGTCAATTGCCGCTGATCGACATGCTTGCCGAGAGGGCTCATCAGTGGGCACTGGGCAGTCAGGAAATGATCGATCGCGTCGTGGCCCGGGACTCCCCGAACTGGTCGCCGAAATTCGTCGACACCCTGCTCGGCGAGAAGGTCTACAAGGAGCTCGTCGAGTTCACCTGGAAGATCCGATCCAACCCCGAGCACGACGTTCGTCTTGCCGCCAACAAGTTCCTCATCGATTACGCCAACGATCTGCAGCACGACCCCACCACCATCGAGAAGGCCGAGAAGCTCAAGGCGCAGATCATGGGGCGCGAGGAGATCACCGGCCTGGCTGCCGCCACCTGGAAGGTCGCCAAGCGTCTGATCACCGAGTCGGTCGACGATCCGACGAGCACGCTGCGCACCAAGATCAAAGAGAACACGGTCAACTTCGGCATTCGTCTGCGCGACGACGACGAGTTGCGCGCCAAGGCCGACGGTTGGTTGCTGGGTGGGGCCCGTTACATCGCTGCCAACTATGCCGACGAGATCACCACGATCATCGGCGACACCGTCGCTCGTTGGGACGCCGAGGAAGCGAGCAAGAAGATCGAACTGCAGGTCGGACGCGATCTCCAGTTCATTCGGATCAACGGAACCGTCGTCGGATCCATCGCCGGACTGGCCATCTACACGGTCTCGGATCTGATCTTCGGACACTAGTGCTAGCAGAGTGCTTGCAATAGTTAGCACCCTTCGGTACCGTCCAGTAGGACACCGAAAACAGGAGGCCGAGATGGCCGAGAACGAGGGGGATCTGGTCGCCAAGGCGACCGAGGCGACGCAGGTGGTCGCCGAGGCAGGGGATCTGGTCGCTGCCGTCGTGACGACAGCAGCCCAGGACATCGGAAGCTACATCCGGTCGCAACGGGAAGCCGCGCAGGTATCGATGCGGCAACTCGCCAGTCGGGCCGGAGTGAGCAACCCCTACCTGAGCCAGATCGAACGCGGACTGCGAAACCCGTCCGCAGAAGTACTAGCGCAGATAGCCAAGGGTCTGCGTGTCTCCTCGGAGGTGCTGTACGTCCGGGCCGGGATCTTGGAAGCGCGTCCCCACGGTCCGGTGCGCGAAGCTCTGCTCGGCGATGAGCACATCACCGAACGGCAGAAGCAAGTGCTGATCGAGATCTACGACTCGTTCTGTCGTGAGAACGAGTCGACGCAAGAGCCCGAACCCGACGAACAGGAGACACCCGATGTCTGATTCCAAGAACTTCGAGAACGTCAAGACCCCCATCTTTGCAGCCGTCGGTGCCGGCGACGCTGTCGTTCAGGCCGTGGCGGACGTCGTCGCTCAGGTGCGTTCGCGCGCCGAGACCCGCACCAACGAGGTCAACGCTCGACTCGCCGACATCTCCGAAGAGGTCACCGAGGGCGTGGAGAACCTCCGCGAGCGCCTCGCCGCCCTGCCCGCGGAACTCCCCGACGAGATCGCCGAACTGCGTGAGCGCTTCACCCCCGAAGAGCTGCGCAAGGTTGCCGAGGCCTACCTCAAGGTTGCCTCCGACCTCTACACCTCCCTCGCCGAGCGCGGCGAAGAGGCCGTCGAGCGCATCCGCCGCACGCCCGCCGTCGAAGAGGGCCTCGAGCGCGCCAACACTGCAGCCAACGACGTCGTCGACCTCACCGAGCAGGCTCTCGGAACCGTTGCTTCGCAGACTCGCGCAGTCGGCGAGCGCGCCGCAGCTCTCGCCGGCATCGCGTCGGACAAGGTTCGTGAAGGTGCCGAGGAGATCTCTGACGCAGCCGACGAGCTCGCCGAGAACATCGACGAAGCAGGCGACGAGGCCAAGGACAAGGCCATCAAGACTTCCGACAAGGTGAGCGGCGTCGCGGGAACGGTCGAGGCCAAGACCCGCAGCAACGCGAACTCGCCGATCAAGAAGACGCCGGCACCGGCCAAGAAGACGGCACCGGCACCGGCCGCGAAGAAGGCCACCCCGGCTCCGGCCAAGAAGGCTCCGGCGAAGAAGACCACTCGCTAAAGCATTCGTAAAGAAAACGACCCCTGCGCCGCGCGGTGCGGGGGTCGTTTCTCGTACACTGACCGCGTGAGCATCGCCGGCAGCTTCAGCTACTACATCCTTACCTTCCTGCAGATCCTCGGAGTGGTAGGTGCAGGATTCGCGATCTTCCACGCACTGCGTCAGCGCGCGGACGCTTTTCCTGCCGTGGACAAGCTGACCAAGAACGCCTGGCTGGCCATTCTGTTCGTAGGTCTGTTACTGATCCTGGTCTCCGGAGTGATCGGATTCCTGGGCATCATCGGCGTCGTCGCTGTGTGCGTGTATCTCGTCGACGTCCGACCCAAGATCGACAGCATCCAACGCGGACCCCGCTGGTAGGCAGGCGCATCGACGCCCACGAGATCGTGGGCGTACCGTCTACCGCACCCGCCAGGGGGTCGAGGTAGAGGGGATTTTTCTGTGGTTTCTCGCAAGGTAGTCGAACGTGTGCTGCTCGGAATCGGCGGCGCGGCCGCGGCTGCGTCGGTCGGTGCCTTCGTCGTCCGACGGCGTCGCCTGCATTCGTTCACCAAGACGACCGACGTGCGTCCCGACGAGCTTCTGCAGCACCCCACGATCGAGCCGCACATCACCGAGGTGGTCACCGACGACGGAGCTCATCTGCACGTCCGTAGCTACGGTGAAGCAGATGCCGAACCGATCGTCTTCAGTCACGGCTGGACGTGCTCGGCCGACTACTGGTTTCCACAGGTCAACGCCCTCGCCGATCGATACCGCGTCATCACGTACGACCAGCGTGGCCACGGCCGCAGCGATGTCGGAACGCGGCCGCTGAGCCCGGACGTGCTGGCCGACGACCTCGCCGCAGTGCTCGCCGCGACCGTCGTCGAAGACAACAAGGCCGTCCTGGCGGGGCACAGCATGGGCGGTATGTCGATCATGGCGTGGGCCGGAAACTACCCCGAACAGGTCGATCGACTCGTCAGTGCCGTGCTCCTCGCCAGCACCGCCACCGACTCTCTGGTCCGCGAGACCACCGTCATCCCGTTGCCGCAGCGCTTCCCGCGCGTTCCGGCACCGGTCGGTCGAGCCGTACTGAGCTCGGCGCTGCCGCTCCGGCCGTCACCGGTGACGCGTCAAGCCATCAAATACATCTCGATGGCCCCCGGAGCCACGGCAGCCGAGGTGGCGTTCTGCGAGAAGATCGTGCTCGAATGCGCCCCGCGCACACGAGGCATTTGGGGCGCGGCCATCAGCGACCTCGACATCCGCGAGGCGCTGGCGAACATGTCCGTACCCACCAGCGTCCTCGTCGGATCTGCCGACCGGCTCACCCCGCCGGTGCACGCCCGCAAACTGGCCCGCGCCCTGGACGATCACGACCACCTGAGCCGATTGATCGTGATCCCCGGCATCGGTCACATGAGCTCGGTGGAAGCTATCGACGAATTCAACACCGAAGTGGTGCGGCTGAGAAATCTCTAGCTGAACACCACGGTCTTGCGGCCGTGTACCAGCACCCGATCCTCCAGGTGCCAACGCAGACCACGGGAGAGCACCAGCTTCTCGATGTCGCGGCCCTGACGCACCATGTCGGTGGTCTCGTCGGAATGGTCGACCCGGATGACGTCCTGCTCGATGATCGGGCCCGCGTCGAGTTCGGCGGTGACGTAATGGCACGTCGCACCGATCAGTTTGACGCCCCGGGCAAAGGCTTGGTGGTAGGGCCGAGCACCGACGAACGACGGCAGGAAGCTGTGGTGGATGTTGATCGCCCGCCCCGCCCAGTGTTCGCACAGTGATTCCGGCAGCACCTGCATGAAGCGCGCCAGCACCACTGCGTGGGGGTCGTAGGAGTCGACCAGCGAGCGCACCTTCTCGAAGGCAGGCCCGCGCTCGGCCGGATCCTTGGCGAACTCGACGTGATGGAACGGTGTGCCGTGCGCGGCAGCGATCGGCTCGAGCGACTGGTGGTTGCCGATCACCGCGGAGATCTGCGCAGGCAGTTCGCCGCCCGCCGCGCGTCCGAGCAGATCGTGCAGGCAATGCGCTTCCTTGCTGACGAGCAGTACCACGCGCTTCGGTTCGCCCGAATCATGCAGTGTCCATTCGGTTTCCGGCCCGAGCTCGGCGGCTACCTCGGCGAACCGTGCGCGCAGATCCTCGATGCTCATATCCACCGACGACGCCCGCACGGCCTGCCGGGTGAAGAACCAACCGGTGTCTGGATCGGCGTGATACGCGGCCTCGACGATCCAACCGCCGACGTCGGCGAGGAAGGTCGAGATGCGGGCGACGATGCCCGTCTTGTCGGGGCAACCGAGAGACAGAACGTAGCGGCGGTCCTCGGACACGGAAGAACTCATGCCGACGATTCTCTCAGGGCGTGCGGACCCCGGTTGCCACCAGTGTCCCGAGATCGATCGAATCGATCCCGCGCTCGATCAGTAGCGCCGAGAACTCGGCCCTCATCTGCGTGCGCGTTCCGTCGTCGAACGGAGTGAGCGCACCGCGCAGGGCGCTGCCCAGCACGAAATCCCACACGAACGACGGGGTCGCCGGTACGTGGTTCGACAGCTCGACGATCCGGACGTCGGATGCGCCGGCTGCGGTGAGCCAGGCACCGAGGAGATCCGTTGTCTCCATCCTGCGGATCGGGTGATCGTCGAATCCCGCCGCCGGATCGGGTGCGCTGCCCGCGCTCGACGGCCAGTGTCTGCCGACCACGTCGAAGAATGCGGCCGAGTAATCCCGGACCGAGCCCTCGCGCCACACCGTCACTCCGACACGCCCGCCCGGGCGAACCAACGAGACGAGTCGCGCAAAATCCTGCTCGGGATCGGGAAGGAAGAAGATGCCGTACGAGCAGGCCAGCGCGTCGTATCCGGCATCCGGAACCGTCGACGGCGGCTCCCACTCGGTGGCGTCGGCGACGACGAAGTCGATGTTGCGCAACGCCCGATCGGTGGCCTTCCTGCGGCCCACCTCCAACAGATCGTCGGCGAGGTCGATGGCATGCACGACGCCGTCGGGTCCGACGGCGGCCGCTGCGGGAATTGCCGACGCCCCGGTGCCGGAGCACACGTCCAGAACGGCGTCGCCGGTAGCCAACTCGAGGGCGAAAGCGAGCGATTGCCCGGCCGGCCCCCAGACCTGCGGCGTCACCGCGTCGAATTCCCTGCTGGTGGCATTGAACGTGGCGGCGAGCGACTCTGCGGTCATGACCGAAAATCGTAGACCGACAGGGCTGCGATCGGCAGAGCTGTGAAAAGCTGGACCCTATGACACTCACCCGCGCCGCCCTCGCCGGAATGGTCGACCACACCCTGCTCAAGCCCGAGGCCACGACCGCCGACGTGAACGCTCTCATCGAGGAGGGACGTGAGCTCGGAGTGCTCGCGGTGTGCGTCTCGCCTTCGATGCTGCCGATTCGCGCCGAGGGAATGCTGACCGCCGTTGTCGCCGGATTCCCGTCGGGTAAGCATCATTCGTTGATCAAGGGATCCGAGGCGCGCCTCGCGGTGCAGCAGGGTGCCGACGAGGTCGACATGGTGATCGATGTCGGAGCCGCTATTGCGGGCGACTACAACGCCGTTCTGGCCGACATCGTGACAGTCCGTGAAGGCATCGGCAACGCAGTACTGAAGGTGATCATCGAATCGGCAGCGCTATCCGACGAAGCGATCGTCGAGGTGTGCCGCGCAGCAGAAACCGCGGGCGCGAACTTCGTCAAGACATCCACCGGATTCCATCCGGCAGGCGGCGCAAGCGTCGAGGCCGTGCGTCTGATGGCGGAAACGGTCGGCGGTCGGCTGGGCGTCAAGGCCAGCGGCGGCATCCGTACGACGGAGGCCGCCCTGGCGATGATCGACGCGGGCGCAACACGATTGGGGCTGTCGGGTACCCGTGCGGTGCTGGACGGTCTGAGCTAGAGCGACTTCGTCGCACGTGCACGGGACTTCGTAGCCCGCTACGAAGTTCCGTGCACATGGGGGCTAGGCGACGAGTGAGCAACCCTCGGGGGTCTGCTGATTCTGGTTCTGCTGAGTCGCGGGGATCGTGTACTGCCCGCCCTCGAGTGTGAGCTCGATACCGGAGTCGGTGACGGTCAGCGACGTCGGCGTCATGTCCAGCGGGTACGCCTGCAGGCTGTCGGTCAGCACTCCGACGACGGAGTCGACCAGGTCGGTGGGGATACCGAGACCCAGGATCGACGCGTCGACGGTCTGGAAGTCGACGCGGCCGTCGGCGACCTGCGGCTTGACGGTCAGGTTCGCGAGCGCGCCGACCGCGAATTGCAGGGTGCCCGCAGATGCATCCGAAGTGACGCCCGAGACGATCGCGCCGATGCCCTGGCTCTGCAGGGTGCGGGTGATGCCGTCGGTGGACCACGCGATGTCGGCACTCGAGCTGCCGATGGTGCCGCCGGAGTCTGCGGACTGGGTGAGGTTCAGATCGCGTGCCTCGGCATGCACGACCATGCCCTCGGCCGGCCCGAATCGCGCGTCGTCGCTGTCGACGGTGACCGACGAGACCTTCTTGTCCACCAAGGAGAGGAGTACCGGCTTGAGGCCGAGACCGACCTCGACCTGGCTGCCGAGCTCCGATTCGAGCTGGCCGGCGAGGCAGGACTTGATCTGCTGACGCACGAACAGCTCGCCACCGATGACGGCGACGAGGAGGACTACAACGACGGAGACTGCAATCAACGGCACGCTGCTGCGCTTGGCTGTGGAGGACATTCCCGGCAGTCTTCCCGATGATTCTGAGCAAGCTCTGTGAAACTCGCCGGACAGATGTCTCCGATACCAAAGTTTGTGATCTGTAACACATTTTGACGTAGGCTTGCGGCATGGGTACGACAGGACCGAGTGTGCAGGAACTGCACTCGCTCGCCACTCGCCAGGACGGCTATTTCACCGCCGAGCAGGCCGGGGAGCTGGGCTTCGATCCGGCTATGGTGCGCGTCAACCTGGCCACGAACACCTGGACCCGCGTCGAGCGCAACCTGTTCCGGCTGGGTCAGTGGCCCCACAGCGAGCTCGAGGTGTTCGCGATGTGGTGCGCCTGGTTCGGCGGCGAGGCAGTGATCTCGCACCAGAGCGCCGCCGAGCTGCACGGATTCGGTCACCTGCACCCACAATTCGTGCACTTGTGCGCGTTCGGAGACCTACGCCTGAGCGATACCCGCCTGGCGGTTCACCGTCTGCGGCTCGAACCTCGAGACGTCGAATCGGCCGGCACGTTCAACATCACCACGCCGGTACGGACGGTGCTCGATCTCGCCGCCGGGGGAATCTCGCAGCTGACCCTCGACGAGGTGGTGTGCGACGCGGTGGCGATCGGTCGCGTCGACCCGCAGGCGCTGTACTCCGAGGCCGCCAGCAGCACCGACCGAGTGGCCGAACGCGTCGAGCTGGCATTGTCTGCCTGCACGTAGCCACAGAATCGGGTGCAGCTGACCGCGCTCACCGCGGTCAGCTGCACCCGATTCACATAGCTGGGGCGACCGTCGACCAGGGAACTGTCAGCACGTTGTCTCGCATGCGGCGGCGGGGGAGTGTGATCGGAAGCCCCTGTTCGGCAAGTATTTTCAGAGCCGCGCGCCAGCGTAGGCGGGGACCGAACGGGGCCAGCGGCGCCGAGACCGACCACGCTCGATCAGCGCGCTGCAGTAGTTCGTGGATCAGCTCGCCCTCGATGTTGCGGTGTATCAACACCTTCGGGAGCCGCTCCGCGATGTCCGACGGCATCTCGACGTCGAAAGGATCCCAGGCCAGAGTCAGAGACCGCGGGCCATCGGCGTCGAGCAACACCCACGCGCAGCGTCGCCCCAACTCGTCACAGGTACCGTCCATAAGCAGGCCGCCGGGTGCCAGGCGGGACTGAATGCGTTGCCACGCAGCAGGAACCGCGTCCTCCGGATATTGCCGCAGAACGTTGAACGCGCGCACCAAATGTGGGCGCAGACCGGCCAATTCGAAACCACCGCGGGCGAACTCCACGCCATCACTCCCCGGGACGACGCGAGCGGGGTCGATCTCGAGGCCCGTCACGCGGATATCGGGTCTGATGGTGCGCAGTCGACCGGCCAGCTCGAGCGTCGTGTTCGGCATCGCCCCGTACCCGAGGTCTACGACGAGGGGATCCGGTGCTTCGCGCAGGACGCGTCGAACATCGGGGTTGTGCATCAGCCACCGGTCACTGCGACGCAACCGATTGATGCCGGTGGTGCCGCGAGTGATGACGCCTTCAGGCCCCTTCAGTGGGCTAGGCGTTCTTCTCGAGCCAGTCGGCGGTCACTTCACCTTCACCGCGCCACAGGTCGATGAGGTTGACCAGCATGAGCTGCTCGAGCTTGCCGCCGATGAACGGCAGGAACACCTTGGCCTCCGAGGAGGTGCGCAGGGTCGAACCGCCGTTGGTGGGGAAGAGCGAGGTGGTGCCCTTCAGTGAGCCGGGTCCGGCCGGAATCGACGCGTCGTAGTGCCCCGCCGTGGTTTCCCCGTACGCGTCGAAATGCACGTTGCGGGTGATGACCATGTCTTTCTTCATCACCGTCTGCGCGATGTCGGGCAGTTCGGTGCGTGGGATGACGTGGTGCATCACGATGTCGATTCCGGCGTCGGACACCTCGAAGCTCTTGAGCTCGTTCTCCGAGTACTTACGCATCTCCTCGATGCGCGCGTCCCAGTGATCACGACTGGACAGCGCTGCATAGACCTGCTGCGTCGAGTGGGTGAACCGGGCGGAGTAGTTCATTCGGCGAGCCATAGTGCGCCAGGTTAGCCGTTCGTGTTCGCGGCAATCCAGTTACCGGTGAAGTCCTGCTCGTTGTCGATCAACGCAAGTACCTGCTCGCTGATCATCGATTCGATTTTCCCGCCGAAGATGGGGACCTTGACCTCGGTGGTGCCGGCCAGTGCGACGGTGGTCGTGTCGCCCTTGGCGTCGAGGGTGGTGGTGCCGGTGATGCGTGCCGGTGCCCCTTCGACGGTGGCTCCGAAGGTGCCCGCGGCGTGCTTACCGTCGAACGGTCCCCAACTCTCGGTGCGCTCGATGATGAGGTCGCCCTTCTTGAAGGCGGTGACCGCGGATGGCAGCTCTTCCTCGGGGACCGACTGGGTCAGGACGACATCGATGGTGCCGTCGCCGACGGTGATGCTCTTCACGCTCGCACCGGGGCCGCCGATCTGCTCGATGCGGTCCTTCCAGTACTGCTCGGAAGTGAGTGCGGCGTGGACCTTGTCGGCGGAGGCGGGCACAGTCGAGCTGTGCTCAATGGGGCGAGGCATCCCCGGAGATTACCGGGTGACCCTTCACACACGTGCACGACCGGTAGCGTCAGAGTTCGTGCCTACTGCAATTTCGGAGCTCACCACTATTCGAGTGGGCGGCCCGGCCCGTGAATTCTGTGTCTCGGCGACGGGTGACGAGTTGGTTTCGCTGGTACGCGACGCAGATCGGGCCGGAACGGACGTGTTGGTCGTCGGCGGTGGATCCAACCTGGTCGTCGGCGACGACGGGTTCGATGGCCGGGTGATCCAGGTGACCGGCTCGCGGCTGGACATCGACGGCGAGATCGTGACGGTCGATGCGGGCGTCGAATGGGATGCCGTCGTGCAGGCGACGATCGATGCGGGGCTGTCCGGGATGGAAGCGCTCTCGGGGATCCCGGGCACCACCGGCGCGACGCCTATTCAGAATGTCGGGGCCTACGGTGCGTCGACGTCGGAGTTGCTGCACAGTCTCACCGTCTACGACCGGCAGACACAGGAGACGGCGGTGTGGACGCCCGAGCAGTGCGGTTTCGGGACGCACCGGTCGTCGGTGTTCAAGCGGTCCTCGCGATACGTGATTCTGGATGTGACGTTCGCGCTGAAGAAGACGACCGAGTCGCTACCGGTGCGCTACGCGGCACTGTCGGAGCGGCTCGATGTGCAGATCGGCGACGTCGTGCCGGTGCCGGACGTACGTGCGGCCGTACTGGCTCTGCGCGGCGAGCGGGGCATGGTGCTCGACGCGGGCGATCACGACACGTGGAGTGTCGGATCGTTCTTTCTCAACCCCGTACTGCCGGAGGTGCCCGAGCAGGCTGCCCACGCACCGAATTTTCCCGACCCCGCAGGTACCAAGATTCCCGCGGCCTGGCTGATCCAGAACTCGGGCTTTCCCCGCGGGTACGGCACCGAATTCGGACGCGGGACTGCGGCCCTGTCGTCCAAACACGTGCTCGCCATCACCAACAGGGGCGGGGCCACGGCGTCGGACATCATGGCGCTCGCCGCGCACGTCCGAGACGGTGTGCAGGAGAAGTTCGGTGTCACGCTGACGCCCGAGTGTGACCTCGTCAACTGCGCGCTGGGTTAGAGCCGCCCGAAACGGCGCATACGATGGAGCTTTGAAAAGCCCGGCTCGTAGGAGGTAAATCAGTGCAGGTCACCAGCGTGGGACATGCGGGATTCCATATTCGGACCGACGCCGGGAGCATCCTGTGCGATCCGTGGGTGAACCCGTCGTTCTACGCATCGTGGTTCCCGTTCCCCGACAACTCGGGCCTGGACTGGGACGAACTCGGTGATTGCGATTACCTGTACGTCTCTCACCTGCACAAGGATCACTTCGATCCACGCAACCTGGCCGAACACGTCAACAAGGACGCGACGGTGCTGTTGCCGGACTACCCGGTACTCGACCTCAAGCACGAGCTCGAGAAGCTCGGCTTCCACAAGTTCTACGAGACGACGGACTCGGTCAAGCACACGATCTCCGGGCCCAAGGGCGATCTCGACATCATGATCATCGCGCTGCGAGCACCCGCAGACGGTCCCATCGGCGACTCGGGCTTGGTCGTCTCCGACGGAAAGACCGTGGCGTTCAACATGAACGACGCACGTCCGGTGGACCTGGACGTGATGACCGAGAACTTCGGCCCCGTGGACGTGCACATGCTGCAGTACTCGGGCGCGATTTGGTACCCGATGGTCTACGACATGGTCTCGCGGGCCAAGAAGAACTTCGGCATCCAGAAGCGTCAGCGGCAGATGGATCGAGCGCGTCAGTACATCGAACAGGTCGGCTCCACCTGGGTGATTCCGTCGGCCGGCCCGCCGTGTTTCCTCGACGACGAGCTGCGCTTCCTCAACGACGTCTACGGCGACCCGGCCAACGTGTTCCCGGACCAGATGGTGTTTCTCGAGCAGATGCGCCTGCACGGACACGACAAGGGCCTGCTGATGATGCCGGGCACCGCGGCAACGTTCGACGGTTCCGAGCTGCTCTCGCACGAGCACCCCATTCCTACCGCCGAAGCTGAGGCCATCTTCACCACCGGCAAGGCCGAGTACATCGAGGCCTACGCCCAGCGTCAGGCGTCGGTCATCGCGGCCGAGAAAGCAGGCTGGGCTCCCGCCGAGGGCGAGCCGCTGCTCGAGCCGCTGCGGGGGCTGTTCGAGCCGATCATGGCGCAGACGGACCTGATCTGCGACGGCATCGGTTACCCCGTCGGGATCACGATGGGCGACGAAACCGTCGTGTTGGACTTTCCGAAAAGAATTGTGCGCGAACCGATTTCGGACGAGAAGTTTCGCTACAGCTTCACCATCCCGCCGGAACTGGTACGCACCGCAGTGCGTGACCAGGAGCCGGATTGGGTGAACTCGATCTTCCTGTCCACACGTTTCCGGGCCCGACGCGTCGGCGGCTACAACGAATTTCTGTACACGTTCTTCAAATGTCTCACCGACGAACGCATCGCCTACGCAGACGGCTGGTTCTCCGAGGCTCACGACGACACCGCCACGATCACGATGGGCGGTTACGAAATCCAACGCCGCTGCCCTCACCTCAAAGCGGACCTGACGAAGTTCGGCATCGTCGAGGGCAAGAAGCTCACCTGCAACCTGCACGGTTGGGACTGGAACCTCGAAACCGGCCGCTGTCTGACGTCGAAGGGTCATGAGCTGCGCACGCAGAAGTTGTGAGACTGCCCCCAAAAATTCGGGGTAGTTTGCAGACACAGGTACGTTGGATAACGTGCATGAGCAGGTAGAACAGACAAAACGGACGCGAGCGGTGTGGTTGATCGCCGTGCTCGTCGCCTTGGTGGCGCTGGTGGCAGGTTGCACCGTCGGATCCGGTGACGGAGGTTCGGGAGCTGCCGCTCCCACCACCGAGGCCGCGCCCGTCGCGCAGATTACCGCGAACCCGGCTGCCGGTGCCGTCGACGTCAGCCCCGTCGCGCCCATCTCGGTGTCCGTCACCGACGGAACACTCACCGACGTTGCCTTGACGAACCCCGAGGGCAAGGTCGTCCAGGGTGCACTGTCACCCGACAAGACCTCGTACGCAATCACCGAGCCCCTGGGTTACGGCGTCGAGTACACGTGGTCCGGCTCGGCCGTCGGAAAAGACAACAAGACCGTGCCCATCGACGGTGCCTTCACCACCGTCGAACCGGACAGCCGAACCTCGGTGAGCACCAACATCGGCGACGGCCAGGAAGTCGGCATCGCCGCGCCGATCATCTTGCAGTTCGACTCGGCGATCGAGGACAAGGCGGCCGTCGAGAAAGCGTTGACGGTGACCACCAACCCGCCGACTCCCGGCGCGTGGGCATGGTTCCCCGACGACAACGGCTCACGCGTGCACTGGCGTCCCACCAACTACTGGACGCCCGGTACGACGGTGTCGGTAGTCGCGAAGCTTTACGGCGTGAACTACGGCGGCGGCGCGTACGGCGCCGACGACGTCACGTTGAATTTCGGTATCGGACGCAGCCAGGTGGTCGTCGCCGATGCCACCAGCCACCGCATGCAGGTGGTCCGTGACGGCGCGACGATCATGGACATTCCCGTCAGCTACGGCGAGGGCAACGAGGACCGCAACGTCACCCGCAGCGGCATCCACGTCGTCACCGAGAAGCACGAGGACTTCCTGATGTCCAACCCGCCGTTCTACGAGAACGTGCGCGAACGCTGGGCCGTGCGCATCTCCAACAACGGCGAGTTCATTCACGCCAACCCGCTGACCACCGGCGTGCAGGGCGCGTCGAACGTGACCAACGGGTGTATCAACCTCTCCACCGAGGATGCCCAGGAGTACTTCGGTACGGCGATGTACGGCGACCCGGTGGAGGTCACCGGCACCCGCATCGACCTCTCTGCGGCGGACGGTGACCTGTACGACTGGGCCATCGACTGGCCGACCTGGGAGTCGATGAGTGCGGTGTGAGCGCTGCGCGCATGTGCACGGAAATTCGTAGTCCACTACGAATTACCAGTCACATGGGTCGTTCCGCAGGCTCCACTCCCGTGCACATGCGGCGAAGCCGCTACTTCCGAGAGAAGCGCCCCGGGCCGGCCTGATCGCGCGGCTTGATGATGATCTGATCGAGGTTGACGTGCGACGGTCGCGAGGCCACGAAGCCGATGACCTCGGCGATGTCGCTCGCCACCAGTGGCGTGATGCCCTGGTAGACCGCGTCGGCCTTGGCTGCGTCGCCGTCGAAGCGGACGAGCGAGAATTCGGTCTCGACGGCACCGGGTGCGACCTCGGTCAACCGCACCGGCTTACCCAGCAGTTCGCCGCGTAGCGTCCGATGCAGCACCGCCTGAGCATGTTTGGCGGAGGTGTACCCCGAGCCGTTGTCGTACGCCTCGAACGCCGCCACCGAGGTGATGGTGACGATGAGGCCGTCGCCGGAGTCGATCAGCTTGGGCAGCAACGACTTCGTGACCCGTAGCGTGCCGAGGACGTTGGTCTCCCACATCCAGCGCCAATCGTCGAGGTCGGCATCGATCACCGGTGCCAGTCCCTTTGCGCCGCCTGCATTGTTGACCAGGACGTCGACGCGGGGGATCACCGCAGCGAAGGCCGCCACCGAATCCTCGTCCGTGACATCGAGTTCCAAGGCCGTGCCACCGATGTCCGACGCCAACTCCTCGAGCCGGTCGAGTCTGCGGGCACCGATCACCACGTGGAATCCGTCGGCGGCGAGTTGGCGGGCGGTGGCCGCGCCGATGCCGGAACTCGCTCCGGTGACGACGGCAATTCGGGTATCGGGTGCGATCTGTTCGGGCGAGGTCATGGAGAAATTCTAGTTCGAGAGGCACAGCGTTTCTGGACGGGCCCGATTGGCCGATCTGGCTTCGAGTGCTAATTTGGGATTCATGTCCGCCAGCGAGACCACCGCGATGCGGGTCACCTATGTGACCGCGTCCCTCGGTTCTCGCCTGCCGCTTCCTCGGGAACTGTGTTGTCTCGGCCAAGGAATCTGTCTCTAGCCTTCTGCGCTACGGGCAGTCGATCCGCGCGACGTGGTCTTTCGTGACCACCGTGCTCGCCCCTTGACCTGCATCACTTCGCGCCGTCGTCGCTGATCATTCGCGACGACGGTCTCCACTGCTGAGGATCAACGACGGATGTCCGTAACCACGCTGCACCACCATCACGCTCGCTCCGCTCTGCGCTCGCCCGGACGGGCCACCGCTCCCGCATCGCGCGTCCAACTCGTCGCACCCGATCTACGCATCGTCGACAGCCCCGTGGCGTCGGTGCTCCGGGTGGCGTGCGTCGAAGGCCCCATCTCCCGCGACAGTGCTGCTCGCACAACAGGATTGAGCATTGCCACGGTCAACCGTCAGGTATCGGCTCTGCTCGGTGTCGGGCTGCTGCGGGAGCGCGCGGACCTGACGGCGTCGGGCGCAGTCGGACGGCCCCGGGTGCCGTTCGAGGTCAACCACGAACCCTTCTCCACGATCGGCATCCACATCGGTGCCGTCGTCACCGGCATCACGGTCAGCGACCTGCGCGGCCGCATCCTCGGCGCTGTCGAGATTCCGACGCCAGGTGGATCCTCCGACGCGGCCCTGACTTCCGTCACTCGCAGTGCCGGTGCCTTTGCCGGACGCTGGCATCGCCGTACACCGCTGTGGGTCGGGGTAGCCATCGGCGGCCGTGTCGACACCACGAATGGCACCGTCGACCATCCACGCCTGGGGTGGGAGAACGGCCGCGTCGCCGGCATCATCGGCGGCGGGCTAGGCCTTCCCATCTCGGTCTCCGGGCACGTCGAGGCGATGGCGGCCTCGGAATTGTTGCTCGCACCTCGACTGTCGGATACCGCGGCAGCACAGAGCGCAACCGGAACCTCCCTGTACTTCTACGCTCGCGAGACTGCAGGCATGGCTCTGACCATCGACGGCCGGGTCCACACCCCGGCGAGCGGGCCCGGGTCCATCGCCCACCTGCCCACCGGGTCGTCGGCGCTGTGCGGCTGCGGTAATCGAGGCTGCCTCGAGGCCTCCGTCAGTGATCGAGCGATGGTCGCTGCCGCTGTCGACCGCAAAATCCTTCAGCCGCAACCACGTCCGAGTATCGCTGCGGTGTACCAGGCAGCACAGAGCGGTTCGGAGGCGGCGCGAGAACTGTTGGTCGAACGCGCTCGGATACTGGGACGGACGGTGGCGCTGCTGCGGGACATGTTCAATCCGGATCGCGTTGTCCTCGGGGGTCAGGCGTTCACCACGTACCCGGCCGGAATCCCGCACGTGGGCGAGGCCTTCGCCGCGAATTCCACGTTGGCACGCCGGGATATTCGCGTCACCGGATTCGGCGACCGGGTGCAGGAATACGCCGCGACGGTGGTCTCGCTGAGCTCTCTGTACTCCGATCCGCTCGCGTCGATGCGCAGGGCCGCCGCGTAGGTTCACCTGTCATGAACAAGCCCGATACGAGCACCCCTGCAGCAGGACCGGTTCGCCAGACCACCGGGATCGACGGAGCCAACATCGTCTACCGCGTCAGCGGTGACCCTGATGCGAGGCCACTGGTTCTGCTGCACGGATGGGCGCAGAGCTCGGCGTGCTGGGGCGAGGGATTGCTGGCGGACTTGGCCGAGCGGTACCGCGTAGTGGCCGTCGACCTGCGTGGTCACGGCTACTCCGATGCCCCTACGACGGGGTACGCCGACTCGAAGATCTGGGCCGGGGACGTCGAGGCAGTGCTCGCTGCAGAGAGCATCACCGCCGACGCGGTGCTTCTGGGCTGGTCCTACGGCGGCCTGGTGATCTGTGACTATCTCGCCGAACACGGATCGGGCGCGGTAGCGGGCATCGTGCTCGTCGGCGCGATCACCAGCATCGGAAGGGGAGAAGCGGGCGGACGCGTGGGGACGGCCATGCGGGCGGCCATCCCCGGTGCGATGGCCGAGGAGCCGCGCGTTGCCATCAAGGCGCTCGGTAGCTTCGGGCACGCGCTGACCGGGCCGACAGAAGGCAAGGGCACGGAGGCGCAGGCGTTGTTCGGGTTGACGCTGTCCACGAGGCCACGGGTTCGGGCCGCCTTGTTCGATCGAGCGGTCGGCCACGACGACCTGCTGCGCAGCCTCGACATCCCGGCCTTCGTGCTGCACGGAACCGAGGACACCGTCGTCGACGTCTCTGCCGGACGGCACGCCGCGGAACTGATTCCCGCGGTCGTGGAGTCGTACTGGGAGGGCGTCGACCACGGACCGTTCGTCGCCGATCCCGAGCGGTTCTTCGTCGAGGTCAGCGAGTTCGTGGACGGTCTGAGTGTGTAACGACAGGTCAGTCTGGTCGCTCCGCAGGCTCCGCTCCTGCCCGGTCGTCTGAAGGGGTAGTTCTCGAGACGTAATGTGGAGGCGTGCACACTGAGGGAGTGACTGGACACCAGCTGAGCAGGGTCGCTGTGTTGTCCTTGCATACCTCCCCCCTGGCGCAACCCGGAACGGGCGACGCGGGTGGCATGAACGTCTACGTGTTGCAGAGCGCCAAAGAGCTGGCCAAGCGGGGTGTGGAGGTCGAGATCTTCACCCGGGCGACGGCGTCGACCGACGCTCCCGTCGTCGAGGCAGCGCCCGGAGTGTTGGTCCGCAACATCGTTGCAGGCCCGTTCGAGGGCCTGGACAAACACGACCTGCCCACTCAGCTGTGCGCGTTCGCGGCCGGGGTGTTGCGTGAGGAAGCTCGGCACGAACCCGGCTACTACGACTTGGTGCACTCGCACTACTGGCTCTCGGGGCAGGTGGGTTGGCTCGCACGCGATCGCTGGGGAGTGCCTCTGGTACACACCGCGCACACGCTCGCTGCCGTCAAGAACGCGTCGATGGCGCAGGGCGACTCACCGGAACCCGCGGCGCGCCAGATCGGCGAGCAGCAAGTGGTGGCCGAGGCAGACCGGCTGATCGCCAACACGACCGAGGAAGCGAAGTCCCTCGTGGAGATCTACGGGGCTTCGCAGGACGCGATAGACGTGGTTGCGCCGGGAGCCGATCTGGCGCAATACAATCCGGGGGACAAGCTCGCGGCCCGCGCCGAACTGGGTCTGAACCCGGACGAGTCGATCGTCGCCTTCGTCGGCCGCATCCAACCGCTCAAGGCTCCGGACGTGCTCATCGCCGCGGCCGCCGAAGTGCTGCAGCGAGATCCGTCCTCGCCGCTGCGGGTCCTCATCGTCGGTGGGCCGTCGGGCAGCGGGTTGGATCGGCCCGACAGTCTCATCGAGCTGGCCGAGAATCTCGGAATCACCCCGCGGGTGACGTTCATGCCGCCGCAACCATCGTCGCGTCTGGCGCAGATCTACCGCGCCGCGGATGTTGTTGCGGTACCGAGTTACAACGAATCGTTCGGCCTGGTCGCGATCGAAGCCCAGGCCTGCGGAACGCCGGTGTTGGCAGCCGACGTCGGCGGTCTCGGTGTGGCCGTGCGATCGGGCGAGACCGGACGGCTGGTGCAGGGACACCGCACCGAGGATTGGGCCGATGCGCTCGCCTCGATGCTGGCAGATCGAACTGCATTGGCGGACATGGCAACTGCGGCACCCCGACACGCCCGAAACTTCTCGTGGGAGCACACCGCGGACGGTCTTATCGAGAGCTACCGGCAGGCCAAATTCCATTTCGACCGTGGCGAGGCACCGAGTGAGTTCTCACCGCGACGCGTCCGAGGATTGTCGAAACTACGCAGATCAGGAGCAGTGACTGCATGAGCGAGACCGCCGAACTGATCGACCGGGTCCTGAAGGATCGCGAACTGGACTACACGCGGCGCGGCGAGGTGTTCACCGTCGAACTGCCCGGGGAACGCAAACTGAAGACGACGACGATGTTGACCGTCGGACATCACGGGGTGCGTATCGAGGCGTTCGTCTGCCGCAAGCCCGACGAGAACTTCGAGGGCGTCTACAAGTACCTGCTGCGTCGCAACCGTCGGCTGTACGGAGTGCACTACACCATCGACAAGGTCGGCGATATCTATCTCGTGGGCCGAATGTCGTTGCGGGCCGTCGACGGTGACGAACTCGACCGAATCTTCGGTCAGACCCTCGAGGCCGCCGACGGCGACTTCAACGTGCTGCTCGAACTGGGATTCGCGGAGTCCATCAAACGCGAATGGGCGTGGCGGGTCTCGCGCGGCGAATCGTTGGCGAACCTGAAGGCGTTCGAGCACCTGGTGGGAGCAGACAAGGCCGAGCAACCGTAACTCGCTCGAAATGGGTCGGTGTCGCTGCCCGTAACGTCCGGTTCATAACCTGATTGTCATGACCAGGCCTGAGGATGCCCGCCCGCCGGTGCTGCAGATGTTCGGTTACGGTCTGCAACACATTCTCTCGATGTTCGGTGGCGTCATCGCCGTACCGATCATCGTCGGTGGAGCGGCCGGCCTGTCCGGTTCCGATCAAGCCCTGCTGATTTCGTGCGCGCTGTTCGTCAGCGGCGTCGCCACCGTGCTGCAGACCGTCGGTATTCCGTACTTCGGGTCGCAACTGCCGCTGGTGCAGGGCATTTCGTTCGCCTCCGTCTCGACGGTACTGACGATCATCGGTAGTGCCGAGGACGGCCGAACCGGATTGCGCACGGTCCTCGGCGCAGTTCTGGTGGCCGCGCTCATCGGTTTGGCCATCGCGCCGTTCTTCTCGAAGGTCATTCGCTTCTTCCCGCCGCTGGTGACCGGCAGCATCATCACCGTAATCGGTCTGTCCCTGATGCCGGTCGCAGCGCGGTGGATCACCGGCCAGGAAATGGTGGGCGGTGCCCCGAACCCGAACTATCTCGATCCCGCCAATATCGGGCTGGCGATGTTCACCCTCCTCGCCGTGCTGGTGATGACCAAGATTCCGGGTCTGTCGAGGCTGTCGATTCTGCTCGGACTCGTTGTCGGCACCATCGCCGCGCTGATCGTCGGTAAAACCGACTTCGACGGTGTCGGCGACGCGTCCGTGGTGGCCGTACCGACGCCGTTCGCATTCGGGTCTCCGATCTTCGCCATCGGTGCGATCGTGTCGATGACCATCGTGATTCTGGTGATCATGGTCGAGACCACCGCCGACATCCTCGCCGTCGGTGAGGTCGTCGGAACCGACGTCGACTCCAAGCGCGTCGGAGACGGACTGCGCGCCGACATGGTGTCCTCGGCCGTCGCCCCGATCTTCAACACCTTTCCGGCGACGGCCTTCGCGCAGAACGTCGGCCTGGTGGCGATGACCGGCATCAAGAGCCGCTTCGTCGTCGCGGTGGGCGGCGGCGTGCTTGCGCTGCTGGGCCTTTCGCCGGTCCTCGCTGCAGTCGTCGGTGTCGTCCCGCTGCCGGTACTCGGCGGGGCAGGCATCGCCCTGTTCGGAACCGTCGCGGCCAGCGGCATCCGCACCCTCGGCAAGGTGAACTACGACAACAACTCCAACGTGGTCATCGTGGCGGTGACCTTGGCGTTCGGCCTCATTCCCGTTGTCGCGAGCGACTTCTGGGACAAATTCCCGGACTGGTTCGTCACCATCTTCCATTCCGGAATCAGTGCCGCCAGCATCGTCGCGGTGGTCCTCAACGTATTCTTCAACGTATTCAGACCCGGTACGCCGCCGAACCCATCGGTGGTGGCAGCCGGACCGGCAGTGATGGTGCGTGAGGACGAAGCACGAATACTCCGTGAAGGCGGCAGCTTGCCCGACAAAGCCGAGCCCAACAAGGACTCCTGAGTGAAATCCTGCGCACCCTCGCCCGCGCGAGTAGCGTCCCGAACCAGACGAAACACATCTAAATTGGAGGACATCTTGTCATTCGTTACCCGCACGAGTACGCGGAAGGCAGCACTCGGCGGCGTCGCGTCGCTCGGTGCCATCGCCCTGATCGCAGGCTGTGGATCCGCACCCGAGAACGAAGGATCGGGCGGAGGCGAATCCAGTGACTTCCTGCCCTGCATGGTCTCCGACAGTGGCGGATTCGACGACAAGTCGTTCAACCAGCTCGGGTTCGAGGGTTTGACCGAGGCATCCCAGGAGCTCGGCGTCGAGCCCCGCACCGTCGAGTCCGCGTCGCCCACCGACTACGCGCCCAACATCAACAACCTCGTCGATCAGGGCTGCAACCTCATCGTCACCGTCGGATTCGACCTGGCCGACGCGACCAAGGTCGCGGCCGAGGCGAACAGCGACATCGATTTCGCGATCATCGACGACTCGACCATCGATCTGCCGAACGTCAAGCCGCTGACGTACGACGCGTCGCAGTCGGCATTCCTCGCCGGTTACGCCGCCGCGAGCTACAGCACCACCGGAGTGGTCGGTACGTTCGGCGGCTCCCAGTTGCCGACCGTCACCATCTTCATGGACGGCTTCGCCGACGGCGTGAACTACTTCAATGAGCAGAAGGGCGAGGCAGTCCGCGTCATCGGCTGGGACGTGCCCTCGCAGAACGGCTCGTTCACCGGCGGATTCACCGCCAACGAGGTCGCCAAGAACACCGCCCAGGGCTTGATCGACCAGAACGCCGACGTCATCTTCCCGGTCGGTGGACCCATCTATCAGAGTGCGGCGCAGGCCATTCGGGACTCCTCGCGTCCGGTCGCCCTGATCGGTGCCGACGCAGACGTTTTCGAGTCCGACCCGTCGGTCGGCGACCTGTTGCTGACCTCGGTCACCAAGGGCCTCAAGACCAGCGTGGACGAGGTAGTCGCCAACTCCGGCGCAGATTCGTTCGACAACACCCCGTACGTGGGCACCCTCGAGAACGACGGCGTCGGCATCGCACCGTTCCACGACTTCGAGCCCAAGGTCGACCCCGCACTGCAGGGCGAGCTGGATACGATCAAGGCCGGCATCATCGACGGGTCCATCACCGTCGAGTCGCCGTCGGCACCCAAGTAGCACCAAGCGGTCGTAAAGGGATATGAAGCTCGAACTTCGCGGTATCACCAAACGATTCGGCTCGTTGATCGCCAACGACCACATCGATCTGAGTGTCGAATCCGGCGAGATCCACTGCCTCCTCGGCGAGAACGGTGCAGGCAAGTCCACGTTGATGAACGTGCTCAGTGGCCTGTATCGCGCCGAGGAGGGCCAGATTCTGCTCGACGACGTGGACCAGAATTTCGCCGGACCGGGCGAGGCGATGACCGCCGGCATCGGCATGGTGCATCAGCACTTCATGCTGATTCCGGTGTTCACCGTGGCCGAGAACATCGTGCTCGGTAACGAAACCACCTCGCTCGGTGGACGACTCGATCTCGTGGCAGCACGAAAGCTGGTACGAGAGATCTCCGCGAGGTTCGGCTTCGATCTCGATCCCGATGCTCTCGTCGACGACCTACCCGTCGGCGTGCAGCAGCGGGTGGAGATCGTCAAAGCACTGTCTCGTGAGGCCAAGGTGCTCGTGTTCGACGAGCCGACGGCAGTCCTGACGCCACAGGAAACCGATGATCTGATGAGGATCATGCGCGAGCTCGCGGCGTCGGGCACCACCATCGTCTTCATCACCCACAAGCTGCGCGAAGTACGCGAAGTGGCCGACAAGATCACCGTCATCCGGCTCGGCAAGGTCGTCGGCGAAGCGCAGCCGACCGCCAGCAACACCGAACTCGCGGCCATGATGGTGGGACGCGATGTGCAGCTGACCGTCTCGAAGGATCCCGCCGCTCCGGGAGCAGCAGCGCTGGTCGTCGAGAACTTGTCGGTGTTCGACGCCCAGGGCAACAAGACCGTCGACGACGTCAGCCTCGAGGTCGCGGCAGGGGAGATTCTCGCCGTCGCCGGAGTGCAGGGCAACGGTCAGACCGAATTCGTCGAGGCTCTGCTCGGGTTGCAGGACAACGTATCCGGAAAGATCAGCCTCGACGGTCGTTCGCTGGTCGGATCGACGGTGCAGGACGTGCTCGACGCCGGAGTCGGCTTCGTGCCGGAGGACCGTACCGTCGACGGATTGGTGGGGGAGTTCTCGATCGCCGAGAACCTGATGCTCGATCGCTCGAACAGCATGCCGTTCGTGCGGCGAGGAGCAGTCCAGCGTGACTACCTGGAGAAGTTCGCATCGGAGAAGCTGACCGAATTCGATGTGCGGGCACCGGGAATCGGGACCGCCGTCGGACGCCTGTCCGGTGGTAACCAGCAGAAGGTGGTGCTCGCACGCGAATTGAGCCGCGATCTGCGGCTGTTCGTCGCGGCCCAGCCGACTCGCGGAATCGACGTCGGGTCGATCGAATTCGTGCACAAGCGCATCGTCGCCACTCGGGATTCGGGGATCCCGGTCATCGTGGTGTCGAGCGAACTGGATGAGGTCTCCGCACTGGCCGACCGCATCGCCGTCATGTATCGAGGAGCAATCGTGGGAATCGTCCCCGGGGATACGTCCCGCGAAACACTCGGCTTGATGATGGGCGGTGAGCGTGGTGAATAGCGCCGAGCAACCCTCGAAGTCGCATGTGGTGCTTCGGCAGATCTTCACCGGCAGTGCCATCATCTCGGTTCTCGCAGTACTGCTCGCACTGATCGTCGGTGCCGTACTCATCGCCGCGACCAATACCGGTGTTCAGGAGTCGGCAGGCTACTTCTTCTCGCGCCCCTCGGACATGCTGAAGGCCATCTGGGATTCCGTTGCCGGGGCGTACTCGTCGTTGTTCCAGGGCTCGGTGTACAACTTCCGTCGACCCGGGTTCGAGAACGGCATCCGCCCGCTGACCGAGACTCTGACGTTCGCCACTCCCTTGATCGTCGCGGGACTCGGTGTGGCCCTTGCCTTCCGCGTCGGCATGTTCAACATCGGTGGTCGTGGCCAGATGCTCATCGCCGCGGCGTGTGCAGGCTGGGTCGGATTCGGAGTCAGCCTGCCCGCCGGCATCCATCTGCTGGTGGCCGTCGTCGCAGGCGTTGTCGGCGGCGCGGTCTGGGGTGGCATCGCCGGATTCCTCAAGGCCCGCACCGGTGCCCACGAGGTGATCGTCACGATCATGCTCAATTACATTGCGTTCTACTTCATTTCGTACCTCCTGCGTACCCCCGGCGCGCTACAGGCACCGGGATCGAACAATCCCAAGACGGCCCCCATCGAATCCACCGCCGTGTTCCCGAAACTCTTCGGCGACAAGTACAATCTGCACCTCGGGTTCGTGCTGGTCATCCTCGTGACCGTCGCGGTGTGGTGGCTGCTCGAGCGATCGAGCCTCGGATTTCGTTTCCGCGCCGTGGGCGAGAACCCGCACGCGTCACGCGTCGCCGGAATGAACGTCAACCGCATCTACCTGTACGCGATGATCCTGTCCGGAGCTCTCGTCGGCCTGGCCGGAGTTGCCCAGGTGCTCGGTACGGTCACCACCGGCTTCAGCGCCGACATCGACGCCGGCATCGGATTCGACGCCATCACCGTCGCTCTGCTCGGCCGATCGAAACCGTGGGGCGTGTTCTTCGCGGGAATCCTGTTCGGTGCGTTCAAGGCCGGCGGGTTCGCCATGCAAGCGGCCGAGGGCGTACCCATCGACATCGTGCTCGTCGTGCAGTCGGTGATCGTGCTGTTCATCGCTGCGCCGCCACTGGTGCGAGCGGTGTTCCGATTACCGAAACCAGGCGAAGAGAAGCTCGCGAAAGCCGAGACCGCGAAGGTCGGTGCACTGTGACCACCTCCGTCGACGCCCCCGCCGGGGTAGTACTCGGCCGCAGCTGGAAAGTGCCGTCGATCCTCGGGGTCGTGACGCTGCTCGCTCTGGTGCTGTTCGTGGTCCGAAAGGGCTCGGGCACCAGTACATTCGCGCTGGCCTCGGAGGGTGACTTCTTCGCACTGCCCGCCGTCGGCGTGCCGTCGTACGGCACCGGCCTGGTCGTGGTCGTACTGCTGGCCGTCATCACCGGCTACGCGGCGCTGCTGGCGACGCGGTACCGCTCGACGCCGCTGTGGTTGCTCGCCGTGTTCGCGGTGCTGTTCGTGTTCGGATTCCTTGCGTGGGCCGCCGACGGAGAGACCATCCCGGTGCCCGGATTGCTCATCGGCGCAGTCGCTTTGAGCACACCGCTCATCTTCGGTGCCATGGGCGGAGTGATCTCCGAGCGCGTCGGTGTCATCAACATCGCCATCGAGGGTCAGCTGCTGGCCGGTGCGTTCGTCAGCGCCGTCGTCGCGTCGATCACCGGTTCGACCTATGTCGCGTTGCTCGCGGCTCTGGTCGCCGGCGCACTGACCGCATCCCTGCTGGCGGTGTTCTCGATTCGCTACTTCGTCAATCAGGTCATCGTCGGTGTGGTGCTCAACGTGCTGGTCGTCGGACTGACCAGCTTCCTGTACTCGGTGGTGCTCACCAAGAACGCCGAGACGCTGAATTCGCCACCGCGCTTCGCGCGCATCGACATTCCGGTGCTCTCGCAGATTCCGATCCTCGGTCCGGTGCTGTTTCGACAGACACTGATCGTCTATCTGATGTACATCGCCGTGGCCCTGGTGTTCTTCGGTCTGTTCCGTACCAAGTGGGGTCTGCGACTACGTGCCGTCGGTGAGCATCCGCAAGCCGCCGACACCGTGGGAATCAACGTTGCCCGGACGCGTTTCTGGAACGTCTGTCTCGCCGGTGCCATCGCCGGGCTCGGCGGTGCGTACTTCACGCTCGGGTCCGTCGGAGCCTTCGGCAAGGAAATGACTGCCGGTGCCGGCTACATCGCACTCGCAGCGGTCATCTTCGGACGGTGGGACCCGGTGCGTGCCACATTGGCCGCACTGCTGTTCGGATTCGCGTCGAATCTGCAGAATGTGCTGGGCATCATCGGGTCTCCGGTGCCGAGCGAATTCATGTTGATGCTGCCCTACGTGGTGACCATCTTCGCCGTCGCGGGTCTGGTGGGTCATGTTCGAGGACCGGCCGCGGCGGGCAAACCGTATGCGTCCCGAAGTTAGCGCCCGCCCTACCTGACTCAGCGGTAGGGTCGCTGTCCGATGTGACCGCTTTCACTGTAAGGTTCGGTCATTGTTGCCGCAGTTTTTCGAAGGAGAGCCATGAGCTTCCGCAGTCCCTTTCCCGACGTCGAGATCCCGAATCTCAGCGTCTACGACTTCCTGTTCGGCTCCATCGCCGAGTCCGATCTCGACAAGCCGGCGCTCATCGACGGCACGTCGGGTGACGTCACCACCTACAAGACGCTGATCGGCCAGGTCGACGCCATTGCAGGTGCGCTCGCCGCGCGCGGACTCGAGGTCGGCGACGTCGTCGGACTGCATTCGCCCAACGTCCCCGCGTTCGCGTCGGTGCTGCACGGCATCCTGCGCGCAGGCGGAACCGCGACGACGATCAACGCCCTGTACACGGCCGAGGACATCGCCAAGCAGCTCACCGGCTCGGGCGCGAAGTTCCTGTTCACCGTCTCGCCGTTGTACCCGCAGGCGAAAGCGGCCGCGGACAAGGTAGGCATCGACGCCGATCACGTCATCGTGCTCGACGGTGCCGAGGGCCACCCGAATCTGCGCGATCTTCTGACCCAGGGCGCGCCTGCCCCCGAGGTCTCGTTCGATCCGGCCACACACGTCGCCGTACTGCCGTACTCCTCCGGTACGACGGGTGTGCCGAAGGGCGTCATCCTCACTCACCGCAATCTCGTCGCGAATGTCGCACAGATGGAACCGCGGGTGGGCATCGACAGCGACGACGCGATCCTGGCGCTGCTGCCGTTCTTCCACATCTACGGCCTGACGGTGCTGCTCAACATCGCGCTGAAGTTGCGTGCGCATCTGGTGACGATGCCGAAGTTCGACCTCGTCGAGTTCCTTCGCATCATTCAGGACCAGAAGCTGACGTACCTGTTCATCGCCCCGCCGGTGGCCGTCGCGCTCGCCAAGCATCCGATGATCGATCAGTACGACCTGTCCAGCGTGCACACCATCTTCTCGGGCGCGGCCCCGCTGGACGAGGAACTCGGCAAGGCCGTCGCCCGCCGCCTGAACACGCGCGTGCGTCAGGGATACGGCATGAGTGAGCTCAGCCCGGTCAGCCACGCGATCCCGTTCGATCGCGACGACATGCCGCTGAGCTCGGTGGGCCAGCCACTGGCCAACACCGAGAACAAGCTCGTCGACCCGGGCACGCTCGAGGAGATCGACCTGCCCACAGAGGGATTGAGCAAGCCCGGCGAGCTGTGGGTCAAGGGACCGAACGTGATGGCGGGATACCTCAACAACCCCACCGCCACCGCCGAGACCCTCGACTCCGACGGCTACCTGCACACCGGCGACATCGCCGTCGCGGACCACGAGGGCGTCGTCTACATCGTCGACCGCCTCAAGGAACTGATCAAGTACAAGGGCTACCAGGTGCCCCCCGCCGAGCTCGAGGCTCTGCTGCTGACGCACGAGGAAATCGCCGACGCTGCTGTCATCGGTGTTCTGGATGACGAGGGCGAAGAAATCCCCAAGGCATTCGTTGTCCTCCAGCAGGGTGCCACGATCGACGAGGAGGGCGTGATCGCCTTCGTCGCCGAGCGCGTCTCCCCGCACAAGAAGGTGCGACGCGTCGAATTCATCGACACGGTGCCGAAGTCGGCGGCGGGCAAGATCCTCCGTAAGGATCTGCGCGCGGCGGAGGCGGGTAAATAGGTTTCTGTTCCACGACAACACCCTGTCCCACGCGCTGTGGGGCGGGGTGTTTGTCGTTGTGGCGCTACGTTTTACGAGGTGTGCCGTGGCGGGTCAGGCGGGTGCACTCATGGCTGGGCGTCGCGTGAGGCGGTTGTAGTCTTCGACGGTGATCAGCGGTGGGCGGTCGACCGAGGACAGCGGTGCCACACTCATCGAGAGCTGAGATCCCGTGGTCGAGAAGGTGGTGAAACCGGCACCGGAGTCGCTCAGTCCCAACCGCGAGAACATGGTGGCGATGATCTGGCGACTCATGACGGCCAGCTCGGAGGTCGGCCGATTGCGATGGCGGCGCGTACCGAGTCCGACCTGACCGATAGTGCCCGCACCCGAACGGTGATACGTATCGAGCAGCAGTCCGATCTCGACGCCGTAACCCGGGGCGAAGGGCAGAGATTCCAGCAATTGGCGGGTGGCGGCGTACTCGCCGCCCAGCGGCTGGAAGACGCCGGCCAGCTCCGGGCGCAATGCCGTCAGCAGGGGCCGCACCGTCAACTGGGTGACGCGTCCGCCGCCGTCCTCGTCGGTGCTGTCGCCGATCGTGAGCGGCCGACGGTAGAAGCCTTTGACCAGTTCGACGCCCTCGTGCATGAGCAGCGGGCCGACGAGCGACGGCACGAAGTGCGAGCCCGGCTCGACCAGATCCGAGTCGACGAACACCACGATGTCGCCCGAGGTGGCCGCTACTCCTCGCCACAGGACTTCTCCCTTTCCGCCGACGACGGGTAGGCCTGGGAGCACCTCTTCCCTGGAGACGACCGTGGCTCCGGCCGCGCGCGCCCGAACAGCCGTACGGTCGGTCGATCCAGAATCGAGGACGACCACTTCGTCGATGAGACTTCCCAGATGGGGAGTCATGGAGGCAATGACGTCCGCGACGGTGTCCTCCTCGTCGAGGGCGGGAAGGACGACCGAGATAGTTCGCCCGCGTTTTGCCGCGATGATGTCGGCGAGCGGCCACGGCGAACGGGCCCAGGTTGCGGCAAGAGCAGGAGTGCCCACGGTGTCGGTTCGGCTCATCGAGTTTCCTTCGTCATCGCTGGAAGTCACGGCTCAGGAGGTACCGGTCGGCAATCCCATCGACGGCGCGATCACCGACCACGAGTCGTGCAGGTCTTGTTGCCAATAGGCCCACGAATGGGTTCCGTTGGGGCGGAAGTTGTAGGTGGCAGGGATGTTCAGCTCCTGCAAGCGCTGCTTCATCTGATGCGAACACGAATCGGTGGTCGCCTCGATGACGGCACCGACGGCAACCTGCTGGGCGAGCTTGCCGTAGTCACTACCGATGCCGGGCGCGCCGGGGACATCGAACGCGCCGGGTGCTCCCGTTCCGCTCGAGATGTACACCGCGACTCCGCGCAGGCCTTCGGCGTGGACGTACGGGTCGTTGTCCATCCAGGCGGCAGAACCGGGGGGACCCCACATGTTCGCGGTGGATCCACCGCCGCGCGCCTCGACCACGGACCTGACGTACATCTCGCCGACCGGGTCACTGGTTCGTGCACATCCGCTGTACGAGGCCACGGAGCGGTACACGGACGGGTGGGCGATGGCCAACTGCAGAACCGACGTCCCGGCCATCGAGATACCTGCGACCGAATTGACGCCGTTGCTCTCGAGCACTGCGTTCATCAACGGCGGCAGTTCGAGACCGAGAAACGTGGACCACTTGTTTCGGCCCAGCACCGGGTCGTCGTGCAACCAGTCGGTGTAGTAGCTCGCGGCGCCACCCCGTGGTACCACCACGTTGACGTTCTTGTCACCGAAGAAGCCCGCGATGTCGGTCTGATCGAACCAGCTGCTGCCGCCGTCGCCGCCGGCTGCGCCGTTGAGCAGGTAGAGGGTCGGTGCACCGGGTTCCACGGCTCGAAAGATGTCGACGACGATATCGCGGTCCATCGCCGCCGAATGCACGTGCACGATGTCGCGGCGTTCCCCGTTTCCTTCGATTCCGACGACCGACGACGCTGTCTCGGCACTTGCCACTGGTGCTGTGCCCGACGTGAGAACAACGACGGTCGCAAGCACACTCAGGGCCGAAACGGTCGCATCACGCAGGCGGTATCGGTCGATCATCTACCGTTCCTGACATCGTTGGGGCAGCGCGGAGCCTGGTTCTCGGTCTGCGCGATGAGTGTCCGACGTTAGAGCGATTGTCTGGCCTCCACCACAATCTTGACGATCATTCAGTTCTGACACAGATATCCCGGGCATTTTTGTCGTTTCTCCAAAATGCCGCGCTGTGGGGTGTTGTCCGTCTCGCTCGAATGATGCACTGGCCCCTCCGACGCACCCCACTGCGTTGCGTCGTATCTCTCCCTCTCGAAAGGTTGTGTCGTGGTTGCATTCGGACTCATCGACGAGTGGACGCCCGCTCCGGGACCACTCACCACGTGGTCACCTACCGACGCCTCGCGGGGCGCTGCCGCTGTAGCACCCGTTCATCCGGCACGTCCGTCCCACATACAGCAGGCGTACCTCGAGGCCGCGTTCCGCAATCGAGGATCGTCGTTTCGCTTTTCCAGGCTGTGCCTCGTCACGTTCCGCATCGAAGGAAAATTGGACAGCGCGGCCATGGGGCAAGCGTTCAATACGTTTGTCAAGCGCCATGATTCGTTCTCGAGCTGGTTCGAGACCACGGCGGCCGGATCGGTGCGCCACGTCGTCGACGTCGACGACATCGTGCTCGAGCCGACCGACTTCGGTGTGCCCGCGAGTGCGGACGATATCCGCCGCCACGTGCAGGACACCACTCCGGGTCCGGAGAGTTGGGACTGTTTCTCCTTCGGAACGATCGAGCACGACGACCATTTCGTGGTGTACGCAGCCGTCGATCACCTCGACACCGACGGTATTTCGCAGGCGCTGACGTACTACGAACTGGGACAGCTCTATCGCAACGCGGTGACCGGGGAGTCGAACGGACTGTTCACCCCGGGCAGCTACATCGAGTACTGCCGGCGCGAGCGCACCGAGAGCGACACCACGACCCTGGACTCCCCGGCTGTCCAGACCTGGATCGATCTGGTGACCGACAACGGTGGCGATCTTCCGACGTTCCCACTTCCGTTGGGGCGCAACAGTGTCGACTACACCAGGACGTCGCACAATTCGTTCCCGCTGTTCGACGGCGCGAAGGCCCAGGCCGTCGACGCGGCATGCGCGGGAGTGGGAGCCAAATTCATCGGAGGCATCTTCGCTGCGGCGGCGTTGGCGGAATACGAGTTGGCCGGCCGAGACACCTACCTGGGTCTGACGCCGAAGAGCACCCGGTCGTTGCCGGGCGAATTCGTCTCGGTCGGTTGGTTTTCGAGCCTCGTTCCCGTGCAGTTCGAAGTGGGCTCGCAGCCGACATTTCTGACCCTGGCAGTCCGGGCTCAGCAGGCCTTCGATTCCGGCAAACTGCTGGCGAACACCTCCTACCATCGAGTTCTCGAACTGGTCGGTCCGGAACACGGAATCACCACGCAACCGGGCTGGACCGCTCCGATGATCTCGTACGTCGACGTCCGAAAGCTGCCCGGCGAAGCCGAACTCGACGCGGCCGGGGCCGGCTTGTACGGAAACCGAGGTAGCTCGGAAGAAGTCTTCATGTGGATCAATCGATTCGAAGATCACACCGGCGTCGAATTTCTGTACCCGGGAACGGACGAGGCCGATCGGTCGATCGACCTCTACTTCGCCAAGATCTTCGAGATCTTCACTGCCGTGGTCGAATCGGGCGACTACGCACCGCAGCTCCCCGATGCGAGCACGCTCGAGCTTCCGGACGTCAGCAGGGTATGACAAAACGACACAGCGGCTCGTGGCTGACGCTGTGCGCCTGTTTGCTGGCCGTGTCGATGCAGATGATCGACGTCACGGCCGTCACCGTTGCGCTGCCCACGATCGCCCGAGACCTCGACGCGACCGGTGCACAGCAGGTCTGGGTACCAGCGGCGTACCTTCTGGCGTTTGCGTGCGCGCTCCTCACGATGGCGAGAGCAGGTGAGGTGTTCGGGCGCAGAAACACGTTCGTCGTCGGCACGGCACTGTTCGCGTCGACGTCGGTGTTGTGCGCGTACGCGCCCAGCATCGAGCTGCTGATCTGCGGTCGTGTCCTGCAAGGGATTGCGGGCGCGGCCATGTCGGCCCAGACCGTGGCCATCGTGACCGCAACCTACTCCGGGTCACGGCGTACCACTGCATTCGCCTTGTACGGCGGCACGGCAGGGCTCGCAGGTCTGGCCGGACCGGCAATCGGCGCGGTCCTACTTCACCTCGACATCCTCGGAACAGGATGGCGCGCACTATTTTTGGTCAACGTTCCGATTTCGATTGCCGCAATCGTCCTTGCTCGGCGATATGTCTCCGCGGGTTCCGGGCACGCGCTGTCGGCCGGCCTCTTCGATCCCATCGGGGTTGCCCTGTGGTCGATCGGTGCCGTGTCGATCGTGTACCCCATCGTGACGAGCTCGCGCCCGATGGACGCGGTACCCGCGCTCGGCATCGGCTTGGTTCTGTTGGTCCTGTTCGCGATGTGGGAACGGCACAGAACCGCGGCGGGTGCACACGTGATGGTCGATACCCGAGTCTTCGCCGAGCGGGGGTTCGCGTACGGATGCGTCGTCTCGGCGCTGGTGTACGGCACCTTCACCGGATTCGTGCTGACGATGTCGGTGACGTTGCAGACCGGACTGGGAGACAGTGCGACGACGGTGGGAGCCATCACGATTCCTTTTGCTCTCGGAGCCATCGTGGCGTCCTTGGCCGCGCCGATAGCGTTCCGCCGCTGGGACTCTCGCGTGGTGGCAGGAGGTGCAGCGACGATGGGCGCATCTCTGTTCGTCCTCGGTAGCGCCGTCGATTACCTCGATCGCCCCGGCTTTCCGTGGCCGATGACCGTCCCGCTGATTCTGGTCGGCGCCGGCCTCGGATCGGTGATCGCTCCGCTGCAGAGCACCATCGTGGCCCGGGTGACACCGGACGCCATCGGTTCCGCGTCGGGGATCATGCCGACGGTCCAGCAGGTCGGGTCGGCCGTGGGTACTGCGGTCGCCGGTGCCGTGTATTTCGCGTTGCTTCCCGTACAGGCCGCGGCACCGGATCATCTGGCCGCGCAGCAAACGGTGCTGTTCGGGCTCGCAGCGACGATGGCCGTGGCCACCGCTGTCGCTATGGCACTGCCGCCCGGCATCCGAGTCACCGCCGAGAGCGTCCACAAGCCTTTGACAGCAACCCGGAGGTCACCGTGACCGCCGGGCCCCCGAACGACAAGTTCCGATCCGAACATCGACGTGAGACTTCCCCGGTCCGAAGACTGGCCCGGGCCCAATGGAAATCGAGAAGAGCTTTCATCATGCGCCGCACCCTCTTGACCCTGACGACCGTCGTCGGGCTGATGTCGATGCTGTTCGTCGCCGCGCCACACGCATCTGCCGCGCCGACCGACCCGGCACCGGTCCCCGGGACGCTCTACGCGTCGGTACCGGATCTGTCCGGTTTCGCGAACGGTGATGTCGTTGCGAACAGGCGGTTTTCGAGTCCCCTGTACCCCGGGGCCGACATCTGGCAGCTCCAGTACCGATCCTCCGACTCCAGGGGCGACGCGATCGCCGCTGTGACCACAGTTCTCGCGCCGGCGAACCGCACACCCGGTGGGCCTCTGCTGTCCTATCAGCCGTTCGTCAACGCGCTCGGGTTGCAGTGCGCGCCGTCGGAATCGCTGTTCGGGGCCGATCCGACGACCGGTGTTCAGGAGCGTGAATTCCTCAACCTGGCCCTGATGCGTGGCTGGTCGGTCACAATTCCGGACCACCTCGGTCCCAAAAGTGCCTATGGCGCAGCCAAGCTCGGTGGTCAGATCACCCTCGACGGCATTCGTGCCGCGCAGCGTGTCCCCGAGCTCGGGCTGTCGGCCGGTCCGGTCGGAATGGCCGGATATTCGGGCGGCGGAATGGCGACGGCGTGGGCCGCAGCGCTCGCTCCGAGCTACGCACCCGAGCTGAATATCGTCGGTGCCGCTGCCGGAGGAGTGCCGGCCGATCTGGACAACATCGCCCGCGCGCTGGGCTTCCAACCGCACCAGGCATTCGGGCTCGCGTTTGCCGCGGCTCTCGGACTCGAACGCGAGTACCCCGACCGTCTACCGATCACGGCTCAGCTCAATCCCACCGGTCTGGCGTTGAAGGATCAGGTCTCGAATGCGTGCACACCGGTGATCCTCGCTACCGGAGCCTTCAAGAGTGCACTGGCGGTCTCGACCACCACGTCGTTGGTGGACAGTCCGGAGGCGCAGCAGATCATCGACGAGAACAGCCTGGTCAAGTACTCCGGTGTGCCGACTGCACCCACGTTTCTGTGGGGAAGCGACAACGATCCCTTGATTCCGATCGGGGCCCTGCGTGACACCGCTGCGCGATACTGCGCGAGTGGCGCGACGCTGCAATTCGACGTCGTACATGCCCCGCAGCACATTCAGGCGGCGTTCGAGGGTCTTCCTGCCGCGCTTACATTCCTGGACAACAGGTTTCGGGGTGTCGCACCGCCGACGAACTGCGTCCGATGAAGTTGTTCTCGACGGTCGTCGGTGTCACCGCGACCGCTCTGGTCGTGGCCGCCGCGCCTGCTCATGCCGCGGACCTTCCGGTGTTGGCTCCGCAATCGTTCGGCGACTTCTCGGTGCAGACTCGATATTTCGACGTCGCGGTGGGTCCGGATCGGGATCAACACTGCACCGTGGTGGGCGACATCTACGTCCCGACCGCTCTGGGACCGAACAACCGGGCCCCGGCCATCCTGACCAGCAACGGGTTCGGCGGATCCAAGGACGACCAAGCGGGTGCCGCGGCGAGATTCGCGACCCACGGTTACGTAGTTCTATCGTACTCCGCCTTGGGTTTCGGTGGCTCGACGTGCAAGATATTTTTCGCCGATCCCGATTACGACGGCATGGCGGCGTCGGACCTCATCGGGTACCTTGCCGGTGACAGCGAAGGCGTGTTCACCGACGCCGCGCTCTCCGTCGAAGCCCCTGTTCTGGATGTGGTCAGCCTCGATGCTCCGCAGGACCCCCGCGTCGGCTATCTCGGTGGTTCCTACGCCGGCGCAACGGGATTGGCGGCAGCTTCGGTGGATTCTCGACTCGATACCGTCGCATCGATGATCACGTGGAACGACCTGGCTCGTTCGCTGGCCCCGGACGGAGCCGGGCGTAGGTCGGTCGGCCCGGTCAAGAGCGTGTTCGGTTCGGCTTTTCTGGCGGCCGGTGCCATTCTCACCGGCCCGGGCGGGTACGCAGCCGATCCGGCGCGGGCACAGGGGTGCCCGAACTACGCCCAGTGGGTGTGCGACGCCGCATCCGCCTTCGCTGCCAATCGCGAACCGGACCCGGGAACGCTGGCGGCGATGCGTCACGTCTCACCCGTGGACTATCTCGATCGAGTGGACGTTCCGGTTCTGCTCACGCAGGGCCAGAAGGATTCACTGTTCAGCCTCGACGAAGCAGCCGCAACGTTCGAGACTCTGCGGGCGCGCGGAGTGGAGACGTCGATGGTCTGGCACTCGTGGGGGCACAACGATCGGAAAGGTTATCCGGGAGAATTCGACATCAAGGCCCCCGACCCGTTCAATCAGCACGAAGCGGCACTGGTGGGCAATTGGCTCGACCGACACCTCAAGGATCGTGACGTCGACCCGGGGCCGGCATTCACCTACTTCCGGGACTGGGTGCCCTACAGCGGTGTCGCGTCGCCGGCCTACGAGGAATCGGACACATTTCCTGTTGGTGCCAGACGCACATTCGCAGTGGCAGACGGCACGTTGTCCGAGGGTGTTGCCACGAACGATGCTTGGACGCAGACGATTCGGGATGCGGGTTCGCCGGTGCACACCACAGTGGGGCTACCGAACATCGCCGCAGAGGTTCCCGTTCCTCGGGTCTCGCTACCAGGTTCCGCAGCGACCTGGACAACCGCGCCGCTGGCCGAACCGGTCGACGTCGTCGGCGCTCCCGAGCTGTCCATCAGCCCCACGACGTCCGGGCCTGCGACGGTCTTCGTCACCGTGCTGGACATCGCACCCAACGGTGCACGGAGTCCCATTCACGGGCTCGTTGCACCCGCCGTCCTCACCGGATCCGCAGAACCGGTGACGATCTCGCTCCCCAGCATCGTCCATCGATTCGACCGCGGCCATCGCATCGGCGTCGACATCACCGCGTCCGATCCGTCCTTCGCCGGTGGACCCGGCCCGGCGGACGTCACCTTCTCCTCGACGGATCCGATCAACCAATTCTCCTTGCCCACAGTGCCCATGAACACAGTGCCGTGACACTTCGATTTGCTTACTCCGAAAGGCTCGCCGTGATCCGAAAACTTTTTGCCCTGGCTTCCATTCTGGTGGCGCTCTGCGCGTCCCTGTTCGCAACGGGCGCAACAGCTTCGGCTGCTCCTGCGCCGACTGCCCCCGATCCTGACGTCTTCTATGCGGCACCGGCCGACATTGCCGATCACGCACCGGGTGACATCCTCGCCAGCCGTCGCGCCGACGCCTGGATGTACCCCAACACCGACATCTGGCAGCTCAAGTACCGGTCGACCAACTCCGCCGGTGCTCCCGTTGCTGCGGTGACCACCGTGCTGATGCCGCGAGGTAGAGGTGCGGGAACGCCGCTCGTGTCGTATCAGGCTGTCATCAATGCTCTGGGCGTCAAATGCGCACCGTCGCACGGTCTATTCACGTACGAGATCGGTGAGTCTCCGAGCCTGTACGTCGGCATGGTCGCGCGCGGATGGGCGGTGGCGGTGCCCGATTACCTCGGACCGACCGGTGCTTACGGCGCTGCCGAGTACGAAGGTCGGTTGACTCTCGACGGTGTTCGCGCCGTGCAGAACTTCGAGCAGTTGCCGCTGAAGGACAGCCCCGTCGCTCTGCTGGGCTACTCCGGCGGTGCGCTGGCAACATCATGGGCCGGTGCCATGGCACCCACCTACGCCCCCGAGCTGAACATCGTGGCCAGCGTGCACGGTGGAACGCCCGCCGACCTGGGATTGATCGCAAAGAACCTGGGCTACAGCGCGATTCCGCACCCCGCTTTCGGTATGGCACTCGCGGCGTCGCTGGGACTGGAGCGCGAATACCCGACCGAGTTCCCCGTCTCGGAGAACTTGAATGCGGCGGGCCTGGCACTACGAGATCGCGTCAGCAACGAATGCCGGCGCCCCATCATCATCGGCGGAGCGTTCAAGAGCGCGAGAGATCTGTCCAAAGTCGACATCGCATCGCTGCCCTCTGCGCAGGCCGTATTGAAGAAGAACAGTCTCGTCGACTACGAAGGCGTCCCCACGGCGCCGGTGTACATCTGGCACGGCATCAACGACTTCATCACCCCGTTCGCGCCGGTGAAGGAGACGGTCGATCGCTACTGCGCAGCGGGTGCCACCGTTCAGTTCCGGGCTTACCCGTTGGCGGAGCACTTCAGTGGTTCGCTGGTCGGATTGCCCGAGGCCTACGCCTACGTGGACGCACGATTCCGAGGTGAGCCGGCACCGTCGAATTGCGGTTGATCACCTGTCGGTGGTGTCCTCACACCCTTTTTGTCGACTGCGCGCCCTTGCTCCGAAGTGAGCGGGGGCGCGCAGTCGGTAGTAGGGGTGTGAGGTCGCCGTGGAACCGGGCCGATGTACGCCGCGTCCAACCAGGTGTGAGTGCAACGCGGTGCTGGGTGACGGGTGTGGCCGGCGTGATGGTGCTGGTCGCCGGATGTGGTGAATCGACGACGGATGCGCGGGCGGCTGAGCCGCCGACGTCGGCGATTGCTGCGCCGATCGCGGCTGAGCCCTGGGATCCGTGCACCATCCCGGACAGTGCCGTCGAGGCGGCGGGATTGGATGTGGGGAGCAAGACGTCGACGTTGGTCGGAGACAGGCCGATCTCCACCGATTGGATGATCTGCTCCTGGAGGAACCCCGATCCAGGTTCCTGGTACTTCCTCGGAGTGTTCTCCTCGGACCACGATCTCGCGTACCTGAAAGGAAACGATCAGTTCGGCGAGTTTGCCGAAGTCGACAACGCTGGTGCCGTGCAGTTTCGGCGAACCGCCAATTACGACGAGGTCAGCTGTGGTGTCGCGTACGAAGTGGTCGGGGGGATCGTCTACTTCATTCTCGACGGGCGTGCTTCACGCGAGCCGCAGGGCGATCCATGTGTTGAGGTCGAGCGGGTTGGAAGAGCGCTCCGCCCGTTGTTACCACCATCGAGCCGATAGTGAGGAGCTGCTGTGGAATCAGGGCCGAATGAACTTGGGGCTGCGATGCTGACCTGGCGGGGATTGGCTGCGCAGGCTGATTCGGGACAGCTGCAAATCCCGGAGGGCGTCGCGTCTCAGTGCGACAAAGTGTGCGCAGATTACGTCTTGCACCTCGAGTTGATGCTGGAGAAGACGAAGTGGTTGGTCGACACGGACGCATATGGCACTCTTCCGTCAGCACAGATGTTGGGTGCGAAGTTCAAGCGACTGGCCGATGGCGAACAAGGCTCGGCCGCTGTTGTCATCCGTCAGCACATCGAGGTCATCGAATTGATGAGCTCTGTTTTTCGCCGTTATTTCGTCGAAACCGACGCTGTCGACCAGAGTGTCGGAGCTCGGATCGGCGGTATCGGATCAGCTCTGGGGGAGTAGGCCCGCAACCTCACACCCTTTTTCTCGACCTCCCACCCCTGTTATGCCCTGAACCCCGGCGCGCGGTCGGCAAAAAGGGTGTGAGGTCCCGCAACTAATCGCCCTGCATGACTTAGTCTGCGTTCGTGAATCTCTCCACTGGGCGTCTGGTGCCGATGCGGCCGCGTGATCCGAACGAACCACATCGTGCAGCGAGTCCGCTCGAATTGTTCTTCGACCTCGTGTTCGTCGTGGCCGTGAGTATCGCTGCGGTGGAGCTCCATCACGCGCTCACCGAGAACCACGTTGCCGACGGTCTGCTCAGCTACGCGCTCGTGTTCTTCGCCATCTGGTGGGCGTGGATGAACTTCACGTGGTTCGCCACGTCCTTCGATACCGACGACTGGCTGTATCGGACGTTGACCGTCGTACAGATGGCTGGTGTGCTGGTGCTCGCCGCCGGAGTCGAATCGGCGTTCGTGGACAAGAACTTTGCGATCGTGGTGCTCGGCTACGTCGTGATGCGCGTGGCCATGGTGACGCAGTGGGTTCGAGCGTCTCGGTCGAGTGAGTACAGGAAGACTGCACTGTCGTACGCGATAGGCATTGCGGGAGTGCAGGTTCTGTGGATTCTCTGGCTGCTGCTGTTCGACGGCACGGTGGCCGTCGTCCTGTTCTTCGTCCTGGCAGCTGCGGAGATGTCGGTTCCATTGATCGCCGAACGCAGTCGCTCGACGCCATGGCATCCGCACCACATCACCGAGCGCTACGGGCTGTTCACGCTGATTCTGCTCGGCGAAAGTCTGCTTGCATCGGCCAACGCCATCATCGAAGCGCTGCACGACGAGACCGCCCTGGCACCGTTGGTCTCGATTTCCGTCCTCACCCTCGTCGTCACCGCGAGCCTGTGGTGGATCTACTTCTGGCCGCCGCATCACCGGGCTATCGGAAAGTTCGGCAACTCGCTGATCTACGGCTACGCGCACTACTTCATCTTCGCGGCCGCAGGCGCGTTCTCGGCCGGCATCGAGGTGGAGATCGATGTGCTCACCGAACACAGCAAGCTGGGCGACGTCGCCGCCTCGTTCACCGTCACGGTTCCGATCGCGATATTCGTCCTCGGAGTCTGGCTGATCGCCATCCGAGCCCACGCGGACCGCGTCGTCAACATCGCAGTTCCGGCAGGCGCACTACTCGTGCTGTTCGACCCCGTCATTCCCATCCCGATCACTCTCACCGCCGTCGTCATGATCGTGGTCGTCGGCGCGCTCGTCGCACGCAGGCCACTCGACCCCCCAGAGTTAGGTCGTTCCGCAGGCTCCACTCCCCAGAGTGGAACATGAGAAACTGATCGCATGAGTATCGGAACCCTGATTCTGCTCCGCCACGGCGAGAGCGAATGGAACGCGTCCAACCAGTTCACCGGCTGGGTCGACGTGCGACTGACCGAGAAGGGGGAGGCCGAGGGCAAGCGCGCCGGCCAGCTCCTCGCCGAGGCGGGTGTACTGCCCGACCTGCTGTACACCTCGCTGCTGCGTCGCGCGATCAGCACCGCGAACCTCGCGCTCGACGCGGCCGACCGCCACTGGATTCCCGTCGTACGCGACTGGCGTCTGAACGAACGGCACTACGGCGCGCTGCAGGGCTTGAACAAGGCCGAGACCAAGGACAAGTACGGCAACGAGCAGTTCATGCTGTGGCGTCGTAGCTACGACACCCCGCCGCCCGCCATCGAGGTCGGCAGCGAGTTCAGCCAGGATGCAGATCCCCGATACGCCGATCTGGACAGCGTTCCGTTGACAGAATGCCTCGCCGACGTCGTCGAGCGGCTGATCCCGTACTTCGAGGAGACGATCGTCGCCGACCTGAAGGCAGGCAAGACCGTGCTCGTCGCCGCGCACGGCAACTCACTGCGCGCGCTCGTGAAGTACCTCGACGAGATCTCCGACGCGGACATCGCCGAACTGAACATTCCCACCGGCATCCCACTGCAGTACGACCTCACCGAGGTCGACGGGAAGCTGAAGCCCACCAACCCGGGCGGCACCTACCTCGATCCGGAAGCAGCGGCCGCAGGTGCGGCTGCCGTGGCAAACCAGGGTGGTAAGTAACTCCACCGCGCACAAACCGGCAGTTTGTCGAAACTGCAGGTGAACGAACGAAGAACACTGCCGACGAGGACTATGACGACCAGGGAAATGCCTGCACCCTGCGTATGTGAGCTGTCCATCGAACGTACGATTCCGGTGTGAGTGTCGCATCGGCCGTACTACTGGCAATTGCCGCGGCCTTCGTGGGATACCTCGTCGGCGGTGTTCTTATTCCGTACCTCAACACTCGGCACTCGGAGCGTCGCCGCGCCACGTCCGGCTTGACGATGTCGCAGGTACTGGACCTGATCGTGCTCGCGTCGGAGAGCGGCATCGCCGTCGTCGATCAGTTTCACGACGTCGTGCTGTCGAATCCGCGGGCCGAGGAGCTCGGTTTGGTGCGTAACCGTTCCATCGACGAACGCGCCTGGGCGGCCGCGACTAAGGTGCTGTCCGACGGGAATCCCGTCGAAGTCGATCTCAGCTCCAAAGCCCCGCGACCGGGACGCGACAAGATCGCCGTCCGTTGCGTCGCGCGCCTGCTCAGCAAAGAAGACCGACGTTTTGTGGTGCTCTTCGCCGACGACGATTCCGAGCAGGTGCGAATGGAAGCCACGCGTCGCGACTTCGTGGCCAACGTCAGTCACGAACTCAAGACACCGGTCGGTGCGATGAGTCTGCTGGCCGAGGCGCTTCTCGAATCCGCCGACGATCCGGATTCCGTTCGGCACTTCGGTGGCAAGGTCGTCGCCGAATCCAAACGCCTGGGCAACATGGTGACCGAGCTGATTGCGCTGTCGCGTCTGCAGGGGGCCGAGAAGCTGCCCGACCTGGAAGTCGTCGACGTCGACACCGTCGTCAACGAGGCCATGGACCGCTCCAAGCTCGCCGCCGAGAACGCCGGGATCTCCGTCACTACCGATCACCCGAGCGGACTCGAAGTACTCGGCGACCAAGCGCTACTGGTGACCGCGCTCGCCAACCTCATCCAGAACGCGATCGCCTACTCGTCCAACGGCTCACCAGTCTCGGTCAGTCGGGCACTGCGCGGCTCGAACGTCGCGTTCGCCGTCACCGATCGCGGAATCGGTATCGCCAAAGCGGACCAGGAACGCGTTTTCGAGAGATTCTTCCGCGTCGACAAAGCTCGGTCGCGGGCCACCGGCGGCACGGGCCTCGGCCTGGCCATCGCCAAACACGTCGCAGCCAACCACAACGGCAGCATCTCGTTGTGGAGCAAGCTGGGCACCGGATCCACCTTCACCCTCCAGATCCCCGCGTACTTCGAAGAAGAAGACGACGCTGCGGTTACAGAAAGAGAGAATCAGTGACCAACGTTCTGATCGTGGAAGACGAAGAGTCGTTGGCCGATCCACTGGCCTTCCTGCTCCGCAAAGAAGGGTTCGACGCCACCGTCGTCGGCGACGGACCATCGGCCCTGGCCGAATTCGACCGCGCCGGAGCGGACATCGTGCTGCTCGATCTCATGCTCCCCGGGATGAGCGGCACCGATGTGTGCAAGCAATTGCGTTCGCGCTCAGGCGTTCCCGTCATCATGGTGACCGCACGCGACAGCGAGATCGACAAGGTGGTCGGGCTCGAACTGGGAGCGGACGACTATGTCACCAAGCCGTACTCGGCACGCGAGCTCATCGCGCGTATTCGCGCCGTTCTCCGCCGCGGCAGTGACGCCGAGGTCGACGGCGGAGTCGACACCGGAGTGCTCGAAGCCGGCCCGGTGCGAATGGACGTCGAACGACATGTGGTGATGGTGGGATCCGAGCAGATCACGTTGCCGCTCAAGGAATTCGACCTGCTCGAGTACCTACTGCGTAACTCGGGTCGAGTGCTCACCCGCGGACAGTTGATCGACCGGGTGTGGGGAGCCGACTACGTGGGTGACACCAAGACGCTGGACGTGCACGTGAAGCGACTGCGCTCGAAGATCGAGGCAGACCCGGCCAAGCCCGAGCATCTCGTCACCGTGCGGGGTCTGGGCTACAAGCTCGAGGGGTAGAGCCTGCGGCATGTGAGCGGAAATTCGTAGTGGGCTACGAATTTCCGTGCACCTGCGGCGAAGCCGCTCTACCGGCGCTGCGCCTCACGCGTGGCCGGATGGATCGCGATCAGACCCAGGCCACGGCGACGCTTGCACAGTGACGCCAATTCGTCGTAGGCCGCTTTGCCGAGCAGCTCGGTCAATTCCGGCTTGTAGGACTCGAACACCTGCTTCGCGCCGACGTGAGCGTCGGGGGAGCCGGAGCAGTACCAGTGCAGATCTAGGCCGCCCTCGCCCCAGCCGCGTCGGTCGTATTCGCCGATGGTGGTCTTGAGAATCTCCGAGCCGTCCGGCCGCGTCACCCAGTCCTGAGTGCGCCGGATCGGCAGCTGCCAGCAGACGTCCGGCTTGACCTCGAGCGGTTCGATGCCCTTGCGCAGCGCCATCGAATGGAGCGCGCAGCCGATCCCGCCCTCGAATCCGGGTCGGTTCTGGAAGATGCACGCACCCTTGTACCGGCGCGTTCGCAGTGACTGCTCGTCGTCGAGATCGTCGTATTCGACGTATCCCTTCTTGCCCAGACCCTTGTCCATGAGCTGCCAGTCCTGCGGGGTGAGCAACTTCACCGACTCGTCGAGCTTGCGCTTGTCGTCCTCGTCGGACAGGAATGCCCCGTGCGAGCAGCATCCGTCGTCCGGCCTGCCCTCGACGGTTCCCTGGCATGCCGGAGTGCCGAAGACGCAGGTCCAGTTGGACAGGAGCCACGTCAGATCGGCGGCGATGAGGTGTTCCGAATTATCTGGATCGGGGAATTCGACCCACTCTCGCGGGAAATCCATCTCGACCTCTGCAGCGAACGGTGGCTGCTCACGACCTGCTGTCACAAACGACGACGCTAGACCCAGTACCGTGGACCTGTGCGATTAGGGGTGCTCGACGTCGGTAGCAACACGGTGCATCTGCTTGTCGTGGACGCCCACCGCGGCGCTCACCCCACCCCGATGAGTTCGAGCAAGGCGACGCTGCGCCTCTCCGAGAACACCGATGCGCACGGAAATATCACCCCGGTGGGCGCGGATCGCCTCGTGAACGAGGTTCGTGAGTTCGCCGCCATCGCCGAACGGTCGGGTTGCAGTGAACTGATGGCATTCGCCACCTCCGCAGTGCGAGACGCCTACAACTCCGACGACGTACTGGCGCGAGTACTCGCCGAAACCGGCGTGACCCTGCAGACCCTCTCCGGCGTCGACGAAGCGCGGCTGACATTTCTCGCGGTTCGACGCTGGTACGGCTGGAGCGCCGGCCGCATCCTCGGACTCGACATCGGCGGCGGATCGCTAGAACTGGCCAGCGGAAGCGACGAGAATCCGGACGTCGCGTTCTCTCTGCAGCTCGGTGCCGGTCGCCTCACCCGCGATTGGCTCGACGAGGATCCACCGGGCAAGCGTCGTATCGCGGTTCTCCGTGACTGGCTGGACGCGGAATTGGCGACCCCAGCGAAGGAGCTGCTCGCAGCCGGCGACGCCGACCGGGCCGTGGGAACGTCGAAGACATTCCGTTCGTTGGCTCGCTTGACCGGTGCCGCGCCCTCCGCGGCCGGTCCGAGGGTGACGCGGACGCTCACCGCGAGCGGCTTGAGGCAACTCATAGCCTTCATATCGCGGATGACGGCCGCCGACCGTGCAGAATTGGAAGGCGTCAGCGCCGACAGGTCGCCACAACTGGTGGCCGGGGCATTGGTAGCGGAGGCGAGCATGCGGGCATTGTCGGTGGAGTCACTCGAGATCTGCCCGTGGGCGCTGAGGGAAGGTTTGATTTTGAGGAAGCTGGACACCGAAACCGACGGCGATCTGGTGGGGAGTTCGAGATGAGCGAGAACAATCCAGAAGACACCGGTCAGATCTCGGTTGCCGAGCTGTTGGCCCGAAACGGCCAGCAGACGAACCTGAGTTCGGGTGGTCGCCGTCGTCGAGGAGTCAAGGGCGGCATTTCCGTCGCCGAGCTCACCGGTGAAATCCCGGTCGTCCGTGACGAGCCGGGCAGCCGTATCGCCCCGGTTGTAGACGCGCCGCCCCCGGCCGCTCGCGTCGAGGCCGTCGACGACCGTGTGACGGACGACGACCGTGTGACACCCGACGACCGTGTGACACCCGACGCGCCCGCATCGCCGTCCTCGCGGCCCCAGCCGGCCAGGCCGAAGAGCGCTCGCCCGTCCGCGTTTCAACCGGCCGGTAAGCGCGAGAAGCAGCAGCCCGAGCCCGAACTGCTGTCCGGCTCCACCACGGTCGCCGGTGACCTCCTGAACCGGTCGCACGACGACACCGAGCGCGGTCAACGCCCGGCTGCACCCACCACGCCGAACAGGCAGCCGTACGGATCGACCGCAGCCGAACAGGGACGGAACCGCAAGCCCACTGGCTTCGCAGCGCCGCGCCAGGTCGAGGTGGCCGAGACCGATACCGACGTCACCCCGCGAGCAGCGGTCCTCGACGCCGAGGACGTCGCCAAGACGGTGGTGTCTCCGCGTATTGCGCGCACCGACGATACGGAATCCGACGCGACCGGCAAGGTCGTGTCCACCGACGCACCTGCGACATCCGCTGCCACCGAGGCCGTCGATCTCGTCGAGACGAATACAGGGCGCGACAAAGAGGACGACACTGCTGCGGAACCGGAGGCCGACGCGAGCCCGGGGACCCGATCCGGCCGCCGTGCTTCGGCCGCCAAGGGCAAGGGCGGTGCCGTTCGGCAGTGGCTCGTGCTCGTCGGCCAGGCCGTGGTGGCCGTTGTTGTCGGCGCGCTGCTGTTCAAGGGCTTCGAGCAACTGTGGGACGTACTTCCGTGGGTCGCCCTGGTGCTGTCGGTGTTGGTGATCGTCGGTCTCGTCGCAGTGGTGAGAATTCTGCGACGCACCGACGACCTGATATCGATCGTGATCGCGATCGCCGTGGGTGTGTTCGTGACGCTCGGTCCGCTCGCCTTCCAGCTCAGTACCGGCTGAGCTGACACCGAATGGCACCGCAGCGAATACACGTAGGCCTGTCCACGGCCTCGGTGTACCCGCAGAACACCGAGGCGGCGTTTCGTTACGCAGCCGAACTCGGCTACGACGGCGTGGAGCTGATGGTGTGGGCCGAGTCGGTCAGCCAGGACGTCGACGCGGTGGCCGCACTCTCGCGGGAATATTCGATCCCGGTGCAGGCCATTCACGCGCCGTGCCTGTTGATCTCGCAGCGGGTGTGGGGCTCGGATCCGATCGCCAAACTGGCGCGATCGGTCGAGGTGGCCGAGAAACTGGGTTCGGCTACCGTCGTCGTGCATCCGCCGTTCCGCTGGCAACGTAAGTACAGCGAGGGCTTCGCCGATCAGGTAGCGGAACTGGAGGCGAACTCGCACGTGGTGGTCGCCGTCGAGAACATGTTTCCGATGCGTGCCGACAGACTCTTCGGACGCAAGGAGAAATCTGCGCAGCGACTGGAACGACGGGGTGGCCCGGGAGCAGCCCTGTCGGCGTTCTCCCCGTCGTACGACCCGACGGATGTCGGCCACGGTCACTACACCCTCGACCTCTCGCACACGGCCACCGCAGGCTCCGACGCCCTCGAGATGCTCGATCGGATGGGCGATGGCCTCGCGCACCTGCATCTGGCCGACGGCCGAGGCGCGTCCGTCGACGAGCATCTGATCCCCGGGCACGGCAGTCAGCCGTGCGCGGAGGTGTGCACCGAACTCGTGCGCCGCGGCTTCGACGGTCAGGCAGTGATCGAGATCAACACGCAGAACGCGCGGACGGTCCCCGAGCGTTCCTCGATGCTCGGACAAGCACTGCAGTTCGCCCGCGCACACCTGTCCTGAGGCCGCCGGTAAGTTGTCGGGAATGAGTTCTGCCAGCCCTTTCAAGGCCGCCACCACCCTGACCGCGCTCGACGTCACTGCCGACACTGCGTCGTTCGCCGGCGCGATCGACTCCACCTGGACCATCGGTCCCAAGGTGCATGGCGGGGCCATGCTCGCGGTGTGCGCCGCGGCAGCGCGTCAGCAGATCGTCCTGACCGACCCGGAGCAGGCCGAGATCCAGCCGCTGGCGGTGAGCGTCAGCTACCTTGCCGCTCCAGATCCCGGCGAGGTCGCGCTCACGACGGTGGTGCGCAAGCGCGGCCGCCAGGTCTCCCATGTGGACGTCGAACTCACGCAGGCCGGACGCGTTGCCGTGCGGGCGGTGGTGACGCTCGGTCGACCGGATTCCGAGAACCCGCACCACGAGACGCCGACGTCGCTGGCGCAGATGGCCGTGGAGCCTCCCGCAGAGACCCTCGCGGTGGCGGGCGATCACCCGATGGCCTCCATCGTGCACGTCGCCAAGGGCTGTGAGATGCGTATCGATGCGTCGTCGGCGTCCTTCCTGACCGGTCAGCAGGGCGAGGCGGAGATCAGATTGTGGGTGCGTCCCTTCGCGGGCGACGAGGCCGACGTCGACACGGCCGTGCTGTTCGCACTGATGGCCGGGGACATCTCCGCTCCGGTGACCATGAACCGCGGAATGTTCGGTTGGGCTCCGACCGTGCAGTTGACGACCTACCTTCGGCGCCGTCCGGCACCGGGGTGGCTGCGCGTGGCTGCGACCAGCACCGTCATCGGCAGCACGTGGTTCGAGGAGGACCACGTGATCCTCGACTCGACCGGTGCTGTCGTGGTGCAGAGCCGACAGTTGGCGATGGTGCCGCGCTCGAACTGACATGGCAGGCTTGGCCGCATGACGAGAATTGCAGTGATCGGCGGCGGACGGATCGGCGAGGCGTTGATTGCGGGACTCCTCGAGTCCGGCCACGCAGTGCGCGATCTGGTGGTCGCCGAGAAATCCGAGTCCCGCGCCAAGGAAATCGCGAAGGAATTCGGCGTACTGACCACCACCGTCGCCGATGCATCCGAGGGTGCCGACGTGATCGTGCTGGCGGTCAAGCCGGCCGACGTCGATACCGCGCTGACCGAAATCACGAAGATCGAGCTCGACGGCGATCGCGAACAACTGATTGTCTCGCTGGCCGCAGGCGTCCCCACCACCAAATTCGAGCCCAAGCTCCCCGCCGGCTTCCCGGTCGTTCGGGTCATGCCCAATACCCCGATGCTCGTGGGGGAGGGCGTCAGCGTGTTGGCACCGGGCAAGTACGCCCGCGCCGAGCACCTCGAACTGGTCCGTTCCATCCTCTCGGCCGTCGGCAAGGTCGTCGTGGTCAAGGAACATCAGCTCGACGCCGTGACGGCCGTATCCGGATCGGGTCCGGCCTATTTCTTCCTGGTCGCCGAGTCCATGATCGACGCGGGAGTGGGCCTGGGATTGCCGCGCGACGTGGCGTCGGCGCTCGTGATTCAGACGATGGTGGGGGCCGGGGCGATGCTGGATCGGTCCGACGAGAGCGCGAACGAACTCAGATACGCCGTGACCTCGCCGGGCGGTACGACGGCCGCAGCAGTGCGAGAATTGGAACGAAATGGCCTCCGAGCAGCGTTTTTCGATGCTCTCGGTGCTGCCAACGCCCGATCGATTGAGATGGGCATCACAGCGGATTGAAAAATCTTTTCCCCACTCCCGTCGCAGTAACCCCATCTGTCCCTATAGGCTCGGGGGCAGCACGTGCGTGTCTGTTCGGCAGGAGGGGAAGCCTGCCGCATGAGACGTGCCGGAGGTATGTGGATTGATGGCGTCTATAAACAAGCCGTCCAAGGGTTCGTCCCCGGACGGTCAACCGGCTCTGGCCGGAACGCAGTTCCTCACTGTCGCTGAAGTGGCGACGTTGATGAGGGTTTCGAAAATGACCGTGTACCGGCTGGTACACGGCGGAGAATTGCCCGCTGTACGAGTGGGTCGGTCTTTTCGTGTGCACGCCAAGGCGGTGCACGACTATCTCGAGACCTCGTACTTCGACGCAGGCTAGTAGTGCACGCGGGGCCGGTTTCGTAAGTGCCGGTTCGGACCGGTAGGATTGGCGCTCGTCGTGCCAGCCAGCCGGTGTGCAGCCGTGGGCGAGTACGTGGCCCCAGCGCCAGCTCGGTAACCGCAGCTCTGTTGGGCTTGGTTGTCAGGTAGGCGTACGCAAACGGCGTGCGCGAAAACGCTAGAGAAGAACGTGAGGACACCCGCATGGGTTCAGTGATCAAGAAGCGTCGCAAGCGCATGTCGAAGAAGAAGCACCGCAAGCTGCTTCGTCGTACCCGCGTGCAGCGCAGGAAACTCGGCAAGTAACTCTGCCGGCATAGCTTTCACCAGGAGGCCCGTCACCATCGGTGGCGGGCCTCCTGGCGTTCGAACGTGGGCTTCGCTTCTTACCCTCGCGTCTGCCCATCGATCCAGTAGGCTTTGGGCCGGAGCCGATGTTGGGGGTGCGCAGTGAGTCCGAGCGATCGTGGTGTTGCCGCGCCCCGAGTAGTTCTGGTGACCGGGGCCAGTCGTTTTCTCGGTGGATACCTCGTCACCAGACTGGCCCAGAACCCTCAGATCGAGCGGGTGATCGCCGTCGATGCGCTGTCGCCGAGCAAGGATCTGCTCCGACGCATGGGCCGTGCCGAGTTCGTTCGTGCAGATATCCGAAACCCGTTGATCGGCAAAGTGATTCGAAATGCCGGGGTGGATACCGTCGTACATGCTTCCACCGTGGCCAAGCCCCCCAAATCCGGCGGCCGCGCCACGATGAAAGACCTCAACGTGATCGGCGCGATGCAGCTGTTCGCGGTGTGCCAGAAATCCCCGACGGTGGAGAAGGTGGTACTGCGGTCGTCGTCCTCGGTGTACGGCTGCAGCGCGAAGGATCCGGTGAAGTTCACCGAGGAGATGAGCGCCCGACGCCCACCGAGCGGTGCGTACGCGCGGGACACCATCGACATCGAGGGCTACGTTCGCGGACTGGGCCGTCGACGACCGGACATCGCCGTGTCGATCCTCCGGATGGCACCGCTGATCGGCCCACGATTGAACGGCACCATCTCGCGGTACCTGACCTCGCCGCTGATCCCGAGCATCATCGGCCGCGATGCACGTATGCAGTTGTTGCACGAAGAAGACGCCCTCGCCGCGCTCGAGCGCGCCACCATCGGTGGTCCGGCGGGCACGTTCAACATCGGTGCCGACGGCACGATCATGCTCTCGCAGGCCATCCGCCGGGCCGGACGCGTGCAGGTGCCGGTTCCGTTTCCACTGTTCAAGAGTGTCGGCCGCGCTCTCATGGGCGGCATGATGCGCGAATTCACCACCGAACAACTCGACTACTTCCACTTCGGCTGTGGCCTCGACACCACTCGGATGCGTTCGGTCCTGGGCTTCGAGCCGCGGTGGACAACGGTTCAGGCATTCGACGACTTCGTCCGCGGCGCTGCATTGCGCCCGGTCATCAGAACCGAGTGGGTGGACGGCATCGAGAATCGACTGCTCTCGGCTGTCGATACCGGTGCGTCCACGGCGCGCGCGCTGGCATCGCTGCGTAGCTCGGACACAATGCTTACTTCGGACAGAATGCTGACGTCGGACAGAGTGCACGGTTCGGGAGGGACGGGTGAGTGAAGTGGCCAAAGTGATTCCGCTGCACGGTGGCCGCTCGGTCCGTGCGTCTCAGGGTTCGCGCGAACGGCACCCCTCCGCCTACACCGAGCCGCGTGAGCCGACGCCACTGCTCGACCCCGCCCCCGCAGCCGCGCCCGTTCCGGCGGCGGCGATCCCGACTCCGTTGCTCTCGATGATCGACGACACCAAGACCGCTGTCGTGGACCAGATCTCTTCCGTTGCCGAGTTCGTGCGCAGGCGTCTGGCCGGCGACTACAGCGTCGACGAGTTCGGCTACGACCCACACTTCGCCGACGCCATCTGGCTTCCGCTGCTGCGGCCGCTGTTCGAGAAGTGGTTCCGCGTCGAAGTCAAGGGCCTCGAGAACATCCCGTCGGACGGCGGCGCACTCGTCGTCGCCAATCACGCAGGCGTGGTACCGGTCGACGCGTTGATGGCGTCGGTCGCGGTGCGGGATCACCATCCGGCGCATCGTCCGCTGCGAATGTTGGCCGCCGACATGGCTTTCGAGATGCCCGGCGTCGGTACCATCGCCCGCAAGGCCGGGCACACGTTGGCGTGCAACCCCGATGCCGAGCGACTGCTGCGTACCGGCGAACTGGCAGCGGTGTTTCCCGAGGGCTTCAAGGGCATCGGCAAGCCGTTCAGTGAGCGCTACAAATTGCAGCGATTCGGCCGTGGCGGGTTCGTCTCGGCGGCTCTGCGAACGGGGGCACCGATCATCCCGTGCTCCATCGTCGGCTCGGAGGAGATCTACCCGAAGATCGGCGACATCGCGCCACTGGCTCGACTGATGGGTATGCCGTACTTTCCGGTCACACCGTTCTTCCCGCACTTCGGTCCGCTGGGACTTATTCCGTTGCCGTCCAAGTGGTACATCGAGTTCGGCAAGCCGATTCGTACCGACTCGTACGACGCGACCGCGTTCGAGGATCCGATGGTTCTCTTCGAGCTGACCGACCAAGTCCGCGAAACCATCCAGCACACGCTGTATCGACTGCTGGCCAAGAGGCGCAACGTCTTCCTGGGGTGAACGCACGGGTTATCCTGTGCCCGTGCACATTCGCGACACCACCACCGACGATCTGCCCGAGATTCTCGACATCCACAACGATGCTGTCGCCAACACGACTGCCATCTGGGACGAGGAACAGGTGGACCTCGCCGATCGCACGGCGTGGTTCGACGGCCGCATCGCCGCGGGATACCCCGTCCTCACCGCCGAGGTCGACGGCCGGGTGGCCGGATACGCGTCTTACGGGCAGTGGCGGGTCAAGAGCGGTTACCGGCACTCGGTGGAGCACTCGGTGTACATCCACCGAGACTTCTATCGGCGGGGCCTGGCCAGTGCGCTGCTGAGCGAATTGATCGAGCGGGCCAGGGCAAGCGACGTGCACGTGCTGGTGGGGTTCATCGAGTCCGAGAACACCACATCGATCGCGCTGCACGAGAAATTCGGCTTCGCCACCGTCGGGCAGATGCCGGAAGTAGGCGTCAAGTTCGGCCGATGGCTCGACCTGACCCTGATGCAGCTGACGCTCTGACCGGATGGGTCAAGCCTTGCGACGGCCGACCACGGCAGCGAGTCCGCCGCCCACTGCGCCCAGGGCCAACGCCGTCGGAACGCCGATCTTGGCGGCCTTGCGTCCGGTGCGGTAGTCGCGAATTTCCCAGCCCCGGTTCTTGGCCAGCTCACGCAGGTCCGGATCGGGATTGATCGCCACGGCGGTGCCGACCAGCGAGAGCATCGGAACGTCGTTGTGGCTGTCCGAATACGCGGTGCACCGCTTGAGGTTGAGGCCTTCACGGACCGCGAGCGAGCGCACCGCGTGCGCCTTGCCGATGCCGTGGAGGATGTCTCCGACGAGGCGGCCGGTGAACACCCCGTCCGTGCTCTCGGCGACGGTTCCCAGTGCCCCGGTGAGGCCGAGCCGCTTGGCGATGATCTGAGCCAGCTCCAGGGGAGTGGCCGTGACCAGCCACACCTGCTGGCCGGCGTCGAGGTGCATCTGCGCGAGAGCACGAGTACCGGCCCAGATCTTGTCGGCAATGACCTCGTCGTAGATCTCTTCGCCGAGCGTGGTCAGTTCGGAGGTGGGACGACCCTTGATGAACGAGAGCGCCTTTTCTCGGCCGCTGGCCACGTCCTCGCTGTTCTCCTTGCCGCTGACCCTGAATTTGACTTGCTGCCAAGCGAATTGAGCCAGGTCGCCGCTGGTGAAGTACTTGCGAGCGGCCAGCCCGCGAGCGAAGTGGATGATCGACGCGCCCTGGACCATGGTGTTGTCCACGTCGAAGAAGGCCGCAGCGGTGAGATCCCGCGGAATCGCACCCTCGGATTCGATCTGCAATGCGAGGGCGGCGTCGGCACTGGCCTGGCCGGCCACATTGGCACGGACCTCGGCATCGGACGGACCGAAGGGGTTGCGAATCCTGCGAATGCGCCGCTTGAGCTGCTTGTCCTCGCGCGGATTCTCGGTGTCGACCATGTCGATGTCGGGCGTGGCCTCGATCGGCAGGTCGGTTCCCCCGTCACTCACTTCGGTCCTCTTCCTACTCGAGTACTCGATGCAGCCCAGTCGGTTACCGAAGCTTCCCACTCGGTTGTTCCAGCAGCCCACTCGGTTACTCCAGCAGCCCACTCGGTTACCCATGCAGCCTAGTCGCGGGTCCGACAGGACCGGCGGGGGACAAGCGAAGCCGGGTGAGAGCGTGGTCCGGCGGCATGGCGGTCTGTGACGTTCGTCTCCATTGCGGACGTGTCACAGTGGACGGATGCAGACGACTCCCCCCAGCGTGGCTCTTCTCACCCGCGCAGGCTGCCATTCGTGCGCCCACGCACTGCAGGTGTTGACCGAGGTGTGCGGCGAGTTCGACGTGGCCGTGACGGTCGTCGACGTCGACGAGGCGGCAACGGAATCGCCTGACCTGCGTGCGGAGTACGGGGACCGAGTGCCGGTGGTACTGCTCGACGGCATCGAGCACAGCTACTGGGAGGTGGACGTGCCCCGATTGCGGGCCGATCTGGCACGGGCAGGGCACCCTAAGAACGTGTGATTCGTCTCCGTGTGCAGGTGAGGGCCGGTCTGCGCAACTTTGTTCATTCGTTCACAAGCGGTTACCGTGGTGTGAACAGCATTCGTGAAATAGACACGAACGCAGGATCAGCGTGAAGACCGGCATCGACGCCGTTCGGACGAGGAGCCCCAGACGTGACCGAAGAGCGCCCGTCGCCCAGCGGCGTAGAGCGGGTCATCCCTCAGGCTACGGTCACCCGTCTCGCGACCTACCTGCGGGTCCTCTCGATCCTCGCAGACGAGGGCGTTCTCATCGTCTCCAGTGAAGAATTGGCCACCGCAGCAGGCGTCGGATCGGCCAAACTTCGCAAAGATCTTTCCTTTCTCGGCCCCAACGGCGTTCGCGGTGTCGGCTACGACGTTGCGCGCTTGCGCGCCAAGATCGAAAGTGCACTCGGACTCGATCGCGGCCACCGCGTCGTACTGGTGGGAGTCGGCAATCTGGGACAGGCGCTGGCCGGATACGGCGGATTCGCACGTCGCGGCTTCACCATGGTCGGTCTCTTCGACCGCGACTCGGCGCGCGTGGGCACCGACGTCGACGGCCTGATCGTCCGGCACGTCGACGAACTCGACAAGGCCTGCCGTGAACTCGAAGCCACGATCGGCGTCATCGCCACCCCCGACGACGCCGTGCACGTCGTCGCCGAAAAGCTCGTTGCCGGCGGCGTCGAGTGCATTCTGAGCTTCTCGCCGATGGTGCTCGACGTTCCCGAACACGTCGAGGTACGGCGCGTGGATCTGGCCGTGGAGATGCAGGTCCTCTCCTTCAACAGCTCCCGCAACATGTCCGAACCGGGCGACGTGACCGTGCCGACCGTCGTGACTGCGCCTCGGCCACAGCCGGTCTCACCGCCTCCACTCACGTCCACGGCACGTCTGGGCCGCAGTCACGGCCCGCGCATCGCCGGTAATCCAAGCCCAGTCAACAGTTCGACAAGAAACGGATCGGTGATTGCACCGTGAGTGTCCTTCTCGTCGGGATATCGCACCGTAGCGCTCCCGTCGCAGTTCTCGAGCGTGTCGCCATCACGGACACCGATCGCCCGAAACTGACCGACAAACTGATGGCCAGCGGAAGCATCTCCGAGGTCATGGTGGTGTCCACGTGCAATCGGGTCGAGATCTATGCCGTCGTCGACGCCTTCCACGGGGCGTTGACCGCCGTCGGCGAAGTACTCGGTGAGCACTCCGGACTCGAGGTCGCGGACCTGACCAAGCACGCCTACGTGCGCTACAGCGAGGCTGCCGTCGAGCATCTGTTCGCAGTGGCCAGCGGCCTGGACTCGATGGTCATCGGCGAGCAGCAGATCCTCGGCCAGATCCGGTCGGCATACGCGGCCTCGGACGGGCAGCAGGCCTCCGGGCGAGTGCTGCACGAACTGGCTCAGCAGGCGCTGCGCGTCGGCAAGCGAGTACACAGCGAAACCGGGATCGACGCCGCCGGAGCTTCGGTGGTCTCGGTGGCGCTCGATCGCGCCGCCGCGATGTTCGGCGGTTCCCTCGCCGGTCGCAAGGCCGTCGTGCTCGGAGCCGGAGCCATGGGTGGCCTCGCCGTCGCGCACCTCGGCCGCGCCGGAATCGGCGGCCTCACCGTCGTCAACCGCACCCGCGAGCGGGCCGACCACCTGGCCGAGACCGCCGTCTCGAATGGAATCGCGGCAACGTCGGTCGCCCTCGAAAATCTGCCCGACGCGGTGGCCGCCGCCGACATCCTCATCACCTGTACCGGTGCGGTGGGGGCCGTGGTCTCCATTGCCGATGCTCACCTCGCGCTCGTCGGCCGCGATGCCGAGCACCCTCTGGTGATCTGCGACCTCGGACTGCCTCGCGACGTCGACGCCGCGGTGGCTCAGCTGCCGGGCATCACCGTCTTCGACATGGAGTCGCTGCAGCGTGACCCCGCCGCGGGTGCTGCGGCGAACGACGCGTCGGCGGCACGCGAGATCGTCTCCAGTGAACTCTCGGGTTACCTTGCGGGACAACGACTTGCCGAGGTCACCCCCACTGTCACCGCGCTGCGTCAGCGCGCTGCCGAAGTGGTCGAGGGGGAGTTGTTGCGTCTCGAGTCGCGGCTGCCCGGGCTCGATTCACCGCAGCGCGACGAGGTGGCCCGTACCGTGCGCCGGGTAGTCGACAAGTTGCTGCACTCGCCGACAGTGCGCGTCAAGCAGCTCGCCAGCACCCCGGGCGGGGACTCCTACGCCGCTGCATTGCGAGAGTTGTTCGAGCTCAGCCCCGGTTCGGTCGATGCGGTGGCTACGCCGATGGAGATCGGCTCGCTGGAGCTGGTCGACGACTTCACCGCCAGCCGTACCGATCTGCGCTCGGATTCTCACCCCGGCGGCACCGCCGGTCAGGAGCGGTCGGAGTGAGCAACATCGTCAAGATCGGCACGCGCGGAAGCCTTCTGGCGACCACTCAGGCCGACACCGTGCGCGTGGCTCTCGCCGCAGCAGGGGTCGAGGCCGAACTGGTGATCGTCAAGACTGCAGGCGACCTGTCCGCCGCACCCGTACAGACCATCGGCGTCGGTGTCTTCACCGCAGCGCTGCGCGAGGCACTCGCCGACGGCACCGTGGACATCGCCGTGCACTCGTACAAGGATCTGCCGACGGCAGCCGACGACCGGTTCGTCATCGCGGCCATCCCGGCCCGCGAGGACCCCCGGGATGCCCTGGTGGCCCGCGACGGGCTGGTGCTGGGCGAGCTGCCCACGGACGCGAAGGTCGGTACCTCCGCACCCCGTCGGATTGCTCAATTGCGCGCTCTCGGACAGGGATTGGACGTCCGTCCGCTGCGAGGCAACCTCGACACCAGGATCGGGAAGGTGGCGTCGGGCGAGCTCGACGCCGTCATCGTCGCCCGCGCCGGACTGGCCCGCATCGGCCGACTCGACGTCGTCACCGAAGCACTCGATCCGGTGCAGTTGCTACCGGCACCCGCCCAAGGTGCCCTCGCTGTCGAATGCCGTACCGGCGACACCGATCTCGCGGCGGCCATCGCCACCCTCGACGACGCCCACGCGCGTGCCGCGGTGGCAGCCGAACGTGGACTGCTGGCCGAACTGGAAGCCGGCTGCACCGCTCCGGTCGGCGCGATCGCCGAGGTCGTCGAATCCATCGACGAGGACGGCCGCATCTTCGACGAACTGTCGTTGCGTGGCTGCGTAGCCGCAATCGACGGCAGCGACACCATCCGCGCGTCGATCGTCGGATCACCCGACCGCGCCGAGGAGCTGGGCCGGGAATTGGCCCGCGAACTGCTCGATCTCGGTGCCCGCGAACTCGTTTCAGTCACCGAACCAGCGCAGGCCGGTTCTCAGTTACAGGGTGGATCTCATGTCTAGGGCCATAACCGCACCCGTCCGCGGACGCGCCAAACGCACGGCGACCCGTCCGGTCGTACGGAGAGAGTCGATCGCCACCGCTCGACTCATTCCGAAACGGGGCACGGCAACCCCGATAGAACTGCAGTACCCACACAAGACAGCACTGGAGAACAACCGATGAGCCCAGTCCGCAAGAACACCAACGGACGGATCCTGTTCGTGGGATCCGGGCCCGGTGACCCGGCTCTGCTCACGGTCCGGGCACGTGAAGTGCTCGGAGCGGCCGAGCTCGCATTCACCGATCCCGATGTCGACAAGGGCGTCACCGCGCTCGTCGGTGCCGATGTCCCACGGGACGCGGAGACAGGTGAGAACGGTGTCGAGGTTCGTCCGGCGCTCGGCGAGCCTTCCGAGGTCGCCAAAACGCTTCTCGCCGAGGCCAAGAACGGCCACGACGTGGTTCGCCTCGTCTCCGGCGATCCGCTCACCACCGATTCGGTGATCGCCGAGGTCAGTGCCGTCGCCCGGACGCACGTGCCATTCGAGGTGCTCCCGGGCCTGCCCGCGGGATCCGCAGTGCCCAGCTACGCCGGTATGGCACTGGGCTCGGGCCACACCGAGGCCGACGTCCGCGGCGAAGTCGACTGGGCAGCGCTCGCTGCTGCTCCCGGTCCGCTGGTGCTGCACGCGACGTCGGGTCACCTGGCCGAAACCGCCAGTGCCCTCGTCGAACACGGTCTCGCACCGCAGACGCCTGCAGCCATCACCGTTCGTGGCACCACCCGTCAGCAGCGCACCGTCGAGGCAACGCTGGCGACTCTGAACGACGCCGGATCCGAGCTCGTCGGGTCCCTCGTAGTCACCGTCGGCAAGGTCGTCTCGGGCCGAAACAAGATGTCCTGGTGGGAGTCTCGCGCACTGTACGGCTGGACCGTGCTGGTGCCGCGTACCAAGGACCAGGCCGGCGAGATGAGCGATCGCCTCGTCACGCACGGAGCCATCCCCATCGAAGTTCCGACGATCGCCGTCGAGCCCCCGCGCAGCCCGGCTCAGATGGAGCGTTCCGTCAAGGGCCTCGTCGACGGCCGCTACCAGTGGGTCGTCTTCACCTCCACCAATGCCGTCCGGGCAGTGTGGGAGAAGTTCGAGGAGTTCGGCCTGGACGCCCGCGCGTTCTCCGGCGTCAAGATCGCGTGCGTCGGTGAGGCAACCGCGGCGAAGGTGCGCTCGTTCGGTATCAATCCCGAACTCGTGCCGTCGGGGGAGCAGAGCTCACTCGGACTGCTCGAGGATTTCCCGCCGTACGATGAGGTGTTCGATCCGGTCAATCGAGTTCTGTTGCCGCGTGCCGACATCGCGACCGAAACGCTCGCCGAAGGCTTGCGCGAACGTGGCTGGGAGATCGACGACGTCACCGCGTATCGCACCGTTCGGGCAGCGCCGCCGCCCGCCGAGACCCGCGAGATGATCAAGACCGGCGGATTCGACGCAGTGTGCTTCACGTCGAGCTCCACCGTCCGGAACCTGGTCGGCATCGCCGGAAAGCCGCACGCCCGCACACTCGTTGCGTGCATCGGTCCCAAGACCGCCGAGACGGCTGTCGAGTTCGGTCTGCGCGTGGACGTGCAGCCCGAGTCGGCTCAGGTCGGACCTCTGGTCGAAGCGCTCGCCGAGCACGCAGCTCGCCTGCGCGCCGAGGGTGCACTGCCCCCGCCGCGCAAGAAGTCACGTAGGCGCTGACGCGCCTCGTGCGCGTTGTGCGTAGTTCTGACTACGCATAACGCGCACGACGAACGAAGTGAGGCAGGTTCAGCCGTGTTCCCCACCGATCGCCCCCGCCGCCTGCGCCGTACTCCGGCGCTGCGGCGGCTCGTAGCCGAAACGTCCTTGGAGCCGCGGCATCTGATACTGCCGATGTTCGTGGCCGACGGCATTTCCGAGCCGCGGGAGATCAGCTCGATGCCAGGGGTGTTCCAGCACACGCTGGACTCGCTGAGCGTTGCAGCCGAGGAGGCCGTGACGGCAGGCGTCGGCGGCGTCATGCTGTTCGGTGTGCCGAAATCCGAGGACAAGGACGAAATTGGTTCGGGGGCAACCGATCCGGACGGAATCCTGAACCGTGGATTGGCTCGGCTGAAGGCCGACCTCGGAGATTCGACGGTCATCATGGCCGATACGTGTCTGGACGAGTTCACGTCACACGGTCATTGCGGGGTGCTGGGGGAGAACGGTTCGATCGACAACGACGCCACCCTGCTGCGCTACGTCGACATGGCCGTCGCGCAGGCGGACGCGGGTGCTCACCTGCTCGGACCCAGCGGAATGATGGACGGTCAGGTCGGTGCGATCCGCGCCGGACTGGACGCGGCGGGCCACGTGGACGTGGGGCAGCTGGCGTACTCCGCGAAGTACGCCTCGGCCTTCTACGGCCCGTTCCGCGAAGCCGTGGGCTCGTCGTTGCAGGGCGACCGCCGCACGTATCAGCAGGACGCGCGGAACCGCCGTGAGGCCACTCACGAGGTGGAACTCGATCTCGCCGAGGGTGCCGACATGGTGATGGTCAAGCCGGCCATGTCGTATCTCGACATACTTCGCGATGTGGCCGAGATGTCGCCGGTTCCGGTTGCGGCGTATCAGATCTCCGGGGAATATTCGATGATCACCGCCGCCGCGCAGAACGGATGGATCGATCGCGACGCGGCGGTGTTGGAATCGCTCGTCGGAATACGACGTGCGGGTGCCGACGTGGTACTGACCTACTGGGCAACCGAAGTGGCGGGCTGGCTGTGAACGATTTTCCACCGGGAAACAACCCCGACAGCAACACGCCCAACAACCCACCCTCGCAACCGGATTGGCAGCGCTGGGAGCTCGAGCACGGGTTCCCGCAATCCGGCCCGGAGCTGGAGCCGATCGCGCGACCGGCACCGGTCGACGTGGAGACGGCTCGCCATCTGTGGTGGGGAGTGGCGCTGATCGGTGCTCTCTCGGCGCTGTATTCGGTTTGGACTTTGTTCGGGGCGCGTGAGGAATTTGCGCAGTCTCTTCTCGACGAACTCGCGGCGCAGGACGCGGCAGCGGACATGACCGTCGAATCCACGCAGTCGATGGTGACGGTGATGCTGGTCGTCACCATGTTCGTCGTGATCGGGTTCGGGGCGTTGTTCCTGTTCTGGGTCAAGCGGATGCGTGCAGGCAAGATGTGGGCCCGGATGCTGCTGACCGTCATCGGCTCGTTCATCGTGTTCACCACGATCCTCGATCTGTTCGCCATGGCATCGACGTCGGGCGCGATGAACATCGTGATGGGCGTCCTCAGTATCGGCCAGGGTGTACTCGCCGCCGGGGCGATCTACCTGATGCATCGACGTGAATCCAACGAATACTTCTTCGCGTCCAAACGGGCGTAGTTGTCGGAACTCGGTAGTTTCGGGCGTGTTCTCGGCTACCAGCACGGCTGTGTGACTAGCATCACTCTCGATATCTTTTCGAGTGATCGGATCCGACATGGCAGAGAACACCCCTGCAGCAGCGAGCGTCGCCCAGACAGTCGACCCTGAGGCCTGTCCCCGGGAGAGCGGCCGACCCGGTTGGGCTCTGCTCGGGTTGCTCCTTGCCGTCTCGGCCGCAATCGCCATCATGGCGCTGGGGATTTCCGCCGGCTGAGTGCTCGGTGACCGTCCGGAATTTCTGCCGGCGGAACTCTGTGTCACCCCGCGGTGGCAGGATGTCTGACGTGAGCGCAGACACAAACGGATCGATCGTCCGTCCTCGGGTGGTCTCGGCCGCCTACTGGCTGTGGCTTGCCTCGGCCGTGTTGCTGATCGTCGTCTGCATGATCGCCCTGACGCTCCCCGCCGATCAGATTCGCGCCTCGTTCAGCTCGGAGGCGCAGGGCAATTCGTTCCTGACCGTCTTTCGCGGTCTCGGCGTGATCTCCGGAGTGGTCGGATTGGCCGTCGGGCTGATGTCGAGCCACGTCCGCGGCGGTGATCCCAGATTTCGACGCGCTCTGGTGACGCTGTCGGGAATTGCCGCTCTGCTGCTGATCTTCGCGGCACTGGTGTTCCCGTTCGTTCCGCTGGTGATCACCATCGGCCTCGTGCTCGCCGCTGTTCTCGTCTACCGACCGTCGGCGCGGGAGTGGTTTCAGCGTGAGCAGTGAGATGTCGACGAGCGAGACCGTGCTGTTCCACGAACCCGGTGGTCGCTGGCGCATGCTGGCGTGGGGGCCCGTGTTCTGTCTCGTGGTCCTGGCCGTCGAGATCGCGTCCGGTCCGGTGATCCACTGGTTCGCGCTGGTGCTGTTCTCGCTCATCCTCGTCGGTCTCACCTATGTCCAGCTGCGCGCCGCTCGCATGCACGTCAGTGTCGAACTCACCACCCGGGCGCTGCGCCAGGGAACCGAGACGGTCGACGTCGCCGATATCCACGAGATCTTCCCTCCGGCCGAATACGCAGACGACGAGTACGAGCCGAAGAGGTGGGAGACGGCGCGAGTGCTCGGGGAGCTCTCGGGTGTGCCGCGTAAGCGCCACGGCATCGGTCTGCGGCTGGTGGGCGGTGGGATGGTTCAGGCCTGGGCCAAGGACGACGACGGGTTGCGCGCGGCCCTCGAAACGGCCAAACGGGAGTACCTGTGAGCAAGTCCGTCGGCTGGGTGGAACTCGTGGTTGCGCTGCTGGCGGCAATCGGAGCCGTGGCGTGCTGGAACGTGGGCGTGCGAACCACCGAGTTCCCCGCGGTTCCCGACGTGTCTCCGGCATATCAGGGGACGTTCTACTCGGGGTCCTGGATCGCGCTCGGTGCGCTTGCCGTCATCGTCGCGGGTTTGCTGTTCGTCGACGGTGTGCGCCGAGTACGGACGGACGAGACACCCCCTACCGGGTAGGGGTATCGTTGGCGGTATGAGCAGCTACACCGCAGAGCAGGACGACCTGCTGAAGCGACTGCGTCGCATCGAAGGTCAAGTAGCCGGGATATCCCGCATGGTCGCCGACGACCGCTACTGCATCGACGTTCTCACCCAGGTCTCTGCCGCAACCAAAGCGCTGCAGTCGGTCTCGTTGAAGTTGCTCGATGCCCACCTCGCCGGCTGCGTGGTGGAGGCCGCCAGGCAGGGCGGGCCGGAAGCAGACGCAAAAGTGAAAGAGGCGTCCGAGGCCATCGCGCGTCTCGTGCGCTCCTGACGACGGAAGGGGAGTCGACGATGCACACGACATATTCGGTCGAGGGCATGACGTGCGCACATTGTGCTGCGTCGGTGAAGGAAGAAATATCGGAGATCTCGGGAGTCACCGGCGTCGACGTCGATGTGGATTCCGGTGCGGTCGTGGTGAGCAGCGATTCGACGCTCGATACCGCGGCGGTGGACGCCGCCGTCGCCGAAGCCGGGTACCGACTGGTGTCGTGAACACCACCGCCCTCCGACGGTGGTTCGGAAACGGCGAAAACGGTGATACCGGAGAAATGGGACTCACCGAAAATCGTCAGGAGGGCTCGTGAAGAAACCGGTCACCGGCGCAGCGGTCATCGCTATGAGCGTCGCCCTGGTAGCGGCCTGTTCGGCGGACACCACCGAACAGGAAGGTAGCGCAGAGTCGGCTACCTCATCGTCGCAGGGATCTGTTTCCGAAGATGCCCCCTCACAGGCCGCGCCTGCCGGGCCGCTGCCGAACCTGTCGGTCACCACTGTGCTCGACGGCCTCGACAAACCGTGGGACGTGGTGGTTGCTCCCGATGGCACGGTGCTGACCGGGGAGCGCTCCGGCCGGTTCGTCATCCGCGACTCCGCAGGAGTGCAGCGTGAACTGGACGCGGACCTGGGCGATCTCTACGCCGCCGGGGAGACCGGACTCATGGGAATCGCACTGGCTACCGATTTCGCCGCGTCGCGAACGATCTACACCTGTCAGGGTGTGCGCGGCGACGCAGGCAACCGCATCGGCGTGATGTCGTGGACCGTGGACCCGGAGTGGACTCGGCTCTCTCGAACCGGAACCATCGTCGACGACATTCCCGTCGCCGACGGCGGGCGGCACGGTGGCTGCCGCATCTTGGCCCACCCCGACGGCACGCTGTACATCGGCACCGGTGACAACGCGAAACCGACCTTTCCTCAGGATCGGAACTCGCTGGGCGGCAAGGTGTTACACGTCAACGCCGACGGCACCGCCGCAGCCGACGCACCGGATCGCATCTTCACTCTCGGTCATCGCAACGTGCAGGGACTGGCGATCCGTCCCGGAACCGATCAGATCTTCGAGGTCGAGCAGGGAACGAGCCGAGACGACGAGCTGAACCTGTTGGTGCCGGGCGGCAACTACGGCTACAGCCCCGATCGACGCGCGTCGGTGTACGACGAATCGGTCCCTATGACCGACCCCGACCGGGTTCCCGGTGCTCTGCCTGCAGTGTGGAGTTCGGGTGATCCGACCATCGCCACCCCCGACGTCACCTTCACCGACGGTGAGCAGTGGGGCTCCTGGAACGGTGCCGCGGTGATCTCGAGTCAGCAGGGTGAGAAGCTCGTCTTCCTGGCACTGTCGGAGGACGGAACCGAGTACGTCGCCGAGGCGGAGGCGCTGAACGGCACCTACGGCAGGCTGCGTTCGCTCACCCCCTTCGGAAGCGACGGCGGCTTCCTGCTCACCACCGACAACGGATCCGACGATCAGGTACTGCTCGTCACGCCCGAGATCGGCTGAACCGAGGTTGCCCTGACCGCGCGTGACAGCTGGTGCGGTCGGTGGGTGAGCTGGCGGTTCACCTCCCGAGTGTGTTTAAAATCATGTGATACCGGTCATATCGGGCTGGTCGCGGACCGTCAGGAGTGCCGATGAACAAGCTGGTGTCCAGTTCCGGAGTAATCGCCGCCAGCGTCCTTCTGACGCTTGCCGGTACGACCACCGCCACGGCTCAGGGCGATCCCCTCCCCGGCCTGACGGTCACCACGGTCATCGACAAACTCGCGAAGCCGTGGGACGCGGTGGTCGCGCCGGACGGAACGGTGCTGACCGGGGAGCGGTCCGGCCGGTTCGTCATCCGCGCCGTCGACGGGACCATCCGCGATCTCGACGCGGACCTCGACGATCTCTACGCGTCCGGCGAGACGGGCCTCATGGGCATTGCCCTCGCGACGGATTTCGACACGTCCAGAACGATCTACACGTGCCAGGGTGTTCAGGGCAGCGGCGGCGGCACCGGTAGCGCCGGAACTGGAAGTGCGGGCGGTGGCAGCGACAACCACATCGCCGTGGTCTCGTGGACCGTCGACCCGGGGTGGACGGCGCTGACGCGCACCGGCACGCTGATCGACGACATTCCCGTCGCCGACGGTGGCCGCCACGGTGGCTGCCGCATACTGGCCCACCCCGACGGCACCCTGTACGTCGGCACCGGGGACACTGCAACGCCGACGGTGCCGCAAGATCGAAACTCGTTGGGCGGCAAGGTTTTGCACGTCAACGCCAATGGTTCACCGGCGGCGGGTTCACCGGATCGCATTTTCACTCTGGGACATCGGAACGTGCAGGGGCTGGCGGTTCGTCCCGGGACCGGGCAGATCTACGAGGTGGAGCAGGGCACGACCCGAGACGACGAGCTGAATCTGCTGGTGCCCGGCGGCAACTACGGCTATCGCCCCGATCGACTTCCGGTCATCTACGACGAATCGGTACCGATGACCGATCCCACCCGGGTGCCCGGTGCGCTCGAGGCGGTTTGGAGTTCGGGTAGCCCCACCATCGCGACGCCCGGCCTCACTTTCGCGAACGGTGCGGGATGGGGCTCGTGGAACGGTGCAGCCGTGGTGTCGAGTCAGCAGGGCGAGAAACTCGTGTTCCTGAAGCTGTCCGAGGACGGCACCGAATACGTCGACGAGGCGGATGCACTGGTCGGCACGTACGGACGCCTGCGTTCGCTGACCAGCTTCGGCAACAACGGAGCCTTTCTGCTCACCACCGACAACGGATCCGACGACAAGGTCCTGCTCGTCACTCCCGCTGCCCGCTGATGTGTGGCCCCGAGGTCGTCGAGACGGTTCACCGCAGAATTGGCCGTAGGGCTTTGTTCGGATCGTTGGGGGCGGCTGCGCTCACGGTCGCGGCGAGCGGACCGGTGCGTGCCGAACCTGGTGTCGCCGCTGCTGTTCCGGCCGGTCGACTGGTCGACCTGACGCATACCCTGAGCCCCACGTTTCCGGTGTGGCCGGGCAACGAACCGTTCTCGATGCGCCCGGTCGCGGCCTACGAGCTCGGCGGATTCCTGGTGAACAAGCTCTCGTACTGGGAGCACACCGGCACGCACATCGATGCCCCTGCGCACCGTGTTCGAGGCGGGGCGACGGCCGACGTTCTGCCGCTGGAAGATCTGATTGCCCCGCTCGTCGTCCTGGACATATCGGCGCGGGCCGAAGTCGATCCGGAAGCTGTGGTGACACCCGAGGACATCGACCGGTGGGAGCGCGAACACGGCCGGATACCCGAACGAGCGTTGGTTGCGATGCACAGTCGGTGGCAGACCCGACTTGCCGAGCGTGCCGCGCCCGGCTTCGGCGCAGACGCGGCCCAGTTGCTGGTACGCGAGCGCAACATCGTCGGAATCGGGGTCGACACATTGAGCCTCGACCGAATGAACGACCGCGAATACCCAGCGCACACAGCGGTTCTCGGCGCAGGCCGGTACGGCATCGAAGCGCTGGCCAATCTCGATGATGTGCCCCCGGCAGGGGCGACGGTCGTCGTCGGCGCGCCCAAGCACGCCGGCGCGACCGGAGGCCCCTGCCGGGTTTTCGCGATCGTCCCCTAGGGGGTTTCGATCCCGCTACGCGTCAGTGCGCGTGACTGGGGTTGGCAGCGGGCTCTTCCTCGGTTCCCGCTCCAGGCTCACCGAGCATCGCCGCACCGACCAACGCGTCGGGCACCCCGAAACCGTCGACGAGCAATTCCGCGTGCGGACGCAGCGTGCGGCAGCGCTCGTTGATGGCGCGGGTGACGGCCTTGGACCGCTCGGTCGACAGGTAGCGGTGCTCGATGAACCAGGCCTTGTCCTTCTCGATCACCGACAGGGCGTACAAGTCGCAGACCTCTTCGAGGAGATCCTGGGTGGTGGGATCCTCGCACGATTCGATGCCGGCGATGAAGGCCTCGAAGATGATGCGATCGATGTGTGCGCTCGCCGCGTGCAGCACGTGATCCTGCACCGCATTGAACGCTTCGAACGGAGTGGTCTCCTTGGACTTGGACTGCAATCGCCGCGCAACGGTGGAGAGCAGGTACTCCTCGCGATCCTCGAACATCTTGACCTGAGTACCGCGGTTGAACAACGAGCCCTCTTCCTCGTTGTCCTGACGGCGGTCCAAGATGGTCTGCATGATCGCTTGTGCTGCAGTGCGTTTGACCACTCGGTCGCCGACCATGTCCGCGGCGAACTTGACCCATTCGACCGGGCTCATGGACTTGACGTCGTCGGCGTACGCGGTGAGTAGTTCCTTGGCCACCAGCTGGGTGAGCACATGGTTGTCACCCTCGAATGTGGTGAACACATCCGTGTCGGCCTTGAGCGAGATCAGCCGGTTCTCGGCGAGATAGCCTGCACCGCCGCATGCTTCGCGGGCTTCCTGAATTGCGGCGGTCGCATGCCAGGTGTTCGCCGCCTTGAGGCCGGCCGCACGCGCCTCGAGTTCGCGCTGCTCCTCGGCGTCGGGGCTGTCCGCGGTCTGCAGCTCGTGCATCTTCGAGACGAGCTCGTTCTGCGCGAACTGCAGGGCGTAGGACTTGGCGATGAGCGGGAACAGTCGACGCTGATGCACCAGGTAGTCCATGATCAGAACTTCCTGATCGGAATCGGGTGCAGCGAACTGCCTGCGCTGCAAGGCGTATCGCGTCGCGATGTCAAGAGCGACTCGCGCTGCAGCGGCGGCACTGCCGCCCACCGTGACACGGCCGCGGATCAACGTACCGAGCATCGTGAAGAACCGTCGAGACTTGTTCTCGATGGGGGAGGTGTACGTGCCGTCGTCGGACACGTCTGCGTACTTGTTGAGCAGGTTGTCGCGCGGGATGCGGACGTGATCGAACATCAGGCGGCCGTTGTCGACGCCGGGGAGACCGCCCTTGTACTGGCAGTCCGACGTGGTGACACCGGGCAGATCATCACCGTTCTCGTCTCGGAGCGGAACGAAGAAGCAGTGGACGCCGTGGCTCTCGGGCTCCTCGCCCGGGCCTGCGGTGATGAGCTGAGCGAACACCGCAGCGACGGTCGCGGTTTCGGCGGCACCGCCGATGTAGTCCTTGCGCGACGAGGGCGTCGGGGAGTTGATGACGAACTCGTCCGTCTTCGGGTCGTACGTTGCCGTGGTCTCGAGCGACTGCACGTCGCTGCCGTGACCGGTCTCGGTCATCGCAAAGCAGCCGAGTAGATCGAGGCTGATGATCTTGGGGACGTAGGCCTCGTGGTGACGTTCGGTGCCGAGATTTTCGATGGCGCCGCCGAACAGTCCCCACTGGACGCCGGCCTTGACCATCAGCGACAGGTCGCTCATCGCGAGCATCTCGATCATCGTCACCGCGGCCCCGACGTCGCCGGTGCCGCCGTGTTCCTTCTTGAAGCCGTTGTCGGCAGCACCGGCAGCAGCGAGCAACTTCATTTGCTCCATTGCTTTGGTGCGGGCGATGACGGTGTTCGGCGTGTAGTGCGGTCGGAACTCTTCGCGTGCAAGTTGCTGCCGCGCCTGGTTCTTCACATCTCGCCAGCGGCCGTCCAGAGTGTTCCGAAGGTGATCCGTTGTGGTTGCCATACTCGACGGTAACCTTTTGCCGCCGCCCGTGAGGGCCGGAAACTCAGACCGGCCAGACGAATTCTCTGAAGATCGCTCCACAGGTGCGCCAGAAGCCCGTTTTCGCGTAGGGACCGTCACGGAACAGCGATGCGCAGTTGTCCTCCAGAGCCCTGTCGACCAGGGGGCTGAAGTCGGTGAATTCGCTGACCAAGAACTCTTTGAAGCCCGACGGCCATGCGTGCTGGGCTGGTTCGTGTTGTGCCTCCACGACCGCGAGTGTAATGCAGCAGTAACATCGATGTTACAAATCACACCTACTTCAGGAGCGCGAATGCTTCCTGAGCGATGAGGAACGCGTAACTGGACGGAATCAGGTCTATCGCTCCGTCGGCCTGAAATTGTTCGGTGACGATCCAGTCCTGACCGGACGCATCGGTGGCCAGAAATGCGCCGGCGAGGTCACCGGGTGCATTGCCACCCTTGAAGCCGGAGTACGGCCACAGCGCCGGGTCCAACTGCACGCCCGGAGTGATCGCCAGAATCCTGCGGTTCTCCTCCGCTGCCGGACCCGAGGCCAGGTAACCCATCGCCGCACAGACGTCCTGCGCATTGGCAAACCACTCGACGCCGTCGGCCGACGCCGGATTGTCGAGGAAGTTCTCGAAGTCGATCTCGAGCGGCCGCGCGTCCGCCTGCTCGAGCAGCTCGACCCGTGCGTCCGGATCTGCACCGGACCACTCGGCCCGCATGTTCGGATCGCCGAATCCGATGACGAAGAACTGCCGGGTGTCCATCATCGGCGTCATGACCGAGGGATCGTGATGTCCCATGACGCTGAGCTGGCGTTCGACTCTGTCGCGGCCGAGTCGTTCCATCAGCAGATCCGTTGCGGTGTTGTCGGACAACGAGATCATCTTCTCGGCAGCCTCCCGAACCGACACCGCGGTGCCGTCGGGCAGATTCTGTAACTCGCCGGACGGCGCGCTCTTGGTCGCATCGCGAACGGTGAGCTGCTCGTCCCACCGGACCGTGCCCGCCTCGATCTCGTCGGTGAGCGCGCCGAGGACGTACAACTTGAACACCGACCCCAGCGGGAGCACGGCGTCCGCATCGGTGGAGTAGACGGCCTCGCAGTCACCACCGTTGAGACGAGACGCACTGTAGGAGTACTTCGGGGCCACCTTCGACAGCGCCGCATCGAGGTCGTCGAACGACGAGATCTCGGGGGTGTCGGGTCTGGCCAGGAATCCGTCGAGCTTGCCATCGGCACCGACGGAGGTGGAAATCGTGGCCGGGATACCCGCGGTGGTGAAGCGCAGGACGCCGGTATCGGGGCCGGCCTCGAAGCCGGTGGCCACGTTCGGTGCACCGGCGCGCAGTTGTTCGAGTGGGGTGACGAGTCCGCCGAGCGGAGCGACCGCCTCGGTCAACTCGGGGCCGACGACAGCCTCCACTTCGGTGGGATCGGGTGCATTCTCGCCGTTGATCCACTGCAGAATCCGGTCGTTGAGCGCACCCAGTGGAGTAGAGGTATCGACGACGAAGGCCGGTGCGTCGGTGGTGCTCGTGGGCGACGGAACCTCGGCTGCACCCCCGCAGGCAGCGAGTGTCAGAGTTGCCACCAGGGCGGCACCTGCGAATCTCGTCGGCGTCATCATGTCGCAATGCTAACGGATTCGGACATTTCGCCTTCTGCGGTGAGGGAGTCGGTACGGCTCGGCCGCTGTGGCAGGGTGCTGTGGCGTGCTGACTCCCCACGACGTCCGTCGAATCGATTCCGACCACCTGTGGCATCCCTACAGCCGGTTTCCGGCGAGCGCGACGCCGCTGGTGGTCGAGAGTGCATCCGGCGTGCGACTGAGCCTCGCCGACGGCCGGCAGCTGATCGACGGGATGAGTTCGTGGTGGGCGGCGGTGCACGGCTACCGCCACCCGGTGCTCGACGCCGCCGCGCACGACCAGCTGAGCAGGATGAGTCACGTGATGTTCGGTGGACTGACTCACGCTCCAGCCGCGAGATTGGCCGAGCTGCTGGTCGAGATCACTCCCGCAGGGCTCGACAAGGTGTTCCTCGCCGATTCCGGATCGGTCTCGGTCGAGGTCGCGGTGAAGATGGCGTTGCAGTACTGGCGTGCCCGCGGCGAGCACGGGCGCACACGTCTGTTGACCTGGCGGGGCGGATATCACGGCGACACGTTCGCTCCGATGAGCGTGTGCGATCCGGACGGCGGGATGCACACTTTGTGGACCGACGTGCTGGCGAAGCAGGTATTCGCGCCTGCTCCGCCCGCGGAGTTCGACGCCGGCTACGTCGCCGAATTCGAGCGGGTACTGAGCGAACACTCCAGCGAACTTGCGGCGATCATCGTCGAGCCGATCGTCCAGGGTGCGGGCGGGATGCGGTTCCACGATGCGCGCTATCTACGAGAGCTGCGCCGGCTGGCCGACGAGTACGGCATTCTGCTGATCTTCGACGAGATCGCCACCGGTTTCGGCCGCACCGGGGAGCTGTTCGCCGCCGATCACGCCGGTGTTGCGCCCGACATCATGTGCGTCGGCAAAGCTCTGACCGGAGGATATGTGACCCTCGCGGCGACGCTGTGCACCACCGAGGTAGCCGAAACGGTGTCGGGTGGCGAGGCTGGAGGCCTCATGCACGGGCCGACGTTCATGGGTAATCCACTCGCGTGCGCGATTGCGGTGGCCTCGGTGGAACTGTTGCTCTCACGCGACTGGCGAGCCGAGGTCGCAGGTTTGGCATCGGGGTTGGCTCAGGGGTTGGCACCTGCTCGTTCGCTGCCGGGGGTCGCCGACGTCCGGGTCCTCGGCGGGATCGGGGTGATCGAGATGCACGCTCCGGTGGACATGGCACGGGCGACCGCCGCGGCCGCCGGGGCGGGAGTGTGGCTGCGTCCGTTCGGTCGTCTGGTGTACGCGATGCCGCCGTTCATCTGCACCGATGCGGAGGTGGCTGCCATCGCCGAAGCCCTGGTGGCGGTGGCGCAGCACCATACTTGAACGGTGTTCAAGTATGGTGCTGCCATGACCGCTCTGGAATGGCTCGACGCCGCCGCGCACGCCCGACGCGAGGCCGGCCTCGAGCGCATCGTGATCCCCCGCACCGCCGAGGACGCGGTCCTCGATCTGGCGTCGAACGACTACCTCGGTCTGGCCCGGCACCCGGCCGTCATCGAGGGGGCCTGCGCGGCGGTGCGCCGTTGGGGCGGTGGATCCACCGGGTCTCGTCTGGTCACCGGCACCACCACGGCACACGAGCGCCTCGAGGAGGATCTCGCGGATTTTGTCGGGGCCGAGTCCGGGCTGGTCTTCTCCTCCGGTTACACCGCCAATCTCGGTGTCGTGTCGGCACTGGCGGGACGCGACGCGCTGGTGATCTCCGACGCCGCGTCGCACGCGTCGTTGATCGACGCCTGTCGTCTCTCCCGAGCTCGGGTCGCTGTCGCGCGACACTGCGATCCCGAGCACGTCGATCGACTTCTTGGCGAGCGAACCGAGACGCGGGCCCTGGTGCTGACCGACTCGGTGTTCAGCGCCGACGGCGATCTGGCTCCGCTGGCCGAGTTGTACGCCGTGTGTCGGAGACGGAGCGCGGTGCTCGTCGTCGACGAAGCACACGGACTGGGTGTACGTGGGGACGGCGGCCGGGGAGCTGTTCACGAAGCAGGCCTGGCCGGTGCGCCGGACCTGGTGATCACCGCAACGCTGTCCAAGGCGCTCGGATCGCAGGGTGGAGTGGTGCTCGGGTCGGCAGCGGTTCGCACTCAGGTGCTGCACGGTGCGCGCACGTTCGTGTTCGACACCGGGCTCGCCCCGGCATCGGTGGGTGCAGCATCGGCCGCGCTGGAAGTTCTGCGCGCCGAACCCGATCGCGTGGCTGCAATCGGTTCTCGGGCAATACAGTTGGCCTCTGCAGCGGGAGTGGAACCGACTGTATCGGCGGTCGTTCCGGTGATACTCGGCGATGCCGAGCGTGCCGTCCGCGCAGCCGGTGACTGTCTGAACCTCGGCGTGCACGTCGGGTGCTTTCGGCCGCCATCGGTTCCCCCGAACGCATCTAGGCTGCGATTGACCGCCCGCGCCGACCTCACCGACGCCGACATCGACCGTGCCACAGTCGTTCTGGCGACGGTGTTGAATGCTGCGGTGCTGAGATGACCGTGCTGCTTGTCACCGGAACGTCGACCGGCGTCGGCAAGACGGTGATCACCGCTGCACTCGCGGCGGCAGCGCTGGCAGGCGGACGGTCCGTCGCGGTATGCAAGCCCGCGCAGACGGGCGTCGGAGATGACTGCCTGGACGAAGCTGATATCGATGTGGTGCAACGTCTTTCGGGGGTACCGGGAGTCGAGTTGGCGCGGTACCCCGAGCCGCTTGCGCCCGATGTCGCCGCCCGTCGATCGGGTCGGCCGATGCTCGAACTCGCCGCCGTGGTCGACGCGGTTCTGGCACTCGACGAGACCCACGACCTCGTTGTGGTCGAGGGTGCGGGCGGAGTGGCAGTGCGCTTGGGTGCCGGAGGGTTCACTGCGCTCGACATCGCCGGTGCCGTCGGAGCATCGGTGCTGGTCGTTGCAGGGGCCGAGTTGGGGACGCTCAATCACAGCGCATTGACTGTCGCGGCCGTTCGCGCCTCGGGTGTGACATGTTCCGGCCTGGTCGTCGGGTCGTGGCCGACCGAACCGAGTCTGGCGGCGCGGGTCAACCTGGACGAGTTGCCGCTCGTGACGGGCGTCGAGCTGATCTCGAGTATGCCTGCCGGGGCCGCCGCGTTGGACGAGAAGGAATTCGGTGCGCTCGCTTGCACGATGTTCGGCGAGTTTACTGAATCGTTACTCGGGTAAGCGGTCGGGAACGTCTGCCGCTTCGGCATTCGAAACAGATCGGGAGTTCCAATTATGAGTACCGCAGTGTGGATCATTGTTGCAGTAGTCGTCGTAGTGCTGGTCGTTGCCGTCGCCATGGTTGTGGCGCGCAAGGGCAAAGAGCGTAAGAGGTTGGAAGCGAACGACATTCGCGAGAAGGCGGCCGATCAAGCGGCCATCGTAGAGGAGCGTGAGCTGCTGGCCCGCGAAAGTGAGGCCAAAGCGCGTCGGGCGCAGGCCGAGGCCGACGTCAAAGCCGCCGAGGCGGAGAAACTTGCGCAGCAGGCGCAGTCTCATCAGGGTGTCGCCGCGTCGTCCCGCGACGAGGTCGACTCGGAGTTCGAGCGCGCGAATCGGATCGACCCGGACGTGAAGAACGGCCGGAAGATGACACACGACCGCGACGTGCGAGATGACCGGAACGTCGCAGACGACCGCGACGTTGTGGGCGACCGCACTGCGACGGGCGATCGGAACGTCGTGGGCCGCAATGCAACAGATGACCGGGACATCGCAGGCGACCGCACTGTGGCGGACGACCGCAACGTCACAGGCCACCGGAACGTCCTGGGCGATCCGGACGTGCCCCCGGCAGCACCCCGGCACGAGCGAAACTAGTCGGTCGAATTGTGAGGTAGTTCGAGTTCGACTACCTCGTGTTCGCCCAGGTTCGGCCGCTCGTTGGTGATCTTGGCCTTGGCGTACGCCATGAGATTCGAGACCTTCGATCCGGGGGTCGACCAGTATTCCGCCCCCTCGGCGGCCACGTGTATCAGTGCCACCTCACGGGAATCAGGGTTCTTCTCGAACCACGTGGCCGCCCGGGTGTTCCACAGTTCTTCGGCCTTCGTCCGATTCTCGACCACAGCCGCGGTGCCGGACAGGGACACCCAGCCTTCGCCGGACTGAAACGAGACGTTGACCGTCGGATTCGCCGCGATGTCGGCCACCTTGCGTGAGTCGTGCGCGGCGAAGAACCACAGGTCGCCGTCGAACTCGGCTTCCTGCAACGCCATCGGACGTGAGATGAGGTGGCCGTCTCGGCCGACCGTGGTGAACATGCAGAGTCCGGCTTCGGAGATCAATTCAGCGACCTTGGTGACGCCGTCCGCGGAGTTGTCGATGTTCGTTCTATCGGTGTTCGTCATCGAAACCAACTACCCGGTGTGCAGCTCACCCAACCTTTGAGGTGACACAACATCCGATGGACCTGCGCGTGAGCAACGAACTGTGATCCCTCGGCATGTGGGCCATCGTCGTTATCGCGATGGTGACCATGCCCGATCGAAGAAAACCGACACTGACCGACGCCGTCGGGCGAGCGCATTATTACGCCCTGTAGTTGGCGATTTCGCCGAACCTGGGACACTGGAAGTCGTGACTGCTTCTACCGGCGACGACGCCCCCGTATCGGCCCAACTCTTCGCTCGCGCGAGCACGGTGATCCCCGGCGGCGTGAACTCGCCTGTGCGGGCCTTCGCGTCGGTCGGCGGAACGCCCCGCTTCATCACGCAGGCCAGCGGATACACGATGACCGACGCGGACGGGAAGTCCTATGTCGACCTCATCTCGTCCTGGGGTCCGATGATCCACGGACACGCCCATCCCGCCATCGTCGAAGCCGTCCAGAAGGCAGCGGCAACCGGCCTGTCGTTCGGTGCACCAACCGAGCGCGAAATCGAGCTCGCCGAGGAAATCGTCCGTCGAGTCGGCCCCGTCGACCAGGTTCGCCTTGTGAATTCGGGCACAGAGGCCACCATGAGCGCGGTGCGCCTGGCTCGCGGCTTCACCGGCCGCACCAAGATTCTGAAGTTCTCTGGCTGCTATCACGGCCACGTCGATGCGCTCCTCGCCGACGCCGGTTCGGGTCTGGCCACCTTCGGACTCCCCACTTCGCCGGGAGTCACCGGCGCACAGGCGTCGGACACGATCGTCGTTCCCTACAACGACCTCGCCGCCGTCACCGCCGCGTTCGAGGCCAACCCCGGCCAGATCGCCTGCATCATCACCGAGGCCGCCGCGGGCAACATGGGCGCGATCGCCCCGGTCACCGGCTTCAACGAGGGGCTGCGCCGTCTTGCGACCGAGCACGGCGCGCTGCTGATCATGGACGAGGTGATGACCGGGTTCCGCGTCAGCGCCGCCGGTTGGTACGGCATCGACGGTGTCGCAGGCGACCTGTACACCTTCGGCAAGGTCATGTCCGGTGGACTGCCCGCTGCCGCTTTCGGTGGCCGAGCGGACATCATGGCCTACCTCGCGCCGGCCGGACCGGTGTACCAGGCGGGCACGCTCAGCGGTAACCCCGTGGCCGTCGCAGCCGGTCTGACGAGCCTGCAATTGGCCGACGCAGCCGTCTACGAGAAGTTGCAGGCGAACTCGTACCGGCTCGGAACGCTGCTCGGAGATGCCCTCACCGCCGAAGGCGTCACCCATCAGGTGCAGTTCGCGGGCACTATGGTGAGTGTGTTCTTCGCCGATGGACCCGTCACCGACTATGCGCAGGCCAAGGCCGCGCAGACGTGGCGCTACCCGGCGTTCTTCCACGCTTTCCTCTCGCGCGGTGTGTACCCGCCGCCGAGCGCGTTCGAGGCCTGGTTCGTCTCGGCCGCGCTCGACGACCGAGCCTTCGAGATCATCGCCGACGCGGCCCCGGCAGCAGCGAAAGCTGCAGCAGCCGCTACCGCACCGCACTGATCACCCCGACCACCCGACTAGCGAGAAACAGGACCCCGACGTGACCGAGGCCCCCGCAACACATCCGCACTCGACGACGCGCACCATCGTGCACGTCCTCCGGCACGGCGAGGTGCACAACCCCAAGGGCATCCTCTACGGGCGGCTGCCTGGCTTCAAGCTCTCGGTGACCGGCCAGTCGCAGGCCAAGGCAGTGGCGGACGCGCTCGCGGGCCACGACATCACCCACGTCGTGGCATCACCGCTCCTGCGTGCTCAGGAGACCGCCGGACCCATCGCGGCGGCTCACGGCCTGACCATCGCCGAGGACGAGAACCTCATCGAAGCAGGAAACGAATTCGAGGGGCTGCGCGTCGCCGTCGGTGACGGAGCGTTGCGTCGTCCACGGCACTGGTGGAAACTGCGCGATCCGTTCACGCCGTCCTGGGGCGAGCCGTACCTGCAGATCGCCCACCGCATGCTCGCCGCTGTCAACGCAGCCCGCGTCGCGGCCGTCGGGCACGAGGCCGTCTGCGTCAGCCACCAACTCCCGGTGTGGACGCTTCGCCGCTTCCTGCAGGGCGATCGGCTCTGGCACGACCCGCGGAACCGTCAGTGCGGGCTCGCGTCTCTGACGTCGCTGGTCTACGAGGGGGACCAGCTCGTCGACCTCGTCTACTCCGAGCCTGCAGGAGCGTCCGACCCGAGGATCTCCGGTGCGTAGGTTTCTGCTCGCGGTTGCCGCTGTGGCCCTCGTCGCCGGTTGTTCGACCGGCACCGACGCGGTTGCTCAAGGCGGTACCTTCCAATTCGTCTCGCCGGGCGGGAAGACCGACATCTTCTACGATCCGCCGTCCGAGCGCGGTGCCCTCGGCGAACTGTCCGGGCCCGACCTGATGACCGAGGGCAAGACGACCTCGCTGTCGGACTACGACGGTGACGTCGTCGTGCTCAACGTCTGGGGTCAGTGGTGCGGCCCCTGCCGCGGTGAAGCCGACGATCTCGAGAAGGTCTACGAGGCCACCAAGGCCTCGGGTGTCGAATTCCTCGGCATCAACGTGCGCGACGAATCACAAACTGCCGCACAGGATTTCGTCGTCAGCAACAACGTCACCTACTCCTCGATCTACGACCCGCCGATGCGCACCCTGACCGCGCTCGGTGGCGTTCCCACCTCCGTCATTCCGACGACCGTCGTGCTCGACCGACAGCACCGCGTCGCCGCAGTGTTCCTGCGTGAACTGCTCGCCGAGGATCTGCAGCCCGTCGTCGAACGGATAGCAGCCGAGGAGCCAGTGCAGCCGTGAACGAGATCTACCTTGCCGGGGTCGGCGCGAGTTTCCAGGAAGCCGCGGCCTCCGGGCCGCTCGTCCTGGCGCTCGGAGCGTGCGTCCTGGCCGGTCTCGTCTCTTTTGCGTCCCCGTGTGTCGTACCGCTGGTGCCGGGCTATCTCTCCTATCTCGCCGGAGTCGTCGGGGCCGACGCCCCGGCCGTCAGTGCCGACGAAGCTGCCGTCAAGACGAAGGTGCGCAACGGCCGGGTTCGAGTAGCCGGAGCGGCGGGACTGTTCGTGCTCGGATTCACCGTGGTGTTCGTCCTCGCCACGGCGTCGGTGTTCGGGGCCATCTCGGTGCTGGCGATCAACCGCGAGCTGCTCATGCGCATCGGTGGCGTCGTCACCATCGCCATGGGACTGGTGTTCGTCGGACTGATCCCTGCGCTGCAACGCGACGTGCGCTTCGAGCCGAAGCAGATCGGTTCACTGGCCGGCGCGCCGTTGCTCGGCGGCGTGTTCGCACTCGGGTGGACCCCGTGCCTCGGGCCGACACTCGCAGGCGTCATCTCGCTCGCCGCAGGCACCGACGGTGCGACGGCAGCGCGCGGCGTCGTGCTGATCGTGGCGTATTGCCTCGGTCTGGGACTGCCGTTCGTGATCCTCGCGTTCGGTTCGGTCAGTGCGCTTCGAGGCGTCGGCTGGCTACGTACACACGCACGACAGATACAGGTATTCGGCGGAATCATGTTGATAGCGGTAGGAATTGCACTGGTCACCGGTGCCTGGGATCAGTTCGTCGGTTGGGTGCGCGACGCCTTCGTCTCCGATGTGGTGTTGCCGATATGACCGCCGACACCGAAGAGCGCACCGAGGCGTCGCCGCCCCACAAGCAGTCGGTCATGGGCAGGGGAGTGGCCCTGGTCCGCAACACCTGGCGTGGGCTGACCAGCATGCGCACCGCGCTGGTACTGCTGTTCCTGCTGGCGTTCGCCGCGGTGCCCGGTGCCCTGGTGCCGCAGCGCAGTCTCAACGCGGGCAAGGTCGACGAGTACATCGCCGACCGTCCGACTCTCGGTCCGATCATGGACAAGTTCGAGCTGTTCGACGTCTTCGGCAGCTTCTGGTTCACCGCGATCTACGCCCTGTTGTTCGTCTCGTTGATCGGCTGCATCCTGCCGCGGTGCATCGAGCACGCAAAGCAGTTGCGTACCAAGCCTGTTCGCGCGCCCCGCAATCTCTCGCGGCTGCCGCACCACAGTCGGTACGAGGTCGACGGCACACCCGAGGACATCGCCGGGCAGGTGCGTGCTCAGCTTCGCGGTTGGCGCGTGGCCCAGCGATCCGAGGACGGCGGAGCAGTGACGCTCTCGGCGGAGAAGGGCTACGTTCGCGAACTCGGAAACCTCGTCTTCCACCTCTCGCTCGTCGGGCTGTTGGCCGCGATCGCCATGGGCAAGCTGCTCGGCTACGAGGGAAACCGCATCGTCATCGCCGACGACGGCCCCGGATTCTGCACTTCCACACCCGCCAACTACGACTCGTTCCGGGCGGGCAACCTCGTCGACGGCACCGAGCTCGAGCCACTGTGCGTCCGCGTCAAGGACTTTCAGGCCGACTACCTGGACAACGGCCAAGCCGAGATGTTCACCTCCAACATCGAATATCAGGCAGGCGACGACCTGACCAACAACGTGTGGCGCGACGATCAGCTTCAGGTCAACCACCCGTTGCGCGTGGCAGGCGACCGCGTCTACCTGCAGGGGCACGGCTACGCACCGACATTCACCGTGACGTTCCCCAACGGTGAGACCCGCACCGACACCATCCAGTGGCAACCCACGGACGCCACGACCTTCCTGTCCAGTGGCGTACTTCGCGTCGACCCGCCCGGCGGTTTGTATCCCGATGCGTTGGATCGCCGGAAGAACCAGATCGCCATCGAGGGACTGTTCGCACCGACGGCGTCGTTCCACGGCAGCCTGCTGTCGTCGAGCTTCCCGGCCATGAACGACCCCGCCGTCGCGATCGACATCTACAAGGGCGACACCGGACTCGACACCGGACTACCGCAGTCCATCTTCTCGCTCGATCAGGAAATGATCGCCCAGGGTCGGTTGGTCAAGCAGGATCGCGTCAACCTGATGCCGGGAGAGTCCGCGACGCTGAGCGACGGCACCGTCGTCACGTTCGACGGGGCGAAGGAGTTCGTCAACCTCCAGGTCTCGCACGACCCGGCCCAGACCTGGGTGCTCGTCTTCGCACTCACGATGATGGGCGGCCTGCTCGTCTCACTGGTGATCAAGCGTCGCAGAATCTGGGTCCGGCTCACTGCCGACACTCAGGCACGACGTACTGTAGTAGACCTCGGCGGACTTGCACGCACCGATCAGGCGGGGTGGGGCGAAGAGTTCGACCGCCTGTGCACCCGCCTGCTCGGCGACACCTCGAAACAGGAGAACTGACCGATGCCGATCAATGAGACCCTCTCGCAGTACAGCGACTGGTCGTTCGAATCAGCGTTCACCATCTACGTGCTCGCATTCGTCCTGCTCATCGCTCAGTACGCGTCAGCCAAAGCCACGGCTGCCCAGGCCAAGGAACTCGTCGGCGCAGGTGCCCCGGTGGTCGAGACCCGGCCGGGTCGCGTCACCGAAGCGCCGAAGCGTCCGCTCTCCGAACGTCTGGCAGGCATGGGCTTCGCATTGCTCGCGCCGGCCCTCCTCCTGCACGTCACCGCGGTGGTGCTGCGCGGGTTCGCCACGCACCGCTTCCCGCTCGGCAACATGTACGAGTTCGTCACCATGGCCACCGCAGCCGCCGCTCTGACCTCGGTGATCGCCCTGCGTAAGAAGGTCATGCGTCCGATGCTGGTGTTCGTTCTCGCACCGATCATCGTGCTGATGTTCTTCGCCGCCACCAAGCTCTACGCCGACGCCGCCCCGGTCGTCCCGGCACTGCGCTCGTACTGGCTGCCCATCCACGTCACCATCGTCAGCGTCGGCAGCGGCATCCTGTTGGTCTCCGGCGTGGCGTCCCTGCTGTTCCTGCTGCGCATCAAGCAGCCCCTCGGTGAAGAAAGCATCGGGTTCTGGGGCAAATTCGCATCCAAGCTGCCCGACGCCCAAGCCCTCGACCGACTCGCGTACAAGACGACCATCGTCGCGTTCCCACTCTTCGGTGCAGGCGTCATCCTCGGCGCGATCTGGGCCGAGGCTGCATGGGGACGCTTCTGGGGCTGGGACCCCAAAGAAACGATGTCGTTCATCACCTGGATCATCTACGCCGCCTACCTGCACGCTCGCGCCACCTCCGGCTGGCGGAACACCCGCGCCGCGTGGATCAACGTTGCCGGATTCACCGCCATGCTGTTCAACCTGTTCATCATCAACATGGTGGTCTCGGGGCTGCACAGCTACGCAGGCCTGAACTAGCACTCGGCCTCTGCGCAGGCCGCTCAGCTGGTAGCGTCCGATCCGGCTCGATGGGGGAGACATCCGAGCCGGATTCACGGATGTAGGACGCGAACTGGGGGGATTCGGTCATGGCCGATCGGCATGAGAACAATTGGCAACCCGTCCGACCGTTGGACGACGATGTGCCTGACGACCGCAGTCCGGACCTGGTGGTGAATGGAGAGCCTCCTGCTCCTGCAGTAGCCGTCGACACTGCGCCGGTCCCTGACGCGAAGCCCGCGGTGCAGCGGGAACCGTTCCGTTCGATACCTATCGCTATGCCGCCCGAGAGCGCGGACAAGCTACCGGTAGCGCCACCCGAGGCCGTGCCCATTCCGCCGCCGGTTCCCTCTGAACCTGCGGCTGTGTCGACAGTCGATCCCGAAGTCATCAGCCCAGACGCGCCTCATACGGGTCCGGGTGTCGGTGAGGTGGCGGGTGTCGGTGAGCCGGCGGTCGTCGGTGAGGTGGCGGTTGTCGGTTCGGTGGCGGAGAGCACCAGTGGTAGAGCGGCGACGATGCCCGTCGTTCCACCGGCCGAGCCGAGGCCGATCCAGAGTCCTCCAGGACCGTCGGGGCCACCTCCGCCTGGACAGCGGATGCCGCAGAACCAAGCGCCGCCGCAGAACAATTGGGTCCCGCGAGGACAGATGGCACCTCCGGGGCAGATGCCGCCTTACGGGCAGGGTGGGCCACAGGGTCATTGGGGTCCGCAGGGTCAGTGGGGTCCACAGAATCAGTGGTCAGCGCAGCCAGGTCAGTGGCCGCAGCCTCCGTATCCCACCGCACCGCACCCGCCGCACCCACCGGGTCAGGTGCCGCCGTCGCCGCAGCAGACGCAGCAACGCGGCGCGGTCGACCCGCCGGTTCTGGTTCCCCAGGTAGTGGCGGTCGGTCAGGGCCTGCCCGCCGATCGTGCCATGCTGCAGCCGGTCTCCGCGCGCGATCTCGGCAACTCGTTGCTCGTCCGATCGGCAAATGTGCCACCGGTTTCCGGGTGGCGTCGGGCGTTGTATGTGATGTCCGGCGGCCGCATCGATGTCGGTAACAGCGCCGCGCAGCAGCGTCGGCTCGAGCTGACCGCACAGGTGGATCGGACACTGGTGGGGTGCTATCGCGTCGCGGTGCTCTCACTGAAAGGCGGTGTCGGCAAAACGACCACCACCGCGACGCTCGGCTCGACGTTCGCCCACATCCGCGGTGATCGAGTGATCGCGATCGATGCCAACCCCGACCGCGGAACACTGGGGCAGAAGGTTCCCTGCGAAACAACTGCAACCGTCCGAAACTTGTTGCGTGACATAGATTCTGTGGACCGCTACAGCGATGTGCGTGCCTACACGTCGCAGAATGCCAACCGATTGGAGGTGTTGGCATCCGATTCGGATCCGGCTGCGTCGGAGGCGTTCAGCGGCGAAGACTACGACCGAGCGGTCGCCATGTTGGAAAAGTTCTACAGCATCGTGATCACCGATTGTGGAACCGGCTTGATGCATTCGGCCATGGAGAGCATTCTCGAAGGCACCGACACTCTGGTGGTCGTCAGCTCGGCATCGGTGGACGGTGCCCGGAGCGCGTCGGCGACGTTGGACTGGCTGGATGCGCACGGGTATCGCACGTTGGTGGCCACGTCGGTAGCCGTGGTCAACGGAGTCAGACCCAGAGCGGGAAAAGTCGACTTGCAGAGGGTCATCGAGCACTTCGAGCAGCGATGTGCCCATGTACTGACGATTCCCTTCGACCCGCATCTCGAGGAAGGTGCGGAAATCGAGCTGGACCGCTTGCACGGACGTACTCGCACCGCGCTTCTGGAAGTGGCGGCGGCGGTAGCGGCCGGGTTTCCGGACTCGCCCACCGCCTCTGACCCCAGTTGAAACTGCCGAACCTCTACTCGGTCGGTTCGGTGCCGGCCTCGGTTCCGTCTTTCCCGCCACGGCGAGCTTCACGATTGATTCGCCAAAGAAAATCGGGATCGTCATCGGGTCCGACTGTGCGGGTCGGTGCAGCACCTGCGCTGGGTCCGAAGGCCTTCCAGAACAGAACCACTACTGCCACCAAGCCGATCAACGCCAATAGATAGATCACGACGCACCTCCTCCTACGAGGGTAGCCGCGATGCAACAAGCTCCGCACCCGTCGAGCGTCCAAGATTCCTGAGAATGTTCGATGAGTTCTTCCAGGTGCGGATATTGCGCGTGTTTCGGTTACGCAGGCGTCCGAATCAGTGGTGTGCGCCGGCTTCTGTCGTCAGGGAGGTCAGCAGCTGCATGACCTCGGTCTCACGGAATCGACGATGCCCACCGGGAGTGCGTAGCGATCCGAGGCGTCCGGCATGTGCCCACCGAGTCACGGTCTTGGGGTCGACGTGAAAAAGCGCGGCTACCTGACCCGGCGTGAGCAGTGAGTCCTGAGCCTTGTGGAATGTGGGTGCGCTCATCTGTCGTGTCCTCCTACGGTGCGGTTCGTCGCATGTGCAACGAATCGGAGATATCGGTCTGCTGCGTTCGAAGCCCATGGTTGCACTCGAACCCCTAGGTACTCGACTGATACAAGGTTGGTAAAGGGGAGGTAATGGACAAATCGGTCACTGCAGGGGCGGGTCGGAATGCCCGGCCAGCCCGGTAACCTGGAGGCCGTGAGTGAAGCGACGAATGCCGACAGCAGCGAACCGAGCAGCGGAAATGCCGTTCCAGCTAGGTCGGCCAAGAAGTCCCTCGCCGTGAACCTCGGCGTTTATACCTTTGCGCGGCTGGCGCTCGTCATCGTGATCGCTGTGGTCATCGTCGGCGTCGGTTTACTGTTCGGTGTGGAGGTTCCGGTTCTCGTCGCCGCGATTTTCGCAGTGCTCATCTCATTGCCACTGTCGCTGCTTCTGTTCAAGAAGATGAGGATCCGCGTCAACGAGTCCATCGCAGCAGTCGACGAGGACCGGCGCACCGCGCGTGCGGACCTTCAGTCGAAGCTGCGTGGTGAAGACGGCAAGAAATGACCGCAACGGTCGATCACTCGGCATCGCGAACATGGGTCGACAATGCAGTCCGGTTGATCGAGGCCGATTCGCAGCGCAGTGCCGACACGCACTTGTTGCGTTACCCCCTGCCACCGGCTTGGGGAATTTCGCTATATCTCAAAGACGAGTCCACCCACATCACCGGCAGCCTGAAGCATCGGCTGGCTCGGTCCCTGTTCCTCTACGCGATTTGCAACGGGTGGGTCACCGAGCGTACGACGGTGATCGAGGCATCGTCGGGCTCAACTGCCGTCAGTGAGGCGTATTTCGCTCGATTGCTGGGCCTGAAGTTCGTCGCAGTGATGCCGCGGAGCACCAGCCCGGCCAAGGTTGCGCTCATCGAGTCTCATGGTGGGAGTTGCCATTTCGTCGATCGACCGGGCGAGATGTACACCGAGGCGCACAGGCTCGCGGCCGAACCGGACTCCCACTACATGGACCAGTTCACCCATGCGGAGCGAGCTACCGACTGGCGCGGCAACAACAACATCGCCGAGTCGATCTTCGAGCAACTCCAGCTCGAGGAATGCCCCGTTCCCGATTGGGTGGTGGTGGGCGCAGGGACCGGTGGAACGAGCGCAACAATCGGTCGCTATATCCGATATCGCAGGCACGCAACGCAACTGGCTGTGGTGGACCCAGAGAATTCGGCGTTCATCGGTGGTTACGAGACCGGCGACGCAGGATTCGAGACCGGCTTGTCCTCCCGCATCGAGGGCATCGGACGACCGCGCGTCGAACCGTCGTTCGTCGGCCAGGTGATCGACCGCATGATCGCCGTTCCCGATGCCGCATCGGTCGCCGCTGCGAGATTCACCTCGGAGGCACTCGGAAAGCGGGTGGGCGGATCGACGGGCACCAACATCTGGGGAGCCTTCGGATTGATCGCGGAGATGATCGCCGCAGGTCGACGCGGCAGCGTGGTGACGTTGCTGTGTGACGGTGGAGATCGGTACTCGCAGACGTACTTCGACGACACCTGGGTCGCGGACCAAGGCATGGATCTCGACGAACCGACCGCCACTCTCGAAACGTTCATTCGTACCGGAGCGTTCTGATTCGGCGTTCGGTAGACCTACCTGCTCACCACCAACGATGCCACCGCAGTTGCAGCGGCGACCGTGCCCACAGCCGGCCACGCACCGATCTTCTTCGCAAGCGGGTGCGATGCGCCGAACGCGACGAGGTAGGTGCCGAGCAGTGCGCCGGCGCGAGCCGAGCCCGACGACTTCTGCCACTGCGCTGTGCACGCAACCCCGACCGCCGCAAGGACGGCTCCGCCGAACTGCCGGTTGCCCGATTGCCGGGCTACGGCGAAGCCGCCGAGCAAGCCACCTGCGGCGAGAGCAGAAGTGGCAATCGACCGTCGAGCATCGTGATCGGGCATGTTCGTCACCCTAGCCGGGCCTGGACGCGCAGACTCCGGGCCAGGTGGTCTCGCTGCTCGATCACCAACCGCCGTAGCGCAGCAGGTGCCCATTCGTGGTCGGCGAGCCACGCGTCCGCGGTGTCGGTCGACGACTGCTGCGGGAACAGGCGGACGACGATTCGACGTGCGATCTCGATACTGCGTGAGGTCCACAACGACGAAATGGACTCGAAGTATCGGACGTCGTAGGGCTGAGTGAGGTCCGGTCGGTGACCCGCCCCGAAGCCGGTGATGAACGCGTCGAGCACATCGTTGGAGATGTCCTCGCGTTCGGTGACGGCGGACCACGCGCTCGCCTTGACCGCGGCGTCGGGTATCGCCGTCGACGCCGCAGTATGAGCGGTGCGCCCCGACGAGGTGTCGTCCGAGGCCAGTTCACGATCGAGGTCGTCGGTAGTCGCGTGGCCGGTGGCGGCGAGTGCCAGCCAGAATGCCCAGCGGAGATCAGGATCGAGTCGCAGCCCCGCGATGGTGAGAGTTCCATCGAGAAGCGAGCGCAGATCCTCCGCCAAGAAGTCGTCGAGCGGCGCAGTCGATGCGACAGCACGCGCCCACACCAACTGTGCGTCACTCCCGGGTTCGCTCGACTGCAGTTGCGCCCACGACGCCTGCAGCCATTGCCGGGTGGGTTCGTCCCGCAGATCCTCGGGGAGGTAGTGCTCGAGGGTGTAAGCCACGTTGGCCGTGACCGCGGAGAGAAGGCCGATCTTGGGCTCGTTGGGCGCGAATCTGGTTGCGATATCGATGTATTCGAGTGGTGAGAGCTCGCCGTCACGGGTGGAGTTCCACAGCGCAGACCACACGAGCCCTCGCGCGAGTGGGTCGACGATGCGGTCGAGGTGAGCCCGCACGGTGGCGGTGGAGCGCTCGTCGAATCGGATCTTGGCGTAGGTCAGATCGTCGTCGTTGAGCAGAACCAGTGCGGCATCGTCGAAGTCGACCGGTGTTCGCGCCTCGGTGATGTCGAGTTCACGGCGGTGCGTTCGCGTCAGATTTCCGTCCTCGTCCAGGTTGTAGAGTCCGACGGCAATGCGGTGCGGACGCGGATCCGTCTGTTCGATGGCATCACCCGTATAGGACAGGGTGGACACGCCGGTGGTCTGCAGCCACGCGGCCGCCCAGGTGTCGAGATCGCGCCCGCTGGCGGTGGACATCTCGGTCAGCAGATCCGTCAGAGTCGTGTTGCCGTAGGCGTGGGTACGGAAATAGTTGCGAGAGGACGCGAAGAAGGCATCGGCACCGACGAATGCTCCCAATTGTTTGAGCACGCTCGCGCCCTTGGCGTAGGTGATGCCGTCGAAGTTGAGCTTGGCGGCCTCGAGATCGGTGATGTCGGCAACGATCGGATGAGTGGTGGGGAGTTGATCCTGCAGATAGGCCCAGGCTTTTCGGCGGTTCGCGAAACTGACCCAGGCATCGGTGAAACGAGTGGCCTCGGCCGACGCGTAGGCACCCATGTAGTCCGCGAACGACTCCTTGAGCCACAGATCGTCCCACCACTGCATCGTGACGAGATCGCCGAACCACATGTGCGCCATCTCGTGCAAAATCGTGTTGGCACGACCCTCGTACTGGGCTTCGGTTGCCGCCGAACGGAATACGTACGATTCGGTGAACGTGACGAGCCCTGGGTTCTCCATCGCACCGAGGTTGTACTCGGGCACGAAGATCTGGTCGTACTTACCGAACGGGTACGGATAGTCGAACTTGTCGTGGAAGAAGTCCAGGCCTCGCTTCGTGATGTCGAAGATGTCCTCGGCGTCGAAATGTTCGGCGAGTGAGGCTCGGCAGTATGCGCCGAGGGGAACGGTCAGTTCGCCTCGCGTCCATGATGATTCGACGCCGTGATACGGCCCGGCCGCGACCGCGGTGATGTAGGTCGATATGGGCAGGGTCGGGGCGAACGTAGTGACTGTGTCGTCGGTGACCCCCGCGCGGTTGGACAAGACCGTCCACGTCGATGGTGCCGTGACCGTCAGCGTGAACGAGGCCTTGAGGTCCGGCTGCTCGAAGTTTGCGAACACTCGGCGCGCATCGGCCGGCTCGTATTGGGTGTAGAGGTACACGCTGTCGTCGGCGGGGTCGACGAACCGGTGCAGCCCTTCACCCGACCTGCTGTATCGGCCGCGTGCACGTATCCGAACGGTGTTGTGCTCGGTGAGTCCGATCAGCTGGATGCGAGCGCCGTCGTAATCGACCTGACAGTCGGTGCCGTTGACGGTGACCTCATCGACAGCGGCACCGATGAAGTCGACCCATGTCGCGGCGGTGGTGGCGTCGAACTCGATCGTCGTGACCGTCTCGAAGGTATCGACATCCATGTCTTCGGCCCGCAGGAGATTCAGATGGACGAGATACTTCACCCCGTCGATGTGTCGGGATCGCCTGCGAGTTTCGGTCCGGGTCAGATTTGCGGTGCTCACCGAATCAACCCTAGGTGATTCATTTTCACAGGGCTGGCGGGGTGAAGTAGTGATTTCCGAGTGGATCGACTATGTGTAGGACTCCTTCCGGGAGTAGTTCGGTGCGCCACAGCTTCCGCGTTTTGAGGTTGTGGTGGAGCCGACAGCGCGGACCGATGTTCGTGAAGATCGTCCAGCCGCCTTTCTCGGGTTGTTGTCTGTCGAATTCGACGATGTGGTCGAGGTCGCAACGTTCCGAAGGCACGTTGCAGCCAGGATGAAGGCAGTACGGCTGTTCGGCACGAACTCGAGCCGAAAGTGCTCGACTGGGCGCGTAGCTCAGTGCGCCCGGAGGCGGAAGTTTCATGCCCCCATGGCCGTCGGGGTACAAGGCATGGACGCCGATGGGGTCGTCCCCGACGATGGCACGCCACCGTTCGATCAGCGTTCCTCCGCCCGGCCGCGAGCGCGGCACTGTATCTGGGTCTGCAGCATCGGGCGCAGCAGGTTTGGGTGGAGGCACGGCCGGTGCCATTCTCTTTGCAGTGGGACTCGAACTGTCGCTTGATGTTTCATCGGCGGCGTCGCACTCTGTGCCCGAGGGCTCGACTGTCTCCGAGCTCGGAATCCCGTGCTCGTGCGCATCAGGAACTTTCTGATCCGTCACATCTTCGCGAGACACCTGGCACGTGGGGCACTCGCACAGCAGCGCCTCCCCCCGCATCAATGCAGTCTGCGCGTCGCCTCGCCGTTGGTCGTCCGAACGCGGATCCTCCGGGTGCAGGCGCGTGACCTCGGCGTCGATCCGCGAAAGCTGTTCGTCGGCCTCGCCGTCGGTCATCAGCGTGGTCAGGCTCGACAGCCCGCGCGCCCGGCGACGAAGGCGGATTCGCTTCTCGGTGCGCGCAGCATGCTTGCGCACCGCGCGGTCCCAGTCGGCGTCGGCCTCGATGAGCAGTCGGTCGATCTCGCGACCCAAGGTACCCGGAGCCATCTCCTTGGCGGCTTTGAGTATTTCGGACTCCAGAGCGACGACTGTCTCCGGCCGGGCATGAAGCAGATGATCGTGGATCGTCCTGACTCGCTCCAGATCGAGCGCGCCGTCGATGAAACCCTGCCGTACGAGAGGGCGAAGCTGACGCCACATCTGCAGCTTGTTGTTCACAGCGGCGAAGGTGGACGACAGCGCCGCCGCCAGTTCACAGATCGCCGAGCTGTACAAGTCTTTCTCGGTCACCCCGGAGTCCCACGGAGATGCGGAAGCCGTTCGGCTGCGGACGTACTCGTCCATGAATGCAAGTTCCGACGCCACGGAAGCGTTGACAGCGCGGCGCGCGCCCAGAACGTCGGTCAGCGCAGAGTGGTGCTCGGTCACCCACGCCACTTTTCGTAGCCCCATGTCACCCCCCAGCGACAGAAGATCGAACACGTATTCGACCTCGTTGCCACGAGCGTAGACCAAGGCACCGACACATTCTCCGGCCCTGGTGGACGGCCTTCAGGGCCTCGATCACCCCGACCGATCGGCGAAAGCGCGTTGTCGACGAGGTCTTCCCTCGCGAACTCGATGCTCATGGACGAGTGTTCGACGCACCGGGTGCGCAACGGACCCGTGTTCTCGAGTCCTTGACCACTCTCGCCGAGTCGATGGAGATCGGTCTGTCGTCGCAGTGAGCCCCCCGTCGACATGAACCCGGGGGGCTACGCTCGCCATCAAGTGCGGGGAGTGATCTCGGAGGTGGGCTTGATGAACACATTTCAGAAGTCGGCGGCAGCGTTCAACAAAGTCTTCATGGTTCTGATGAAGGCACCTGTACTCGACAGGGTGCTCGGGCGGTCGATGGGCATCTTGACCTACACCGGCCGAAAGTCCGGCAAGAAGATCTCACTGCCGGTCGCGATCAGCCGGAAAGGTGACCACCTGAAGATCGGGGTTGCGATTCCCGACAAGAAGAACTGGTGGCGAAACTTCATGAACGATGGCAGTCGGGTCGACGTCGACCTGGGTGGAGTTCGGTACACAGGCTTCGCGAAGGCGACCCGCGACGATCGCGGGCGAGTGTTCGTCGACATCGCCGTGGATCACTGAGCGACGCGAGCATCCCCGGCTCCGGCTGAGATGAGCGCTGCTCGTTCGCGCGCCGTAGCCGCCCAACGCCGCGAACCCTACGATGGCGGCCATGAACTTTCTGATCAGGCTCGTGATCAACGCTGTTGCCATTTGGGTCGCCAAGGAATTCGTCGACGGGATCACCGTCACCAGTTCGGGTCGCGGTGACGGGTGGGACATCGTGGTGCTGCTCGGTATCGCGGCCGTGCTCACGATCGTCAACGCGTTCATCAAGCCGATGGTGAAGCTGCTGTCGCTACCGTTGCTGATTCTGACTCTCGGACTGTTCACTCTCGTGATCAATGCGCTGATGCTGCTGTTGACGGGTTGGTTGTCGTCGCAGACCGGCTACGGTCTCGAGATCGTCGGATTCGCGGCTGCGTTCTGGGGCGCGATCATCATCTCGATCGTGAACTTCCTACTCGGCGCGTTCGTGCCCGAGAAGCGTTAGGCGAACAAGCGTCAGGCGAAGGCCAACGCAACACCCGTGCTCGCTCCCCAGACGAGCATCGCCAAGCCCGAATCGCGCAGTGCGGGAATCAATTCGAACCCGTGGGCACCCTTGCGTACCGGGGAGTTCGCGCGGGCGGCGAAGGGGAGTGCCAGCAAGCCCACCAGGGCCCACGGAGTTCGGGCAATGAGAACCACTGTCATCGCGAACGGCACCACCAGCAATGCGAGATGCAGGTAGCGAGTGCGAGTGTCACCCAGTCGCACTGCGAGCGTGAGCTTTCCGGATTCGGTATCGGTGGGGATGTCTCGCAAGTTGTTGGCGACGAGTACCGCGCTCGAGAACGATCCGACGGCCACCGCGGCCAGCACGCCGGCCCAGTCGATCTGCTCGGCTTGCACGAACTGCGTGCCGAGAACCGCGACGAGCCCGAAGAACACGAATACTGCGATCTCGCCGAATCCGCTGTAGCCGTACGGTTTCGAGCCGCCGGTGTAGTACCAGGCACCGGCAATGCAAATCAGTCCTACGACGACCAACCACCAGGCACTTGTGGCAGCCAACACCAATCCGGCCACCGCACCGACGGCGAAGCAGCCGATGGCGGCCCTTTTGACCGCGACTGCGGAGGCCGCCTTGGAGCCGACCAGTCGCAAAGGTCCGACTCGATCGTCATCGGTGCCGCGGATTCCATCCGAGTAGTCGTTGGCGAAATTGACGCCGACGATCAGGGCCAGCGAGACGATCAGGGCCAGCAGCGCCTTCCACCACACTCCGGCGTCCAGTGACACAGCTGCACCGGTACCGACGAGGACGGGAGCGATCGCATTCGGGAGTGTGCGCGGTCGCGCACCTTCGATCCATTGCGCAGTGGTGGCCATGAGCGACGATCTTTCCGTATGTGTTCGACGGGTGAGGACGCGGCCGGTCAGAACGGCAGGCGCGGCAATACCGGCAAGGGAATGACCGGCATCTGGACGCCGGGAATCTGCGGCAGCGGCACCGTGGGAGCGGGTGCAGGTGCCGGTGGGTAGTAGTGCGGTTGGTACTGAACATACGGGGCCGGGTCGGCCGCGGGTGCCGGCGCGGCGGTCGTCGTAGGGGCCGGCGGCGGCACGTCCGGCGTGGGTGCCGAGGTCGAAGCCGAAGTCGAGGTCGAGGTCGTCGTGTTGCCGGCCGCGGGCGATGTGGTCTGTGAAACGCGCTCGCCGACGCTGGCGGGCGTGCTCAGCGGTTGGTCCCCCTCGCTGGACCCGAGCGCGGTGAACAGCCCGATGACCGCGATGACGCCGACGATCGGCAGCGCGATCATGGCCAGTCGCGTCAATGCCGGTCGGTGTGAGACGAGGGGCGGCACGTGGGCCGCGTCCACGCGGGTGGCGTGCACGGCCGCGCCACCGGCGACCACCAGCTCGGGCCGGTCCGGGACGATGACCGGGAGCTGCAGAAAGCGTTCCAGCGTGGCCCGGACCAGCGGAACATTGGATGTTCCACCGATCGCGACGACCGCGTCGGGATAGAACTCGGCCTCGAGACCGAGTTGGCGCACCGTCGCGGCGGCCTGCTCGGTGGAGCGCGCAATCGACAGCTCGAAGATGTGCCGTTCGAGGAGCACGTGCTCGCCGTCGGGTGTGCTGGTGGTCTGGTGGGAGGACAGCGCTTCCTTGATTCCCCGGCAGAATGCCGTCAGGGCAGCGTCCTCGTCGTGGGTGTGTGGCTCCCGCACTATGCCGAGGCCCAGAATGTGCTCGCGGACCACCGCATCGAACGACGCGCCGCTGATCGCCGTGGTTCGGGTCGAGCCGTAGGAGCGGCCCGATTCGACGTCGACGATGTCGATGTCCACGCCGGTCTCGCCCGCGTCGAACAACGCGATCGTTCGGTGGTGGGTGGGCAGGCCTGGGCGCAGGTACTCGAGCGCAGCATCGGTCTCGTCGATGAGGTGGACGTCGGAGACGTACTCCTCGGCTAACGCCGCGGCAATCTGTTCCCGTTCGGCGGGGGTGCGGTGGGCGACGCCCAAGGACTGCGGTGCGTCGGGCCGATCGACGATGCCGCGGACCATCCGCGCGACGTCCTCGGCGGAGGGGGAGAGCTGCCAGTCGTCGAACGGGGTGCCATCGGTCCAGGTGCCGTCTTCGGTGGTTCGGGCAGTGCGGATGCCGCATGTGCCCAGTGACACACCCACGGACGAACGCATCGCTTCTCCGGCCTCTCCGATTCGATGACGGGAATCAGGTACACAGTGCGCGCCTTCTGGGCACGCGACGAGGCCACTCTACCGTCTCACGGTTTGGTTAGGGTCTCAAAACAATCCAAACGTCAATTCGAGGGGTTCGGCCTCGCGGCCTACGATCGGAGACAGTGCCCAACGACATCGCGTATCCCGAGACGACGCACCTCACGGCCGGACTTCCGGTGGTGGGGATTCTCGGCGTCGTCACCACCGTGATCGACGGCAATGCCGTGCCACTGTCGGGTACACGGGCGCAAGCTCTGCTGGTGGCGTTGGCGCTGGATCCGGGGCGGGCGCGTTCTTCGCTGGCGCTCATCGAGCAGGTGTGGCCCGAAGAGCCTCCCCGATCGCCGAAGAATGCTCTGCAGACCCAGATCTCCCGGCTGCGATCGGCACTGCCCAGCGGCGCTGTCGAGAGTGGCCCAGGGGGATATCGGTTGGTTCTGAGTACCGAGGACGTCGATCTCGGCCGGGCCCGCGCTCTGCTCCGAGGCGCGGAGGGCTGCCTCGCTCAGGAGCACTTCCAGGATGCACTCGACCTGGTGGTCGAAGCCCTCGGTCTGTGGCGCGGTGACCCAATCGACTCCGTTCGGGTCGAGGCCGACGCGGTGGGGACGGCTCTGAAATCACTTCGGGTCGCGGCCCTCCTCGGTCTGCAAAGGTTCGGCGATGCCCTGCCGTATGCGCAGGCTCGCGCGGCCGAGGATCCAACAGACGAGCGCGCTGCCGCCGACCTCATGCGCGCGCTGCACGGTGTCGGCCGACCCAACGACGCGCTGGCGGTGTTCGCGGAATTGCGTACCGATCTCGCTCGACGGTTGGGAACCGATCCGTCGTCGGCGACGACTGCACTGAATGCCGAAATTCTCGGCCACGACGCTCCGAAGGTGCTACAGACCATCGGTCTTCGTGCCGCGCCCAATGCCTTGATCGGTCGAGGCGACGACATCGATGCGATCGAAGAACTGCTGCGCACCTCTCGCGTCACCACCGTCCTCGGTCCTGGCGGCGCGGGCAAGACACGCATCGCGCATGCCCTGGGCCATCGAGCTGCCGATTCGATGCCGGTGGCGTTCGTGGAGTTGGCATCGCTGCGCAGTGGCGAGGACGTCGCCTCGGCGATCGGAGCCACCCTCGGATTGACCGAGGCGGATTTCACTGTCGGCAGTCTTCAGGTCGCCCGGGTGCACTCGATTCACGAGCGTCTGGTCGACGTCTTCTCGACCCGCCGAGGCTTGTTGATCCTCGACAACTGCGAGCACGTGATCGACGAGGTGGCGGCAGTCGTGGACGAGCTGGTGGCCGCAACGGATCTGGTGACGGTATTGGCGACCTCTCGTTCGCCGATGGGGTCGACGGCCGAATCGGTGTTTCCGCTGCCCTCGCTAGGCATTCTCGGCCCGAATTCGCCTGCAACAGAGCTCTTTTGTATCAGAGCTCGCGCTGTTCGCCCGTCTGTACGACTCGAACCCGACGCGGTCGCGGCTCTGTGTCGCACTCTGGACGGCCTGCCCCTGGCTATCGAGCTGGCTGCAGCGCGAGTGAAGTCGATGAGTGTGGAGGACATCGGCAGTCGGTTGCACAAACGATTCGCGCTGCTGCGATCGACGGACCGAACCCGTCCGGAACGTCATCGAACCCTGCACGCAGTCATCGACTGGAGTTGGAATCTGCTCGACGGCACAGAGCAGGCAACTCTTCGCCGGCTCTGTCGTTTTCCTGCGGGCTTCGATCTCGACGCGGCGCGAACGGTGGCGGAATGGTCCGAGGTCGAGGATGTGTCGTTTGCGCTCGACGGTCTGGTGAATCAGTCCATGCTGGCCGTTGCCGAGACGTCTACGGGCGTGCGCTACCACATGCTCGAGACCGTCCGCGAGTACGGCGAGGAGCAGCTGAACGCCAGCGGGGAGGACGAGCAGGTCGCCCTACGCCTGCGAGCCTGGTCGACTGCAGTGTCGACGAGGATTTCCGCGGGCTATGCCGGTGGGCGTCCGGCGGAGATGGTTCTGCTGCTCGAGGCGGAGCACGACAACCTGCTCTCCATGATGAGACATTCTTTCGCGCATGATATTTCGGAGCACGTCTGCACTCTTTTCTCGGTACTGGGCTACTTCTGGGCCATGCGCGGCGCGCATTCCGAGGTGCTGAACTGGGCCGACCGGGTGCAGAGCAGTATTCGCCGCGGGATCGCCGAGACACCCGACGACAACGCCGTCATGTGCATGCTGGTTCTGGCGGCGCATTTCGCGTACGGACGACAACTGCGTCGAGTAGCTCGAGTCCGAGTCGATCTACGAAATCTGTTGCGCCACAGAACCTTCATCGCACCGGGGTTGCGGTTCAATGCCGAGGTGCTCGTGCACCACATCGGGGGTCAGGGTTTGGCGCGAAAACTGGCTCTCGCCACTCGCTCCGAGTACGACGATGTTCGCTGCAACGCGTACGTGGTTCGCGCGATGCTGGCACAGAATTCGGGGCGATTGCACGAGTCGATTCGAGACGGTGAGCGCGCTCTCGCCATCGCGCGTAGTCGCGGTGACCTGTGGGCAGTGGGGTCCACCTCGCAAACACTTGCCAGCTCCTACGGCTTGGCAGGTGATCAAGCCACGGCCGCCCAGTACTACCGAACCTCCGCCGATGTCATGTGGGCGATGCATGCCTACGAGGAGAGCATGCAAACCCGAACCTTCCTGGCAATGGCTCTGATCGGCGCGGGTCGGGTGGACGAGGGGCGGGCGCTGGTGGAGGAATTGGCGTCGGGAGGTATGGCACAGGACTGGAGCCCGGGCAATTCCGGTGACACCGCTGAACGGGGTCCTGCCCACGATTCCGGCGCTCGGTGGGATCGTGCGCAGCAGCAGTCGACGTCTGCGTCGCTGACCGCGGCTCGGGCAGCGGCGGATGTGGAAGACGGTCACGTCGAACGAGGTTTGGCGCAATTTCGGGAAGCACTGGCCATCGGGGGCTGGCCGTCGCAGGACGCGAGCGATCCGTTCATGACGATTCTGGTGTGCGCGGCCGTCGGAGCGCATGTATTGCACGGTCGTGCAAGGGATATGCGCGAGGCGGTGGGGGAGCTGGTGCGCACGCCGTGGGATGCATTGGTGCCGGGAGGTTTCTACGACATTCCCATGCTGGGTGCTGTTGCGTGTGCGGTGGGGTCCTTCGAGGTGCAGTGCGGGGACCGCGGACGCGGAGTTCGGTTGCTGGCCGCGTCGGACCGGGCGGTGGGTCGCCAGGATTTTCCGTCGATGCGCATCGATCGGCACGTGGCCGCAGCCCGCGCGGTTGTCGGTGACCCTACGGTCGATGCCGGTATCGCGCGGGCTGCTGGTATCACCAGACATGCTGCACTGCAGGAAATTTTGAGTTCGCTTCCGTTGTCCTAGGCCTTGCGCATGTACGACTTGACGGTCAGTGGGGCGAAGATGGCGACGATGACCACGGCACCGACGAGTGAGTACACGACGTGAATACCGAAGTGCCCGTTGTTCGCCAGCTCTCGGACCGCCGTCACCAGGTGTGAGACGGGGTTGACGTCGGCGAATGTCTGCAGCCAGTTCGGCATCGTGGAGGTGTCGACGAAGGCGTTGGACAGGAAGGTCAGTGGGAACAGCACCAGCATCGAGATGCCCTGGACCGATGAAGCTTTGCTCATCAGGGTGCCCAGCAGCGCAAAGATCCAACTGATCGCCCAGGCGCAGAACATCACCAGCAGGACGGCTCCGGCGAGGCCGAGTGCGCCACCTGCGGGGTGGTAACCCATCGCGAACCCGGTGAGGAAACAGACGACCGCGGCGATCAAGTAGCGGATGACGTCGGCCATCAATGCTCCGGCAAGCGGGGAGATTCGGGCGATCGGAAGAGAGCGGAATCGGTCGAAGACGCCCTTGTCCATATCTTCTCGCAGCTGTGTGCCGGTAACGACGGAGCCGGTGATGACCGTTTGCACCAGGATTCCAGGCACGATCATCGGTAGGTAGGACGTGACGTCGCCGGCCACCGCGCCGCCGAATATGTAGCTGAACATCAGGGTGAAGATCACCGGTAGCAGCACCACATCGGTGAGTTGCTCGGGATTGTGGCGAAGCTTGAGCAGCCCGCGATATCCCATGGTGACGGACTGGGCGGCGGTGCGGGCCAGGCCGATGTGTCGGACGACCGGACGGTCGGCGGGGTCGACGTACGTCGACGATTGCGGAGTGAGAGTAGTGGTCATGCTGCGTCCTCGTCTGCGCTCTTGCCGGTGAGGGTCAGGAAGACCTCGTCCAGGCTGGGTTTGGTGACGGTGATTTCACTGACGTCGATGCCGAAGTCGCGCAAGCGAATCAAGATGTCGGGGGTGATCGATGTGTCGGTCATGGGTGCGGTCAGACGAGCGGACTCGGGGCTGACCGACACGTCTGTGCCCAGTTGCTTCGCGACCAGAGCTCGAGCGTCGTCGATCTGGTGTCGGTCCGTGAGAGTCAGTGACAGCGCGGAAGTCCCTACCGAGGACTTGAGCCCGTCGGCGGTGTCGTCGGCGATCACGCGGCCGTGATCGATGACGGCGATTCGATCGCACAGTTGGTCGGCCTCGTCGAGGTACTGAGTGGTCAGTAGAACTGTCGAGCCCTGCGCGACGAGCCGACGGATGGTGTCCCACATCTGGGCTCGGGTGCGGGGATCGAGACCGGTGGTCGGCTCGTCGAGGAACAGCAGTGGCGGTGCCGAGATCAGACTCGCGGCCAGATCGAGGCGTCGACGCATGCCGCCGGAGAACAACTTCAGCGGTCGCGACGCCGCGTCCGTCAGTCCGAATTCCTCGAGCAGTTCGACGGCTTTGGCTTTGCTGGCGCGTCGGCTGAGGCCGAGGAGTCGGGAGAACACGACGAGGTTTTCGGTCGCGGTGAGATCCTCGTCCACCGAGGCGTACTGACCGGTGACGCCGACGAGAGACCGGACCGCGGTGGCGTCGGCGACGACGTCTCGGCCGAAAACGCGGGCCGAGCCGCCGTCGGGTCGAAGCAGGGTGGCGAGCATGCGGACCGTTGTGGTCTTGCCTGCTCCGTTGGGACCGAGGACGCCGTAGACCGCCCCAGTGGGGACGGTCAGGCTGACGCCGTCGACCGCGCGTTGCTTACCGAATGTCTTGACGAGGCCGTCTGCCTCGATAGCTGGTGTGGTCATGGGACAACGATCGCCCCGACCGCTTGCACGCTGCGTACGTCGCGCTTGCGTCACCTGTCATGTGCCGCGTGGTGTCACAGCTTTCGTGGTGTCACAGCGGCAGTGACGTCTCCGTCAGGCCGACGCCTCCGCTGCCGCGCAACTTCCTGAACCATTCGGTGCCGAAGGCGGTGGTGAGTTGTTCGATGGGCATCTTCAGAAACGGACCGAAATCGCCGACCTGAGTCTCGTGCGCCTCCATGGCTGCCCGTTTCGCCGCGATCACGCTGGACACGTCGACCACCGTGGTGATCTCGGTTTCCGGCAGTCCGAACGTCTCCATGTCCGGCGGTGACGCCTCCTCGCCCCAGTGCGGGTTCGCCTCCATCAGCCGGCGCATGTGGTCGCGGTTGGTCGTGGTCTCGTACACGTTCCGGGTCTCGGCGATCTCGGTGGCGCGCTTGCCGACGACGTGCACCTGAATGTGGTCGGGGTGGCCGTAGCCACCGTTCGGGTCGTAGATGGTGACGACGTCGGCCTGCTCCTCGCGCAGGACCTCGGCCAAACGCTTCGCGGCGGTGTCGACGTCGACGTTGCAGAAGGCTTCCGGATTCGCATTTTCGGCTGTGCCCGCCATGCCGGAATCGGCGTAGTGCAATCGAACGATGCGGTCCACCCCCAGAACGGCGGCCGAACGATCCAGCTCGATGCGTCGGCGCTCGGCCAGTGTCTCGCCGTCGGTGAGGATCCCGTCCGGAAATTCTCCGAGGGCACCGTCGGTTGCCGTGACGAGTACGACGCGATGGCCGGCATCGGCAGCCAGACGCATCACCCCGCCTGTACCGAACACTTCGTCGTCGGGATGTGCGTGAAAGCAGACCAGAACACTCATGCGTTGAATGCTTGCACGTCGAAGCGGGTGCGGCCCAGTCGGCGGGCCAATACGATCGATTGGTGACCACACAGCGGTCGACCTCGATTCGTTCGTATTGGCGCGAGTCACGAGCAGGTCGGTACTGCCGCGCACTACATCCGGTGGGGATCTTCTTCGCCTTGGTGTTCTTCGCGCTGTCGATGACTCCGTCTCTCCTGCCCCGTGTGTGGTATCTGCAGGCAGTGGCCACCGGAATCAGTGTCGCGATCGGGTACGGCGTGGGATGCCTCATCGCCTGGGTGGTCCGGCTCTGCGGAGTGTCACCGGACTGGTCGGAGCAGTGGCGTCGACGCGGGTGGTGGGCGTTGGCCGCGGCTGCGGTGGTGGTGATTCCGCTGTTCCTCATCCTCGGTTCGTGGTGGCAGCAGATCGTCCGCAGGCTGGTCGGAGTGGAGGACGCCGGCAGACCCCTGTACATCGCGGTGCTGGTGCTCTCTTCGGTGGTGGCCGTGGCCGTGCTCGCTCTCGGACGCCTGCTGCGGCGAGCAACCCGTGCGTTGACTCGACGGGGAAAGCAATACGTGCCGAGGCCGGTGGCGAGGATCGCCAGCGTGATCGTGGTTGCGCTGCTGGTGGTGTTCGCCGTCAACGGTGCGCTGATTCGCGGCATTGTGGCCGTCGCGGAGAAGTCGGCATCGACTGCCGATCGCGGCAACCACGATGGAGTGGAAAAACCTACGGAAGAGGAACTTTCGGGATCGGATGCCTCGAACGAGGAATGGGAGTCGCTGGGGCAGGAGGGGAGGCGGTTCGTGGTCTCGGGAGCATCGCCCGACGAGATCGGTGACTTCACCGGAAGGCCTGCAGTGCAACCGATTCGCGTGTACGCCGGCGTCGAGTCCGCCGACACGGTCGAGGGCGTCGCAGAGCGGGTGGTGGCCGAACTCGAACGTACCGACGCATTCTCGCGGGCCGTGCTCGGTGTCGCGACCACCACCGGACGTGGGTGGGTCAACGAATCCGTGGCTGGACCTTTGGAGTATCTGTACGACGGCAATTCGGCGATCGCGTCGATGCAGTATTCGTTCCTGCCGAGCCCGATGGCATTTCTGGCCGACCGTCAGACCCCGCAGGATGCCGGACGAGCCCTCTTCGAGGCGATCTACGCGGTGTGGAGCGAGCTTCCGGAAGATGCACGACCCAAGTTGGTGCTCTTCGGCGAGAGCCTCGGTGCCTACGGCGGGCAGGACGCCTTCAGTGGTGCCCAGGACATGATCGCGCGCATCGACGGTGCCCTGTGGGTCGGCAATCCGAATTTCACTCCGCAGTGGGCACGCATCACCGGTGGACGTGACGCCGGTTCCCGCGAGATCCTGCCTGTCGTCGACAGCGGCGAACACGTGCGTTTCGCCGGGTCTTCCGGTGACCTCGACATCGGCGGTCCGTGGGAAGAGCCGCGAATCGTGTACTGGCAGCACGCATCCGACCCCATCGTGTGGTGGTCGCCAGATCTGATTCTGGGCCGACCCGACTGGCTGCGCGAACCACGCGGTGCCGACGTCGACCCTGGCGTGCAGTGGTTCCCGTTCGTCACGTTCTGGCAGTTGACCTTCGACCAGGTTTTCTCCACCGACGTCGACGACGGTCACGGCCACAGCTACGGGGCCGACGCGGTGCGCATGTGGGCCGACATCCTCGATCCGCCGGGTTGGTCCGACGCCGACGTGGAGCGCCTGTACGAGAAGATGGCGGGTTGAGCTGGTCGTTCGCTGAACCTGCCCCGGACCCTGGTCGAGTGCAAACGCGAGCGCGTTTGCCGGACGTGCGCGGGTTCGCCGACTATCTCGCGCGCGCCTGGCGAATGCGCTGGCGTTTGTGCGTGAGACAGTGACTCATGTTGCCCAACGACGCCGGTCGTACCGAGTTCGACCCCGATCTTGCGACTGTTCTGGCGCTCGAGCGAGAGTTGCAGACCCCAGAATGTCGACGGAACCCCGGGCGGCTGGTCAGTCTGCTCGCCGACGACTTCACCGAAGTGGGAGCCTCGGGCGCGGTATGGGACAAGACGTCGATCCTCGACCTACTGAGCAGAGAAGATTCTGTGGAGATCGAGGTGCTCGAACTGAGTGGTCGAGCAATCAGTGCCGATTTCGTTCTTGTGCAATGGATTTCGCAAACATTGGGCAAGCGAGCGCGTCGAACGTCGCTGTGGCGACGCACGGCATCGGGATGGGAATTGATACACCACCAGGGCACGCCGCTGAACTGACCGCCGCAAACGCGAGCGCGTTTGCCGAACGCGCGCGGGTTCGCCGACTATCTCGCGCGCACCTGACAAACGCGCTCGCGTTTGCGCCCGAACGAGCCGAGCGGCGGCCCCCTCAACGCTTCCCCAGCACAGCCCGCAATTCTGCTCGATTCAGTTTTCCCGGGCCTCGGGTCGGCAGTGATTCGACCAGAAACAACTCACGTGGCGCGGCCGTGACGTCCAACGACGATGCGACGTGAGAACGCAACTCCGCCAACGTGACCGGCGTAGAGGCGACCACAGCGACCACCACTCTCTGGCCGAGGCGTTCGTCCGGCAACCCGACGACGGCGCACTCTCGGACTGCGGGATGCGTGGCCAGTGCTGCTTCGACAACCTGCGGTACGACGGTCAGGCCACCGGTCGAGATGGCCTCGTCGAGTCGGCCGGTAATGCTCAGAACCCCGTCGACCATGGTTCCCGCGTCGTCGGTGCGGAACCAGCCGGGCTCGGCGAACGCCGGGTGATCGGGTAATCCACGATATCCCGAGGCCAGGGTTCTTCCGCCCAACACGACCCGGCCGTCGTCGATGCGTACCACCGTCTCGCGCAGGGGAACCCCGTCGTACACACAGCCACCGGCGGTCTCACTCATCCCGTAGGTGCGCACCAATCGAATACCCTCTGCAAAAGCTCTCTCGCGCAGAGGGATTGGCGTTGCCGCCCCACCGAGCAGAACGGCATCGAGAGACGACAACGCAGCCACAGCCTCGGGGTTCTCGAATGCCTTCACCAACTGGCCGGGAACCAGGGATGTGTAGCGCAGGGGGCCCGACATCCGTCCCACGGCCTCGATCAACGCGGCCGGATCGAAACCGTGGGACACATCCATGATCACCGGCGACGTTCCGGCGAGCACGCTCCGCAACAAGACCTGCATTCCGGCGATGTGGTGTGCAGGCAGCGCCAGCAGCCACGAGCCCGGCCCGCCGAGTCGCTCCTCGGTGGCCGTCGCCGACGCGACCAGAGCAGACGCAGACAGCATGGCTCCCTTGGGTATTCCCGTCGTGCCGGACGTTGCGACGACCAGTGCGACGCCGTCCTCGATAGGTGTGCCGGGTGCCAACGCGTCGTGTAGGCGTCGGATCTCGCGTGGATCGTCGGCGGGAACAGGAAGTAGGGCCGGTCCGTCACCGGCCAGCACACGGCTCAGCCGCGGCAGGATGTCTGCCGCGGCCGGTCCGGTAGGGATGGGAACGCTCTCGAGCACAGGTGCGAGGTTAGTCCTCGCGGCGGAGCGTGAACGGGTCGGCCAGGGGCCAGCCACCGGCGGCGAGGTTCGCGCGTACCCGGTTGACGTCCTCTTCCCGCGGCATCTCGTTGGTGACCTTGGTGATGGTGACGGAAATACCTGCTTTGTCGGCGGGCAGTTGGCCGTCGGCGATGAGGGCATCCATCACCGACTGCACTTCGTCGTCGGACAGTCGCCGATTCAGAAGAGCAAGGAGGGGAACGTAATCCGCTTCGGGTACCCCGTCGGGATACCCGCCGCGAAGCCACCCGACGATCGAGTGGAGGAACGACGGGACCGACATGGCCTTACAGGGCCGCCGGATCCGCGAGCGGCCAACCACCGGCGGCCAACCGCGCCGAGACACGAGTGATGTCCTCGGCTGTCGGCTCGGCGTCGATCTGTCCGCGGATGTAGGTGGCGATCTCGTCGGTCGAAATGGCACCGTCGTCGAGCGCGCCAGTGGCGGGAGATACCAGATCGAGGACGATCTCCTGCACCTGAGCGTCGGTGAGTGCGGCGCGACGCAGAAGTGCGACGAGCGGGAAGCGGTCCTTGGGCGGAACGCCCTCGGGGTATCCGGCTCGGAGCCATTCGAGCACCGAGGCCGGAAAAGCGGTCTTGGTGGAGTCGGTCATGAGAGTTGAACCCTTCTCAGAAGACGGAGATGCCGAAGGTGCTGTCGAGGAAGTTCTTCATGATGAAGAGGATTCCGGCCACGATCGCGACGACCACTACTGCGAAGCAGAGGACGGCCGCGGCGGTGGCGACTGCGGGGCGCGCCACCCGGGTGGTCCCCGGCGCGGCGTCATCGGCAACGTCACCGACCGAGAGCGCTTTGAGTCCGAACGCGAAGATCGCGGGCAGTCCGGCACCGAGCAGGAGTCCGACGAGAACGACCTGCCAGAGCGAATCAAGTGTGTGCTTCAGGGTTTCCATGGTGTTCAGACCTTCGCGGGGGAGTCGGCTTCGGTGGCGGCAGGGACGAGTCCGCCGTCCCACTCGGCGTTCACGTTGTTCGGATCGACGGGCTCGCGGCGCGAGCGGATGTACATGACGGTGGCCAGGCCGACGAGGATGGCAAAGACCACGAGGACGCCGGGTAGACCGCCGATCGTGTGTGCGAGCAGCCAGCACGCAGCGCCGACCACTCCGGCGAGCGGCAGAGTGATGACCCAGGCGACGGCCATCCGGCCTGCGACGTTCCACCGCACGGCGGCACCGGGCTTGCCGAGTCCCGATCCGAGGATCGAACCGGTGGCAACCTGGGTGGTCGAGAGCGGGAGGCCGAGGTGGCTGGAGGTGAGAATGATTGCTGCAGAGGAGGACTCGGCGGCCATGCCCTGTGGAGATGCGATCTCCACCAGGCCCTTGCCCAGAGTGCGGATGACGCGCCAGCCGCCGAGGTAGGTGCCCAACGCGATGGCGAGCGCACAGGTGACCTTGACCCACAGGGGCATTTCGGCGTCGGGCGAGACGGTGCCGTAGGCGACGAGTGCCAGGAAGATCACGCCCATCGTCTTCTGGGCGTCGTTGGTGCCGTGTGCGAGCGAGACGAGCGAGGCCGAACCGATCTGGCCCCAGCGGAATCCGCGTTCCTTGGACTTCTCGGGAACTGCGTTGGTGATGCGGTAGATGATCCAGGTGCCGACGGTGGCTACGAGGCCGGCGACGATGGGGGCCAGCACGGCGGGCAACACGATCTTGCTCCACACCCCGTCCCACACGACGCCGCTGGTTCCCAGGCCCGCCATGGTGGCACCGATGAGGCCGCCGAACAGTGCGTGCGAGCTGCTCGACGGGATGCCGAGCAGCCAGGTGGCGAGGTTCCACAGGATGCCGCCGACAAGGCCGGCGAAGATGATGGTCAGCAGGTCCTGGCCGCCGGTGTCGCCGAGGTTGACGATGCCTTTCGCGACGGTGGCAGCCACCTCTACGGACAGGAAGGCACCGACCAGGTTGAGGACGGCAGACAGGGTGACCGCGACCTTGGGCTTCAATGCCCCCGTTGCGATCGACGTCGCCATGGCGTTGGCGGTGTCGTGGAAACCGTTGGTGAAGTCGAAGGCCAGTGCCGTCACGACCACCACGAGAAGTACGAGAAATTCAGCGCTCACGGTGGAAAGTGTGGGACACAAACGGTCTGTCGTGGAAATTTCTTGCGAAGTGTTCTTCTTGGGTGCCGTAAAGTCGCCCGCAGTTCACCTACCGTTCACCTATTTGCCTTATATGTCCAATTTCCCTGTGCCGCCCGACACACGGTGGTCGTCGCCTCGAATCGACCCGTTGTGGAACAGTGGAAACCGTGAAGGGATCGGGCATGGACGACGCAGTGTCGGCCGCTCTGTCGTATTTCGATTCCGTCGATCCCGCGCTTGCTGCCGATGCGCGTTTGGGGTGGGACGGTCTGATCGGTGTGTCTCCGCCAGCGGGCCCCACTCAACATTCTGTGCAGTCCTTTCTCTGGGTCTATCTGCGGCATGCCGCAGAAGGTCCCGATCGCGGCGTCGACATTGCCCGCGCACTCGGCGAGTTGCTCGACCGCCTCGGCCGCGTCGGATATGCGGATATCGCCCGCAGTGCGGTGACCGAGGAACTCGTCCGAACTGTCGACGACGCTGCCTGGTTGCAGAAGTATCGCGCGGCCACCGAACAGTCGGGCATCGGTGCCCTCGACACCGAACTTGTCACGTGGCAGGACGCCCCCACCGGCATCGAACGTGTCATCGTCGAAAAAATCGGCGAGACACTGGAAGTGGCGACGATCGCCGGCGAGTTCGAGCCGTCCAGGCCGGGTGGTAGACCACTCGGTGCCAACGCGCGGGCCATGCGACGACGCGGAGTCACCGACGCGGTGTTGACCTCCGATCGCGGGAGGGACCACTCCGAAGCCGTTCTGCTGGAACAACTTCTCGACCACCGCATCGAACTCTGGAGCAGTTACAGCGCACCGCGCGCAGAGCTCTATCTGGGGCTGCGCGACGCGCTGCACGATGCCGTCGAACCGATGTACGGCTGTGTGCGCAGGCTGGAGAACTTCATCGGATGCATCGGCGAGGGTGTCGCGCTGACCGATGCCGGGTACCTGCCGGACGAGCTCGTGGCAACCATCGCATCCACCGTTTTCCCCCCGAACGAGCGTCCCTCCCATGTCGGACGTGAACTCGACACCGAGAAAGTTCTCGTGCTCCGACGCCTCCTCATGCGGGTGCGTCTGCTGCGTCGTTCGGCCGGGCGATTGGTGCCCACCGCCCGCACCCGGCAGCTGAGCTCCGACGGGCTGTGGCGCGTGCTCACCGGCGGCATCGTCGGCACCGGATATCACCCGGACACGATCGCCGCCGAGGTGATTCTTGCTCGCATGATCGTCGGTCAGGACGTCGCCGATGTGGAGACCAGCGCCGACGATCTGGCGAGACTGTTGCGCGCCGAGGGATGGACCCACGCGGGCGAGACCCCGGCTCCCGAGCACGCCGAGCCCTTGGCGAGGACGCTGGTGGCCGAGCTGAGTGCACTCGGAGCAGTCGAATTCTCGGAAAGCGATCGCACGTCCGGGTCGCAGACCGCCGGATCGATCGCAACGGAGGAAGGCAAGCGGCTCGCCGCTGCGGTGCTGCGGCACCGGCTTCTGCACACCCGTTATCCGTCGTTGTGACCACTCGGTGTTGGGCTATCGGTCGAATCTGCCGAACTCGCCCGGTTAAGCTCACCTGTATCCGGTTCCAGAACGGGCCCGGTCGTCTTGGGTGAGGAGAAGCCGGTGGACGGTGAGGTCGCGGACACCGCGCGCTCCCAGTCTCGCCGACAGAGCGACTCCGCTCGCCGATATCTCGATGTCGAGGCAACCACTCCCGCGCTGCGTTCGACGGTCGAATTCGCCGCTCGCAGCGTCGGATTCGCGATCGCCCAGCTCAACGTGCTCGACGAAAACACCCAGTACACGCTGGTCAACGTCGGCGGACCGCCCGTGTCCACCGTCGAGCGGGCCGACACGCTGTGCGACGACGTGGTGCGCACCGGGGAGCCCGCGGTCGTCGCGCACGGGCGCGTGCACGCCACCACCCGGCAACGCGCCATCCTCGACGACAACGGCATCGCGTCGTACGCATCCGTTCCGTTGCGAGGCCGAGAAGGCCTGGTCATCGGCACCCTGTGCTTGCTCGATCGCACGCCGCGATCACTCTCGGGTGAGCAGATGCAGGAACTCGAACAGTTCGCGTCGGTGCTCGAGGAGCAACTCGATCTGCATCGCCGCGTCGGATCCGGCGTCATTCGGCTGGGCAGCGACAACGACATCGCCGACTCCATCGCCGACGGTCACATCGTGCCCTGGTTCCAGTCGATCGTGGATATGCGAACCGAGGAGATCGTCGGTTTCGAGGCGTTGGCGCGCTGGCACCACCCCACGCGCGGGCTGGTGGTGCCGGCGGATTTCGTCCCGTTCGCCGAGGCCAGCGAACTGATCATCGATGTCGACCTCAGTGTGCTCACCCAGGCCGCGGCCGAAATGAAGAAGTGGCACGTCCATCGTCCTGACCTTCGACTGACGGTCAACATTTCGGGACGCCACCTCGCCCACCCCGACGGCGTCATCCACCTCGAACGCGCCATCGCGTCGTCCGGGGTGTCCCCGTCGTCGATCTCGCTCGAGCTCACCGAAACCACCGCCGTGACACCGGGGCCGCTGCTGCGTAGGCACATCGACGACGTGCACGCGTTGGGCTTCCGCGTACTGCTCGACGATTTCGGTTCGGGCTGGTCCTCGCTCGAACGGTTGGTGACATTGCAGCCCGACGGGATCAAGATCGACGGTCACCTGACGCGGTTCGTCGATACCGTCGCCGGGCGGGCGATGATCAGGTCGTTGGCCGGAGTCGCGAAGGACCTCGATCTGACGATGATCGTCGAGGGCATCGAAAGCCGCGAACAGGCCGACGCTGCACTCGAACTCGGGTGCACCCTGGCACAGGGGTATCTGTGGTCGCGGCCGCAGTCGGCGCAGTCGGTACTGCGGACGATCGCCGACAGCGCCGGCAGTAGTTAGCGGTTGTCGCGTCGGAGCGGATGATCCTGCGGGATCTGAACCAGCACGATCGAAATCCCGTCCGGATCCTCGATCCACATTTCGATCAGGCCCCACGGCTCCGTTCGCGCCTCGCGCACGATCGGGATCCCCGCTGCTTCCAATTCTTCTGTTGCCGACTCGATGTCGCGTACCTGCAGCCACAGCGCGCCGGCAAACGTTCCTGGCCCGTCGCCGCGATGATGCGACGCGATCTCGAGCAAACCCTGTCCCGCGAACAACACCGTGCCGCCGGGATACTCCCGAAACACGGCAAGGGAGAGGCCATCGCGATAGAACTCGAGGGTCTTCCGGTAGTCGGCCGGCCGCAGAATTGTCCGAGAGGCGAGGATGTCCACCCCGCATGGATACCACGGTCCTGTTACAGCACGCTCTTCATCACCCGATCGCCGCCCGCAGCTTTGGCCTCGTACATCATCGAGTCCGCCACCCGTGTTGCGCGCGTGACGATGTCGCCGTCCTGATCCCACACCGTCGAATCCCAGTACACGATGGCGGCCCCGATGCTGATGGTCACCGAGACGGTGTCGGTCGGGTCGCGCAAGGCTCGCCGGACCCCGTGGATGAGGGCGTCGACGTGCAATCGAGACGTCGAGACCACCGCGAGGTACTCCTCACCGCCGGTGCGGGCGAGCACCCCGTACTCGCCGAGATGGGTACCGAGCCGCTCGGCGACGCGCACGATGACCGCGTCTCCTTCCTCGTGCCCGTACTGGTCGTTGATGGATTTGAAGCGGTCGATGTCCACCACCAGCACCGCCACGCATCGATCCTGTTCCCGTCCGAGCTGCCACACGTCGTCTACTGCCGCATCGAGTCCGCGCCGATTGAGCAGCCCGGTGAGTGGATCGAGCAACGAACTTCGAGCGTCATCGGTCAGGACGGTCACCAGCAGGTGCGAGGTCAGCGGAACCCCGGCAATGACCAACAGCACCACGTTGGTCCGGAAGATCAATGATGCGATGTCCACCTCGGTGTTGCCGTAGGTCGCCGCTGCGGCCACGACAGTGCAGACCACAGCGAAGAACAAGTGGGCCACCAGCCAGCGCGGGCTGAGGAAGAACGTGCAGAAGGTGCCGATCACGGCGAACAGCGCGCAGGTGAGTACCGCGTCCGCGAGCGGATTGATCAGGAGAGTGGAGGCCGTGCCCAGGTCGGCGAAGACGGCGAACGCCACCACTCCGAATCGGCCGGGGAACGGCTTGGTGATCCACGCGGCTGCGACCACCACGACCATGACGAGCAGGACGGCTTTCCAGCCGATTGCCACGACGCTCCGCGAGGTGTCGACGGAGAACAGAGACACCACCGCAAGAGCGCCGTAGTTCAGCGTCAGGACGGCCATCACCCAACGGATGGCCCGGCCGGTGGGACGCGAGTTCTGGAAATCCGCCATCCAGGCGTAGTCGAACGGCTGCAGAAACCACCGTACGAGCGCGTTCCGAGAGCCGCCTGGCGAGTTCACGAGCAGGTCAGAAGTAACGAGGGAACGGCGACCAGTCGGGCTCGCGCTTTTCGAGGAACGCATCGCGTCCCTCGACGGCCTCGTCGGTCATGTACGCCAGGCGAGTCGCTTCACCGGCGAACAGCTGCTGGCCCACCAGGCCGTCGTCCTGGAGGTTGAATGCGTACTTCAGCATCCGCTGCGCCTGCGGCGATTTGGCGTTGATCTTCGCGGCCCATTCGATGGCCGTGTTCTCGAGTTCGGCGTGATCGACGACCTTGTTCACGGCGCCCATGCGATGCATCTCCTCGGCCGAGTACGTCTCGCCGAGGAAGAAGATCTCTCGGGCGAACTTCTGGCCGACCATCTTGGCCAGGTACGCACTGCCGTAGCCACCGTCGAAGCTGCCGACATCGGCGTCGGTCTGCTTGAACCGAGCATGCTCGCGGCTCGCCAGCGTCAGATCGCACACCACGTGCAGGCTGTGGCCGCCGCCCGCTGCCCAGCCGTTGACCAGACAGATGACGACCTTCGGCATGAATCTGATCAGCCGCTGCACTTCCAGAATGTGCAGGCGCCCGGCGCGAGCCTTGTCCACGGTCTCGGCCGTTTCACCGTCCGCATACTGGTAGCCACTGCGTCCACGGATGCGTTGATCTCCGCCGGAGCAGAAGGCCCAGCCGCCGTCCTTGCTGCTCGGCCCGTTTCCGGTGAGCAGCACCGTGCCCACGTCGGAGCTCACCCGCGCGTGCTCGAGCGTGCGGTACAACTCGTCGACGGTGTGCGGCCGAAACGCGTTGCGGATCTCGGGACGATCGAACGCAACTCGCACGGTCGCGTCGGACACGTGTCGGTGATAGGTGACGTCGGTCAGATCTTCGAAACCGGGAACGGGGAGCCACAGCTCGGGAGTGAAGGTCACGGTCGTCAGCTTAACGGTGGTCGGGGTGGCATCCGTGCCGACCGGTCGGTGCAGCTAGCGTGCAGGTCATGACCGATCCGATCGAGCTCGACCGAGAATCCGACCCCGATTACGACCATCACGGCGGCTTCCCGCGTTTCGTGCCGGCGAAGGTGGGCCCGGAGTACGGGCAGCTGCTCGAGGCCTTGCGCACGGTGCAGGACCTCGCGGTGTCCACCTCGCTGCCGGCCGAGGTCGCCGAGGCGGCCGCAGGCAAAGCCCGAGAATTGATCGAGCTGATGACTCCGCACGTGGTTGCCGAAGGCCGTCAGACGGCCGGGCGAGTTCCGCGTCTGCCGGGACGAGGCTCGCTGTTGCTGATGCCCTGGATCATCGAGAAGATCGACGCCGACGGCGTCCGCAGCCGGGGCATGTTCCGGCGCTTCCATCTCGGTGGTAACTCCGCCGCGCACGGTGGCACGCTGCCTCTGCTGTTCGACGACCTCTTCGGCCTGATCCAGCACGCCTACGGCAGGCCCATCAGCCGGACGGCGTACCTGCACATCAACTATCGCAAGGTGACTCCACTGAACACCGAGCTGGTCGTCGAAGGCGCGGTGGACAGGGTGGAAGGACGTAAGACGTTCATCAACGCCCGGCTCACCGATCTGGACGGCAACCTCCTGGCCGACTGTGAAGCGTTGATGGTGCAGTTGCTTCCGGGGCAGCAATGATCCCGGCGGTCGACGACCTGCTCGACGGCGCACACGTGCTCTCGATGCCGATGCGGACGAAATTCCGCGGCATCACCACGCGTGAGGTGATGTTGATCCGGGGGCCCGCCGGGTGGGGTGAGTTCTCGCCGTTCACCGAATACGACGACGGCGAATCGGCTCCGTGGTTGGCCTCGGCAATCGAGGCTGCATGGGAGGGACCGCCGAGCCCGCTGCGTCGACGTATCCCGGTGAACGCAACGGTTCCTGCGGTGCCGGCCGCCGACGTGGCGTCGGTGCTGAGTCGGTCTCCCGGGGCCGAGACGGCGAAGGTGAAGGTGGCCGAGAAAGGTCAGACCCTGGCCGACGACGTCGCTCGCGTCCGCGCGGTGCGTGAGCTGGTGCCGCGGGTCCGAATCGACGCCAACGGCGGCTGGACCGTCGACGAGGCGGTGACGGCGCTGGCGGCCCTGACGGCCGACGGCCCGCTGGAGTACGCCGAGCAACCGTGCGCCACCGTTGCCGAGCTCGTCGAACTGCGGCGTCGGACACCGGGGGTACGGGTGGCCGCCGACGAGAGCATCCGCCGAGCCGAGGACCCGATGAAGGTCGTACGAGCAGGCGGGGCCGACATCGCGGTAGTGAAGGTCGCTCCGCTCGGCGGGATGCGGGCAGTGCTCGAACTGGCAGGCGAGTTGGCGGAGTACGGCGTGCCGGTGGTGGTGTCGAGTGCACTCGATTCTGCGGTCGGCATCTCGGCCGGGTTGGCCGCAGCCGCTGCAATTCCGCATCTCGAATTTGCATGCGGGTTGGGGACGGGCAGTCTGTTCGTCCGTGACGTCGCCCCGGCACTGGACGTGGTCGACGGAACGTATCCGGTCGGGAGCGCCGAACCGGATGCGCAGGCCCTGATCGAACTCGGTGCCGACGCCGAGCGCACACAGTGGTGGATCGATCGAGTTCGGCGCTGTCACGCCCTTCTGCGGTAGTCTTGCGCCCGGTCCGCGTGGGACCGCTGAATATCTGGGAGGAACTTCGAAGTGGTTGCTGCACTGAAGGATTCGCTGCTCGACGAGTCGAAGGCCGACGCGCTGCGCGTCGATGTCCTGGCGCTGATCGACGCCGAGGTTGCGGACAAGAAGGGCGCGAGCGGGCTCGCGGTCAAGGGGGGATACGGCGCAGTGAAGAAGGTCGGGCCGTCGTACATCGACAGCGCGGTCTCTGCCCTGTGGCCCGATTTCGTCGACAAGCTCGACCCGTTCTGGCAGTCGTACAACGCCGCCCCGCAGGGCACGTTCGGTCAGTACCTCGCCGCCAACGGCGACGCCGCATCCGACGCCCTGCTCTCGGTCACCGATGCGCGTATCGAGGAAACCGACAAGTCCGTCGTCAAGAAGTTCTACGGCAGCCTGCGTGGCTCGGCGAAGAAGAACGTCACCGAGGCACTGCCGCGCGTGGGTGACCTGGTCGCCAAGCACGCCTGAGCGGCTTCGCCGCATGTGAGCAGAAATTCGTAGCCTGCTACGAATTTCTGCTCACATGCGCGTAGCGCTCAACCGCTCCCAATCGGCCTCGGTTTGATCGGCATACAGTCGCGCGAATCGGCCCAGAGCGACGTCGAGTTCATCGGAATCGCCGGTGTATCCCGAGATCATCGACGCGCCGCTGGTGCGGGCATGTCCCTTGGCCAGGAGCCGCCCCACCACCCGTGCGTAGTCCACCAGGGCCGGCGCATCGATCGACGAGAGATCGATCGTCCCCTTCATGTTGCGGAACTGCCGCACGTAGTACTGCCGGCCGGCGATGGTGGTCCAGCCCAGCAGCGGATCGCTCACCGTCTGCAGATCCTGTTGATACTCCACGACGCGTTGTCCCTGGTGGTCGTGCCACGCAGACTCGCCGTGCACGTACGGTGCGAGCACCGACCGCCTGGCCTGCTTGAGCTGCAGGAACACCACATCGTCCTCGCTGGTGCCCTCGAGTAGCGCCACGTACGCCCGAAGCCCGACACTTCCCACCCCGACGACGCGATGCGCGACGTCGATCAACGTGTATCCCCCCAGCACCCGACGCCAATGCGGGGTGAGGGTGAGCAGGTACTCGTCCAGCCCGACGGCGAGCAGCTCTTCGTCCTTCGCCGAGATACGGGTGGTGATCGGCGGCTCCTCGACGATCCTGCGCGTGCCCTCGTGCTCCTCGGTGAATCGAGGTAGCACGCGATCGCTGGTGCGTCGACGCGCTTTCTTGGTGGCGCGCTTGATCTCCTTGCGCAACGATCCGGCAGTGGCGTCCCGTTGCAATTTCTCTGCCGTCAGACGCTGGAACGAGCGCGACATCAGCGGCTCGTCCGCCAGCCTGGCCACCTCGATGCGATACGAGGACACACAGGCGGTGACGGCATCGCGACACTGATCCTCGCTGCGTCCGTTCTGCCGCCCGGCCACCCAGATGCTGGCGGCGAGGCGTCGGAGATCCCACTCCCAGGCTCCCGGATGTGCCTCGTCGAAATCGTTGAGGTCGATGACGAGGTCACGTTCGGGGGAGGCGTAGAAGCCGAAGTTGCCGAGGTGGGCGTCGCCGCTGATCACCGGATTGATTCCGGTCGAGGGCAGCATCGCGACGTCCCGAGCCATGACGATGGCTGTTCCGCGCAGAAATCCGTAGGGGGATTCGACCATCCGCTCGAGACGGGTGGGGATCAACCATTCGATTCGGCCCTGGTGCGAGTACTCGATCTGTTTGACCGGGTCGGGGCGATCCGGCGGCGCTGCCCACTCCCCGAGCGAGGCGATCGGGACCTTCTCGCGTAGCCGTCGACCCAGTTCGTACCGTTCGGCACGGGGGAGCGGCCGAGCGCGCAGCGACGCGTACGGTGCGCTGTCGACTCCTGCCGAGTCGGTGACGACGGTGTGACCTTTTCCGGAGCCGGACATGTGAGATCACACTAATCCAGCGCTACGGGGCAGCCTTACCGAACTTCCAGTATCCGGTGAAGCAGATCTGCGACTTGGGCACGGAACGCTCGTTCACCAGGTACCGGCGCAGTCCTGTGGCCAGTGCCTGTTCACCCGCCACGTAGACGACGGGATCGCCGTCCGGAAGCTCGGCTTTCTGCACCGCGGCCAATGCAGCCTCGCCCGGCTTGGCCAGGGCGTTGGGACGCACGATCCATTCGATCTCGACGCCTGCCTGCAGGTCCTGCTTCTGGATGTCGGCCTCGCTGGGCACTTCGATGAACGCTCTGACCCGAGCATCCTCCGGCAACGACCGCAGAATGCCGAGAATTGCCGGGGCCGCGCTCTCGTCGCCGACGAGCAACTGCCAGTTGGATCGGCGCTCGAAGGTGTAGATGCGCCCTTCGTCGAAGATCGCGACGTGATCGCCTGGAGCGGCGTTTTGAGCCCACGTCGACGCCGGACCTGCCTGCGCGTCTCCACTCCCGCTCTCATGGGTCGTTCCGCCGGCTTCACTCCCGCTCTCATGGGTCGTTCCGCCGGCTCCACTCCCGTATTCATGGGTCGTTCCGCCGGCTCCACTCCCGTGCACGACGAAGTCGATGTCCAGCTCGGCACCGTCCCCATGCCTGCCCTGCCCGGCCGGTCGGAAGTCGCTGACGGTGTAATTCCGAACCACCGGCCTGGTGTCCTTGGAGAACGTCAGATATTGGGCGTACATGAGCATCGAAGTAGCGCTGGGGATGCGCGGCTCGTTCTGGCCCGGCTGCGGTAGGAACAGGCGGAACCAGTGGTCGTAGCCCATGTAGCAAAACTCTGACAGTGACTCGCTGCCGAGGGTGACCCGGATGAAACTGGGGCTGAGTCGCTCGCTCCCCAGCACGGTCAGGCGATAATAAGCGGGCTTGTTCGGCTTGAGGTACTTGCTCATGCCGCAAAGGTTAGCCGACCCTAAGTAGCGGTGGGGCTGCGTCGATTTCTATCGGTCGGGCCGGCCGCGCCGGTACCGCTGAACCACCTTGGCTCCGACGGGTACTGCGAACAACATCATGAAGACTCGGATGACCTGGGCAGCCACGACGAATGTCACGTTCGCGCCGGTCGAGGCCGCGATGGCGAGTACTGCGTAGACGCCGCCCGGAGTGGTCGCGAGGTAGCCCTCGTACCCGCTCGTCCCGGTTGCCGACGCCAACCACAATCCGAGCATCGCGCAGCCGACCGTGACGGCGATGATCAACATCAGCGATGCGGGCAGGACGCGCGAGATCGACTTGAGGCTGGCTACGGTGAAGCGCAGTCCGGCCTGCCAGCCGATGACGATGTACGCCGCCCACAGCAACAGCGTCGGAACGGATGCGTCGAACGAGACGCCGAGCACGTCGGCGAGCGTGGCCATGATCAGCGGGCCGAGCAGGGCGGGGGCGGGCAGCCGGATCACCTTGGCGAGCAGCACACCGATGACGCCGCAGATCAGGACGAAGGCGAGATCGATCCACAGTGCTTCGTGAACGTCGGCGGTGACCGACGACTGTCCGGGCTGGGCGTCGAACACCAGGGTCGCAACCAGCGGCAACGTGGTCGTCACCAGTACGACGCGCAGGTACTGCACCACGGCGACGACTCGTTCGTCGCCGCCGAGCTCCTGCGTGATCGCCACCAGTCCCGACGCGCCTCCCGCGACGAGCGCCAGCGAACCGGTCAGCGAATCGATGTCTTTGCGAAGTCCGAGCAGCGCTCCTGCCGCGATCGACAACAGTAGGGTGCCGATGCACGCCAGCAGCACCGGTAGCCATGTGTCACCCAGCGAGCTCAGGGTCTCGCGCTGTACGAGCGTTCCGATCTCGACGCCGAGTATCGCCTGCGCCGCCATCCCGAGTCGACGCGGTAGGGGTGCCCGCTCGGTGCCCGTCGTCGGAGCCCAACCGGCGAGTGCGAACACGATGGCCACCAACAGCGCAACGAACAGTGCCGCCGACGGCACACCGAGCGCATCGGCTCCGACGGTCAGTCCGACCGTGACGGCTATCAGCAGCAGCCAGCGAATCAAGAAGGTCGCTCGATCTCACGAACCTCGGGCGGCAATCCCCACTCGGTGCGGCCGAGGCGACTGAGCGGGGCAATGGTCTCGAACTCGGGGAGTCCGTCCTCGGCGAGGAATTCGGGGCGTACCGACAGCGCGACGACGGTGCCCATGACGACGAAACAGTTTCCCACCTCGACGACGCGATGCAGCGTCGCTTCGATGGCGATCGGTGCGGCCGCCACGCGCGGCGGCGTCACGATCGCACTGGGTTCGCTCTCGATGCCGACCGCCTCGAACTCGCTGACACCGTGATCGAAGCTCGCCGAGCTGTCGTTGACCTGATCGACCAACGGTGCCGTCGCCAGATTGACGACGAACTCGCCGGTGGCCTCGATGTTGCGCAGACTGTCCTTGCGGCTCACCGACGTGAACTGCACGACCGGCGGCTCCACCGAGGAGACCGTGAAGAAGCTGTAGGGCGCGAGGTTCGCCACACCGTCGGCGGAGACGGTGGACACCCACGCGATGGGCCTGGGCACTACCGACGCAGTCAGCAGCTGGTAGAAGCGACGTGGGGTGACCTCTTCGGGTCGAAAGACTGTACGCACCTCTCAATACTGTCAAAGCCCGGTTGCGGCGGCCGACCGGAGCATCTGACACTCTGGAAACTGTGAATCCGTCCACCGCTCAGGCCACTGCTGTCGTCGACGAACTGGCGCGCAGCGGCATCGAAGACGTCGTGCTGTGCCCCGGCTCGCGCAACGCCCCGTTGGCGTTCGCGTTGCAGGAAGCCGATGCGGCCGGACGTCTGCGATTGCACATGCGGATCGACGAACGGACCGCCGGATTTCTGGCCATCGGACTGAGCCTGGGTAGCGGCCAACCCGTACCGGTGGTGATGACGTCGGGAACGGCGGTGGCAAACCTCGGGCCCGCCGTACTCGAAGCGAACTACGCCCGCATCCCGCTGATCGTCATCAGTGCCAACCGGCCCTACGAGATGCTCGGCACCGGAGCCAACCAGACCATCGAGCAGCTCGGCCTCTTCGGATCCCAGGTTCGCGCAACCATCAGCCTCGGGCTGGCCGAAGAGGAGCCGAAACAGAACAGTCAGTGGCGCAGCGCGGTCTCGCGAGTCATCGCTGCTGCGCGCGGCGCACGCTCGGGCAACGCCGGACCCGTGCACTTCGATATTCCACTGCGTGAACCCCTGGTTCCTGCCCTCGGCGATCCGGGGGCGCGGCCCGAAGGGCGTCCGGACGGGATGCCGTGGACGACGACCACCCAGGCGACGCTGGACGTGCCGGTCGAGCTGGACCTGACGATCGACACCGTGGTCGTCTCCGGACACGGCGGCGGCGTCCGTCCGGAGCTCGCCGGCTTGCCGACCGTCGCCGAGCCGACCGCGCCGCTGCACGGAATTGCGTTGCACCCCTTGGCTCTGGCGCAGTTGAAACCGCGTCAGGCCGTCATCACCGGACGCCCGACACTGCACCGCCAGGTCTCGGCGCTGCTGGCCGACCCCGCCGTCGACGTCATCGCGCTCACCACCGGTCCGCGTTGGCCCGACGTCTCGGGCAACGTGCTGGCCACCGGCACGCGAGCGATCACCACCGGTGCGCCCGATCCCGCCTGGATCGCCCGCTGCGCTGCGCTGTCCGAGCGCGCTGAAAAGGCTGTGCACGAACAACTCCGAGAGCATCCCAAGCCGACGGGGCTGCACGTGGCCGACGTCGTGATGTCCGCGCTGCAGCCCGGCGATCAGCTGGTGCTCGGAGCCTCCAACCCTGTGCGCGACGCGGCCCTGGTCTCGACTCCGATCCCGGGGGTGAAGGTTCTGTCCAACCGCGGCGTTGCCGGCATCGACGGCACCGTCTCGACGGCGATCGGCGCCGCGATGGCCGGAAAGCGGCGCACGATAGCGCTTCTCGGGGACCTGACGTTTCTGCACGACGCGGCGGGCATGCTCATCGGAACCGGCGAGCCGCGTCCCGACGATCTGACGATCGTCGTCGCCAACGACGACGGCGGTGGCATCTTCGAGCTGCTCGAGCAGGGGGATCCGCAGTATGCGGGCGTGTTCGAGCGAGTATTCGGCACGCCACACGGAATGGATCTCGGAGCGTTGTGCGGGGCCTATCGCGTCGAGCATCGGTTGGTCGAATTACCCGAGCTGGCAACCGAACTCACCGCGCATGCCGTGGGAATCAGGGTGTTGGAAGTGACCACGGAGCGGTCGGGATTGCGGGATCTGCACGCGGCGATCCGCGCCCGTCTCTAACTCTGTTGCGCCGCCACCCATTCGAGTGTCTCGCCGGTTTCCTGATCGATCATGTCCTTGATCATCTTGTTGATCAGGTCCTCGATCTTGCCGCCGACGAGTGGGATCTTGACCGTCGATTCACCCACGATGATCAACTTCGCGCCGGTGCCGTCGGGCTGCAGTGACAACGTGCCGGTGATCTTCGCCGGAAGGCCGGTGGTGCTACCGGTCAGCGTTCCCTCGGCGTGGTCGCCCTCGAGCGGACCCCAGTAATCGGTGCGGGAGACGATCAGCTTGCCCTTGATGACCTTGGTGACGAATCCGGGGAGCTCGTTGGTGCCGACCTCTTCGGAGATGTCGACCGTCAGGCCGCCGTCGTCGTGCTTGGTCAGCTCGTACCCGTCTGTCTTCTTCGCCTTGGCGAAGCGCGCCATCCACTGGTCCTCACTGGTCAGTGCTGCGTGCACTTCTGCGGGAGGATTGGACGCGCGGAGTGTGTGTTCGAAGCTGCGAGACATGAGAGCAGACGCTACCCGAGCCGAGCTCGATCGGCTGCGAAGTAATCTGTCGAAGTGACCGATACAGCCCGAGGCAGCCGAACCCTGCGCAGGTCCCGGCTGATCGTGCTCGTGGTCGCTACCGCGATCTCGGTGCTGGCGGTGTTGCTGGTGGTCGGAGCGTGGCGAAACGACGTCACCATCGATTCCGACAAGGGCACCGCCACCGCCGAGGTGCTGTCGGCTGGCAAGTTGCGGTCGGCCGTCAGCTTCATCACTCCGGACGGCGTGACGCACAACCCGGCGCTCGGCGTCCTGTATCCCACCAACCTCGTCGCGGGCCAACGCATCGAGGTCGAGTACTACAAGGCCGAACCCGACGACGTCGAGCTGCTGGTGCGGGTTGCAGGCCGTGACGCCACCGTCGCCATCGTCCCGGCAGGATCGGTCATCGTCGTCACCTGGCTCATCGCGGGGCCCGTATTGTTCTGGCTCCGTCGCAAGGAGACCCAGCGTAAGGAGGCCGAATATGCGTAATGCCAAGCAGTGGGTCATCGCCGTTCTCGCCGCAGTGGCCGGGTTCGCGTTGGTGAACTTCGGCAACATCGCGTCGTCGATCGTCGTGATGGTGCTTGTCGTGGTGTTCCTTCTCGTTCTGACGACTCCGGTGCTGTATCCGCGTTCTCTGCCGGACGATGCTTCACGCGTGCTCGCCGCGGACCGGTCCGTTCCGCTGATCTACTGGCGGCCGGGCTGCATCTTCTGCCTGCGGCTGCGGTTGGCTCTGCTGCTACGCGGGAAGAAAGCAGTGTGGACGAGCATCCGCCAGGATCCGGCAGCGGCAGCGCGGGTCCGGTCGGTCAACGACGGCAACGAGACGGTCCCGACGGTGTTCGCCCCGTCCGAGCACCGCACCAACCCCGATCCGTCGTGGGTGATCACGCAATTCGTGTGACGTTGGCCCACACGTAACGTTGTCCATACCTGGTCGACGGCGAGGCCGCCCACACTGAGGACCGTGCGAGTAGCCATCGTTGCGGAATCGTTCTTACCCAACATGAACGGCGTCACCCACTCGGTGATCCGTGTCCTCGAACATCTCGACAGGACCGGGCACGATGCCATCGTCATCGCCCCGGACAATCCGTCCGGCCCGAAGGCCGAAACGTGGCACGACAACGTTCCGGTGTATCGGGTGCCGTCCGTGATGGTTCCGAAGGTGAGCTCGTTGCCCGTCGGGGTGCCCGGACTCGGGATGGTCTCGGCCTTGCGCGAATTCGCCCCCGACGTCGTACATCTGGCCTCGCCGTTCCTGCTCGGAGCCGGCGGCCTGGCCGCCGCCAACCGGTTGGACGTGCCCGCAGTTGCCGTCTACCAGACCGATGTCGCCGGTTTCGCCGCGAGTTACGGCCTGGGCCTGACCTCGAAGGCGGCGTGGCGCTGGACCAGGAGACTGCACCGCGGCGCGGCCCGCACCCTGGCACCGTCGACGTCGGCCGTCGATGCACTGGAGCTGCACGGCATCCCGCGCGTCCATCGGTGGGCCAGGGGAGTGGACGCGGTCCGCTTCGCACCCTCTGCCAAGTCGCAGACGCTCAGAACCCAGTGGGGAGCCGGAGACAAACTGATCGTCGGCTTCGTCGGCAGGCTCGCCCCCGAGAAGCACGTCGAGCGGCTTGCCGTCCTGGCCACGGATCCGTCGATCCAGCTGGTGATCGTCGGCGGCGGACCCGACACGGCAACCTTGCAGGCGCTGATGCCGAACGCCATCTTCACCGGCCAACTCGGCGGAGCCGAACTCGCACAGGCCTACGCCAGCTTCGACATCTTCGTGCATCCAGGCGAACACGAAACCTTCTGCCAGGCAGTGCAGGAAGCACTTGCCAGCGGAGTGCCCGTCATCGGACCGGACGCCGGCGGCCCGCGCGATCTGATCTCGCACTGCCGCAACGGCTATCTGCTGCCGGTCGACAAGTTCACCGAATTGCTGCCGAGCGCAGTCGGAGCCCTCGCCGAACCCGTCACCCGCGCCCGTTTCGGCGACGCCGCCCGCAAGTCGGTTCTACACCGCACCTGGCCGGCCATCTGCGACGAGCTGATCTCCCACTACTACGACGTGCAAGGCATCACAGCACCCCGGATACAAAAGATTGCTTGAGTAGTCTGGACCTCGTGGCCCAGACATCACGCGCAACCCTGGCAAAAGAGCCCCACGAGGTGGCGTCGATGTTCGACGGCGTCGCTCGGCGATACGACATCACCAACACGGTTCTGTCGTTCGGGCAGGATCGCAGTTGGCGCAAGCTGACGCGTCGAGCCCTGGACCTGAAGCCGGGTGAGCGAGTACTGGACCTTGCCGCGGGCACCGGCGTTTCGACGGTCGAACTCGGCCGCAGCGGAGCGTGGTGCGTGGCCACCGACTTCTCCAAGGGCATGCTGCAAGCCGGGCTGCAACGCGGCGTGCCGATGGTTGCCGGTGATGCCATGGCACTGCCCTACGCCGACGCGAGCTTCGATGCCGCCACCATCTCGTTCGGTCTTCGTAACGTCTCGGATTTCGATGCCGGGCTGCGCGAGATCGCCCGCGTCACCAAGCCGGGTGGGCGCCTCGTGGTGTCGGAATTCTCCACTCCGGTGTTCGGCCCGTTCCGCACCGTGTACATGGAGTACCTGATGAAGGCGTTGCCGAAAGTCGCTCGCACCGTGAGTAGTAACCCCGATGCCTACGTCTACCTCGCGGAGTCGATCCGCGCCTGGCCCACGCAGGAACAGTTGGCTCAGCGCATCACCGACGCCGGCTGGACCGACGTGCAGTGGCGCAACCTGACCGGCGGAATCGTGGCGCTGCACAAGGCAATTCGGCCGTAGGACGGTTCACGAAAAAGGCGGCCGGGAATCGATTTTCAGTGAACCGGTTCCCGATGCCCGCCAGGTGCGGGCTACGAGGTCGCTGTCGGCTTCGGTGATCAGGTTGCCCATGCATCGGACGGCGACCTTCATCAGGGCCCGCGAGCGCATGCCCACCGGTCCCGCTGCGGGCAGGAATTTCGGCACGGTCAACAGGCCGGCGAGTCGTCGCGCGATGGAGAAGGCCTGTCCGTAGTGCTCGCGCAGCAGAGTGGGCCAGGCCTCGGTGAGGTCGGGGTGATCGAGCAGGTCGACGACCATGCGGCCGCCTTCGAGTCCGTAGTCGATGCCCTCGCCGTTGAGTGGGTTCACGCACGCTGCGGCGTCGCCGATGATGGCCCAGTTGGTGCCTGCGACGCCGGAGACCGCTCCGCCCATCGGTAACAGCGCCGACGCCACCGCCCGCAGCTCGCCTGTCAACGCCCATTCCGGACGCCGCTGCTCGGTGTAGAGGTCGAGCAGCGGCCGTAACGCGCCGGTTGCCGGTCTCGTGGCGGTGGCGAGCGTGCCGACGCCGATGTTGATGTTCCCGTCGTTGAGTGGGAAGACCCAGCCGTAACCAGGCTGGAGAGTGCCTGCGGCGTCACGTAATTCGAGGTGCGAACTGATCCACTCGTCGTCGCTGCGTCCCGAGGTGATGTATGCGCGAGCCGCGACGCCGAACGCGGTGTCCCGATGCCATTGCCGGCCGAGTTGTTTGCCCAGGGTGGAGCGGACGCCGTCGGCGACGATCAGTGTGCGGCAGGAGATCTCGTGGGCGCCGGTAGCGGTCTGCAGAGTCACCGATCGGACGGAGTTGTCCTCGCGGGTGACGGCAACGGCCTTCGAGCCCTCGGCCATGACTGCCCCGGATTCGACGGCGACAGCGCGAATGCGATCGTCCAATTCGGTTCTGGGTACGGCACTTCCGACGGTCGGCAGGGATTTGCTCGGCCACTCGAGTTGCAGTTCCTGGCCGAATCCGCTTAAGCGCAGACCGCGATTGCGCGCTTTCCCACGCACCCATTCGCCGAGGCCGAGCTGATCGAGTTCGGCGACGGCGCGAGGCGTCAGGCCATCGCCGCAGGTCTTGTCGCGAGGAAAGACGGCTGCGTCGACGAGGACGACGTCGCGGCCGGATCGCGCTGCCCATGCCGCTGCGGACGATCCTGCTGGGCCCGCACCCACGACCAGGACGTCGGTCGAGGTGGGAGGGGGCTGCGGGGGAGTGCTCACACACTCCAGTATCCCGATTTTGCGCAGGCGTGCGGCGAGGGCCTCCGGTTAACGCCGTGTGAACGCTTGTTTCATAGATTCAAAATCTATGGACGGATCGTTCATGGCGGGTCTAGCGTCTCCCACGTGCACCGACCGATCCTCCTTCTCGACTTCGACGGCACCGTCTGCCTCGGAGACGACCCAGTGTGGGCGTACGCCGACGCTGTTGCCGACTCTCTCGACGCGGCCTCTGCCGACACGCTGCGCGCCGGGTTGACGGCTTTCTTGGAAACCGGAGCGGGTGAGTACGTGGACGGCTACTCCGCCGTTCAGCAGCTGTCGGTGGGCGTCGATGCTGCCACCCTTGCCGCTGCGTACGCGCACTCCCGCGAACGACTGGCGACGGGTGAGCTCGAGGTGTGGGCTCCCGCCGGACTCGCGGAATTCCTCGGTCGTGTCTCGGCCGAGGTGGTCCTGGCCACCAATGCCCCACAGCGTGGCGTGGTGGAAACCCTCGAGCGTCTCGGCCTGATCGGGCGCATGGACCGTGTGTTCACCGATGCAGGTAAGCCCGAGAAGATGCCCGAGCTGGTGGGCTCATTGCTGGACACGCGGTCACCGCATGAACTGGCCAGCGTCGGCGACATCTGGCGCAACGATCTCGACGCCGCGCATCGTCGCGGTGCCGTCACCGCCTACATCGACCGTCACGGTCATCCTCGGCCCGAGGCGACATTCTGCGCCTCGACGTTTCCGGTCATGTACGACGCACTCCTCGAATGGTCCACCGATCCAGCAGCATTCGCACCCACTCACGAAGGACAGTCATGAGAATTCGTACACCCTTGCTCGCGGTGGTAGCCACCGGACTGCTCACCGCCTCGTTGGCCGGATGCGGTGCCCGCGACGAGTCCACCACCGAGTCCTCGGCTGCGTCGCCCTGCACCGGATCCAGTGCTGCAGATGCGGCCGACCCGTCCGAGCTGACGCTGGCCCTCGTTCCCTCGGGTGACGCGAACAAGCTCGTCGAGACCGTCAAGCCGTTGCAGGACGCGCTGACCGAGCGCCTCGACATCCCCGTCCGCGGCGTCATCACCCAGGACTACCAGGCAGCGGTAGAGGCCATCGGTGCGAACCAGGCGCAGATCGGCATGCTGCCGCCGCTGCAGATGGTGCAGGCCTGCAACAAGTACGGCGCCGAGCCGGCTCTGCAGACCGTCCGCAAGGGCAAGACCACGTACGCGGCGCAGTTCTACACCAACAACCCCGACAAGTACTGCGACGACGCTCCCGTCACCGGAGCCAACGGCTTGCTGTACTGCAACGGCACCGAAGGTGGCACGGGCCCAGCAGGACTCGACTCGCTGGGCAAGATGAAGGACGCCAAAACCGTCATGCTGCAGTCCGCGTCCTCGGCCGGATTCGTCTTCCCCTCCGCCGCCCTGAAGGCTGCGGGCATCGACTCGACCACCGACCTCGACCTGACGCAGGTCACCTCGCACCCGGCGGCAGTGCTGTCGGTGAACAATGGCGACGACGAGGTGGGTGTGTCGTTCTGGGACGCCCGCGAGACCGTCGTGAAGGACACCCCCGATGTGGCGAAGAATCTGGTGGTCTTCGCGCTGACCAACGAGATCCCCAACGACGGTGTCTCGATCAGCAGTTCGCTCAGCCCTGATCTGCAGCAGCGCATCTCGGACGCGATGGAGGATTACGCGTCCACCCCCGAGGGTGTCGATGCCCTGACGGCGATCTATCAGATCACGGGGCTCGACAAGGCCGATCCCGCCGCGCTGCAGCAGGCGCAGACCGAGGCGGACTCCATCGGCCTGGGGAACTGACTCGGATGAGCGGCGACAGCATCGCATTCGACAACGTCTCGGTCACCTATGCGGGCGGCCATACCGCGCTCGACGGCGTGACGCTGGAGATTCCAGCGGGCCAGATGGTTGCCGTCGTCGGATTGTCGGGCGCAGGAAAGTCCACGCTGATTCGCACCGTCAACGGCCTCGTTCCGGTCACCTCCGGCACCGTGACGGTCGGTGATCGCGCCGTGAACAACCTCAGCAGCAAGGGGTTACGGGATCTGCGCGGCGACATCGGAATGATCTTTCAGGGCTTCAACCTCGCCAAGCGCACCAGCGTGTTGAACAACGTGATGATGGGACGACTGCACAGCTCGCCGATGTGGCGAACGCTGCTCGGTGCGTGGTCGGCGGAGGACACCGAGCTGGGAATGCAGGCCCTCGAACGTGTCGAGATCGTCGGCAAGGCCTACGAGAAGGCGTCGTCGCTCTCCGGTGGTCAGCAGCAGCGGGTCGCCATCGCGCGAGCATTGGCGCAAGGGCCGCGGGTGATCCTCGCGGACGAACCGGTGGCGTCGCTCGATCCGCCGACCTCGCACGTCGTCATGCGGGATCTGCAACGTATCAACGCAGATCTCGGCATCACCGTCGTCGTCAATCTGCACTTCCTCGATCTGGCCCGGCGCTACGGCGACCGGCTGATCGGGCTGCGCGACGGGAAGGTCGTGTTCGACGGTCATGGCCGCGACGCCGACGAATCGGTGTTCGAGAGCATCTACGGTCGCTCGCTGACCGCCGAGGACGTTCTGGAAGCTAAGGCCGAACTGTGACGAGTCCGGTAGTGGAACGGCCGCGCAAACCGCGGAACGCTTGGAAAACCGTTGTTGTCCTTGCCATCATCGCCGCGATCACGATCTGGGCGGGCATCGGTGTCGGTGCCGACCTCGGTGACATCATCGACAATTGGGGCAATGCGACCGGCAAGCTGATCCAATTGGTGCAGCCCGACTACTGGTTTTTCCCCGAGACCGTCGATGCGATCCTCGAGACGCTGCAGATGGCCGTCATCGCGACGGCGATCGGAGCCGCGATCTCTTTCCCGCTCAGTTTTGCGGCCTCGCATGTCACCAACCCGAATCGACCGTTGCTGACGGCCGTGCGCGGAATCATGAATGTTGTACGCGCAGTGCCGGATCTGCTGTACGCGGCGGTGTTGGTCGCGGTGGTCGGCACCGGAGCTCTTTCGGGAATTCTGGCGCTGATCCTGTTCAACGTCGGCATCATCGTCAAGCTCGTCTCCGAGGCACTGGACTCCGTCGATCGTGGTCCGCAGGAAGCGGCCCTCGCTGCCGGCGGTACCTGGATCGCGGCCGATCGGAGTGCTGTTGCGCCGCAGATCTTTCCGGCGTTCGTCTCGCAGAGTCTCTACACGTTGGAGCTGAACGTCCGCGCCTCGGCGGTCATCGGGCTCGTCGGTGCAGGAGGCCTCGGCATGCTCATCGACAACGTCCGCACCTTCTACAAGTATCACCAACTCAGCCTCATCATCCTCGAGATTCTCGTCATCGTCCTGGCGCTGGAACTGATCTCGTCCTGGGCCCGTCGAAAGTTGGTCGGATGAGCGTCATCGACCGCACCGCGCGCGTCACCCCGGCTCGGCCGCGGAAACCGCGCAACCCCCTGCGCACCGCGGTGTGGGTCGGCATCGTCGCACTGTTCGCACTGTCGTTGTACGGCATCGAGATTCGCTGGGACAGGCTGCTGGAGCTACCGCAGAACCTGGTGCGCTACGCAGAGCTGATGTTCGTGCCGCCCGACGTCTCCGCGCTGGGCAAGGCCGTCTCGGCCACCATCGAATCGGTGCAGATGGCGTGGTTCGGAACGGTGCTCGGCATCATCGTGTCGTTTCCGCTCAGCTTCCTCGCGGCCGCGAACATCGGGCCGCTCTGGCTGCGGTGGCCGCTGCGTGTGGTGTTCGCCGTCATCAGGGCGGTGCCCGAGGTCGTCATCGCAATTCTCATCCTGTCGGTCACCGGGCTCACCGCGTTCACCGGAGCGCTCGCCATCGCCATCGGCTCGGTGGGCACCCTCGGCAAATGGGGATACGAGGCCATCGAAGGTGCCGAGAAGGGGCCGATCGAAGCGGCCCGGGCCGCCGGAGGTTCGACGGCGCAGATCGTGCGGTGGGGACTGTGGACCGACGTCGCCCCCGAGGTGTTCGCGTTCTGGCTCTATCGATTCGAGATCAACGTTCGGGCGTCGGCCATCCTGGGTCTGATCGGTGCAGGCGGAATCGGCAGCATGCTGGTCGACAACGTGCAGTACCGGCAGTGGGGTGCCGTGGGCATGCTGCTGATCGTCGTCGTGGTCATCACCGTGATCATCGATCAGATCTCCGGGCGGGTGCGTCGCCGCATCATCGACGGACACTGGGGCCGGCAGAGAAAAGTATGAGCAAGATATGAGCATGGATCTCGCGCCGGGTGGAGTCGTCCCGCACATCAGATCGATCATTCCCTCGTTGCTGCCGGCCGAGCGAGCCGTCGCCGAAGTCTTTCTCGAACGTCCCGCCGACATCGTCGAGATGTCCTCGCAGCAGGTGGCCGATGCAGCAGGCGCATCGCGGGCGTCGGTGGTGCGCACCTGCCAGAGTCTCGGCTTCGGCGGGTATCAGCAACTCCGGGTGCTGCTCGCGCGCGACGCGGCGCGCGCCCTGCCCACCCAGGAACGTTCGGCAGACGGCCCGTTCGCGATCGTCACCGAGACCTTCGCCCACGTCGGAGAGTCCATCGCGGCGATGACGGCTCTACTCACCACCGAGGACGTCACGCGCGCCGTGTCCACCCTCGCCGGTGCCGAGTCGATCGTGGTCATCGGAAACGGGCTCTCGGCTGCGCTGGCCGCCGATACCGATTCCCGGATGCGGTCGCTGGGTCTGCGCTCGCACGCACCCACCGACTCCATTGCCCAACAGGTTGCCGTTCGGCTTCTCACCGACCGTGACGTCGCCCTGATCATCAGTGGATCGGGCGCGACGAGCGCGTCGACCAAGGCCGCGCAGGCCGCTCGGGAGCGCGGGGCCACCGTGGTGTCGGTGACGTCGTTCGCTCGCTCGACTCTCGCGGCCGCGTCGGACATAGCCCTGGTGGTGGGCATGCGAGATCTCAGTTTCCAGCGTGAACTCGCCGTCACCAGCCGGATTCCGCACGTGATCCTGCTCGAGGGACTGATGGCGGCGCTGACCGACGCATTGGGGGACAGGGCGTCGGCGGCGATGGCCGCGACCCTCGAAGTCATTTCCGGCAACCTGGGTGAGTGAAGCGTCACCTGTGGTCGGTGACACCGTCGCACCTGTGTGCACGCTAGGTTCACTACGGTAGAAGGCGAGCAGTGGCGCAATTGCTGCTCCCGCCGGCATGTCGACGACAGGACAGGGACCAACATCGTGAGTACAGACGACGCTGCCGTAGCAACGGTCGTTGCCGGAGTCGACCTGGGTGACCCGGAGCTCGCGCGATCCGTCGCCGACGGCCTCGCACGCGTCGAAGAGCTGATGATCAGCGAACTCTCCGATGGAGAAGAGTTCCTGACCGAGGCCGCGCTGCACCTGGCCAAGGCCGGCGGAAAACGCTTCCGGCCCCTGTTCACGGTGCTCACCGGCCAGCTCGGGCCGTCGCCGACCGATCCTGCGATCGTCACCGCCGCCACGGTCGTCGAACTGGTTCATCTCGCCACGCTCTATCACGACGACGTCATGGACGAGGCGTCGATGCGCCGAGGTGCGGAGAGCGCGAACTCACGCTGGGGCAACAGTGTGGCGATTCTCGCGGGCGACTACCTGTTCGCGCACGCGTCGAGGCTGGTGTCCACCCTCGGTCCCGACGCCGTTCGGATCATCGCCGAGACGTTCGCCGAGCTGGTCACCGGTCAGATGCGCGAGACGATCGGAGCCAAGGGCACCGAGGATCCCGTCGCGCACTACCTGAAGGTCGTGTGGGAGAAGACCGGATCGCTCATCGCCTCGTGTGGACGCTTCGGTGGAACGTTCAGTGGGGGCGACGCCGAGCACGTGGGACGCCTCGAGCGCCTCGGTGACGCCGTCGGCACCGCGTTCCAGATCTCCGACGACATCATCGACATCTCCTCGGCCACCGAGCAGTCCGGCAAGACCCCCGGCACCGACCTTCGTGAGGGTGTACACACTCTGCCGGTGCTGTTCGCGCTCCGCGAAGAAGGTGCCGACGGCGATCGGCTGCGCGAGATCCTGGCCGGCCCGGTCACCGAGGACGCGCTCGTCACCGAGGCCCTCGAGCTGTTGAAGCGCTCGCCGGGAATGGTCTCGGCCAAGAAGACGCTCGGCGAATTCGCAGCTCGGGCTCATGCAGAGCTCGCGCAGCTGCCGCAGGGACCGGCCAACGATGCGCTCGGACGGTTGGTGAACTACACCGTCGAACGCGTCGGCTAGCGACCCTCCAGGCGGGAACTGCAGGTCCTGGTGTTTTCGTTGAATCGGGTAGGAACACCCGGTACGAGGAGGCACCAGTAACAGTGAACAGTTACGCGAACGGCGCGAAGACTTTCGGCCTGCTGGTCGGGATGTCCGCACTCATCGTTTTCATCGGCTCGTTGTTCGGCAATTCGATGATTCTGATCGGGTCCGTCGTCCTGGCCGTGGGCGTGAACGGCTACGCGTATTTCAACAGCGCGAAGATGGCCTTGCGGTCGATGCATGCGGTGCCGGTGACCGAGCTCGAGCAGCCGGCGATGTATCGCATCGTGCGCGAGTTGGCTACGGCCGCTCATCAGCCGATGCCCGCGCTGTACGTGAGCCCCACCAACAATCCCAACGCTTTCGCCACCGGGCGAAACCCACGCAACGCAGCCGTGTGCTGCACCGAGGGCATTCTGCGAATTCTCGACGAGCGGGAACTGCGCGCGGTGCTCGGCCACGAGCTGTCGCACGTCTACAACCGCGACATCCTGATCTCGTCGGTTGCGGGTGCGATGGCGTCGGTCATCTCGGGTCTGGCAAACCTGGCGTTCTTCGCCAATGTCTTCGGCGGCCGCGGCAACGGGGGACCGAACCCGCTCGCGCTGCTGCTGGTGTCGATGCTGGGACCCATTGCGGCCAGCCTGGTTCGCCTCGCGGTCTCCCGCTCGCGTGAGTACCAAGCCGACCAGTCCGGGGCCGAGCTGACCGGCGATCCGTTGGCGCTGGCGTCGGCGCTCCGCAAGCTCGAGCAGGGAGTGCAGCTGGCACCGCTGCCACCGGAGCCGCGGCTGGCCGCAGAGTCACATCTGATGATCGCCAATCCGTTCCGGCTCGGCGACAAGGCGGGTGCGCTCTTCGCCACCCACCCGCCGATGGCCGACCGAATCGAGCGACTCGAACGGATGGCCGGCCATCGGCCGTATTGAGCGGCTGCGCCGCACGTGAACGAAACTTCGACCCCTGCTACGAAGTTGTACTCACGTGCGGCGCAGGAGTGGAGCCTGCGGAACGACCCAGGTGAGGAGCCGCTCTACCGGTAGTTGACGAACTGCAGTGCGATTCCGAAGTCCTCGCTCTTGAGCAACTGCTGGATGGCCTGGAGGTCGTCGCGCTTCTTGCTGCTCACGCGCAGCTCGTCGCCCTGGATCTGCGCTTTGACGCCCTTGGGGCCGTCGTCGCGGATCTTCTTCGAGATCTTCTTGGCGTTCTCGGTGCTGATGCCCTGGACGAGCTTGCCGGTGACCTTGTAGACCTTGCCCGACGCGGCAGGATCGTTGGTCTCGAACGCCTTGAGTGAGACGTCGCGGCGGATCAGCTTTTCCTTGAACACGTCCAGGGCCGCTTTGACCTTCTCCTCGGATTCGGACGTGATGACGATGGTCTCCGCCTCGCCGCTACCGGACCATTCGATGCTGGTGTCGGATCCGCGGAAGTCGAAGCGGGTCGCCAGCTCCTTCGCGGCCTGTCCCAGAGCGTTGTCCACTTCCTGGCGGTCGACTTTGCTCACTACGTCGAAGGACGAATCAGCCACTTCTCACACTCTCCAGTCGAATCGAAATATTTGATGTGGCGATGGTGTCGGACCACATCCTGCAGGGACTTTATCGGCCCGCTACCGACCGTATCCACCCGGTTTGCGTTCCGGGGGGACGTTCGTTGTATTCTTCTCACCGCGCCGAAGAGCAGTACGAGCTTCGATCGCAGCACGGCAGATTGCCCGAGCGGCCAATGGGAGCGGACTGTAAATCCGTCGGCTTATGCCTACGTAGGTTCGAATCCTACATCTGCCACACCTGGAACCCCGGCGAGTGTTTCTCTCGCTGGGGTTTCCATGTGAAGAGGACATGCATGGGCCGCTGACCACGTAATTTGGTACTGGGCGCTCGGAATGTGTAACCTCTTGGAGGCTTCAGCGCACGGCATGCGAGTGCTGATCCCGCCCCCTTAGCTCAGTCGGTAGAGCGTTTCCATGGTAAGGAAAAGGTCAACGGTTCGATTCCGTTAGGGGGCTCGCTGGATTGGATTGCTCGACGTCGAGTTCCTCACGTGGGATGGTAGACGATGAGCACCTGAGGCGGTGTAGCTCAGTTGGTAGAGCAAACGACTCATAATCGTTGCGTCGCCGGTTCAAGTCCGGTCACCGCTACACAGTAGGCAAGCACGACCAGTAGCACCCATGAACAGTCCTGATTGACCCAGATCAGATTTACCCGAAAGTAGGCGTCCAGTGGCCTCCTCCACCGATGTGCGGCCCAAGATCACCTTGGCCTGCGAGGTTTGCAAGCACCGCAACTACATCACCAAGAAGAACCGTCGGAACGACCCCGACCGCATCGAGCTGAAGAAGTTCTGCTCCAACTGCGGAACGCACCGGGCTCACCGCGAATCTCGCTAGATTGCACGGCTCGCTGGTTCGCAGTTCCGATCTCTAGTCGGCGCCCGGCGTTAGGTCACATTTTCTCCCCCTAACGGCTCTTGCGTCCAGGGTAGAAAAGGTTTTCCGTGTCACAAGCTCCACACGATGTCCCGACCATGGATGCATCCGCACACGCGGCGTCCATGGTCGGTTCTCATTTCCGCGTCGACGACTTCTACGAGGTCGGCCGCGAGAAGGTTCGTGAATACGCGCGTGCCGTCCAGGATTTTCATCCCGCGCATCACGACGAGGACGCAGCGAAGGGCCTCGGTTACGACGGTCTTCTCGCGCCCTTGACCTTTATTTCCCTGCTCGGGATCAGTGCGCAGACCCGGATGCTGCAAGAGGTCATCACCGGTTACGATCCGAGCCAGATTCTGCAGACCGACCAACGACTGGAATTCCATCGCCCGATTCAGGTCGGCGATCGAATCTTCTGCGACGTGTACCTCGAGTCCTTCCGGCAGATGAGCGGCAGCGACATCATGACCACGAAGAACATCATCACCGACCAGAACGGTGATCTCGTACAGACCACGTGGACGACCATCGTGGCGCGGACCGGCGGGGAGATCGACGAGAACATCGCCCATGCGGTCAAGGAAGTGATCAGGCATGGCGCTTCGTAGTTTCGACGACGTGTCCGTCGGCGAGGAGCTGCCCGAGCGAGTCGTGTCCTTGACCCGCGGCGACCTGGTGAACTACGCCGGTGTGTCCGGCGATCCCAACCCGATCCACTGGAGTGACGAAGTTGTCGCGCTGGCCGGATTGGACAACGTGATCGCGCACGGAATGCTGACGATGGGCCTCGGTGCCGGCTTCGTCACGTCATGGCTCGGCGATCCGGGTGCGGTCACCGAGTACAACGTGCGCTTCACCAGCTCGGTGTTCGTCCCGGCGGATTCGGCGGCGCAGGTCGAGTTCACCGGCAAGATCAAGACGATGGACGCCGAGGAGCGAACTGCCGTGATTGCCATCGTGGCGAAGTTCGAGGGCAAGAAGATTTTCGGGCGAGCTACCGCAACGGTACGTTTGGCCTGAGCATGTCGATCCGGCAGAAGTAGTTCGTGGCCGGGACGACGGGATTTATCTGTTCCGAAGAGTGTGCAGTACACTGAGATTTCTGGGGTAATCCGGCGCTCTGCGCTGCCCGCGTCCTCTTTCCGAGGTGACGTGGGCTCGAGCGTGTGAGTCGGATCGACACCAGAGCGGCCGAGAAGTTTCGGCCGAAGGGGCGTAGCTCAATTGGTAGAGCAACGGTCTCCAAAACCGTAGGTTGCAGGTTCAAGTCCTGTCGCCCCTGCCCAAGGTGTCAGCAACTGAGAGGAACGACGTGAGCGAGGAGCGCGGTAAGCGCGACGGTCGATCGGGGGAGTTCGAGGACTCTTCGGCCCCAGACGACGTCGTACCTGGCTCCGAGGGCCGTCTCTCCGATGCTGATACGTCTGCCGGTGGATCTTCTGCGGAGGCTGTCGTACCCACCGGTAAGCGATCGTCGAGCAGGGCACGCAGCACCGGTGCTTCCTCGGTGTCGATGACGAAGACTGCGACCGCGTCCACGAAAGCCACGTCCGGCAAGGGACGTTCGGGCAAGGCCAAAGCAGACAAGCGGCCCAACGTTTTTCTGCGGCTGCTGCAGTTCTTCCGCGAGGTTGTTGCCGAACTGCGCAAGGTCATCTGGCCGAACAAGAAGCAGATGGTCACCTACACCACCGTCGTGCTCGTCTTCCTGACGTTCATGGTCGCGTACATCAGCGGTCTCGACGTGTTGTTCATCAAGGGCGTCGGCTGGCTGTTCGGCTGACCGAGACGGCCGACTTTTCGACGATCGAACCGAGCAGGAAACTAGAGAAAGGGTGCTGACGTGAGCACGCCGCACAACGACGCCACCGAAGTGGCCGCATTCGACGCCGATGTCGAGGCGACCAAGCAGGGCCTCGAAGCGGAGCAGGCCGCTCAGGACCGCGAGACCGACGAAGCAATCAAGGCCGACGTGGCCGCTGCCGCCGGGGACGACGTTGCCGCCGAAGGCGACGAGGCCGCTGACGCCGACGTCACGGCAGAGCCCGAGGATCCCGTCGCCGAGATGAAGGCGGCTCTGCGTCGCGCTCCCGGCGACTGGTACGTCATCCACTCGTACGCCGGATACGAGAACAAGGTCAAGGCCAACCTCGAGACCCGTGTGCAGAACCTCGACGTCGGCGACTACATCTTCCAGGTGGAAGTTCCCACCGAAGAGGTCACCGAGATCAAGAACGGCCAGCGCAAGCAGGTCAACCGCAAGGTTCTGCCCGGCTACATCCTGGTCCGCATGGAACTCAACGACGAGTCCTGGGGCGCAGTGCGCAACACCCCCGGCGTCACCGGATTCGTCGGTGCGACGTCGCGTCCGTCACCGTTGACCATCAACGAGGTCGTCAAGTTCCTCATGCCGCAGGAAGGCGCCAAGAAGGACGCGAAAGCGACCGCAGGCGCAAGCGACCAGAGCGGCGACACCACGTCGAAGCCGACCATCGAGGTCGACTTCGAGGTCGGCGAGTCGGTCACCGTCATGGACGGCCCGTTCGCGACTCTCCCCGCCAGCATCAGCGAGGTCAACGCAGAGCAGCAGAAGCTCAAGGTGTTGGTATCGATCTTCGGCCGTGAAACCCCGGTCGAGCTCGGCTTCACCCAGGTCTCCAAGATCTAGAAGCCGCGCGCACAGACTTGCAGTAGCAACCGCAAGAAACCCGAGCGAATACAAGGAAAAAGAAATGCCCCCGAAGAAGAAGAAGCTAGCCGGGATCATCAAGCTTCAGATCCAGGCCGGTGCCGCCAACCCGGCACCGCCCGTCGGCCCCGCATTGGGCCAGCACGGCGTCAACATCATGGAGTTCTGCAAGGCGTACAACGCCGCGACCGAGTCGCAGCGCGGCAACGTCGTGCCGGTCGAGATCTCGGTCTACGAAGACCGCACGTTCGACTTCAAGCTCAAGACTCCTCCCGCTGCCAAGCTGCTGCTCAAGGCTGCAGGCGTGGCAAAGGGCTCCGGCGAGCCGCACAAGACCAAGGTCGCCAAGGTGACCATGGATCAGGTGCGCGAGATCGCCAAGACCAAGCAGGAAGACCTCAACGCCAACGACATCGATCAGGCCGCGAAGATCATCGCCGGCACTGCTCGCTCGATGGGCATCACGGTCGAAGGCTGATTACCAGCTCTCTGCAGTAACCGAAGTACACGTGGGAGAGCCGGCCAGGCTCGTCAACCACACTGAACTCGAACGAAGGACAGCAAGACATGGCAAAGCGCAGCAAGGCCTACCTCGAGCAGGCCGCAAAGATCGACCAGGACAACCTCTACTCGCCTCTCGAAGCCGCCAAGTTGGCCAAGGAGACCGCGTCGAGCAAGTTCGACCCCACCGTCGAGGTTGCAGTGCGACTCGGCGTCGATCCCCGCAAGGCGGATCAGATGGTGCGCGGCACCGTCAACCTTCCCCACGGCACCGGCAAGACCGCTCGGGTTATTGTTTTCGCCGCTGGTGAGAAGGCTGCAGAGGCCGAGGCAGCAGGAGCCGACGTCGTCGGAGCAGAAGATCTGATCGAGCGCATCCAGGGCGGATTCCTGGACTTCGACGCCGCGATCGCCACCCCCGATCAGATGGCCAAGGTCGGCCGCATCGCCCGTGTCCTCGGACCGCGTGGCCTGATGCCGAACCCGAAGACGGGCACGGTCACCAACGATGTGACCAAGGCCGTCAACGACATCAAGGGCGGCAAGATCAACTTCCGCGTCGACAAGCAGGCCAACCTGCACTTCGTCATCGGTAAGGCCTCGTTCGACGAGACCAAGCTGGTGGAGAACTACGGCGCTGCGCTGGACGAGATCCTGCGTGCGAAGCCGTCGTCGGCCAAGGGTCGTTACGTCAAGAAGGTCACCGTCTCGACCACCACCGGACCCGGCGTCCAGGTCGATCCGAACCGCACGCGCAACCTCCTCGAGGACGACGCGAACGCGTAATTTCGTAACTGCGAACGAAGGCCGGTCTCCCCAGGGAGGCCGGCCTTCGTCGTAGGGTCTTGCCGAGGATCTAGGCCGCGTTCGCGCGAGCGAAGTTGGCCAGGACGATGCCGCTGATGCGGTCGAGCAACGCGGCGGGTAGGTCGTGGGCCATGCCGTCGATCAGCGTCAGCTCGGCACCGGGAACGGCGCGGGCGATGGCCTTGCCGCACGAGGGTCGGACCAGTCTGTCGGCGGTCCCGTGAATGACGGTGGTCGGCGCGGTGATCTTCTTCGCGTACGGCCGCAGGCTGCCGGTGCCGGTGATCGCAGCCATCTGCCGCACGACGCCCGAGGGGTTGTAGTTCCGCTCGTACATGACCTGCGCGATCTCCAGTTGTTCCTCGAGCGGAGTGCGGAAGCCGGGAGAGCCGATGGTGGACAACGTCTTTGCCGAATGCGCGATGATTTCCTCTTTCGTGGCGTCCTTCCCGACGCCACCGAGCAGGGGCAGCAGGGCGCGTGGGTCCGGCGGAGGCAGGAACGGCTCGTTGGTGCTCGAGAAGAGAATGCCCACCGATTCGGTTCGTTCGGGGTAACTACCGGCGAAGACCTGAGTGATCATGCCGCCCATCGATGCACCGACGACGTGCACGGTATCGATGCCGAGGTGATCGAGTACTCCTACGGCGTCGGCGGCCATGTCGACGATCGTGTAGGGCACGTCGGAAGACATCCCGAGCTCGTGTCGGATCATCCGGAGGATCTGGGATCCCCGCACCTTCTGCCCGGTCATCTTCGTGGACAATCCGATGTCGCGGTTGTCGATGCGGATCACTCGGTATCCCGCATCGACGAGGCGGGTACAGAAATCCATGGGCCACAACGTCAATTGCGCGGACAGGCCCATGATCAGCAGGACCGCAGGGTCATCGACCGAACCCATGTCCTCGTACGCGATCTCGACGGAGTTCGCCGGCGCGATGCCTTGTTCGATTCTCATGGTGTCGTTCCTACCAGCCCGGCTCACCGAGTATGGGCACCACCAGGTAGCTCGGGCTTTCCGGGTCGATGCTGATGTCCTGTTTGCGTAGTCGAGTGCGCAGTAGGTCCGGCAAGATCGGGATGAACCGTGGTGTGTCGGTGGCGAATACGTCGACCCGGAGTCGGTGGCCAGTGGCGATGACGGCCTCGGTGGTGAGAATGTCGATATCGAGAACGATGGGTTCGCCGATGGGTACCGGAAGCAGCGCCGCTTCGGTGAGCGGGTGGTAGGGCCGGGTGTAGTCGCCGTTCGGCGCGAACAAGGAACGTTCGTCGTCCACGGCTCGACGCGAGGCCAGAAGAGCGCCGTTGCTGAGCACCGTCGAGGTCCCGTCGGGAGCGACGTCGCAGATCATGATGGCCCACAACGCTTCCCGTGCGTGGCAGATCACCCGAAGATGCAGATTCATCGGACCGGACAGGACGGCGTCCGACTCGGCAGCATCGGTGGTGAAGGTGACTGCGGCGCCCTCGGCGAATCGGTTGTCGTAGGTGAATCCACCACCGAACACGGCCGTCACCCCGGCCAGCACCTGCGTGGTGTCACGCGAGACGACGGCCCGCAACGAGGGCCGCACCGTCAGGACGTCGCGGGCTGTGGCAGGTTCGGTGGTGAGGCTGCCGTCGGCGACGGCATGGGCCGCGGTGCCCGAGGACGCTGCCGACAGGTACAGCCTTCGTGGCTGGGCCCGAGGGGCCGGAAAGCGGCCGTGCGCAGTCCAATTTCCGCCCTGTTGCCGCAGTGTGACGGGACCGTAGTTCTCTATTCCGTTGTCGACGTCGCGCAGCCACTTGTCGAACCAGGCCCGCTCGAGTACGTCGAGGCGCGGTGGAAATCCTGGTTCGCCGAATCCGATACCGGGGTTGCCGTGGTAGCCGTCGCCGACGAGCAACTGCTTCGATCCACGTTCGAGGGGGAGCCGGTTGTAGATGTCGGGAGCGGATCCGCCGAAGATGTCGTGCCAGCACCCGTACAGAAAGGTCGGTACCGCGATGTCCTCGATGACGGCGTCGATGGTGTCGTAGTACTCGTCGTCGTAGATTCGCGGATCTCGGCCTGTGACAAAGCCTTTGGCCAGATCGAGCAAATTGGTGGCGGGGGATCGCACGCGATCTCGGAGCCAGGTGAACGTATCGACTCCGCCGACGGCCGGTGCCCACTTCAACCCGTTGACGGCGGCGAGCCACAGCGGGATGAACGCCGATGTCGCGCCTCCGGTCGCGAAGATTTCGCGGACGATGTCCACCGAGCCCTCGACGGCGAAGATGGCGTCGAGCCCGGCGGGTTGCTTGGCCGCGGCCTGCAGCGAATTGATCGCGGAATACGAAATTCCGGCCATTCCCACCCTGCCGTTGCACCAGTACTGGCGTCGGGCCCACTCGATCACCTCGAGCGAATCGAGTTGTTCCCTGGGTCCCAGCACATCCCAGGTGCCCGAGGAACTACCGGTGCCGCGGACGTCGACGATCATCTGTACGTACCCACTGCGCACGAGGTGACGGTTCACCGAGAAAAGGTCCGCCGCCCCGCCTGCCACCACACGGGTGATTTCGGTGATGCCGTCGAATGCCGTTCCGGTGAGATCGAAGGCGGCCGAGAAGGCTCTGACAGCACGGCCGAGAACCGGCGTTTCGAGGATCGTGTCGATCCCCTTGATGAGCAGTTTGTTGTAGGGCGTGAGATTGAGGACGGTGGGAAAACTGCCCTCCACCGCGTGACCCGCTGCGTCCGCGGGGCGGATGACGTACGCGCGCAGCGCCGTGCCGTCGCTCATCGGGATACGAACGTTCGCCGAGACGGAGACCCTCGGAAAGCGCGGTTGTTCGCGCACGATGTCCGCCCACGCCGCTGCTGCGTCGCCGCCGCTGGGATCGCGTACGGGTTGCAGGAGGGGGTGGGGCGCCGTGGCAGTCATGAAGGTCGATTAGACCTTCGAACGACCCCGTTTGTCCTGCGGAACGCGGATCGGTCGTAATCTGCTCCAATAAATCTTGCGGTCTGCTGTGTTTGTTTGGGAACCTTCTCAACAAAAGTTGAGCGAGGCTATGGGGGGTACCAGACTTTTCTGGACAGCGAGTCGTGAGCCCGGGGGATTGCTACCTTCTGGCGGTCCGAAGTGACATGGGACACCGATCGTTGCAGGGGAGCGGGAATGCACGTAGAAGCACTGTTCGGAGATGGTTCGTTGCGTCCGGTCTGGCCGCACGCGGATGCACTGATCACCAATGAATGCCCGGGGCTTCGCTTCGGCGGGAAGTACGCGGACGTCGTTGCCTTGAGCAACGGCGATCCAACGGCGCTGCGGCCTTTCATCGACGAGGAAACCCGCCGCCGGGTCGCCGCGATGGCACCCGCGCGTACCGACACCGCGCTGGTGTTCGGTGCCAACGGCTTTCTCGGTGCTCACCTGATCGGTCGACTGACCCGCGATGCGGCAGTCGACGTCGTCTACGCGATGGTGCGCCCCACCGAGGAGGAATCGGCTCTCGAGCGTCTTCAGCGCACCTTCGACCAGTACGAGATCGCGGTGGATGCCGACAAGATTCGCATCGTCGAGGGCACACCCACGAAGTTCCGGTTCGGTCTCGACAAGGCTGCCTACTTCGATCTTGCTGCCGGAGTGGGGCAGATCTTCAATTGCGCCAGCTCGACCGATTACACCGAGAGCTATGCCGATCTGCGCGACGACTGGTTCGTGAGCGTCCTGCGCATTCTCGAATTCAGCATCACCTCCACGCGTAAGCACCTCACCTACGTCGGCAGCATCGGAGCGCACCTCTACCAGAAGCCCGAGGATTTCCGCCGCCCGGATTCGTGGTGGTACTCCGGCTACGCGCAGATGAAGTGGGTCAACGCAACGCTTCTCGGGTGGCTCTCGATGTCGGACACCTACTCCGTCACCCTGTGCGAGGCCCCCTACATTCTCGGAAGTACCGAACTCGGCCGTGATCCAGGACGGGTGTACAGCTTCTGGCGCATCATCGAACTGGCCATCGCCGCCGGTGCCATCTGGGACGGCCCGGGAATGAACTACGTTCCGGTGGACGTGATGTGCGACGTCATGGCCGGCAATGCGCTGCGCAGTCACCCGTTGACGCGGCTCCTACCGAGCAACCCCACCGGTTACGGCCACGACCTCTACGCCGAGCTGCTCGGACTCGACCTGGTGAGCTGGGACGAATTCAAAGAGCGCGTCAGTTCACGCATTTCGCCTCGATTTGCCGAGACGATGCTGGCCGACAACATCGATCAGCTGATGCGCCTGGTGCACAAGCCCGAGGCCATTCTGCCTGTCGACCATGACATCTCGTGGTGCGATCACCGTCGACTCTTCGAGCTCTACTTCGAGAAGGCGCAGCTCAAGACGCTCACGCCCGCCGTCGCTCACTGACGTGGCGGACGAATTCGAGCCGACGTCGGTACGTCTGCGCGATGTGTCGATGCACCGCGAGGTGACCAATGGCGTTCTCTCGCTCGGCTTCTACCTCGTCTGCGGGTTGATCGGACTCCTGCCCGGCGCGGCGAGAACGAGGGCGGCCGACGCATTCGTCGGCTGGTCGGAGAGCATCGACGAACAGCGGCACGCCTGATGTCTCTGGCACGGTGGGGCGTCGGTGCCGCTGCCGCGACGGCAGCTCCGTTCGCGCTGTTCGTCTACTGGCGAACCCGGTTCTTCTTTCGCGATCCGCATCGAGTACCGCCCGCCGATCCGCGGGCGGTACTGGCTCCTGCGGACGGCTTCGTCACGTACGTCAAACGAGTGGAGGCAGGCAGTACCGCGTTCGCAGTCAAGAAGGGGCGAACCATTGCCCTCGACGAGATCGCCGGCGTCGCCGCAGCCGACAGCGGGTACCTCATCGGCATCTACATGTCCGAATACTCGGTACACCGCAATCGAATTCCGATCTCGGGCATCGTCAGGATGCGCCGACACCGATCTGCGGCACCGTTCAACAAGTCGATGGCCCGGGTCGGGGCCAATCTGTTGACGCGGCGAACTCCGTACGACGTGGGCTGCGACTACCTGCTCACCAACGAACGACTCACTGTGTCGATCGAGCATGCGTGCGGAGCCGTGGTGACGGTGACGCAGATAGCCGACCTGTGGGTCAATCGCATCGTTGCGCACATAGTGGTGGGCGACACCGTCGAACGCGGAGAGCAGTACGGGATGATCCGTTTCGGTTCTCAATGCGACGTGTTCGTCCCCGACGCGCTGGTCGAGAGCATCTCCATCCGGCCGGGGCAGTACGTGTTCGCGGGGGAGACGGTCGTAGCTCGCTCGCCGATATCTGTGTCCGACACACCATCTCGTGAGAAGGAACGATGATCACCGTCGAACAAGTCGTGTCCGGAAAAGACTGGAAGGAATTCCAGGCCGTCACCGATCTGGTGTACCGGGACGATCCGCACCGATTGCCGGACGAGCCGATGGATCTCGATCGCATCCTGATCTCCCCGCCGGCCGCCATCGCGTCGACGCGGGATACGTGTGCGTTCGTCGCCCGTGAGAACGGCGTCGCCGTCGGCCGGATCGTGGCCATCCACGACACCGGTTTCACCGACTACACCGGTGAGTCGATCGGATTCTTCGGGTTCTACGAGGCGATCGACGACCACGAGATCGCGGCGGGTCTGCTCGATGCCGCCGCGGCCTGGTTGGCGGCGCGCGGGCTGGCGACCATGTCCGGGCCGTTCGGGCCGTCGATGTTCTACAGCGCGGGCATCGTCGTCGACGAAGTACCCGTTCTGCCACTGGTGGGAATGCCGCACAACCCGCTGTACTACGCCGCCCACTTCGAGAAGTGGGGCCTGGTGGGCATCAAGGACTTCTACAGCTACCTGTTCGACGATCCGTGCGTCATCTACAACCGTCCCGAATACGCCCGGCACATGCAGATTTTCGAGAAGATCAAAGCGCGGTCCGAGGTCACGTTCCGGTCGATGAAGTATCGGACGGTACGTCGCGACGCGCGCATAGTGCAGGACCTCTACAACAAGACGTTCGTGAACTTCTGGGGTTACTCGCCGCTGTCGTTCGTCGAGCTGTTCGAGCTGTTGAAGATGATGTTGCCCGTCCTCGATCGCCGCCTCACCCTTTTGGCGGAGTTGAACGGCAAGCCCGTCGGATTCCTGATGGGCATACCGGACGTCAACCAGGCCGCGGCCAAGGCGGCACACCTGAAGTCCAGGTGGCTGCGAGACCTCGTGACGCTCTGGCACGTCAAACGGCCCGGTCGAACCGACGTGATCGACGGCGTTCGCGTCGACATGTTGTTCGTCGATCCCGAGTGCCCCGATCGAGCGGTGTCGTCGCTGCTCATCATGGAGATGTCGGTGCGGATGCGCGATCTCGGATTCACCAGGGTCGAGGCCGCTCCGGTACTCGACGACAGTCCCTGGATGAAAGGGTCGGTGCTCACGCGCATGGAGCAATCACCGCACCGCACCTACCGAATCTTCAGCCGCGAGCTTCCGCAGACATGACCGGGGTGGCAGTGCTGGAATCCCCTCGACGACGGCGCAGCATCGGTGATCGTTGGGGCCGAACGGTCGCGCGTCATCGCTGGGCGGTGCTGGCCGTCTGGCTGGTGCTGGCCGTGGGGTCTGCGATCCTGTATCCCGCGCTGCAGAACTCCTTGGTGGGAGCCAACTTCTCCGTTCCGGGAACCGAGTCCAGCCGCGCCGACCAACTCCTCGAACAGCACTTCGCGTCCTTCGGTTCCGAACAGCTCGTCGTCACGTTCACCTCGGATGCGGTCGACAGCCGGAACCCCGCCTTTCGCGAACGGGTGGGGGAGGTCGTCTCCTCGCTGAGGCAGTCACCGGACGTAGTGCGTGTGGTCGATCCCTACGAGAGCGCCGGATTCGTCCCGACGATCTCCGCGGACGGAACGTCGGCGTTGGCGTTCGTCGGCGTGGGCGGAGACCCGCGTGATCGCATTGCCGTGGCCGAACGGATCCAGGAGCTGATCGACGGTGCATCCCGCGACGGCATCGAGGTCGCGGTCACCGGCTATTCCCCGATGACGGTGGACCTGACGAAGGTCGAATCCGACGACGCCGTGCGCGCCGAAAGCATCGGACTGCCGATCGCGTTGGTGTTGCTGATCCTGGCCCTGGGTTCGGTGGTCGCCGGCGTCGTTCCGCTCGTCACCACCGGAATCGGAGTGCTGGCCGCCTTCGGTGTGTTCGCTCTCCTGTCCAACGTCATGACCTTCGACGTGCTGGTGACGACGGTGGCGTCGATGTTCGGGCTCGGCCTCGGGATCGATTACGCACTGTTCATCGTCAGCCGATTCCGCGAGGAGATGAACCGGGCCGTTCCGGGCGAGCCCGGGGGCCGTGCTCGAACGGAGGCTGCCGTCGGTGCTGCGATGGGAACGGCCGGGCATACGATCGTCATCTCCGGCTTGGTGGTGCTCATTGCTCTCGGTGCGTTGGCCATCGTCGACGTCCCTGCGGTGCAGAGCATTTCGTTCGTCGTCGCCTTGACGGTGGCGTGTGTCGTCATCGTGGCGTGGACCTTGTTGCCCGCCATCCTCGCCGTGCTCGGTTCGAGAATCTCCGGACTGTCACTCCCACAGCGCTTCCAACCACCATCGGTGGGTGAACACGCCGCAGCCGTCCCCACGTGGTGGTCGCGGTGGGCTCGCCACGTCATCGAACGGCCCTGGCGCTACACCGCCGTCACCGCGGCAATCCTGTTCGCCTGCCTCGCACCGATCGGTTCCATCCAGTACGGCGTCGATCTCGGAGCCGACGCGCTGAGTGCCGAACCGAGCGGTAGAGCGAACGCGGTACTGACCGACAAGTTCGCTCCCGGCACCATCTCGCCGATCACCGTGGTGTTCACCGGCGAGGACGACCGCCCTCTCGACCCAGTCCAGACGGCAACGGTCGCGTCCTTCGCCGACGACGTTCGCGCCGATGGTCGGGTCGAGTACGCATTGGCCCAGCAGGACGACGGTCGGACGCTGTTGATCGTGGTCCCGTCGGTGCCGATCGATTCGACCGACGCCTCCGACCTCGTCACGTCGATCAGATCGCAAGCGCTGGTGGCGGGGGAACGTGACGGGACGAACGTCTCGGTCGGTGGGACCACCGCGCTGGTGGTCGACGCCTCTCGGGAGATCTCTGGCAAATTCCTCTGGGTCGTCGCCGCAGTCCTGGCCTTCTCCCTGGTGTACCTGGGCATCGTCTTCCGAAGCGTGGTGATTCCGGTGAAGGCAGTGGCCATGAACGTACTGGTGACCGGTGCCGCGTTGGGAGCCACGGTGGCGGTGTTCCAGTGGGGTTGGGGTTCGTCGCTCCTCGGATTCGAGAGCCCGGGCTACATCCAGGTCTATCTGCCGGTCACCGTCTTCGCGGTCGTCTTCGGGCTCTCGATGGACTACGAGGTGTTCCTGATCGGCCGCATGCGAGAAGTGTTCGTGCGCAACGACGGAACCGACACGGGTGACGCCAACGACACCGCAATCGTCGACGGGCTGGAACACACTGCCAGGCCGATCACCGCGGCAGCAGCGATCATGATCGCGGTGTTCGCGAGCTTCCTCACCGCCGACGTACTCGAGCTGCAACAGTTCGGCTTCGCGCTCGCCGTCGCTGTGCTGTTCGACGCCGTGTTGGTCCGGATGATGATGGTGCCCGCGATGATGAAGCTGTTCGGCGCGCGAAACTGGTGGCCCGGTTCGCGGGATCGTCAGGTGTTCGGCAACTGAGCCGACGCCAGCACGGAGCCGTCGGAACTGCGGATCTCGATCTCGGTGACGTCGCCGCGCAAAACGGCTGCGTTCATGCGGCACTCGATGGTGACGTCGCTTCCGAGGAACGTGCCGGACGGGAGTTCGGTGCCCGACCGATCGACGAGAACAACCTCGTACGGACCCCGCTCGGATATGCCGTCCATGTCGAGGAAGGTCTCCGTGCCCCAGGTATGGGCAACGAGGCCGCCCTCGATGTCCACGTTCGGCCTGCTCGTGGTGAAGGCGACCTGCTCGTAGGCACCGAGGGTTCCCGGAGGGCCGGTGATCGCGGCCGCCGGCTGCTCGGGTTTCGCTCGAAAGGCGTCGACGCCGAGGACGACGCCACCGCCGACCACCAGTCCCACTACTGCCGCTGCAGCCATCAGGCCGGTAGACCTGCGCCGCCCGCCGAATCGCGGCGCGTCCTTTCCTCGATCACGCGGTGGCCACACCGAGTCGCCCGTCGAACCCAGAACTCGCTCGCGCAGATCGGGTGACGCCGAAAATTCGAGCCACGGTCCGGCCGGACCGCGAGAACCGACAGTCTCGGTCAACGCACGCAGTTCGGCGATGTCGATGTCGACGGTGGGATCGGACGCTGCGAGCTCGCGTAGTTCTGCACTCTCGGTGTCGTCGAGGTCGTCGGCGACGGCAGCGGCGATCAGTTCGGCTCGGCGATCGTCTCGGGCGTTCATGCTTCCTCCTGTCCGTCGAGGTGGTCTCGGAGCGCCCTCAATGCGTAGAAGGCGCGGGTGCGCAGTGTTCGGACGGCCACTCCCGTCGACTCGGACAGCTCCGCATAGGTCGTTCCGGCCAGATGAACGGCCACGACGACCTGCCGGTGATCGGGAGAAAGCAGTGCGAGCGCGGCGATGATGCGCAGCCGCTCGTCGACGTCGGGACTGGTGTCTCGCGAGATCGCGACCGACCAACGGTCGACGTCCTCGATCCGTTCCGACGCCGGCATCGGCATTCTGGTGAGCGACCGTTGCACGTCGACGATGACGTTGCGTTCGATGGCGAACAACCACGTTCGCAGCGATCCACGTCCGGGCTCGAAGCGGGAACGCGCCCGCCATGCGCGCAGGAACGTCTCCTGAACACAATCCTCGGCGAGCGTCCGGTCGCGCAGAGCGTTGACGGCGAAACCGAGCATGGCCGACGCGTGCTCGTCGTACGCGGCAGTGACGTCGAAGTCCAGTTCGATCACGCTCCCGATGCTCATGACAGTGATTACGTCGACGGACACCCGGGCGTTCATTTCCGGGACTGGAATATTTCCTTACCGAGCTTTGAACATCGTGGCATCAGCGGTCGTACTCCACCGCGAGGGGCGCCTGGCGCGCGCCTCGAACAGTGCCTACCGCGAGTACAACTACTCAGTTGTGATCGGGCTGCCCGACTCGGAATATTTGTTCGACGGACGCGACTAGCGTGTGGATCGAGTCCACGAAAGGTGCACCTATGTCGTTCACCGATCCGGCTGCGCCGGTTCCAACCATCCTGCGGACCGACCAGTTCCTGCTCCGCCCGATCACCCCAGCTGACGCGCCCGCCGATCACGCAGCGCTGATGGAGACGCGGGAACAGCTGAGGCGTTGGGAGCAGGCGACGTGGCCCGAGGATGACTTCAGCGTCGAAGCGAACCGAGAAGACCTCGTCGGCCTCGAGGAGCGCCATGCAGCGCATCGGGCCTTCACCTACACCGTCGTCGATCCAGTTACCGACGAATGCCTGGGCTGTGTCTACTTGTTCCCCACAGATGCGACGTTCCTGACGAAGGCCACCGTGACGCCTACCGGTGAGGGCGGGTGGGATTCCGTCGATGTCGTTGTCTACTTCTGGGTTCGCAAGTCGCGTATGCAGACGGGTATGGACTCGAAGTTGCTCGACGTGCTGCGCGCCTGGCTGATGGGGGAATGGAAGCTGAGCACCGCGGTCTTCGTTGTGAGCGACCAGTTCGCCGAGCAGATCGAACTGCTCGAGCACACCGATCTGACCAAGCAGTTCGAGATCGTCGAACCCGGAAAGGTCGGCAGATTTTCTGCCTACGGTTGAGATCCACACTGCCGCACTGTGGTCGACATCAGGCAGGACCCCCGATCCAATAGCCCGGGCAGGCAGGAGGGATGGAGTCTAGTATTTACTCATGCGAGTAAAACTGTCGGACCGGGCAAGCGGCCGTCGGGCCCAGATCATCGAAGCGACCATCCGCACGCTCGCCGAGGACGGATACGACGGGACTTCGTTCGCGGCCATCGTGCGGCGTGGTGGGCTGAGCAGCACCCGAATGATCTCGTATCACTTCGAGGATCGCGCCGAGTTGATGACGCAGGTCGCGCTCACCGTCATCACCGATCTCGGTCACGCTGTCGCCGAGCGAGTCCGCGCGGCAACGACGAAGACGACCGCTGTCCGCGCCTACATCGAGGCAAACTTGGCGCATATGGCCGATCACCGAGCCGAGATGGTCGCGCTCACTATCCTGCTCGGTGCCGGTGCGCTGCATGTTCCTGCAGGCTCCCGGCCCTCGGGAATCGAAGCGCTGCAACAGATCATCGATGACGGATGTCGATCCGGCGAGCTGCACACGAGCGATCCGCGGGTCGCCGCCACCGTCATCCAGCAGTCGATCGAAGCGGTCCCGCACCTGCTGCGGCACGAGCCGGATGTCGATCTGGTGGCCTATGCCCGCGAGATGACGGAGTTTTTCGAAACCGCACTCAGGGCCGACCGAACCGACTGGCGAGAGTCGTGACCAGCCCCGTGACCCCCGAGGCGCCACGGCAGCCTGGCTTCCCGGTACTCACCGCGATCGTGGCCGGAGTGACGCTGCTGATCAGCCTCGTCGCCCAACTCTCCCCGGGGTTGATGGACCTACTCGTACGTGATCGGCCGCAGCTGCTGGCGGGCCAGTGGTGGCGAGCCGTGAGCCCGATCCTGGTGCAACCGGACGGTTGGGGACAGCTCGCCTTCAACCTGGTCGGCATCGTTCTGGTCGGCACGGCTGTGCAGCGTCGAGTCGGCGCGATGTCCTGGCTGTCCGCCTACCTCGTCGGCGGTGTGGCAAGCGTGGCCATCTACAGCGCCTGGCATCCGACCGACACCGGAGGCGGCTCCTCCGCTGCCGTCGCGGCCCTGATCGGGGTCTTGGTCCTGACGTCCCGGACCGATGCGCCACCGCAACGTCCCGTCGAGTTCGCCCACTGGTACGCGATCTTCTTCAGTGTCTACCTGACCGCTTTGGATCTGGGCGGGGTGACAGCATCGGTGATCGCCGGGAACCTCTCGATCGTCGCCGTTGCGGTAGGGCGGCGTGCTCTGGGCGCGGACGGCATCGTCCGGATCGGTGGGCCGGTAGTCGTTGTCGCCGCCGTGGTGATGACGATGATGCGGGACGATCACGGCACCGGACTCCTGATCGGCCTCGCGGTCGGCCTGCTGGTGCTGCTCCGGCGCTACAGACCGCCGGCCGTAGCTCCGTCGGTCGCCGTGCTCGCTGATCTCCTCGCCCCGATCGCGATGTACTACTTGTTGCGGCACTGGGGATCCGACACCGGAACCGCGTTGTTGGCAGGTGCTGTTATCCCGGCTGTCTCGGTGCTCGTCCGGGCCGTCCGGCACCGCCGGATCGACGCGCTCGGCAGCTCGGTCCTGGTGGTGCTCGTGGTGAGTGCTGCGGCCGAGGAGTTTTCCGGCGATCCGCGCATCCTCCTGTTCAAGGACGCGCTACTGACGGCTGCGTGGGGCTGCTGGTTTCTGGTCAGCGTGCGCGCCCGACGCCCGCTGAGTTACCGGTTGACCCGTCCGTTGCTCGACCGGTCCGTCCATCCCAGCGCGACTGACGTGACCGGGAGTGGTGATCCTGGCCGCTGGGAAGCGTTGTGGGAAAACGAGCCTGGGTTCCGACGTGCCTGGCGGGTGACGTCGTTGATCTGGGCGGGTGCTCTGTTCTTCGACGCGATGATCCGAATGCTGATGGCGGTCATGTTGCCGATCGACCGGGTGCCGGCCCTGTCGGGCATCCTCTGGATCGTCACCTTGGTGGCGCTACAGGTCGTCACCAACATCCATCTGACAAGGTCCGGCACCTGGACGCTGTTGCGGCAGCAACGACATCGAGAAGGTGCGGCCGCTCCGAGTGACGCAGGCTCGTGACTCGACGAGACCGGCATCTGCGGTCCATCGGAGCCCCTCGGTCAGCGGGACGATGTCGCCCGGCCGGACACCCGGGCGTCATATCCGGGACTGGAATATTTCTTTACCGAGCTTTGAACATCGTGGCATCAGCGGTCGTACTCCTCTGCACGGGCTCGCTTGCCCGATACTCCCACGGAAGGCACACGAGATGACCAGACGCTCGATCACCCGCCCGGCACTGTCCGTCCGCGGCACCGCCACCGCAGTCGTCGGTGGCACGGCCGCCGCGCTGATGCTGTTCACCGCCGCCCCGGCCGGTGCCGATACTCCTGTTGCCGAACCGGATTCGTTCACCAGCGCCTTCACTGCAATGGCAACCCCCGACCAGGTCCTCAACGGCGAGGGTGTGGCCACTCCGGGTCAGCCGGGCGCAACGGGAACCTTCACGCTGCGTATCAATTCCGACCTCGACATCGTGTGTTACGACATCGCGCTCGACGGAGTCACCGGCGACTACATGAGCCCGGCCAAGACCGCTACCCACCTTCACCAGGCTGTAGCGGGTGCCGCAGGGCCGCCGCGGCTGGCCTTCCCGAACCCGACTCCGATCGGTGACGGCCCACGTACGAGCAGTGGATGCATGCAGGGACCGTTCACCACCGGTCTGACGCCGGCCGGTGCCGCGGCCGACAGCGGTACCGGATTCACTCTGGACCAGATCGAAGCCAACCCGGCGGGCTTCGCCGCCGACACCCACACCGTCGACTTCTCGGCCGGGGCCGTGCGCGGACAGCTGACCCAGATTCCGGTCGGATCCGTGGCGACCGGAGGTGGCGGTTCCGCGCTGGCGGCATCCGATTCCGCGACCATTTCCGCCGTGCCCCTCGTCGGCGCGGTAGCCCTCGGCGCAGTAGTCCTGGGTGCAACGGCGATCGCGGGAGTGACGTTGGTAGCTCGCCGCAACGGGACGGCACGCAGCTGAGATACCGGCATCTGGTTGCTCTGACGGCAGTGGTGGTGGTGACGGGCTGTACCGCCGAACCATCACCACCTGCCGCTCCACCACCGCCGGCTGTGCCCGTTTCCTCGCAGCCGTCGTCCGGCATGTCCACTCCCTCCCCCGTGGTGGACTCGGTGTGGCCTGCCCCGGCACGGTTGAGCGCCCAGACCATCGAACTCGACGAGCCTCTGATCGGCCTCGGTCTCACCGGGGACGGGCAGATGCAGGTACCGAGCGACTACGACGACGTCGGATGGTTCACCGGCGGCGGTCGGCCCGGCGTGATCGGGAGTCCGACGGTGCTCGCCGGCCATGTCGATTCCACGAACGGCCCCGCGGTGTTCGATCGATTGTCCGAGCTGCGACCGGGAGATGTCGTCACGGTGGCAGACGAGACGGGTGGTCGAGCCGACTACCGTGTCGATCGGATCGGCGACTACGGCAAAGCGGAGTTCCCGACGGCCCTCGTCTTCGGAGCGGTGGCTGCCGACGAGATCCGATTGATCACGTGCTCGGGTGACTTCGATAGGTCCGTGGGCAGCTACGAGCGGAACCTGGTTGTGTACGGGGTGCGGCAGTAGCGGGTGGATTCGGTGGAAGCGGCGTTTTGGAGTTGACACCGAGAGTGTTGTAGTCTGGTCGACGGTTCGGATCACGAGTGCATGCACTCCAGTCCAGATCGCCCAATCAAGTTCTACCCAAGACCGTTGGTCACCGCCTTCTCGAAGGATTCACTTCCGGGAGTTGCGCGGTTGAAGGTTCGAGATCTCTTCGGACGGCCCACGCAGGAGAACGAGGTAGGGAACCTGTGTGCAGCCCTTGCGGTTGCCCGCTCGTTCACGCCCCGTGTGCTTCTTGCGCCGGGGCGTTCGTCGTTTTCCGGCCCTCTCGCGATCGACACAACTTCCCACGAGAGGAGGCGAAGTATGGCAAAGCCCGAAAAGGTCTCAGCAGTATCGGAGATCACCGAACAGTTCAAGGGTTCGACGGCTGCCGTCGTCACGGAATACCGTGGCCTGTCGGTGTCCGGTCTGACTCAGCTCCGGCGTGCGCTCGGCGAAGGTGCCACGTACTCCGTCGCCAAGAACACCCTGGTCAAGCGCGCAGCCGCCGAAGCCGGTATTACCGGCCTCGACGATTTGTTCGTCGGACCGACCGCCATTGCATTCATCAAGGGCGAGCCGGTCGACGCTGCGAAGGCCATCAAGGCCTTCGCGAAGGACAACAAGGCCTTGATCGTCAAGGGCGGCTACATGGACGGCGCAACGCTGTCCGTGGACGAGATCAACAAGATCGCAGACCTCGAGTCGCGCGAAATCCTGTTGGCCAAGCTCGCCGGCGCCATGAAGGGCAACTTGTCGAAGGCTGCAGGCCTGTTCAACGCTCCCGCATCGCAGTTCGCGCGTCTGGCGTTCGCGTTGCAGGAGAAGAAGGCTGCCGGCGCACCCGCCGCAGCCGAAGCGCCTGCAGAAGCAGAAGCACCGGCGGAAGCTCCCGCCGAAAGCTGATCCGCTGGTATTGGCGAACAGCTCAGCTCCACACCACCAACACCAAGTCGCGGATCAGCGACCAGGTACTTACAGGAAGGACCCGCCACCATGGCGAAGCTCAGCACCGAAGAATTGCTCGACCAGTTCAAGGAGCTCACCCTCCTCGAGCTCAGCGAGTTCGTGAAGGCATTCGAGGAGACCTTCGAGGTCACCGCAGCTGCTCCCGTCGCTGTTGCTGCTGCAGGCGGCGGCGCTGCCCCCGCCGAGGCTGCTGAAGAGCAGGACGAGTTCGACGTCGTCCTCGAGTCGGCCGGCGACAAGAAGATCCAGGTCATCAAGGTCGTCCGTGAGGTCGTTTCCGGCCTCGGCCTGAAGGAAGCCAAGGACCTCGTCGAGAGCGCTCCGAAGGCCATCCTGGAGAAGGTCGCCAAGGACGCAGCCGAGGCTGCCAAGGAGAAGCTGGAAGCTGCCGGCGCAAAGATCTCCGTCAAGTAAGACCGCTTCGCTGCAGTCGTACTTCGTGCTCTGATCAAGAGAGCGCAGAAGGGCCGTTCTCACCTCGGTGAGAGCGGCCCTTTTCTGCGTTTCGGGCTCCAACTGTTTCTGGGTTCGAGGTGCTGCTTCGGCCGTCTCGTTGTGATCGGTCACTGACTCTGCCGGATTTCGTGACACCCGGATTGCGCCCCTGTTTACTCGATCTCGCCGAAGTCTGAAGCATGTCGAAGGGTTTCGGTTGGGTTCACTTGTGGTGTCTCACAGCATTGCGTCACTGGTACTTGTCACAGTTCTGGCGAGTCGCCGACCGTGTCGCGTGAGATGAGCCACACTGATGCAAGCTCTACAGCCTGACTCGGGGAAGTTCTTACTGGGCGGTAAGCTCCTGTGTCGGTGCGGACACCTGCATGGGATACAGTGACGCAACCCACATCCGGGTCGATGTGTACGAATTGTGGAGGTCAGCGTGGGAGTCGAGGTTTCGGTCGAAGGATTGACCAAGTCTTTCGGTGTACAGAAGATTTGGCAGGACGTGACGTTGACCCTGCCGAAGGGTGAAGTCAGTGCGCTCCTCGGTCCTTCCGGTACCGGTAAGTCGGTCTTCCTGAAGTCTCTGATCGGTCTGCTGCGTCCCGAGCAGGGCAAGATCTTCATCGACGGAACCGACATCCTGCAGTGCTCCTCCCGTGAGCTCTACGAGATCCGCAAGCTGTTCGGGGTGCTGTTCCAGGACGGTGCGCTGTTCGGCTCGATGAACCTCTACGACAACGTCGCGTTCCCGCTTCGTGAGCACACGAAGAAGTCCGAGTCCGACATCCGCAAGATCGTCATGGAGAAGCTCGAACTGACGGGTCTGCTGGGAGCGGAAGACAAGCTGCCCGGCGAGATCTCCGGTGGTATGCGCAAGCGCGCCGGTCTCGCCCGCGCCCTGGTGCTCGACCCCGAGATCATTCTGGTCGACGAGCCCGACTCCGGCCTCGATCCTGTTCGTACCACGTACATTTCGCAGACTCTGATCGACATCAACGCCAACATCGATGCCACGATCCTGATCGTCTCGCACAACATCAACCTCGCACGTACGGTGCCGGACAACATCGGCATGCTCTTCCGCCGTCAGCTGGTCATGTTCGGCCCGCGCGAGGTGCTCCTCACCAGCGACGAGCCGGTGGTCAAGCAGTTCCTCAACGGAACGATGATCGGTCCGATCGGTATGTCGGAGGAGAAGGACGAGGCGCAGATGGCGCACGAGCAGGCCCTCGTCGATGCCGGGCACCACGCCGGTGGCGTCGACGACGTGGAAGGCATCGTGCCGCAGATGAAGGCGACCCCCGGTACCCCGGTGCGTAAGGCCGTCGGTCGCAGGCAGGAGCGGGTCCGCCAGATCATGCACACCCTGCCTCACAATGCGCAGGTCGCGATCCAGGAGAGCCTCGATACCACCGACCCCGGGCATCAGTACCCCGCGTACGCCGGCCAGCAGGGTCACGACCAGCAGGGCTACGACCAGCAGGGCTACGACCAGCAGGGCTACGACCAGCAGGGTTACGACCAGCAGGGCTACGGCCAGCAGGGATATGACCAGCAGGGATACGACCAGCAGGGTTACAGCGGGCAAGGACATGATCAACAGGGCTACCAAGCTCCTACGCAAGGTCGGGGTCAATAGCAGACATGGGGGGATCGAAGAAGTCCGCGTTCGCTCCGGCGAACGCCGCTCTGACACAAGCCGGCAATATCGTCGAACTTCTGGTCGAGGTCGTTCGGAACACCTTTCGGAGGCCGTTCCAGTTCCGTGAGTTCATCGAGCAGGCCTGGTTCATCGCCAGCGTGACGATTCTGCCGACTGCGCTCGTCGCCATTCCTTTCGGCGCGGTGGTCTCACTGCAGACCGGATCGCTCATCAAGCAACTCGGTGCCGAATCGTTCACCGGTGCAGCCAGTGTGCTCGCGGTCATCCAGCAGGGTTCGCCTCTCGTGACGGCTCTGCTCGTTGCCGGCGCCGCGGGCTCGGCCGTCACCGCCGACCTGGGCTCCCGGACCATTCGTGAAGAAATCGACGCGATGCGAGTCCTGGGTATCGATCCGGTGCACCGCTTGATCGTTCCGCGTGTGCTCGCCATGATTCTCATCGCGCTGTTGCTCAACGGCCTGGTTTCGGTCGTCGGCATCGCGGGTGGCTACTTCTTCAACGTGATCCTGCAGGGCGGTACCCCCGGTGCGTACCTGGCGTCGTTCTCGGCGCTGGCGCAGCTTCCGGATCTCTATGTCGCAGAAGCGAAAGCGGCGATCTTCGGCCTGATTGCGGGCATCATCGCCTCGTACAAGGGGCTCAACCCCAACCCCGGCCCCAAGGGCGTCGGCGAGGCAGTGAACCAGACCGTGGTCATCACGTTCCTGCTGCTCTTCTTCGCCAACCTCATTCTGACCCTGGTGTACCTCCAGGTCGTTCCAGCGAAGGGAGCGTAACCGCGATGACTATCGCAAGAGGTCGCGGTGACCGCACACTGATGCGCGTCAAGCGCGTCGGCAATGCTCCGCTCAACGTGCTCGATCGTGCAGGCGAGCAGATGTCGTTCTATCTGCGGGCAATCGGGTGGATTCCCAAGACTGCAGTCCATTACAAGAAGGAGGTGCTCCGCCTGCTGGCGGAGGTCACCTTCGGCAGCGGCGCGCTGGCCGTCATCGGTGGCACCATCGGCGTGATCGTGATGATGTCGGGCTTCACCGGCATCGTCGTCGGCCTGCAGGGATACGCAGCGCTCGAACAGCTCGGTAGCTCCGTGCTCACCGGATTCCTGTCGGCGTACGTCAACACCCGTGAAATCGCACCGATCGTCGCGGGCCTGGCGCTCTCGGCAACCGTCGGCTGTGGCTTCACCGCTCAGCTCGGTGCCATGCGGATCTCCGAGGAGATCGATGCGCTCGAGGTCATGGCGGTGCCGAGTGTGCCGTTCCTCGTCACCACTCGCATGATCGCCGGCTTCGTCGCGGTCATCCCGCTCTACATCGTCGGTCTGCTGGCGTCCTACATCGCGTCCAGGGGGATCAGCACGATCTTCAATGGGCAATCGTCGGGTTCGTACGACCACTACTTCAATCTGTTCCTACCCCCGGAAGATGTGCTGTATTCCTTCCTCAAGGTGCTCATCTTCGCTTTTGTGCTGATCATGATCCACTGCTACTACGGCTACCACGCCTCCGGTGGACCGGCCGGCGTCGGTGTCGCAGTGGGCCGTGCAGTGCGTACGGCCATCGTCACGATCGCTGTTCTCGACTTCTTCCTGAGCCTCGCCATCTGGGGCACGACCACCACAGTGAGGGTTGCCGGATGATCGACTCGCCGTCGCGACTGCAGCGAGTACTGCTCGGACTTGCATTCTTTCTGGTGCTCATCCTGTTTCTGGGATGGAGCATCACCTCCTACAACAAGACGTTCAAGGACGTGGTGAACGTCAGCCTCGAAACCGACTCGGTAGGAAACGCTCTACCGATGAACGCCGACGTCAAGGTGCGCGGAATGATCGTGGGCGAGGTGCGATCGGCGTCGAGTGTCGACGGCGTGGTCACGTCGCAGTTGGCCATCGATCCGGACAAGGCACCGCTGATTCCGTCGAACGCGACAGCTCGACTGCTCCCGAAGACATTGTTCGGCGAGCGATACGTCTCGCTGATCGTGCCCGAGAACGATTCGGCGTCGCCGATCACCGACGGCACGGTTCTGCGTCAGGACACGAGCGGAAACGCGATCGAGGTCGGGCAGTTGCTCGACGGCTTGCTCCCACTGCTGCAGGCAATTCCGCCGCAGGATCTGGCCAACACCCTCGGGTCGCTGGCGCAGGGCCTCAGCGGACGCGGCGAGCAGCTGGGTCAGACCATCGACAATCTGACGAACATCGTGTCGGGTCTGAACACGGAGCTGCCGAACATTCAGCAGACCCTCGTCGGTCTCGCAGATTTCTCCCAGACCTACGCGGACGCGGCACCGGAGCTGATCTCGGCCCTGGACAACCTGCGTACGACGGGTAACACCGTCGTAGAGCGTCAGTCCGGTCTCGAGACGCTCTACGGATCGCTCACGTCGGCGTCGAACGTCACCGCGGACTTCCTGCAGGCGAACTCGGAGAATCTGATCAGCTTGGCGTCGAATTCCCGTGAGGCACTCGAACTGCTCGCCGAGTTCTCGCCGACGTTCGGCTGCACGTTCAGCCAGTTCGCCGAAGGTGCCAGGCGAGGCGCGGTCGTGCTCGGTGAGGGCGACGAGTATCCCGGCATCAACGTCTCCGCATCGTTCGTCAACCCGAAGGGCCGTTACTTGCCGAACCAGGACGAGCCGCGCTTGTTCGACGATCGCGGAGCTACGTGCTTCGAGCCTGCTGCACCCGGAGAGTTCTTCCCGCAGTACCCGGGAGGTTCCATCAACGACGGTTCGTACCAGGTCCCGACTCGCAACCCGGGCCCGCAGACGATCCCAGGACAGGGCCCCCCGAAGTCGGCTCAGAGTTCCATCGTTCCGGCCATCGCGGAATCCGCCGAGCCGGCGAGCTACGAGGGCTCGGACTTCGAGCGCGACACTCTGGCCGTGATCTACGGACAGGCGAGTGGTGTTGCACCGGACAGCATTCCGTCGTGGGCTGCCGCTATCGGCGCTCCGGCACTGAGAGGAGCGGAGGTGAGCGTGAAATGAGAGGCCTTCTCGCGCCGATCATCAAGTTGGTCGTGTTCGCTGTGATCACGATCATCGCCACGGCCACCCTTGCCTTCACCATCGCCAATTCGAGTGGCGGCGGCGGTACCACGTTCTCGGCAATGTTCACCGACGTCACCTCTCTCAACGAGGGCGACGAGGTTCGTATCGCCGGCGTTCGCGTCGGCCAGGTGGACAAGATCGAGATCGCCAACGAACGCGAAGCGAAGGTGGACTTCACGCTCAGCAGCCGTGACTGGCTACCGGCGAGTTCGACGGCGACCATCCGCTTCCGAAACCTGGTGGGCCAGCGCTACATAGCCATCGAGCAGGGCTCGGGCGATCAAGGTCAGAAGATCAACGGGGGTGCGACGATCCCGTTGGAGCGGACCAAGCCGGCGGTCAACCTGACCACGCTGTTCGACGGCTTCCGGCCGTTGTTCACCACGCTGAGTGCAGACGACGTCAACAAGTTGTCGTACCAGATCATTCAGGTGTTCCAGGGGGAGTCGGGCACCATCAACGAGCTGGTGACCAACACTGCGAGTCTGACGAACACGGTTGCAGACAAGGATCAGGTCATCGGCCAGGTCATCACCAATCTCAACAACGTTCTGGCGACGGTCAATCAGAACGACGGGCAGCTCGACAGTCTGATCGTCAACACTCAGAAGTTGGTCTCCGGACTGTCGGCCGATCGTGACGTGGTGGGCTCGGCCGTCACGTCGTTGGCCGGTCTGACCAACGCAACGGCCGATTTGCTCGAACCGACCAGGCCGTCGATCCAGGGATCGGTGACGGCCCTGAACACGGTGTCGGAGACCGTGAACCGCCGCAGCGACGACGTCGACAAGGTCCTCGGAATTCTGCCGAACAAGCTGGACAAGCTCATCCGCACGGCCCAGCAGGGATCGTGGTTCACGTTCTACCTCTGCGGCATCGATATCGTTGCCGGACCGGGGTATTCGCCGAACCTGAACTTGCCGACCGGGCTTCCGACCGTAAACCAGCCGCTGTACACGAACTCGGCAGAGCGCTGCAAAGCTGGGGGGATCAAGCAATGAAATCTCGTCGTAGTCCGGCAACCATCGGTGCGCTGGGAATCGCCGTCATCCTGCTCGCCACACTGTCGGTCTTCTTTCTCGACCGGCTTCCGATCATCGGTGCCGGCTCGGTGTACACCGCAGAGTTCAGCGAAGCAGCAGGTCTCAAGCCGTCCAACGAAGTCCGCATCGCGGGCGTCAAGGTCGGCAAGGTGACCGATGTGCGTCTCGACGGCGACCGGGTACTCGTGGACTTCACGGTGCAGGACGCCTGGGTCGGCAACGAGTCGCGAGCGGCCATCGCCATCAAGACATTGCTCGGCCAGAAATACTTGGCCCTCGACCCCAGTGGCCCGGAAACCTTGAGCCCCAAGGACACGATTCCGCTCGATCGCACCACGTCTCCCTACGACGTGATCGATGCGTTCTCGGCTGCGGCATCGACCATCAACGACATCGACACCGACCAACTCGCCAACAGCATGCGAACCCTGTCCGAGGCCTTCTCGGAGACCCCGGCGAACATCCGTGCCTCGTTGGACGGTGTGACTCGGTTGTCTCAGACGGTGGCAAGCCGCGACGAGGAGCTCAAGAAGCTGTTCGCTGCCACCGGTGAGACATCGAAGGTGCTGGCCGACCGCAACGAGCAGTTCAACAAGTTGATCACCGATGCAGGCCCGTTGCTCGAAGAGCTCAACAACCGGCAGCAGGCCATCTCGCAGCTCCTCACCGGCACCCAGCGGGTGTCTCAGCAGCTGACCGGTCTGGTCCGCGACAACGAAGCCACCATCAACCCGATGCTGCAGCAGCTCAACGGCGTCATCGAGATCCTGCAACGCAACAACGACAATCTCGACCGGGCACTCAAGCTGTACGAGCCGTTCATTCGCCTCTACACCAACGTGACCGGTAACGGCCGGTGGCTCGATATCGTCCTGGCCAACCTCACACCACCCGGAGTTCCGTTGATACCTGGTTACCGCGAGCCCTCGGTCGACAAGTTGGCGGGGAACTGATGACAGACACTCAGGCAGCGCCGCGAAACAAGAACAAACTCGCAATCATCGCCGTCGTCGTGGTGGTGGCACTGGTCGTAGCGGTCGCCGGTTGGTGGCTGTTCACCAGAGCCGGAACAACCAAGATCACCGCCTACTTCGACAAGTCGGTCGGCATCTACTCCGGCTCCGAGGTCCGTGTACTCGGCGTCAAGGTGGGCACCGTCGACTCCGTCACCCCGATGGGTGACGACGTCGAGGTAGTCCTCCGAGTCGACCGGGGCATCGACATTCCCGCCGATGCGAAGGCAGTACAGGTGACCCCCTCGCTCGTCGCCGATCGTTACGTTCAGCTGGCACCCGCCTACACCGGCGGCGACACAATGGCCAGTGGAACGACGATCGGTCGCGATCGCACGGCCACCCCCGTCGAGGTCGATGAGCTGTACTCCTCGATCAACGACCTGTCCCAGGCTCTCGGACCTGACGGTGCCAACAAGGACGGCGCGCTCACGGACTTCGTGAACACCGGTGCCGCCAACCTCGACGGCAACGGTGAAGCGCTGGGCAACAGCATCACTCAGCTCTCGGCGGCCGGCCGGACCTTGAGCGACTCGCGCACCGATGTGTTCGACACGATCAAGAATCTGCAGACCTTCGTCAGTGCTCTGGCCGTGAACGATCAGCAGGTACGCAACTTCAATACTCAGTTGGCGGATCTGACCGGCTTCCTGTCGGGTCAGCGTGAGGATCTCGGTGCTGCGCTGCAACAACTTTCGGTGTCGCTCGGTGACGTCGCAACGTTCGTCGCGGACAACCGCACCGAACTGACCGACGCGGCCAACGGCCTCGTCCAGCCCACTCAAACCCTGGCCGACAACCGCGAGCAGCTGGTGCAGACCTTGACGTTGCTGCCGCTGGCCATCAGCAACTTGGTCAATGCCTACGACGCCGAGTCGGGCACGCTCGCCTCGCGCGCCAATCTGCAGAACGAGACCCAGGACCCCCTCGGCACCGTCTGCCGGCTGATCGACCTCGGCAAGCTGGTACCCGGTGATCCGCGCTTCGAGGCCCTCGGTGCGCAGATCCAGCCGATCATCGACCAGTGCGCCAACATCACCACCATGATCCAGGCACCTCTCGCCGACCAGAACCGGATCGTGCTGCCGTTCGGTGTTCTCACCAACGACATCCAGCAGAACCAGTCCGTGCCGGGCACGGTCCCGGGCGTGGTCTCGCCCAAGCTCGGAACCAGCTCGATGCCGGGTCTGGAGCAGTCGTACATCGGAGGTGGGGGACAGTGAGTACCTCTGTGAATCGGAATCGAGCCCGCGTGAAGCGTTCGTTGTCCCTCGGCGCAGGACTGTGCGTGGTGGCAATTTCTGCCGGTGCATGCTCGTCGGCCGGCATCTACGCCATTCCACTACCGGGTGGTGCCGATGTCGGGGACAACCCGTTCAACCTGACAGTTCAGTTCGACGATGTGCTGGACCTCGTCCCGCAGTCGACCGTCAAGGTCGACGGTGTGGCCGTCGGCCGCGTCGACTCGATCACTGTTCCCAACGACGGTTGGACCGCCGACGTCAACGTCATCTTGAACTCCGCCGTCGACCTGCCGGCCAACGCGATGGCGTCGGTGCAGCAGACCAACCTGCTCGGTGAGAAGTTCGTGCAGCTGTCCGCGCCTCCGGGTGACGAGGAAGCCGCACGCTTGCAGGACGGTGACACGATCCCGCTCGATCGAACTCGCCACGCCACCGACATCGAGCAGGTCCTCGGCGCGCTCTCGCTGCTGCTCAACGGCGGCGGCGTGGGTCAGCTCTCGCCCATCGTCAAGGAACTGAGCACGGCGTTCGACGGTCGAGAAGGTAGGACCAAAGAACTTCTGCAACAGGCGAACACGCTGATCGACGGACTCAACCAGCAGCGCGACGACATCACCCGAGCCATCGACGGTCTCGACGCGCTCAGCGGGCGCGTCAACTCGCAGACCGACAAGATCGACGGAGTGCTCAAGGATCTGCCGATCGCCACCGACGTGCTCGAGCAGCAGCGACCGCAGTTGACGGAGATGCTTGGTGCGCTCGATCGCCTCGGCTCGGTCGGCACCGACGTGATCAACCGATCCAAGGACGATCTGATCGCAGACCTGCGGGCGCTACGTCCCACTCTGCAGGCACTGGCAGATTCGGCGGACGACGTGGTGACGTCACTGTCGGTGATCCCCACGCTGCCATTCGCCGACGGCACCGAGAAGATCATCGAGGGCAATTCGGCCAACCTGTTCCTGTCGCTGGACCTGTCGATCGGAACTGCGCTGCGTAACTTCGGTGTGGGCGAGGGAAATCCGGTCTACGTCCAGCCGAAGTACGGCAACACACTTCCCGTCGTCGACCCGTCCAATCCGTACTACAACGGAAACGGACCGCGTCCGGGCTGGCCGACGATCTCGTTGCTGCCGTTGCCGCCGATCATCCCGTCACCCGTTCCCGGGCCGGGTGCACCGGCTGGACAGGCCGCCGCGGTAGAGCCTGCGCCGTTCGACCCGTTGGCCCCGTTGAATGATCTGCTCGAACAGTTCGGAGTTGGCCAGTGAGATCGAAGCTCGTTCGGTACCAGTTGGTGGCATTCATCGTGATCGCCCTGCTCGGGTTGATCTATGTGGGCGGAAAGTACGTTCGTCTGGACAACATGCTCGGGTTCGGGCAGTACAAGGTGGCGCTGAATCTCGCTGATTCCGGTGGAATCTTCTCCAATGCCGAGGTCACCTACCGAGGGGTGCCGGTGGGTACCGTCGGCGACCTGCAGTTGACCCCGGACGGTGTCCAGGTGGAGCTCAAGCTCGACAACGGTGGTCCCGATATCCCGTCCGACACGAAGGCCGTCGTGGCGAACAGGTCCGCGATCGGCGAGCAGTACGTCGATCTTCAGCCGCAGACCGATCAGGGACCGTTTCTGGTCGACGGCTCCGAGATAGCGGCCGCCGACACCTCGACACCCGTCCCGGTGGAGGATGTGCTGGCCAACACCAACACGCTGGTCAGGTCGGTACCGCTGGACAACCTTACGAAGGTCGTCAACGAGCTCGGTGTGGCATTCGACGGCAAGGGCAACGATCTGCAGTCGCTCGTCGACTCGCTCGGTAACATTTCGGAGGCGGGCAACGAGGCGCTCCCGCAGACGCTGGCATTGGTGCGCGACGCCGTTCCGGTGCTCGACACACAGTCCGAGCAGTCGGATCTGATCCGCGAGTTCAGCACCAGCCTCGATCAGGTGACGGCTCAGCTGAAGTCCAGCGATCCCGACATCCGTCGGCTCATCGACACCGGTACCGCTGCGGGTGATCAGCTCGGTGGTCTGATCACCGAAGCCGGTCCGGCCTTGACGACCGACATCAACAACCTCGCACTGGTGGCCGCTCAGGCCGAGCCGCGGTATCTCGCTCTGCGACCGTTCCTGACGTTCCTGCCCGCGCTCGGTGCCGGTATCTCCACCATCGTCCCGAACGACGGCACGATCCATCAGGGTCTGCTGCTCGAGGTCAACAACCCGCCGCCCTGCACCGTGGGTTACGAGGGCTCGCAGGCGATCCTCGACGAGGAGAAGCGGAAGAACCCGAACTTCGACCCGACCCGGGAGAACTACCCGCTGAACCTCGACGCGAACTGTGCAACGCCACAGGGCAGCGTGACGGGTGTTCGCAGCGCGAACCGAATCGTCTTTGCCGATCCGGACGTGCCGCAGCCGTGGGACCTCAACCCCAAGGTCGATCCCGAGAAGCTCAACCTCAACCCCATCGCCACCCAGTTGGCACCGCTCATCGGCGTCACGCCGAAGTAGCGGGATCGGAAGAACTGCTGCTCAGCACTGTCGTCGGGCCGAGAGTGGTTCGGCCGGATATTACCGAGTAGTAGGGTGAAATTGTGAACTCGAGCACCGAAGCCCTGGAGTCCCCAGCGACTCCAGGGCAGAACAAGACAGCGAAAATTCTTCTTGCCGTCGTCACGGTGATCGCCGTGGCCGCTCTCGCGGCGGCAGTGTTCTTCGGTTACGGCTGGGGCACGGCCCTGTTCAGCCAGAAGCCGACGGAAGATACTCGCGACTCTGCCCTCACCGGTGCCCAGCAAGCGGCCGTCAACTTGAACACGGTCGACGCCGCAAACATCGATCAGTCGTTCGACAACATGAAGTCCTCCATCACCGGCGACTTGATGCTCAACGACCTCGAGCAGACACGGTCGGGCATCACCGATCAGGTACGTCAGTCCGGTGCCAAGAGTGAGGCCGAGGTGTTGCACGCCGCGGTGACCGAGCTCAGTACCGACGAGAACACCGCCGAGGCTCTCGTAGTCATCAAGACGACTACGACGTGGCCCGACCGCGTCGAGCAAAGCAAGCTCACGATGCGACTGGCCATGGAAGAAGTCGACGGGGTGTGGAAGACCAACAAGGTCGACCCCATCGGTTCGCGCATCTCGCTGGACAACCCGAACACCAATCCCGTCATCCCGACCGAACCGGGTGGCGCTACCGACCCGAATGCCGCCGACCCGAACGCCGCCGATCCGAATGCGGCCGACCCCAGTGCGGAAGCGACGCCGGCCCCACAGCCGGATTCCGGTGGCAACTGACGTTCCCCGGGCAGTGTCGTTTCCGTCTGTAGTGCAGTGCGTTTCAGTGCAGTGAGTTTCGAAGGAGTTCTGTAGTGCCTCCCCAGCGTCGCAAGATCGTCCCACCTACCACCACCAGCAAGGTGCGCCGCAAGGTGGCCGGCACCGGTAAGCCCACAGCCTCCGATGCGGATTCGACCACCGCGGAGGGTTCGGACGTGGCCGAGACGACCGCGATCACAACGCCGGCCTCGAGCGCACCTCCAGTCGACAAGACTGCGGTCGACAAGACTGCGGCCGACAAGGCTGCGGCCGATGAAACGGTTGCGGACGAGCCTGCGGCCGACAAGCCCGTGGCCGACAACTCCGTGACTTCGAAGCCGTCACTGGCCAAGGCTGCCACCAAGCCCGAGACCACCAAGCCTGAGACCACCAAGCCCGAGACCGCCGAGCCCGACGCCAACGAGAAGACCGCCACCAAGCCCGTGTCCGCGACGGTAGGGGCTTCGGACGCGAATCCGGCAGCCGATTCGGCTGTCACCTCTCGCGAGGCGTCCACCTCGCGAGAGACGTCGAAGTCGGGAATCGGCTACAAGCACGTGATCGTCGTCGCGATCATCGCCGTGGTGCTCGGTGCCTTTGCCGCCGTTGCGGCGTTCAAGCCGTTCGCCACCATCGACAATGCTGCCTGGGTGGATTCTGCAGCCACCCAGGAAGTCACCTCAGCGGCGACCGATGCGCTTCAGACTCTGTACACGTACAAGGCCGATACGATCGATGCCGATTTCGATGCGGCCCGTGCGGTGCTCAATCAGTCGATGCTCGATGAGTTCAATTCCACCGCGGACACCACCAAATCCGCTGTGGTGCAAACGAAGACGGGAACCGAAGCCATGGTTACCGACATCGGTGTCTCGCGGCTCGAGGACGACAAGGCCGAGTTGATCGCCAACGTGAACATCAGTGCCACTCAGGACGGTGTGGCATCGGGTAGTGCCGAGGGCCCGTTGACGGTCAACATGGAAAAGGTCGACGGCACCTGGAAGCTCTCGGCAATCGACGATCAGTAGTAACGGCACCCCTTCGCCGCACAAGCCCCGTTCGACGCAGATCTCCTGCTCGGACGGGGCTTTTTCGTGCGTCGGCCGCTGATCTGTCGTTAGCGAAGGACCGGATTACCATCGCGATTGCGTCCTGGCTTGGGACGAGCCCTGGTTGTTCGGGACAACCATTTCGACGCTCGACAGCCAGGGGTGGATCCGATGAAAACGGAGCATGCTGGTCATGACTGACACAACTATCGATCTATCCATGCTGGAATCGAGGTCCGGTCGATCGGGCTTCGCCGAGAACGTCAATCCCGAACTGTACCGATTGTTGTCTTCCCTGAATCTCGATCGCGAGTACGTGCGCGGCGACGGAACCGTCCTGTTCGACGCCACGGGCCGACGCTATCTCGATTTCGCCGGCGCGTACGGGGCCCTTCCGTTCGGTCACGGTCCCACGCCGATCTGGCAGGCGATCAACGATGTTCGATGCAGTGGAGAGGCAATTTTCGTACAGCCCTCGGTGCTGACGGCGGCAGGTGAACTGGCAGATCGGTTGGGAAGCATCGCTCCCGACGGGTTGACGCGAACGACGTTCGTCAACAGCGGTGCCGAGGCCACCGAGATTGCGCTCAAGCTCGCGCGTGCGCATACCGGGCGATCGGGAGTGTTGACCACCGGCAACAGTTTCCACGGCAAGACGCTCGGTGCGCTGTCGGCGACCGGAAACGTCAAGTACCAGAGTGGATTCGGGGCCCCGGTGGCCGGGTTCGATCACATTGCCTTCGGTGACGCGGACGCTCTGGATGCGGCGCTCACGTCGGCACCGGACCATTATGCGGTGTTCCTCGTGGAACCGATTCAGGGTGAGGGCGGAGTGGTGTGTCCGCCCGACGGCTATCTGCGTCGGGTGCGGGATGTCTGTGATCGGCACGGGGTGCTCCTCGCGTTCGACGAGGTACAGACCGGGCTCGGCCGGACCGGGCGGATGTTCGCAGCGGACCACGAGGGGGTTGTACCCGACATTCTGACTCTGGCCAAGGCGCTCGGTGGCGGCATCGTTCCGGTGGGTGCGGTGTTGTGCAGACCGGAGTTGGTGGACGAGAGCTTCGCACTGCGCCACACGTCGACGTTCGCGGGCAATGCGCTGGCGGCTCGGGTGGGCATTGCAGTCATCGACGAGCTGACCCGGGACGACTGTGCGGTGGTGACGAATGCGGCCGTGCTCGGTCGGCAGTTGACGAAGGGTCTCGGTGCGTTGGCCGAGAAGTATCCGTCCGTGGTCACCGACGTCCGCGGCCGCGGCTTGTTGCTCGGAATCGAGCTGACCGCGGACGTGAACTTCGTAGGGCGTCAGTCGTTGCTGGGTTCTATTGCCCAGCAACACAATATGACTGCGGTGATCTGCTCGTACCTGCTCAATGTCGAAGGGATCCGAGTTGCTCCGACCCTGTTCGGGACCAGAGTGATTCGGATCGAGCCGCCACTGACGGTGTCCGCGGCGCAGTGCGCGCGTGTGGTGGCCGCGTTGGATCGGGCGCTGGGATACGCGGCGGTAGGGGACTTGGATGGATTGTTCGGGCACCTGTTGGGTCGGCCGACCGTCGCCACCCCGCCCTCACTCACCGCGCTGTGTCCGGGACGCGTCCCCGATATCGCTGTACGCCGGACGGATCGACGGTTCGCGTTCATCGCGCACCCTCTGGATCTGGGGTTCTTCGCCGCCTTCGATCCGGCGCTCGACGTGTTCGATCATTCCGAACGACAGGATCTGCTACGCCGGTTCGCGGCATCGACGTCCGAGCTCGACCCCGCCTCGTTCGTCATCGGCAGTGGCCGGGTCGTCGGGGGAGGGGATGCGACGGCTCACGGTGACCTGATCGGGCTGCCCTACACGTCGGAGCAATTGCTGCATCTGCCGACCGAGCAGGCACTGCGGGTAGTGGGCGGTGCCGTCGAACTCGCGATCTCGCGCGGTGCGACGGTGATCGGGTTGGGCGGCTATTCATCGGTGATCACCGGGAACGGGTTGGGTCTCGGTGCCACGTCTCGGCCGATCACCACCGGCAACACGTTCACCGCTGCGGCGAGTCTGCGGGCTGTTCGACGCGTGTGCCGTGAACGCGGAATCGACGTCGGTCGTGCCAGGGTGACGATTCTCGGTGCTGCCGGGGCGATCGGGCGGACGATCGGCAAGCAGTTGGCGGGCGAGGTCGGCAGTATCGCTCTGGTGGGTCGACGCGGTGAGAGCTCGGTCATCGCGCCGAAGTTGTGGGCGGCCGCCCAGGAGATGGTGGCCAGCGCGACGAGCGGATCCGGCTCGGGGGATCTCGCCGGTGCTGCGCTCGAGGTCAATGGCGACCTGGACGATCTGATCAGGTCCCGGCATATCGAGTTCTTCACTGATCCCGTTGCTGCGGTGCATGATTCGCTGATCGTCATTGCCGCCACGTCGGCACCGCACGCACTGATCGATCCGACCGATCTGATGGAGGGTGCCATCGTCTGCGATGTTGCGCAGCCGCCGAATATCGGCCGCGATGTGCGCGGTGAGCGGCCGGACGTGACGGTGTTCGACGGCGGCATCGTGAGGGTGCCGTCGGGTTCGGATTTCGGGTTGACCTACGGGTTGGCTCCGGGACTGACCTATGCCTGCATGGCCGAGACGATGCTGATCGCATTGTCGGGTGAGTTCGACCTCCGCAGCATCGGCACGAGTCTCGACGGAGACAGCGTCGAACGATTGGGCGAGCTGGCCGACGTTCACGGGTTCGCTCTCGCCGAGGCCACTCGATGGCGCGAAGGTAGTCAGTAGTCGGCGGGTGCCGGGGTTCCCGGGAGTTCGGGAACCCCGGCCCCGTCCCGCCCCGTCCCAGTCGGTCGTGTCGGGGTGGGATGCAGCCACCAGTTCGCGTTTCCCATCAGCGCGACGAGGGCGGGCACGAGCATCATCCGCACGATGGTGGCGTCGATGACGAGACCGACGATGATGCCGATACCCACCAGTCGCATCATCGACAGTTCGGACAACGAGAAGAACGCGGTGACGGTGATGAGCAGCAGCGCTGCGGCCGTCACGATGCGTCCGGTGTGAGCGGCCCCGAGGCGGACTGCCTCTCTGGTGCCGGCTCCGTTGTCGTGGGCCTCCACGATGCGTGAAAGCAGAAAGATCTCGTAGTCGGTGGACAGGCCGAACACCACCGCCATGACGAGGATGCTCATCGTGGACTGTAGAGGGCCGGCAGTGACGCCGATCGGCCCGGCACCGTAGCCGTCGTGAAAGATCCAGGTGAGCACACCGAAAGTGGCCGCCAGGCTGACCATCGCCATGGCAATTGCCTTGAGGCTGAGCACGATCGAACGAAAGGCCAGTGTCGTCATCGTGAATGTGGCCAGCACCATGATGGCCAACATCCAGGGAATGGTGGAGTAGATCGCGTCGATGCCGTCCTCGCTCTGCGCGGTGCTGCCGCCTACGCCGAGCGTGGTCCCGGCAGGAGCGGGGATCGATCGAATCGCATCCAGTGTCGCGAGTGCAGCGGGGGTGCGATCGGCCGAGTTCATGATGGCATCGACCACGGTCAGATTGTCGGTGCTGCCACTGGGAAACGCGGCCGTGACTCCGTCCACGCGGCCGACTGCAGCGGTGACTTCGGAGACCGCGGCAGGGCTCGGCGGTTCGTCGTTGACCGATTCGACGACGACGGTGACGCTGCTGTTGGCGAGGGTGAATTCGGTGATCAGCTTCTGCGTGGCGATCCGGGCGGGTGAGTCCGCCGGCAGGCCCGTGTGGTCGAGGTCGCCCAGAGCTACTCCGGAGATGGGTGCGCTGAGGACGGCCAGCACGCCGATGATGGCAACGGCCACGAGGACGGGCCTGCGCATCACGCGGTCTGCGACTGTGCCCCAGAACTTCTGCGCCCGTGCCTCGCCGCGGTCGATCGCACCAGTGCGCCAGCTCAGCGAATCGATGCGGGGGCCGAGGAGGGCGAGTGCGGCGGGCAACGCGGTCAGCGAGATCACGGCGGCGACGGCCACCGCTGCCATGCCGCCGATGCCCAGTGAGCGAATCATTGCCTGCGGGAAGATGAGCATGCCGATGAATCCGCAGATCAACAGCAATGCCGAGAACGCCACGGTTCGGCCGGCGGTGGACATCGTGCGGCGTACCGCATCCACCGTTCCGTGCCCGTTGCGCAGCTCCTCGCGAAACCGCGTGATCACGAACAGGCTGTAGTCGACGGCCATTCCGAGTCCGACGAGGGATGCAATGTTGGTCGCGAACACCGACACCTCGGAGACGCTGTTCACCGCTCGCAGCACGGCCAGGGAGGCCAGCACGCTCAGTCCGCCGATCACCAGCGGAGTTCCTGCGGCGACGAGTCCGCCGAACACGATCAGGAGCAGGACCAGCAGAATCGGGAAGGTGATGATCTCGGCTCGCACCAGATCTGCCCGCGCTTGCTCGTTGTACGCGTCGAAGACGGCCGAGAATCCACCGAGCTGCACGTCCGCGCCATCGATCGTCAACTTCTCACGCAGGTCCTGGTAGGACTTGACGCGCCGATCCTCGTCGCCGGTCAGAGTCAGCACCGCGAGGGCAGAATTGCCGTCCGACGATCGAAGTCCGGGAGCAAAGGCGTCGGGCACCGTCCAGTAGGTGACGGGGTCGCGGGCCAGTACACCCGCGTCGATTCCGGCCAGGCTTGCCGCCACCGCGTCCCTGATCCCGTCGACAGTCCGCCCGTCCGTCGGGGTGTAGATCACCGCGATGTCCGGAACGTCGCGACCGAAACGGGATTCGACGAGTCCGTCGATTTTTGCCGACTCGCTCCCGGGATCGCTGTAGCCACCGAGGCTGAGTTCGTCGACGACGCCCAGGCCCCAGGTTCCGGCGAGCAGGACGGTTGCCACCACGGCAGCGAGGACCCAGCGCGCACGGGCGATGACGAACTCGACGACGGGCGAACCCCTGCTCACGCGAGGCTGCCGAGGGCTCGACACCTGCATGCAGCGCCGATTTTTACCACCGTGACCATGTTGTCCCCCCGCGAGACGTGATGTGAGTGCTCCGTGAATCTGCCTGTGGCACAGAGGAAGATCTGTCACACAGCACGTCCGATGACAGAACGACGCCGCCCCCGGTTGCGACAGAAGAAATACAATCAGAAGCGGCGGCCGATTGCCATAGCGGCAGCGGATTCCCGCGGACCTCTTGACGAAGGAAGGCGCAGGGGTCACTCTTGTCGTGAAGGAGCACCCCCGTGGTGACCGACCGTTGCCGGTCGTCAGCCACAGTCTTCTGTCACCGTTGCTGTTCGTTCGGGCCTCGGCGAGGAAGGCCGACACGCTGCTGCCGACTCGGCGCGCGAACGGACCTCGGGTGCTACTTTTGATGCCCCCGTTGCGCTGTGCGCACATTTGGGGTACCTTTGGACGTTGCGCTGGCTGCCTCCTGTCCACCTCTCGATCGCTGTTACCCGAAAGCACGTTTTCGGGCCGCTGTGATGGGGATTCGGTCTGGTTGCGACCAGCCGAAATTCGCCCCACATATAGCAAACAGATACAGCGGCGGTCGCCATGTCGTGTCAGCTGACAGGTCCTGTCAGTCGACGGAACGGCGCGACCCGCGTGAGGTGCTGGAAGGACGCATCTTGGCAGTCTCTAGCCAGACCAAGGCAGTTGTCGGAACACCGGGAGCCCCGAGGAGGGTTTCGTTCGCGAACATTCGCGAGCCGTTGGAGGTACCCGGTCTCCTCGATGTACAGACGGATTCGTTCGAATGGCTGGTAGGTGCGCAGAGTTGGCGCGACCGTGCCGCCGCCCGCGGAGACAGTGGTGTCTCCGGCGGACTCGAGGACATCCTGACCGAGCTCTCTCCGATCGAGGACTTCTCGGGCTCGATGTCGCTTTCCTTCTCCGACCCACGATTCGACGAGGTCAAGGCCTCGACCGATGAGTGCAAGGACAAGGACATGACGTACGCAGCTCCGCTGTTCGTCACCGCCGAGTTCATCAACAACAACACCGGCGAGATCAAGAGCCAGACGGTCTTCATGGGTGATTTCCCGATGATGACCGACAAGGGCACCTTCATCATCAACGGCACCGAGCGTGTCGTCGTCTCGCAGCTGGTGCGTTCTCCGGGCGTCTACTTCGATCATTCGATCGACAAGACCACCGAGAAGGACCTGCACAGCGTCAAGGTCATCCCCGGCCGTGGTGCTTGGCTCGAGTTCGACGTCGACAAGCGCGACACCGTCGGTGTCCGCATCGACCGCAAGCGTCGCCAGCCCGTCACGGTGCTGCTGAAGGCTCTCGGCTGGTCCACCGAGCAGATCACGGAGCGCTTCGGCTTCTCCGAGATCCTCATGGCCACGCTGGAGAAGGACAACACCGCCGGTACCGACGAGGCTCTCCTCGACATCTACCGCAAGCTGCGTCCGGGCGAGCCGCCGACCAAGGAGTCGGCGCAGACCCTGCTGGAGAACCTGTTCTTCAAGGACAAGCGTTACGACCTCGCTCGCGTGGGTCGCTACAAGATCAACAAGAAGCTCGGCCTGAACTCGGGCCAGCCGATCGTGGCGTCGACCCTCACCGAGGAAGACATCGTTGCGACCATCGAGTACCTGGTGCGTCTGCACGCAGGTGAGACCTCGATGACCGCACCCGAGGGCGTCGAGGTTCCCGTCGAGGTCGACGACATCGACCACTTCGGCAACCGCCGTCTGCGTACCGTCGGCGAGCTCATCCAGAACCAGATCCGCGTGGGCCTGTCCCGCATGGAGCGCGTCGTGCGCGAACGTATGACGACTCAGGACGTCGAGGCGATCACGCCGCAGACCCTGATCAACATCCGTCCCGTCGTCGCTGCGATCAAGGAGTTCTTCGGAACCTCCCAGCTCTCGCAGTTCATGGACCAGAACAACCCGCTGTCGGGTCTGACGCACAAGCGTCGCCTGTCGGCACTGGGACCCGGCGGTCTCTCTCGTGAGCGCGCCGGCCTCGAGGTCCGCGACGTGCACCCCTCGCACTACGGCCGCATGTGCCCCATCGAGACCCCGGAAGGCCCGAACATCGGCCTGATCGGATCGCTGTCGGTGTACGCACGCGTCAACCCGTTCGGCTTCATCGAGACCCCGTACCGCAAGGTCGTCGACGGCAAGGTGACCGACGATGTCGATTACCTGACCGCCGACGAGGAGGATCGCCACACGCTCGCGCAGGCGAACTCTCCGGTCGACGATTCGGGTCACTTCATCGAGGACAAGATCCTCGTCCGTCGTAAGGGTGGAGAGGTCGAGTTCGTCTCGTCCGACGACATCGACTACATGGACGTCTCGCCTCGCCAGATGGTGTCCGTCGCCACCGCGATGATTCCGTTCCTCGAGCACGACGATGCCAACCGTGCCCTGATGGGCGCGAACATGCAGCGTCAGGCTGTCCCGCTGGTTCGCAGCGAGGCTCCGATCGTCGGTACCGGTATGGAGTTGCGTGCCGCTGTCGACGCCGGTGACGTCGTCATCACCGAGAAGACCGGTGTCGTCGAAGAGGTCTCCGCCGATTACGTCACGGTCATGGCCGACGACGGATCGCGCAAGACCTACCGGATGCGTAAGTTCGCGCGTTCCAACCAGGGCACGTGCGCCAACCAGCGTCCGATCGTGGACGAGGGACAGCGCGTGGAGTCCGGCCAGGTCCTCGCCGACGGCCCCTGCACCGAGAACGGTGAGATGGCACTCGGCAAGAACCTGTTGCTGGCGATCATGCCGTGGGAAGGCCACAACTACGAGGACGCGATCATCCTGTCGCAGCGCCTCGTGGAAGAGGACGTTCTCACCTCGATTCACATCGAGGAGCACGAGATCGACGCTCGCGACACCAAGCTCGGTGCCGAAGAGATCACTCGCGACATCCCGAACGTCTCCGACGAGGTCCTCGCAGACCTCGACGAGCGCGGCATCATCCGTATCGGTGCCGAGGTTCGTGACGGCGACGTGCTGGTCGGAAAGGTCACGCCGAAGGGCGAGACCGAGCTGACCCCCGAGGAGCGCCTGCTGCGCGCCATCTTCGGTGAGAAGGCTCGCGAAGTTCGCGACACCTCGCTCAAGGTTCCGCACGGCGAGAACGGAAAGGTCATCGGCATCCGCGTCTTCTCGCGCGACGACGACGACGATCTGCCTCCCGGCGTCAACGAGCTGGTCCGCGTCTACGTGGCTCAGAAGCGCAAGATCCAGGACGGCGACAAGCTCGCCGGCCGTCACGGCAACAAGGGCGTCATCGGCAAGATCCTCCCGCAGGAGGACATGCCGTTCCTGCCCGACGGCACCCCGATCGACATCATCCTCAACACCCACGGTGTTCCGCGTCGTATGAACATCGGTCAGGTCCTCGAAACCCACCTGGGTTGGATCGGCAAGACCGGTTGGAACGTGCAGATCGCCGCGGACGGCACGAAGCCCGATTGGGCCGAGCGTCTGCCCGAGGAGATGTTGGCGGCTCCGGCCGACAGCAACATCGCCACCCCGGTATTCGACGGTGCCAAGGAGAATCAGCTCGCCGGCCTGCTGGAGAGCACGATTCCCAACCGCGACGGCGAGCAGATGGTCGGATCCGACGGAAAGGCCACGTTGTTCGACGGCCGCTCCGGCGAACCGTTCCCGTACCCGGTGTCGGTGGGCTACATGTACATCATCAAGCTGCACCACTTGGTCGACGACAAGATCCACGCTCGTTCGACCGGGCCGTACTCGATGATCACGCAGCAGCCCCTCGGTGGTAAGGCCCAGTTCGGTGGACAGCGCTTCGGTGAGATGGAGTGCTGGGCCATGCAGGCCTACGGCGCCGCGTACACGCTGCAGGAGCTTCTCACCATCAAGTCGGACGACGTTGTCGGCCGCGTGAAGGTGTACGAAGCGATCGTCAAGGGCGAGAACATTCCCGAGCCCGGTATCCCCGAGTCCTTCAAGGTGCTCCTCAAGGAGCTTCAGTCGCTGTGCCTCAACGTGGAGGTGCTGTCCTCGGACGGCGCTGCCATCACGATGGCCGACGGTGACGACGAAGACCTCGAGCGTGCCGCAGCGAACCTGGGAATCAACCTCTCCCGCAACGAAGCTGCAACGGTCGACGACCTCGCTCAGTAGTTCAGTGGTCTGCCGGATCCGCGTAGTGCGGATCCGGCAGGCGTTCTTCTCATTTGCTCTTCCAGCACAACACCCATAACGGGGAAAGGAAGTTACGTGCTCGACGTCAACTTCTTCGATGAACTCCGCATTGGCCTTGCCACTGCAGACGACATCCGTCAGTGGTCCTACGGCGAGGTCAAGAAGCCGGAGACCATCAACTACCGCACGCTCAAGCCCGAGAAGGACGGCCTCTTCTGCGAGAAGATCTTCGGCCCCACTCGGGACTGGGAGTGCTACTGCGGCAAGTACAAGCGCGTCCGCTTCAAGGGCATCATCTGTGAGCGCTGTGGCGTCGAGGTCACTCGCGCCAAGGTGCGTCGTGAGCGCATGGGCCACATCGAACTGGCCGCTCCGGTCACGCACATCTGGTACTTCAAGGGTGTGCCGTCACGTCTGGGCTACCTGCTCGACCTGGCTCCGAAGGATCTCGAGAAGATCATCTACTTCGCTGCCTACGTCATCACCACGGTCGACGACGAGCTCCGTCACAACGAGCTCTCGACGCTCGAGGCCGAGATGGAGGTCGAGAAGAAGGCCGTCGCAGATCAGCGCGACGCCGATCTCGAGGCTCGTGCGCAGAAGCTCGAAGCCGACATCGCCGAGCTCGAAGCCGAGGGTGCCAAGTCCGACGTGCGTCGCAAGGTCAAGGACGGCGGCGAGCGCGAGATGCGTCAGCTCCGTGACCGCGCGCAGCGCGAGCTCGATCGTCTCGAAGAGATCTGGACGACGTTCACCAAGCTTGCTCCCAAGCAGCTCATCGTCGACGAGCTCATCTACCGCGAGCTCATCGACCGGTACGGCGAGTACTTCACCGGTGCCATGGGTGCCGAGTCGATCCAGAAGCTCATGCAGACCTTCGACATCGATGCCGAGGCGGAGTCTCTTCGCGAGACCATTCGCAGTGGCAAGGGTCAGAAGAAGCTGCGCGCGCTCAAGCGTCTCAAGGTCGTCGCTGCATTCCAGGCCGGCCGTAACTCGCCGATGGGCATGGTCCTGGACGCTGTCCCGGTCATCCCACCGGAGCTTCGTCCGATGGTGCAGCTCGACGGTGGCCGTTTCGCGACGTCCGACCTCAACGATCTGTACCGCCGCGTCATCAACCGCAACAACCGCCTCAAGCGTCTGATCGACCTCGGTGCTCCCGAGATCATCGTCAACAACGAGAAGCGGATGCTGCAGGAGTCTGTCGACGCCCTGTTCGACAACGGCCGTCGTGGACGTCCGGTCACCGGACCGGGTAACCGTCCGCTGAAGTCGCTCTCCGACTTGCTCAAGGGCAAGCAGGGTCGATTCCGTCAGAACCTCCTCGGCAAGCGCGTCGACTACTCGGGCCGTTCGGTCATCGTCGTCGGCCCGCAGCTCAAGCTGCACCAGTGTGGTCTGCCGAAGCTGATGGCTCTCGAGCTGTTCAAGCCGTTCGTGATGAAGCGTCTGGTGGATCTGAACCACGCGCAGAACATCAAGTCGGCCAAGCGCATGGTCGAGCGTCAGCGTCCGCAGGTGTGGGACGTTCTCGAAGAGGTCATCGCCGAGCACCCCGTGCTGCTGAACCGTGCACCCACCCTGCACCGGTTGGGCATCCAGGCGTTCGAGCCGCAGCTCGTCGAGGGCAAGGCCATCCAGCTGCACCCGCTCGTGTGTGAGGCGTTCAACGCCGACTTCGACGGTGACCAGATGGCTGTCCACCTTCCGCTGTCCGCCGAGGCTCAGGCCGAGGCACGCGTGCTGATGCTGTCCTCGAACAACATCCTCTCGCCGGCATCGGGCCGTCCGCTCGCCATGCCGCGTCTGGACATGGTGACGGGTCTGTACCACCTGACGCGTCTGGACGCCGGTGCTGTCGGCGAGCGCGTCGACGCATCGACCGACCAGGCCGAGTTCGGGGCGTACTCCTCCCCGGCCGAGGCTCAGATGGCCGTCGATCGTGGATCGCTCACGGTGCAGTCGCAGATTCGGGTTCGTCTCACCACGCAGCGCCCGCCGCGTGACATCGAGAACGAGCTGTTCCCCGAGGGCTGGAACCGCGGCGAGGCATGGACCGCGGAGACCACTCTGGGACGCGTGCTCTTCAACGAGCTGCTTCCGGCGGACTACCCGTTCGTCAACGAGCAGATGCCGAAGAAGCGTCAGTCGACCATCATCAACGATCTCGCCGAGCGTTACCCGATGATCGTCGTCGCTCAGACCGTCGACAAGCTCAAGGACGCAGGCTTCTACTGGGCCACGCGTTCGGGTGTCACCATCTCGATCTCCGACGTCCTCGTGCCGCCGGAGAAGCCGCAGATCATGGAGACCTTCGAGGCTCAGGCCGATCAGATCGAGAAGAAGTACCAGCGTGGCGCACTCGACAAGGTCGAGCGCAACTCCGCACTGGTCAAGATCTGGCAGGACGCGACCGAGCAGGTCGGTAAGGCCATGGAGGCCCACTTCCCCGACGACAACCCGATCCCGATGATCGTGAAGTCCGGCGCAGCCGGAAACATGACTCAGGTTCGCTCGCTCGCCGGCATGAAGGGCTTGGTGACGAACCCGAAGGGTGAGTTCATCCCGCGTCCGATCAAGTCTTCCTTCAAGGAAGGCCTGACGGTCCTCGAGTACTTCATCAACACGCACGGTGCTCGTAAGGGTCTGGCCGACACGGCGCTTCGTACCGCCGACTCGGGCTACCTGACGCGTCGTCTGGTCGACGTCTCGCAGGATGTCATCGTTCGGGAAACCGACTGTGGCACCGAGCGCGGCATCGTCACGACGATCGCCGAGAAGACCGCCGACGGCAAGATGATCCGCGACGCTCACGTCGAGACCAGCACGTACGCCCGCACGTTGGCGAACGACGCTGCCGACGAGAACGGCACGGTCATCGTCGCTCGTGGACACGATCTCGGTGACCCGGCCATCGACGCGCTGCTCGCTGCGGGCATCACGTCGGTCAAGGTTCGCTCGGTGCTCACCTGCACCACCGGCACCGGCGTCTGCGCCACCTGCTACGGCCGTTCGATGGCCACCGGCAAGCTGGTCGACATCGGTGAGGCCGTCGGTATCGTTGCCGCACAGTCCATCGGTGAGCCCGGAACCCAGCTGACCATGCGTACCTTCCACCAGGGTGGTGTCGCCGGAGATGACATCACCGGTGGTCTGCCTCGCGTGCAGGAGCTGTTCGAGGCACGTGTGCCGAAGGGCAAGGCTCCGATCGCGGACGTGTCGGGACGCATCCAGCTCGAGGACGGCGATCGTTTCTACAAGATCACCATCGTCCCGGACGACGGCGGCGAAGAGGTTGTCTACGACAAGCTCTCCAAGCGTCAGCGTCTGCGCGTCTTCAAGCACGACGACGGCACCGAGCGCCTGTTGGCGGACGGTGACCACGTCGAGGTCGGCCAGCAGCTCATGGAAGGTGCTGCCGATCCGCACGAGGTGCTGCGTGTGATGGGTCCTCGCCAGGTGCAGATCCACCTCGTCAACGAGGTCCAGGAGGTGTACCGGTCGCAGGGTGTGTCGATTCACGACAAGCACATCGAGACGATCGTGCGTCAGATGCTCCGTCGCGTGACGATCATCGACAGCGGCTCCACTGAATTCCTGCCCGGTTCACTCACCGAGCGCAGCGAATTCGAGTCGAGCAACCGTCGCGTCGTCTCCGAGGGTGGCGAGCCCGCAGCCGGACGTCCGGTCCTGATGGGTATCACCAAGGCGTCGCTGGCCACCGACTCGTGGCTGTCGGCAGCGTCCTTCCAGGAGACCACTCGTGTGCTCACCGATGCGGCTATCAACTGCCGTTCGGACAAGCTCATAGGTCTCAAGGAGAACGTCATCATCGGTAAGCTCATCCCGGCTGGTACCGGCATCAACCGGTACCGGAACATCACGGTGCAGCCGACCGAAGAGGCGCGTGCCGCGGCATACGCGGTGCCGTCGTACGACGATCAGTACTACAGCCCGGACGGCTTCGGCCAGGGAACCGGTGCTGCAGTGCCGCTCGACGACTACGGTTTCTCCAACGAATACCGCTAGAGCGACTTCGTCGCACGTGCATAGAAATTCGTAGCCCGCTACGAATTTCCGTTCACGACGACAGAGCCCGCAGACAAAGCCCCGCATCGACTTCGGTCGGCGCGGGGCTTTGTTGTATCCGGTAGTGAGGTTGTATCCGGGCAGCGGTGAGTTTTCCGCGTGACGCGAGTCGGTACCGACATGACCAACCAGGCACCCAGCACCATCGTGAATATCGGCGTGGCCATGTTCACCGTCACCGATCAGGACGCAGCCCTCGACTTCTACTCCCGCACGCTCGGGTTCGAGATTCGCGGCGATCTGCGGTTCGGTCCCGAAAATGAGTATCGCTGGTTGGAGGTGGCACCTCCCGGTTCGACGGCGCGGCTCGCCCTGAACCCGCCGATGGGAGGCACACCCGGTGGCGGCTCCATCGGCGTCGAGACGGCCGATGTCGCGGCCGAGCATGCGCGGCTCAGCGCTCTCGGCGGCGTCGATCTGGACGACTTCATGGAAGAGGTGGACGGCGTCCCGCCGATGTTCGCGCTACGGGATCCCGACGGCAATTCGATCTGGGTCGTTCAGGCCTGATCCGGATGCTGCGCTGGGCTGCTTCGGAGATGGTTCATCCGTGGTGACAGACAGCCTCGAGGTCGATGCCGTTGAGGTCCCGCACGAAAGATCCGTAGTACGTCGCGTGGTATTCCGGCTGTAGTCCCGGTGCCCGGAGTTCGACAGCTCCTGCCGACAGTGCTGCGGTGTGGAAGGCGTCGACGGTGGCGCGGTCCGGGGCGCTGAAGGCGAGATGCGTATGCGGGCCGATGGCCGAACCCGGTGCGTCGACGATCCAGAAGAAGGGCTTCACCTCCGCCCAACCGAAGGCGATCAACGCGAGCTGGTGTGCCTCGGGGGTGTGCGGTACCCGCATGATCTCGGTGATCCCGAGCGGCGCGAGTGCAGCGCCGTAGAACTCGGCGCTGGCGGCGAGATCGGCAACGCCGATGTTGAGGTGGTCGATTTGGGAGCCGGTGCGGTCTGGGTTCGTCATGCGGGCCAGTCTCATCGATGTCGAGGACATTTTCGGTCCTGAATCGAATGGATCCGTCGTGTTCACTTTGCCGTCGAATCGATGACGGGCGCAGTTTGCCGGGGCGCGAGAGTCTCGACCAATGGTGAGACGGGGTAAAGACATTCGGATCGGGCAGGACATTTCCTTGCGGGCGGGGGCCACGCGCCGACAGTTTCTGACGTGGAGTGCGTTGGTCGGGGCGATCGCCTTCACTCCTGAACTCGCGGGAACCACGGCGCACGCACAGTCCGTCGTGACCCCCGACTACCCCTTCCGCCTCGGCGTGGCTTCGGGTGATCCGTTGCCCGATTCGGTGGTGCTGTGGACCAGGCTCGCCACCGATCCTTTTGCGCCGCTGGGCGGGATGACTCCGGGCGTCGTGCCGGTGCAGTGGCAGATCGCAGCCGACGACAAGTTCGGCCGCATCGTCGCGCAGGGCATCGAGCTCGCCACCGAATTCGACGGATGGTCCATTCACGTCGACGTCCGCGGGCTGGAACCGGCACGAGAATACTTCTATCGGTTCCTCGTCGGCCCACACGCCAGCCCGGTCGGCCGTACCAAAACGGCACCGGCATCGGGTCAGCCGCTGAGCAAACTCGACTTCGCCTGGGCGTCGTGCCAGAAGTGGGAGGACGGGTTCTTCGGCGCGTACGGGGACCTGGCGGCCTCGAATCTCGACGTGGTGTTCTTTCTGGGCGACTACATCTACGAATATGCGATCAAGGACGAGGGCGCCCGAAAGGGTGAGCCGCGAACCGAGTCGGCGGCCCGAGAAACGATGGTGCTCAGCGACTATCGCGATCGATACGCGATGTACAAGGCAGACCAGAACCTGGCTGCCGCGCATGCGTCGGCACCGTTTGTCTCGACGTTCGACGACCACGAGGTGGACAACAACTGGGCGTCACAGATCAGCCAGGACAACGACGATCCGACGCAGTTCCTGCTGCGCAGAGCCGATGCCTTCAAGGCGTGGTGGGAGAACACTCCGGTGCGCGCGAATCTGAAGCCCGCGGGCCCGGACATGAAGGTCTATCGCCGGTTCTCGTTCGGCGATCTGGTGGATTTCTCGGTACTGGACACTCGGCAGTACCGCAGCGATCAGGCGCACGGCGACGGCGAGCACGCGCAGGACGCCGAGACGGCCGATCCGTCGCGCACCATAACCGGTGCGGCACAGGAACAGTGGATTCTCGATGGTTTCGCATCACCGTCGAGGTGGAACTTCCTGGCGCACCAGACGGTCATCGCAGATCTCGCTCGGGGGCAGGGTAACGACCGCAAGGTCGGCATGGATCCGTGGAGCGGGTACGAGGCCTCGCGGCATCGAATCCTGGACGGTGCCCGGGATCGCGGTACGAAGAACGTGGCGTCGATCGTCGGCGACATTCACCGCACGATCGTCTCGGAATTGCGCCGCGATTACCAGGATCAGGTGTCGCCCATCCAGGGTGTCGAGATCGCAACCACGTCCATCGCGTCGGGCAAGGACGGTGCCGATGTCGATTCCGCCGGAGCTGCCATCGCCGACGGTTCGCCGCATGTGAAGTACGGCAACGCTCGTCGCGGCTATCTTCGCAGCACCCTTACGCCCACCGAATGGCGTTCGGAGGTAAGGGTTCTCGATCGTGTGTCCACCCCGGGCGCGTCGGTGCGAACCGCAGCAACGGTGACGGTCCCCGAAGGTCGACCCGAAATCCAGCTGAGCTAGCGCCCGTGTCTCAGCGCCCGTCGGCGATGATCTGGGCGACGTTGCGTTCGGCCAGCGCGGTGATCGTCAGTGATGGGTTGGCGGCACCGGTGCTTCCCGGGATCAGCGCACCGTCGACAACGTAGAGGCCGGGGTGACCCTTCACGCGGCCGTAGTTGTCGGTGGCGTCGCCCAGTACCGCGCCGCCGAGGGGGTGGGCGGTGAAGGTGTCGTCGACATCGCGGGTGAACGGTTCGGCAGCGACGATGGTACCGCCGGCCTGCGCCATCCGATTCTGCACTGCGCGTAGGGCTTCCACGGTGTCGCGGCTGCCGCCCTTGGGCCAGTTCAGGGTCAATCTGTTTGTGGCGGAATCGAATCCGAAGTTTCCCCGCAGTGGGTCGATGGTCATGCCGAGTGAGCCGAGGAACCCGAGGTTCACGGGAACGCCTGGCACATACCAGTTTTCGACGGTCAGTGGCAGGCCGGAGTCGTCGGTTATGCGGGATGCGCACGGCGCTCCTTGAGGGCCGGCAGACATCGGGCCGAGCGACCGCGTCATCGAGGCGTCGCCGTTGGTACCCCAACCGGTGCCGACGAACTCGTTGAGGTTTCCCAGCGCTCCGGTGGTGCGGGCGCGCATCAGCAATTCGGTGGTACCGATGGATCCGGCCCCGAGGACGAGGGTGTCGCAGGTGACGGTGCGAGTCTCGACGACGTTGCCGAACGGGTCGAGGCGTTCGATCTCGACGCGGTAGCGGCCGCCGGATTCGCTGCCGATCGCGGCGACGCGGTGGCTGTGACACACCGTTGCGTTACCGGTGGCTTCGGCTTGGGGAATGTAGTTCTGCGTCAGGTCGTGCTTGGCACCGTTGGAGTTGCCGAATGTGCTGGCACCGACGGTCGCGGACGGTCGGGAGCGGCCGGCGATCTCGTCGCGCACGACGTTCCAGTTCCAGTTGCCGTCCACCGCTTCCGGCGTGAATCCTGCCCGTCGGGCGTGGTCGTCCCAGGTGCGCGAGTGCGCGAAGTTCGGGCTGTTGTACACGTCCTCGGGCATCGTCGACGGCCGAAGCATCGACCGGGCCTTGGGGTACCAGCTGGCGGCCATCTCGTCGTAGTTCAGACGCCCGCCGAACGAGAGGTCGAAGAATTTCTTGTTCGGTGCGATGGTGACGCCGGTGTAGACCACGGAGCCGCCGCCGACGGCCGCTCCGCGCCAGACCGAGAGGTTCTCGTAGCGGGTGGTGTCGAGGACTCCGCCGAAGAGATCGACCGGTCCCACCGGGAGCCCGGTGATGTTGGTGAACGACGTTTGTTGCCACAGGCCGCGTCCGTCGGCGGTCATGTCGGCGGTGAAGATCTCGCGCCAGGGGTCGCGCGGCCAGCGCAGCCCGCGCTCGAGCACGGTCACCTGGGTGCCGGCCTGGGCCATACGCAGGGCGGCAGCGCTGGCGCCGAATCCGGAGCCGACCACGATGACGGACGAGTGGTCCGGCGGGCGCGGTGGGTCGGCGAACAGTTCGGGGACGAGCGATCGAATTCGGTCGGCACCGAGGGGGAGGGCACCGGCGGGGGCGGAACCCGGCATGCCGGCGGAGCTCAGGACCGGAGCGGCGGCAGCGCCGAGCATTCCGGCAGCGGCCAGCCGCAGCAATTGCCTTCGGTTCACGGAAAGTCCCCCTACTTGACTCACGGACAGCGTTGTCGATTGTGTCGTGTTTGCCGCGAGAAAGCGAACAGTTCGGTCGGTCTCGAGGATGCTTCCCAGCTCGGCCTCAGGTTTGCCTGTCAGACTTCCGCTCATGGTTTCGGCTTCGGTGGCTCTGTTGTTGCTCGTCGCAGCGGTGGTCGGCATCGTGGCGCACCTCCGTGACTCGCGGGGGCAGGGGATGCTCGTGGCCGCCGCGTTGGCACATGTCCTCATGCTCGCTGCTGTGCCCGGCGCTCTTCTCGCGGCCGTGGCATTCGGTTGGTGGGGGCTGGCAGCGGGCACCGCGGTACTGGCAGGGGCTGCCGCGACCCAGCTTCCTCTACACAGGCACCGCTCCCGGACGACGGCCAAGGCACCGACTCTGACAGTGCTGCACGCCAACATCTGGCTTGGTCAGGCCGATCTCGACGGGTTGGTCGCGCTGGTCGAGCAGCACCGACCCGACGTGCTCACTCTCGTCGAGTTGACGCCCGAGGCCGACGCCCGGCTGCGGCCCAGACTGTCCGGCTCGTTGCCGCACGCGTACGTCGGTGCCGCTCCTGGCGGCGAAGGAACCGGCATCTACAGCCGGTTCCCGCTTGTCGACGAACAGCGCCACGACGGCTTCGTGACCGAGCTGCTCTCTGCGCGGGTGGACATGCCGGGCCGGCCGCTCGTGTTCGCGGTGCACCCGGTGCCGCCGTGGCCGCGGGAACCGTCCGAGTGGGTCCGCGAGCTCGGGCTACTACGACAACTGTTGGCCAAGATCCCCGCAGAGGACGGACCCGTGGTGGTGGCGGGCGATTTCAATGCGACGCAGGATCATCGGCGTTATCGCGATCTGCAGGACGACCGATTCGTCGACGCGGCGGTGGCGACCGGAGCAGGCATGCTCAGGACGTACCCGGCGCACACCTGGCACCCGCCGGTCATTGCCATCGACCATGTTCTGGTGGCGGACATGGCGGTTCGATCGGTGGAAGCGGTGACCGTTCCAGGCTCCGACCACCGCGGCATCGTTGCCAGGCTGGCGTTTCGGCCGGTTTAGGACCGGGCCGGCAACTGCTGCACCGACCACGTGTTGCCGTCGGGGTCGGCGAAGTACACGAAGGTGCCCCAGCCCTCGTCCTTGGGCGGATCGATGGTCAGACCGGCTGCGGTGAGGTGTTCGTAGGCCTCCTGGACGTTGTCGACGACCATCAGGATTCCTGCTCCCTTGCCCGGTTCGGCGTCGGTGATGTTTTCGCCGATCGCGATGGAACACGCCGATCCCGGGGGAGTGAGCTGGACGTACCGCATCCCTTCCCAAGGCCGAGCGTCGTGGTCGGCGTTGAAACCGATCGAGACGTAGAAATCTTTGGCGCGGTCGACGTCGGTGACGGCCAGGGTGACGAGTTCGATCTTCATGGTGAGGTTCATGACGCAATGATGACCGCCATCGCGGACACATTCGGTCCGCTATGAGGCTTCGTCGAAGAACGTTTCGAGAATTTTTCGACCGTCCTCGGCGACTCCGGCCAGAACCTGTGCGCTCGGCGCTGTTCCCGCAGGCATGTGCGCGTCGAGCATCGGCTGCTGCGCCGGTGTGAGCTCGACATGGAACTGCAGACCGAGACCGCTGCCGAAGCGGAACGCCTGATTCCGGTAGAGATTCGAGCTCGCCAGGAGCACCGCCCCCGCAGGCAGGTCGAACGTATCGGTGTGCCAATGAACGACCAGGATTCGATCCGGTCCGAAGACCGGTTCGCCGGCCTCGGTCGCAATCACCTCACCGGCACCCAACTCCGCAACCGGCCCTCGATACACCGCACATCCCTGCGATGCCGCGAGCAATTGAGCACCGAGGCACACTCCGAGCACGGGAATGTCACGCCCTAGACACTCGGCAATCAATTCTCGTTCGGCCTGCATGTGAGGGTGAGCGACATCGCCCCACGCATCCATCGGCCCGCCCAACACGACCAACCCCGTCACCGCGTCGGCTGGGGGCAACGGGTCCCCACTTGCCGCCGAGACCACCGTGTACTCGATTCCGCGCTCGGTCATGATCGTCCCGATCAGCGCCGGCCCTTCGGCATCGACGTGCTTCACCACCCACCAACTCATACCCAGAAATATGCCCGACGCCCCGGCGGTTGTCCTAGCTGTGTTGCTTTCGCTTCTCGACAGATCCCGCACTCGATCCGGTATGGACGACGCCTCCGCGCTGCGTCACACCGTCGACAGGGCGGTGCACGCGGAGAAGATAGGACTGCATCGGTTCTGGGTGGCCGAGCATCACGGCGTACCCGGCATCGCGTCGGGCGCTCCGGCGGTACTGGCCGCGGCAGTGGCGTCGCGCACCTCGCACATCCGTGTCGGATCCGGCGGCGTGATGTTGCCCAACCATCAGCCGCTGATCGTGGCCGAACAATTCCTGATGTTGGAGTCCCTTTTTCCCGGCCGGATCGATCTCGGGGTCGGCCGCTCCCTCGGATTCACCGAGCCGGTACGGGCCGCGCTCCGACGAGACCGTGATGCGCCCGATACGTTCGAGGCCGACATCGCCGAGTTGCGTTCGTATCTGGACGGCTCGGCACCGGTGACGGCGCGCCCTGTCACCACGCCTCCGCCGGTGTTCGTTCTCGCGACCGGTGCGGGCCTCGAGGTCGCTGCCCGCGCCGGGCTTCCGGTGGTCGTGGGTGGACCGGTGATTCAGCAGCCCGACCCATTGGCAATGTACCGCAGGAGTTTTCGGCCCACTGAGTCCAATCCTGAACCACACGTGATCATCTCGCTCGACGTGACAATCGCAGCCGATACCGCCGATGCGCGCAGGCTTGCGCTGCCGGAGGCTTGGGCGATGGCGAGGTCGCGGCGGGAGGGTGAGTTCCCAGCGTTGGAACCGGCGTCGGCCGTCGACGATTCCCGGTGGACGCCGCGGACGCGGGAGCGCATCGAGACCTCGCTCGCATCGACTGTTCTCGGCACCCTCGGTCAGGTGCGTCCGCGACTGGAGGAGTTGATCGGTCGCACCGGCGCACGCGAGATCATGGCGTCGACATCGACGTTCGATCGTGCCGAGTTGTTCGACGCAGACGCCGCTTTCGCTCAGCTTGCCGGTACCGTTGGTTGAACCGGTGCCGTGGGTTGAACAGGTGCTGTTGCCGCCAGGGCTGCCACGAGGTCGCGTTGAATATCGGTGACGGGCACGGTGGCGTCGACCACGGCCGAGACCGGTAGTTGCAGTCTTCGGTCGGCCTCGGTGCGGAAGACGAGACCGGTCTTGGGGGTGCTGTCGGCGGTGCTGGCGTACAGAATCGTCCAGCATTGCGGGTGGTTGAGTAGTTCGGCGCTGGCGGTGTGATCGGACGCGACCGGCGGCCCGAAGGTGAGTGGAAGCCCGCTGCGCTTCATCTCGCGTTCGATCACCCGGTGCAGCAGGATCTGTTCGCTGCGTTTGGGCAGCAGCAGCGGGTAGTCGGCCAGTTGACTCAGGCTCGGGTTGTCCACGCCGGCCAGCGGATGGCCCTCGGCGAGCGCGACGACGAGGTCCTCGGTCCACAGTTCGGTGACGTGCAGTCCCGAACGTTCGACGCTGCCGCGAATAAGCGCCACCTGGCAGTCCCCGGACGTCACCGCTTCGATCTGTTCTGCGAATCGTTTCAACACGAAGTCGATCTCGGCGTCGGGATGGCGTTCGCGTACCGAGACGATGGCCGCGATGGCGTTCGCGGCGAAGGTCATGTTTCCGGTGAGGCGCAGTTGGTTTCGGCGGCGCGCCGTCAGTGCCAGGGCGGCTTGCTCGAGCTCCACCATGTGCCGCGCGATGGATACCAATTGTGCTCCCACAACGGTCAATCGGACGGTCCGTGAGGTTCGCTCGAACAGCGGCTCGCCGATCTCTCGCTCCAGCTTGCCGATCTGCAGACTGATCGCCGATTGTGAGACGTAGCAGCGCTCGGCAGCGCGCGAGAAGTTCAGTTCCTCCCCGACAGCAAGGAAGTACTTCAGCTGCCGCAGTTCCACGTGCATCTCCATCCATGAGTTCTACTCATGGATACTATTCCAACTTTCGCGTTGATAGACCAGCGATGTCGGAGTTTCATGGAGGTAGTTATTCGCCAAGGGAAAGACTCGAGCCGAAAAGGAAAGTGCTGTGCAAACGTACGACGTCGTCATCGTGGGATCGGGATTCGGAGCATTGGCTGCTGCCAAGTCTCTGGGCAAGGCCGGTGTGACGTTCTCGCTCATCTCCAGCACCACCGAGCACCTCTTTCAGCCGCTGCTCTACCAGGCCGCCACGGGAATGCTCTCGACGGGTGAAATAGCCCCGCCGATCCGTCGCATCCTTTCGCAGTACGATTCCGCCGACGTCCGTCTGGGACGCGTCGTCGACGTCGATCCAGACGCTCACCAGGTCACCTACATCGGCGCGGGGGAGAGCCACACCATCGGCTTCGGTCGGCTCATCGTCGCAACGGGTGCCACGCAGGCGTACTTCGGTCGCGACGAGTTCAAGGACCGCACATTCGCGCTCAAGACCGTCGACGACGCGATCGCTCTGCGCGAGCAGATCCTGAGCTGCTACGAGACCGCGCATCTGACAACCGATCCGGCCGCTCGCAAGGAGTTGCTGAGCTTCGTCGTCGTCGGTGCCGGTGCAACGGGCGTCGAATTGGCCGGTCAGATCAGGGACCTCGCGCATCGCTACTTCGCCGGATCGTTCCCCGACATCGAACCGGGCGACGTCACGGTCACCCTTGTCGACGGTGTGAAGGAAGTTCTGCCCGCATTCGGCGGCAAGCTCAGCGCCTACGCCCGCACGAAGCTCGAGAAGTCCGGCGTCGACGTCGTCACCGGGGCCATGGTCACCGACATCGCCGACGATGTCGTCACGGTGCAGGATGTGGACACCAAGACTTCACGGACCTTCGCCGCCAAGACGGTCATCTGGTCGGCAGGAGTGCAGGCCAGCGACTTGGCCGCGACAGTCGCCGAGCGGACCGGCTGCGAAACAGACCGTGCCGGACGCCTTCTCGTGCACGAGGATCTGACCGTCGGCTCGGCAAAGGACATCTACGCGATCGGCGACGTGACGTCGTTGAACAAGCTCCCCGGACAATCGCCCGTGGCGATGCAGCAGGGCAGGCACGTCGCGAAGATGATCATCGGCAAGGTCGACGCCGGAACGCCGTTCAAGTACACCGACAAGGGCAGCATGTCGATCGTCGGCCGATTCAGTGCTGTGGCACGGCTGTTCGGCAAGGTCGACATGTCCGGTCCGATCGCCTGGCTGATGTGGCTTGCTGTGCACCTGATGTACCTGGTCGGGTTCCGAAACCGCTACGTTGCAGTGGTGTCGTGGATGACCTCGTACATCGGCGACAAGCGACCGCACTTCCAGTACACCGATCACTCTGCCTCGCTGGCCGAGCGGACCGGTAAGACTGCGGATGACGAGGAGCGAAAGGCCGCCTAGATCGCTTGCTGCTCACTGATTGCTGCTCGCAAGGCCGTTGCGGTAGGCCCAGATCACCACGTGGACTCGGGTGTTGACGTCGAGCTTGCGACAGATGTTTCCGATGTGAGTTTTCACCGTGCTCTGTTCGAGTTGCAGCGCCCGGGCAATGTCGTTGTTGCCCAGGCCCTGCGACAACAGTTGCACCACTTCCATCTCGCGCAGACTCAAGTCGTGTTGCGGTGCAACGGAAGTGGGTCGACTCGTTGCACCCCGGCGGGCGAATTCCGTCATCAGACGCGGGGTCAGGTGGGGTGAGAGCGCCGCACCGCCGCCGGCCACGGTGACGACCGCATCGGCGAGCTCATCGGGATCGGTGTCCTTGAGCAGGAAGCCGGATGCACCACTGTCGAGTGCCGCGAACACGTATTCGTCGAGGTCGAAGGTGGTGACCACGATGACGCGGGTGGTGTCGAACCGCGCCAGAATCTCGCGGGTTGCGGTCAGCCCGTCTCCGTTCGGCATTCGGATGTCCATCAGTACGACGCCGGGTCGGAGGTTCTCAACCTGTTGTACGGCATGCTTTCCCGAGGTTGCGTGTCCGACGACCTGGATATCGGGATGTCCGGCGAGGAACAACTCGAACCCCTGTCGAACCACGGGTTGATCGTCGGCGATCAAGACGGTGATCATGCCGGCACCTCGAGCGGCCGGGAGATCTTTCCACCGACCGGCAGCCGAGCACGCACGAACCAGGTGGATCCGTCGGCCGACAATCCGGCGTCGAGAGTGCCTCCGAGCAGTGCGGCTCGCTCCTGCATACCCGGGATACCGAAGCCCTGTCCGGCCGATTCGCCCCGGCCGGACGCGTCCGAGGTAATCGTGTTGCTCACGGTCACTTCGATGTTCGACGAACGTTCGGATACCTGCACGCTCACATCGCAGTCGGGCGCGTGGCGTCGGGCATTGGACAACGCCTCCTGGACGATGCGATAGCACGTCAACTGCACGGCGCTGTCGGTGTCGTCCCTGTTCACCCCGGTGTCGATCGTCATGGACGCGAACGACATTCGTGATTGCTCCAGTAGCTCGGGGATGTCGGCGATCATCGGCTGCGGTGCGCTGTTGTTTCCGTGTCCGTCGGTCGCTGTGCTCGGGCGCAGGATGCCGACGATCTGACGCAAGCTGTCGAGGGTGCGTTGACCGTGTCCGATTGCGTCGGTGAGCAGTTCGCGCGCCTGCTCGGGATTGCTCACGATGAGCGTCTTCGATGCCTTGGCCTGGATGAGCATGCCGGTCAGGTGGTGCGCAGCGACGTCGTGGAGTTCGCGAGCCATGGCTTTTCGTTCGTTGTCGAGCGCGGCCTCGAGCTGTCTTCGGTGTTCGAGCTCGGCTCGACCCAGTGCCGCCTCGTTCTCGAGTTCCTGGGCCCGGTTGCGCGCGATGTACTTTCCGAGGGCGATGAGCACCGTGTAGTTGATGATCAGGTTCGCCACCTGTTCGGCTACTACACCGATCGTGCCACCGGGGCCTGCTGCGGCATCCGGGAAAGACAGGCGGGTGTCGACGCTGACCAAAATTTCGAGGATCAGCCCCAGTGCGAGGGGTGCGAACAGGCGCGGACCGGTCACCCGAATCGCCAACGCGGCGATGGCAAACCAGTACAGCGGGGTGAACCCGAGGGTGCGGTCGGGCAGCACCATAATCAGCGCGACACTGATCGCCACCACGCTAAGATAGGACGTGACGGGAAACGACCGGCGTACACACGTCACGGCGGTCATCGCGATCAGGGCAACAACACTCGCCGCGATGAGGGGTGGGCTGCCGACGAGTTCGTCTCTGGTGTCGCCGACCATGCCCGTCGAGAGCTGGAACCCGGCATAGACGACGGTGGCCAGCAGCATCTCGATCGGCAGTACCGCGGGATTGCGCGGGCGCCACGCGGGGCGAAAGGTATGCGGCAGTCGGTGAAAACCCAGCATCAGAGTCGACTCCGTTCTCCTGCCGCATCTTTCGAGCTCGAGTTCTTCTTGCCCACTACCCACAGCGGTCCGGTGACGAACCAGAAGAACGTGATGACGCCGAGTGGTTGGATCACGGTCTTCAGTGCTGCAGCCTGCTCCGAGTCTGCCACGGTGAACGCGAGTCCGTAGGTGATCGCCAGAGCGATCGCCGCTGCACACAGCCACTTCACGAATCCTCGGATCTCGTTGCGGTAGGCCTGCGGACCGGTCTTGGGAGGCTTCACCGGCGCGGGGCCGCCGGCGAATCGGTGCGCGAAGCGCACGTCGAGCCACGCCACGGTGGAGTGCGCAAACATGACGGTCCAGCCGAGGTAGATCCCGGCGAGGCGGTGAGCGAATTCGACCTCACCGCCGCGGTGTAGATCCAGTGCCACCGCTGCGATCAGGACAAGATCGAGTACCGGGAGCAGTGCGAGCGTGATCGTGCTCGCGTGTCGCATGCGGGCCACGTACCGCAGGCACAGTCCGCCGATCACCAGTACCCAGAAGCCGACCTCGCAGATCGCGATGGTGAGCAGGATTGGATTGTTCATAGGCGCGATTTCACCGCAGCCGACGTGCGCGCGATACCCCCGCGGAGGCGTCGTACCTGGTGGTTCGGCCGAAGGTACGACGCTGCGCTCCACCGAAAGTCGTAGCCGAACGCGCTACTGTGGAATCACGCATACAGGACACGTAGGCAATACCAGGGAGTCCGCCATGGCAGGCAAGAAGATCGACAGAGTGCACGCACAGTCCGCGTTGGAGACGGTTCGTGAGAATCCCGGCATCGCACTGATCGCTGCCGCACCTGCACTGGTGGTGTTGGCGGTGGTGTGGTGGCTACTCGGGTTCCCCGCGGCCCTGATCCTGCTGCTCGCAACAGGCGGTGCCGGATACCTCTACCTCAGGAACCGCTGATCAGATAGCGCGCTGACTGGGTGATGTGCTGACTACTGATCGGCACGCGGGATGCAGAACTCGGTGATGGTGGCCGAGCTTGCGGTCAGCTCAGCCCACGACTTCTCCGTGGTCAGTACCGCAATTGCCGAGGTCGGGAAGCGGTGCCGAACCTCGCGGGCTACGTCGGTGTCGTCGTCGGTCGCCAGTTCGAGTGCAGTCCAAGGGATTCCGGGCTCGTGCCCGACAACCAGCAAGGTCGATACCGTCACGTCGTCGAAGTACGTGTCGGCGAGTCGGATCTCGTCGATGATCTCGTCGGCGGATCCGCCGTAGATGTCGCGCTCGAAGCGAGTCGGTGTGTCACCGAGGCCGGTGGCGGCGAGGGTTTCGCGAGTGCGCAGGGCCGTCGAACACAGGACTGCGTCGACCTGGCCGACGTGCTCGGCGATCCAGGCCCCGGCAAGTCCTGCCTCGCGTTCGCCACGCGCCGCCAGAGGCCGCTCGTGGTCGGGGACGCCGTCGGGGTAGCCGGATTTGCCGTGCCGCATCAGCACGAGGGTCCTAGTGGTCGCCATGCCGTCCACCGTAAACGGTCGAGGCTGGAGTATTGGAAACAGCAGCATCGGGATCAGGGAGCACGTTCACTGGCTCTGGGAAGACGAACTTGCGCATCGCCCACCATCGGAATGCGGTCGCCAGCAGTGTGCCGATGATCGAACCGCTGACGAAGTCGGCGATGTTCTCGGTGAGGAAGGACACGTTCGGCGCACGCAGATCCAGCATGTAACTGGACACCCACAGCGGTAGCTGGTTGATTGCCAGGCCGGTTCCGGCGACCGCGAAGAACAGCGCTGCCTCGTGGTGTCGGCGACGTCCGCCGCGGGCGGTGAACGACCATTCGCGGTTCAGAATGTACGACACGATCGTCGCGATCAGCACGGCCAGAACGTTCGCTGTCACCGGCTTGTCCTGCAGGATCGTCCATTTCAGACCGAAGAACAGTACGACGGTGACGACGAAGGTGATGGCTCCGACGATGAGGAACTTGAGGGCCTCGGCGTGCTTGACGAGGGGCTCGAGCCAGCGCTGGGGAACGTGGTCGGTGAGGCGGTCGGACACATGCATCCCATCGACGTTACCTCGAGTAACGGACTGGCCCGTATTCGTCGCAGCGGCGACGATGGCTCACGGCCGCGTGTTCAGGTAGTCCCGGAGCAGGCGACCGGCAGCCATATCGCCGCGACGGTACTGAATTTTCGGTCCCCGCGTGATAAACAAGTCCGGGGGTCGACAGCTGTTTCGTAGCAGGCTTTGCGGTGATTGGTGGTGACCTGGTGGCGAGCAGTCGCGATGCGGGCTTCGTGGCTCACTCGCGTCGGCGTGGCCTGACCGCAGTCGGCACTGCAGTGATGGTTCTGTGCTTGGTGGCCGGTTGGGGCGTCCTCTACTTCATCTCTCTGGTGGGTGCGCTGTGGCGTTTCCGCGAGCCCAATGCTCCTGCTCCCGTACTCACGCTGTCGGATCAATGGACGGACCTTGCTGTGGGTCTGATTCAAGTGGCAGTAGGGGCCGCGGCAATCGCTGCGGTGTACTTCGTTCGTCGTCGCACATTGCCGGTGGTCTGGCCCCTGCGTCGCGGTACTGCGCTCGAGGCGGCGATCACCTGGTGTGCCGCGATCGGTGCTGCGTCCGCGTTGCTGCTCGTGCTGTCTCGGATGGACGTGCTGCGCTTCAGCTTCTCTGTTCCGGCATCGGTCGAATCCGATTGGCTTGCAGTAGTTTCCGCGCTGGCCGTGGGTCTGCGCGAGGAACCGATCCTCGTGGCGCTGCCGGTGTTGCTGCTCGTGGGCAGGGTGCCGATCTGGGCGATCATGGCGTTGTCGGCGACGATGCGGGGCTTCCTCTATCTGTACTTCGGCGGTGGCGGATTTCTCTGGGCAGTGTGCTGGGGTGCTGCGGCCGTGTGGGTCTTTTATCGCTACCGACGGCTGTGGGTGTTGATCGCAGTGCACGGTCTGGTGATGAACGTTCAGGTGTTCGATCGAGTGATTCCGTCCGACAACGCCGCAACGATCATGCAGTGGGTCAACATCCTGATCCTGTTCACCGCGTTGCTGTGGTGGCTGACCCCGAGGGCGCTGGAGGCGTTTCTGCCGAACACGGTGGCTGTTCGCTACGGCGATTCGACCGTCGAGACAACGCCGATGGTGGCCGAGGTCGTGCTCAATCCCGAGAAGCTCGATCCGGATACCCCCAGAACGAACCCGCCAGTCAAGCCCTGACCATGCGGGCTTCGAGGCAATCCCAGTCCGGGTCGAACCGGGTGGTGCCGTCCAATCCGAACCGATGCTTGCGATAGAACGCAATCGCGCGGTCGTTTCCTGCAGCGACCCAGAGATACACAGAACCTATTCGGTGACCGATTGCGTCGACCATTAGTTCGGTGGCGACGCCAGTGCCGTGATGACTGGGCAGAACGTTCAGCGACCACAATTCCGTTGCAGCCGGTGGTTTTTCGTCCCGCGGCGGGCCGCCGGTGGCGAAGCCCACGATGCGAGAACTTGCGACGTCCACAGCGCACCGGGTCCGGATCCCGCGTGCGGACGCGTCGTCGAGACCGGCGATGATCCGCTCCCACCGTTCGATGCGGTGTTCGGGCCTCATCGCATCGAGCTTGGCGTCATTCATCATCCCCGAATACGTTGCCTTCCAGATGGCCACGTGTGCGGTGCCGAGTTGCTCCTCATCGCCGGGCCGGACGTCACGAATCGAGTAGCTGACCACCGCTCCGTTATACCGATCCTGCCGTCGAAAGCGCGCGATATTTTCTTGTCGTACCCCTCTCGTAGTATCGAATACATGTTCGATACCGGGGGGTGGGGAGCGGCGGAAACGCCGTCGGTCGATGACTGCATCGCGGGATTTCTCGATGTCATTGCGCTGAGCCGTGTTCAGGAGAACCTCGCACGGGCGGCGACGTTGATCGCGTACTGCGACGTCCTCGAGATGCGTCTCGAGGCCGCCGAGGCCGCCGATGGCGATCCGGGTGAGACGGTCCGAGGTGCGCTGTGTGATTTGGCCGTGACGATGACCGGCACGCGTCGCGATGCATCGGTGGTGCACGACGTCGCGGAGCGTCTACATCGAATGCCGTTGACCGCCTTGCGTTTCGTGACCGGAAGCTTCGATTGGTCGACGGTGGTCACCATCACGTCGGTGTTGCATCGGGCCAGTGACGAGACCATCTCGAAAATCGAATACGAGGTCTGCGCTGCAGGCGGCCGAATGCGCCCGCAAGCCTTGCGGAACCGAATCTGGCGGTTGTGGATGAAGGCAGATCCGGACGGCGCCGCGCAGGCTCGCGAGACCGCGAAATCCGAGGAAGTCGGAGTGCGGATCGACCGAACCGGTCCTGGCGGTATTTCGACGCTCATCGCGAAGATCACGGATCTGGAATCGGCCGAAGCGGATGCGCTCATCGTCGAGATCGTCGGTACGGTCTGCAAGGACGATCCGCGGTCGACGGGGATGCTGCGGGCCGCCGGACTGATGGCATTACTGCACGGTGAGCACTCGCTGGTCTGTCAGTGCGATCTCGGTGACGATTGCCCGGTTGCCGGTGCCGCCGATGATCTCCCTCCTCGGCGCGGGCACCTCCTGCAGATCGTGGTGGCGGTAGAGACTCTGCTGGGGCTGTCCTCGGAACCTGCGACCTTGGCGGACGGAACTCCCATCGATCCCGAGGTGGCGCGCATCGTCGCCGCCGACGCGAAGTGGCAGGCAATGCTGACCGAGTTGGTCGACATGCTGAAGCCCGAGCAAGACAAGCCGGAACAGGGCAGGCACGATCAGGACAGGCACGAGCAGCGCAGTCCAACGCGCAAGAACCCGAACGACAACAGTCCGGATGACGACACCCCGAATGACGACAGCCCGAACGGCGACGATCCGGATGACGACGACCCCGACGGTTCCGGCGACGACCCCGACGGTTCCGGCGACGACGACCCCGACGGTTCCGGCGACGCCGATCCTGACGACGATGATCCTGACGACAACGGTCCCGACGACGAGGGTCCCGACGATCCTGACGCCGATCCTGAAGACGATGGTCCCGACGATCCTGGCGGCGACGATCCCGACGGACCACTCGGCGACAACGACTCCGACCGGAATCGCAGTCCGTCGACCGAGGATTCGTACTTCTGGGCTGACCCGCGAGACCGTAATGATCCTGAAAACGCGCAGGACCCGGCCGGTCAGTCTCCACCCGGCTTTTGTTTGCTGCGCACAGTGCTGGGTATCGGCCGGGTGCGCAGTGCCGCTCAGCTTCCACCGATGCGGGGCCCATGTGCCCAAGATTGTCCGCCTGCCGATCAGATTCTGGGGGAGGAGTCTGTCCGGGATGGGCTTGTCGCACGTTGGCTCGGGTGGATTGCCGAACAGCCCGAGCGTGCGCTCGGCATTTTCCCCGACGGTCATGGCGGACAATGCGTTCCGTCGCGAGCCGCGGTGACCTATCGGCCCAGCGCGCGCGTTGCTGCCTTCGTGCGGACGGCCTATCGCACGTGCACGTTCCCCCACTGCGACGTGCCGTCCGCCCGGTGCCAGATCGATCATCTGGTTCCGTTCGACAAAGACGACCCGCGGCGCGGCGGGTGGACGATCGTGACCAATCTTCAGCCGGTGTGCGTGTTCCATCATCAGGCGAAGACTTCGAAAGCGTGGTCGGCGGTGATGCTCGCCGGAGGGGCAATTTTGTGGTCGAATTCTGTCGGTTTACGCGCGGTCACGTTGCCGGAGTTCTCGACCACATGTTCTCCCCGACGCCGCCGTCGCCGGAAGAAATCGGCCGACAATGCGCCGTCCCCGCTCGAATCCACCAGATGGGAGCTCGAGTTCAGCGGTTCTGTACCGCCGACACTCGCGGACTTTCGTGCTGCGTCTTCGGACAGTGCGAGGAAGGAACTGGCAGACAAGAGACGTGCGTACCTCGAGCACTGTCGCGTCGTGCACGCGCGCATCCGGCTCGATCGGAGCAGATACGATCCTGCGCCCTTCTGAAAAATAGACCGTCCAGAGTGTGGTCAGAACCGCACACCTGCTACCTTGAACGCCGTTCAAGTCTCTGGGGCAGGTGACCGCCCCACTCCTCGAGGAGCCACCCGTGTCAGATGTCGACAGCAGTACCCGCCCGCCGAGCCGTAAGGTCAGCCGAATGAACGTCTCCGCCCGGGATATGGCGCAGATCGCGGTGTTCGCAGCGCTCATCGCTGCTCTCGGCCTGCCGGGATCGATCACGGTCGGCTTCTCCGGCGTCCCCATCACCCTGCAGACCCTCGGCATCATCCTGTCCGGAGCGATCCTCGGTGCCAGGAAAGGCACTGCTGCGGTCCTGGTATTTCTCGCGCTGACCATGATCGGCCTCCCCCTGCTGGCAGGTGGACGTACCGGTCTGTCGGCGATGGCCGGGCCCACCGTCGGTTACCTCATCGGTTGGATCCCGGCGGCGCTGCTGATCGGCTGGCTCACGGCCCGCATCCTGCCGAAGTACTCGATCGCGCTCGGTCTGGCGATCAACGCCGTCGGCGGCATAGTGGTCGTCTACGTCTTCGGGATCATCGGTCTGATCCTGCGCACCGACGTCGGAGTCCTGGCCGCAATCACGTCCAACGGCCCGTTCCTGCCCGGTGACATCGCCAAGGTCGTCGTCGCGACCGTCGTCGCCAAGAGCGTGCACCGCGCATACCCGGGCCTGATCAAGGCGTGACTCTCGAGCTGGGAGGTCGAGGCGCGGTGCCTGCCATAGTTTGGCGTGGTCGCACCTTTACCTACGCCGACCTCGACGCAGCCGTCGAGCAATGGCCACACCTCCCAGCACGAGACGCCCACGCGCACGACGCCTCAGCACTCGAACTACCCGAGGCGCTGATCTGCGTCTTCGCGGCTGCGCGGCAGGGACGTGCGGTGCGCGTCGAAGATCCGGCTACCAGGCCAGACCGCACCGAACACCCGAATCCCGACGCTTTTCTACTGGTCGCGACGTCCGGCTCCACCGGACGCCCCAAGCCGCTCGCCCGCACCGCCGCGTCGTGGGTCGACAGCTTTCCCGAGTTCACCGACATCTCCGGTATCCGACCGACTGACACAGTGCTGATCACCGGACCACTGCACGCGACGATGCACTTGTTCGCCGCGGTGCATGCACTGTGGTTGGGGGCCTGCGTCACCGACAATCCGGCCGACGCCACGGCTGTGCACGCGGTGCCTGCGGTCCTCCGTGATGTCCTTCGCCGAATGCCTCATGCGCGGGTTGCCGTCGCGGCCGGGTCCGGCCTCGATGATGTTGCTGCACAGACGATCTCGGCGCAGGAAATCAGGCTGATCGAGTACTACGGCTCGGCGGAGCTCTCGCTGGTGGCGGCACGGGTAGTAGGCGAACAGGCGTCGCTGCAGCTCTTTAGTGGCGTCGAGGCTCGCACCGAAAACGGGTACCTCTCCGTGCTCTCGCCGTACTCTGCGCTCAGTGCCGCCGGCTGGTTCGGGGTCGGCGATCTCGCTGAGCTCACTGGCCGCGAACTCGTCGTGTACGGCCGCGGCGACGCTGCGATCAACGTCGGCGGTACCACCGTCATCGCCGAGGATGTCGAACGGATCCTGACCACGCTCGACGGCGTCCGGGCCGCGGCAGCGATCGGCGTACCACACGCGGTTCTAGGCGAAACAGTCTCTGCCGTCATCGAACTCGACGGGACCCGCGACCTCGACCTCGTTCGTGCCGACGCCCGCGCAATCATGACCAAAGAGGCGCTGCCCAGGCGGTGGACGGTGGTGCAGCAACTGCCCCGCACCGCAAGCGGCAAGATTGCCCGGAAAGCCCTCCTGTGACAACTCCCGTGATTGTCGCAGCAAAACGGACCGCGATCGGCATTGCGGGTCATGGTTTCGCCGATGTCACCGCCCCCGAGCTGGCTGCACCAGTCCTGAAATCCGTTGCAGCAGAGGTTAGTTCACTCGACCTGCCCATCGACGACGTGATTCTCGGCAACTGTCTCGGCCCCGGCGGCGACGTTGCACGCGTGTCGGCCCTGCTCGCGGGACTCGGTGTCGACATCCCCGGCGTCACCGTCGATCGCCAGTGTGGATCCGGCCTGGACGCCGTGATGCAGGCCGCGTCGCGCATCCGTAGCGGCGACGAGACGTTGCTTCTGGCCGGTGGCGTGGAATCGGCGAGTACGAGTCCGTGGCGGTTCTGGCCCCCGGTCGACGGCGGCGAACCGGTTCGCTACACCCGAGCGCCGTTCGCTCCGCAGGGTTTCGACGATCCTGACATGGGCGTTGCGGCAGACGAACTCGCGCGTAGACGTGGAATCGACCGGCAACGGCAGGACGAGTACGCCGCACGGTCCTTCGCACGAGCCGCGGCGCACGACTTCTCCGCCGAAATCATCCCGATCGGACGGATGAGCGCCGACGAGCGCATCCGTCCCAACATGACTGCCCAGCGCCTGGGCAGACTGCGTCCCACGTTCACTTCCGACGGCACAGTCACCGCGGGGAACTCCTGCGGAATCTCCGACGGTGCAGCGGTTCTGGCGATCACCACGGCCGAGATAGCTGCCGGAAGGCCGACGCTGCGCATCCTCGGCAGCGCGGTGGCCGGGTCGGATCCGGCTCTTCCCGGCCTCGGCCCGGTACCTGCTATCGAGAAGCTTCTCGCCCGCACCGGGGTGTCACTGAGCGACATCGGGGTCATCGAAATCACCGAGGCGTTCGCGTCGGTGGTACTCGCAGTCTCGGATGCGCTGGGTCTCGACGAGGAGCGCATCTGCCCGGATGGCGGTGCCATCGCGATGGGTCATCCGTGGGGCGCGTCGGGCGCAATACTGCTGGTGCGATTGGCATCCCAGATGCTGCGACCGAACGGTCCGGCACTGGGGTTGGCGGCCTGCGCCATCGGCGGCGGGCAAGGAATAGCGATGTTGGTGGAGCGAGTGACATGAGCACTATCAAGTTCGAGAACATTTCCCACTCGTTCGGGGAGCGGCAGGTACTGACTGGCATCGACCTCGAATTCGACGAGCGTCGGATCGGCATCATCGGATCCAATGGTTCGGGAAAGTCGACGCTGGCCAGAATGATCAACGGGCTGATCAAGCCCGATTCCGGCCGCGTCACGGTCGACGGCGTCGACGCCGCGAAGAAAGGTGCGCAGGTTCGCAAGAAGGTCGGGTTCGTCTTCACCGACCCCGACTCGCAGATCGTCATGCCCACTGTCGCAGAGGATCTCGCGTTTTCGCTGCGTCGGTCCGGGCTGAGCAAAAACGAAGTAGCCGACCGCGTCGACGAAATCCTCGTCCGCTTCCGTCTCGATCAGCATCGCGATCACCCGGCGCATCTGCTGTCCGGTGGGCAGAAGCAACTACTCGCCATCGGTGCCGTCCTCATCAGGCGACCGGAGGTGGTTGTTGCGGATGAGCCGACCACGTTGCTCGACCTCCGCAACGGACGCGTCGTCGCGCAGGCTCTGGATTCCATGGACCAGCAAGTCGTCGTCGTGACTCATCAGCTCGCTCTTCTGGACAGCTTCGAGCGTGTCATCGTCATAGACGACGGCCGCGTCGCATTCGACGGTGCACCTGCCGCAGCGGTTCCGGCGTATCGGGAGCTGATCGGGTGATCGGTCTCTACCGCCCCGGTACATCGCTGCTGCACCGAATGAGCCCGGGCTGGAAACTGCTGTCGCTCATCGTTGCAATCCTGGCGACCGTTGTCTTTGCGCGCACCCCGATCGAGGTCGGCCTGGTGGCGCTGATCGTCGCCGCTCTGTTCGCGGTGGCCCGTATACCGGCGAAAGTCGGACTGGCGCAACTACGTCCGGTGCTGTGGATGCTGCTGATCATCGGCGTGTTCCAGGTGCTGATCACCACATGGCAGCGCGCGGTCGTGGTGTGCGGAGTGCTGGTGATCTCTGTTGCCCTCGCGGCACTGGTCACGCTGACCACCCGGGTGACCGACATGCTCGACACCGTCACACGAGCCCTCGGCCCGATTCGACGCTTCGGAGTCGATCCGGATCGCATCGGACTGCTGCTGGCCCTTGCCATTCGGTGCATCCCACTACTGGCCTCCATCGTCCAAGAGGTGTCCCAGGCTCGTAAGGCTCGAGGACTGCAATGGTCGATGACGGCTCTGGCCACTCCGGTTCTGGTGCGCGCCCTCCGCACTGCGGACGCGATGGGCGATGCCCTCGTCGCGCGCGGTGTGGACGACGACGGTGCAGACGATGACAGTCCAGACGATGACGAGTGAGCTGCTCGCTGCGCGGGTTGCTCGGCATTCTGGACGACGGGACGCAGCGATCGTCGACGCGACCGGCGAGATCAGCTATCGCGAATTGTGGGATCGGGTAGAGCGCACCGCGGGATCGTTGACGGGAATGCGTCGGGTGGCGGTACTGCCGTCGTCGGACATCGGGTCGCTGATCGTGGTTCTGGCGGCAATGCATGCCGGTGTGAGTGTCGTTCTGCTGCATCGCCATCTGTTGCCCGAGGAATTCTCCGACGCCATTCGAGTGTGCCGACCGTCGCTGATCATCGCGCATCCGCGACAGCACGCACGGCTGCACAGGTGGGGTGCGGACACTGTTGTGGCACCCGAGCACCTCACTGCCGGCCGTGTCACCCCGATCGAGCCGCCGACCCCTGACGCCGAACTCCTGGTCGGCATCACCTCCGGAACGACCGGACCACCCAAATTGTTCGTCCGTGATCAGGCGTCCTGGGCTGCCACGCTCGACCGTTCCGATTCACTGTTCGAGCTCGGGCCGGGCGATCGAGTGTCTGCATCGGGCACCCTCGACCACACGCACTTTCTGTACGGGGCACTGCACGGGCTCACTCGCGGTGCGACGGTGGATCTACGCGCAGCGGTACATGCTCTCGAAGATGCTCCGACACATCTGTATTCGGTACCGACCATCGCCTGGGACATCGCACATTCCAACGCCCGTCACCCCGGCGTCCGCGAGGTGCTCTCGTCCGCGGCACGATGGCCGCTGTCGGGTCGCGCGGCATTGGCGACGGTACTGCCGAACGCAACCCTGACGCACTTCTACGGTGCGTCGGAGCTGAGCTTCGTCTCGTACGACCGTCGAACTCCCGATGGTGTCGAAGTGGTGGGCGCATTGTTCGACGGGGTCGAGGTGGAGACCAGGAACGAACTGCTGAACGTGCGTAGCGACATGTTGTTCGACGGCTATTTATGTCGAGTGGGCGAGCGCACCACTCTGACGAACGGGCCGGTCGACGGGTGGATGACGGTCGGCGATCGCGGCAGTGTCGAACAGGGTCGACTGACGCTACTCGGCCGCGGCAGTGAGACGATCGTTCGAGCCGGACTCACAGTCGAACTGGCCCCGATCGAAGCGGCACTGTTGTCGATCCCCGGTGTTCTCGACGCCGGAGTGGTCGGCATTCCCGATGATCGTGCCGGCGAGGTATCTGCAGCGGGAGTGGTTGTAGCCAAAGGGGACTCACCCACAGCGGCGCAGATACGTCGGCACGTGCGCTCGATGTTGCCGAGCCCGAGCCTACCCGTGGTGATTGCCGTCCTGGACGCCTTGCCCCGCACCCCACGCGGCAAGCTCGACCGTCAGGCCTTGGGGGCAACCTTGGCCACGGTGCGGACCGTCGGCTCGCCCGATGCGCCGGTGACCACGAACCAGACGGTCAACGCGCCGCCGTCGTAGCGGTGGCGCAGTGTCACCTGCTCGCCCGCAACGACCGGGGTCAGGTACTCGATCACAGCTCGGTGTGGAGACGCCGCAAGCTCGGGAACGCCGACCAGAAGCTCCTCGATCGCGTGCCAGTATGCTGCATTGTTGAGGTGGTCGAACGGGTCGATATCGGTTGCGCGCAAAGGGAACTGCACGTCCGTGTCCGATTCCGCCGGTACCGGCTCGGTCAGCCAGGCCTTCCATCGCAATCGGTGTTGATCGGTGGTTCTGGCCAGCATCTCGAGTGCCCCGTCGCTGATGCGGGTCGGCATGCCGGTGTCCTTGCTGATGTTGATCCAGAAGCCCTCGGTTTCGATGCGTCCACCCTTGGGGGTCGTCAGCGCCACTCGCATGTTGGACCAGCGCGTCGACATCGACGAACACCACCGGCGCATGTGCACGTGGTCCGGAAAGTGGATGGGCTCGAAGACGTCGATGACGGTTCGCCGGACGATCCACATCGGATCGGTCTTGCCCAGGGAAGTGGCGTCGAGGTTGTCGGTGCCGACGTCCTGCAGGTAGCGCGCAACCCCGTCGAAGCGCAGTCGGTTGGTCGGATCGATGTCGCCCGTCCGCACCGGCCAGCTGGTCTCGAAGCCCTCACCGGGAGGCGGCTGCGGTGCCAGTTCGTCGTCGAAGCCGGCCGGTTCCACGCGTGCATTGGTCACGTTCGCACTGTACGCGGACCGGCCGACTGTGCACTGTCAGACGATGTGCCGGGCACGCATTCCGTCGAACACCGGAGCCACCCGCACGACGTCGCCGCGTTGGGGTGCATGCACCATCTGGCCGTTGCCCATGTAGATCGCTACGTGTCCGGGTCCCGCCGGTCCCCAGTTTGCGAACAGGAGATCGCCGGGCTGCGCCAGTTCCATCGGAATCTCGGTGCCGACGTTCCACTGTGTTTCGGAGGTGCGGGGCAGCGTCACTTTGCCGCCCGATGCCTTGAACAGGGCGTACGACGTCAGACCGGAGCAATCGAACCCGCCGCCGGACGGACCGTTGATGTTTCCGCCACCCCACACGTAGGGCAGCCCCAGGTAGTCCATCGCCAATTGCACTGCCCGGCCGCCCATCCCGGTGAGATCGAGCCCCGCGAACGGTGTCAGAATGGCACCGAATTGGGCTTCGGTAGCCCTGATGCGGGCAACGTACGGCTTGGTCTGTGTCTCGTAATCGAAAGTGCCCGAGGGCATTCCGCCTGATCGCAGCACGGCACCCGCGCCCGCGTTGTATCCGGCGAGGGTGAGGTCCAGTGTGTCACCGGAGACCTTGCCTTCGCGCTTCCAGCCGTCGACCTGCCCGTAGATATCGCACAGCATCGTGCCCGACGCCATGACCGCGTCTCCGATGCTGTTGACGTCGACCACGCCGTTGCCGTCGTAGTCCTTGCCGTAGGTCGCCCACGTGCCTGGCATGAATTGCCCCGGTCCCTGGGCGCCGGTGCTCGAGACAGGCGCGGTCGGCCCGTACCGAAAGCCGTTCTCGGCGGCATAGAGTGCGGCGATCGTGGTGCCTTTGACGCCCCCGCAGATGTTGCCCGCCTTCTGCAACCACGGCACGAAGGCGGTGATGGCTCCCACCGCACCCAGGCCGATCGGGCCCACATTGATACCGGTGAACGTCACGGGCAGCCCGGGAAAGAGTGCGCGCCGAATGGCCTCGGCCGACGCCATGAAGGCCGTCTGGGTGGCGATATCGGCTGCGGTGTACGTGCGGCCGGCGAACTGGACTGCGCCCGCACCCAGAGCAGCGGCAGTCGTCGAGAGAGCACTGGACGAGAGAGCACTCGGTGAGAACACACTGAACGGAAGTGGGGCAGAGGAGGAGCCGGCAGCAGATACTGCCGCCGCTGCGGTGGGGAGGGCGGCCAGGGCCCCTTCCGCGGCGGTCGGCACCGCTGCATCGGCTGCTTCTGCGTCGGCTGCGTCGATGTCTTCCACGGTCGGCAGGTTCGGGAGCATCGGTTCGACGGCAGTGTGCAGGCCGTCGGCGGCATCGGACAACGTGCGATCGGCGATGTCGGCGGCCGGCTCGGGCATGGTGCCCAGGAGTTCGGTCCACTGATCGCTCATCGTCTTCGCCTGGTCCTCGGCGTTGGCAGCGATCTCTGCGGCCTGGTCCGTGACGGCCTTGTCCGGAATCGGAGCCGGGGCGTCGGTTCCGGCAACAACACCGGCGGCGGACACGATTACGGCAACGATGACTGCGAATGGATCGCCTGCCATGTTTCGACTCCTGATACTCGAACGATCTTCCCCGAGCCAGGAGCTGTGATCAGTCTCACTCGGATGCTGTACCCATCATGCACGGTGCAGTCGATCGACTCATGAGATTCGCAAAAGGAAATGCAGCGAAACTCAGAGAAGCGTGGTCCAGTAATCCGAGAAGCGGATTCCGATGAGCGCGATGACGATTGCGTACCACACGGCCAGCAGCGTCCACCGCCATTCGAGGAAAAGACGGCCGATTGTGCCGCCGTTGTTCGGGCCGGTGCCGATCAATCGGCTCAGGGCAAGCACGAACAGCGGCATCGTCACCGCCCACACCACCATGCAGTAGGGGCACAGAGCGCCGATCTCGTACAGGCTCTGGACTATCAGCCAATGTACGAACACTTCACCGAGCAGCAGACCGCCACTCATGCCGAGCCAGAACCAGTGGGGCAGTTCGACGCGGCCGAGCCACAGCACCCCGGCGACGAGCGCAATCGAGAACGCGACGATACCCAGGATGGGATTCGGGAAGCCGAAGAGCGCAGCCTGTTTCGTCACCATCACCGAACCGCACGAGAGCACCGGGTTCAGGCTGCACGACGGTACGTACGACGAGTCCTCGAGCAACTTGAACCGCTCGATCGTCAGCGTCAGTGCAGCGAGCAACCCGATCGCGCTGAAGACGGTGAATACTGCAGCGCCTGCGCGTGTTCTCATGTCGGTTACCGGTTGCTGCTCAATTACCGGCTGCTGCAGCGGCGGCGAGGATGTTGTCCGGAGTCGGGTTCGAGACGTCGGTGCCGTTGACGCGCACGCTCGGTGTTCCGTTGATGCCCTCGCCGATGACGGACTGCGTCTGGCTGGTGACCCAATCGGTGTAACTGCCGTCGGTGATGCACGACGCGGTGGCGGGGGAGTCGGCACCGGCGGAGGCGGCGATCTCGACGAGCTTGTCGTCGGTCAATCCGGTGCCGTTCTCGGCGGGCTGTTCCGCGAACATGGCGTTGTGCCAGTCCATCCAGCTGTCCCGGTCGTTCTCGGCAACACAGATCGCAGCACTCGCGGCACGCGTCGAATACATCGTGCCGTTCGAGAAGCGGTCGAGAATGGAGATGGGCCGGTAGTCGACCGCGACGTTGCCCGCGTCGGCCACTTGCTGCAACGTCGAACCGCTGATGGACTCGAAGTTCTTGCACGCCGGGCACTGGAAGTCCTCGACGACGCTGATGACGGTGGTGGCGTCGGGATTACCGAAGCGAATGGCACCGTTCTCGGTCAGCGACGTGGGTGTCAGCTGCGTACCCGGTGTCGAGTTGGCGGAGGGTGACGCCTCGCCCGACGTCGAATCCTTGTTGACGATGAACAGAGCGATCGCAGCAACGAGCGCGATCAGAACGACAGCGACGACGATCTGGATGAGAGTGCGGCGATTCTTGTCGCCGTTCTGCATTGCCCTGATGTCTTTCGATGCCTTGTTGCTCGTGTTCACGCGGCCAGTCTAGGCAGGGCAACCTGAGTGTCAGATGAGAGCAGTATCAGATGAGGGCAGTATCAGATGAGAGCAGCCAGTCTCTCGATGGCGAAGCGGTATCCGTCGATGCCGAGTCCGGCTATGACGCCGCTGGCGATCGGTGACACGAAGGAGTGGTGCCGAAATTCCTCGCGGGCGTGCACGTTGGAAATGTGCACCTCGATGATCGGTACCTCCGGAATGACGAGTGCGTCGCGCAGTGCCACCGAGGTGTGTGTCAGTCCGCCGGGGTTGATGACGATGCCCGACGCCACCCCACGGGCCTGGTGGATCCAGTCGATGATCTGTCCTTCGTGGTTCGACTGTTCCGCGTTCACGGTGAGTCCGTGGTCGGCGGCGGTCTTCTCGCACAGGGCGACGACGTCGGCGAGGGTGGCGTGGCCGTAGACCTCGGGCTGGCGGGTACCGAGCATGTTGAGATTCGGACCGTTGAGCACCAGCACCTGCTTGGCCATGACGTCACTCACTTTCTTGCTGGGCGAACTACCGAGTCGATCATTTCACAGCGTGGTTGACACAATCGTCCCGTGACTACAGGGAGAACCGTCTGGGTGGTGTGGGGTGTCGGTGTCTTCGCATACGTCATCGGGGTGCTCCATCGAACGTCGTTCGGAGTCGCGGGGCTCAGCGCTGCAGACCGATTCTCGGTCTCGCCGTCACTGCTGTCGTCGTTCGTGGTGTTGCAGGTGATCGTGTATGCGGCGATGCAGATCCCGGCCGGAGTGCTGTTGGATCGGATCGGTTCGCGCAGGATGATCGCCGCGGGCGCGCTCATCATGGCGTCGGCGCAGATCACGCTCGCACTCACCGAGTCGCTCCCGGTCGCCGTGGCCGCTCGCGCGTTCGTCGGCGTGGGCGATGCTCTCACGTTCATCTCGGTGTTGCGGTTGGTGCCGCGCTGGTTCTCTCCGCGGCGGGTGCCGATCGTTTCGCAGCTGACCGGTCTGCTCGGCCAACTCGGGCAGGTGCTCTCGGCGGTCCCGTTCCTGATTCTGTTGAACGGGCCGGGCTGGACGTTCGCATTCGGCAGTGCGGCCGCCCTCGGGCTACTCGCCCTCGTGTTGGTTCTGGCGCTGGTCAGAGATCGCCCCGACTCGGACACGGCACCGGAACCCGACCCCACGTCACTGCGGCAGACGCTCGCCTCCATCGCGGAGGTGTGGCGACGCCCCGGCACTCGGCTCGGCTTCTTCTCCCACATGGGCAGCCAATTCTCGATCACGGTGTTCGCACTGCTGTGGGGTGTGCCGTATCTGACGTCGGCGCAGGGCCTGTCTGCGCCGACGGCCGGAGCGTTGCTGTCGGTGTCGGTGGCGGCCGCGGTGGCGGCGGGCATCGTGTTGGGTCTGCTCACGGGGCGTTACCCGATGCGACGGTCGTGGTTGGTGCTGGCGATCATGGTCAGTAACGCCGCGATGTGGGCCATCGTGCTGTCGCTTCCCGGCCCTGCGCCGCTGTGGTTGCTGGTGCTGCTCGTGGTGGTGATCTCGGTAGGCGGCCCCGGTTCGGTGATCGGTTTCGACCTCGCCCGCACCTTCAATCCGAGCGCCAATCTGGGGACGGCTCAGGGAATGGTGAACATCGGTGGGTTCTTGGCGTCTCTGTTGGTCATCGCGGCGATCGGCTGGATTCTCGACGCGATGGGCGGCTACACCTTCGACAGCTTCCGCGTCGCCTTGCTCGTTCAGTTCCCGGTTTGGATCGTCGCTATCACCGGAGTTCTGCTGACGCGCCGCAAGACCAGGCGAGTGCTCGCGGCGGAGGGAATTCACCCACACACGATGCGTGAGGTCCGAGACCGGATTCGCGGCAAATAAACCTTTGCTTCAGCGGAGTTCTGCGAGCATGCTGGTGGTCCGAATATCGTTGTAGGACACAAGCAAACGCTACGTAAAGGTGCACTAAAGAGATGGTAACCGAGCGAGAAGTGACTCCCGTGAGCGGCGAATATTCGCACCGTGAGATCATGACCATTCTGTCGGGCCTGATGATGGGCATGTTCCTTGCTGCCCTCGACCAGACCATCGTGTCGACGTCCGTGCGCACCATCGCCGACGATCTCAACGGGTTCTCGGTTCTGGCCTGGGTGACCACGGCCTACCTCATCACCTCGACGGTCTCGACCCCGCTCTACGGCAAGCTCTCCGATCTGTACGGGCGCAAGCCGTTCTTCATGACGGCCATCTCGATCTTCGTCGTGGGGTCCATGCTGTGCGGCATCGCGACGTCGATGTACGAGCTCGCCGCCTTCCGTGCGATCCAGGGCCTGGGTGCGGGTGGTCTGATGTCGATGGCACTGGCCATCATCGGCGATATCGTGCCGCCGCGTGAGCGAGCCAAGTACCAGGGCTACTTCCTGGCCGTCTTCGGCACGTCCAGTGTGCTCGGGCCGGTGATCGGTGGGCTGCTCGCCGGGCAGTCGTCGATCCTCGGAATCACCGGTTGGCGTTGGGTCTTCTACATCAACGTGCCGCTCGGCATCATCGCACTCGTCGTCGTGTGGCGGGTGCTGAACCTGCCGGTGTACCGACGCGAAGCGCGCGTCGACTGGTGGGGCGCAGTACTTCTGAGTGTCGGGCTCGTACCGCTGCTCATCATCGCCGAGCAGGGTCGTGTGTGGGGTTGGAGCTCGCCACGAGCGTTGCTGTGCTTCGGAATCGGCATCGTCGGGGTCATTGCGTTCGTGCTCGCCGAGATCAAGATGGGCGACGACGCCTTGATCCCCATGCGGTTCTTCCGGAACCCGTTGTTCTCGTTGTGTATTGCCGTCAGCGTCATCGCCGGTGCAGCAATGTTCGGTGGCATTTCTCTACTGCCGCAGTATCTTCAGGTCGTCAAGGGATCCTCGCCCACTCTGGCCGGCTACCAAACCCTCCCGCTGGTGGGTGCACTGATGATCGCGTCGATCGTGTCGGGTCGAATGATCTCGAAGACGGGACGTTACAAGATCTTTCCGATCGTCGGCACCGCGTTGATGGCCATCGCCATGTTCACCTTCCACTACGTCCACGCCGATACTCCGCTGTGGCAGACCATGGTCGTGATGGGTGTGTTCGGCCTCGGTCTAGGTTCGATGATGCAGCCGCTGACACTGGCCATCCAGAATGCGATGCCGCCGAAGGACATGGGTGTATCGACTTCTGCCGCAACGTTCTTCCGCCAGATCGGTGCGACGGTGGGTGTTGCGGTGTTCCTGTCGATGCTCTTCACGCAGCTGACCCCGAAGACCGGTGATGCGCTGATTGCCGCGAGCTCGACGCCGGCGTTCCAGCAGGCGGTGCAGACTGCGGCGAGCAGTCCCGATCCACTGGAATCCGGTTTCGCCCGGGCCATCGCGTCGGGTGACGCCTCGGTCGCCGGTAGTGCGTTGCAGGACAGCTCGTTCATTCAAAAGCTTGAACCTGCATTAGCCGAACCGTTCCGAATCGGGTTCTCCGATGCCATGGACTACGTGTTCCTGGCCGTGTCGATCCTGATGGTCATCGGGTTCGTGCTCGTGCTCTTCCTGAAAGAGGTTCCGCTGCGCACGATGTCAGGGCTGGCCGCCGCTCAACAGCAGCGAGACGAAGAAAAGGCGAACGAGACCGGGCCCGTCCTGTAAATCCGGTGAGTTGCGATGCGGGCGTACAGGCCAGTCGGTGAGAGGTGTTCAGCTTTTCGGAGTGTTTCCGAGGCCGTCGAACAGGACGTCCAACCCCCGGTTCAGTTCGTGGGCACCGTCGTATTCCGTGATGAGCGAGGGTATGACGGACATGATGGGAAAGTCATCGATCGGCAGTCTGCGCAGCGCAAGGCTCAACCGGTCCACCGTCTCGTCCGGATGATCTGTCGTCTCTTGGGTCTCGCTGAGCACGTGTCCGCGTAGCAGGGACATCAGTAACCGGTAGGCAGAGAGTGCCTCGGGCACGGTGAATCCGGAGGTGGCCAAGAGGCTCAGGATGCCCTCGAGTGATACCAACGACCTTGTGGTCCCCAGTCCGAGTGGCGTCGCCCGGGGCCGAGTCGCCAGCAGAACCGCCGCCCGCGGGTGCTCGAGGGCCAGCTCGCGGTAGTGCCGAGCGAAGATGGTCAGCTGACGTCTCCAGTCGGTGTCCGACCCGTCCACCGCTACGAGTCCCCCGAGAATCGAATCGGCAATTGCATCGAGGAGCGCCTCTTTGGTGGCGACGTATCGATACACGGTCATGGGGTCGCGGTCGATCGACACGGCCAAGCTGCGGATGGTCAGGCTGTCGAGTCCGGTGTTGTCGATGATGGACAGGGCAGCTGATACGACGTATTCGCGGTCGATTCTGTCGCGTGGAGGTTGATTGAGTCGGTCCGAGGGTGTCATGAATGCTTCACCATTTTCGGTAAATCAGGTAAGCGGCACGCCGATCGGCTTTCGGCTGACAAACAAACTTGTTGTTCACCAACGTCTTTCGCTTGACCTGTGACCCTACACGTGGTCAGCTGTAGCTCTACACCGTAGAGATACGGAGAAACTCTTTTCTGCGAAGTGGGCATGAGCCTTCGCTGGTCTTTCACTCCTTTCGCCCGGTTGCAGACAGTCGACCGGCGATCCGCTGATGTACAGAATGTGCGAGACCTCGACGCCCCTGGAGATTTCCAGTGAATATCGTCGACCGTCGCCCAATCTCCGAAGCACAGTCGAATCTCGTCGGGGGAATCGATGCACACAATTCGTTGTGAGACAACAATTCTCATGCGAATCCCCCTCCAGCAGATCGGTACACATCATGTACGCTCCGCAACACCGCCCTGCGTCCTCCACCTCTCGACGCAAGGGCTCTGCGTTTATTCCTCTCGTCGGCACCGTAGCGCTGGCAACCAGCGCGCTCATGCTGGTCAACGCGTCGGCGGCCGACGCTCAAGCAGCTGCAGTCGTCGTTCCCACCGTCAACCTCGGTGCAGCAGATCCGTACGCAATACTTGCCGGCTCCACCGTGACCGACGCGGGCGGATCTGCCATATCCGGATCCGTGGGTGTGAGCCCGGGTGACGGGCAACCTTCCAGCGTCAGCGGCTTGCTGCAAGGCCAAATTACCAACGGCGTCATCGACGACAAGAACGAACGGGCTCGGAACGCGAAAGCCGCTCTGCAAGTTGCGTATACCGATGCTGCCAACAGGTCGGGTCCCGAACTGGTCCCAGTCGAGCTAGGGGGCACCACGCGGTATGCCGGTCTGTACAAGGGCGACACACTCGGACTGACCGGTCCTCTACCACTGACGCTCGACGCCCAAGGAAACTCCGCTGCCGTCTTCATTTTCCAAGCTGGATCCACTCTCATCACCGGGTCGAACAGCAGTGTCTCCCTGATCAACGGGGCCAGCCCGTGCAACGTGTTCTGGCAGGTCGGAAGCTCGGCCACTCTCGGTACCGACACAGATTTCGTCGGCACGGTCATGGCACAGGCGTCGATCACTGCGACCAGGGATGCCGATGTGCGCGGACGGCTTCTGGCTCTGACCGGCGCAGTCACCCTCGACTCGAACACGATCAGCAATGCAGAGTGTGGGATCACCGAGCCTCCGGTGACCACGACTCCTCCGGTGACCACGACTCCTCCGGTGACCACGACTCCTCCGGTGACCACGACGCCTCCGGTGACAACGACCCCTCCAGGTGACGGTGGCGGCACACCGGGCGATGGCGGCGGTACACCGGGCACCCCGGGTGACGGTGGCGGCACACCGGGCACACCGGGCGATGGCGGCGGTACACCGGGCACCCCGGGTGACGGTGGCGGAACGCCGCCGATCGTCATCGAAGTACCCCCGATCCCAGGCCTGCCTCCGATTCCCGGCATCACGATCCCGACGATTCCGGGTATCCCCAACGTGCCTGAGCAGCCGAACACCCCGGGCGTGCCTGAGCAGCCGAACACCCCGAACACTCCCAACACCCCGAACACTCCCAACACCCCGAACACTCCCAACACCCCGAACACCCCGAACACCCCGAACACCCCGAACACCCCGAATCAGCCCAACCAGCCGACCACACCCGGTGGCCCGGATCAGCCGGGTACGTACAACCCGGGTGGGCAGATCACACAGATTCCCAACGGCGGTGTCGATACCGGTGACGGCAGTACGGTCACGCAGTCGACCAACTCGGCGGCCGTGACGATGTGGACTCTTTTCGCTCTACTCACTGTCGGCGCGGTGTCGGTCACGTTGATGACGCGTCGTCGGCGCTGATCTGTGAAAGCCGTAGCCAGGGAGTACGCACCTCCGGCTGAATCTGCCCGCACCACGATCCTTTCCCGGGTCGTGGTGCGGGCAGTAGCCGCTGCCTGCTTCATGCTCCTGTTGTTTCTTACCGGTTGCGAAACGCCTTCGGACGAAGCGCCTCCGGAGCGCACTGCACCGTCGTCGGCCATGTCTACGCAGGCACCGGATACTTCTACCGATGAGGTTGCAGCGCAGGCAAATTCATCGGTGGCCGGGTCACCTCCCGCCCGTATCGACATTCCGGCGATCGACGTCGACTCCGACGTGATGGATCTGGGTCTTCGTTCGGACGGTTCGATGGAAGTTCCGCCGGGTGGTTTTCCCGCGGGCTGGTACACGGGGTCGCCGATCCCTGGCCAACTGGGGCCGTCGATCCTTGCCGGACACGTGGATTGGGGCGGCAGCCCGGGAGTCTTCTACCGACTCCGGGATCTCGCGCAGGGTGACGACGTCACCGTCACGGACCAGAATGGCGGTACGGTTCGCTTCGTCGTCAGCGCGGTGGAGCAGTATCCGAAAGACTCGTTTCCCACCGACAAGGTCTACGGCGACATCGATCATCCCGGCCTGCGTCTGATCACCTGTGGCGGACAGTTCGACTCGGATATCTCGAGTTACGACGACAACATCGTCGTGTACGCCGATCGCGTCTGACCGAGCTCCCTCGCTCACAGCAACCTCGCAGGCTGCTCCCAGCCGGACCGGCGGTCCATCGCACATTCTCGTAGTCGACAACTTCGACGAACAGGATCTGCGATGACCGCCCAAATCGACCGACCGGCCGCGATGCCCCCGTCGCATGCCCGCCAGCCGTCCAGGCAGGATCGGGGGTGGTATCGCCGCCGACACCTGCTCGGGCTTCTTGTTCTGCTCGCGGCCACCGCAACGCTGTACCTGTGGAACCTGACCGCCAGTGGCTATGCGAACACGTTCTACGCCGCGGCGGTGCAGGCCGGTACCAAGGACTGGACTGCGTGGTTCTTCGGATCACTGGATTCCGAAAACTTCATCACCGTGGACAAGCCTCCGGCCGCGCTATGGGTGATGGGACTGTCGGCCCGTCTGTTCGGGTTCTCGAGCTTCAGTCTGCTGCTTCCCCAAGCCCTGATGGGTGTCGCCGCGGTGGCGACGGTGTATGCCGCGGTCAAGCGAGTCGCGAATCCCACCGCCGGCTTGCTCGCCGGCTTCACGCTGGCGTCGGTTCCTGCCGCTGCGCTGATGTTCGACTTCGACAACCCCGACGCGCTGCTGGTTCTCCTCATGACGCTCGGCGGCTACTTCGTCGTGCGGTCTCTGCAGACCTCGGCCGGTCGACGGGCCGCCATGTGGCTCGCCTTCGCCGGCGTGGCGTTGGGATTCGCGTTCCTGACCAAGATGCTGCAGGGCTTGTTGGTACTACCAGCCTTCGGGTTGACGTATCTGGTTGCCGGACACGCACAATTGCGCGCCAGACTGCTGCATCTGATCGGTGCGTTCGCGGCATTGGTCGCCGCCGCCGGCTGGTGGGTGGTGGCGGTTCAGCTGTGGCCGGAAGGTGCGCGCCCGTACATCGGCGGGTCCACCGACAACACCGTGATGGATCTGGTGCTCGGATACAACGGTCTCGGCCGAATCTTCGGTAACACCGGGGGAGGCGGGGGCGGGGCACCGGGCGGATTGAATTCCGGTGCAGCCGGATCGAGCTTCGGCGGGTCGACCGGCTTGGATCGATTGTTCGGCAGTGAGATGGGAATCCAGATTTCGTGGCTGATCCCTGCGGCATTGGTGGCAATGGTCTTCGGTCTGATCGCTCGGGGACGAGCACCGCGGACCGACCTGCTGCGTGCATCCCTGATTCTGTGGGGCGGTTGGTTCCTGGTGACGGCGCTGATCTTCAGCTACATGTCCGGCACGATCCACCCGTACTACACGGTTGCGCTCGCTCCTGCACTTGCGGGCATGATCGGAACCGGCGGCTACGCACTCTGGCTTCGACGCGAATCAATATGGGCCAGAGCAGGTATGGCGACGATGATGCTTGCGGCGGGTGTCTGGAGCTGGGTGCTGCTGCATCGCAACGCGGACTGGCTGCCGGCCTTGAAGTGGATCCTGTTGGTGGGAACCGTTGTTGCGGCCGTGATGATCCTGCTCGCCGGGCGGTACCGAAAGCTCACTGCGGCAGCACTGATCCTCGGAGCAGTGGCCGGTCTCGGCGGTGGCGCGTCGTATGCCATCGCTACGACGACGAACGCGCACAGCGGATCCGTCCCCACCGCAGGCCCGACCGGTGCAGTCAGCGACAGCGGCATGGGCGGGATGCCGACCGGTGGGATGCCGAGTGGAGCAGTGTCGGGCGACGCAATGCCGGGCGATGATGCGGGCATGCCTGCTGATGCTGCCGATCTCCCAGCAGGCTTCGGCACCGGCACTCTGCCCGGCGGTATGTCCAGCATGGGCGGTGGCATGGGCGGTGGCATGGGCGTTGAGACCAACGAGGAGTTGACGGCTCTGCTCGAGTCCACAACGACGAGATGGTCTGCTGCAGTGAACGGTTCGCAGTCTGCAGCGGGGTACGAGCTTTCGTCCGATACCGCGGTGATGGCGATCGGCGGCTGGAGCGGCGATCCCGCACCCTCGCTCGACGAGTTCATCGAGTACGTCTCCAATCACGAAGTCGCGTACTACGTATCCGGAGGCATGGGTGGTGGAATGGCACGCGGGGTCATGGGCGGCGACTCGACGAGCACCTCCTCGCAGATTCAGGAGTGGGTCGAGGCGAACTTCACCGCCAGCACTGTCGGCAGTGCGACGGTGTACGACCTCAGCACTTACACCGGCTGACACCGACCGAACAGAACGACGCCCAGAAGGCACAGCTGTTCCACCGCAGACACGTCGACTGCGGTGGAACTTCTGTGTGCTGACCCGAGATCGATCAGAAAGGCGGGGGATCATCGTCGGGTGCTGATGTAGGTACCGGAGCGGGCAGCGGCTGGACAATCTCGAGGCTCGAGGCATCCGCCTGCATCGCTTCACCTCTGGGCCTGCGGTATACGACGGGCAGATTGCTCATGTCTGCGAGTTGGGTCGTTCCGGGAACAGTGATCGCTGTGGTGCCGGCGTTCGAGAGCCAGAACTCGACGCCATCGGCCAGCATCACGGGAGTCCACAAACCCATGGTCTTGAGGCTGTGGTGATAGCGGCACAGACAATGCAGATTGGAGTCGATGGTCCACCCGCCGTTCGCAGGATCGCGATGAAAGTACGGCACGATGTGGTCGATTTCGCATTGCCGAGCCGGGACGTCGCAGCCCGGATGTCGGCAAGTGCGATCGCGGTACCGAATGCGTTCTGCGAGTGCGGTACTGGGCCGATAAACAAGCGCTCCGGGTGGTGGCGGCACGAGACCGCCGTGACCGTCCGGATACAGCGCGAACCCGAGTGAGGGATCGGCGGCAATCGCCGCTTCGAGTTCGGCTACGAAGGTGTATGTGCCGCGATACGGCGTGGCGACACAGTTGTTCCGCGGTGGACGCGGGGCATTCTGCGGACGAGGCGGTCGAGGCGGTCGAGGCGGTCGAGGAACTGCACCGCCCGTTCGGCGACGTCCACGCCCCAGTGCGTGAAACACCATGTGTGAGGGCTTGATAGAGCAGCTACCCCTGGTCTCGGTGTCCGACGGTGCAGACGTGCTTTCGGACGCGGACTCTGCAGTGTCGGACTCCGTAGTGTCGGATCCTGCAGTGTCGGTTTGTTGTGTGTCGGTCCGGTCTGTCTGCTCGACACCATCCGTTGCGGTGCCCTCCTCCACGTCGAGGTTGATGAGCGATTCCAAGTCTTCGCCGTATCCGAGGGTCTCGGCCAGATTGCGGGCTTCGGTAAGGAGGATCTGCCAGTGCGCGTTGTCGGCCAATTCTCGGGCGTACTCGGCATCGATGGTGCCGTGGCCGGCCAGGTGAGCAGGATTGGACAGCAGACCGGCGAGAGTGGCGAGGTCGACCGTGATGACCGTGAGCGGCGTGCGCCGATCTGGGCGCGCGGTGTCGGCCGTGCAGGGGTTGTCGTCATCGGGTTCGCACATGCATGCCATCGATGACTCCTGATGCAGCAGAGCAACATACGCTGCGGCACGCTTCTGTCCTCGAGTACGTGGATCGTGTCGGCAGACGGTGGCGGCCATCTCGTTGATGAGTTGCCAGGCAGCGGCGGCGTCGGCGGCAGTGAGGTCGGCCTTCAGCGTCGACAGCACATCTTTGTCGATGTAAGTGACATTGGTGTGCCGTTCCAAGTCCTTGCGTAGAGCGGCAGCCTGCTCGGGTGCGATGCGGTACATGATCGACCAGATTTCGGTCGCGAGCGGACCGGGCGACAGGCGTCGGGCAGCGCACAGAATCTCGCCTTGGACAGCTGCCGCCGCGTCGTGCGTCAGATTATGGGTGCAGCGGTATATCGCGCGGACGCGAGGCAGATCGAGTTCGCCTGCTTCGAACGCGGCGGCGACGGCGGGAAGCCGAAGCCGAAGGTCCATCCCGACCTCGGCGTACGTGTTCGCGACGGTCTTCGAGCAGCCCAGAACGTGTGCAATTTCGGAGGCTGCATAGTTGCCCGCATCTTGAATGACGTCACCGACGAGCACGTTCTGATGAATGCACATGTCCCAGATGGCGGCGGCCAGAGCGACCTTGCGTGCGCACGCTTGATTCTCCAGAATCGTGACATCCCGAATCTCGGCCAACGAAGCAGGCGCGATGTACGGCTTCGATTGCGGCCCGAGATAGGCCGCGAATCGGCTGCGCGCAGATGTGGTCACTGTGTCTTCGCCCCCCGGCAGATGTTCAGCGATTAATAGAACGTACGTTCGATAGTACTGGCGTGTGAACGATCCGTCAAACTCAATTACTTTGCAATGGATAAGGATTGGCGTGCAACTGCCTATACACCCACCCACCGACAACACCGTTTGACCCTGACACCGCGTCAGGCTTCAGGATGGTGGACATGACCGAGAACTACCCCGCCTTCGAGGTGAGCCCAGTACCGATTCCGGGCCCACACACCGCCGCGCCCGAGCTGTTTCGTGGCTTGTACGGCATGCCGATGTTCGTCACCGTCCCCACCGCGAATCTCGCCGAATCGACCGAATTCTGGACCCGAGCTCTCGGTTTCTTCGAACTCTTCACAATTCCCGGTCAATTGGTTCATCTGCGCCGCTGGGTGTTTCAGGATGTTCTGCTCGTGCCGACGGAGCGGTCGGCCGGACTGCCGGCAATGACGGTGAGCTTCGCCTGCGTCCTCGACCAGCTCGATTCCATCGCCCAGGCCTGCGCCCAAATCCGACCCGGCTCGGCTACCGGGCCGCACACTCGACTGTGGAATTCCGTCGAGCTCGAGATCCACACTCCGGAGAATGTGCAGGTCATCATGACAGCGGCACGGCCGTATGATCCGGACAGCGCTGAAGCGGCAACCCTCCGAGCAGTAGGCATCGAACCGACGGAACACGGCGGACCCTGACTTCACACGAGGGTGAATCGCTCCAGCACCACCTGAGTGTCGTCGTTTACCGTGAAGTTCGGATCTCCCAATTCCGCGCGAACCTCGGCCGACTGCCAGAATCTTTCGTGTCCGGCTCGCCACTGCGCCACATCGGCGTACCCCTCACCCTCGTCAAGGGCATGTCGCAGCGAAACATCTTTCAGCGCAACGATATCGACACCCGTGGTCTCGGTGACTCCGACCACGACACCCGCCGAATCCACCACCGCGCCGAGCTCGCCGACTCTCGGCAGCTCCTCGTCGGTGTACTGAACCAACAGGCTTGCCGTGCTGGTCTTCGCGCCGGACAGCACGGCCGCAACCAGCGTGTCTCGAAGTGGGCCGGGGTAGGCGAACTCGACTATCGGCAGATCCGTCACTTACTCATCATAGTTCGAGATCTGCCCACACCAGTCGGTGGTCCGAGGGGTGCTCGGCCTGGTTCGGCCAGTACACCTGGGAGTCGACCACGGTGAGATCGTCGGACGGCAATACGTAGTCCACGCGAAGGTCACCCGGCTTCGGATCCGCAAAATCGGCTGTGTCCGTCCCGTGTTCGTCGGACACAGGCGCGGGATCCTGAACGCGGGGCAAATCCAGAACCTGCGCAATGGAACCGGCCACCGAGTCCCCGTCGACCGGATCACTGTTCTGATCGCCCAGCATGACGAACGACGCTCCTTCGTCGAGTCCGCCGCGCACGCCCTTGTCGTCGTACAGGTAGTCCGCACCCGAGATGTAGTCGGCACTCAGTCGGATCTCGTCGTGATTACGTTTGCCGTTGCGATTCTCAGGTCCATCGAACGACGGGGGAGTGGGGTGCGAGGCGAGAACGTGCAGCGTCTTGCCATTCACGTCGATCGGCACGTCCCAGTGCGATTTGCTGGACAATCGCAGCGCGTCGGACGCCTCTCCGTAGTAGTCACGCGGCAGCAGGGAATCCGGCATGTCCTTCCACAGAAAGTTCTGGAACGTGCGCACCGATTCGGTGTCGATCGGATACTTCGAGTACACGACCATGCCGTACTGACCCGGAAATTGGCCGAATCCCCAGGCATCGCCCGGGCCGCCGAGCTTGCCGTCCTTGTCGAGGTCGAGTCCGGAGTCGACCCCGGTGTTCACGGGGGCCGTGAACCAATATGGGTACTGCTTGTCCAGATAGTTGTCGTTGAACAGTTTCACCGCATCGTCACCCGAGTAATCGAACTCGTTGACCAACAACACATCCGGCGAGTTCGCGGCGATCACATCGGCTGCCGCGCGGGCCTGAGCGTTTTCGCCCTGCAGGTCGGTCACCAGCTGCCCGGCTGCGGATCGATTGAGGCTGGCGTTGAATGTCGCCACCCGAATGCTCGACGGTTCGTCGGGGGTCGGGTCTGCAGGAGACGGATCCGCAGAAGAGCAGCCGGCAGTCATGAAGGCGAGGGTAACGGCGACGGCTGCGAGTCTCGGCATTTTCACATTCCGCACCGTAGAGACGGCAAGCGAACGTAAGGTTACGAATTAACAAGCAAGCGTGCTTGCTTTTTTCTCGTGCCTTTGTGAAGCTGGACCCATGGCAGACCTCGACACACTCGTCGGCGACCTCCGTGCCGAGGGCGACGACCTCGATGCGCTCGTCGCCCAACTGACATCGGAGCAGTGGGCGGCACCGACACCGGCCGAGGGCTGGACGATCGCGCACCAGATCGCACATCTGTCGTGGACCGATCACGTCGCGGAGCGAACCACGTCCGCAGCATCCGGCGATACCGCGGCCAAGGAGGAGTTCGCGCTCACTCTGAAGAAAGCGTGGGAGAACCCCACCGGGTTCGTCGACGAGGCTGCGGAGGAAGAAGCCCGCAATCCCGAACTGTTGAGCGCATGGCGAACCCGCCGTCGAGCCATGACCGATGCTCTCGTGCAGGTGCCGCCCGGAACCAAGATCGACTGGTTCGGACCGCCGATGAGTGCGGCGTCCATGGCCACAGCGCGATTGATGGAAACGTGGGCCCACGGCCAGGATGTCGCCGACGCATTGGGCGTCACGCGCGTTCCCACCGACAGAATCCGCGGAGTCGCTCATATCGGCGTCCGCACGAGGGATTTCGCCTACGCCGTCAACCAGCAGACTCCTCCCACCGACCCGTTTCGCATCGAACTCACCGCGCCGTCGGGCGAGCTATGGACCTGGGGACCCGAGGATGCTGCGCAACGCGTGACTGGCCCGGCCCTCGACTTCTGCCTCCTCGTCACCCAGCGCGCTCATCGCGACAACCTCGACATCCGTGCAGAGGGACTCGACGCCGCACACTGGCTCACCATCGCCCAAGCCTTCGCAGGCCCTCCGGGAGTCGGCCGTACACAGTCGGGACGAGAGCACGCATGACCGTACGAATCGGCAACTGCTCGGGCTTCTACGGGGACCGTCTTTCAGCCATGCGCGAGATGCTCGAGGGCGGCGAACTCGACTACCTCACCGGTGATTACCTCGCCGAGCTGACGATGCTCATCCTCGGCCGCGACCGGATGAAGGACGCGACTCGTGGCTACGCCAAAACCTTTCTGCGCCAGGCCGAGGACTGCCTCGGACTGGCACTCGACAAAGGCGTCAAGATCGTTGCCAACGCCGGTGGTCTGAATCCACGTGGCTTGGCCGAGGCGCTGGAGAAACTCGACTCCGGTGCGAAAATCGCGTACGTCGACGGCGACGACCTTCTCGGCGGAGCTGCCGAACTCGGCCTCGGTAACCCGCTGACCGCAAATGCCTACCTCGGCGCGTGGGGCATCGTGGAATGCCTGAACTCCGGTGCCGACGTCGTCGTCACCGGGCGCGTCACCGATGCCAGCGTGATCGTGGGACCCGCTGCGGCGCACTTCGGTTGGACGCCGACCGATTACGACGCCCTGGCCGGTGCCGTCGTCGCGGGCCACATCATCGAGTGCGGAACTCAGGCGACCGGCGGCAACTACTCGTTCTTCACCGAGATCGCCGACATGTCCCGTCCCGGGTTCCCCATCGCCGAGATCGAGTCCGACGGTTTGTCCGTCATCACGAAGCACGAGGGCACCGGCGGTGCCGTCAGCGTCGGTACCGTGACCGCTCAGCTGCTGTACGAAATCACCGGCGGGCGTTACGCGAACCCTGATGTCACCGCGCGGATCGACTCAGCGATCCTGACGCAGGAATCCAGCGATCGGGTCTCCATCGCCGGCGTGACCGGCGAAGCGCCGCCGCCCACCTACAAGGTCTCGCTCAATGCACTCGGCGGTTTCCGCAACGAATTCACGATGGTGCTCACCGGCCTCGACATCGAGGCCAAAGCTGCACTGGCACAGCGTCAATTCGAGTCCTGGCTCCCCGCACGGCCAACCGAACTCGAATGGACGCTTGTGCGCACCGACAAGCCGGACGCCGAGACCGAGGAGACGGCCAGCGCTTTGCTGCGCTGCGTTGCCCGCGACAGCAACCCCGATGCCGTCGGACGTCAGTTCTCTGCGGTTGCAGTCGAACTCGCACTGGCCAGCTACCCCGGATTCTCGGTGACTGCGCCGCCGGGAAACGGAGCGCCGTACGGAGTATTCACGGCAGGATTCGTCGACGCGGCCCAGGTGCCGCACATCGCGCATCTCGCCGACGGTTCCGAAAGCATCATCGCTCCGTCGACAGAAACGCGGGCATTGGAGCCCCTCGACGAACCGACGCTCCCCGCACCGAGAGCAGACGAAGCGACCATCCGACTCCCGCTCGGAACCATCGCGGCCGCCCGAAGCGGCGACAAGGGCGGCAATGCCAACGTCGGGGTCTGGGTCCGCACCGACGACGAATTCTCCTGGCTCGTCCACGCATTGACGGTCGACAGACTGAAGCAGATGTTGCCCGAGGCGGAGAAACTCACCGTCACCCGACACGTGCTGCCCAATCTGCGGGCCGTGAACTTCGTCATCGACGGCATCCTCGGCCAAGGCGTGGCATCGCAGGCCAGATTCGATCCACAGGCCAAGGGGCTCGGTGAATGGCTGCGGTCGCGGCACATCGACATCCCCGAAACACTCGCTTACAAGGGAGCACTCGTATGAGTATCTGGACGACGCCCGAGCGTCAGCAGCTTCGGAAGACCGTGCGCAGCTTCGTGGAGCAGGACATCGCGCCGCACATGAATCAGTGGGAGACCGACGGAGAGATTCCGCGTGAGCTGCACAAGAAGGCGGCAGCTCTCGGTCTGATCGGTGCCGGCTTTCCCGAGGAGGTCGGTGGGGACGGCGGAGATCTGGCCGACGCGGTCGTGATCTGTGAGGAGATGCACCAGGCCGGTGCGTCCGGGGGACTTTTCGCATCGCTGTTCACCAGCGGAATTGCGTTGCCGCATTTGGTTGCAGCACGCGACGCCGACCAGATCGAGAAGTGGGTGCGGCCCACGCTGGCCGGAGAGAAGATCGGCTCGCTCGCGATTACCGAGCCGGGCGGCGGTTCCGATGTCGGCCACCTCAGGACGAAGGCGGTCAGGGACGGCGAGCACTACGTCGTCAATGGATCCAAGACGTACATCACCTCGGGCTGCCGAGCAGACTTCGTCGTCACTGCGGTTCGCACCGGAGGAGACGGTGCGGCCGGTGTCTCGCTGCTCGTCATCGAGAAGGGCACACCCGGATTCGAGGTCACCAGCAAGCTCGACAAAATGGGCTGGCGCGCATCCGATACTGCTGAGCTCTCGTTCGTCGACGCCCGAGTGCCGGTGAGCAACCTCGTCGGTGCGGAGAACAGTGGGTTCGCGCAGATCGCACAGGCATTTCTCACCGAGCGCATCGCCCTCGCCGCCCAGGCCTACGCCAGCGCGCAGCGCTGCCTCGATCTGACTCTGCGTTGGGTCCGCGATCGGGAAACGTTCGGAAAACCGCTCATCGCACGGCAATCCGTACAGAACACCGTCACCGAGATGGCCCGCAAGATCGACATCGCCCGCGTCTACACCCGCTCCCTCGTCGAGAGATCGATGGAGGAGGACGCCGACTTCATCGCCGAGGTCTGCTTCGCGAAGAACACCGCCGTCGAATCCGGAGAGTGGGTCGCCAATCAAGCGGTGCAACTCTTCGGCGGACTCGGCTACATGCGCGAGAGCGAAGTCGAACGGCAGTACCGCGACATGCGCATCCTCGGTATCGGCGGCGGGACCACAGAAATTCTCACCGGACTGGCCGCAAAACGATTGGGGTACCAGGCATGAGCGTGCTGAAGTCCACCCTCGACACCGCGTCGGAGCAGTATTCCGGTGCCACCGAGGCCATGCACACCAAGCTGGCCGAGATCGACGCCGAGCACTCGAAGGCTCTGCTCGGCGGGGGTCAGAAGTACGTCGAGCGCCACAAGAAGCGGGGCAAGCTACTTGCCCGTGAACGCATCGAGCTGTTGATCGACGAGGATTCCGCCTTTCTGGAACTGTGTCCACTTGCAGCCTGGGGCAGCGACTTTCCCGTCGGAGCCAGCACCGTCATGGGTATCGGCGTGGTGTGCGGCGTCGAATGCCTCATCGTCGCCAACGATCCGACCGTCCGCGGCGGGGCGAGCAACCCGTGGACCCTCAAGAAGGGGTTCCGCGGCAACGACATCGCCACGCAGAACCGGCTTCCGGTCATCTCCTTGGTCGAGTCCGGTGGAGCCGATCTACCGACGCAGAAGGAGGTGTTCATCCCCGGCGGTCGAATGTTCCGTGATCTGACGCAGCTGTCGGCGGCGGGCATTCCGACGATCGCGTTGGTGTTCGGTAACTCCACTGCCGGCGGTGCATACATCCCCGGAATGTCCGATCACGTGGTCATGATCAAGGAGCAATCAAAGGTGTTCCTCGCCGGGCCACCGTTGGTCAAGATGGCCACCGGTGAGGACTCGGACGACGAGTCGCTCGGCGGTGCCGAGATGCATGCTCGAAAGTCAGGTTTGGCAGACTATTTCGCCGTCGACGAGCAGGATGCGATCCGTATCGGACGCAGCATCGTCTCGCGGCTGAACTGGAAGAAGAAGGGCCCGGAGCCGCGCGCCGAGATCATCGAGCCGCTGGCCGACCCCGAGGATCTGCTCGGCATCGTCCCCACCGATCTGAAGATCCCGTTCGATCCTCGCGAGGTGATCGCCCGCATCGTCGACGGCTCCGATTTCGACGAGTTCAAGCCCATGTACGGCGGCTCGCTCGTCACCGGATGGGCCGAGCTGCACGGCTATCCCATCGGCATCCTGGCCAATGCCCGCGGTGTGCTGTTCAGTGAGGAATCGCAGAAGGCGACGCAGTTCATTCAGCTCGCCAACCGCTCGAACACCCCACTGTTGTTCCTTCACAACACCACCGGCTACATGGTCGGCAAGGAATACGAGGAAGGCGGGATGATCAAGCACGGCTCGATGATGATCAACGCCGTGTCCAACTCGACGGTTCCGCACATCTCGATCCTGCTCGGTGCCTCCTACGGTGCCGGTCACTACGGCATGTGCGGTCGCGCCTTCGACCCGCGGTTCCTGTTCGCCTGGCCGTCGAGCAAATCCGCAGTCATGGGTGGCGCGCAACTCGCCGGTGTCATCTCCATCGTCGGACGTGCCGCCGCCGAGGCCCGTGGCCAAGCATTCGACGCCGAGGCCGACGCCGGAATGCGCGCGATGATCGAAGCGCAGATCGAAGCCGAGTCGCTGCCCATGTTCCTCTCCGGACGCCTCTACGACGACGGTGTCATCGACCCTCGTGATACCCGCACGGTAGTGGGAATGTGCCTGTCGGCCATTGCCTCTGCCCCGATCGAAGGCACCGCCAACTTCGGTGTCTTCCGGATGTGAAGCCATGACCGTAACCTCCGTCCTCGTAGCCAACCGCGGCGAAATCGCCCGCCGTGTCTTCACTACCTGCCGCGCCGAGGGCATCGACACCGTCGCGGTATTCGCCGACGCCGACGCCAACTCCCCGCACGTGCGTGAGGCCGATGCGGCCGTGCGATTGCCCGGCAACAGCTCGAGCGAGACCTACCTTCGTGGTGAGCTCGTTATCGCCGCTGCAGTACAGGCCGGGGCAGACGCGGTGCATCCGGGCTACGGCTTCCTCTCCGAGAACGCCGATTTCGCGCAGCAGGTCCAGAATGCCGGCTTGACGTGGATCGGACCGCCGGTCAAGGCGATCGAACTGATGGGCTCGAAGGTCGAGTCCAAGAAGATGATGGCCGACGCCGGAGTGCCGGTACTGACGCAGCTCGATCCCGAGTCGGTCACCGAGAACGAACTTCCGGTGCTCATCAAGGCCTCCGCGGGTGGCGGTGGGCGCGGCATGCGGATCGTGCGCAGCCTCGACACACTGCAGTCCGAAATCGAGGCAGCGGGTCGAGAAGCTCTGTCGGCGTTCGGTGACGGAACGGTGTTCGTCGAGCGCTACATCGAGACCGGCCGGCACATCGAAGTACAGGTCATGGCCGACAGATTCGGCACCGTGTGGACCGTGGGCGAGCGTGAATGTTCGATCCAGCGTCGTCACCAGAAGGTCGTCGAAGAAGCGCCGTCACCACTCGTCGAACGCATAGACGGTATGCGCGAGAAGCTCTTCCATGCGGCGACGCTGGCCACCGAGGCCATCGGCTACGAGGGCGCGGGCACCGTGGAATTCCTCGCCGACGAGAAGGGCAACTTCTTCTTCCTCGAGATGAACACCCGTCTGCAGGTCGAGCACCCGGTCACCGAATGCACGACAGGTCTGGATCTGGTCTCGCTGCAGATTCGGGTGGCAGCGGGGGAGCGTTTGCCCGCCGAGCAGCCGGCGACGCGCGGTCACTCCATCGAAGTTCGCCTGTACGCCGAGGATCCGGCTCAGGATTGGCAGCCGCAGAGCGGTGCCGTGCATCGATTCGAGATTCCCGGTGCGCAGTTCGAGGTGTTGGACAAGGCGAGCAGGAGTGGAGCCCGCGGAACGACCCGGGGATACATCCGAGTTGATTCCGGCGTCGAGTCCGGCAGTGTGGTGAGCACTCATTACGACCCGATGCTCGCAAAGGTCATCTCGTTCGCGCCGACGCGAGACCAGGCAGCGAACCTGCTGGCGAAAGCACTGCAGCGAGCCACCATTCACGGCCTGAAGACCAACCGAGATCTGTTGGTCAACATCCTGCGGCACCCTTCGTTCCTGGCCGGCGACACCGACACCGCCTTCTTCGACACCCACGGCCTCGATGTGCTGTCGCTACCGATCGCGCAGGGCCGCGGCGTGGAGCTGTCGGCTCTCGCAGCAGCTCTGGCCGACGCGGCGAACAACGTCGAGCGAGCCCGGGTGAATCGAGGGCTCCCGGGCGGGTGGCGCAACCTGCGGTCGCAGCCGCAGCGCAAGACATACGACGACATCACCGTCGAATATTCCATCGGACGCAGCGGACTCACCTCCGCGGTAGATGGGGTCACGCTGGATGGCGTCGAACTCGTCGAGCACACGCCGACCTCGGTGACGTTGGATGTCAACGGTATTCGACGTACCTTCGCGGTGAGCAGCTATGGGTCGGATGTATTCGTCGATTCTTCGCTCGGGCCGGTCCGTCTGGTCCGCGCCCCGCGGTTCACCGACCCCAGCGACGAGGTGGCTGCGGGATCGCTACTGGCGCCGATGCCGGGCAGCGTCGTCAGAATCGCTGCTGCGCAGGGCGATACCGTCACCGCCGGTCAGCCCATCCTGTGGCTCGAGGCGATGAAGATGGAACACACGGTGACCGCACCCGCGGACGGTGTCCTTACCGAACTGAACGTGCAGCAAGGTCAACAGGTCGAAGTCGGCGCAGTTCTGGCCGTGGTCTCAGAAGGAGCAGAGCAAGCATGAGTTTCATCGAAACCGAAGAGCAGAAGGGGCTGCGCAACGCGGTCTCGTCACTGGGCAAGCGCTACAACTACATCGACTACGTGTTGCCCAAAGCGCGCAAGGGCGAGCCGCTGACCGAACTGTGGAACGAGGCGGGCAAGCTCGGCTTCCTCGGCGTCAACCTGCCCGAGGAGTACGGCGGCGGCGGGGCAGGCATCTACGAACTCGCGCTCGTGCAGGAGGAGTTGGCCGCGCACGGAGCCGGTCTGCTGTTGGTCGTCGTCAGCCCGGCCATCTGCGGCACCATCATCGGCAAGTACGGCACGGTAGACCAGAAGCAGGAGTGGCTCACCGCTCTCGCCGACGGGTCCAAGATCATGGTCTTCGGGATCACCGAGCCCGACGCGGGATCCAACTCGCATCAGATCACCACCACCGCGCGCCGTGACGGCGACGAGTGGATTCTCAAGGGCAACAAGATCTACATCTCCGGTGTCGACCAGGCCGACGCGGTATTGATCGTCGCCCGCACCGAGGATTCCAAGACCGGCAAGCTCAAGCCGGCCCTGTTCATCGTGCCCACCGACGCTCCGGGACTGCAGAAGACGCAGATGGAGATGGACATCGTCGAGCCCGATCACCAGTTCGTACTGTTCCTCGATGACGTCCGGTTGCCCGCCGAGGCACTCGTCGGCGAGGCCGACGCCGCCCTGATGCAGCTGTTCGCCGGCCTGAACCCCGAGCGCATTCTCGGTGCCGCGATGGCTGTCGGTATGGGTCGCTACGCTCTGGACGCGGCGGTCAAATACGCCAACGAGCGGACGGTCTGGAAGACGCCCATCGGCGCACACCAGGGCTTGGCGCACCCGCTGGCGCAGTGCAAGATCGAGCTGGAGTTGGCGAAATTGATGATGCAGAAGGCAGCGGTGCTCTACGACTCCGGCGACGATTTCGGTGCCGCCGAGGCCGCGAACATGGCCAAGTATGCCGCCGCCGAGGCCAGTATCAAGGCGCTGGATCAGGCGATCCAGACCCACGGCGGTGCCGGCTTGAGCAGTGAGTACGGCCTGGCGGCGATGCTCGGAGCTGCCCGCATCGCCCGCGTCGCGCCGGTGAGCCGGGAGATGATCCTCAACTTTGTCAGCCAGCACTCGCTCGGACTGCCCAGGAGCTACTGATGGCCGTTCTCGCCGAGAACTCCGCGAGCACGGCGTATTTGACGTTGGATTCGCCGGAGAACCGAAATGCGTTGTCCTCGGTGTTGGTCGACGAGCTCAGCGCCGGCCTCGTCGCCGCGGCCGAAAACGATGACGTCAGAACGATCGTGCTCGGCCACACCGGCACGACGTTCTGTGCGGGAGCCGATCTCCGAGAAGCGGGATCATCACCGGAACTTCGCACCCGGCAGATGCTCGACCTGATGCGGTTGATCATCGACACTCCCAAACCCGTCGTCGCGCAGATCGACGGGCACGTGCGAGCAGGCGGGATGGGACTCGTCGCGGCCTGCGATGTCGCGGTCGCCGGCCCGGAGAGTTCGTTCGCGTTGACGGAGGTTCGCCTCGGCCTCGCCGCGTCGGTCATCTCGGTGGCCGTGCTGCCGCGATTGAGCTCCCGAGCAGCGAGTCGGTACTTGCTCACCGGGGAGACGTTCGACGGTGCCACGGCCGAATCGATCGGCCTGATCACCGTGGCCGATGCCATCCCAGCGGCTGTGGTGGCCGACTACATGATCATGTTTCGGAAGTGCTCGCCGCAGGGCTTGGCCGAGTCGAAGCAGCTCACCACGGCTGCCATCAGGCGCGAGATCGACGAGCGGGGAACGGCCGTCGCCGAGCAATCGGCCAGGTTGTTTGCATCGGACGAGGCCCGAGAGGGGATGATGTCCTTTCTGGAGAAGAGACCTCCGTCCTGGGTCCTCGAGAAGTAGGGCGGGCGAGAAGGAGTAGGGAAATGGTGATGGCGCGCGAACCCAAGCAGGACCGCAGCAGGGTGACGCGTCAGCGACTGCTCGAGGCGACAATCGACTCACTTGCCGAGCAGGGCTGGGTCGCAACCACGGTCGGTGTCGTCGCCGAGCGCGCCGGCGTCTCACGCGGCGCGACCCAACATCATTTCCCGACGCGTGAGGACCTCATCACCGGGGCCCTCGAGTACATGTTCGACACCCGAATGGACGACGCGCGGCGCGAAGCCCAGGACATTCCTCCGGGTCCAGGACGGACGAAGCTCGTCGTCGAGCGGCTCGTCGAGTACTACACCGGGCCGATGTTCAAAGCGGCACTGCAGGTGTGGACGGCCGCTTCCGCAGATCCCGAGTTGCGCGATCGAATCGTGCCCCTCGAAGAACGGTTCGGCCGCCGTGCCCACCAGATGGCCGTCGAGAACCTCGGTGTCGACGACAACGATCCCGTCACTCACCGCCTCGTGCAGGCGACACTCGACCTCGCCCGTGGCCTCGGACTCGCGGATGTGCTCACCGACGATGCGCGACGACGCGTCGAAATCGTCCGCACATGGGCCGACGTTCTCGATGCCTCGCTGGGCGCGCGGCACTCCGTCGTCGCCGGTTCGGTAGCGGGCTAGACCTCACTGGCTCTGCAACGCCGCCGAACCTGTGCTTGAGTCTGGCGGGTGACTTCCGATATCGCACGCGTGCACCGCGGCCACATTTTTCACGTCGCAGGCTCGCCCACCGTGCTCGACGCTGCCGCATCGTTGGTGTCGATTCCCGACGGCGCGCTGGTGGTCTCCGCCGAGGGCGTCATCGAGTTCTGTGGCGAGTTCGATTCTCTTCCAACGCAATACGCGCGTAGTGAAATCGCTGATCACCGTCCCGGGTTTGTCCTGCCAGGATTCGTCGACACCCACATTCACTTTCCGCAGACCTATGCCGGTGATTCCTACGGCGGCGGGCAGCTTCTCGAATGGCTGAACACGTGCATCTTCCCGTCCGAGTCGCGTTTCGTCGATCCCGAGTTCGCCGACGCGGCCGCCAGGGACTTCTGCGCCGCCCGCATCCGGGCCGGGACCACGCAGGCGATGGTCTTCGGCTCGGCCTTCCCACACGCACAGGATTCGCTGTTCTCCGAAACGAGGAAGCACGGACTACGCATCGTCAGTGGACGCGGGGTCCAGACCACCGGCCCGGCGTCGGCGCAGGCCTTGATCACCGGTGAGGACGAGGCCATCCGGCTGGTCTCGGAAGAAATCGAGAAATGGCACGCGGTAGATACCGGCGACGTCGACACGGCGATGGTGCACGTGGCCGTCGTCCCGCGGTTCTCGCTCTCGGTGACGATCGAGACGCTGAAGAATCTCGGTGAGCTCTACGACTCCGTCCGCGCGCGGGGCGTCTACTTCCACACGCACCTCAACGAGAACAACCGGCCGGGCACGGGCGAGATCGATGCCACCAAGAACGCCTACGGGGTGGACACCTACCTCGACACCTACGACGGCAAGTTTCTGCCGGGCTCGCAGGTCGGCGGTAAGAGCTTCCTCGGCAAGCGGACCATCCTGGCCCACGCGGTGCACTGCCAGGACGTCGAGCTGGCACGGATGGCCGAGACCGGCACCTCCATCGCGCACTGTCCTACGTCGCAGCAATTCCTGGGCTCGGGCACGATGCCGTGGAAGCGCACCGTCGCCGCAGGAATGAACATCGCCATCGGGTCCGACTTCGGCGGCGGTGACGAGTGGTTGCTACCGCAGGTGCTCGCCGATGCCTTCAAGGTGCACATCTCCGAACCGAGAGACGACGGGTTGTCGCTGCACCCGGCGGAATTGCTGTTCACCGGAACCCTAGCCGGGGCGCGTGCCTTGGATATGGAGAACCGGATCGGCAACTTCGACCCCGGCAAGGAAGCCGATTTCGTCGTCGTCGATCCGTCCGCCTGGCCGCAGTTGGCGGCTGCGATCGACCACGGTGTTCGCGCCGAGGACGCCGACTTGGCCCGAGACCAGACCTTGTTCGCCCTCCTGATGGCCATGCGCGAGCCTGCCATCGTCGGCGTGTATGTCCAGGGACGCGCACTGCACGGCACATGACTGGATGACCGTCCGATTGATAGGTTCACTGCGACGTCGAACTGCTGTAAACGTCGAACTGCAGGATCGGACAACACGCGAAGGACGGCATGAAGCGAGTGGCCCTGGTGATCACCGCAGTCGCCGCGCTTCTCGCGGGCTGCGGTAGTTCCGATACCGACGCTGCCGATACCTCGACCGAGGCAACGCCGACGACCACCGGCGCCTACGAGCCCGGTCCGTTCTTCGGTGAATGCGGATCGATCACCGACGCCGAGGTACAGACGGCGTTCGGAGCCGGACCGTTCGGTCAGATCACCCGCAACTCCGTCGGCTGCCAATGGGAAACCGTGGGCTTCGGTGGGCCCGGTGTCAGCTTCTCCTGGTATCGCGGTAGCCCCATCGGCCGCGAGCGCGCAGGCTCCGAGCTGATCGGCCGGCCGGCCAAGGACATCGAGATCGACGGGAATCCCGGGTTCGAGGCCGAGCAGGGCGCGCTGTGCGAGATCGGAGTGCAATTCGGCGACGACTTCTTCCACTGGTCCATCACGTACTCCGACTCACCGGCGGCGCGTCCGCCGTGTGATGTCGGAAACGAACTCGCGACACTGACCGTGGAGCGCAAGCAATGACGCCGCAAACATCGAGAACGAGACGAGTGATCGCGGCCGCCGCGACCCTGCTACTTGCAGCCGGCTGCTCCCAGACGGTCGAGGGCACGCCCCGCCCGGCGAGCTTCGGCGGCTCGGGAGGCGAAGAATTCACCAAGTTGTTGACCGAGTGCGACGCCGTCTCCGAGGACCAGATCACCGAGACCGTCGGTGCGGACCTCATCGCCCAGGGATTCCTCGGGGCCATCTGTAGGTGGGATCTCGTGGGGTCCGCGGGCACGGTGAAGGTGACGTTCAACTGGTTCGAATCCGGCACCCTGGCGGCCGAGCGTGCCGCCGACGAGAAAATGATGTACACCGTCAGCGACACAACAGTGCAGGGCCGCAAGGCAATACAGGCCCAGCGTCCGAACGATTCCGCGTCGTGCGGAGTCTCGGCCGGTGCGGATCAGGCGGGCATCTTCGGGTGGTGGGTGCAGTATCGACCGGATGTCGCCGGCCCCGATCCCTGTCAGGCCGCGGCGAAGCTGGCTGACCTCACACTCAACCTGAGCAGATAGGTTGCGTATCGGGGCGAAGGGTGTTTTGACCCGAGGCCGCGCCGCCGGGTATCGTTATGGGTCGTGTCCGGCCTGGCCGGACCGTTTGTGTGCCTATGCGAGGTACAGCCGTGCGCACGTTCGCTCGAAGAGCGCGCAACCGGCTGGACGTGTGGGGGTATGCGACACACCCGACCGCGGGGTGCAAGAGACCCGCGACAGCAGTACTGGAGCAGGCGCAGTACCGGGTGAGGAGCAGTGTTCTCTTGCTCCAACTGCTAGATCCCTGTTTATCGACACGAAGAAAGCCGGTTTATGCCAACGATCAACCAGCTGGTCCGTAAGGGACGCACCGACAAGGTCGCGAAACTGAAGACCGCTGCCCTCAAGGGCAGTCCCCAGCGCCGTGGCGTGTGCACTCGCGTGTACACCACCACCCCCAAGAAGCCGAACTCCGCTCTCCGTAAGGTCGCGCGTGTTCGCCTGACCTCCTCGGTCGAGGTCACCGCATACATCCCCGGTGAGGGTCACAACCTGCAGGAGCACTCGATGGTGCTCGTTCGCGGCGGTCGTGTGAAGGACCTCCCGGGTGTGCGTTACAAGATCATCCGCGGCTCGCTCGACACTCAGGGTGTCAAGAACCGCAAGCAGGCTCGCAGCCGCTACGGAGCCAAGAAGGAGAAGAGCTGATATGCCACGCAAGGGCCCAGCACCCAAGCGGCCGCTGATCAACGATCCGGTCTACGGATCCCCGTTGGTCACGCAGCTCGTCAACAAGATTCTTCTCGACGGCAAGAAGTCGACCGCCGAGCGCATCGTCTACCAGGCGCTCGAGCAGGCTCGCGAGAAGACCGGCACCGACCCCGTCGTCACGCTCAAGCGTGCACTCGACAACGTCAAGCCGGCCCTCGAGGTTCGCAGCCGTCGCGTCGGTGGTGCCACCTACCAGGTGCCCGTCGAGGTTCGTCCCGGCCGCTCCACCACGCTGGCACTGCGCTGGCTGGTCACGTTCTCGCGCGCTCGTCGCGAGAAGACCATGGTCGAGCGTCTGGCGAACGAGTTGCTCGACGCCAGCAACGGCCTCGGTGCCGCTGTGAAGCGTCGTGAGGACACTCACAAGATGGCCGAAGCCAACAAGGCGTTCGCCCACTACCGCTGGTGATCTCCTCGCTCGGGCGGTATTCGGAACTATCCGATACCGCCGGAGCGTTGATCAGCTCAGGCAATACCTCTTCCAACACCAAGGCGGGTTAACTCGTGGCACAGGACGTGCTGACCGACCTACTCAAGGTCCGCAACATCGGCATCATGGCCCACATTGATGCCGGCAAGACCACCACTACCGAACGCATCCTCTTCTACACCGGTATCTCCTACAAGATCGGTGAAGTTCACGATGGCGCAGCCACCATGGACTGGATGGAGCAGGAGCAGGAGCGTGGCATCACGATCACCTCTGCTGCCACGACGTGCTTCTGGAACGACAACCAGATCAACATCATCGACACCCCCGGTCACGTCGACTTCACCGTCGAGGTGGAGCGTTCGCTCCGCGTCCTCGACGGCGCTGTCGCAGTGTTCGACGGCAAAGAAGGTGTCGAGCCGCAGTCCGAGCAGGTCTGGCGTCAGGCCGACAAGTACGACGTGCCGCGCATCTGCTTCGTCAACAAGATGGACAAGCTCGGCGCGGACTTCTACTACACCGTGCAGACCATCATCGATCGTCTCGGTGCCAAGCCGCTGGTCATCCAGCTGCCCATCGGCGCAGAGAACGACTTCGAGGGCGTCATCGACCTCGTGCAGATGAAGGCGCTCGTGTGGAGTGGCGAGACCAAGCTCGGTGAGAAGTACGAGATCCAGGAGATCCCGGAAAACCTCAAGGAGCGCGCAGACGAGTACCGCACCATGCTGCTCGAGACCGTGGCCGAGTCCGACGAAGCGCTTCTGGAGAAGCACTTCGGCGGCGAAGAGCTCACGATCGACGAGATCAAGGCTGCCATCCGCAAGATGACGGTCAACAGCGAGCTGTACCCGATCCTGTGTGGATCCGCGTTCAAGAACAAGGGCGTTCAGCCCATGCTCGACGCGGTCATCGACTACCTCCCGTCACCCCTCGACGTTGCCGAGACCATCGGACACGCCGTCGGCGACGAGGAGAAGGAGATCACTCGCAAGCCGTCCGCAGACGAGCCGTTCGCAGCTCTCGCGTTCAAGATCGCGACGCACCCCTTCTTCGGCAAGCTGACCTACGTCCGGGTGTACTCGGGCAAAGTCGACTCCGGCGCTCAGGTCATCAACTCGACCAAGGGCAAGAAGGAGCGTCTGGGCAAGCTCTTCCAGATGCACTCCAACAAGGAGAATGCGATCGCGACCGCGTCTGCCGGTCACATCTACGCCGTCATCGGCCTCAAGGACACCACGACGGGTGACACGCTCTGCGATCCGCAGAACCAGATCATCCTCGAGTCCATGAGCTTCCCGGACCCGGTCATCCAGGTGTCGATCGAGCCGAAGACCAAGTCCGACCAGGAGAAGCTGGGAACAGCAATCCAGAAGCTCGCCGAAGAGGATCCCACCTTCTCGGTGAAGCTGGACGAGGACACCGGCCAGACCGTCATCGGCGGCATGGGCGAGCTGCACCTCGACATCCTCGTCGACCGTATGCGTCGCGAGTTCAAGGTCGAGGCCAACGTCGGCAAGCCGCAGGTCGCGTACCGCGAGACCATCCGCAAGACGGTCGAGAAGCACGACTACACGCACAAGAAGCAGACCGGTGGCTCCGGCCAGTTCGCGAAGGTCATCATCAAGCTCGAGCCTTTCGAGGGCGAAGACGGCGCGACGTACGAGTTCGAGAACAAGGTCAGCGGTGGTCGTGTGCCCAGGGAGTACATCCCCTCGGTCGACGCTGGTGCTCAGGACGCCATGCAGTACGGTGTTCTCGCCGGATACCCGCTGGTCAACGTCAAGGTCACACTGCTCGACGGTGCGTACCACGACGTCGACTCGTCGGAAATGGCCTTCAAGGTCGCCGGCTCACAAGCGTTCAAGGAAGCCGCCCGTAAGGCCAGCCCCGTCATTCTCGAACCCGTCATGGCCGTTGAGGTCATCACGCCCGAGGATTACATGGGTGAGGTCATCGGCGACCTGAACTCCCGCCGTGGTCAGATCCAGGCCATGGAGGAACGCAGCGGTGCCCGTATCGTCAAGGCACTGGTTCCGCTGTCGGAGATGTTCGGCTACATCGGAGACCTTCGGTCGAAGACGCAGGGCCGCGCTAACTACTCCATGGTCTTCGATTCGTACGCAGAAGTTCCCGCGAACGTAGCGAAGGAAATCATCGCGAAGGTCAACGGAGAGTAATTCTCTTCGTTTGCTGGACCACGCTCGACCTGTAATAAGTAACAACACATACGCGTGCTTGCCCCGCAGGGGTACGCACAGATCAGTCCAGGAGGACACACAGTGGCGAAGGCGAAGTTCGATCGGACGAAGCCGCACGTCAACATCGGCACCATCGGTCACGTTGACCACGGTAAGACGACGCTGACGGCTGCAATCACCAAGGTTCTGCACGACAAGTTCCCGGACCTGAACGAGGCATCGGCTTTCGATCAGATCGACAAGGCTCCGGAGGAGAAGGCTCGTGGTATCACGATCAACATCTCCCACGTCGAGTACCAGACCGAGAAGCGCCACTACGCGCACGTCGATGCACCGGGTCACGCCGACTACATCAAGAACATGATCACCGGCGCGGCTCAGATGGACGGCGCAATCCTGGTCGTGGCAGCTACCGATGGCCCGATGCCGCAGACCCGCGAGCACGTGCTGCTCGCCCGCCAGGTCGGTGTTCCTTACATCCTGGTCGCACTGAACAAGGCCGACATGGTCGACGACGACGAGATCATCGAGCTCGTCGAGATGGAGGTCCGCGAGCTCCTCGCTTCGCAGGAGTTCGACGAGGACGCACCGGTCATCAAGGTCTCCGCACTCAAGGCACTCGAGGGTGACGAGAAGTGGGGCGAGTCGGTTCTGGAGCTCATGCAGGCCGTCGACGATTCGGTTCCGGACCCCGTCCGTGAGACCGACAAGCCGTTCCTCATGCCCGTCGAGGACGTCTTCACCATCACCGGTCGTGGCACCGTGGTCACCGGACGTATCGAGCGCGGCTCGGTCAACGTCAACGAAGAGGTCGAGATCGTCGGCATCCGCCCCGGCTCGACCAAGACCACCGTCACCGGAATCGAAATGTTCCGCAAGCTGCTCGACTCGGGTCAGGCAGGCGACAACGTCGGCCTCCTCGTTCGTGGCATCAAGCGCGAAGACGTCGAGCGTGGACAGGTCATCATCAAGCCCGGCACCACGACTCCCCACACGGAGTTCGAGGGCAACGCCTACATCCTCTCGAAGGACGAGGGCGGCCGCCACACGCCGTTCTTCAACAACTACCGCCCGCAGTTCTACTTCCGTACCACGGACGTTACGGGCGTTGTGACCCTTCCCGAGGGCACCGAGATGGTCATGCCCGGTGACAACACCGAGATGTCCGTCACGCTGATCCAGCCGGTCGCCATGGATGTCGGCCTCCGTTTCGCAATCCGTGAGGGCGGTCGTACCGTCGGAGCCGGTCGCGTCACGAAGATCGTCAAGTGATCTAGTTTCACCCTGCTGTACCGAAGCGGCACTCACCCGAAAGGGTGGGTGCCGCTTTTGCGTGTGTGCGGCTCCGTCGCCCGTGTCAATGGACCCTTGCACCGCTCGGACGTATGCAGTGGTTCATTCACGCGATCGAGGTGGCCACCCAGAAGCACTCCCGTTGGGATCAATGTGGGTTTCAGTCGGTCAGAGTGCAACAAAGGCGCATTGATCCGGACCGGGGGAGGGTGGCGGCGGGAGCTAGTCTGTCGGCGACGCGAATGGGCTGATGCCGGCACTGATCGGTGCCGCGATTGCAGCAACTACCGCGATGGACCCCCAGAAGGTCTGCGAGTCCAGCATCAGGCCGCCGGCCAGACCGCAGACGGCAACGACGACGCCGCAACCGCAGAGCAGCGCTGATCCCACAGCGGCATGTGCCAGCTCGGGGGTGCGGCGCCCTTTGAGCCAGATCATCGTTCCGGTCGCCGCGAACACCAGAGGGACGTAGAAGTAGAGCGAACTGTCACCGAGTGTCGAGGCGAATGCGGCAATCACCAGCACCGCTCCGAATGCCACGGGGACCGCGAGAGGCGTTCCGCCGGACCATCGCTCGAACCTATTGCGCGTCGAAGCCGTCATGACAACACTATCCCCGCTTGTCGACGTGCAACTGAATGCGGGTAGCAACATATGTACCAGCGAGAGATTCAGCGACGAACGCAGCGCGAGACTCGGCTTCGGCAGTGAATCCGACGACATCGAAATCTGCTGCGACATAGACCGATACAGCGATGGTGGGCATACCGCGATCATCGATCGCAGTGCCGCGAGCGCGTCGAACCCCGGGGAACCGAGCCAACTCAGCGGCCACGCCCGACGCGATTGCACTCAGGTCCACATGCGCCGAGAAGTGCGGCTCCTCGATGACGCTCGCCGTGCCGGTTCGGCGGGGAGAAAAATTGCCCACGAGCAGAAGCAGTCCCACCACAGCGGCCACCGCGACGACGATCACCAGTGTCGGCACCCACCACCCCTGCTGCGGCAACTCGGCAATACGCGCACGATCGAAGCGAGACAACATCTCTCGCGCCCACGGAACGTCGTAGTGCCAGGCAAGGGCGAAGCCGCCACCGGCCACGAGCACGACCCCGGCGACGACGGCGAGAAGCCGATCCACCCCGGCGACGAATGTCTTCATCACGAGACCCTTGTCGGCTGCGCTACCGAATGTCGAACCTTCAGCCCGCGCCCAGCCGCGGCGACGGACAGGACCGGAGCGAGCGCTTCACGGACTGCAGCGTCGACACTGTCGACTTCGAAACCAGGATCGCGCTCCACCCGCACGTCGATCTTCTTCCGCGTGACGACGGTGTGGGCGTCCGTGACGCCGCGGGTGGACTGCGCTGCAGCACTGCACAACCGAGCGATATCGGTGGGTGTCGCCCACACGGTCGGAGCCCCGCCGCCCAGGCCGGAATGTGTTCTCGTGCGCGGCTTCACTCCGGCGAACACCAGCGATAATCCGACGACGACGGCACCGATCGCCGCGGCGATCATCCAACTCTGCCAGTGCAATCGGGACACCCAGCCGATCCCGTCGGCGATCCACGGACTGCCGCCGATGCTCCCGTTCGCGATGAAGAACTCGCGGCCCGCAACGAAGGCCACGCCCAGCAGCAACAATCCGAACAGCAGCGCCACCGGCATCGCGGCCGGTCCTGCCGTGGGTGGACGGGGTGAAACAGTCTGCGAAACATCGGCTTTCGCCACCGGTGCGGACCCGCTGTCGAGGATGGTGTCGGATACCAGCACGTTCACCCGATGCACGTGCAGACCCGTCATCGTCGCCAGTGCCGCTTCGACCGCTGCATGCACCGCCTCGGTGACCTCGGTGATCTGTGACGGCCACCGGACACCGATGTAGAGGTTGACGGCAACAGTGTCCGCGCCGAGGGTGACATCGGCGCGGGGGAGCTCTCGCCCGGTCAGTCGCGAGAGCCCGCCGGTGGTGCGGGTGACCCGAGGGTCTTTCAAGGCCGCGGCGATGGCGGTGCGAGAGATGGCCCGATCCTTTATTTCCACGCTGCCGCGCGAGCCGGGGTCGTCGCTGACCTCGTCGGATGCAGCCTGCGTCGTCACCGAGAATCCTTTGCGCCGGTCGCGGCTCGCTCTGGTGCGGCTCGCGCTCCACAACTGTAGTGACGACCGACCTCGGATGCCGTCGTGGGAGTAATTGTTCCTGGCATACTGCGACTGTGTCGGAAATAGTGCGGGTGACCGCGTCGGATATCGCGTCGGCCGAGGAGCTGCTGGAACCGGTCATGCGACGGACTCCGGTGGTGGCCTCGCGGATTCTGTCGGATCTGACCGGCCACGAGGTGCGCCTCAAGTGCGAGAACCTGCAGCGAACGGGGTCCTTCAAGCCACGCGGGGCCTACAACCGCATCGCCAGGCTCGACGCCGAACAACGCGCCCACGGGGTGGTCGCGGCCAGCGCCGGGAACCACGCACAGGGGGTCGCCTGGGCCGCGTCGCAAGTGGGAATCGAATCGACGGTGTTCATGCCTGTCGGGGTGTCGCTGCCGAAGCTGGTGGCCACCAAGGCATACGGAGCGACGGTGCACCTGGTGGGCAGTACCGTCGACGAAGCTCTGACGTCTGCACGGGAATTCGCCGACCGCACCGGGGCCACGCTCATTCACCCGTTCGACCACCTCGACATCGTCGCCGGACAGGCGACTCTCGGAACCGAACTGCTGCAACAGATGCCGGACGTCGGCACCATCGTGATTCCCACCGGCGGCGGCGGACTTCTGGCGGGTGTCGCCGCAGCGGTCAAGCTGACGAAGCCGGACGTCAGAGTCGTCGGAGTGCAGGCCGAGGGCGCGGCCGCGTGGCCGGCGTCGTTGAAGGCAGGTCATCCGATCGCGTTGACGTCGATGTCCACGATGGCCGACGGCATCGCCGTCGGACTCCCCGGATCGGTGCCCTTCGATCATGTACAGGGCTGGGTCGACGACATCGTCACCGTCAGTGAGGACGCGCTGTCGCGCGCCTTGGTGCTGTGCATCGAGCGCGCCAAACTCATCGTCGAACCAGCGGGCGCGGCAGCGGTGGCGGCGTTGATGACGCACTCGGCCGAGCAATTGGGCCTGACCGGCTCGGTATGCGCCGTGCTGTCCGGTGGAAACATCGATCCGCTGCTGCTCACCCACGTCATCACGCACGGTCTCCGGGCGGGTGGACGCTATCTCGCTGTGCGCGTCACTATTTCGGACCGGCCGGGTGGACTCACCGGAGTGCTCGGGGTGGTGCGCGACGCCGGCGCAAGTGTGGTCGACGTCGTCCACTCGCGCACGGGTGGCCGGCTCGGCCTCGAGGAAGTCGACGTGATGTTGACCGTCGAGACGCGCGGACCCGATCACCGAGGCTCGGTACTCGAAGCCCTCGGTGCGGCGGGATACGCGGTGCACGTCGAGAACTGATCTCCCGGGCCGCACAGGTGGCACTGGTACCTTGATCAGCGACCTGGACCAGGACATCGGTGGGAGATATTTGCATGGCTCGGCTCGTCGCGATCGTCTCTGCTCTCCTGGGCATTCTGCTGACGATCTCGATACCGCTGTTGCCGATCGAGCAGCAGCAGTCGTCGTTGACCTGGCCGCAGGGCGACACCGTCGGCAACGTCGAAGCTCCTCTTGTCGGCTACACGCCGATCAGTGTCGACGCGACCGTCCCGTGTGACGCCGCGGCCAGGCTTCCAGGCGGCGGGCTACTGCTGTCCACCTCGCCCAAGGGATCGCCCGACGCCTATCGATACGGTCTTGTCGCGGAAGTGACCGGCGGTGAGGCGTCGCAACTGAAGGTGACGCTGCGAGATTCGGTTCTTCTCGAGAAGCCGGTCTCCGAACTGAGCCCATCGACTGCGGGCGACTGCTCGTTGACGATCACCTCCAACGGCACTGCGACAACCGTCGGACTGACCGGCGAAGAGACCGTGACGCGCGACGGCGATGTCCGGCCACAGCTGGTCGGCGTCTTCAGTGATCTCGAGGGCAGCGTTCCCGGTCTGCAGCTGCAGGCCGAGCTGGACAGCCGCTTCTCCTCGACGCCGAGCGTCCTGAAGTGGTTCGCGATGATCGTCGGTGTGCTCGCTACCATCGTCTCGCTGGTAGCGCTGCACCGGCTGGACCTGTCCGACGGCAGGCGCGCCCGACGCTTCCTGCCGCGTCGCTGGTGGACCTTCGGGCCGGTCGACGCGGTGGTGATCGGAACGCTGCTGGTATGGCACATCATCGGCGCGAACACCTCCGATGACGGCTATCAACTCGGCATGGCCCGCACGGCGGATCATGCCGGGTACATGGCCAACTACTTCCGGTACTTCGGTGTGCCCGAGACACCGTTCGGCACACCGCTGTACGACATGTTCACGCTCATGTCGCACGTGTCGACGGCCAGTGTCTGGATGCGGTTACCCACGCTGATCTGTGCCGTCGTCGCGTGGCTCGTCATCAGTCGTGAGGTGATCCCGCGTTTCGGTGCCGCGGCTCGTGCGTCGAAGACTGCGCTGTGGACCGGTGGTCTGGTGCTGCTCGCATTCTGGTTGCCGTACAACAACGGTCTGCGACCGGAACCGTTCGTGGCGATCGGTGTGCTGCTCACCTGGTGCTCGGTGGAGCGATCCATCGCGACCCGCAGGTTGCTCCCCGCAGCGGCGACAATTCTGATCGCGGCCTTGACGGTCACCTGCGCACCCTCCGGTTTCATCTGTTTTGCGCCGCTGATCGCCGGAGCCCGACCGGTTCTGCAGATCGTCGTCGCACGAGCACGGCAATTCGGCACTACAGCGCTGGGCGCGGCAACACTGCTGGCTCCGTTGGTGGCGTCGGGCACGGTGGTGCTGGTGTTCGCCTTCGGCAACCAGACCGTGGCGGGCATGCTCGAGATGCAGCGGGTGCACACTATTGCCGGGCCGAGTCGGGCCTGGTTCGACGAGTATCTGCGCTATCAGTGGTTGATGAACATGGACATCGACGGCTCGCTCGCACGCCGGTTCGGGGTGTTCGTCATGATCGTGTCGCTGATCGCGGTAGTCGTCGCGATGCTGCGCAAGGGCGGCAAGATCCCTGGCACCGCAACCGGTCCCGCGCGTCGGATCGTCGGTATCACCGTCGGGTCCATGGCGCTGATGATGATCACCCCCACCAAGTGGACTCACCATTTCGGAGTGTTCGCCGGTCTGGCCGCCTCGGTTGCGGTCCTGGCGGCCGTGGCGACCGGCGCGGCAGTGCTGCGCTCGCGGCGTAATCGACTGTTGTTCGCTGCCGCTGTGTCGTTCCTGATGGCCGTCGCGTTCACCGGAACCAACGGCTACTGGTACGCCTCGGCATGGGGAGTTCCGTTCTGGGACAAGCCGATTCTCGTCGCAGGCCTGGGTATCTCGACGATGTTCCTCGGACTGACGCTCCTGCTGCTGCTCGCGTCCGTGTGGTTCCATCTCCGCGCGCCGTACGTCAGCTCCGACAAGCCGTTGGCGCGATGGTGGTCGGTGCCGCCGATCGCCGTCGCGGCCGCATTGATGGTGCTGCTGGCCGTGGCGTCGATGGCCAAGGGCGCTGTGGCGCAGTGGCCGTCGTACTCGATCGCCAAATCGAACCTGTCGGCTCTGGCCGGAAACACGTGCGGTCTGGCCAACGAGGTGCTGCTGGAAACCGACCCCAATGCCGATGTGCTGCAACCGGTCAGCGGGGACGCGTTCACCGCACTCGGTGCCGAGAACGACGGGTTCACCCCCGACGGCGTGGCGCGCGACCTCACCGCGGACAAGGAGTCCTCGGCGTCGGGCACCTCGAACACCGTCGATACCGAGGAACAACAGCAGCCGACGTCGACCACCGCAGCCGGAACCGGTGGCAGCGCACTGCCGTTCGGTCTGGACCCTCGAGAAGTCCCGGTGCTCGGCTCGTTCGGATCCGACACGCCCGCCACGTTGACCACCGGCTGGTATTCGCTGCCGGCAGATCCGGGCGATCTGATCTCCATCGCCGCTGCCGGACGCATCCGCTCGGTGGATTCGGACGGCATCGTCACGTACGGCCAGAGCCTCGAGCTGGAGTACGGAGTCGACGGTCGCGCGCAGGGGCGAGTGACGCCGATCGACATCGGCCCGACGCCGTCGTGGCGCAACCTGCGAGTTCCGATGGATCAGATTCCGGCCGGTGCCAACACGATTCGCCTGGTGCTCTCCGACACCGATCGCGATTCGGACCAGTGGCTCGCGGTCACCCCGCCGCGAGTACCGCGCACCCAGACACTGAACGACGTCGTCGGGCGGGAGACTCCCGTGCTGCTGGACTGGGAGGTCGGCTTCAACTTTCCGTGCCAGCATCCGTTCGACCATCGCTTCGGCGTCGCCGAGGTGCCAGAGTACCGAGTGCTCCCCGACCGCAGCGGTGCTGTCATCACCAATGCGTGGCAGGACCATTACGGCGGCGGGCCGCTCGGGTGGATCGACATCGTGGCCTCGGCCCGCACCATCCCGTCGTATCTGAAAGACGACTGGGACCGTGACTGGGGATCGATCGAGCGGTACACCCCGTACGACGACACGGCCGAGTCGGCGGATATCACCACCACCGAGGTGCAGCGTTCGGGCCTGTGGACGCCGGGGCTGATCAAAACCGGTTAATCTCTACGCGTTCGGAAGTCCTTATACCGACAGTGGAAGAAACGGGGAGAGGGCCATGGCGAACGCTATAGAAGTAGAGGATCTGGTACTTCGGTACGGAAAGAACGTCGCGCTCGACGGAGTCGATTTCACCGTTCCCGAGGGCACGGTGCTGGGTGTGCTCGGCCCCAACGGTGCCGGCAAGACGACGGCTGTCCGTATTCTGGCCACGCTGCTCAAGGCAACGTCCGGTTCGGCGAAGATCTTCGGTCTCGACGTGCTGAAGCAAGCGAACGAGGTACGCAGCACGATCGGTCTGACCGGTCAGTTCGCAGCCGTGGACGAGTATCTGACCGGATACGAGAACCTCGAGATGGTCGGACGACTGTTCGGCCTGCGCAAGGCGGAGGCGAAGAAGCGTGCCGAGGAATTGCTCGCGCGATTCGACCTGGAATACGCACGCGATCGCACCGCCAAGCAGTACTCGGGCGGTATGCGTCGGCGGCTCGACATCGCGGCCAGCCTGATCGGTCGACCACGGGTGGTGTTCCTCGACGAACCCACCACCGGCCTCGATCCGCGCAGCCGAATCACCATGTGGGAGTTCATCGCAGACCTCGTGCGCGACGGTACGACCATTCTGTTGACCACGCAGTATCTCGAAGAGGCCGATCGGCTGGCCGATTCGATCATCGTGCTCAACAAGGGCAAGATCATCGCCCGCGGCACGGCAGACGAGCTCAAGGCCCAAACCGGCGGCGAGCGACTCGAATTCGTGCTGACCGACCGATCCCAGGCCGATCGTGCCAAGGAGATCCTCACCCCGCTCGGCGTCGAGCCGCCCACCTTGGACGAGCAGGTGGGACGCATCGTCATGCCGGTCAACGGTGGATCCAAGGATCTGTCCTCGGCGCTCGGTCACCTCGAAGCGGCGGGGATCGGGGTGGTCGACGTCGGTCTGCGTCGGCCGAATCTCGACGATGTGTTCCTGAGTCTGACCGGTCAGTCCACCGGTGAGCCCGAGACGGCGGAGGAAGAGAAGTGAGCAACGTTCTCCTGGATTCCGCGATCATCACCAAGCGAAATCTGATCAAGCTCAAGCGAGTTCCCGATCTGCTGTTCTTTGCAGCGCTGTCGCCGATCATGTTCGTGCTGCTGTTCGCTTACGTTTTCGGCAGTGCGATCGACGTGCCCGGCATCGACTACAAGAGCTTCCTGATGGGTGGCATCTTCGTACAGACGATGATCTTCGGGTCCTCTCTCACCGGGTCCTCGCTCGCCGAGGATCTGCAGAAGGGCGTGATGGACCGGTTCCGATCGTTGCCCATGGCGCGCTCGGCAGTGGTCATCGGGCGTACCGCGGCCGACGTAGGAAACAACATCGTCACCATCACGATCATGTCGATCACCGGACTCATCGTGGGCTGGCGCATCACATCGTCGTTCTTCGACGCCCTCCTGGGGTACGTACTGCTGCTGTTGTTCGCGTACTCGATCTCGTGGGTGATGGCCTTGGTGGGCCTGACCGTACGTTCGCCCGAGATCTTCAACAACGCGTCGTTCATCGTGGTCTTCCCGCTGACGTTCATCGCGAACACGTTCGTGCCGATCGACAACTTTCCGAGCGTGCTCAAGACCATCGCGGAATGGAACCCGATCTCGTCGGTGACGTTGGCGGTACGCGAGCAATTCGGCAACACCAATCCGATGGCACCGCCGCCGGAGGTGTGGCCACTGCAGAATCCGGTGCTCTACACCTTGATCTGGGTTGTGGTGATGCTCGTGGTGTTCGTGCCGTTGTCGGTGCGCAAGTACCAGAAGACGATGACCGCCTGATGCGCACCGCGGCGGCGGGAGCATGGCTGCTGGCCGCCGCGGTAGCGATCGGGGGATGCAGTTCCGAACAGCCACACACCGACCCGACACGGACCGACCCGACACGGACCGAACGATTCGACTACCAACTCGGTGCGGCGTACGACGCACCCGGAGGGCTCGATACCGTCGTCCGCGATGCCACCGCCGAGCCGCTGCCCGGCGCACTGTCGATTTGCTACGTCAACGGTCTGCAGACTCAACCCGGTGTCGAGTGGAACCCGGATCTACTGCTGCGCGATGCGGGCGGTGAACTCGTGGTCGATCCGGATTGGCCCGACGAGCACATTCTCGACCCGGGTACACCCGAGAAGCGTACGGCGATCGACGCGGTCATCGGGCCGATCATCGAAGGCTGCGCTGTACGGGGATTCGACGCCGTCGAAATCGACAATCTCGACAGCTGGACCCGGTTCCCGGAGTCGATCGACGAGGATTCGGTACTCGCACTGGCGCGCGTGTACGCAGACCGTGCCCACGCGTCGGGCATCGAGATCGCGCAGAAGAACACCCCGGACGGAGCCGGGCGGATCAGGGACGACGTCGGATTCGATTTCGCCGTTGCCGAGGAGTGTCTCGCGTACGACGAATGTGGTTCGTACACTTCGGTATACGGTGCGCGGGTGTACGACATCGAGTACACCGACAACCTCTCGGAGCCGTTCGATCGGCTGTGTGCCCGCCAGGATCGACCGGCCGTCACGATACTGCGAGATCGCGGCCTGGTGTCCCCGTCCGATCCGTCGTACGAGTACGAACAGTGCTGAGTCACTCGGACGACAGCACCCCCGGCCGCTGAGCGTCCGGGGGTGCGTCACATCTTCGCTGAGCAGGCTTACGTGTGGTACGGCTCCGCGCTCACGAGCGTGACCTTCATGGTCTTGCCGTTGGGCAGCGTGTACTCACGGGTGTCGCCGACCTTGGCGTCGATGAGCGATCCGCCCAGCGGCGACGCGGGGGAGTACACCTCGAGCTTGCTGTCGCGGGCACCTTCCTCGCGGGTGGCGATGAGGAACGTCTCGGCGTCGGACTCGTCGCCGTCGTAGTAGACCTTGACGACCGAGCCGGGCAATGCAACGCCGGACTGGGTGGGTGCCTCGCCGACCTTCGCGTTGTTGAGCAGCTCCTGCAGCTGACGAATGCGTGCTTCCTGCTGGCCCTGCTCCTCGCGCGCAGCGTGGTAGCCGCCGTTCTCCTTCAGATCGCCCTCTTCGCGACGCTCGTTGATCTCGGCGGCGATGACGGGGCGATTGGAAATGAGCTGGTCGAGTTCGCTCTTGAGCCTGTCGTGTGATTCCTGGGTCAGCCAGGTCACCTGGGTCTCGGTCATCTCGATCACTCCCTCGTAGTCGGAATCTCGATATCGATTCCGTTTTCTGAGCAGGTAGGGCACGCAACGAACAGGGGACTCCAATGGTTGGATCCCCTTGGTCGGCCCGCATCCTGGAGCCGTCGTCATCGTTCGCAGGTGAACCCTGCCCGCAATGCAGCAATACACGGCACCTGTTACGGCGGCCGTGTATGACCCGAGCTTACCACGAACAGGCAGTTCGCCTATCGGGCTCGTAAATACTCGGGAACATCGAGGCTGCAGCCGTAGACGTCGCCGACGGCAGGCGCAGACGACGTCGTCACCTCGGTGGTCAGCTCCACGGTGCCGGACGCGGACTCCGGCGGGATGTAGACCTCGCGTCTGCCGGTCTCGGAACCGTCGCGCGAACGGACACGGACGATGCACACGGCCGGTTGCTCGGGATCCTGCCGGGTGACGCTGAAACGGATGGACATCGTGGAGTCGTCGACGATGTCGAACGACAGCTGGCTGCCTTCGATGGGTTTGACGGAGAACTTGGAGTACGCGTAGTAGGCCACGCCCAGTCCGACCAGCAGGACCAGGGCCACGAGTGCGATCTTCGTCGCACGTTTCGGGGCCCGCCGAATTCCGCTGGGACCGGAACCCGACGGGTACCTACCTGCGGGAAGTGCGTTGGTCATGGCCACTCTCGGGGTCGGTTCGGGGGTGCCGCTGGGGGCCTGTCGGCGTCAGGTGGAACTATAGGGCAGGCAAGAACCAGGCGAATCCGAGGTGAGGAAGAACGTGTCCGGACTGCGGCTCATGGCAGTACATGCCCATCCCGACGACGAGTCCAGCAAAGGTGCTGCGACGACGGCTCGCTATGCGGCCGAAGGGCACGACGTACTGGTCGTCACTCTCACTGGTGGCGAGCGGGGCGACATTCTCAATCCCGCAATGGACATTCCGGGAGTGCACGAGCGTATCCACGAGGTTCGGCGCGAAGAGATGGCCGAGGCCGCTCGCGTGCTCGGCGTCCAGCAGACCTGGCTCGGTTTCGAGGACTCCGGTTTGCCCGAGGGAGATCCGCTACCGCCTCTTCCGGAGGGTTGCTTCGCGCTGGTGCCGTTGGAGGTCTCCACCGAGGCGCTGGTCAAGGTGGTTCGCGAGTTCAAGCCGCACGTTATCACCACCTACGACGAGCGCGGCGGCTACCCGCATCCCGATCACATCCGCTGCCACGAGGTCTCGATGGCGGCATGGGAGGCAGCGGGCGATCCCGAACGCTTCCCCGACGCGGGTGAGCCCTGGACTCCGCTCAAGCTGTACTACTCCCACGGGTTCATCCGTAAGCGCATGCAGCTGTTCCACGATTGGTTCATCGACCGCGGTGAGGAGAGCCCGTTCGTCGACTGGCTGAAGCGATGGGACGGCCAGCGCGACGAGATCATCGGCCGCATCACCACCCAGGTGACCGTCGGTGACTGGTTCGAGCAACGCGACGACGCGCTCCGAGCGCACGCGACGCAGATCGATCCCAACGGATCCTTCTTCGCGGTGCCGCTGGACGTCCAACGCAAGTTGTGGCCCACCGAAGAGTTCGAGCTGGCCCGTACCCGGGTGACGACCTCGCTGCCCGAGACGGATCTGTTCGCCGGAATCGAAGAGACCGACCGGTGATCGTCTCCTTTCTCGCCCAGCAGCCCACCGGCCCCGAGTTCGGCAAGTCCTCGCCGATCGGGCTGGTGATCCTGGTGGCGTTGTTGGTCGGAACAGCCTTGCTGATCTGGTCGATGAACAAGAAGATCAAGCGGCTGCCCGCCACGTTCGAGCAGGAGGATCCGACGTTGGATCAGGCGCTCGACGAGGGCACCGATCGCGGCGGAATCGCCACCACCACCCCACCGGAACAGAGTCCGGCAAAACCTGCCGCAACCGACGAGACCTGATGCTCGACGCCACGGTCCTGAACTCCAACGCGCTGAACGAGTCCACCAGCCCGTATCTGCGGCAACATGCGGACAACCCGGTGCATTGGCAGCAGTGGGGACCGCAGGCTCTGCAGTCCGCTCGGGATCGTGACGTTCCGATCCTGCTGTCGATCGGCTATTCCGCATGTCATTGGTGCCACGTCATGGCCCACGAGTCGTTCGAGGACGAGGCAACCGCGGCGCTGATGAACGCGAACTTCGTGTGCATCAAGGTCGATCGCGAGGAAAGGCCGGACCTCGATTCGGTGTACATGAACGCCACCGTCGCGATGACCGGCCAGGGCGGGTGGCCGATGACCTGCTTCCTCACCCCCGAGACCGAACCGTTCTACTGTGGCACCTACTACCCACCGACCCCGCGGCAGGGGATGCCTTCGTTCGAGCAGCTGCTCACCGCCATCGCCGACACTTGGTCGACTCGCCGACAGGACGTGTTCGACGCGTCCGCGGCCATCGTCACCGAACTGCGCAAGCAGAGCGCCGGGATTCCGGCCGGCGGACGACCGATCGATGCCGAGCTTCTGGCCGCGTCCGTCGCGGCGGTCTGCGCCGACGAGGACACCACCTTCGGCGGCTTCGGCAAGGCTCCGAAGTTTCCGCCGGGCGCATTGCTGGAGGGTCTGCTTCGGCACTACGAGCGCACCGGCAACGGTGAGGTTCTCGACGTGGTTCGACGTACCGCATCGGCGATGGCGCGCGGGGGCATCTACGACCAACTCGGCGGCGGGTTCGCGCGCTACTCCGTCGATGCCGAGTGGGTCGTCCCGCATTTCGAGAAGATGCTCTACGACAACGCGTTGCTGCTCCGGTTCTACGCCCACGCGGCGCGGGTCGACGACGATCCTCTGATTCGGCGGGTGGCGTCGGACACTGCGGAGTTCATGCTCCGTGAATTGCGCACGGCCAACGGCTGTTTCGCGTCGGCACTCGATGCCGATACCGAGGGCGTCGAGGGCCTGACCTATGCATGGACGCCGGAGCAATTGACCGAGACCCTCGGGTTCGAGGACGGGGTGTGGGCAGCGGGGCTGTTCGCAGTGAATTCGGCGGGCACGTTCGAGGCGGGCATGTCGGTATTGCAACTGCCCGCCGAACCCGAGGACTACGACCGGTTCGCCCGGGTACGTCGGGTGCTGTCCGAGGCTCGCGCCATCCGGCCGCAGCCCGGCCGCGACGACAAGGTGGTCACCGCGTGGAACGGGCTGGCGATCACCGCGTTGGTCGAAGCCGGAGTCGGGTTGGACACGCCGAAGTGGGTGGATGCGGCGGTCGAATGCGGCGAGCAACTCTTTGCCACCCACGTCGAATCGGGGCGGGTGCGTCGCGCATCTCTCGGTAGCTCGGTGGGGGACGCCACCGGAGTGCTCGAGGACTACGCGTGTCTCGCCGTTGCCGCGACTGCACTGTTCCAGGCCACCGGAGACGCGGTGTGGATCGAGCGCACGGTTGCACTTCTAGACGCAGCGATCGAGCACTTCGCCGATCCGGACGAGGCCGGCAGTTGGTTCGACACCGCCGACGACGCGGAGACACTCGTGACCCGGCCCCGAGATCCCATCGACGGTGCCACCCCATCGGGAGCATCCACGATGGCAGAGGCGTTGCTGACGGCTGCTGCTCTGGTGGATCACACGTCCTCGGCGCGGTACGGCGAACTGGCGGCGGCGTCGTTGGCGCGAGCGGCGTTGATCCTCGAACGCGCGCCCAGGTCCGGCGGGCACTGGCTGGCGGTCGCAGAAGCGTCCGCATTCGGCCCGATCCAGATAGCGGTCTCGATCGCGCCCGGTGGCGACCTGATGTCTGCAGCGCGACGATTGGCACCGGGTGGGTCGGTGGTCGTTGCGGGCGTGACGGATTCGTCCGAATTGCTGATGGACCGTCCGCCCGTCGACGGCCTCGAAACGGCGTACGTGTGTCGCGGTTTCGTCTGCGACCGTCCTGTGACTTCCGCCGAAGATCTCTCGTTCGCATTGCGGAGATGACGAAGCTCGTCGATGCTTTTGCCCGAGAACAGTATGGTTGCGGGAACTTGTTCGGCCTGGGGCGGAAACTTCTAGCAGTGGATCGATGGTGCGTGTGATGAGCGAAGGCGTCACCAGGAGCAGTGTCGTGAGCGACGGCATCCTCGACGAGGCGATCACCGACGAGCAGCGTGCGGCCGTGGCAATTTTCGTTGCCTGTGTCCCGATGGCAGCCATGGTCCACTCGATGCAGTTCGAGGTGGTCGGTGCCAACGGACTGTGCGAAGAGGTACTCGACTGCCCGGTGGCGAGCATGGTCGGTCGGCCCGTGGCCGATTTCGTACCTCTCGGGGATCGCGCGTCGGCCAAGCAGATGGCGGCGCAGCTCGAACACCGTTACCCCGCGACCGGCTCACCCGATGTCGTGCGGCCGATCGGTGCCCTGCGACGAGTACGGCGAAGCGACGGTGAGGTCGTCTCGTGCTGGATGCACGTCGGGATCTCGACCATCGCCGGTCGGCGGTTCATCGTCGCATTGCTCGACCTGGTGAACCCCGTCGTCGACGACACCGTGCACTGGCGCGACCGCGCCGAACGCGACGATCTGACCGGTCTGCTGCGCCGCGGTCCGCTGTTGGCCCATGTCGACGAATGGGTCGTGGCCGGTCGTCCGGTCGCCCTGGCGTTCGTCGATGTCGATCGATTGAAGTCGATCAACGATTCGCATGGTCATGCTGCCGGGGACGCTGTCCTCGAGGCAGCGGGTCGTCGACTGCAGCAGTGGTCGCCGCGTGGCAGCATCGTCGGGCGATATGCGGGTGACGAGTTCGTGTTCGCGGTGACGGACGGGGTCGGCGGTACTTCGTTCGACGGCGCGAGACTTGCGGAATCGGTACGGTCCGCTATCTGCAGTGAACCGGTGCCGTTCGGATCTCGATTGCTCGGGGTGTCGGTGAGCGTGGGAGTAGCGGTGCGAGAGCCCGAAGAATCGAGCGAGCGCCTCATCCAGCGGGCCGACGAACTGATGTACCGAGACAAGGCGTCCCGACCCACCTGAGGGTGCTCAGAACAGAACGAGCCAGACCGCGATCAGGTGGCAGGTCGCCGCCAATACCGTTGCGGCATGGAAGAACTCGTGATGGCCGAATGTCGTCGGCCAAGGATTGGGCCATTTGGTTGCGTACAGCACGGCCCCGACGCTGTAGAAGATTCCGCCGACGAGCAGCAGTAGGAACGGTGCAAAGCCGACGTGGTCGATCAGGGCGGGCGCAACCGGAACGATCGCCCAGCCGAGAACGAGATACAGCGGTACACCGACCCAGCGGGGAGCCGTGGGCCACAACATCTTCAGAGCCACTCCGGCGAAGGCCCCGAGCCACACGACGATCAGCAATGTGCGTCCGGTGGAGGCGGGCAGGCCCAACACGGCGAACGGGGTGTAGCTGCCGGCGATGAAGAGGAAGATCATCGAATGATCGGCGCGCTTCATCCAGATCTGCGACGCCGCGGTCTTCCACGACACGCGGTGGTACGTGGCACTGACTCCGAAAACCCCGCAGACGGTGATGGCATACACGCCCGTCGCCAGGCCCGCGCTCACCGAGACCATGCTGAACGCAAGCGTGACGAGCGTGATCGCACAGACCACCGCCACGCAGAACGCGTACAGGTGAATCCAACCGCGCATACGAGGTTTGACGGGTATCTCGTCGAGTCCGAACATCGTCATGTCGATTGCCTCCCGTGCCGCAGTCCGAACCTACGCAACCGTAGGTTCAGACGCTACTGTACCGTCCGCCCGCCCGCAGACGTCGGCGTAAGGTGATCCCGCAGTGCCGAAGGAGCAGCGGTGACGGGAACAGTGGTGACGGAGCAGTGGTGACGAAGCAGTGGTGATCATTCCGCAGAAGGTGCGCGGCGTTCTCTACAACGTCTACGAGCGGCGGCTACTGAGCCAGCTCGAAGGCGTGCAGCACCCGCGACACGTCGCGGTGATGTGCGACGGCAATCGCCGCTGGGCGCGTGAGAACGGGTTCACCGACGTCGCACACGGACACCGCATGGGGGCTCTGAAGATCGCCGAGATGCTCGGCTGGTGCGACGCCGCCGGAATCGAGATGGCCACCATCTACCTGCTCTCCACCGAGAACCTCCGCCGGGAAGCCGACGAACTCGATTCGCTGCTCGATATCATCACCGACGTCGTCGAGGAGATCTGCGGGCCGGAGATGAACTGGGGCGTCAAACTCGTCGGCACCCTCGATCTGCTGCCCGCCTCCACCTCGCGCCGTCTGAAGGAAGCGGCCGCGCTCACCGAGGGACGGACAGGAACACACGTCAACGTTGCCGTCGGATACGGCGGTCGGCAGGAAATCGCCGATGCCGTGCAGTCACTGGTGAGCGAGAAGATCGCCGAGGGTGTGACCGGAGACGAGCTGATCTCCTCCATCAACGTCGACGGCATCGACAGTCACCTCTACACCTCCGGCCAGCCCGATCCCGATCTCGTCATCCGTACCTCGGGCGAACAGCGACTCTCCGGGTTTCTGCTGTGGCAGAGCGCCTATTCGGAAATCTGGTTCACCGAGGCCTACTGGCCCGAATTCCGACGTGTCGACTTCCTGCGCGCGTTGCGTGACTTCGCGGCCAGACACCGTCGTTTCGGTATCTGACGTGCACGACTGGACCGTCTGGTCATTCCGCAGGCTTCACTCCTGCTCGTAGCCTGCTACGAACTTCCGTTCACGACCTGCGGTCTACAACTTTCGCAGGCGCAGCCTGTTGATCGTATGGTCGTTGTCCTTGCGCAACACCATGGTCGCGCGCGGCCGGGTCGGCAGGATGTTCTCCACCAGGTTCGGCAGGTTGATCGAATGCCACAGATCCTCCGCGGCGATCTGCGCGTGGTCGTCGGACAGGCCGGCGTAATGGTGGAAATGCGAGGACGGATCGGTGAACGACGTCTTCCGTAACGCGAGAAAGCGTTTGACGTACCAGCTCTCGATGTCCTCGATGCGCGCGTCGACGTAGATCGAGAAGTCGAACAGATCCGAGACCATCAATCGCGGTCCGGTCTGTAATACGTTGAGCCCCTCCACGATCAGGATGTCGGGTTGCCGGACCATGTGGTACTGGCCCTTGACGATGTCGTACGAGACGTGTGAATAGACCGGCGCGCCGACCTCCTCGGTACCGGATTTGACCTCGGTGACGAACCTGAGGAGTTTGCGCCTGTCGTAGCTCTCGGGAAAACCCTTGCGGTGCAAGATTCCTCGACGCATGAGCTCGGCCGTCGGATACAGGAATCCGTCGGTGGTGACCAGGTCGACCCGCGGATGATGGTCCCACCGGGCCAGGAGTGCTTGCAGCACACGGGCTGTCGTCGACTTGCCGACGGCGACGCTGCCCGCGACACCGATGACGAAGGGGACCTGACGATCGGGATGCTTTTCGCCGAGGAAGGTCGCAGTCGCTGCGAAGAGCCGCTGCCGGGCCGCGACCTGGAGGTGGATCAAACGCGCCAGGGGTAGGTAGACCTCGGCCACCTCGTCGAGGTCGATCTGTTCACCGAGACCGCGCAGCCCGATCAGCTCTTCCTCGGTGAGCACCAAGGGCGTGGATTGGCGCAGCGTGCGCCACTGCACACGGTCGAACTCGACGTACGGGCTGGACTCACTCACGCGCGACTCCCCTCGTGCGCCTTTTGCGTACTTGGGGGTACGCAAAAGGCGCACGATGAGTCCGGAAGTCGCATGGCTTCAGATTGTGCTCGGTCGCTGACGTTCGCGCACGGGCGGGGTCGTTCGCCGTACTAGGGTTCGGGTATGGATGCTGCTTCCCTCGTTCGTGAATACCTGCTGCTGGGCCTGAGTTTCGACCGGCTCGAAGACGGATTCGTCGACGCGTACACCGGCGATCCCGAGTTGCGTCGCATCACCGAGAACGCCCCGGCACCCGAGCCTCGTGAGCTGGTCCGTCGAGCACAGACACTGCGGGCGGAGCTCGGCAACGTCGATCTGACGCCCGAGCGCACGACGTTCCTCGACGTCCACCTCCGCGCACTCGAATGCTCCGCGCGCAAGTTCGCCGGCGAGGACATCGGCTTCGTCGACGAGGTGTACGCGTACTTCGACGTCCGCATCGCCGCGGGCGATCAGGACCAGTACCTGCAGGCCCACCGCAAGATGGACGAGGTCCTCGCCGGGCCGGGTTCGTTGAGCGAACGGTTGATCGCCCATCGCCGCGCTGACGTCATCCCCGCCGACCGCCTGCAGGACTGCGTCGAAGCGTTCTCCTCCGCGCTACGCGACCGCGTCCGCGCCGAGTACGCGTTGCCCGACACCGAGAAGGTCACCTACGAGGTCGTCGGCGACAAGCCCTGGTCCGGATTCAACTATTACCTCGGCGACTTCCAGTCCACCGTCGCGATCAACTCCGACATCGAGCAGCAGATGGCCAATCTGCCGCACCTCATCGCGCACGAGTCGTACCCCGGCCACCACACCGAGCACTGCCGCAAGGAAACCGGGCTCGTCGGTGCAGGGCAGCTCGAGCAGACTCTGTTCGTGGTCAACACTCCGCAGTGCCTGATGGCCGAGGGACTGGCCGACCATGCTCTCGGGGCGATCGTCGGCGAAGGCTGGGGCGCGTGGGCGCAGGAGATCTATGCCGACCTCGGACTGCGCTTCGACGGTGAGAAGGCCGAGCGACTCTCTGCTGCGTCGAGCCAGTTGTTGGGGGTTCGTCAGGACGCCGCGCTGTTGCTGCACGATCAGCACAAGAGCGAGGACGACGTGGCCGCTTACCTGGAGCGGTGGTCGTTGGCATCGCCGCAGCGCGCCCGGCACAGCCTGCGCTTCCTGTCCTCCCCACTGTGGCGGGCGTACATCAGCACCTACGTCGAGGGCTACAAGCTGTTGGCCGGTTGGCTGGATCAGGGAACGACCGTCAGCGAGCGCGCGCAGCTGTTCGGCAGGCTCCTCGACGAGCCACTGACACCGGGCGCAGTACGCGTCTCGTAAACTGGGCCTCGCCCCTCTCATTCTGCTGTCCCTTGGAGACTTTCGTTATGACTGACGTCAACAACCTGTCACTGGCCGAACTCGATCCCGAGGTCGCCGAGGCGATGGCCGGTGAGCTGGGACGTCAGCGTGACACGTTGGAAATGATCGCGTCGGAGAACTTCGTTCCTCGTGCGGTTCTGCAGGCCCAGGGCAGCGTCCTGACCAACAAGTACGCCGAGGGTTACCCCGGACGTCGCTACTACGGCGGTTGCGAGCACGTCGACATCGTCGAGGATCTCGCACGCAACCGCGCCAAGGAACTCTTCGGTGCCGAGTTCGCCAACGTGCAGCCGCACGCAGGCGCGCAGGCGAACGCCGCTGTGCTGATGGCGCTGATCAACCCGGGCGACAAGATCATGGGCCTCGATCTCGCGCACGGCGGCCACCTCACCCACGGCATGAAGCTCAACTTCTCGGGCAAGCTCTACGAGGTCGAGTCCTACGGCGTGTCGAAGGAAGACCACCGCATCGACATGGACGAGGTGCGGAAGCAGGCCATCGCAGCCAAGCCGCAGGTACTCATCGCCGGCTGGTCCGCGTACCCGCGCCACCAGGATTTTGCGGCCTTCCGTTCCATCGCCGACGAGGTCGGAGCGCTGCTGTGGGTCGACATGGCGCACTTCGCTGGACTCGTCGCAGCAGGGGTGCACCCCTCGCCCGTGCCCTACGCCGACGTCGTCTCCTCCACCGTGCACAAGACCCTCGGCGGACCCCGCTCCGGCATCATCCTGGCCAAGAAGGAATGGGCCAAGAAGCTCAACTCCGCAGTGTTCCCCGGACAGCAGGGCGGGCCGCTGATGCACGCCATCGCCGCCAAAGCCGTCGCCTTCAAAATCGCGGCGACGCCGGAGTTCAAGGAGCGCCAGGAGCGCACCCTGCTCGGTGCCTCGCTGCTCGCCGAGCGCCTCACCGGTGCCGACGTCGCCGACAAGGGTGTCTCGGTCCTCACCGGCGGCACCGACGTCCACCTGGTACTCGTCGACCTGCGCAACTCCGAGCTCGACGGCCAGCAGGCCGAAGACCTGCTGCACGAGGTCGGGATCACCGTCAACCGCAACGCTGTGCCCTTCGACCCGCGTCCGCCGATGGTCACCTCGGGCCTGCGCATCGGCACTGGTGCACTGGCAACTCGCGGATTCGGTGAGGCCGAGTTCACCGAGGTCGCCGACATCATCGGTACCGCGCTGGCTACGGGTCAGGCCACCGACGCTCTCAAGGAACGCGTCGTGAAACTGGCGCAGAGCAAGCCGCTGTACGAGGGCCTCGAGGACTGGGGATTGCTGGGCTGACCCTGGTTCACCGGCCTACCCTCGCCCGCCCGGTCCGCGTCAATGGACCGTTGCACCGCTCAGACGTATTCAGTGGTTCATTCACGCAGCATGCTGGTCTGCGTCAACGGACCGTTGCACCGCCCAGACGTATGCAGTGGTTCATTGATTCACACCCACCCCGGTCGGATCAATGTGGCTTTCAGTCGATCTGAGTGCAACAAAGCCACATTGATTCACCCGGGGAGGGCACTTTCAGCACAGGCTGCCGGCCGACCTGGGGCGACGTCGACGTAACGCGTTGTTCACCGACACGCCAGACACTTAGCGAGCCGAACCTGGGTTTCGGCGGTACCGTCGGCAGTAACAGGCAGCGGGGAAGTTGCCTGTGCGGGAGGTTCTGATACGTGACTGAGCTAGTGAGCGCGAGAGGGCCGGTACCCGGTCCTCGTGTCACCTGACACATCGGACCCGACCGGCCGAGCGACAGAGTTTGCGCGGTGCCGCGCAGACGTAGGAGCCCCACGTGACCACTTCACGCTCCGTTTCCGCCCCTCTTCGGACATTCGTGCTCGATACCTCGGTCCTGCTGTCGGATCCGTGGGCAGTCATCCGGTTCGCCGAGCACAATGTGGTACTTCCGTTGATCGTGATCAGCGAGTTGGAGGGCAAACGCCACCATCACGAACTGGGATGGTTCGCGCGGGAATCCTTGCGCATGCTCGACGACCTTCGCGTCGAATTCGGCCGACTCGACCAGCCGGTTCCCATCGGAACATCAGGTGGCACACTGCAAGTCGAGCTCAATCACACCGATCCTTCGGTGCTTCCCGTCGGGTTCCGTACCGACTCGAACGACTCCAGGATCCTCGCGTGCGCCCTCAACCTGGCGGCCGAGGGCAAGGATGTGGTGTTGGTCAGCAAAGACATCCCGCTGCGCGTCAAGGCCGGTGCTGTCGGGCTTCCCGCCGACGAGTACCACGCTCACGATGTGGTGCCGTCCGGCTGGACCGGCATGACCGAGCTCGACGTGCCGTCCGATGCCGTCGACACGCTGTTCAACGACGGCGTCATCGACCTGGCCGAGGCGCGAGACCTACCGTGCCACACGGGAGTTCGACTGCTGGCCGGACGGCAGAGTGCGCTGGGCCGCGTCACGCCCGACAAGCAGATTCAGCTCGTGCGCGGTGAGCGAGAGGCGTTCGGTCTGCACGGTCGTTCGGCGGAACAGCGAGTGGCGCTGGATCTGCTGCTCGACGAGAGCATCGGCATCGTCTCGCTCGGTGGAAAGGCAGGCACCGGTAAGTCCGCTCTGGCGCTGACCGCCGGTCTCGAGGCAGTCCTCGAACGTCGCTCGCATCGGAAAGTTGTTGTCTTCCGGCCTCTGTACGCCGTCGGCGGCCAGGAGCTCGGCTATCTCCCCGGCAGCGAGAGCGAGAAGATGGGGCCGTGGGGTCAGGCGGTGTTCGATACCCTCGAAGGGCTCGCGAGCCCGGAGGTCATGGAGGAGGTCATCGCCCGCGGAATGCTGGAAGTGTTGCCACTGACGCACATTCGTGGTCGATCGCTGCACGATTCCTTCGTCATCGTCGACGAGGCGCAGTCCCTCGAGCGCAACGTGCTGCTGACGGTCCTGTCCAGGCTCGGTAGCGGCTCACGCGTCGTACTCACCCATGACGTCGCGCAGCGAGACAACCTTCGTGTCGGGCGGCACGACGGCGTAGCTGCCGTCATCGAAAAGCTGAAGGGGCACCCGCTTTTCGCGCACATCACGCTCACCCGTAGCGAGCGTTCACCGATCGCCGCACTGGTGACGGAGATGCTGGAAGAGTTCGGTCCGTCAGGAGCCTGAGCGCTGCGCCCACGTGCACGGAACTTCGTAGCCCGCTACGAAGTTTCGTGCACGTGGGTCACCGGCCGGTCAGCGCTCGAAATACCGCTCGCGCAACACCTTTGAGAAAATCGGTAGTGTCGAAGTAATCTCGCCACACGGCCACTTTGCCGTCGCGCACCTCGAATGTGCCGCACACCCAGAATTCGATTCTGATTCGACGCCAGATCAGGGCGTCGGTTCGCTCGGTGAGAACGATGTCTCCATCGGCCGCGATGTTGTGCATGACGACATCGAATCCGAAGGTCGGTTCGGCCAGCAGCGACAGGAATCTGCCGACGTTCGAGGTGCCGCGCACCTTCGGAAGCCCCACGTTGTGCCACACGACGCGATTGTCGAGTAAAGCCAGTGCGCGATCGGTGTCGCGAAGCCTCAACGCGTCGAACAGATCTTCCACGATCTTCGTTGCCTGCTGTGTGTCTGTCACTTGGTGAATCGCCTCAATTCGTCGACGTCGAAGATGTCCATTGTGACCGTGTTCGACTCGGATGTCTCACGAGAGAGTGCCACCATCGCAGAGCGGTGACTCCTGGGAATACCGTCCGCAACGGCCGAGGACAGACCTGCATCGACCTGGCCTTTGGGAGAATTCACAGAGGTCAGGGGCGCGACGTCGGGCGCTTGGGCGCAGGCGCTACGGTTATCGCATGTCTACGAACCTGTCCGACGGTGATCTGCTGGTCCGTTTGGAGCCCGCGGTCGAAGAGAATCTACGACGCCATATCGAGGCCGCGAGCGACTGGCACCCCCATGACCTCGCGCCGTTCGACGACGGCAAGAACTTCGCGTTCCTCGGCGGCGAGGACTGGTCGCCCGAGCAGTCGCACCTCAGTGATGTCGAAATCCTGGCCTCGACGGTCGCAGTCCTGGTGGCCGACAACCTACCGGCCTACCACCGCGAGTTGGCTCACGCGCTCACCGGCCTCGGGGCCTGGTGGAAGTGGACCGGCCGGTGGACGTCGGAGGAGAACCGACAGTCGATCGTGCTGCGTAACTACCTGGTGCTGACCCGCGCCGTCGATCCGGTGGCACTCGAGCGTGTCCGGATGGAACACATGACCCTCGGCTACGACGCGCCGAGTCATCATCTGCTCGACATCCTGGCCCACTTCGCCATCGAGGAAGCTGCCGCCGCGCTGCGTCACCGCAACACCGTCGCTCTCAGCAAGGATCCCGTGCTGGCTACCATCCTCGGCAAGATCGCCGACGACGACGCCCTGCAGTCGACGTTCTACGTCAACATCCTGAACGAGGCCTTTGCCGTTGTGCCGGACCAGGCCGCGCGCGCAATCGCCGACCGCGTGAACGGGTTCGCGATTCCGGTCGTCGACCTGCCCGAGCGCGGTAACAGCACCGCTGCACTCGCCGAAGCCGGCATCTACGACGCCGACCAGGAACGCGAGAAGGTGTTCAAGCCCCTGCTCGCCGAGTGGAAGATCTTCGATCGCACCGATCTGGGCGAGGACGGACTGAAGGCACGCGAGGAACTCGCACACCTGGCCTGAGGTTCGGCCCCATTCGAAAGCGCCCGCCCCCGGCGGATCAATGCGACATTGTTGCAGTCAGAGTGACTGAAACAGACATTGATCCAACCGGGGGCGGGCGCGTTCAGCGGTCCGGCGAGGCGAACGGGGAAGCTAGTCCTTGACCTTCGCCATCGCGAGGACGTCGAGGCGCTTGTCGAGCTCAGCCTCGCTGAGCTTGTCGCCGATCAGTCCGCGGTCGATGACCGTCTGACGGATCGTCTTCTTTTCCTTCAGCGCCTGCTTGGCGACGGCGGCCGCTTCCTCGTAGCCGATCGCGGAGTTCAACGGCGTCACGATGGACGGCGATGACTCGGCGAGGGTCTTGAGGTGATCGACGTTCGCAACCAAGCCGCTGACGCACTTGTCGGCGAAGAGCACCGAGACGTTGGCGAGCAGCTTGAACGACTCGAGGACGTTGCGCGCCATCATCGGGATGTAGACGTTGAGCTCGAATGCACCCGATGCGCCACCGAATGCCACCGCGGCGTCGTTGCCGATGACCTGTGCGGCGACCTGCGTAACAGCCTCGGGCAGAACGGGATTGACCTTGCCGGGCATGATGGAGCTGCCGGGCTGCAGGTCGGGGAGGGCCAACTCGCCGAGTCCGGTGAGCGGTCCCGATCCCATCCAGCGAATGTCGTTGGCGATCTTGGTCAGTGACACCGCGATGGTGCGCAGTGCGCCCGATGCCTCGACGAGTCCATCGCGTGCGGCCTGAGCCTCGAACGAATCCTTGGCTGCGGTGAGTGCATCGATGCCGGTCGACTTGACCAGTTCCGCAACAACTTTCGGGCCGAAGCCGTCGGGTGCGTTGAGGCCGGTGCCGACGGCGGTGCCGCCGATGGGCAGCTCACCCAGTCGGGGCAGGGTGGCCTCGACGCGCTCGATGCCTGCCTCGATCTGACGGGCGTAGCCGCCGAATTCCTGGCCGAGGGTGACCGGTACGGCATCCATGAGGTGGGTGCGGCCGGACTTCACGACGGTCTTCCACTCGACCGCCTTGGCGGCGAGTGCCTCGTGTAGGTGCTTCAGGGCGGGCACCAGTGAGGTGACGGCTGCCTCGGTCGCAGCGACGTGCGTGGCCGTCGGGAAGGTGTCGTTGGAGGACTGCGACATGTTCACGTGGTCGTTGGGGTGCACCTCGACGCCTGCAGCCTTGGCGATCGACGCGATGACCTCGTTGGCGTTCATGTTGGAGCTGGTGCCCGAGCCGGTCTGGAAGACGTCGATCGGGAACTGGTCGTCGTGCTTGCCGTCGGCGATCTCGGTGGCCGCCGCGATGATTGCGTCGGCCAACGTGCCGTCGAGCAGACCCAGGTCCTTGTTGACCTGTGCGCAGGCTGCCTTGAGCAGGCCCATCGCGCGGATCTGAGTGCGCTCGAGCGGGCGGCCCGAGATGGGGAAGTTCTCCACCGCACGCTGCGTCTGGGCACGCCAGAGAGCGTCGATGGGGACGCGAACCTCTCCCATGGTGTCGTGTTCGATCCGGAACTGCTGTTCGTCTGTCTGCGTCATGAGCCTTACTTTGCCAGTCGTGGTTTCGGGGATCAGAAGGACGGTGCCTGGCCGGATTCGTCGGCGTCGAAGTCCACCGAGGAGTATTCGCGCAGCTTCTCGAGGCGGTGGTAGGCGTCGATCATGCGTACGGTGCCGGACTTCGATCGCATGACGATGGACTGGGTGTGCGCGCCGCCGCCTGCGTAACGAACGCCGCGCAGCAGGTCACCGTCGGTGACACCGGTGGCGGTGAAGAAGACGTTCTCACCCGAGACGAGGTCCTTGGTGTCGAGGACGCGGTCCAGGTCGTGGCCCGCGTCGATGGCCTTCTGCTTCTCGTCGTCGTCCGTGGGTGCCAGACGCCCCAGGATGGCACCGTCCATGCATCGCATCGCGGCGGCGGCAATGATGCCCTCGGGCGTGCCGCCGATTCCGATGAGCATGTCGGTGCCGGAGTCGGGACGGGCGGCAGCGATGGCACCGGCAACGTCACCGTCGGAGATCAACCGGATGCGGGATCCGGCGTCGCGCACCTGCTGGATCAGTTCGGCGTGCCGCGGGCGATCGAGGATGCACACCGTGACGTCCGACGCGGATCCCTTCTTGATCTTGGCGATCCGAGCGATGTTCTCGGCGACCGGGACGGTGATGTCGATGACGTCGGCGTAATCGGGGCCGACGGCGATCTTCTCCATGTAGAAGACGGCGGAGGGGTCGAACATCGCGCCACGCTCGGCAACGGCGAGAACCGAGATGGCGTTGGGCATGCCCTTGGCCATCAGCGTCGTTCCGTCGACGGGGTCGACAGCGAAGTCGACGTCGGGACCGTTGCCGTTACCGACCTCTTCGCCGTTGTAGAGCATCGGCGCTTCGTCCTTCTCGCCCTCGCCGATGACGACGACGCCGCGCATCGAGACAGAACTGACCAACTGCCGCATGGCGTCGACTGCTGCTCCGTCGCCACCTTCCTTGTCGCCGCGACCGACCCAGCGACCCGACGCGAGTGCACCGGCCTCGGTGACGCGTACGAGTTCGAGTGCGAGGTTGCGATCTGGCGCCATGGCGCGAGTGGACTCGGTGCTGGCCGTCATCGGTTTGTAGCCTCCTGGTTGGTGGGGTGTTACCCAGGCGCGATTATCTCACTTCTGTGATGTCTGCGGTGGGGTCGGGTCGACTGTGAGGTACGCGCCGACCGAGCACTGCCGCGCAGAGGGGATACTGGAGATGTGGCGAACAGCAAACCCCGGATTCTCAACAACAACCGCGACATGGTCTGGTCGCTCATTCCGCTGGTCATTGCGTGTTTGCTGATCGCAGGCGTGGCCAGCCAGTGCTCGCTGAGCCCGGGCGGCCCCAAGCAGGGGCCAATTCCTAATTTCGACGTGAACACGGCGTTGCAGTACGACGCGCCGGAAATCGGCTTCCCGGTGCGTAATCCGAGTGTTCCCGAGGGCTGGACGCCCAACTCGGGCAGTCGCGCGACCATCTCCGGCGACAACGGCGGAGCGGTGTCGACTGTCGGATACATCACCGGCACCGGTGCCTACTTGCAGCTGACCCAGTCCTCGGCGACCGAGGAACAGCTGGTTCCGTTCGTGGCCGGAAGTGAGACGGCGTACGCGTCGGGCGCGCAGAACGTGTCGGGTCGGGACTGGGTGGTCTACGGCGAAGAAGGTTCCCGAAACTACTGGGTCTCCGACTTCGGTGACGTCCGAATACTGCTGGGCGGCACCGCAAGCACCGAGGACTTCACCACTCTCGCGTCGATCCTCGAGGTCACCGAACCGCTCGCTCCCTAGCTGTCCTTCTCGGTGCTCGCGAGCGCGGTCTCGATCCGCTTGCGCGCGCCGGCAAGCTGTTCCTCGCAGCGCGCCGCCAGCTGCTCACCGCGTTCCCACAAGGCCAGCGACGCATCGAGATCGAGCCCGCCCTGCTCGAGAATCCGCACCACCCCCACCAGTTCGTCGCGAGCTTCCTCGTAGCCCAGTTCCGATACCGGCTTGTCTTCGTTCTCGCTCATCGAATCTCCCTCTGCCGTTTCACTCGGCATCATTTCACTCGGCCCATCACTGCGGCGGTGACGGCACCGTCGGCCACCCGCACTCTGATCTGTGTACCCGGCGGCGCGTCGTCGACCGAACGCAGCACTTGGGGATCGGAGCCCGCCACCACCCGCTGCACGACGGCATAGCCCCGAGCAAGTGTGGCAGCCGGTCCCAGTGTCGACAGCCGCGCCCGCAGATGTTCGACGAGCGTGTCCTGGGTGGTGAGTTCGCGTTGTACATCGCGTCGGGCCGCCTCGGTCAGGCGTCGGACTTCCTCACGTCGCTGCTCGAGTGCGGCGAGTGGATCTGCCAACACCGGTCGGTGCCGGAGCATATCGAGGCCACGTGCTTCGCGATCGACCCAGTTACGCAGGGCAGCAGCGCTTCTGGACTTCAGCTCCGACACCAGCGCTTGCTCGGCGACGGCGTCGGGAACCACGATTTTGGCGGCATCGGTGGGAGTTGCGGCGCGCAGGTCTGCGACGTGGTCGCTGAGCGGACTGTCGGGCTCGTGGCCGATCGCGCTGACGATCGGTGTGGTGGCCCTGGAGATGGCGCGACACAGAGCCTCGTCCGAGAACGGCAGCAAGTCCTCGACGCTGCCGCCGCCGCGGGCCAGGATGATGACGTCGACAGCGGGGTCGTCGTTCAGGTCCTTCAGTGCGTCCAGAATCGCCGGCACCGCCTGGGGTCCTTGGACCGGAGTGTTACGTACCTCGAATCGAACAGCAGGCCAACGCCTCTGGGCGACGGTGAGGACGTCCTTCTCGGCTGCGCTGGCCCGGGCGGTGATGAGTCCGATGGTGCCGGGCAGAAACGGCAACGGTCGCTTCAGGCGTGGGTCGAACAACCCCTCTGCAGCGAGCAGGGCTCGGAGTCGTTCGATGCGGGCGAGAAGTTCGCCGACACCGACAGCGCGAATGTCGGTGGCGCGCAGCGAAATGGTTCCGCGCCCGGTGAAGAACGACAGTTTTCCGTAGAGAATGACGCGTGCGCCCTCGGTCAGCGGAACAGGCGAGCGATCGAGTAGCTGCGGTGAACATGTCACCGACAACGACATGTCGGCCGACGGATCTCGCAGTGTCAGAAAGGCAGTGCGGGTGCCGGGTCTGGCGTTGATCTGCGTGAGCTGCCCCTCGACCCAGATGCTGCCGAGTTTGTCGATCCAGCCGGCGACCTTCATGGCGACGGTACGCACCGGTAACGGCTGTTCGGCGGAACTCGCGGCAGCCTGAGTGGAACCAGGCTGGGTGGGACCGGACTGGGTTGGGGGAGTGCTCACTTGGCCTTGGCTGTGGTGATTCGGTTGGCCAGCATCGTCTGGAACGGTGCGCGGGCGAGCGTGTCGTTCTCGTAGTCGAGCAGAGCCTCCAGGTCTTCGACCGAGAGAGTGCGCAGCCGCGCGCGCAGTTGTGCCAGTGCGAGGGTGTCGAAGTCGATCATCTCGACAATCTCGGGCTTGTCGACGGCCGGCGCTCGCTTGGCCGAGGTGTCCTGCACGGGCTCGTCCAGCGGAGGCGTCGAGTACAACGCGAAGCGGCCGTTGGCAGCGACCGGCTCGGCCACGGGCGCATCGGGTACGTCGACGTCGTCGGTGATCACAGGGGTGATCACAGGGGTGTCGACGGCATCGTCCTCGTCTTCGTCGAAGGAGGCCCACGCGGGCTGCTCCTCGCGCGGAGTACCGACGACCGGCAGAGTGGCGATGATCAGATCGCCCTTGATGGCCAGTGCCGTCACCTGCTGCTGGAATCGCATACCGCGCGCCAGCGCTTCACTGACAACCGTCATCGGCAGCATGAGGGCGGAACCGGGAAGCTTGCGAGCCTCTTCGACCACGGTCACTGCGACGCCAGCGGCCACGCGAGCTGCAAAGGGGACTCGAGTCATGTCCACAAGAGTGCCCGAAGTCGTGAATTTTGGGTAGCCGACAGGCTGGAGACGCAGCGAGGTGCATGAGTGGAGCCTGCGGAACGACCTTGTTGCATGAGTGGAGCCTGCGGAACGACCTTGTTGCAGGAGTAGAGCCTGCGGAACGACCTTGCTGCTGCCCTACACGTATCCTGGAGTCATGTCTTCGGCCGTTCCTTTGAATCTTGGTATCGCACAGTCCGCCGGCGCGAGTAAGTCCGCGTACGCCGGGGGTAAGCGAGTGCTTCTCGCGGAACCCCGTGGCTATTGCGCAGGCGTCGATCGTGCGGTCGAGACCGTCGAGAAAGCCCTGGAACAGCACGGTGCGCCGGTGTACGTGCGCAAGGAGATCGTGCACAACAAGCACGTGGTCGAGACTCTGTCCGATCGCGGCGCGGTGTTCGTCGAAGAGACCGACGAGGTGCCCGAGGGTTCCTTGCTCGTGTTCTCGGCGCACGGCGTCTCACCGGCCGTGCACACCTCTGCGGCAGAGCGGAACCTGCGCACCATCGACGCCACCTGCCCGTTGGTGACCAAGGTGCACCAGGAAGCGAAGCGATTCGCGCGCGACGACTACGACATTCTTCTCATCGGCCACGAGGGTCACGAGGAGGTCGAAGGCACCGCAGGAGAGGCTCCCGAGCACATTCAGCTGGTGGACGGCCCCGAATCTGTCGCCAACGTCACCGTCCGGGACGAGAACAAGGTGATCTGGTTGTCGCAGACCACGCTGAGCGTCGACGAGACGATGATGACGGTCGCCAAGCTGCGCGAGCGATTCCCGACGCTGCAGGACCCGCCGAGCGACGACATCTGCTACGCCACCCAGAACCGTCAGGTCGCGGTGAAGGCGATGGCTCCGGAATGTGATCTGGTGATCGTCGTCGGCTCGAAGAACTCGTCGAACTCGGTGCGTCTGGTCGAGGTTGCCCTCGGTGCCGGCGCACGGGCGAGCTACCTCGTCGACTACGCCAAAGAGATCGACCTGGCCTGGCTCGACGGGGTCGAGACCATCGGCATCACCTCGGGTGCGTCGGTGCCGGAGATCCTGGTGCAGGGCGTCATCGACCTGTTCGCCGAGCACGGATACGCCGACGTGCAACCGGTCACCACGGCCAACGAGACGCTGGTGTTCTCACTTCCTCGCGAACTTCGTCCGGCTCGCTAGGAACTGAAGCCGCGACCGTCGACCCCCGCGGGACTCGTTCAGTCCGTGTGGCGGTCGCGGTAACGAACCTGCGGCACCGGATGCGGCGGAATGTCGTCTCGATGGGCACCAGGCAGCGAGTGGTTGCCAGGAGCCTGATCCGCGTCGAGCGGTGAGGTGGTCCTTCTGGGTGAAGTGGTCTGGGGAGTGGCGACGGGCCGGGGACCGGTGGTGTACGGCGCGGGGACCTCGCGAGGAGGCTCGACCTGGGCCGACCGCTGGCGGCGAGGCTCCGTCGAGTACCGGGATTCGCCCGACTGCGGCCGCTGTGTCGACCGGGCCTGAGGCTGCTGAGGCTGAGCCTGTGGGTATTGCGGGCGCTGGTACTCGGGCTTCTGGTGCTCCGACCTGGCGCGCTCCTGCCGAGGTGAGTCGGTTCCGGAGTGTCGACTTGGCGGCGCTGGTACCGCCCTGGACGAGCGTCGCTGGCCGGCGCTCGGATCCACGGCCCGTGACGCGCGCGGGTTCGGACCGGAACGAGGGTCGGTGCCTCTTCGTCCTACGTACGGCTCGGACACGATGTCGGTGGCCTCGGTAGCGGACACGCCGCTGCGATCGGGCGACGGGGTAGCGCGCCTGCGGGTGCGTTCGGGGCGCTCTTCCTGAGCCCGGCGCTGCGCACGGGTGAGCTTGTCGTCGCCGGTCTTCGGGCTGCGTCGAACGGCACTCTCGGCCTTCTGGCTGCGCCGCAGGGTGGGGGCATGGGTGTTCTGCCGCTTGAGCACGATGCGCAGTGCTCCGAGTCCGACGGCCACGACGGTACCGAGCAGCATCAGCGGAAAGCGATTGACCAGCGGAATCGCGACGTTGAGAATGATGTCCTTGAGGCTGGTACCGGCGTTGTCGGTGAAGTATTGGTACGACAGCGGTACGGCGACGAACAGGATCAGCGGGGCTTGCACCATCGCGGTGAACAGTCCGCGGTAACGAACGAGCACTACGGCAGCGATGCAGCCGAGGATGTAGAAGAACGCGAACGCGCCTGTCAGTTCGGTGCCGCGGGCGGCATCGATGAGGAACCCGAGGAAAGTGAGTCCTGCGGCAATCGCGACGGCACCCCAGGCGGGCACACCGGGCAGAGTCGCGAGGATGGATCGGTGATCCAGCGGTACCCCGGATCGGGCACGTTGGGAGGTAGACACCCCTCGAGGTTAGCCGTAGTTCAGCCGACTGCATCGTCGACATGACCGAAGTCGTGGCGGTAGCGGGACGAATCGGACAGTGTGGGGCGGCCGTCCACCCGACCGATCGTCACCGGCTCGGCGTCGAACAGCTCGAGTTCGTGCAGTTTTCTCGCCGTCACGCTCACCCTGGAGTCGACCGATCCGACGGTGGAGTTGAACGAGTCCACGGCCTTGCCGAGATTGGCCCCGAGCTTGTCCAGGTGCGTCGACACGACTCCGATGCGGGTGTACAGCTCGCGCCCCAACTGCTGAATGCGCGCCGCGTCCTCGGCCAACGATTCCTGCTTCCAGGTGTAGGCCACCGTGCGCAACAGCGCGACCAGGGTGGTGGGGGTGGCCAGGATCACGTTCCTGCCGAAGGCGTACTCGAGCAGTCCGGTGTCGGACGTCAGTGCTGCGTCCAGAAACGGGTCGCCGGGAACGAACAGCACGACGAATTCCGGCGTCGGCTCGAACGCCTCCCAGTACGCCTTGTCGGCCAACTGATCGATGTGGGTTCGCAGCTGTTTGGCGTGACGACGCAGGTTCTTCTCGCGAGCGCCCGGGTCCTCGTCCTGAGCGGCATCGAGATAGGCCGCAAACGGCACTTTGGCGTCGACGACGATCTGACGACCGCCGGCGAGCCGGACGACCATGTCCGGTCTGATGCCGTCCTTGCTGACCTGGGTGTCGAAATCGCAGTGCTTGAGCATGCCGGCGAGTTCGACGACCCGCTCGAGCTGAATCTCGCCCCACCGTCCTCTGATCTGCGGTGCGCGCAGCGCCGTCACCAGCTGACCGGTTTGGGTGGACAGATGCATCGACGCTCGGTGCATGCCGGTGACCTGCTCGGACAACCCTGCGTACGCCCGGATCCGGTTGTGCTCGACTTGCCGGACGTGCTCGGACAATGCATCGACGGCGTCATGCAACGGCTCGACCAGGTGCGAGACCTGTTGCCCGATCACGGTGGAGTTGCGTCGAGCGGAATCCTCGTTGACCGCACTGAGCGACTGCCGAAGCATGCCTTCGTGCTCGCGCAGAGCAGCCAGTTGCGCCTCCGCCCGGACAGCTCTGTCTCCCATCCGCGAGGCGTGCAGCAACCAGCCCACTACCGCTCCGATGCCGAGGGCGACGAGCAGGCCGAGCGCCGTGAGAATGTTCATGGAGCCGATGATGCAGTACGGCACCGACAAGTTCGGTCGGGCAACACTGTGGGTCAACTCTGTGGGTCGATGCTCACGTCCGACAGGCCGACAAGCCTCGAATAGTTTGTCGGTGGCACCCGATAGCGTCGTTCCCATGAGAATCCTGCACACCTCGGACTGGCACATAGGTCGCACCTTTCACGGTGTCGACTTGTTGGCGGATCAGGCTGCAGTGCTGGAGTCCATCGCGGAACTGGTTGCGACACAAGCGATCGATGTGGTGGTGGTACCGGGCGACATCTACGATCGTGCGGTGCCGAGCGCGGACGCCGTACTCGTCTGCAATCGCGGGCTGGAGGCAATTCGAGCAGCGGGTGCAGTCATCGTCGCGACGTCGGGAAACCACGACTCTCCGGCTCGGCTGGGCGCCGGTGCTGCGTTCGCTTCGGCGGGAGGCCTGCACCTGATGACTCGGGTGGGCGATGTTGCGACACCGGTCGTCATCGACGACGAGCACGGCGGCGTTGCGTTCTACGGCATTCCGTACCTCGAGCCGGAGACCACCCGACTGGAACTCGATGTTCCCGCAGCGCGTACCCACGCCGAGGTCCTCGGAGCCGCGATGGATCGCGTTCGTGGCGATCTGGAGTCGAGAGGCGCTGCAGGACAGCATGTTCGGTCGGTGGTGCTTGCTCATGCGTTCATCGTCGGTGGTGAAGCGACCGGTTCGGAGCGGTCCATTTCTTCCGGCGGCATCGAAACCGCACCGGCGTCGGCGTTCGACGGTGTCGACTACGTGGCGCTCGGTCATCTCCATTCTCCGCAGGTTCTCACCGAGCGAGTGCGGTACTCGGGGTCTCCGCTGCCGTATTCGTTCGGCGAGCGATCGCACCGCAAGGCCGTGTGGATTCTCGAACTCGATGCGAACGGGCTCGGCACTGTCGAGCGGGTCGACCTGCCGGTGGTGCGCGGGCTCGCCCGTATCGAAGGCACGGTCGAGGAATTGCTGTCGGATGCAACCTATTCCGACGTCGAGGATCACTACGTCTCTGCCGTGCTCACCGACGATGTCCGCCCGGTCGACGCAATGCGATTGCTGCAGCAGCGGTTTCGGCACGCGATACATCTCGAGTGGCGTCGCCCCGAGGGGTCGGGAGAGCTTCGCTACCGTGACAGGGTGCGCGGTCGCAGTGATCTTGCCATCGCCACCTCGTTCCTGACGGACATGCGTAGCGAGCCCACCGCAGCGGAGTCCGCATTGATGGCCCGGGCGCTGGCGTCGGTGCATCGCGAGGACGAAGCCACCGACGGTGCTGCTGCAGACCGCGGTGCTGCGTGAGACTGCATTCGCTCGAGATCACCGCTTTCGGACCTTTCGCGGGTACCGAGACGGTCGATTTCGACGCTCTCGGAGCCGACGGGCTCTTCTTGTTGCACGGGCACACGGGGGCCGGCAAGACGACGGTGCTCGACGCCGTGGCGTTCGCGCTGTACGGAACCGTTCCCGGAGCACGTCGTGAGGGCAAGCGACTGCTGTCCGACCACGCGGCCGTGGGAGCGGTCCCGAAGGTGACCCTCGAGGCGACCCTCGGTGGACGACGCATCCGAATCGTGCGTAGTCCGGAGTTCCTCCGTCCCAAGCTCAGAAGTACCGGAACAACCAAGCAACACGCCAAAGCCAGTCTCACCTGGCTCGACGGTCGCGGGCAGAACCTCACACGGCTCAGCGAGATCGGCGATGCAGTCAATGCGTTGCTCGGAATGAGCGCCGACCAGTTCTTCCAGGTGGTGCTGTTGCCGCAGGGGGAGTTCGCTCGATTCCTGCGAGCCGACAGTGACGAGCGCGGAAGCCTGCTCGAAAGGCTCTTCGACACAGGCCGATTCGGTGATGTCGAAGAGTGGTTCGCGCAGCGCCGCCGAGAGTTGGCCGCCGGTCTCGCCGATGCCCACCACCACATCGACATCATGCTGGGGCGGGTATCGCAGGCATCGGGAGTTCCCGAGCCCGTCACCGATGACCGCGAACAACAGGACCCGCTCGACTGGGCTGCCGACGTCCTGGCAGACGCCCGCCAGAATCGAACACTGGCTCAGGGGCGCGCGGTGCTGGTCGACGCGGCGGCTCGGCGTGCGTCCGAGGCGCTGGCTCGGGCCACGACGGTTCTGGATCTGCAGCGCAGACGCGCTCGCGCCGAGGAGCAACTCGCACAGCACCACGACGGCGAGTCGGCGCGGGCAGCGCGCAGAATCGAGCTGGCCGACTCCGTGGCCGCAGGACCGATCGCCGAAGCAGCTGCAGACCTGTCCCTGGCTCGCGCGGCGGGCGAGGCGGCTACCGCCGCGCTGGCAGCAGCGGAGCGCGAGCTGCCGACATCGCTGGAGGGCAAGCGGTTTCACGACGCACTGCATTGGCCACCCGCGCCGGGCGATCCTGCGGACGAGCGCACCGTCGTCGCGCAGTTCGTGCGCGACTGGACCACCGACGTTGCAAGAATGCAGTCGTTGCTCGGCGTCGTTCGCGAAGCAGACAAGCTCGACGGTGCCCTGGTCGATTATCGAGCGCAACAACGCAGCGCTGTAGCGCAGATCGAGAAAACCGAGCAGCGACAGGCCTCGATGCCAGAGAAGATCGTGGCCGCCGAAACCCGGGCGGCGCGAGCCGAGGCCGCCGCGGCACAGTTGGCGAGCCTCGAGGAGCGTTGCGAGCGTGCCCGCGCGGCAGCTGAATCCGCAATCGAATTGGTGCGTAAGCGTGCCGCGCTCGTCGAGTGCGAACGTTCCCGCGACACCGCCGCTGCCGCACACAACACCGCATGGGAGCACCTGCTCGATCTTCGTGAGCGCCGCATCGAGGGGATGGCAGCGGAGCTGGCGGCCCGCTTGAAAGACGGCGAGCCGTGCCAGGTGTGTGGATCGGCAGCGCATCCGCACCCCGCAGCGGCCTCGACGTCGACGGTCACCAAAGCACAGGAAGACAAGGCAGCCGCCGCCGAACGTAAGGCGGCCGCCGCCCTCGATCAGGCGGTCGGGGCTGTCGCCGAGGCCAGACTCGCAGTGGACCTGCTGCACGATCGCACCGGGGGAGCCACTCTCGCTGAGCTGACTCAGGCCCTCGATACCGCAACGAGTTCGGTGCAGGATGCCCGTGCGATCGCCGCGGATGCCGACCCGGCGACAGCGGAACTGAGCCGACTGCGCCGCGAGAAGGACGAACTGGCGGTCACGCTCAACAACCTCGTCGCTTCACGCGTAGCCGTGGACGAGCGAATATCGGCCACCGAGGAATCGTTGGCGCAGATGCGTGCGTCGGTGTCGCAGGAAGTGGGCGAGGGCGAGTCGCTGATCGATCGAATTGCCGAGCGCGAGGCCTTGATCGACGGTGCACGGCGAATTCAGGAGGCGCGGATCGTCTGGCTCGATGCCACCGCGCAGTCCGATGCGTTGCGCGCAGAGCTCGACCGACGAGTTGCCGCATCGAGTTTCGAATCCGTCGAGGCTGCGGCAGCGTCCGCTCTCACCGCCGATCGCGTCGAGCACATCGAGGCCGAACTCCGCGCCGCCGACGAGCGTCGAGCGCATGCCGAACACGTACTACGCGAGCCCGCCATCGTTGCGGTCGCCGGGCACGCACCGGTGGACCTGGATCCGTTGCGACAGGCCTGTACCGAACTCGACAGTCAGGTCAGGTCCACTGCCGCCGCAGTAGCGGAATCCCGAAGGCGCGCAGACGATCTGGAACGACTGATTGCGGAACTGTCGACTGCGGCCGAGGCCATCGCGCCGCAACGCGCGGAATTCGACGAGCTCGCCAATCTGGCGGACGTGGTGGCCGGGCGGGGGCAGAACGCACGAAAGATGTCGCTACGGTCCTACGTTCTCGCATCCCGGCTCGAGGACGTCGCCGAGTCGGCCTCCGCGCGCCTGCGTCGGATGTCCTCGGGTCGATACGAATTCGTCCATTCGGACGAGGCAGGTGCCAGGGGCAAACGCGGTGGCCTCGGCCTCGATATCCGCGACGATTACACCGGCGTCGTCCGCTCGGCGAAGACACTCTCCGGTGGCGAAGCGTTCCTTGCCTCGCTGGCACTGGCGTTGGGCCTCGCTGACGTCGTGGCCGCCGAATCCGGTGGCGTCGTACTCGACACCATGTTCATCGACGAGGGGTTCGGTACCCTCGATGCCGACACGCTCGAGCAGGTGATGGCCGTCCTCGACGAACTACGCGCAGGCGGCCGCGTCGTCGGCGTCGTCAGCCACGTCGACGAGATGCGCCAGCGCATTCCCAGCCGTCTCTACGTCAAACGCGAGCGCACCGGGTCGACGCTTCAGGTCGTCGCGTCCTGACCTGAAGCAGGCTTGTCCGGCTTCGACTCGCCCTCGTCGTCCAGACCGGCCTGTTCCTCGGTCAGTCCCTCGGGCGGCGGGATTTCGTCCTCGAGTTCGTCCTGGTCCGGTTCGTTCGAGCGCGCGTCGATCTGTTCGGACAGGTACCGGATCAGCACTGCGGCAACAGCAGCGGCCGGGACCGCGAGAAACGCACCGATGATTCCGAACAACGAGCTGCCGCCCGCCACCGCCAGGAGCACGATCGCCGGATGCAGGTTCATGCTTCGACTCTGCAGAATCGGCTGCAGCACATTGCCTTCCAACTGCTGGACCGCGACGATGATGGCGAGCACGATCAGCGCCGTCGTCAGTCCGTTCGCCACCAGGGCCACGAGAACTGCGAGTGCACCCGCGACGAACGCGCCGACGATCGGGATGAACCCACCGAGGAACGTCAGCGTTGCGAGTACCAGCGCCAGCGGAACGCCGAGAATGACGAGTCCGAGGCCGATGAAGAAGGCGTCGATCAAACTGACGATGGCCTGCGTTCGGATGAAGCCGCCGAGCGTCGCCCACATCCGCGAGAGCACCTCGCCCAGATGGCGTCCGGCGCGGCCACCGGAGAATCCGTGCAACCACGGCAGGAACTTCGGTCCGTCCTTGACGAAGAAGAACGACAGCACCAGCACCAACGCCAGGGTGACCAGCAGCGAGCCGGCCGCCGATACGCCACTGAACACGCCGGTCGCGATGACGTCTCCGCTGTCCTGCAGCCGCGAGATGATGGCCGACACGGCCGTGTCGATCTGGTCGTCACCGATGTTCAGCGGCGGCCCCTTCAGCCAGTCCTGAACCTGCGCAATGCCGCCCGATGCCTGGTCCACCAGCTCGGGGGCCTGTTCGGCCACCGACGGAATGATCAGGGTGATGACGCCGCCGATGACGACGAAGAACACCACGAGCGAGACCGACGCGGCCAGCGCGGGCGGAAATCCGAGCCGCATCATCAACTTTGCCGGCGGCCACAAGACCGTCGCGACGATGACCGCCAGCAGGACCGGCAACAGGATCACCCACAGATGACCGATCAGCCAGCCGAACACCCATGCCCCGGCCGCGATCGAGACGAGGATGAGCGACCATTTGGCGAGCCACAGGCCGCCGACCCCGATGAGGTCACCGCGGTCCTTGCCGGACGTGGCGGAGGCCGTGGATTTTCCTGGCACTGCCGATTCGGTCACGGGGGTTTCCTCACAGTCGGCGGATGGCGGATCGTGAAGAACCATATCGCCCGGGACCGTTCGGCCGTGGGTCACCGCCCACCCGACGCGGCAGCGTTCAGGCCGCCTCGTGCGCCAACAGCCATTTCTTCGCGGGCAGCCCCCACCGGAATCCGCCGAGCGCGCCGCCGATGCGGACCACCCGGTGGCACGGCACGAACAGCGCGGCGGCATTGCGCGCACAGGCGGACGCCGCACCGCGGATGGCAGCGGGTCGGCCGGACAGCTCCGCGAATTCGGAGTAGGTCACCGGAGTTCCGGGCTCGACGGTGCGCAATACATCCCAGGCGTGCATCAAGAATTCGCCGGACCGTTGGGCGACGGGCACCTCGTCGATACGCGTCAGCTCGCCGCGGTGGTAGGCGTCGACGGCTGCGGTGACCGTACCGAGGTCGGCGGCACTGCGAACGGCGTCGGGCCGCATCGTCGGGTGAATCAGGATTCGCAGCTCCTCGACATCATCGGTCCATCCCGACGCGAGCACGCGCTGATCGTCGTCGACGATGGTGGTGAACGGGCCGATCGGGGTGTCCTGGGTGGCGGACATAGCGGTCATGACTGTCTTCTTTCCAGTGCGGTGATCCACAGGTGCATCGAGACGTAGGAACGCCACGGAGCCCAGCGGGCGGAGTCCTTCAACGAGATGTCCAGCGCAGCCGCACCTTGGCGAACGACCAGGTCGGTGTCGAGGAGAACGTCGGGGTCACCGAGCAGCCGCATCACGACGTAACGAGCCGTCCACGGCCCGATTCCTTTGAGCGCGAGCAATTCTCGCTCCAGCTCGGGACCCTCTCGCGCGGGATGCAATTCGACGGTTCCCGACGCGATGGCGTCGGCGACGCGGATGACGGTCTGGACGCGGGCTGCAGGGCCGGTGAGGACCTCGTGTCCGCGTTCGGCGATGACGGCGGGCTCGGGAAACAACCTGGTGACGGTTCCGTCGCCCAGGTCCAGCGGTGTGCCGAGGGCGTCGACGAGCCGGGCGGTGTGGGTGGCCGCAGCCTTCAACGAGATCTGCTGCCCGATCACGGTGCGCAGCAGCATCTCTGCGCCGTCGACCACACCGAGGGCCCGAATTCCCGGGTGAGCCTCGACGCTCGGCGTCAACTGTGGGTCGGTGCGTAGGGCCTCGTCGACGGCGAGTGGATCGGCGTCGAGATCCAGCAGCTGGCGGATTCGGGCGACGGCGGGAGCGAGGTCGCGCATGTCCTGCAATGTCACTGCGGCACTGACGAATCCGTCCAGGACCCGCAGAGCTACCAACCCGCCGGCGTGCGGCAGGCGCAGTGATCGGACGTATTCTCCGTCTTCGGAGAACGACTCGATGCCCTCGACCACGTGACCTCGAAGGAACCACTCGATCCAGCCCCGGTCCAGCGGCTGACGATAGGGCAGACGCAAGGTGACCGTGCCACCCGCGGTCGCCACCGCGGTGCGGTGTGCTTCGCGGCGCAGCGTGGACGGATCGACCGCGAACACTTCCTTGACGGTGTCGTTGAACTGCCGGACGCTGGAAAAGCCTGCTGCGAAGGCGATGTCGGCCATCGCCATGTCGGTGGTCTGAATCAGAGTTCGGGCGGTGTGAGCGCGGTGCGCGCGGGCCAGTGCCAGCGGGCCTGCCCCGACCTCGGCCGTCAATACCCGCGTCAGTTGCCTGCTCGAGTAGCCGAGGGTGCTGGCGAGGCCGTCGACGCCGCCGCGCTCGACGGCTCCGTCCGAGATGAGCCGCATTGCACGGGAGCTGAGGTCGAAGTGGATGTTCCAGCGTGGGGAACCGGGGGTGGCGTCGGGCTGGCAGCGGCGGCACGCGCGGTAGCCGGATTGTTGAGCTGCAGCGGCCGTGGCCAGGAACGAGACGTTGTCGGGCTTGGGTGTCCGAGCCGGACAGGACGGGCGGCAGTAGATGCCGGTGGTACGAACGGCGGTGAAGAACTGGCCGTCGAACCGTGCGTCACGCGAGGAGACCGCGCGATAACACCGCTCGAAGTCCAGTTCTTGCACCTGCCGTTCGTTGCTCATGTACCTACTGTGTCAGCGCAACCCCGTCAGTGCTAGCGGGAATCGGACATCGCCGCGATCGTGCGCGTTTTGCGTACCTGGAGGGGCGCAAAACGCGCACGAGGGCAAAGCCCCTAACAGCAGCGTGCCCCTGGATTCCGGTCCGCTTCCGCGTGCCGGTCCTTCCAGTACTGCCGCACCGTCGGTGGTTCCTGACCCGGATGGTGCCGAGCCAGGTGGGCGACGTACCGGTCGTAATCGTGGTCGCCCATCACCGAGGTGATCCACCACCAGAGCCCGCGCATCTAGTGCGCCGATCCAGGTCTGCGGACGGTGCCCGCGTCGATCAGTTCGTCCCACTCGGCCTGGATCTGCTTCTCGGCGGGGGTGAGAACGAATCCGGCGGGACCGAAGATCTTCGACGGCACCTCCGGTTCCTCGTTGTCCGGCAGATCGGCTCCACGAACGGCCCTGACACACACGATGACTCCGGCAACGACGACGACCAGGACGAGTACCGCGAAGATGATCGACAGCGTGCCCTGGATGAAGGTGTTGCGGATAACGGCATCGATGGCCTCGGGAGTCTTCGCGCTGCCGAAGCTGCTCAGGCCCTGATCCTTTGCATCACGGAACTGCGAATGCTGGGTCCAGTAACCGATGGCTGGGGTGGAGGAGAAGATCTTCTGGTACGAGGCCGTCATCGTGACGATGAGGTCCCACGCCAGCGGAACTCCGGGAATCCAGGCCCACTTGTAGAGGCCACGCTTGACGACGATGACCATCACCACCGTCAACGCGATCGCTGCGAGCAACTGGTTGGCGATACCGAACAGCGGGAACAGGGTGTTGATTCCGCCGAGGGGGTCGGTGACGCCCATGAGAAGGATTGCACCCCAGGCTGCGACGACGATGACGGAGCAGATCCAGGCGCCGGGACGCCAGGACGGGTCCTTGAACTTCTTGGCCGAGGCACCGGGCAGGTTGCCGATGCTGTCGGAGAGCATGAAGCGTGCGACGCGGGTGCCGGCGTCGACCGTGGTGAGGATGAACAGGGCCTCGAACATGATCGCGAAGTGGTACCAGAACGACTTGAGCGATTCGCCGCCGAACACCTGGTGCAGTACCTCGGACATGCCGAACGCGAGTGTCGGTGCGCCGCCGGTGCGCGAGATGATCGATTCCTCGCCCACATCGGCTGCCGCCTGACTCAGTTCGTTCGCCGAGATGTCGCCGCCGCTCAGTCCCAATCCGTTCACATACGTTGCCGCGGTCTCCGGAGTGCCGCCGGTCAGCGTCGCCGGTGCGTTCAGCGCGAAGTAGATGTGCTGATCAAGAACGCAGGCGGTGATCAGAGCCATGATGGCGACGAACGACTCGGTGAGCATGCCGCCATAGCCGATCATGCGCATCTGCTTTTCCTTCTCGAGCAACTTCGGCGTGGTGCCGGAGGAGATCAGAGCGTGGAAACCGGAGAGTGCGCCGCAGGCGATGGTGATGAACAGGAACGGGAACAGCGATCCGGCGAATGCCGGGCCGTTGCCCTCGGTGGCGAAACTCGTCATGGCGGGCATCTGAATCTCGGGGCGCGCGATGAGAATTCCGACGGCCAGCAGGGCGATGGTGCCGACCTTCATGAACGTCGACAGGTAGTCGCGCGGCGCGAGCAACAGCCAGACCGGCAGGATGCAGGCGAGCAGGCCGTAGCCGATCAGCAACCAGGCGACGGTGACCTTGGACAGGGTGAACCAGTCTGTGCCCCATTCGGTTTCGGCGACCCAGCCGCCGGCGACGATGGCGAGCAGCAGCAGGACGACACCGATGAGCGAGACCTCGGTGACGTTGCCCGGTCGCAGGAAGCGCAGGTACACACCCATGAACAGTGCGATGGGGATGGTCAGCGCGATCGAGAAGACGCCCCATGGGCTTTCGGCGAGCGCGTTGACGACCACGAGTGCCAGCACTGCGATCAAAATGATCATGATGACGAACACCGCGACGAGCGCCGCGGTGCCGCCGACGACACCGAGTTCGTCACGGGCCATTTGGCCGAGGCTGCGGCCGTTGCGACGCGTCGAGATCCACAGCACCAGGAAGTCCTGGACGGCACCGGCGAACACGACGCCGATGATGATCCACATCGTGCCGGGTAGGTAGCCCATCTGGGCGGCGAGAACGGGTCCGACGAGAGGGCCGGCTCCGGCGATCGCGGCGAAGTGATGGCCGAACAGCACCCGACGATCCGTCGGCATGTAGTCCTTGCCGTTTTCCAGTATCTCGGCCGGTGTCGCCCGGTCGTCACGAGGAAAGACGATCTTGCGTTCGATCAACCTGGCGTAGAAGCGAAACGCGAAGATGTAGGTGCAGACGGCGGCGATCACGAACCAGACGGCGTTGGGGTTCTCCCCGCGCACGATGGCGATGATCGTCCACGCGACACCGCCGAGCAGGCCGATCGCGACGAGCATCAGACGCTTGATCGGGGTCATCGGATGTGATTCGACGACCCCGACGGGCGGCAGGTCTGGGTCTGTCTTCAGCAGTTCGACGTGCGGATCGTCGGGCGCTTTCAGTGACATGTGTGGGGTCTCCAGGATCGCAGGTGTGACTGCGATCACCCTATGTGGGCAGCCGGTGTGCGTCCTCGAATCGACGCATCGCGGTGCGCCCGGCGGTCGCTGGAGTGCGACGAACGGAAAATGTGGCCGGGGCGTCAGCTGCCGAGAGCGTTGTCGACGGCCCGGGCGCTGAGTACCTGATCCAACACCAGTGCTGCGCTACCGATGACGCCCGAGAGGTCGCCGTGCGTGGTCGCCTGGATGGTGAGTGCCTTGGTGGCCAGCGCAGTTGCGTTTCCGTAGACGGTCTCGCGCAGTCCTGCGACGAAGATGTCGTAGGCGTTGGCCATGTCGCCGCCGACGATGAGGACCTCGGGGTTGAGTAGATTGACCGCTCCGGCCAGGGTTTCGCCGATGTGTCGTCCACTGTCACGGATGAGTCTGCGTGCTTCGGGGTCACCGCTGACCGCGAGGTCGACGACACCGCGGATGTGGCCCACTTCTCGGCCCTGCTCGTTGAGTGCGCGGACCAGTGCCCAGCCGCCTGCGATGGCCTCCAGGCAGCCGCTGTCGCCGCACCGGCACGCGACCCCTGCGGCGGCTGCGGTCTTGGTGTGGCCGAATTCGCCTGCAGCGCCCAGTGATCCACGCTGCAGCGCGCCGCCCGCCACGATCCCGGCACCGAGACCCGTCGAGGCTTTGACCAAGAGGGCGTTCTGGAATCGATCTCGATTGTCCCGACGTTCGGCGAGGACCATCGCGTTGGCGTCGTTGTCGAGAAAGACCGGAGCAGATGTGGTGTCGGCGAAGTACGGGGCCAGCGGCACTCCGTCCCAGCCGTGCATGATCGGTGAGTCCAGGCTGCAGCCGCGTGCTGTGTCGGCGGTGCCAGGGATGGACAGGCCGACGCCGAGGATGCGATGTTCGGTTCGGTGCGATTCGTCGAGCAATGCCTGCAAGCGCTTGGTGATCTGCGGCATCAGCTCGTTCGGCCCGATGCCGATTTCCTGATCGACGGTATCGCCGGCGAGGAATTCTCCACCGAGAGTGAAGACGCCGAGTTGCGAGCGGCTGCGTCCGATCGCAGCGGCGAGCACGACACCAGCGTCGACGTCGAAGGACAATCGCGCCGGGGGACGTCCACCCGTCGACTGCGTGTCCTCGGTTTCGATGATCAAGCCGAGTCCGGCGAGTGCGGCGACACGGGAGGCGACGGCCGACCGCGACAGTCCGGTGATGCGGCCCAATTCGGCACGGGTATCGGCTTCGCCGTCGCGAACCAGCGCAAAGATCTCACCTGCGGTCGCAGGTGGAGCGCTCAGGCGCGGCATCGACATATACGCCATTCAACCAACTGGCAACTTCTACGGCAACACCCTAAGAACTGCTACTTAGAACTTCAAAAAACATAAGTTGGGTTGCTGATGGACTTAACGGGCTTTAGGCTGGGGCGTGAGAGACCGAACATCGGAGATACTCATGGACACACTTCATCCGGTCCTGCGTCAGGTCACCGACCACATCGCAGACCGCAGCCAATCCGGCCGCACCGCATATCTCGCTCGAATCGCTGCCGCCGGTGATCAGGGCCCGGCCCGTGGCCGACTCGCCTGCGCCAACATCGCCCACGGCTTCGCGGCCTCCGGCAAGGCCGACAAGCAAGCGCTGCGCGGCATGGTCAAGCCCAACATTGCGATCGTCTCCGCCTACAACGACATGCTCTCGGCGCACAAGCCGTTCGAGACCTACCCGGCCGTGCTGAAGAAGTCGGTCATCGACGCCGGCGGCATCGCGCAGTTCGCCGGTGGCGTCCCCGCTATGTGCGACGGCATCACGCAGGGCCGCGACGGCATGCAGCTGTCTCTGTTCAGTCGGGACATCATCGCGATGTCGACAGCAATTGCGTTGTCCCACGACATGTTCGACGCTACCCTGATGCTCGGCGTGTGCGACAAGATCGTCCCCGGAATGCTCATCGGCGCACTGAGTTTCGGCCATCTTCCTGCGGTGTTCGTGCCCGCCGGCCCGATGACGTCCGGTCTTCCCAACGGCGAGAAGGCAAAAGCTCGTCAGTTGTACGCCGAGGGCAAGGTGGGCCGGGAGGCTCTGTTGGACGCCGAGGCCGCGTCGTATCACGGCAGTGGCACGTGCACGTTCTTCGGAACGGCCAATTCCAACCAGCTGCTCATGGAGGTCATGGGTCTGCATCTGCCCGGCTCGTCGTTCGTCAACCCCGGAACCGCGATGCGCGACGCGCTCACCCGCGAGGCCGCCCATGTCGTCACCGGTCTGACGTCCCTCGGAGACAACTACACCCCGGTGGGAGAGGTCGTCGATGTCAAGTCGATCGTCAACGGCTGCGTCGCACTGCTGGCCACCGGCGGCTCGACCAATCACACAATGCACCTCGTTGCCATCGCGAAAGCTGCCGGTATCACGCTGACGTGGCAGGACCTGTCCGATCTGTCGGCCGTGGTGCCGCTGATGGCCCGGATCTACCCGAACGGCAAAGCCGACGTGAATCACTTCCACGCGGCCGGTGGACTCGGGTTCGTCATCGGGTCTCTGCTCGACGCCGGGTTGATGCACGAGGATGTGAAAACCGTTGCCGGGCAGGGCCTGCGGCGCTACACGCAAGAGCCCAAGCTCGACGGCGACGGGGTGATGTGGCAGGACGGTACTCGGATGAGCCACGACGACAGCGTGTTACGTGGTGCGAACGAGCCGTTCAGTGCCGACGGCGGACTGAAGATGCTGACCGGACCGATCGGAAAATGTGTCATCAAGACTTCTGCCCTGGCACCCGAACACCGCGTGGTCACCGGACCGGCGCGAGTGTTCGACGATCAAGCCGACTTCCTCGAAGCGTTCGACGCCGGGCTTCTCGACGGCGACTTCGTTGCCGTGCTGCGTTATCAGGGCCCGCAGGCGAACGGCATGCCCGAGTTGCACAAGCTCACTCCGGCTCTCGGAATTCTGCAGGACAAGGGACGGTCCGTCGCGCTGATCACGGACGGCCGGATGTCCGGTGCCTCCGGCAAAGTCGCTGCGGCAATTCACCTCACGCCCGAGGCCGCGAGTGGGGGACCGATTGGGAAAATTCTCGACGGTGACATCATCACCCTCGACTCTCTCGACGGCACGTTGTCGATCGACGTACCGCTCGACGAGTTCGAGGCTCGACCGGTCACCGGTCGAGTGTTGGACGCCGACGAGTGGTCCAGCACCGGTCGTGACCTGTTCTCGGGCATGCGTGCGCTCGTCGGCCCCGCCGACGAGGGTGCCATGTTCGTCATGCGCTGAGCCCCCACAACTCCGAACAAAGGTAGAAACGTGACTGCATCTCTGCTCGACCGCGTACCCGTCATCCCCGTGGTCGTCATCGAGAACCTCGATCATGCTGTTCCTATCGCTCGTGCCCTGGTGGCGGGAGGAGTGCCCGTCATCGAGCTGACGTTGCGGACTCCGGTGGCACTCGACGCCATCGAGCGCATCGCGGCGGAAGTCCCCGAAATCCTCGTCGGCGCAGGCACGATCATCACTCCCGGCCAGGCCAAGCAGGCCGCCGACGCGGGTGCTCAATTCCTGGTCTCGCCCGGTTGCACGCCGTCCCTGACGAAGGCCATGCGAGACACCGGACTACCGCATTTGCCCGGTGCCGCAACAGTGTCCGAGGTGCTCACGCTGCTCGAAGCCGGCTACACCGAGCTCAAGTTCTTTCCGGCCGAGGCATCCGGCGGCGCGAACTTCTTGAAGTCGATCCACTCGCCTATCCCGGCGGCACGATTCTGCCCGACGGGTGGAATCTCCACCGCCAATGCCTCGGCGTACCTGGCGCTGCCGAACGTCGGATGCGTCGGCGGATCGTGGCTCATTCCGGCCGCGGCTGTCGCAGAACAAGATTGGGATTCAATCGTCGCTCTTGCGGCAGCCACGGCCGAACTGGTCTGAGATTCCCCCTCCTCCGAGGGAACCAGACGTGACGATGCGGCGTCCTACTGGTTGTCCGTCATCGAACAATCGGGGGAGATTCTCATGTCAGGTCCGTACGAGCAACCGTTCCCAGCCGCACAACCGTTCCCAGCCGCACAGCCGTTTCCACCTGCGCAGCCCTATATCCAAACGCCCACCCTGCCGTCCTCGAACGCAGGCTGGGCCGTCGTGGCCATCATCTTCTTCTGGCCGCTGGCCATTCCCGCGTTCAACCATGCACTGAAGGTGCACCCGCTGTGGATGATGGGAGACGTTCAGGGAGCAGAGTATTCGTCGAGTCGCGCCGCGTTCTTCGGGAAGCTGTCGCTGATCATCTTCGGTGCCTTTATCGTTCTCTACCTTGCGTTCATCGGCTTGGTCGTCTCGACCATGTGACGGGTCGGCGGCGGATCACTGCTCACCCGCGGGTGACCGAGATGCCGCCGTCGACGTACAGGGTCGTTCCGTGAACCATCGCGGCGTTGTCCGAAACCAGAAACAGCACACCGTCGGCGATGTCCTGCGGAGAGAGCACTGTGCCCGCCGGTGTGCCGGCAGTCATGGCGTCGAGAACTCGACGAGCATCCTCGTTGCCCGGGGTGAGAGTTGCCCCGGGTGCGAGCGCGTTCACTCGCACGCCGTGTGGTCCGAACTCGGCGGCCCAGCTGCGGGTGAGCTGTTCGTCTGCGGCTTTGGTGGCGGAGTACATCGCGGCGAACGGGCTGCCCATCGTGGCCATCCACGACCCGATGTTGACGATGACTCCAGTGCCCCGCTCGGCCATGGCCGGGGCCAGCGCGCCGACGAGCACGTGTGGGGCCCGTACGTTGACGGCAAGCATGGCGTCGAGCTGGTCGTCGGGCAGGTCGGCCGTCGAGGTGGCCGGATAGATGCCGGCGTTGTTGACGAGAATGTCGACGCGGCCGCTGAGAGCGTCGGTGCTGCGGGCGGCGAAGTCGCGGAGCTCCTGGTAGTTGCCCGAGAGATCGACGTCGATGAAGGTCGCAGTGCCGCCTGCTTCTGTGATGCGGTGCGCCAGGGCCTTTCCGCGCTCGGCATCGCGGCCGCTGACGACCACTGATGCCCCCTGGGCGGCGAGAGTGAGTGCGATGGCAGCACCGATCCCACTGGTCGATCCGGTGACGACGGCGGTGCGTCCGAGGAGCTGGGATGAAGTAGAAGATGTCATGACGCCATGTCTACGGTCGGTCGAGGCCGTGAACCAGGCGTCGTTCTGCCTAGGTCTGTCATGACCAGGTTGGCGATCGCCCGTGTGGTTACTGTGGAATTCGTGAACAAGGACAGGTCCGCTCTCAGCGCGTTTCTGCGTGATCGGCGCGATCGCATGACCCCGATCGAGGCTGGGATTCCTACGTATCCCGGTGCCCGACGGGTGCCTGGGCTTCGGCGAGAAGAGCTGGCGTCGCTGGCCGGAGTGAGTCCGGATTATTACAGCAAACTCGAACAGGGTCGCCAGGCCAACGTCTCACCCGAGGTGCTGCGGGCAATCGCCGGTGCGTTGAAGCTCGATGAAGTCGAGTGTGCGCATCTACTCGATCTCGCGTCCCCGGCTGTGCCCACCGAGGACGTTGCGCAGCTACCGAATCCGGGTCTGCTTCAGGTCATGAAAACCCTCGACCACGTTCCGGTGATTCTGCTCGGGCGCAACGGGGTGATCCTGGCCGGCAACTCGCTGGTTCGATCCGTTCTGAGTCTGCAACCGTCCGCTGATCGCTCGTTGTTCCACTATCTCTTTCGCAATCCCATCGCCCGTGAGCGAATCGTCAATTGGTCGCAGTTCGCGGCGGCCTCGGTTGCGGCGCTGCGTCGCGATCTTGCTCGTCGACCGGGAGACCCGACCTTGAGTGCGATGATCGACGAATTACGTTCATCGGAGCCGTGTTTCGAGCAATGGTGGTCCGATCACGAGGTCGCCGAATTTGCAGGCGCAACCAAGATCATTCAGCATCCCGCGGCAGGCACCCTGCAATTCGGGATCGAGTTTCTGACGTCGCCGAGCGCACCGGATCAAAGTCTGATCGTCTACACAGTCGAGGAAGGATCGAGCACGGCGAAAGTCCTGCCGATCCTGGCGAGCTGGGACCCGAGTTCGGCGATCACCTCTTGACCTGAACAACGCTCGAGGTTTTAGCGTCGTAGCCATGGACACACGCGGACTCGGCACAATCGGCATTTCCATCGACGTGTCACCGTCGTATCTCGACGATGCACGCGCGTTGGAATCACTCGGATTCACCTCGTTGTGGCTGCCGGGTGGGCAGATCGATCGGCTCGGCAGGCTGGCCGATCTGGTTCACGCGACCGAGACCGCCACCATCGTTCCGGCAATCGTGCCGGTCGATGTGTACTCGCCTGCGCAGGCCGGTGGACTGTTCGACGAGCTCTCGGGCACCGGTCGATTCGTCCTCGGCCTGGGCGGACCGCAGAGTGCTCGGCCTCTGGCCGGGTTGGGGAAGTACCTCGACGAGCTCGAGGTCCCCACCGATCACCTTCTGCTCGCAGCGCTCGGTCCGAAGAAATTGGAGATGGCGCGGGACCGTGCTGCCGGTGCAATCGGGTTACTGGTGACGCCTGACTGGACGGCGCATACGCGCGGTGCACTCGGTGAGTCGACGCTGGTGGTCGACCAGTTCGTCGTGGTCGAGTCCGATCCGGATCGAGCCCGCGCCGCAGCTAGGGAGCCACTGAGCTTTCTCGCGACAGTCCCGGGCTATCGCCAGAACTTCCTGCGGATGGGCTTCACCGAGGCCGATGTCGACGAGCTCAGCGACCGACTGGTCGACGGCCTGGTGGTGTGGGGGAGCATCGACGACATTGCCGAGAGGGTGGCCGCCCACCACGCTGCCGGCGCAGATCACGTGGTTCTCGCGCCCCTGGGTGCGTCGAGTATCGACGCTGGCCGGGCACTGTCCGAACTGGTGGCGACGTCAAAGTAGACTCCATAGACCGTGAGCCTCACCCTCGGAATCGTCGGACTGCCCAACGTCGGCAAGTCCACCCTCTTCAACGCACTGACCAACAACGATGTGCTGGCCGCGAACTATCCGTTCGCCACCATCGAGCCCAACGTCGGTGTGGTCGCGCTGCCGGATCCCCGGCTCGAGAAGCTGGCCGAGGTGTTCGGTTCGGAGAAGCTGGTGCCTGCGCTGGTGTCGTTCGTCGACATCGCCGGCATCGTCAAGGGAGCGTCCGAGGGCGCTGGCCTGGGCAACAAGTTCCTCGCCAACATTCGTGAGGCCGACGCCATCTGTCAGGTCGTTCGGGTTTTCGCCGACGACGACGTGGTGCACGTCGATGGTCGCGTCGACCCGACCGCAGACATCGAGGTCATCGAGACCGAACTCGCCATCGCCGATCTGCAGACTCTGGAGAAGGCCATCCCGCGCCTCGAGAAAGAGGTGCGGATCAAGAAGGATCGCAAGCCTGCACTCGACGCGGCCCTGGCTGCCCAGGCCGTGCTGAACGACGGCAAGACGTTGTTCTCGGCCAAGGCGAAGCTGGACTTCGAGCTGCTGGGTGAATTCCAACTGCTCACCACCAAGCCTTTCCTGTACGTCTTCAACGCCGACGAGTCGGTGCTGACCGACGATGCGAAGATCGGCGAACTGGCTCGTCTCGTTGCCCCCGCCGATGCGGTGTTCCTCGACGCCAAGATCGAGTCCGAATTGCTCGAACTCGACAAGGAGTCGGCAGCGGAACTGCTCGAATCCGTCGGACAGACCGAGCCCGGTCTCGACGCGTTGGCTCGCGCCGGCTTCCACACCCTGGGCTTGCAGACCTACCTCACCGCAGGCCCGAAAGAGGCTCGGGCGTGGACAATTCATCGAGGCGACACTGCGCCGCAGGCCGCCGGAGTCATTCACACCGACTTCGAGCGCGGCTTCATCAAGGCCGAAATCGTTTCCTACGAAGACCTCATCGCGGCGGGTTCCATGGCCTCGGCCAAGGCTGCCGGCAAGGTGCGCATCGAGGGCAAGGACTACATCATGTCCGACGGCGATGTCGTGGAGTTCCGCTTCAACGTCTAGGTCTGCTGGTCAGCAGGTATTTTCGGGTTTCCGGTCCGCAGTGCGTCCGCAGTAGCCTCAACGAACATCGCGTCCGCAGCATTGCGTGTGCGGTCATCGGCGTTCGGCCACAGGTGCGCGTACGTCGACAGTGTGACGTTGGGCGAGCTGTGACCCAGAGCTTCCTGGACCGTCACCACATCGCAGCCGGCGTAGATCAGACCCGACGCGTAGTAGTGGCGTAGGTCGTGCAGGTGCCAATCCGGTTGTCCGGCCAATTGCTTGGTCTTGCGCCAGCGGTACCCGACCGAGTTCTGATGCCACGGGTGTCCGTGCTCGCCGGGGAACAGCCATCCCGTCGGCTCGCTGCTCGGCAGCCACAGTCGGACGTGCTCAGCGACTATCTCGAGCAGGCCATCCGGTGCCGGAATTGTGCGCTCGCTGCCATACTTGGGAGCGCGGATCTCGACAGTGCCGCCGTTGGCTCGCTGCACCTGGCGGCACACGTGGATCTCGCGGCGTAGGAAGTCGACGTCGTGGATCTGCAAGGCTGCGGCCTCGCCGAGCCGAAGTCCGGCGAATGCGGCCAGTGCGACGAAGGCCTTGAATTCGCCGTCGGCCGATCGGATCAGTTCGCCCACTTGTATGGGCTCGGGAATCGTCATCGCGGCCTCTGCACGACGACGGCGGGGGAGTGTGATGCGCTCGGTCGGATCCTCACCGAGTATCTTGTCTCGCTTCGCTGCTTTGAGCACCGAGCGGACGTTGTTGAATCGTGTTCCTATGGTCGATGGCTGCAGTGGCTTGTCCTGCATTGCCTTGACCCACGACTCGATGTGCGACGGGCGGAGATCACACAGCGCAACCGCGCCGAACGTGACTCCGTTTGCTGCCAGATTCATTGCCTGCTCCGTGCCCGGAACCCACACCTGACGGGAGCTCCATTCTCTGTAGAACGACGCAAACGTGATCTCACCGCGCACCGGGTCGATGTAGTTGCCGGATACTTGGCTCGAGACGATCGTGTCGAGCCACTTCTGTGCGTCGACCTTACGGGTGAACGACTTCGCGTGTTCGGTCGACTCGTCGTCGACATACCCTGCACGCCAACGCTTTCCTTTGCCGAATGCCTTTGGCTTAAGTTTCATTACGGGAAGCCCGTCAGTATTGAACATTGGATTGCCGTCGCCGTCTACATCGTGGCGTGGCTTTGGAAGATCGCGCCACCGGTCCTCGACACCGGCCCGTCGGTTTCTGCGTGCGGTCATCGGTGGGGAGGTTCGCTCGGAAAGATCTCGTCGAACTCGTTCTCGGTCAGCAAGATTCGATCGAAGACCGCTTCAACAATGCTGCGCTTGGCGCGATCGTCGGCATCGTCGTAGGAGAGGGCGCAGCTGTCTGGTCCGGGACTGCCTGGCGTCGGTACCCATGACCTCCTGAGCTGCGACGCCAAATCAACAAAAACGTCTGCGATGGTTGCCTTCTTGAGCTCGCGGAGGAGCCTCAGCTCGGATTCGTCATTGAGGCTGTTGACGCCATGATCCACTGCTCGAAGAGCGCGCAGAACGGCCTGGCGGGCCTCACGCATGCAGGAAGCAGCCACCATGCCGCCACCGAACAACAGGGAGCAGCTACCGCACCGGAGCCGGCCACAAGAGGCGCAAGGCCCTCGTGCTGAAGCGAGACGAAGGCCAGTGCCAGCTGCGCTACCCCGGCTGCACCGGCAAAGGCACTGAAGCGGACCACATCATCATCAACGTCGCCGCCGCGGCACCGAGACGGTGGACAACATGCAGGCCGCATGCCCGAGCTGCCACACACAGAAGACCCAAGAAGAGTCAGCGATTGCTCGTCGGGCGAACCAGAAGAAGCGCAAGCATCCGGGGATCTATGACCAACACCCAGGTCTGAAGTAGCGCATGCAGACCTGAACCACCCGTTAGAGTCCGATCATGGCACTCAAAGAAGGTATCGAGGCACAAGATGTCTTGGCCTGGGCTCTCTCCCGCGTCGGGACTGCATTCGAGCTGAGACGCATTGGGGACGCCGACGGCGATGAGCGCACAATGGCCCGGGCAGCAGGGCAAGCTGGTGCCTTCATGGAAGTCGTTAGGTATCTCGACGACGAAGAGGGCAAACGAGTTCACGATGAGTGGACGCAGCTAATCGGCATCAGCGACGACGACAAGCCATGACTGAGACTGTGTTCGAGCCGACCGACAAACGTTGCCCCAACTGCCACGGCCAGCTGGTGAACGAAGTCGAGATAGACCGTGACTTCCTCGGCGGGCAGACGGCAGACCGAACGGACAGAGGCTACAACTGCACCGAACCGGGGTGCGGGCGCAAGTTCCATCCTCACGAGGTCCCCGATGTCTAGGTACCCCGTCCACCTCCCCCCCGTGGGGGTAGGGCCAAGCCGCAACGCTCTGTGGCTCAGGACGCCTACGGGTCTGGGGATCCTGATTGCGAACGGCCCCTGGGGCCTCTGGAGGTCATGTAGGCAGCTTGCCGTGGTCGGCAATGTGGCTGGTCAGAGCATTTTGTCGACTCGGCAACATGATCGGCCCGGTGGGGGTAAGGGGGTTGCGTCAACTGACGCAACGACCTAATCTGTACTTACACGACGCGCCGGCTCCCGGCCGCGTTGTCCCGCCTAGAGCCCTCCCTTGTGGGGGCTTTAGTGCTGTCTAGGGCTCCCACTTGCGATTACTGCGCACCGCCGGCCACACGGTCTCGAAAAGCATCCGTGACGCCCTGAGCGCTTTCGGGTGAGCAACCTGCACTTCGAGGTGTCGGCGAAGTACGTAGGTGACGACGTCGGCGGCCTGGATGCCCAGATGATCGCGCGAGTCGGCGTACTGGATCGGATGCACGATGGAGGTCAGGTGCATAGGTCGATAGCCCGGTGTCTTTCGCCGTACGTAGCCTGCGATGGCAGCCGTAGCAGTGTCGGACTCGTCGAGGATGTCCAGAAGCACCTCGGACCTCTCACCGAGCCGCACGCAATGCTCTTCGACGCGCTCAAGCATGTGCCTGAGCGAGACCGCGTACGGGCTGTCGGGGTATCGGTACCTCGCATTGAGCCGACGCACGTTGACGCCTTGCAGATGCACGACGGCTCCACTCGCGACTACTGCTTCGAGAACCTGCTTGCAGATGTAGACCTGTTCGTGAGGCGAGCCTTTGAGGCATCTCCACAATCGCTTGCATTGCATGATCTCGTGCGCGTGTAACTCGATGTCCTCGGGAACTCCGAACTGGGCGCTCGCCCTGCGTTTCAGGTCGAGTAGTTCGCCCTCGAGGTAAGCCAATTGCTGATCGTTCAGGATGATTCCGCCGACGTAGTAGTCGTTTGCGCCGTAGGACTCGTCTACGAATGTTTGCAACACGAGGCACATCGTTGCAACTTGTTCGTGGCTTTGGCCGCGCGGGGCATCTGACCTTTGTGAAGTTCATGGATCGCGTACTGGGAGCAGCTTCTCTGCGAACGTACTCAATTCGGCGTGGCGGTTGTCGAATGTCAGCCGAGTGACCCCGAGTTCGTGCATCTGCTGGCTGTTCGACCACTGGTTTGCCGGGTTTCTCGTTCGGTGAGGCCTCGCGTCCAGCGTGGACGTCAACCGCGCGCAGGCGGCGAGGTCAGAAAAGCAAGCGAGCTACGACGCTACCGGACCCACCGGGGCAGGTGGGGCAGATCTGCCGCCATCAGTTGGTGCAGTAGAAGCTCTGCGGCGGGGTGCCGGCATCGAGCTTGCCGCGGCACCACTTGCAGTTGTAGTCGTGGTCGATGCGACCCATGACGCCCTCGGCCTCTTCGATCAACAGGGGAAGTTCGGCGGCGGAGGCGAGAGCAAGGGCGGTGATGGCCTGCTCCCATGAGCCGAGGTCGACGTTGCGGTGCATCTCGATTGCGGCTTCGAGGTGGCTGGTGATGATCTGGTGGGTGTTCATGGCGGGCCTTCCGGTCGGGGGTTCGCCAACCGCAAACCCTTTTGGGGGTCCAGTCAACCCAGTCCCCTAAAGGGATAGACTCGTCGGCATGCCCACGACTCGATACCTCTCACGCGGTGAGATCGCCGACAAGCTCGGCATCTCCCTCGACGCAGTCAAGGGGTACCAACGCAAAGGACTGCTCCCAGAACCGGACGCACTCGTAGGACGCAACCAAGGATGGCTCGAGACCACCATCGACGACTGGCACCGCAGCCGGCCCGGACCAGGAGCTCGAACGGACCTCAGGCGCAACTGAATAGCGTCTACTCTGGCCCGACAATCTCAGCGGCCATTGGTTGCCCAATGTTCGACCGCAGTAACGGCCTAAGGTTGCCGCATGGTCGATTGGGGATCGGTGCCAGCGTGGCTCGGTGCGGTTGGAACTTTGGGTGCTGTTGTTGTAGCTCTCACGCCTGCCGTACGCGACAGCCGGCGATACGCCGAAGACGCGGACCTGCGAGCTGCCGAACGGCGTGACCTCGAGGCAGCGCAGGCACGTCTGGTTTTCTTCGAGCTGGATTCTTTCGGCGGCGTCAAGGTGACAATTGTGAACAGCAGCGATGCACCGATCCACCACGTGTCACTCGATGACGTAATCAAAACCGACTCTCCCGATGCGATGTGGAGATGCCGTTTTGGTGTGGGTTCGCCGCAGGCCCAGGCGTCGAGGTCGTCGATGTGGATCAACCATGAACCATTCGGGGCCTTGTGTTGACGACCCCGCAGACCGGTACCCGGCTTTAACTCCTCTTGATGGAGCGCGTCGTAGATAGTTTCGCGGTGGAAACGAGCACGGTCTGCTGCCTCCGATGGGGTTAGCCATGGCGAGGTCGGAACCCGCACTGCCCGTGCCGTTCGATTCAGCTCTCCGCGGCGTTCACGCCGGACGTCACCGCTCTTAGTCTCCGCACTGAGATACGCTATCCGTTCGATGGCGGCTCCGAGCAACGTCGTGACCTCTTGGAGTTCCGCCGACACCGCAGTCCACCGGTGGCGTAGTTCCTCCACCTCGCTGCGCGCACGGAGCAGCATTTCGATCTCAGTCACCTCGATAACCCACGCGGAATCGGGCCCTGATTCTCACGAAACTCCATGTTTAGTTTCGTCTTCCATTCTCCGAGAGGCCGTGCATGTCCGGACCCGGGTAAGTACCAGCGGCCTTCTTTCTGGAACCGGTAGCGGGCCTTTGTGAACCGCTTCCAAGTCCAGTGCTCGATCCCCCGACCGTCCTGATCAAGTGGGATCCTCAAGGCGTTGGTTAGTAGGCCGTCGCCGTGTGCGTCTGCCCAAGAGAAGATCCACCATGCATCCGAAATGTCGTCCCCATCAAAGATCGTCACTCGCCATTCCATCGGCTCCGAGTCGCTGTCCATTCGATCCCGGATGGGACGATCACCATCTGGCTTTCTTGTGACGCCAACAAGGGAGAGGGCGGTGTGATGCCGCGCGCCTTGACCGATGAGTTCAATCCTGACGATGAATTCGCGACTTCCCCGGCCGGCTGAATCTGAGGTGTGGATGCCCGTTGGACACGCTGTGATGTACACACCGCGCCCGCCCGCCACGTTCTCGGCTATTCGCAGTTGCAGCCACATAACGACCAATCCCGCGAAGGACAAGACCGCGGCTGCCCCCGACAGCGCGATCGCTAACAGCTCCATCGATGAGTGCCCTGTCAATCGTCAGCGTGTTCGGCCTGACGGAGATTCCCTCTGGCCTGATTCAGGTCGAAAACTGCATCGCGCGCTACACCGTCCACCACCCGCAACTGCTCGTCCACGCCGTCGTTAAGCATCTCGGCACTTAGAGAATTGGTCGCCCCGATTGGTTCAGATTGATCGGTCATAGCTACCCCCGGGATTGTGTGGTCGGACCGTAGCCAATGCATACCAGACGTGGGCGACTGGTCCCACGAACTTCGCCAGACTGATCACTGACCGCGCCCTCCGTCCGCAGAGCGTCCGCAGTAGAACCGCTCTCTGCCGTTATAGACAGTCTCTCAATCGACCCGTAAATGCTGCTCAAGCGGCTTGCCCATCACTTACCGTTTGTTGCAATTGCCCAGCGATGAGTTCCGCTTCAACGTCTAGGTTGACGCGCGACATCTGTAGTCACCTGGACATGTCACGTGGTGGCAGCTCGGCATCGGTCAGTGCTGAACTATGTGAATCGGTGCGGTACAGAACACGCTGAATCCCGGATTTCTCACAAGTTGTCGACGATTGGTCCGATTCTTGCTCTCCCGTCGTGCAACATTGCCCAGACATCAGCGGTGGTACAGCGCCGCGGGCAGTGGGGGTTCTATGTTCGGCGTGCGGCCGGTTCTAGTGGTGATCGCAGTTCTGCTCACCTTCGTAGCGGGCGTGCCCGCTGCTGCTCAAGACATCGACGATGAAAATCCTGCACCGAGCCGGCCGGCGCGGATCGAGAACCGAATCGATACCGGCCCGACGCTGACGTGGCTGTCGGTGTACTCGCCGAGCATGGATCGAACCATCGAGGTGCAGGTTCTCACCCCGGCGGAGCGCAAAGGCCCGCGCCCGACGCTGTACATGCTCAGCGGATCCGGGGAGAACGAACCGTCGAGCAGCATCTGGCTTCGCAAGGGCAACGCGGCGGAGTTCTTTCGTGACAAGAACGTCAACGTGGTTCTCCCGCTCGCCGGTCCAGCGAGCTTCTACACCGACTGGGAGAACGACGACCCGCGCCTCGGCCGCTACCGCTTCGAAACCTTTCTGACGCAGGAGCTTCCGCCGTTGATCGACGCGGAGTTCGAGGGCAACGGCAATGACGGTGTAGCGGGCCTGTCGATGGGCGCTCAGTCGGCGATGATGTTGGCCGCCCGGAACCCGGACAAGTACTCGGCCGTCGCGGCGTACAGCGGGTGCTTCTTGTCCGAGGGCATACTCGGGCAAGTCCTCATGCGAAGCATCGTCGCCGGTTACGGCGGCAACGCGAACAACATGCTCGGTGGGCCCCTCGACGCGGGCTGGGCCGCCCACGACCTGCTGGCGAACGCAGAAGCGCTACGCGGCAAGTCCATCTATCTCTTTTCCGCCAGTGGCCTCCCCGGTCCGCACGAGCGGTACGAGACGCTGGAAGACCTCGACACGCTGGTGATCGGCGGAGCCATCGAAGCAGGCACCGATTTCTGTACGGGCCTGCTACGCGACAGGCTCGTCGAGCTGAACATTCCGGCCACCTTCGATCTGGGCAGCCCCGGTACGCACTCGTGGCCGTACTGGGCCGAGCAGCTTGCAAAGAGCTGGCCGACCCTGGCCGCCGGGCTAGAGCCGTGAGCGTATACGCAGCTCAGTAGCGCGCTCGACAAATTTTCATGCACCCTGCTGTGCAACCTCGGCGATCGCAGTGGCGTGTTCTGCCAGTGATCCGTGTCGTCTGCATCGAACATCGAAGTTGGCTACGCTCCGAATCAGACGATAGGAGAACGTAGATGGGTCTGCAGGAACTCGAAACGCTGGTGAACCAGACAGCCACCGCCGGTGAACCTTTCGAGCGGGGAGCCGACGAGGCGGAGCAGAAGTATCTATCCTCGCTTGCGGCGCGTCCGAGTACGAGGACGATCTGCGAGGTCGGGTTCAATGCCGGCTTCTCGAGCTGGGCTTTTCTGTCCGCGTCGCCCGATACCACTGTCGTGTCCTTCGATTTGGCCGCGTATGCGTACAGCTCCGCCGCGAAAGCTCATATCGACGAACACTTTCCGGCCCGCCACACCCTGATTCAGGGTGATTCGCACACCACCGTTGCCGCGTACGCGAAGGAACACGCGGACATCCGATTCGATGTCATCTTCGTCGACGGTGATCATTCGGTGGAAGGTGCTCGCGCAGACCTCGAGGACCTACGTGCGCTCGCCACCCCGGACACTGTCGTAATCATGGACGACATCACCCCGTGGCTCTGGTTCGGCGAAGGCCCGACGCAGGCCTGGCAGGAAGCAATCGACTCGCGCAAAATTCTGCATACGCAGTACTTCCGCGACGGAGAACCTGTCGACGAAGTGTCTCCTCCTGCTGCCCGAGCCTGGGCCGAAGGCCGCTACGCCTTCTGACACCGCTGTTTGCCCACGGATTGTTCAGATGCCCACCTGCGACGGTGGGCAGATGAATAATTCGTAGGCCAACGTCGGCTACTTCTTGCCGCGCAGCTTCTTCTCCAGCGGTGTTGGGAAGGATGGAACCACCGCGGTGCCGTCGAGCAGGGTGGTGAGGCGTTCTGCCTCGGCTCCAACGGCTTTCGAAACCGTCGAGCCGACGTCTTCCAGGAGCTCGGTCACCACCGCCCCGGTTGAAGTCACCGCCCAACCCCCGACGATGCGACCCCCGGACCAGATGGACGGACCGATGTTGCCGAAGGTGTCGAACAGTGGTGCCTTGTGCTCACCCAGATACCAGGCGCGGTGTTTCCAGCCCATCGGTGTGGGATCGAGAGCGGGCAGCAGCATGACACTCGTGCCGGCGGTCTTGTCGAAGGTAGTGCCGGGCAACATGATTCCGTCGCCCTCGGTCAGTTCGACTGCCACGGTGTTCAGGCCCGAGACCGCACCACGAGTCTGTGTCTTGTTCCAGCCGGTCCACCATTGCAGGTCGTCGAGAGTTGCCGGTCCGAATACTTCGAGCCAGCGTCGGGCAAGATCGGCACGTGCTTCGGTTTCATCGAGTTCGGGGATCCCGTCCGGCCACCAGTGATCGATCGGTGCCCACGCATGCCGCCGAGAAGTCCATGCTCCCCGTGGCTCGACACGCACCAATCTTCCTTCGGCGGCCATCATCACCAACACCTCGGAGGTGACGTACCGCTTGACGTCGTACACCTTGTCCGTGGTCGGCAGATATGCCGTCTTGAGGCCGGGAACTGCAGAAGACAGTTCTGCTCCGGTCGCGGTTCCCATCGACCGTAGCACCGCCTCGGTTTCCTGTTCGGTTGCTGCGAGCCAGGATTCGACATCGTCGATCACCGGATCGGTGGGCAGCGTCGAGACCTGCTTGATCAGACGTGCTCGCATGGTGCGCGCAACCCCGAGACTCGCGCCGGCATGAATCATCGGGACGTCGTCGTGCGCGACGACGAACATCGTGCGCCGCATCGCCATCAAGCGGACGAGGCTCCGGCGTTCGTACATCGCGTCGCGAACATCCGATAGTCCCAGCGATCGAGCGCGGGCCAACACCGAGAAGTACACCGTCGCCGGGTCGGTGGCATGCAGCGCGAGCAGGGACGACACCACGGCTTCGACGCTCGAAGCCTCGGGGAAGTGCTGCGCGACGAGCCGGTGTCGCCGCTGGGCGTCGGTGATCTTCACGCGATCAGTGTGACGGCTGCTGAGGCTCAGGGCCGACAAAACCGGTGAGAAGAGCGTCGGCGATGGCGTCCATGCCGTGTGCGCGGGCATCGGCGGCAGCACCGACGTGGTCGTACTCGACCAGCTCGAACGAGACCGTCCAGCTGCCTGTGCCGTGATCGTCGAGTATCGCGTAGCGCGCATGCGGCGACCCGGATTCCATGACGTGCGGGTAGGGCTGATCGTCGTCGTACGCGGGGGCGCCGACGCTGCCCGGGTTGACCACGAGTGTGCCGCTGGGAAGCGTCCACTGTCGCTGCAGATGGGTGTGTCCGCAGGCGATGACAGAGCGATCCATGAAACCTGCTGCGCGGTGGAGTATTTCGGCCTCGGTTGCCTCGCGAGAGCCGTTGGCGTCGACCGAGTGCAGGAAATACTGCTGATCGTCGGTGGGGGTTCCGTGCACTGCAAGGATTCCGTGACCCAGTTCGAGTGAGAACGGCAGCGAGCCCAGCCACTGTCGATGCTCGTCGTCGAGTCCATCGTGGGCGTGTCGATCCCAACTACCCATGGACTCGGGAACCTGCTCGACAAGATACCGATCGTGATTGCCGGCGATCGTGGGGATGTTCAGCGCCATCAGCCGGTCCGCAGTCCGACGCGGATGTAGTCCGCCGGACAGCAGATCGCCGAGATTCACCACCGAGTCGATGCCTTGCCGTTCGATGTCGTCGAGGACGGCGTCGAGCGCCGCGATGTTGCCGTGAATATCGGCTATGAGAGCTACCCGCACAACCACAGGATCGCAGCGTAGGTGTTCGCCTGCAACACGGGAGACCTCGGCGAGCGTTGGAGACTTCGCTCTCGGATGTCCGGCTTCGATGGGTGATTTCTCCATAGACCCCTGCTCGGCGTACTCATAACGTGGTCCAGGTCACTCTCGCTCTATGGAAAGCCGAGCCCATGTCTGCAGTCACGTCGAAGCCCGAGATCGAAACGAGGGTGGTCAAGAAGGTCGCCCGACGCATCATCCCTTTTCTCGGTTTGGCCTACTTCGTCAACTATCTCGATCGCACCAACATCGGTCTCGCCAAGCTGACCATGAGCGACGAATTGGGCCTCACCGAAACGATGTTCGGGCTGGCGTCGGGACTGTTCTTCATCGGATACCTGCTGTTCGAGGTGCCCAGTAACTTGGCGCTGCACAAATTCGGTGCCAGACGGTGGATCGCCCGCATCATGGTGTCGTGGGGAATTGTGGCCGCCGCCATGGCATTCGTGCCGACGGCAGGGTGGCTATACGGGTTGCGGGTGCTACTCGGTATCGCGGAGGCAGGCTTCTTCCCCGGCGTGCTGCTGTACATGACGATGTGGTTTCCGCGCGCCTACCGAGTCCGTTTGATGGGCCTGTTCATGCTGGCACTGCCGGTGTCGTCGGCGCTCGGTGCGCCCTTGTCCAGTGCGATCATTCAGTACATGGACGGGCTGTTCGGACTGTCGGGTTGGCGGGTGATGTTCCTCCTCGAGGGCATTCCTGCGATCCTGCTCGGAGTGGTCACCTGGTTCTATCTCACGGATCGACCGTCTCAGGCGAAGTGGCTCACTGTCGACGAGAAGGCCTGGCTTACCGACGAATTGGAGTCCGAGGACGCTGTGAAGGACGGGCACATCAGTGGCTCCGTCAAGCGTGCTCTCGGTGACGTCCGAGTCTGGATGCTCGGCTTGGTGTATTTCGGCATCACCTACGGTCTCTACTCCCTGAGTTTCTTTCTGCCCAGCATCGTCGCGGGATTCAAGCAGACGTTCGACACCGACTTCTCGCTCGTGACAACGGGCCTCATCGTGGCCGTGCCGTTCGCGGTGGGCGCAGTTGCGATGGTGCTCTGGAGTCGACACTCGGACCGGACCGGTGAGCGCACCTGGCACGTCGCGATCCCCACCCTGATCGGTGCGATCTCCATTCCGTTTGCGCTGTACATGGATTCACCGTTCACCACCATGATCGCGGTGACGGTCAACGCCGTGGGCGTGTTCTGCGCGCTTCCCGTGTTCTGGTACCTGCCCAGTACGTTCCTCACCGGAGCGGGGGCAGCGGCTGGAATCGCGATCATCAACTCGGTCGGCAACACTTCGGGCTTCGGTGCCCCCTATGTGACGGGGTGGCTGCTCGACGCTACCGGCAACGCCAAGGCCGGGTTGTGGGTCGTCGGCGGTGTCATGCTGATGGCGGTTCTACTGGTGATCGCTCTGCGCAGTCGAATGGGAGTCCGCTCCGAGAGCAATACGGAAGTGCCGGTGGCGCACTGACGAACGGCTGCGTAGTCACGGAGCGGAGCATCTTCTACACAGCCGGATCCAGTTCCTGCGCCGAACACCGGACATACTCGACGGATGACAAGTCGTGGGCGGGTCCGGAGCTGGGAGAACGTCCGGATGGCGCGGTGAACAGTCAGCGAGGTAAGGCCGCGTTCGCGGCGGGGGTAGTGGGTTTGCTGGTGGGGGTAGCGATTGCGATCTCGTGGCACATCTTCGTGGCTCCGCGGTTCGATTCGGAACGGTTGGCCGCTTCCTCCGAATCCTCGGTCGCAGTCGTGGTGGGATATCTGATCGAGTATTTCGAGCCGGCACCAACGTGGATTCCTACTGTGATCGTGTTCCCGGGGTTCTCGACCATGGTGTTCTGCCTGCTCGGGTTTGTCTGTGCACGCGGTGTTGTGCAACCCCGAGTTCCGATTGCTCTGGTTGGACTTGTCGGCACGGTGACCGGCGGTCTTCTCGGCCTCTGCGCGGCTGCCTGGGCGCATATTTTGCCGCCTACCTATTACGGACTCACCGATACGCGACCATTTCGTATCGAGCTCAGTAGTCAGGGGTATTTGTGGTTCATTCTGCCGCTGTGTGGTGGGCTCGTCGGCTTAGTTGTGTCTGCGGCGGCTGCAGCGCTTCTCAGGAAGTGGTTCAACACCGGGACGGATGTCGGCCAGGGGGCTTAGTCCCTCGACCGTTTGTGCACGGGTCGCTTTCCACTATGTGAACATTGGTATGCGGGCCCTGGCCTACTGCTACCCGGCCTGCGAGACTGCGCGGACAGGAACCTATCGGGGAGAGGGTGGTGGACACATGTCGCTTGCGTTGTGTGCCATCACGTTCGCTGTACTGCTTCACGTCCTGGCAGCTCGAATTGCATCTCGTGAAAACTACGGCCGTAGGTTGCCCATCGTGAACGGCTCGTATCCGGTCAGACCTGCCCAGCGTGCCCGACGTGCCCAGGCTGCCGGATGGATACTGAGTATTGTCGGTGCGCTACAGCTCGGCAACCATTTCTGGCTGACCGAGCCGTGGTTGGCGATGGGCCTCATGGTGGCCGTTCTCTTGTTGGTCAACGGCCTGCCGAGTCTGCTGGTGACCGTGCTCCACAACGGAAGTCTGCGAACGCAACAGTAAGGCCCTCAGGACGCGAACACCTTTCCCGGGTTGAGGATTCCGTGCGGATCCAGTGCCTTTTTCACCGCGCGGTGCATGTCCAACACGACCGGATCGAGTTCCTGTACCAGGCCGTCCATCTTGAGTAGCCCCACTCCGTGCTCACCGGTCACGGTGCCGCCGAGTTCCAGAGCAGCGTCGATGATCTCGGCAAAGGCGGCCTGTGCGCGCTCACGGGCCGGAAGGTCGTCGTGCGGTGTGATGAGCAGTGGGTGCAGGTTTCCGTCACCGGCGTGGGCGATGTTGGCGATCGTCGTCTCGTACCGCAGGCCGATCTGCTCGATACGCGAAAGCATTTCGGGCACATGCTTCTTCGGTACACACACGTCCTCGGTCAGTACTGGACCCAGTCGCTCCATCGCCGGATACGCCAACCGGCGGGCCGCGAACAGCGCGTCGGCCTCCTCCTGATCGGTCGAGACTGCAGACCACGTGGCCCCCGCCTCGTCGAAGCACGACAGCATCTTCTCGGCTTCCTGGTCTCCGATGAGCCCTGGATCGTCGATCCGCCCGAGTAACACCACATTCGCCTCGACCGACAGGCCCATGTTCTTCCAGGCGTCGACGGCGATGAGGCACTGTTTGTCGATCAGCTCCAATGCAGACGGCGTCAACCCGGCGGCAGCAACCGCGGCCACGGCACGACCGGCGTCGACGATCGAGTCGAAATAGCCGGCGACGGTCCGCTGCGGGTCCTGCAGCGGGCGCAGCTTGAGGGTCACCTCGGTGATGATGCCGAGCGTGCCTTCCGATCCGACCATCAGGCCGGCAAGGTCGTAGCCGGCAACACCTTTCGCGGTTTTGCGGCCGAGCCTCACCAGTTCTCCGGTTCCGGTGACCACCTGCATCCCCATGACGTAATCGCGGGTGACGCCGTACTTCACGCAGCACAGCCCGCCCGCGTTGGTGGCAACGTTGCCACCGATGGTGGACCACGGTGCACTGGCCGGGTCCGGTGGGTACCAGAGACCCTGCTCGGCGACCGCGGCTCGCAGGTGATCGTTGACCACTCCCGGCTCGACGACGGCGTATCGCTCGAGCTGGTCGATCTCCGTGATCGCGTCCATGCCGTCGAGGGCGAGTACGACACATCCCTCGGTGGCATTTGCGCCGCCGGACAGTCCGGTGCCCGCCCCGCGAGTGACGACGGGTGCGCCATGAGCCAGGCAAGCGCGAACCACAGCCTGCACTTCTTCGGCGCTACGGGGCCTCACGACGGCAACAGGCACCGCAAACGGTGCCCACTCGGCCTCGTCGTGCTGGTACGACGCGATGACGTCGGGATCGACGACGACGCGGTCCGCTGGGAGAGAATTCGACAACTGTTCGACGAGCGACATATCTCGACTCTAGCTGTGACCTGCGTCTCGGCCAATGTAGGTTTTCTCTATGACGCCCTCGAAGTCATGGATGGAATTGCTGCTGGACGATGCATCCATCGACGAACTGGAAGCCCAACGTCGAGCGCATCCCGGCGCCGAGGCGCACGCGGCGTCGCGGCTGCGCGCATTGCTCGATCAACGCAAACAGCGCAGCACCGAACTCTCCGCGCTGAACGACATCGCAGTGCGCCTGACAACCGTGCGAGACAACCGGATTCTGTTGCAGGAGGTGGTGGACCAGGCGCGCACACTTCTGGGCGTGGATCTGGCCTACATGGGTTCGGTGTATGGGAACGAGTTCGTCATCGAAGTCACGAGCGGTGCACTGACGCCGAAGCTCGTGGGCATCAGACTCACGCTCGACGAGGGGCTCGTGGGGCTGATCGTGCGCGGTGCCTCGCCGTCGTGGACCCCCGACTACCAGAACGAACCTGCCTTTCGACACATCACGGGAGCGGACAGTGCTGCGCGGTCGGAGAACATGCGCGGCTTACTGGGCGTACCGCTCCGGGTGGGCGACCGCGTGATCGGCGCACTGTTTGCCTGCAAACGGTCGGAGCGGGACTTCGCAGACAGTGAGATCGCACTGCTGTCGGCACTGGCTGCACACGCGGCTATCGCGATCGAGAACGTTCGGGCGATCGACAAGCTCGAAACTCTCAACGCCGAGTTATCTATTCGCACTGCGGAATTGGAACAAACACTGCAATGGGACCGCACGTTGACGCAGGTCGTGCTCCACGGGGGCGGTGTGCGGAGTCTGGTGCGCGAGGTGGCTGCGGCCACCGAACGCCCGGCGTATTTCGTGGCGGATGTTGCGTCTGTGCCGGCTGCTCTGGAGTACACCGCAACTACGGTCGACACCCTCGTCGACCGCTGTAGGGCGGGCGCGGATACGGCCGTCGACGACGCGATGACCGCTCACCGGGTGGTGGCAGCGGGTCACTTTCTGGGGGTGTTGATCTCGGTCGGACCTGAGGACCATCAAACCCGTTTACTTCTCGATCGGGCCGCACCGGCCATTGCGTTGTCACTGGCCGAGGAGCGGGCCGCAGCGGAATCCGCACGCCGCGCGCAGGACGCCTTTCTGGTGGATCTGCTTCTTCATCCCACCTCGTCACCCGATGACGAACGCAGGCAGTTCCACCGTGCCGGACTGACGCCGGACGTGACGTACTGCGTGGCAGTGGGGCAAGGGAATGCGTCGAGAGCCGAATTCGAAGCCATTGCACTACCTCCGGGATCAGTGGTGGCAGAGCAGGGTTCGAGGGTTCTGCTGGTCGTACCAGCCCGAGAATCTGCTGCCGTTCGCCGCATGATCAACACCGGAGCGACGGTAGGAATCTCCGAGCCCGCGCGAGGTGCCGACGCCCTGTCAACAGCATTCCGCGAGGCGCAACAAACCGTCGACGTGCTGACGACCCTGGGCAGGGACGGTGAAGTGTCCTCGGCCCGCGGTCTTGGGATCTATCGAATCCTGCTCAGCAACATGGCCCGTGAGCATTTGGACGAGCTCACCGACGAACTGCTGGGCCCTCTGATGGCGGAGCAGAACAAGCGCGGGGTTCCCTTGATGGAGACGCTGTCGGTGTATCTCGCACACGGACGGCATCATTCGGCTACTGCGTCGAGCCTGGGTGTGCACGTCAACACGCTCTATCAACGACTCGAGGCAATCGACCGGCTGATCGGTACGCACTGGCGCGACCCCGACGACGCTCTCGATCTTCAGGTGCTGATGCGGCTACGAAGATCCGCTGACCTACTCGGAAAGTGAGTGCGTCCGAGTCCGCTATCAGATCTCGATTCTCGTAGCCTCGACGACGCTGGCCCACAAAGCATCTCGCACGCGAGGTGAATCTCCCCGCCAGGAAGGGTAGTGAGTCGGGCGTGGCGCGCGGTCGTGCCAGAATGTGCCGGTGCTGGTCAACGCGGGATCGGCGGCCACGAGCCACACGATGGTGTCGGCTCCGTCGTCGGCGCTGCGCAGAATCGGCTTCATCACCGAACCGAACAGCGGCATCGAACCGGTGACGCCCGGAGTGGCCGCCCAGCCCGGGTGCATGCTGTGCACCACCGGATCGTCTTCGAGCGAAAAACGTTCGGCCAGTTGCTCGGCCACCACCACCTGCATTCGCTTCGTGCGTGCGTACGCCGTCATGCCGGAGTACTTGCCGTTCTCGTACTCGAAGTCGGAGTTCTGCAGAGGCACTGCATACATGCCGCCGCTCGAGACGAACACGACCCGCGATCCGGCGTCGAACAATTCTCGCAGTCCTACCGTCAGCGCGACCGGACCGAGAACATGGGTGGCAAAAGCAGATTCGTGCCCCTGAGCCGACAACTGCCGCTCGGCCGGCATCACTCCGGCGCAGTGAACGAGCGCGTGCACCGCCGTGAGCTCGGACGCCAGCGCCGCGACCAGCGACGCCACGGAATCGAGGTTGCTGACATCGCACTCACGCACCACCAGCGAGGCGTCGGGCACCTCGGATCTGATCGCCGCGGCCGCGGTTTCGAGTCGCTCGGCGGATCGACCCACCAGGTGCACCCGCGCCCCGAGCCGCGCGAGTTCTTTCGCGGTGGCGGTTCCCAATCCGGACGACGCACCGGTCACCACCATGTCGATGGGGGAGGGAAACGGCGTCGGATCGGCGGCCCAGAACCGGCGACGCACCGTGGCACCGATGCGGGAGTATCCGGGAACGATTGCTCTGTCGAGGATCGTGTCGACCGTGCGGCTCAGCAATGACATGCTGCTCTGATACCCCGCGGTAACCGGATGTATGCGCGTCCGCACGATGGCGTCGATGCCAGAATGAGTCCATGGTTCACCCCGCCGTCTCCGATGTCACCCGCGAGATCCTCGCCGAACTTCCCGCACACCGACGCGAGACGTTCGAGTTGCGTCTCGAGCAGTGGTTTCCCGATCTGCACGACGCGGTCACCGCTGTCTACCCCGATCCCGATGGCGTCGCGGCCGGCCTGGTGGAGACGGCTGCCCGCGCCTATGCTGCCCGGGCAGAGGATCTGCACCGGCTCGATCAGCGCCGACTGCTCGAGCCCGACTGGTTTCAGCAGCCCGACATGTTCGGCTATGCCTGTTACGTCGACCGGTACGGAGAGACGCTGCGCGGGGTCGGCGAGCGACTCGACCACCTGACCGACCTCGGTGTCACCTATCTGCACCTGATGCCGCTGCTGCAGCCCCGGCCCGGCGACAACGACGGCGGATACGCGGTGATGGACTACCGCTCGGTGCGAGAAGACTTGGGTACCAACGAGGATCTGCGGACACTAGCCCAGACCCTGCGTGGGCGCGGCATCAGTCTCGTGGTCGACCTCGTTCTCAATCACGTTGCGCGCGAGCACGAGTGGGCTGCCAAGGCGCGTGCCGGTGATCCGAAGTACCGTGACTACTTCCTGATCTATCCCGATCGGACCACTCCGGACTCGTACGAGCGCACTCTCCCCGAGGTGTTTCCCGACTTCGCTCCCGGCAGCTTCACGTTCGACGGCACACTCGGCGAGTGGGTGTGGACGACGTTCAACGAATGGCAGTGGGATCTGAACTGGGCCAATCCTGCTGTGCTGCAGGAGTTCGCGGGCATCGTGCTGCACCTGGCCAATCTCGGGGTGGAAGTGCTTCGCCTCGATGCGATCGCATTTCTGTGGAAGCGGCTGGGAACCAACTGCCAGAACCAACCCGAGGTGCATGCCGTCACCCAGGCCTTGCGCGCCACCGCTCGACTCGCTGCTCCGGCCACGTTGTTCAAGGCCGAGGCGATCGTCGGACCCCGCGATCTGCTGCCGTACCTGGGCCAGGGGCGGCACACCGGACGAGTGTCGGACATTGCCTACCACAACTCGTTGATGGTGCAGGTCTGGTCGATGTTGGCAACGGGCAGTACAGCTTTGGCGCGTCACGCGTTGGCGTCGCTGCCCCCGACGCCGCCCAGTGGAACCTGGGTGACCTACGTTCGCTGCCACGACGACATCGGTTGGGCCATCGACGACGGCGACGCGGCGTCACTCGGGCTTTCGGGCGCAGGCCATCGGCACTTTCTGGCCGACTGGTATTCCGGAGAATTCGACGGCTCCTGGGCCGAAGGCCTGGTGTTCCAGTACAACCCCGACACCGGCGACCGACGGATCAGTGGAACCGCGGCCGCGCTCACCGGCCTGGGCCCGTCCCGCCTGGATTCCGACGGCGCGTTCGGGCGCATCTTCCTGGCGCACGCCATCATTGCCGGCTGGGGCGGCATTCCCGTCGTGTGGAGTGGGGACGAGCTCGGCTCCCCGGGCGACCCGAACTGGGCCGACGAACCGGCTCATGCCGAGGACAACAGGTGGGTGCATCGTCCCCGCGTCACCGACGCCGACCGCGGCGGCCGGTTCGAGCAGGGGAGCGACGCGCAGCGGGTGTTCGACGGTATCGCTCGAATCGCGAAGGTGCGCGCGTGTCTGCCGATGTTGCACGCCGAGGCGCCGGTGGACGTGCAGACCGAATCGGACGACGGTCTGCTCGTCGTGCGCAGGCGTCATCCGAGCGGCACCCTGGTCGGCCTCTACAACGTGACGGCCGAGCACCGGCCCTTTGCTCACGCGCAGCTGATCGAGCTCGGTATACCGGCCCCGACCGAGGTGCTGTCGCAACACGATCTGCGCGTCGACGACACCGGATCGGTGTGGTTGCCGCCCCACGCGGCGTGGTGGATCGTCGACAGCCCTCTGCGCTAGAAGAAGCGCTACCGTGACCGGGCTGTTACTCTCCCCGGGACGGTGGGGCTGGATACGAACAAGGGGACAATGTCGATGCTGCATGCTCGGATACGAAGTCTGGTGCTCGCTGTAGTGGCGGTGTTGGTCGCCACGATGGCAACGGTGCTGATGGGGACCGGTGTGGCGAAGGCCGATTCCGAGCTCGTCTACGTCTACTCGCCGTCGATGGACAAAGACATCCCGATCAAGGTACTCAAAGCTGCCGGTGGCGGACCGGCGCCCACCCTGTATCTGCTCGACGGCTTGCGCGCGCCCGACAACAACAGCGGCTGGCTCATCGAGACCGACGTCGAGAGCTTCTTCGCCGACAAGCACGTCAACGTGGTCATTCCGTTCGGCGGCGGCGGAACTTTCTACTCCGACTGGCAGCGCGACGACCCCAAACTCGGACGGGTGAAGTGGGAAACCTTCCTCACTCAGGAACTGCCGCCCGTCATGGCCGATCGTTTCGGCAGTGACAACGTCAACAACGCTGTCGCCGGACTGTCGATGAGTGGCACCTCCGCGCTCAACCTGGCCGCGCATCATCCGGATTTCTTCAAGGCCGTGGCATCGTTCAGCGGCTACCCGACTGCGAGCAGCCCCGGATTTGCGCAGGGCATCTCGGTGGCCGTCGGCGAGATGGGCGGCAACGCTCGCAACATGTGGGGCACCTGGCCGTCCGCGGACTGGATCCGCAACGACCCGTCCCTCAACGTCGGGGCGTTGCGCAACACGGCAGTCTTCGTCTCGTCGGGAAGTGGCTCACCGGCGACGGACCCCGTGTTCAACCCTGCCAGCAGCCGCTTCGACCCGGTCAAGTTCGCTCAGATGGTGCCGCTCGAGACTGCCGCCGGCATGAGCAGCCGTGCATTCGTTCCGCTGCTGCAGGCCGCGGGCGGTCGACCCAACGTCAAGATCACCGGTACCGGTGTGCACTGGTGGAACCACTGGGAGCAGCATCTGCACGAGGCATGGTTCGAGACAATCGCGCCTGCTGTCGGCGGCTGATAGTTACTCTGTCGCCATGACGACCCCGAGAATCACCGTCGACTACACGGTGCTGGACTGCCCGGAACCCGCTGAGCTGGCCCGCTTCTACAGCACGATCCTCGGTTGGGAGCCGGTTCGCGACGACGGCGACTGGGTGGTGATCCATGGTCCCGGTGAACTGCGTCTGGCGTTTCAGCGGGCACCGGACTTCACCCCGATCGACTGGCCGAGCGAGGGCATCAAGATCCATCTCGACCTGGTGGTCGACGACATGGAACAGGCACGGGACTTCGTCGTCGACGCGGGGGCCGTGCTCATCGACCACGCGCAATCCTCGTTCTGGGTGTACCGCGATCCCGTGGGACACATTTTCTGCCTGTGCAAGCGCACCTGATCTAGGCCACCCGCGAGGTCGGCAACGCCCTCCCGCTGGAGTTCTGCCGCTGATCTTCTTGCTCGCCCAGCCAGCGTGCGAGTACCTGGCATCCGGTGAGTTCACCGTCGTACGGTTCACGCGCGTAGGCGATGTGTCGGCCACCGCCGGGGTTGGCCCATTCGAATCGGTGCCAGCGCATCGACTGCGGCAGATAGCCGGCCACCTCGGTGGCCGCGGTGCGGAGGCGTCGAACATCCTTCACCCATTGCGATGGTCGCAGGCGAGTCCGGGTCGCGTTCTGGAAGCTGTTGCTGCGCAACAGAGTCCAGAGTTCACGTAGCCAGATTCTCGGGGTGCGAAACGACATCCAGCGGGTGAGGTCGGCGATGTCGCGAATCAGGCTGTCGTCGCTGGCGTTGCAGATCATGTCGGTCTCGAGGCCGATCCACCGAACCGGGATGGACTCGGGCAGAGCCGGACCCGTGCCTGCGACGCCGCGTCCAGCGGACCCGCTCACCGCGCCTGCCGGTTGCTGCGGATCGGACACCAAGCCCGCAGCGACTATTCGGGTGCCGTCGATCGTTCCGTCGGCGACGAGTCCGAGTACCTCGCGGACGACGCTCGCGCCTTGGGAATACCCGATCAGCGCGATAGGTCCGGTGGTGTTCTCGACGGCGCGGCGGAGGCGGCGGACACCGATGTCGGCGCTGTGGCGAAAGCACAGTCCGCCCAGTGCGACAGGACCGTACGACGCCGGGTAGCCGACCCATCGGCCGGCGAAACGGTCGTCGAGCTCGCCGACGACGCAGCCGAGCAGCCCGGTGACGCGTGTGCGACGGTCGGACGGATGCGATTCGCCGGTACCTCCGACGGCGAGCACGGTGACCTGATCCTGGTTCATGGTGTCGAGTCTGACGGGCGAACCTGAGCCCGGCGCCCGCCGAACGCTGAGAACTGCCTGGCAGTTCGGTCCCGATCAGGTCAAGGCCGCACGTACTCGGTCGATGGCGTCGCGAAGGAGCGCCTCGTAGCGGTCCGGGTCGGGTACGGCCACGCTGTTGGACGTGATGCCGATGGTGACCGTGTCGCCGATGCCGTGCACTCCGTGGGTGAGGCTCATGGCGGGGGAGAGGGCGGGGAAGCCTGCGGTGAATCGGACGGATCCGCCGCAGAGGGTGAGGTCCGCAGAACCGCGCGTGACGCTGGATACGACGGTGTTGCCGGTGACCGTCGGTGGCGACGCGGTCGGATCGAACTGCGCTACTCCCCATTCGGCCAGAAACGCCGGCACGTGTACTTCGACGTCGTCTTGCGAAACGCGAGCTGCCTCCGCCAGTGGATGACTCGCGCGGACTCTGCGTGCGGCCAGGTCGTCCGAGATGAGGAGCATGCGTGCGCGGATGTCCGGTTCTGCGGTGAACAGTCCGACTCCCACGTTGCCGAAGTTGTTGCGAGCGGATCCACGCGCCTGTCGCGCGAGCGTGACTTCTGCGGCCAGATCGGCCGGAGCGCTGAGAAAGCCCTGCAGTGCAACCGATATGGCGGTGAGGGCGAACGTGGTGACCGTGGTGCCCACAGCCTGCAGATCGGTCTTCGCCAGAACGATGGTCCGCACGGACGTCCGGCCGGTGGGCGGAACGTCGAGGGCTGTCAGTGCCCGCGACCGGGCAGGCGGCGGGATCGAACCCGAGTCGGTGGCTCGCCCGAGGGCCATCGCGTCCCGTCGAGCGCGTAGTCCACCGCGAACCATCAGTGCCACGCGTAGCGGAAGGACTGCAGCAGCACGCACTGTGGACGCGAGTTCGGTCCCGGTGGAACGCGAAGTGCACCCGGTCACCGGCGGGAGTCGATGTGTACCGAAGAGGTCGCGGGCGGTCTCCGACGCCAGGATGCCATCGGCGGCAGCATGCGAAAGTTGCAGTACAGCAACGGTAGTCGGCCCTGATCCGCCCGGAGCGTCGGAGACGTTCGAGTACACCTGTAGGCACCACACCGATACTCGGGGGTCGACCTGGTGCTCGAACGACGACGAGATCGCCTCGAGGCATTGTCGCCAGGTGTGCGGTGCCCGGTTCACGACAATCGCGTCGGTGCGCGGATCCGCTGACGTCCACCGGGGGTAGTCGAGGCCGAACGGTGCCTCGGTGACGTGTCGGCGCAGTACGTCGATGCGAGCGCTGCGCTCGCGCAGTCGGACCACCTCGGCATCGAGATCGTCGGGACCGGAGTCGAAGCAGTACAGAAGAAACTGGTCGCTCGGGATCTTCGACGCAATCCAGTACGTCCGCGCGTCGGCCGGGTGTAGACGCGTCGACTCGGAGCGACTGCTGGCGGGTCGATCGCGGGGCACAGGAGAAATCCTAAGCGCCACGGTGTGACGGGGCGGATTACGAACTGATCAGTTCGGTTCTGTGAAGTTTCACTACGGCGGGCCGAGGACTTCTTCGATTGCCTCGGCGATTACTCGCCGTATCCCCGCTAGCCTGATTCAATGCATCGTCTCGACCTCCGTCCGCGACGCCGCGAGATCGCACGGTCGGTGTCGTGACGCCCAGGGTTGCCTCGGGTTATCGGGGAGGTCTACGTTCCTCGACCAGCGCTGCTGCCTCCGCCGACTACATCACCGACATCTCTTATACCGAGTACGGCTCGGCGGCCTGCACCCTCGGGGTCGCGTCGGACGACACGGTCTTTCTCGCCCCTGCCTTCACCGTCGACGGGATCGGTGTGTTGCGGTCGTCGGACTCCGGAAAGTCATGGCGCGCATCGGTTCCGGTGGGCATGCAGAACGGTCGGCGTCGGCCGTATCTGTACTTCGACGCTGTCGACGATCGACTGTTCTTCCATGTCGGCCGATTCGGCGCAGCACCGCAGCATCTGTTTCGGACGGGATTCGTTCTCGGCGTCAGTGACGACCGAGGGGAGACCTGGCGCATCCGAAAGGTGGCCTCCAAAGCTCGAATGAACGCAAAAATATTTGCTGGACCACGTAATTCGAGCAGTGGGAGAGTGACGTACCTGTCTGCTCCCACGCCGTTCGCGTTGCGCGTGCGACCGCTGGTCAATGTGACTCGTCAGGTGATCTGGCGGTCGTACGACGGCGGCGTGAAGTGGGAGGTGGCCGGCGGATTCGACATCGATCCGAAGAACATCCCCGGTCTGCCGAGCCGCGAGTACGTCACGTTCGGCAAGGGCGTCGTCGGCCCGGATGGAACGGTCTACATCGGTGGCCGTTACGGTCGACGGTTCGCAGTGGCAGTCAGTCGCGACGAGGGCCTGACCTGGGATGTCCGCATGGTCCCGGGGTCGGCCCTGGCGAGATACCACAACCCGCTGCATTTCCTGTTGCTCGGTTCGCGCTATCGGCTGCCGGAGTCGACGGCCGTCGACGACGAGGGAAACGTGTACGTGGTGTGGCCGGACCGCGACGGGGTGCTTCATGCCGCGTGGTCCGCCGATGGAACGGTGACCTGGTCGAGGCCGGTGGTTGTCTCCGCACCGGGAGTGCGCGATGCCCGCCTCGGCGCTATCACCGCCACCGGGTCCGGGCGAGTGGGTATTGCCTATTACGGGCGTGAGCGAGGGCGCGCATTTCACGGCTTCATCGCGCAGTGCCGTGACTTTCGCACCGCTCGTCCGGTGTTCGTCGGAGGCAAGTACAACGAACCCGACGCGCCACTGCTTCCGCACGGGTTCCGCGGTGGCGTCAGAGATTTGGTGTTGGGGCGCTCGCTCGACGACCTCGTTCGGGTGCACTTCGCCCCCAACGGTGACCTCCTCACAGGTGCCGTGATGCAGATGCGGGGTAGAAACCGGCAGCGCCCCTGGGCTGCGCGTTCCGAACGCACCGAGATGCAGGCAGTCCTCGGACGGCTGGGCCGAGTCGTCCGAGTCTGAACAAAGAAAAAGCTCTGCAGCGCTTGCGCTGCAGAGCTTTTCGGTGTTCGAGATCAGGCGACGTCGACCAGACCGACGGTGGGGAAGAAGAAGCAGCTCTTGTCGCTACCGTCGAGAGCCTTGTGGTTCACCGTGCCGAACACCGCTGCCAGCACGGTTCCCGATCCGGTGTCGACGGGTACGGCGCGGGCACCGGCAGCGGGCAACGCGTTCAGTGCGTTGACCACGAGAGGCCGGGCCAGTTCTTTCAACTCGGCCGGAATGCCGGAGTTGTCGAGGATCGACTGGGCGAGAGTGGTGGCAAGCCCACCGAAATCGGCGAAGCCACCCTGCAGGGTATTGACGTTGAACCACGCCACCTGCATGCCGGACTTGTCGGCCGAGTCGTTCACGATGCCGGCCGGGACGAATGCGAACATCGTTTCGCCCTTGTCGACGGCGTTGAGATCGGGAATCGGCAGCGGTACGGGTGCCTTCAGTTGCGGCCACGGGCCTGCTGCTCCGCCCGCGACGCCCGGGACGATACCGAGCGGCGCGCCCGGGGTGGCAGCGCAGTTGATAGCCGCTGTCGGGTAGAAGAACGGGGTGATGCCGAAGTCGGTGAGCGCCTTGTTCGCTGCGTCCAGCGCGGCGAAGGGATCGGCGGACGCGTCCTCGGCGACCGGGGTGCGCGAGTCGGCGATGGCATTGGCTGCGGCGAGCGAAGCACCGCCCTGACCCTGCAGTGCCGCGATTGCCTGGGCCAGCGGATCCGCCGGTGCCGGCTCGGCTGCCGCGGTAGCGGGGATGGCGAGCAATGCCGCGCAGGAGAGCGCGAGCGCGCCCGCCAGACGGCTGAGGCGTCGAGACATGTGTGACTCCTGTGACTGATGTGACTTATGTTGCGGTTGCGCTGATACCACCACACATCATCTCGACGTCACAAGTTCTGCCGGAATCCGTTGTCCAATCGAGACGGTTCAATCCGGACGGTTCGCGAAAGATGTTCAGCCCACGTCGATGCCGAAGTCCCGGACGATTCCTTCCAGGCCCGACGCGTAACCCTGGCCGATGGCGCGGAATTTCCATTCGGCACCGCGGCGGTACAGCTCACCGAAGACCATGGCGGTTTCGGTGGAGGCATCCTCACTGAGGTCGAAGCGGGCGAGCTCGCGTCCGTCGGACTTGTCGACAACGCGGATGAAGGCGTTGACCACCTGACCGAAGTTCTGCCCCAGGGCGTCCGCGTTGTGAATGGACACGGGGAAGACGATCGAGTCGACCTCGGGGGACAGTGCCGCCAGATCCACATCGATGCTCTCGTCGTCACCCTCTCCCTCGCCGGTGCGGTTGTCGCCGGTGTGCTCGATGGCTCCGTCGGGCGAGCGCAGGTTGTTGTAGAAGACGAAATAGAGGTCGCTCAGCGCCTTTTTGCTGGTGCCGAGGCCGATGGCGCTGGCATCCAGATCGAAGTCGCCACCGGTGGTCGCGCGGACGTCCCAGCCCAACCCGACGGAGACGGCGGTCAGGTTCGGTGCTTCCTTCGTCAGTGAGACATTGCCACCCTTGGCCAGAGTTACGCCCATGTCCATCCACTCCTTCGCGTGTTCGGCCGTGCATCGTCCTACCCACCCTATTCATCTCGACGAGCGAGATGCCCGAGTTGCCGGTGTGAGCCGCGAGGCACGCGTGCGAGGTGTGAGCAGTGGGGCTGGCGGTACCCATGGGATTGTGGTGGGATACGACAAAAGATCACAAGTTAGCAGTGGTGGTGCAGTTCAGCGAGTAGGCGCGCCGCGGCGACCGAACGACAATGGAGATTTCTGTGCAGGTTTCGCGACGTGAACTGTTCAAATACGCCGCCGCGGGGTCCGCTGCCGCCGTCGGAATGGTTGCGCTGGGAACGGCGACCGCCCACGCGGACGCCGCACTGGGGACACTCGTCGACTATTCGGGCGGGGTGCCGTCGGCCTCGGCGATCAAGCAGGCCGGTCACCGCGGTGCCGTGCGATACGTCTCGGATCGCCGACCGGACGCGAAATGGATGGTCGGCAAGCCGATGCGGAGGTCCGAGGCCGACTCGCTCACCGCCGAGGGGCTCGAGGTGGTCTCGAACTACCAGTTCGGAAAAGGGACGACGTCGGATTGGCGCGGTGGGTACGCAGCGGGCGTGAAGCACGCCGAGCGTGGTCTCGAACTTCACACGGCGGCCGGAGGTCCTGCTGACCGCCCGATCTACGTGTCGATCGACGACAATCCCACCGCCGTCGAGTTCGCGACTCTGATCGCGCCGTACATCCTGGGTTGGCAATCGGTGATCGGATCGGAGAACACGGGCTTGTACGCCAATTCGCCCACCATAGAATTGGCTTCCGTGGCCGGTCTCGGCCAGTGGTATTGGCAGCACAATTGGGGAACACCGAAGGGCTTCGTGCACCCGGCGGCGCACATTCATCAGATCCGAATCGACAAGGATTCCGTCGGCGGAGTCAGAGTGGACATCAACAACATTCTTCGAGCCGATTACGGGCAGTGGTCGAAATCCGCCGCCGATATCACCTGAATTACATCGAAGTAATTTACCGACATACAACCCGATCGGTAAGTCCGGACTTTGTCGAATTCCACTATTGGAAAGTCGATCACCCGGAACATCTTCGAAAGAATTTCGCCCCCGGCTGACGAACAGCCGGGGGCGAAATGCGTCGTGCGCGGAAACTACGGAACGTAGACCGTTCCGATGGTGGGCAGGAACGTGCAGCTGCGGGGAGCGGCCGCGGGGTCTTCCTTCGACTGAGTGGTGATCGACCCGGAGATGACCGACAGCACGCGTCCTGGGCCGGTGTCGGCGATGGCAGACAGGGTGGCCGGGCCGTCGGTGTTGATCATCGCTGCGCCGGTCAGGTCCTGTGTTCCCGAGCGACGGTTGTCGATGTTGAGCCAGGTGACAGTGAGCGGAGCGGTCTGCTCGGCGGCGATGGGAGCGGTCCCCAGAGCGGTGAAGACGAAGCCTGCCTGGCCCGCGGCGGGACCGGGAGGGGGCAGCGTTGCCGGGCCCGGTACTGCGAGTGCGGTTCCGACCGAATCAGCGGTGTCCGAGATGCATCCTGCACCGAGGGTGGGGTAGAGGAACTGGGCGATGACCGGCCCATCGGCAGGCAGCTCGGGGCCGCCACCACCCGATCCGTCGAGGAATGTGATGACAGATTCGAGCAACGACTTGACCTGCTCCGGAAGCTGCGCCGTCGCGAGCAGGGCGCGGGCCTGACCCAGAAGATCGGCCGCAGGCGCGGCTCCGACATCGGCAGGCCCGGCTGCGGCGCCGACGATGGCAGGCGCGAACGATGCAAGTGCTTCCACGTCGCGAAGGTTGGGTAGCGGTTCACCCGGTGCGGGGAAGAACTGAGCGATCAGCGCGCCGGGATCGGTCGGTGCTGCGGGTAGATCCGCAGGTGCCATGGGCACCAGTGGCTGCGCGGATGCGCTGGTCGGTACGACGAGTGCGGCGGCTGCTGCTACGGCCAATGCCGTCACGACACGACGCGTTCCGCGAGTACGAAGCACGGTGATAATCCCCATTCTGATCATGACGCGAGCACCGGCGACAGCCGGTGCACGAGGGGTCACTCTATGTAGCGCGATCCCCGATGTACAGCTGTTGACGTCGAACCCTCCCCTGTCGCAACCGAGTGAGGGCAGTCTATGTGGTCCACGCTGCGAATTCTCCGCAGGGCCAAACAATAGCCTGTTACTGGAGTTGTCAGTGTTAAAGGTGATGCAAATGTTACTCGTTGGGCCATGTGGTTAGGGAAGGTCTGTGACGCCCTATAAGCTTCGGTCTCGATATATCGCATCTATACCGAACGGAACCGCACGCACTGTGAACCGACTCGTTCGGCTGGCCCCCGTTCTGTTGGCGATATCGGTGATCAGCCGCTTCGTCTGGGCCTTCGTGACGCCGAACGGCATGAACCTCGTCGATTTGCACGTCTACGTCGAGGGCTCCGCTGCGCTGCTGGGCGACAACCTGTACGACTACACGTATTCGGTCCAGACCCCGGACTTCCCGCTTCCGTTCACGTACCCACCGTTCGCCGCCCTGGTCTTCTTTCCGCTGCACTACCTGCCCTTCACGCTGGTCGGGATCGTGTGGCAGGCCGCGACCATGGCCGCGTTGTTCGCGGTGGTGCGGCTGGCGCTGGCGATGGTTCTGGGCGACGAGCATGCCGCCGAACCGCGGTGGGTGCGGATCGCGATGCTGTGGACCGCGCTGGGGCTGTGGTCCGAACCAGTACGGACGACACTCGACTACGGCCAGGTCAACGTTTTCCTGGTGCTGCTGGCACTGCTCGCAGCGCGCAGCTCGCGATGGTGGGTCGCCGGCGGCCTTGTCGGCTTCGCCGCGGGAATCAAGCTGACCCCGGCCATCACGGGTCTGTACTTCCTGGCCACGCGACGGTGGAAGGCCGCAGCATTCTCGGCGTTGGCCTTCGCACTGACGGTTGCGGTGAGTTACGCGGTGCTCGGGCATCAGGCCGCCACCTACTTCACCACGTTGCTCGGCGATGCCGACCGCATCGGCCCCGTCGGCTCGGTCTGGAACCAGTCTCTCCGCGGAGCCCTGAGCCGGATCGTGGGCGAGGACGTCGGCCAGGGACCGCTGTGGATCGCTGCCGCGGTGATCGGCACGGTCCTCGCGGTGCTGGCATGGCGAGGGCTCGATCGTCGCGACTACCTGGGCACCCTGGTCATCGTGCAACTACTGGGCCTGTTGGTATCGCCCATCTCGTGGTCGCACCACTGGATCTGGGTGATTCCGATGGTGATCTGGTTGCTGCACGGACCACTGCGTGACGTCGTCGGCGCCAAGCTCGTCGCGGGATACTGGCTGGTGACGGTCACGGTGGGGGTGCCGTGGTTGTTGAGCTTCTTCCAGGAATCGATCTGGACCATTCCCCGTCCCGGCCTCGAGGCCTGGGCCGGTGCCGTCGACGTGATCGGATCGGCCCTGTTCCTCGGTTGGGTCGTCTATGCGGGGCGGGCCAGGAGTGGAGCCCGCGGAACGACCGTGTGAGTCAGCGTGAAGCGATCAGTGCATCGATCCGACGCGCCAGATCCACATCCTTCTGCGTGAGACCGCCGGCAGAGTGCGTCGAGAGCGTGAACGTGAGCGTCCGCCACCGGATGTCGATGTCGGGGTGATGGTCCGCTTCCTCCGCGGCGTCGGCCACGTGGTTCACTACCGCGATCGCGGCGGGAAACGATGTCAGTTCCACGGTGCGGGTCAGTGACTTCTCCGACACAGTCCAGTCGGTGAGCCGGGCGTCCTCGATCTCGCGTTCGGTCAGCAGTTCGGTCATAGAAAGATGGTGGCATGTCCGGAACCCCCACCGCAGTGGTTGTCGCCGCCGCATTGATCGAGAACGGCCGTCTGCTGCTCGCGCAGCGAACTCGTCCGCCGGAGTTGGCCGGCCGCTGGGAACTTCCGGGCGGCAAGGTGGAGCCGGGGGAGTCCGAGGACGCCGCGCTCGAGCGTGAGCTTCGCGAGGAACTGGGAATCGAGTGCTCCGTCGGTGCGGCGTTGAGTGGCGATGTCGATCTCCCCGGCGGACTGGTGCTTCGTACCTACCGCGCGGCGCTGGTCTCGGGAACCCCTGCGGCGCTGGAACATTCGGCTCTCAGGTGGGTGGACGCCGAGACGCTGCCGACGATGGACCTCGTCGATGCCGACCGGCTCTGGTTGCCCGAGCTGCTGGAGATTCTGCTCACTTCGCCCGAGCGGTCTTCAGACCTTTCTTGAGGTCTTTCTTGGTCGCGCCCGCCGATTCGAGCTTCTTCATTCGCATGATGACGACCGGGCATGTAACGCACCGAACCTTCTTGCGGCAGCATTTTTTCTTGGGCTTCATCCCCGAGACATCTGCGGCCTTTACCTTGCCCATGAGCACCAAGACTAATGGGTGGCGCAGGTCACAGACCTGAGGGTGGCGCGGGGCACGGTAGAAGTACGGGTAAACTCGATCAGTCGCGAGAACCTCGCGGTGCAGCGCGCTTCTCTAGCGACATAAGCCCGCTAGCGAACAAGAGCCCGCATTCGACTCCAGGAGAATTTTTCGCGTGAGCGCCCCAAGCAGTGCAGACAACATCGACAGCACCACTACTTTCCGCAACGTCGCCATCGTTGCACACGTCGACCATGGCAAGACCACCCTGGTCGACGCCATGCTTCGGCAGTCCGGCGCGTTCGAGGAACGTGCCGAAGCGATCGACCGCGTCATGGACTCGGGTGACCTCGAAAAAGAAAAAGGCATCACGATCCTGGCCAAGAACACGGCCGTTCACAAGCGCAATGCCGACGGCACCATCACCGTCATCAACGTGATCGACACCCCCGGCCACGCCGACTTCGGCGGAGAGGTCGAGCGCGGCCTGTCCATGGTCGACGGCGTCGTCCTTCTCGTCGATGCATCCGAGGGCCCGCTGCCGCAGACCCGATTCGTGCTGCGCAAGGCGCTCGCCGCGTCGTTGCCGGTGATCCTCGTCGTGAACAAGACCGACCGTCCCGACGCGCGTATCGAAGAGGTCGTCTCGGAGAGCCACGACCTGCTGCTCGATCTCGCGTCCGATCTCGACGACGAAGCGTCCGAGGCAGCCGAGCTCGCACTCGACCTCCCCGTCCTCTACGCGTCCGGTCGTGAGGGCAAGGCCTCGAAGGTCCAGCCCCAGAACGGACACGCCCCCGACGCCGAAAACCTCGACGAGCTGTTCGAGGTTCTGCTCAGCTACGTCCCGGCTCCCAAGGGCAACGTCGACGCGCCGCTGCAGGCACACGTCACCAACCTCGACGCATCCGCATTCCTCGGCCGCCTCGCGCTGGTCCGCATCCACAACGGTCAGCTCTCCAAGGGCCAGACCGTGAGCTGGATGCGTGAGGTCGACGGCGAGCCCGTCGTCCAGAAGGCCAAGATCACCGAGCTGCTCAACACGATCGGCGTCGAGCGCGTCCCCGGCGAGAAGGGTGTCGCGGGTGACATCGTCGCCGTCGCGGGCTTCCCGGACATCATGATCGGCGACACGCTCGCCGACCTGGAGAACCCGGTCGCACTGCCCCGCATCACCGTCGACCAGCCCGCCATCTCGGTCACCATCGGAACCAACACGAGCCCGCTCGTCGGACGCGTCAGCGGCCACAAGCTCACCTCGCGCATGGTCAAGAGCCGCCTCGATCAGGAGCTCATCGGCAACGTCTCGCTCAAGGTCCTCGACATCGGTCGCCCCGATGCCTGGGAGGTCCAGGGTCGTGGTGAGCTCGCTCTCGCCATCCTCGTCGAGCAGATGCGTCGTGAGGGCTTCGAGCTCACCGTCGGCAAGCCTCAGGTGGTCACCCAGACGGTCGACGGCAAGCTGCACGAGCCCTTCGAAGAGCTCATGGTCGATACACCGGAGGAGTACCTCGGTGCCGTGACGCAGCTGCTCGCCGCACGTAAGGGCAAGATGGTCCAGATGACGAACCACGGCGCAGGCTGGGTTCGCATGGAATTCATCGTTCCCTCGCGTGGCCTGATCGGCTTCCGTACCGAGTTCCTCACCGACACCCGCGGTACGGGCATCGCCAACGCCGTCTTCCACGGGTACGCGCCGTGGGCCGGCGAGATCCGCGCCCGCCACACCGGTTCGCTCGTCTCGGACCGTCACGGCACCGTCACCCCGTTCGCGATGATCCAGTTGGCCGACCGCGGCACGTTCTTCGTCGAGCCGGGTGCAGACACCTACGAGGGCATGGTCGTGGGCATCAACCCGCGTCAGGAAGACCTCGACATCAACGTCACCCGCGAGAAGAAGCTGACCAACATGCGTCAGTCCTCGGCAGATGTCATGGAGACCCTGGCCAAGCCCAAGAAGCTGGACCTGGAAATGGCCATGGAGTTCTGTGCAGGCGACGAGTGCGTCGAGGTGACCCCCGAGGTCGTCCGCGTCCGCAAGGTCCACCTCGATTCCAACGAGCGCGCCCGTGAGCGTTCGCGCAGCAAGACTCGCGACAAGGCTGCTCTGTAAGACTCATCTCGTGCAGGAGAAGCGACGTGTCACTGTGGTGGGGCGTCGCTTTTCCTGTACCGGTAGCCGATCACGAAGGAGATCCTCGTTGCGCAACGTGCTGATGCCGGCGGTTCTGGTTTCTGCCATCGCTCTGGTACTCACTGCGTGCACCGCGGATCCGCCACCGCCGATCGAGAGCGTCGAAACTCCGGTCACCACGACGACCGTGCCATCGAAGACCGGCGACCCCGTCGTCGTCGCCATCGACGACGTCGGAATCGGATTCAACCCTCACTTGCTGGCAGACCAGTCTCCCGCCACTGCTGCGGTGAGTTCGCTCGTGCTGCCCAGCCCGTTTCGGCCCGTGCGGAACGCGGACACGGGATCGACCACCTGGGAGCCCGACCTGTCGTTGATGATCTCGGCCGAAGTGACCTCACAATCGCCCTTCACCATTCGCTACCAGCTGCGCAACGAGGCGCAGTGGTCCGACAGCGCACCGATCGCCGCCGAGGACTTCCGCTACCTGTGGCAGCAGATGATCACCCAACCCGGTGTGGTCGATTCCGCCGGCTACGCCCTGATCAGCGACGTCGCATCCTCGGGCGGTGGCAAGACCGTCGACGTGACTCTCGAATCGCCGTACCCGGCGTGGCAGCGACTGTTCACGGACCTGGTGCCCTCGCACCTGCTCAAGGACTCGCCCGGCGGGTTCCAAGGTGGACTCACCGACAATGTGCCGGTCTCCGGCTCTCGGTTCAACATCAAGACCGTCGACCAGGGGCGTGACGAGATTCTGCTCGAGCGCAACGACCGCTTCTGGGACGAGCCCGCATCGCCCGATCAGATCCTCATCCGCCGGGGCGGTACCCCCGCGCAACTGGCCGATTCTCTGCGATCGGCCGACGCTCAGATCGCCCAGGTTCGTGGTGACGCGGCCTTGCGCGCACAGCTCTCGGCAATTCCAGGCGTCCGAACCGACACGATCAGGCAATCTCGGGTGCTGTCGATGACGGTGAACGGTAGAGCGCCCAACATGTCGAATTCTATTGTGCGCCAAGCGATTTTCGGCCTTCTGGATCCGAACCTCCTCGCAACGGTCGGGGCCGGCGGCGGCGCGACGGATCGCCGTGCTGCAGCGCAGCTCCTCTCGCCCTCCGACCCCGGTTACACCGCAACGTCGCCCGCTCCCATCGGCAGAACCGCGGCCCTCGATCTGCTGGAACGCGCAGGTTTCGTTCCGACGCCCGACGCGATGGTCACATCGACACCGAATGCGACCGCTCCGACGACTGCAGCTGCACCGACGACGACAACCGCGCCTACGTCCGCCGAGGCGGCCACCACGAGTACAGCCGTTCCGGGTGCCACCCGCCTCGCCGACGCGACCGGTACCGCGCTGCGGTTCGTGATCGGTGCCGTCGAGAACGACGACATCGCTCTCGCGGTCGCGGGGACGGCGGCGGACGAGCTCGTCGGCGCAGGGGTCGATGCGACCGTCACCCCACTGGCGGCCGACGAGCTGTACTCGACTGCGCTGACCGACGGAACCGTCGATGCGGTGGTGGGCTGGAACAGTGCAGGAGTCGACCCCGCAACGGCGCTCGCATCACGGTTCGGCTGCGTCCCGGAGCCCGCCGCAGACAGCGGCGACCGCTCGGCGGCCCCGCGGAATCTGTCCGGCCTGTGCGTTCCCGAACTCGAGCCCACTATCGACAGGGCTCTCGTGAACGGTCTCGATCCATCCGTGGCCGCAAACGACGTCGAGCCCAAGCTGTGGTCGCTGGCATCGACGTTGCCGATCATGCAGGACTCGTCGGTGGTGGCCGCGGTGCCCGGCATCACCGGTGTCTCCTTGACCGGCCCGGTCGAGGTCGGCATCTTCGCCGACGCCGCGCAGTGGATGCGGACGCCCTCGTGACCGATCGCCGCGGCGACACCGCAGGAACGACGACGTGAGCACAGGATCGAGGACGGACGGAATGACGGAGCAGGCGATGAGCGAGCAGGCGATGACCGAGCCGCAGCGGTTGCTCCTCGTGCACGCGCATCCGGACGACGAGACCATCACCACCGGCGGCACCATTGCCCACTACGTTCGCGCCGGGGCAGATGTCACGGTGCTCACCTGCTCGCTCGGCGAGGAGGGTGAGGTGATCGGCGAGACGTGGGCCGATCTGGTCGTCGATCGCGCCGATCAGTTGGGCGGCTATCGGATCCTGGAATTGCATCGGGCACTCGCGGCTCTGGGCTGCAATCCGCCGCGCTTTCTCGGCGGAGCCGGCCGCTGGCGAGATTCCGGGATGGCCGGGACCTCTGCCGCCCGAAAGCCGCGCGCGTTCGTCAACGCGGACCGCGACGAGGCTCTCGGAGCGCTCGTGGCGGTGATGCGTGAGCTGCGGCCTCAGGTCGTCGTCGGCTACGACCCCGAGGGCGGCTACGGCCATCCCGATCATCAGCAGGTGCATTCGTTGGTGACCGAGGCCGTCGAGGTCTGTGGGACGGATTCCTACCCCGGGGCCGGGTCGCCCTGGGAGGTGTCGAAGTTCTACTGGACCGTGACGGGCCACGATCAACTGCAGTCGGGGCTTGCCGCAATCGACGACGTTCCGGTCGGATGGCGAATGCCCGTCGACGGTGAGCTTCCCAGCGTCCCCGAGGACACGATCACCACCAGCATCGACATCCGCGGCGTACTCGACGCCAAGCGCGATGCCTTGCGCGCACACGCCACCCAGGTCACCGTCGCCCCGTCGGGACGCGAATACGCACTCTCCAACGACATCGCCCAACCGATTCTGCTGGACGAGCAGTATGTGCTGGTCCGGGGCACTCTCGGCACCGATGAGACGGGCAGGGAGACCGACTTGTTTGCCGGCGTACTAGGCTGTGCCTCGCATCACTGAATCACCACAAGGTCGATCTCATCACAGCAGGGGCGGAACACACATGTACAACTGGGTAGTGCAGGACGCCATCGTCGCGTTCGTCGATTCTCTCAAGCCGCAGTTCGGCGCACAGGCAGATCTGTACCAGTACGTTCTGGGTCAGATCGCCATGGGCGCAAGCAACTTGCTGACCTCGCTGGGCTATCCGCCGGTTTCCTGAGTGCCGGTGCCCGGTTTTTCGAATGCGATGCACTGAAACAACCCGGGTCAAGGCAGTATTGGGCGCATGATCTCGAAGGCCGCATCCAATACTGTCGCCCTGGTGTCGTGGGCAACCGTCGCAGTACTGGTGTTCGACGGCTTTCTCTCCGGAATTCTGTCGGTCTTCTTTCTGCCGACCTACCTCGGTTCGGTGCAATTCCCCATCAGCGCACTACTCGGCGGTATCGCCAACGTCGCGCTGATCCTGGCCGCGCGTAAGGTTGCCGAGCGGTCGATCTGGGTGGCGTCACCCCTGATCGGATGGTTCGTCGCAGTGGTGCTCTGCATGCTGGGCGGGCCGGGCAACGATGTTCTGCTGCTCGCCGATTGGCGCACGATGTTGCTCATCATTGCCGGGGCCGGTCCGCCCGGTGTTCTGCTGTTCATGTTCCGGATGAAGGCGATCACAGCAAGCGTGCATGCCGACCCGCATCCCGAAGGACATCCTCGATCATCGTCGGCGTCAACAGTCCGGTGAAAGTGTTTCGCTGGCTGACGTGGTAGCTGGCGAACACGGTGATCGATCCCAGGTCGAGTCGAACGCCGTGGCCGAACTTCGGTGCAGGCCTAGGTATTTCCCATCCGTTGGCGGCCAGTATCGGAAGCAGGGACTGCCAGCCGAAGGCACCGAGAACGAGCACCGATCGCAATGTCGGACGCAGCAACCGCAATTCGTCGTCCAACCAGGGCGTGCACCTGTCTCGTTCGGCCGGAGTCGGTTTGTTCTGCGGCGGCGCGCAATGCACCGGGGCCGTGATGCGAACTCCGGTGAGCGTCAACCCGTCGCCGATATGGGTCGCGATGGGTCGGCTCGCCAGCCCGACGGCATGCATGGCTCGGTACAGCACGTCACCACTTCGATCGCCGGTGAACATTCGGCCGGTGCGGTTCGCGCCGTGTGCCGCCGGAGCCAGCCCCACGATCAGCATCGCCGCGTCGGCCGGTCCGAAGCCGGGAACCGCCTTGCCCCAGTACGTTTCGTCCGAGAATGCCGCACGCTTCTCGGCCGCGACCTGTTCGCGCCATTGCACCAACCGTGGGCAGGCGCGACAGTTCGATACCGCGGTGTCGAGCTCGGCGATGGTCTGCGGGCGCGCCACCATGTCAGGTCCGCTGTAGCCAGATGTCTCCGGCTCCCGGGGTGACGGCGTCGATCATGGCCCACGCGTTCTCCACCGGGATATCGATCACTTCGTAGTGCCCGACGCCTGCCGGAGTAGCCGCCACGATGGTGGCGACCCCGGCGCGTCGCTGAAAGAACGTCTGCCGCACCGTCCAGCCGATGATGCCCGCGGCTTCGAGGCTGTGCCGAGTTCTGTCCAGCGAGCCGTGCTGAGTGATGAGCCAGCCGGGCAGGACGGCATGTCCCAGGCCGCGGTAGCGATCGTGAGCCAGGCCGAAGGCCGCGACGAACAACACGCCGATGGCTATCCACGCGAGGATCGGAATCGGCGCGCCGAAATACTGTGCAACTCCCAGGCCGGTGGCGATGACCAGCAGCGGCACAACCGCCCGGGTGTAACGGCGACGTCGCGCTGCGGGGCCGTGCTGCAGCAGCGGCCGGTCGGCACTGCCGTGCAGACCGGCGTCGCCGAGCACCGTGGTCATCATGCGCAGCGCCTCGGCCTGCGGAGCCTGGGGGAGCAGCAGGGACGATTCCTTCTTCTCGGCGCTGACGCCGGTCATGATGGCGTCCAGACGGGCACCGCTGACCGCACGCAGCAGGAGCGGCTGAGACAGGGAAGTGCCCCGTAAGCGCTTGCGGTCGAGAGTCGACTGCCGGGTACGCAGCAGTCCGTGGCTGACGTGCAGGGTGCGACCTTGGTCGGTGACGGTGAGGTTGCCGTAGGTCAACAGGTAGCGGACGCACGCGAAGATGCTGGATACGACGAGCAGTGCGACCAGGGCTACGACGACGAACACGGCGATTCCGAATTGCTCGGCGGAGTCGATACTGTTCGAGACCACCGACGACTCGGCCAGCGTCTGCCCCAGTCCGTACTGGAACAGCACGCCGACGGCAGCGGCGATGGTGACGATGCCGGTGATCGAGAACGGGGCGAAGCGCACCCACGAGAACTGCCAGTGGGCAATCTCCACCTCGGGATTCGTTGCTGCAGTGGGCATACCGTCGGCCGACGGAGTCTGTCCCGACACTCGCTGGAGCAGATCGCCGCGCAGTGCGGGTACCAGGGAGGTGTCGAGGGCGTTGAGCTCGAAAGCCTCGCCCTTGCCCGCCTGTTGACCGGTACCGATCCGCAAGATCGACAACCCGAGTACCCGGTGCAGCACGTTCGCTTCGACGTCGACCGAACGAATCCTGTTGCGCGGGATGGACAGTACCTTCTTCTGCAACACGCCGGTGCGCAGTTGCACATGTACCGGACCGATCCGGTAACTGGTGGTGAACCATCGCAGAATTGCGAACACCACGACGACCGCGAGGATGCCGAGACTCCAGTAGTGGTTACCGCTCTGGCTGCCCACGAAGAACGAGATCAGCAACACCGGCAGAATCTTGATGCCCTCGTTCACCGGATGCACCAACAACATTCGCTTGTCCAGGCGCAACCACGGCTGCTCCTCCTCGACCGCGAGGAGCTCCGCCTGATCGGTCACGTTGCGTCTCCGACCGTGCGGCCGGCAATATCGGTCAGTCGGGCGACCGTCTTGTCCGCGACGTCCTGATCGAGTGCCGTGATCTTCACCGCGCCGGCGGACGATGCGGTCGTGACGGTGACCGTGGCCAATCCGAGCAGCCGATCGAGTGGGCCTCGTTCGGTGTCGACTGTCTGCACGCGCGAGATGGGCGCGATGCGTCGTTCCTGACTGAGCCAGCCGGTGCGGGTGTAGACGGCGGTATCGCTGATCTCCCAACGATGGACGCGATAGCGCCACTGCGGGACGATCGCGATGTGTAGGGCCGTCAGCACTATCGATGCGACCAGGACGGCGACGTGCGGCCACGAGGTCCACTGCGAGTCGACGACGGCCCAGACGATCTGGGCGACGAAGACCGGCAGCCACAACAGGCCGGCACTCAGAGCCCAGAGAAGACGTGCACGTGGAGACGGTTGCCACTGGGGATCGGTCATCGTTGTCACGGGTACAAACCTAGAGGTGTCTTTTGCTATCCACCACCCTGCTGCGATAGCGGGCGCTGCCCCTCGTGCGCGATTTGCGTAGCTCCACGTACGCAAACCGCGCACGACGACGGCAGCCCGAAGGCCCTGCAGTGGCACGGGCGTACCGGGAAGGCGCATGATCGACGGGTGACTTCTCTACCTGACTCCGTGCCTGCCCCCTCCGCGATGCGACGAGTGTTGCGTCGCGCCCGCGACGGAGTGTCTCTCAACGTCGACGAGGCCACGGTGCTGCTGCACGCTCGCGGTGACGATCTGACGGACCTGATGGCGTCGGCTTCCCGAGTCCGCGATGCCGGGCTCGAATCTGCGGGCCGGCCGAAGACGGTGTCGTACTCCCGCAAGGTATTCGTGCCCATCACGCGGTTGTGCCGCGACAAGTGCCACTACTGCACGTTCGTCACGGTGCCGGGCAAGCTCAACGCCGCCGGGCACGGGATGTTCATGGATCCCGACGAGATCATCGACGTCGCGCGCAAGGGTGCGGCCTTGGGCTGCAAGGAGGCGCTGTTCACTCTCGGTGACCGGCCAGAGGAACGGTGGCCCGAGGCCAAGGCGTGGCTCGATTCGCGCGGTTACGACTCGACCCTGGACTACGTGCGGGCCATGTCGATCCGAGTGCTCGAGGAGACCGGTTTGCTGCCGCACCTCAACCCCGGAGTGATGTCGTGGCAGGAACTTTCGCGACTCAAGCCGGTGGCGCCGTCGATGGGTATGATGCTCGAGACCACCTCGCGTCGGCTGTTCGAGGAGAAGGGGCAAGCCCACTACGGCAGCCCCGACAAGGATCCCGAGGTTCGGCTGCGCACGCTGACCGATGCGGGCCGGCTCAATATCCCGTTCACGACAGGCATTTTGGTGGGTATCGGCGAGACGCTGCGTGACCGCGCCGAGTCAATCATGGCAATTCGCAAGGTGCACAAGTCTTTCGGGCATGTTCAGGAGATCATCGTGCAGAATTTCCTGGCCAAGTCCGATACCGCGATGCGGTCCGTGCCCGACGCCGGTCTCGAAGAATTCCTGGCAACCATCGCGGTGACGCGCATGGTGGTCGGTCCGTCGATGCGCATCCAGGCCCCGCCGAACCTCGTCGCAGCGGAGGAGACCGCCGCGTTGCTGGGCGCAGGCGTCGACGATTGGGGCGGGGTCTCGCCGCTGACTCCCGACCACGTCAATCCCGAGCGGCCGTGGCCGAACCTCGACACTCTCGCCGAGCTGTCGGCGGCCGCCGGTTACACGCTCGTGGAACGTACTGCCGCGCAGCCGCAGTACGTGCTCGCCGGTGCGCCGTGGATCGATCCGCGGATCTCGGCGCACGTGCGGGCGGTGGCCGACCCGGAGACCGGGATGGCGCGCGAGGGCGTCAACCCGACCGGTCTGCCGTGGCAGGAGCCGGACGAGGAATGGGAGTCCTCGGGCCGGGTGGATCTGAACACCGAGATCGACACTCAGGGTCGTAACACCGAGACTCGTTCGGATCTGGCGAATGCGTTCGGCGACTGGGAATCGATCCGCGAACAGGTACGTGACCTCGCCGGGCTCGAGCGGGTGGACCGCGACCTGGTGTCGGCGTTGACGGCAGCGGAGAAAGACCCGGCCGGTTTGTCCGACGAGCAGTACCTCGCGCTGGCGACGGCCGAGGGCCCGGGCATGGACGCCGTCGCCGCGCTCGCCGACGATCTGCGCAAACAGGTCAACGGAGACACTGTCACCTACGTGGTGAACCGGAACATCAACTTCACCAACATCTGCTACACCGGGTGCCGCTTCTGCGCGTTCGCTCAGCGCAAGGGCGACGCGGATGCGTTCACGCTGTCCACCGCCGAGGTGGCGGATCGGGCATGGGAAGCGCATGTCGTGGGAGCCACCGAGGTGTGCATGCAGGGCGGGATCGACCCGGAGCTGCCGGTGACCGGCTATGCCGATCTGGTGCGGGCGGTGAAGGCCAAGGTGCCGTCGATGCACGTGCATGCGTTCTCGCCGATGGAGATCGTCAACGGTGCCTCGCGCGGTGGTCAGTCGATCCGCGAATGGCTCACCGAGCTACGGGCCGCCGGCTTGGACTCGATTCCCGGTACTGCCGCGGAAATCCTCGATGACGAGGTTCGCTGGGTGCTGACCAAGGGCAAGCTCCCCGCTGCCGAGTGGATCGAGGTGATCACCACGGCGCACGAGGTGGGGCTGCGGTCGAGCTCGACGATGATGTACGGCCACGTCGACAATCCGTCGCACTGGGTCGGCCACCTGAACGTCCTCAAGAAGATCCAGGACAAGACCGGCGGATTCACCGAGTTCGTGCCGCTGCCGTTCGTGCATCAGTCTTCGCCGTTGTACCTGGCCGGTGCGTCGCGGCCCGGTCCGACCAACCGGGACAACCGGGCGGTGCACGCTCTGGGCAGGATCATGCTGCACGGCCGTATCGACAATATTCAGACGTCATGGGTGAAATTGGGAATCACGGGTACACAGGCGATGCTGAACGGAGGCGCGAACGATCTGGGCGGGACCCTGATGGAAGAAACGATCTCGCGGATGGCAGGTTCGCAGAACGGTTCGGAAAAGACCGTCGCGGAACTGCACGAGATCGCCGACGGCATCGGACGACCGGTTCGTCAGCGCACCACCACGTACGGCCCGGCACCGGAGGTGTCGGTCGCCGGCCTGATCTGACCCTGGGTCTTGATTTTTACGAATTGGAGCTTGTCTGACATGGACGACCGTCGAGTCGCCGCGGTGCTGAGCAGTGCCGTTGCCATCATCCATCCCGTGCTCGACATCCTGGCCACACGCGATCCGATCGGACTGAAGGGTCGGACGTTCCGCGAGTCCTCTGCGGACGATTCGACCCTCGACAACGTCATCGATTTTCTTGCCAAGGCATTCGACACCACCGACTTCCCAGGCACCGCAGGCTGGGAGAAGCTCGACAGTGGTGCTCGCTCGCAGTGGTGGGTCAATCGCATCGGCGCTCTCAACACCGTTGCCGTCGCGTTCCCCGGTGTGTTCGGCATCCTGGTCAACCGTCTGCCGATCCAGGATCTGCTCGGGTTCGCCAACCAGGCGATGGTGCTCGTCGCGGTGGCCCGTGAATCCGGGGTGACCGACCGCGAGACACATGTGGCGTTGCTCGGCTCGGTGCTGTGCAAGCGAGATCTGACGTCCTTGGCGGACAGCGCCCCCGTCGAGAAGAAGGAAGAGTCGCCGAAATCCGGTCCGTTCGCACTGCTGCGCGGAATGTGGCAGATCGCCAACGTGCTGCGCGACGTCACCGGAGAGCTGGAGAAGCGTCCGCATCCGCGCGGGTTCTACCGAGTACTCGGAGCCATTCCGCTCGTCGGTGGCGTCGCCGGATATCTCGGTGAGCGGGGCGCACTCTCGCGCGCCGCCAAGCAGGGCCGGAAGTGGCTGGCAGTACATCAGAAGGCCTCGGCCCTCGGTGCCGACACGACCGCGAAGCAACTGCGGCGATAGCCGAGCTGGGGCAGGTGAGGCCACCCTGGTCGGTTTGCCCCATGTTCGGACCGCGATACTAGGATGCTCAGGGCGCGTGAGCGCCCACGATCGATACAGGAGGGGAGAGCAGCAGTGACCTACTCGATTGCAGAACCGTGCGTAGATGTACTGGACAAAGCGTGCATCGAAGAGTGCCCGGTGGATTGCATCTACGAGGGTAACCGAATGCTGTACATCCACCCCGACGAATGCGTCGACTGCGGGGCCTGCGAGCCCGTGTGCCCCGTCGAGGCCATTTTCTACGAGGACGACGTTCCCGAGCAGTGGAGCGCGTACGTCGGTGCCAATGTCGACTTCTTCGACGACCTGGGATCTCCCGGCGGCGCAGCCAAGCTCGGCAAGACGGACTACGACCCGCCGTTCATCAAGGCTCTGCCTCCCATGGGCGAGAACTGACGCCTTGGCACGTAGAGCGGTGGCAGCGGCGCTGCCCGATTTTCCCTGGGACTCGTTGACCGCTGCCAAGGAGAAGGCGTCGGCGCACCCGGACGGCATCGTCAATCTGTCGGTCGGGACGCCCGTCGACCCGGTCGCCGAGGTGATTCGGGTTGCTCTGAATTCGGTTGCCGGCGAACCCGGATACCCGACGACCATCGGCACCGTCGCGCTGCGGGAGGCCGCGGTGGCGGCGCTGGAGCGCCGCTACTCGATCACCGGTATCTCGACCGACGCGGTGCTGCCGGCCATCGGCACCAAGGAAATGATCGCCTGGCTGCCGAGTCTGTTGGGTCTGGGGACCGATGACCTGGTTGTCATCCCCGAATTGGCATATCCCACATACGAAGTGGGTGCTCTGCTCGCCGCTTCTCGTATTCTGCGCGCCGACGGTCTCGCGCGGCTCGGCCCCGAGCGGGCGTCGCTCGTCTTCGTCAACTCACCGTCCAATCCGACGGGCAAGGTGCTCGGTGTCGACCACCTGCGCAAGGTCGTCGACTGGGCGCGAGAGCGCGACGCCATTGTCGTCTCCGACGAGTGTTACCTGGGTCTGACCTGGGATGCCGAGGCCGTGTCGGTGTTGGATCCCCGGGTGTGCGGCGGTGATCACACCAATCTCCTTGCCGTGCATTCACTCTCGAAGACCTCGAACCTGGCGAGTTATCGCGCGGGCTTCGTCACCGGCGACGCGTCCCTCGTGGCGGAGCTGCTCGAGGTACGCAAGCACGCCGGCATGATGGTGCCGCTGCCGATCCAGGCCGCCATGACTGCGGCTCTGGCCGACGACGAGCACGAGAACATTCAACGCGAGCGATACCGCGCCCGCCGGACGATCTTGAAGGCGGCCGTCGAGGAAGCCGGATTCACCGTCGACCACTCCGAGGCCGGGCTCTACCTCTGGGCCACGCGGGGCGAACCGTGTCGCGACACCGTCGACTGGCTCGCCGAACGTGGCATCCTCGCCGCTCCGGGAGAGTTCTACGGCCCGCACGGTGGACAGCACGTGCGCATCGCACTGACGGCCACGGACGAGCGCATCGAGGCTGCAGCTATTCGCCTGCGCGGGTAGTCGGGTTTCTCTGGTGTGCTGAGTGTCCACAATTCGGTTTGGCGAACGGGATCCCGCCTGCCGACGTGAATTGTGGACAGAAAAGTGAGTTGGACCCAGCTCGGACCGAGTGTTCTCATGTACCCATGACCCTCACCCTGCTGCTCAGCTTCGCCGGTGTGTGTTTTCTGCTGGCGATCCTGCCCGGGCCCGACTCGTTCCTGGTGCTGCGGTACAGCATCGGCGGCCTCAAGCCCGGGATCGCGGCGGCGATGGGCGTCGCGATCGGCGGACTGTTCTGGGCCGTGCTGGTAGCCGTCGGTCTGGCGGCGATCGTCGAGCAGTCGGCGACGGCATATCGAGTCGTCAAGATCCTCGGCGGACTGTATCTGCTGTACCTGGGTGTGAAGGCGTTCCGGTCTCGCCGAAAGAACAAGGTTGCCGGTGAGCCGCTGGTGCCGGTTGCTGCGCCGGCATGGTCGGCGTTCGGTGCCGGGGTTCTCTCGTGCGCGCTCAATCCCAAGGTGGGACTGTTCTACTTGGCCGTGGTGCCGCAGTTCCTCACCGTGGTCACGTTCACCGGTGCCATGACGCTCGGCCTGGTCGAGGTGGTCGTGGCCGCCCTGGTGATGGGGGTGTTCTCCGTCGTCGCCTCACGTGCGGTCGCGTTGCTGCGCAAACCTGCGGTGACCGACTGGTTGGACCGCATCAGCGCCGGATTCCTGGTCGCCCTCGGAATCGGAACCGTCGCGTCCTCCGCCTAGTAGAACGTCCGTCAGTCGAGGTCGGGCTCGCCCACGTCCCAGCCGCCGCGGCGGATGCGCAGGATGTAGACCAGCTCGTTGCTGCCGAACGCCTCGACGGTGGTGAAGCGTTTCGGCTCGGTGTTGACCTCGGGATTGCGTGCGTGGGCTTCCTCGTAGAGCTGAGTGGCTCGCAGATCGGCCAGTTCCACTCGCGTCCAGAAGTCGTCCGACTGCACCGAGTAGACGAGCCTCGGCGCGCCGTCGGTGACATGCGCGACGTCGATGGCGTCGTCGTCCGAATCCTCGTCATCGAGATCCAGGTCGAGATCGTCCTCGGAATCGGTGTCCTGCTCGGCGTCGGTTCCGATCAGATAGACGCCCGCCTGCAGGTCACCGGCGGCGACCGTCATGTACTCGGCGTAGTCGCCGGTGTCGATTCCGTCCACGTCCATGTATGTACGGTAGCCATGTGCTGCTTCGTTCACTGAACCCACTCGCCGTTGCGCGGGGAGACGATATTCCCGACGCCATCACCATCGACGGAGTCTCGCTGTCTCGCGCGGACATCCTGGGCGCGGCGACCTCGGTTGCCGAACGCATCGCGCGGGCAGACCGGCTCGCGATCCACGCAACACCGTCGGTCAAGACTGTGCTCGCGGTCGTCGGTGCCCTGATCGCCGGCGTCACCGTGGTCCCGGTCCCGCCGGATGCGGGAGCCGCCGAACGCGAGCACATCCTCCGGGACTCGGGTGCGCAGGCGTGGCTCGGCGAGGCTCCGCCCGATACCGCCGGGCTCGAGGTTCTACCGGTGCGTCAGCACGCACGTTCGTGGCACAGCTACGCCGAACCGCAACCGTCTTCCGTTGCGTTCGTGCTCTACACCTCTGGTACCACCGGCCCGCCCAAGGGCGTCCTGATCTCCCGCGGTGCCATCGAGGCCGGGCTCGACGCGTTGGCCGAAGCGTGGAGCTGGACGTGGAAAGACACTCTGGTGCATGGTCTTCCGCTGTTCCACGTGCACGGATTGATCCTCGGTATGCTCGGCCCGCTTCGGGTGGGCAGCCCACTGATTCACACCGGTAAGCCGACGCCGGAGCTCTATGCGGCAGCTCGCGGTTCTCTGTACTTCGGGGTGCCGACCGTGTGGTCGCGCATCGCCGCCGACGAGGACTCTGCTCGCGCCCTGGCCGACGCCCGATTACTGGTCTCCGGCAGCGCGCCGCTTCCGGTACCGGTGTTCGAGAAGCTGCGCGAGCTCACCGGCCAGGCCCCGGTCGAGCGGTACGGCATGAGCGAAACCCTCATCACCGTCAGCACCCGAGCAGACGGTGAGCGTCGACCGGGATCGGTTGGACTACCGGTCGCAGGCGTCGAAACGCGACTGCGCGGCGAGCAGGGCGAAGACGTGCCCCACGATGGTGAATCGATCGGTGCACTCCAGATCCGTTGCCCCATGCTGTTCGACGGCTATCTGAACAACCCCGAGGCGACGGCCGCGACCTTCACCGAGGACGGCTGGTTCGATACCGGCGATGTCGCCCTCATCGAGCCGGACGGCTTTCATCGCATCGTCGGGCGAGCGTCGACGGACCTGATCAAAACCGGCGGCTATCGCGTCGGCGCGGGGGAGATCGAGACGGTGCTGTTGGGGCACCCGAGCGTGAACGAGGTCGCTGTCGTCGGGCTGCCGGACGACGACCTGGGCCAGCGCATCGTGGCCTTCGTCGTGGGCACCGAGATCGAGGATCGGGTGCTCATCGATCTGGTGGCCACCGAGCTGTCGATTCACAAGCGGCCGCGCGAGATTCGCGTCGTCGACTCGCTGCCGCGCAATGCCATGGGAAAGGTCCAGAAGAAGCTGTTGTCGTAGTCGTCAGCGGGAGTGGAGCCTGCGGAACGACCCAATATACGTCAGCGTCAGCGGGGTTGTGAGGTGGCCGTTAACCTCGAAAGTATGACGACACTCGACGGCGCACGCATTCTCGTTTTCGGTGCCAGTGGTGGGCTGGGTTCCCCGATAGTCGACCAGCTCGCCGAAGCCGGCGCCCGGCTGACCGTCAGCGGTCGCAGTCTCGAGTCCTCGGAGCATCATGCGGTCAATGCCGATCTGACGCTGCCGGATTCGGCTCGCTCGGTGATCGCGGAGGCCGTCGAACACCACGGTGGTCTGGACGGAATCGTGATCGCCGCAGGCGTGGTGGCGTTCGGTGCGGTCAGCGAGGTGGACGACGACACCGTCGACGAGTTGCTGCTGCTCAACTACCTCGCGCCGCTGCGGGTCATGAGAGCAGCGCTGAACACGCTGGATCAAGGCGGATTCGTCCTCAACATCAGTGCGGTGGTGGCCGACAAGCCGATGCCGAACATGGGCGCTTACTCGGCGAGCAAGGCGGCGGCCAGTGCATTGCTGAAAAGTGTTCGTACAGAAGCCCGTAAGTCGAAGATCAGGATTGTCGATGTGCGGCCACCGCACACCGAGACCGGCTTGGCCACTCGGCCGATCGCCGGGCAGGCACCGAAACTGCCACAGGGGTTGACCGCGGATTCGGTGGCAGCGCGCATCGTCGCGGCCATCGCCGACGACGAGACCGACGTCGGCGCGGACCAGTTCTCTTAGGCTATTGTCGAAAACGTGACCGACACGCATGTGACCGACGCAGCCAGAAGGCTCGTTCGTCGTCGCACAATCGACTTGTGTCTGGTGTGCACCTCCTCCTGTTCGTGATTGTCGATCGAACCCATCCTCGACGAGCATGCACTGCTTCTCGGGTCGTTCCGGCAACCATTTTCCAGCGAACAGGATCATTCATGACCACATCTGTGTCCCATCTCGGCGGCGTCATTGCTGCCACCGATGACGCCGTGCAGGCCGACGCGAAGAACGCCCAGGTCGTCTTTCGTGGTTCTGCCACCGCACACGACGCCGTCGCCAGCACCATCACACTCGGCAAGTTCAGTGTCGAGGTCGACGAGCCACCGGCCCTCGGCGGAGAGAACAAGGCCGCCAATCCAGTCGAGTACTACCTGGCGTCACTGCTGTCCTGCCAGGTGGTCACCTACCGCGTGTGGGCCGAGAAGCTCGGGATCGTCGTCGACGACATCAAGGCCAAGGCCGAGGGTGACCTCGACGTACGTGGATTCTTCGGTTTCGACGAGAACGTGCGCCCCGGATTCGGCGAGGTGCGGGTGGTCGTGACGATCACCGGACCCGAGAGCCGAGAACGGTACGAGGAACTGCAGAAGGCCGCCGATGATCACTGCCCCGTGCTGGATCTGACGCGCAACCCCACCCCGATTCGCACCGTTCTCGAAACGGCGTGAGGTTATGAGCGAACGGACTTTCGGCCTGCGTACCAGAGCAATTCACGCCGGAGCGAGGCCCGACCCTTCCACCGGTTCGCGTGCTGTGCCGATCTATCAAACGGCGAGCTACGTGTTCGAGAATTCCTCGGACGCAGGCGATCTGTTCGCTCTGCAGAAGTACGGCAACGTCTACAGCCGTATCGGTAACCCGACCGTCGCCGCCTTCGAGGAGCGCATCGCGAGTCTCGAAGGCGGCATCGGAGCGGTCGCCTTCGCCAGTGGATTGGCGGCCGAGTTCGCGGTGTTCGCCGCGCTCGCGGGCAGCGGCGACCATATCGTCGCAGCGGCCGGGCTTTACGGCGGCACGGTGACCCAGCTCGACGTCACGCTCCGTCGTTTCGGTGTCGAGACCACGTTCGTTCCGGGTACCGATCCGGCGGATTACGCTGCTGCGATCACCGATTCGACGAAACTCGTCTACGCCGAGATCATCGGCAACCCGTCGGGGGAGATCGCCGACCTCGAGGGCCTTGCCGCCGTCGCCCACGAGCACGGAATCCCGCTGGTGATCGACGCGACGATGGCGACCCCGTGGCTGAGCCGGCCCATCGAGTTCGGGGCCGACATCGTGATCCACTCGGCGACGAAGTTTCTCGGCGGGCACGGTTCGACGCTGGGTGGCGTGGTGGTCGAATCCGGTCGATTCGACTGGGGCTCAGGCAAATTCCCGCAGATGACCGAGCCTGTGGCCTCGTACGGTGGCCTGTCGTGGTGGGGCAACTTCGGCGAGTACGGCTTTCTGACCAAGCTGCGCAGCGAGCAACTACGCGATATCGGTGGTGCGTTGGCACCACAGTCGGCGTTCACCCTGATCCAGGGTGTCGAGACGTTGCCGCAGCGAATGGACGCTCACGTCGCCAATGCCCGGACAGTCGCCGAATGGCTCGAACAGGATCCGCGGATCGACTACGTGAGATGGGCTGGGCTGCACAGTCACCCGCATCACGAACGGTCCGAGAAATATCTGCCCGCCGGACCGGGTGCGGTGTTCGCGTTCGGAATCGACGGGGGTCGCGACGCCGGGCAGGCGTTCGTCGAAAGTGTTCGTGTCGCAAGCCATGTCGCCAACATCGGCGACGTGCGCACCCTCGTGATTCATCCGGCAAGCACCACCCACCGGCAGTTGAGCGACGATCAACTCCGCGGAGCAGGAGTCGGCCCGGAGTTGATCCGCATCAGCGTCGGGCTCGAAGACGTCGACGATATTCTCTGGGATCTGGATCAGGCCCTGACGCTGGCAACCGGAAAGGCACGCTCGTGAGTGGACGCACCTGGCAAGGCCCATCCGCCCAAGAGCGTCAGCGCATTCTGCGGGAAACCAAGACCGTCGCAATCGTCGGTGCGTCCAAGAACCCCTCGCGGGCATCCTATTTCGTCAACCGGTATCTGTCGTCGACCAGCAACTACGAGATCTTTCTCGTCAATCCGACGGTCACCGAGATCGAGGGGACGACGGTCTATCCGACGCTCGCAGACCTGCCGAAGCCCCCGGATCTGGTCGACGTCTTTCGTAAGTACGACGACCTTCCCGAGGTGCTCACCGAAACCATTGCTGTGCAGGCGAAGACGATCTGGCTGCAGCTGGGACTGTGGCACGAGCAGGTGGCCCACGACGCCGAAGCAGCCGGATTGAACGTCGTCATGGATCGCTGTCTCAAGATCGAGCACGCACGATTCCACGGTGGATTGCATCTGGCCGGATTCGATACGGGAGTGATCGATTCGCGTCGTACACGCGGGTAGGCGCGCCTCACCATGCCAGGACGGTGTCGTCCTCGAATATCAGTCCGGTGGGTCCGTCGGCGTCGAGGGTGGCGAGCCGAATCGCAACGGCTGCACCCTCGTCCGGCGATCGTGTTCCGCGGAATCCATTGAAGTCGGTGGCGACGTGCCCGGGGGCTGCTCCGTTGACCTTGATCGGGGTATCGGCAAGGTCTCGGGCGTAATGAACGGTGAGGGCGTTCAGAGCGGTCTTCGAGCTCGAATACGCCATCGACGGCGTGCCCACCCATGCGCCGTCCTCGCCGATGGAACCGCGCTTGCTGGTGACGTTGACGATCCGACCTGCCGGGGACTTTCTCAATAACGGTAGGAATGCGTTTGTCACATCGACGACGGCAAAGACGTTGACGCCATAAACCTTTCGCAGATCCGACGAATTTTCCTCGGCAGGGCGGTGATACCCGACGTTGACGCCGGCGTTGTTGATCAGCGCGTCGAGGTGGCCCACTTCGGTGTCGATGTGTCGGACGGCCTCGTCGATGTCGTCGGCCGAGGTGACATCGAGCCGAATGGGGCGGATGTCTCCGTCGATCCCGGTGGCCGCTGCGACGCCCCCGGCGAGATCTCGCGAGCCCAAATAGACGACAAAGCCATGGGCGGCGAGGCCGCGGACGATGGCAAGGCCGATGCCTCGGTTGGCGCCCGTGACGAGAGCGGTGTGTGTTGTCATGTCAACACAATGCGCTCGGTTGTGTTGTCATGTCAACAGCAGGGTGGATAAGCTGGCGCAATGACGCTGTTGAACGAATCCGAGATGGCGCTGTGGCACGTATGGAAGCGGGCGCAGGACACCGTGTGGACTCGTGTCACGGCGGCGATTGCGGACGAAACTGGTTTGTCGGACCAGGACTTCGCGGTTCTGACCCGAGTGCACGAGCTAGGGCAGGGGGTGCTGCGGCAGAGCGCCTTGGCGGCGATGCTCGAGTGGCATCGCAGTCGGCTGTCGCATCATCTGACCCGAATGGCCGACCGCGGACTCATCACTCGGCGTCCGGTCGACGGGGGAGTGGAGGTAGTTCTCACTGCGGCAGGACGCGATGCCGTCGTACGCGCTCGGCCCGTTCACGCCGACGCGGTCCGACGGCATCTGCTCGACGCGATCCCGGCCTCCGAGCGAACGGAATTCGAGCGCATCCTCGTCGGTCTCACGCTGTCAGCAGGCGACCGCTGACCATCGTTGTCAGGCCGCACGCTTGTGTTGCGCGACGGTCGACCATTCGACGCGTGGCTTCACCTAGGTTGAGTGACATGACCGAATACGACCTGCAACGCTTCGTGGACGCCCAGGACCCCGTCTGGAATGCAGTGACGAAGGAGCTGAAGGCAGGACGTAAGCAGACGCACTGGATGTGGTTCGTGTTCCCGCAGCTGGCGGGGCTGGGCCGCAGTGCAACTGCCCAGCACTTCGGTATCGCCGATCTGACCGAGGCGGAACTGTACTTGTCTCACGAGGTGCTGGGGCCACGCCTGAACAAGGCAGCTCGGCTGACCGTTGCTATCGAGGGCCGGACGGTCGACGAGATTTTCGGCTATCCGGACAATCTGAAACTGCACTCGTCCATGACGCTGTTCGCCGAAGCTGCCAAGGGCACGTCCATTTTCGACGAAGTGTTGCGCAAGTATTTCGACGGTGAATCCGATGGCAGAACACTCGACTTGCTCGACGAGCGATACCGCTAGCATCGCACCATGACGACTCCACTCGCCGGATCCATTGCCTTCGTTCACGCCAGCTGGCACCTGGACATCGTCGACCGCGCGCGAGTGGGATTCGCCGCCGAGCTCGAGCAGCTCGGTCACGATGCCACGGTCGACGTTTTCGAGGTGCCCGGTGCGTTCGAGATTCCGCTGCACGCGCAGCGGCTCGCCAGAACTGGGAAGTACTCGGCGATTGTCGCCGCCGCACTGGTTGTCGACGGCGGAATCTATCGACACGACTTCGTCGAGACCGCAGTCATCGACGGTCTCATGCGGGTGCAGCTCGATACCGACGTCCCGGTGTTCTCGGTGGTGCTCACTCCCCACCATTTCCACGAGCACGCCGACCACAACGCCTTCTTCACGGCGCACCTCGAAACAAAGGGCGCGGAGGCGGCGAGAGCTGTCGTCAAGACCCTGGCGTCGCTGGGAACCATCGGCTGACACTTCGCTGGGAAAGTGGCGGATTCTGTGCGCGACTCCGACGCCGACTCCACTTCTCGGCTCAACGCTGTACTCGCGGAGCTCCAACGGCGAGAGCCGATCTTCCACCGCCGCGAGTACGGCATTACACGCGAAGACTTCGAGCGCCTCACTGATTCAGGCTTCTCCGAGATCGGAGCCTCGGGTCGGCTCTACAGTCGGGATTACGTCTGGTCGGTCCTCGAGGATCGGTACTCGTCCGACCCCAACGCTCGGCTCGACGCCGATTGGGAGACCAGTGGGTTCGAGCTCCGTGAAATTGCCCCGGCCACCTATCTGCTGACCTACACGCTGCTGCTCGACGGCAGGCATACCCGCAGAACGACGCTGTGGCAGTTACGGGACGGCGACTGGAAAATCCTCCACCACCAAGGAACTGTGATCGCAGACCGTGAATCCTGAGGTGTGACGGATGGGCCGACCAATACCACGGACTGCCGACAGGTTTGCTTTTCTGAATCCTTATGCAGGGCAATAGTTTTCGATTCCACTATCATTGTGTGTCGAACGCACGTTCGATACACTTGGTCCATGACAACGGAGATCTGGCAACTGAGTGAGGCAGAACTCCTCGCCGACGCTGCTGATGTCTCCCACCAAATCCAGTTGATGGAAGCCCACCGCATCGCCCTCGTCGCCGAAATCGACACCCGCGTCAGCCGCGAGAAACTCGGCTTCCCCGGACCCGCCGGCTGGCTCACCTCCACCACCCTTCTCAGCCCCGGTAAAGCCACCAAGATCGTCGCCCTCGCCCGCGGACTGAAGAACTTCCCCGACATCGCCGACGCCGTCAACACCGGCAGCATCTCCATCGACCACGCCGCCCTGATCCTCGCCTTCGCCGAAACACCACCGAAGAACCTCCCGCAAGAAGGCCAGGACCTCGCCCGAGCAGCATTGCTGACCGCCGCCACCGGACCCGACGCCCGCACCGGACCACTACGCGCAGCGATCACAAAACTCCACGACACCTACGGCGACAAGAAACCACCCGACGACACCGACCGCAACGAACTCTTCGCCTCCACCACCCTCAACGGGCGTCTCGTGGCGAAGATGGATTTCGACGCCATCACCGGAGAAAAATTCCTCACCGCGCTCTCGCCGTTGACCGAACCCCGCCCCGCTGCCGACGGCACCCAAGACGAACGCAGCCCCGCCCGGCGGCGAGCCGACGCGTTCGGACACATCCTCGACCGCTACCTCGCCTCCAGCAACCGCCCCACCGAGGGCGGGGAGAAACCGCACGTCAACCTCCACATCACCCTCCGCGACCTCACCAACCTGCGCAGCACCATGAACGCCGACACCCACACCGACTCTGACTCTGACTCTGACTCTGACTCTGACACAACGAACTACGAGAACGGCAGCACCGCAACCGAATCCGAGTGCAGTGGTGGTGGCGACGGCAGCAGCAGCGATGATTGCGCCAGCGGCGACGGGTGCGACAGTGCTACCGGCCCATCAGCGAATCGTGGCGCGTACAGGGATCTGTTCGGCGACGGCACCACCGTCGGATGGCTGCCCTGGATGGGACCACTCTCCCGCGAGACGTCCCGCCAACTGGCCTGCGACTGCATCCTAACCGCCATTGTCATGGACGAGAACGGCTCCCCGATCAACCTCGCCCGCACCGCCCGCACCGTCAACGCGAAACAAAAACGCGCCCTCACAGCCCGCGATCACGGCTGCGCCTTCCCCGGCTGCGGCAAACCCGCCGCCTGGACAGAGGGACACCATATCTGGCACTGGACCGACGGCGGCCCCACCGACATGAACAACCTCGTCCTACTGTGCGGATTTCATCACCGACTCATCCACCACAGTGACTGGGAGGTGTTCATCGGTACCGACAACCATCCCTGGTTCATACCCCCGGCGACCGTCGACCCGTACCGACAACCCCGACAATCCCACGCTCGAGCCGGCCCCCACATCGCGTGAGACCACATAAAACAATTCAGCCCCGCACCGAGAACACGGTGCGGGGCTGGAAGAGGCTAGCGGTCAACCGATTTCGAGACCTAGCTCTCAGTCGTTGGCGTGCAACGCCGCATTCAGCTCGACGCCGGTGCCCTTCCACGGCACCACCTCGACCGCACCCGACAGCGAGTTGCGACGGAACAGCAGGTTGGACTTCCCGGTCAGCGTCGCCGCCTTCACCACAGTTCCATCCGGTCCGCTGACCTTCGTTCCCGCGGTGATGTAGAGACCCGCCTCGACGACGCAATCGTCCCCGAGAGAGATGCCGAGTCCGGAGTTGGCACCGAGGAGGCAGCTCTTCCCGACGGAGATGACGTTCTTGCCACCGCCGGAGAGTGTGCCCATGATCGACGCGCCGCCGCCGACGTCGGAACCGTCGCCCACCACGACGCCTGCCGAAATCCGTCCCTCGACCATCGAGTTACCGAGCGTGCCTGCGTTGAAGTTGACGAAGCCCTCGTGCATGACCGTCGTTCCGCTGGCCAAATGGGCACCGAGGCGCACACGATCGGCGTCGGCGATGCGAACTCCGGTGGGAACGACGTAGTCGACCAGACGCGGGAACTTGTCGACGCCGTACACGGTCACGTGGCCGCGTGCGCGAAGCTTCGCGCGCACCGTCTCGAAGCCGTCGACCGCCGCGGGGCCGAAGTTGGTCCATACGACATTGGCGAGCAGGCCGAACACGCCGTCCAGGTTCTGCCCGTGCGGCTGAATCAGCCGGTGCGAGAGCAGATGCAGTCGCAGATACGCATCGTGCGCGTCGATCGGGGCGTCGTCGAGGGAGGCGATGCTGGTGCGAACCGCAACGACCTCGACGCCGCGCGCGTCGTCCGGTCCGACGAGCGATGCGAACTCCTCGGGGATGTCGGATCCCTCGAGCCGAGTGGTGCCGGTCTCGAAGCCCGACCCGAGCTCGGGGCTCGGAAACCAGGTGTCCAGAACGACACCCGACGTCGTGATGTTGGCAATACCTACTGCTGATGCTCCCTGTGCGCTCACGGCAGGAAGAATACGCGGTGGGTCTGGCGCGCGGGTTCACCCGTCGTCGCGGGTACGCGGACTGTTTCCGGATTCCGATCCTGATGCGGCGTCGGTTCGTTACCGATTCGACTGTCGAGTGTGATCGCATCGGGATACCGATGATCTGGAAGGCGGCGGGGGAGCTGACAGAGTTTCACCGGTGATCACCCGTACCGGCTCGCGCAGCCGTGGAGCCGCCGCGGTGATGGTCGACGGTGTTTCCTTCACTGGATTGGTGACGACGCTGGCCACCACGATCATCCTCGGAGTCGCCCTCGGTTTGGTTGTCGCAGGCGCGTGGTAGACATGCCCATCGGCTGACAGGGGGTCGCCGAGTCTGGGGGGACGTCATGGGTTCGATCAAGTCCACACGTACACGTTCGGCAGTGACGGTGATCGCTGCTGCGCTGATCGCCGCGAGCAGTGCCATCGTCGGTTCGGGCACCGCTGCCGCCGATCCCAACTGCGCCGGAGCCGGCGGTTCGTCGGCCGTCGTCGCGCGGATCCCCGGTGCAGCTCTGGAAGGCCTGGCCGTCGACCGGTCGGGACGCGCCTACGTCACCGACATCGTCTCCGGCCGCGTGTACCGAATAGATGCGCCAGGCCTTCCTGCGTACCCCATCGCGAAGGTGCCGAGCGGCGGCGGCGGAGCTCTGGCATGGATGCCCGACGGCACCCTGCTGGTCGGCTATGGCGCCGACCCTCGCGTCTTCGTGGGAGACGTCGTCAAGGCCGCGGGAATTGTGCGGCTCGACGTGAACACGCTTGCCGTCACTCCCTTCGCGAAGGGTCTCAGTGCTGCCAACGGACTTGCCGTGGCCGGGGACGGAACCGTGTACGCCACCAACGACTTCGGCGCGCTCATCGGTCGAATCAGTCCCAATGGTGCCGTCGACCCGGCTTGGGCGCGCTTTCCGAGCGCGAACGGCGCAGTCCTCGATGCGGCAGATCAGTACCTCTATGTCTCGCGAACCTTCAGCAACCCGGGAGTCAGCCGGATTCCGATCGCCAACCCGTCGGCACCGGAAAGCCTGCTCGACCTATCGGGACTGGGTTCCTTCGGAGCCCCGGACGGTCTGACACTCGATGCCGCCGGACGCCCCGTGGTACCGCTGAATGCCGGCGGATCGGTCGTCCGCATCGATGCGCCGGGGGCCACGTGCGTCATCGGCACCGGTACCCGGTTGACGAGTGTTGTCGTCTACGGGCGTTCCGAACAGGGTTTTTCGAGCGGCCGATTGTTCGGCGCAGGCTTCGACGGCGTGGTCCGCGAGATTCCGGGACCCAAAGCCTAGGGTGGTCGGCGTGACGCTCGAACTGCATGCCGACCCGATAGATCTGACCGCTGCCCTGGTGGATATCCCCAGTGTCAGTGAGGACGAATCGCGCATCGCCGACGAGGTGGAGCAGGCGCTCCGCGAGCAGACCACGGGCTTCGAGATCATTCGGAGTGGCAACGCCGTTCTGGCCAGAACCAACCGTGGGCTGGGATCGCGGGTGATGCTGGCCGGCCATCTCGACACGGTTCCCATTGCCGACAATGTCCCCTCGCGGCGCGAGCACGACAGTGCCGAGGGGGACATTCTGCACGGGTGCGGAACCGTCGACATGAAGTCGGGTGACGCGGTGTTCCTGCATCTCGCGGCCACGATCGACAACCCCGCGCACGATCTGACGCTCGTCTTCTACGACTGCGAAGAGATCGCGGCCTCACGAAACGGTCTCGGCCGCATCGAGCGCGAACTGCCGGAATGGCTGAACGCCGACGTTGCGATCCTGGGCGAACCGTCCGGCGGTTTCATCGAGGCCGGGTGTCAAGGGACGCTGCGGGTTCGACTGACGGCGTCGGGAACGCGGGCGCACAGTGCCCGTTCCTGGTTGGGAGACAACGCAATTCACAAGTTCGGTGCCGTACTCAACCGGCTCGCTGCCTATCGAGCCCGCACCGTCGATATCGACGGCTGTGTGTATCGCGAAGGGCTGCAAGCAGTTCGGATCTCCGGCGGGGTTGCGGGAAACGTCGTTCCCGACGCCGCCGAACTCGACGTGAATTTTAGGTTCGCACCGGACCGCAGTGTCGACGAGGCCGTCGGGCACGTCCGTGAGGTCATCGACGGGCTCGATCTCGGGTTCGAGGTCACCGACTCGTCGCCGGGTGCCCTCCCCGGCCTGAATCGGCCCGCGGCTGCTGCGCTGATCGAGGCCGCAGGCGGGCAGTTCCGGGCGAAATACGGCTGGACCGACGTGTCCAGATTCTCGGCGCTCGGCATCCCGGCGGTCAACTACGGTCCGGGCGATCCCAACCTTGCCCACAAGCGGGACGAACGCGTCCCCGTCGAGCAGATCACCCACGTCACACAGGTTCTCCGGGGCTACCTCTCTGCCGGATAGCCTGACGACATGAACAGTGATCAGGGTCCAGGTGGTGTCGAGGAGCACGGCACCGACAAGCCGGCCAAGCACAAGGGATCCGTTGTACTGCGGCGGGGCCGAAACACCGAGACGTCCACCTCGGATCAGCGCCTGCTCGACGAGCGAGGTCCAGGGAACTGGATTCACTCCGATACCTGGCGCGTGCTGCGTATCCAGAGTGAATTCGTGGAGGGATTCGGCGCGCTCGCCGAGGTGCCGAAAGCTGTGACGGTATTCGGCTCGGCCCGCACCCCCGTCGACCATCCCGAGTACGCCCGAGCCCGGCAGCTCGGAGCCTCTCTCGCCGAGGCGGGCTTCGCCGTCATCACCGGCGGGGGCCCGGGCGTGATGGAAGGTGCCAACCGCGGTGCGAGCGAGGCCGGCGGCTACTCGATCGGATTGGGCATCGAATTGCCGTTCGAGCAAGGACTCAACGAGTGGGTCGATCTGGGCATCAACTTTCGATACTTCTTCGTTCGCAAGACCATGTTCGTCAAGTACTCCCAGGCGTTCGTATGCCTGCCCGGTGGCTTCGGTACCCTCGACGAACTGTTCGAGGCCCTGACCCTGGTGCAGACCGCCAAGGTCACGAAGTTCCCGATCGTGTTGTTGGGCAAGGACTTCTGGTCGGGATTGCTCGATTGGATCAAGACGACACTCGTGAAAGAAGGCAAGGTGTCCGAGAAGGACCTCGACCTCATCCACTGCACCGACAGCGTCGACGAAGCCGTGCGCATCGTCCGCGAGGCCCAACAGTGAGCGAGGGTGCATCGACCTCACGCACGCTCAGCGTCTGCGTCTATTGCGCGTCGGGTCCCGTCGACCCCTCGTTCATCGAACTCGCTCGCGACGTCGGTACCGAGATCGGCCGACGTGGCTGGCAACTCGTCTCGGGCGGCGGCAACGTCTCGATGATGGGCGCGGTGGCCGCGGCGACGCGAGCGGCAGGCGGGAACACCGTCGGCGTCATCCCGAAGGCGCTCGTGCACCGCGAGGTAGCCGACGTCGACGCAGACGAGCTGATCGTCACCGACACGATGCGCGAGCGCAAGAAGATCATGGAGGATCGCGCCGACGCGTTCATCACGTTGCCCGGCGGTATCGGAACACTCGAGGAACTGTTCGAGACGTGGACTGCGGGCTACTTGGGCATGCACAGCAAGCCGATGGTGATGCTCGATCCGTTCGGACATTTCGACGGGATGATGCAGTGGATCGACGGTCTGCGGGAAACCGGATTCGTGCAACAGCGAGCCCTCGACGCGCTGGTCAGGACAACGACGGTCGATTCGGCGCTGGATGCGTGCGCAACGTTGTGACAGGTCACGAACCTCGGCCACGGAGTGAGCTGCTCAAAGTTGTTACTCTCAAGTAGGGTAAGAAATCTCACACTGTCTTCGAAGGGGAGTTCATGGCTGTCGATGCCCGTCAGAAAATTGGAGTGACCGACCTCGCGGTCGCGTTGCCGAAAATGGTGACGGAGGTGCCGAGCCTGCTCAAGGGCCTGGCGGGATTCACCCGCAAGCCCGATCACAAGGTGTCGATCGGCCTGATCTTCCAAGAGGCCGCTGCCAAGAACAGCAGCCGCCCGTTCGTTCGGTTCGAGGGCGAGTCGACCTCGTACAAGGACGCCAACGAACTCGTCAACCAGTACGCCGCAGTGTTCGCCGACCACGGAGTCGAGCGGGGTGACGTCGTCGGCGTGCTGAGCAAGAACCGTCCGGAGGCGCTGTTCGCCGCTCTTGCCGCCGTCAAACTCGGTGCCACCGCGGGCATGCTGAACTACAACCAGCGCGGCGACGTGCTCGAGCACAGCCTCGGGATTCTCGACGCGAAGGTGCTCGTACTGGACGAGAACGCGCAGGAAGCTCTCGATTCGCTCGACGGGGAGCCGAAGGTGGGAGCGGTGCTGCCACTGAAGAAGCTCACCGAACTCGCGGCATCGGCGTCCACGGCCAACCCCAAGGTCACCGCGCAGATCCAGGCCAAGGAGAAGGCGTTCTACATCTTCACCTCGGGCACTACCGGTATGCCGAAGGCCAGCCTGATGAGCCATTTCCGCTGGCTCAAGTCGATGTCCGGTCTGGGCAACATGGGTGTCCGGTTGCGCAGCAACGACGTCATCTACTGCTGCCTGCCGCTCTATCACAACAACGCGCTGACGGTGACGCTGTCCTCGGTGCTTGCCGGCGGTGCCACCATGGCCATCGGCAAGCAGTTCTCGGTGAGCAATTTCTGGGACGACATCCGGGTCAACAAGGCCACCGCGTTCACCTACATCGGTGAGCTGTGCCGCTACCTGTTGACGCAGCCGAAGAAGAGTTCCGATCGCGACAACTCGGTCAAGCTGATCGTCGGCAACGGACTTCGTCCGGAGATCTGGGAGGAGTTCACCGAGCGGTTCGGTATCTCCCGCGTCGCCGAGTTCTACGGTGCCAGCGAGTGCAACATCGCGTTCATCAACGCTCTCAACATGAAGAAGACCGCAGGCATCTGCCCGCTTCCGTACGCCGTCGTGCAGTACGACGAGGAGTCCGGCAAGGCCAAGCGCGGCCAGGACGGCAAGCTCCGCAAGGTCGGCAACGGAGAGATCGGACTGCTGCTGTCCAAGATCACCGATCGGGCACCGTTCGACGGCTACTCCGACGACAAGGCCACCGAGAAGAAGATGGTGCGCGACGGCTTCAAGGACGGAGACGCCTGGTTCGACACCGGCGACCTGGTCCGCAAGCAGGGCTGGATGCACGTCGCGTTCGTGGATCGTCTCGGTGACACCTTCCGCTGGAAGGGCGAGAACGTGGCCACCACCCAGGTCGAGGGTGCCCTCGGCGGACACTCCTCGGTCGATGGTGCCGTCGTCTACGGCGTCGACATCGACGGAACCGACGGTAAGGCCGGCATGGCGGCGGTCACTCTGCGTGAAGGCGAGACCTTCGACGGCAAATCGGTCGCCGAGCACCTCTACGACAAGCTGCCGAGCTACGCAGTGCCGTTGTTCGTGCGCGTCGTGGACAGCCTGGAGCAGACGTCGACGTTCAAGAGCCAGAAGGTGGCCTTGCGCAAGCTCGGGTACGAGGAAGACAGCGACAGCGATCTGTACGTGCTGCGCGGTAAGTCCGGTGGCTACGAAAAGGCGTACGACGGCTACGTCGACGAGGTCGCTGCAGGTAAGGCCCCCAAGGGCTGAGCACTCGAAACACGCGCGCGTGCCACTATTGATTTCATGAGTACCCTCTGCGGCAAACCGGTCGCCGACGATCGCGCTCTGGTGATGGCCATCGTCAATCGCACCCCCGATTCGTTCTACGACGGGGGTGCGAACTTCACCGACGATGCCGCGATGGCGTCGGTGCATCGGGCCGTCGCCGAAGGTGCCGACATGGTCGACATCGGCGGTGTGAAGGCCGGTCCGGGCGCCCTCGTCGACGCCGACGAGGAGATCCGCCGTGTCGTTCCGTTCGTCGAGGCGATCCGCGACGCCTATCCGGAGCTGCTGATCAGCGTCGACACCTGGCGCAGCGAAGTCGCCAGGTTGGCCTGCGGAGTGGGCGCGGATCTGATCAACGACACCTGGGCCGGGGCAGACCCCGAGTTGGTGCGCGTCGCAGCGGCCGAGGGTGTCGGCATCGTCTGTTCGCACACCGGTGGTGCCGTTCCGCGAACCCGTCCGTATCGGGTTCGCTACGCCGATGTGGTGGCGGATGTGATCGCGGAAGTCACCGCAGCTGCCGAGAATGCTGTCGCGGAGGGGGTGAAAAAGGATTCGATATTGATCGATCCGACGCACGATTTCGGGAAAAACACCTATCACGGGCTCGAGTTGTTGCGGCGCGTGGACGATCTTGTAAACACCGGGTGGCCTGTGCTCATGGCGCTGAGCAACAAGGACTTCGTAGGCGAGACTCTAGGGGTAGAACTCGCCGACCGGTTGGAGGGAACATTGGCAGCGACAGCATTGGCAGCAGCAGGCGGAGCCCGAATGTTCCGGGTGCACGAGGTTGCGTCGACCAGAAGAGTCGTAGACATGGTGGCAGCGATCCAGGGGCTGCGAACCCCGGCGCGGACGGTCAGGGGTCTGGCATGACACTCGCAGATCGAACGGACGTGACCATGGCATGGTCCGAGACCAACAGCTGGGACGTACCCGACTGGACCATCGCCGAACTGGAAGCCGCGAAGGCGGGCCGGACGGTGTCGGTGGTACTCCCGGCACTCAACGAGGAACAGACTGTCGCCGCGGTCATCGACACGATTCATCCCCTGCTCGGGGGACTGGTCGACGAGCTGATCGTGTTGGACTCCGGTTCGACCGACGAGACAGCCGTCCGCGCGACGGCGGCAGGCGCACGAGTCATCAGCCGAGAAGAGGCGGTCCCGGGGATCGACCCGGTACCGGGCAAGGGCGAGGTGCTGTGGCGATCGGTCGCGGCGTCGACCGGTGATCTCATCGCCTTCGTCGATTCCGATCTGATCAATCCCGATCCGGCCTTCGTCCCGAAATTGCTCGGCCCTCTGCTGATGGGCGACGGTATCCACCTCGTCAAGGGCTATTACCGTCGTCCCTTGCGGGTCAGCGGGACCGAGGATGCCAACGGTGGTGGACGTGTCACCGAGCTCGTGGCCAGGCCATTGCTCGCCGCACTGCGGCCGGAGCTGACGGGTGTCATTCAACCGCTCGGCGGGGAGTACGCGGGCACTCGCGAACTGCTGTCCGCGGTGCCGTTCGCGCCGGGCTACGGAGTCGAGATCGGGCTGTTGCTCGATACGTACGACAGGCTCGGCCTGCAGGCGATCGGTCAGGTCAATCTCGGTGTGCGCAAGCACCGCAACCGTCCGCTGGTGGAGCTCGGGGCGATGAGCAGGCAGATCGTCGGAACAATGCTGAACCGGTGCGGCATGGTCGATTCCGGTGCCGGGCTGATGCAGTTCCGGGTCGACGGCGACTCGTTCGAGCCGTTCTCGACCGAGGTGTCGCTGATGGATCGACCGGCGATGAACTCGCTGAAGTAGGCGTGTCGTTCGGGCGTGACAAGATCGTGGCATGTTGACGCTGCTGATCTACGTTGTCGTCATTGCCGTCGTCGCTGCTGCATTGTTCTTCGTGGCGTCGATGGTGTTCGGTCGCGGTGAGGAACTGGGCCCACTGGCCGAGGGAACCACCGCGACCGTGCTACCCGCGGAGGGTGTCACCGGTACCGACGTGCGCTCGCTGAAGTTCCAGCAGACTCTGCGGGGGTACAAGCCGAGCGAGGTCGATTGGGCACTCGAACGGCTCGGCGGCGAAATCGACTTGCTTCGGTCCCGGTTGTCTGCCGCGGAGGCCGGGGAACGGTTGGGGTCGCAGTCTTCCGCAGGCCCGAAGCCGGGTGTCGCCGAACCGGACCAGCAGTGAGTGCTGTCGCCGGGCCGGACGGCAGGTTGCGCTGCCCGTGGGGTGCCACCGACGACGAGCTCTACCGGAATTACCACGACACGGAGTGGGGACAGCCGCTGCACGGACGCAACGAACTGTACGAGCGGCTGTGTCTCGAGGCGTTCCAATCCGGCCTCGCGTGGATCACGATCCTGCGCAAGCGCGAGAGTTTCCGCAGCGCGTTCGCCGGTTTCGACCCGGAACGAGTGGCCCTGTTCGGCACCGCCGATGTCGAACGGCTGATGAACGACGCGTCGATCGTGCGTAACCGCCTCAAGATCGACGCTGCGGTGATAAATGCTCGGGTCATTGTCGAACTGGACGACACTGACCTGGACACTCTGCTCTGGTCCTATGCGCCCGAACCCAGGCCCGCGCGGCTGACCGAGTCCTCCGACGTGCCTGCCTCCACCTCCGAGTCGAAGGCTCTGGCCAAGGAGCTCAAGCGTCGAGGGCTGCGGTTCGTCGGTCCGACGACGGCGTACGCCTTGATGCAAGCCACTGGAATGGTCGACGATCACCTGTCGGAGTGTTGTGTGCAGGTCACGAATACAGACTCCGTTTCCCGGTATCGAGGTCGATAGGGAAGAATAGGAGTCAACACCCGTCGCCCCGCGACGAATTTATCTTTTAGGCCGAGGCGCCGAGTTGGTGGGCGCAGATCTGGAGGGAGCAGAGGATGGCGGCGATGAAGCCCCGGACCGGGGACGGTCCCCTCGAAGCAACCAAAGAGGGACGAGGAATCGTCATGCGTGTCCCGCTCGAGGGGGGCGGCCGATTGGTCGTCGAATTGACCCCCGATGAGGCCGCAGCACTCGGAGACGAACTGAAGGGTGTCACCGGCTGATAGTCACATGGGTCGCTCGTCGCTCAGCCCCGCTCGCCGTACCGGCAAGCGGGGCTTTGTGTTGTGGCGACGAGTGTTGTGGCGACGAGTGTTGTGTCGACCGGTGGCGTTCGTTCCGGTGTGAGAGAGGTGCTCGATGCTGATCGATGTCGTCGATCTGCTGCTCTGTCCGCAGTGTCGGGCGCGCGACGTCGAATCCGGCGTGGACTTCGGCGATACCGATCGCACGCTGTTGTGCGATCGAGGACATTCGTTCGACGTGGCTCGTCAGGGCTACGTCGGTTTGTCGACCGGAGACGGTGGCAAGTTCACCGGTGACTCGGCGGAGATGATCGCCGCTCGCGACGCGTTCCTCGGGAAGGGGCACTTCGACTCGATCGCGGCAGCGGTCTCGCACGCTGTCCCGTCGGACAGTGAGGTGGTACTCGACGTCGGTGTCGGCACCGGTCACTATCTTGCAGCGGTGCTCGACGCCCGTCCCGATGCGCGGGGCATCGGCGTCGACGTCTCGAAGTTCGCTGCGCGCCGTGCCGCGCGATCACACGCGCGTCTCGGGGCCGTGGTCGCAGACATCTGGAGTGGACTGCCGGTGCGGACGGCGAGCGCGTCTGCGGTGACCTGTGTGTTCTCTCCCCGCAACGCCGGAGAGTTCAGTCGAGTCCTGGGCACCGACGGCGTGCTGGTGGTCGTGACACCCACGGCGCGGCATCAGCACGAACTGCGGGGCCCGCTCGGCCTCATCGGAGTCGAGGAGAACAAGACTCGCAGGCTCGGAGAATCGCTGTCCGGCCTGTTCGAGCCGGTGGCGGAATCTCCGCTCGAGTACTCGATGACGCTGTCGCGCAAGGACATCGAGACGCTGATCGGAATGGGCCCGTCGGCGCGACACGGTGACCCCGAGGCGCGATCGGCGGCGCTGGCGCAGCTACCGGACGGCATCGAGGTCACCGCGTCGGTGACCGTGTCGACCTATCGTCGACGGGCCAACGCTGCTTCATAGACCGCGAGGGTCTGCTGCGCAATCGATGCCCACGAGAACTCGGCGACGGCGAGCTCGCGTCCTGCCTTGCCCATTGCCGTCGCGAGTGTGGGGTCGAGGGCGACTGCGTTGACGGTGTCGGCCAAGTGTCGCTCGAATACGTCGGGTTCGTAGGAGTTGTAGTGCACCAAGCGCCCGGTGCGGCCGTCGTCGACCACCTCGGGGATTCCGCCGACGTCCGATGCCACGACGGCGGTTTCGCAGGCCATTGCCTCGAGATTGACGATGCCGAGCGGCTCGTATACCGACGGGCACACGAATACCGCTGCTGCAGTCAGTATTTCGCGGATCTTGTCGGTAGGAAGCATGTCCTTGACCCAGAAGACGCCGCCGCGCTGTTCGGCGAGCAGTGCCACCGCGCGCTCGGTTTCCGCAGCGATCTCGGGAGTATCGGGCGCGCCCGCGCACAGGACGAGCTGGATGGACGGATCGAAGTGGTGAGCGGCTGCGATCAGGTGTCCGACGCCTTTCTGCCGGGTGATGCGCCCGACGAAGGCGACGATCGGCTTGCTTCGATCCACGCCGATCTCGTCGAGGGTCGAGGTGCCGTGATCGGCGAACCAGCGCTCGGTGTCGATTCCGTTGCGCACCACATGAACCCGGCTCTTGTCGAGTCGCGGATAGGCGTCGAGCACATCTTTGGCCATGCCCTCGCTGACGGCAATGACGGCGTCGGCGTACTCCACGGCGTTGCGCTCGGACCACGACGAGATGCGGTATCCGCCGCCGAGCTGTTCGGCTTTCCACGGGCGGCGCGGTTCGAGCGAGTGCGCGGTGAGGATGTGGGGGACGTCGTACAGCTCGGCCGCGAGGTGGCCCGCGAAGCCGGTGTACCAGGTGTGTGAATGCACCACGTCCGCGCCCGATGCCGCGTTCGCCATCCGTAGTTCGGCAGACAACTTCGTCAACGCAGCGTTGGCTCCGGCGAGAGCCGGGTCCGGGTCGTGCACCTGCGCAGTGTCGCGGGGCGCGCCCATACAGTGGATGTCCACGTCGCACAGCGATTTCAGTTGCGCGGACAACTCGGTGACATGAACTCCTGCGCCACCGTAGATCTCCGGGGGATATTCCTTGGTCATCATTGCTACGCGCACGTGAACGAACCTACATTCCCCAGCAGTTGTGCGTGTACTGCTCGCAAGGTTCTCTCGGTGCGGATAGGTTGAGTGGGTGAGGACACAACCGCACGTACTAGGGATCGTGCTTGCCGGCGGTGAGGGTAAACGTCTGTACCCGATGACCGCCGACCGAGCCAAGCCGGCCGTTCCCTTCGGGGGCGCCTATCGACTCATCGACTTCGTGCTGAGCAATCTCGTCAACGCCGGTTACCTCCGGCTCTGCGTGCTCACCCAGTACAAGTCCCATTCACTGGACCGCCACATCTCGCAGACGTGGCGGCTGTCCGGGTTCGCCGGGGAGTACATCACTCCGGTGCCGGCGCAGCAGCGACTCGGGCCCCGGTGGTACACCGGCAGCGCCGACGCCATCTTCCAGTCACTGAACCTGGTCTACGACGAGGACCCCGAGTACATCGTGGTGTTCGGTGCCGACCACGTGTACCGAATGGACCCCGAGCAGATGGTGCAGCAGCACATCGATTCCGGTGCGGGCGTGACCGTGGCGGGCATCAGGGTTCCACGCAGCGAGGCATTCGCGTTCGGCTGCATCGACTCCGACGCCGACGGCAAGATCACCCAGTTTCTCGAGAAGCCCGCGCAACCGCCGGGAACTCCGGACGACCCGGACGTCACCTACGCCTCCATGGGCAACTACGTGTTCACCACCAAGGTGCTCGTCGACGCCATCAAGGCCGACTCCGAGAACTCCGACTCGGACCACGACATGGGCGGCGACATCATTCCGGCGCTCGTCGAAGCCGGCGTCGCGTCGGTCTACGACTTCAACGACAACGTCGTTCCCGGTGCCACCGAACGTGATCGCGGCTACTGGCGAGACGTGGGCACCATCGACGCGTTCTACGACGCCCACATGGACCTGGTGTCGGTGCACCCCATCTTCAATCTGTACAACCGCCGCTGGCCAATCCGTGGATCGGCCGAGAACCTGCCACCCGCAAAATTCGTTCAGGGCGGCTTGGCTCAGGAGTCGGTGGTCGGTGCCGGCTGCATCCTGTCGGCGGCCACCGTGCGCAACTCGGTGCTCAGCTCCAACGTGATGATCGACAGCGGCGCGACGGTCGAGGGCAGTGTCCTGATGCCCGGCGTCCGGATCGGCAAGGGTGCCGTCGTGCGGCACGCGATCCTGGACAAGAACGTCGTCGTGGGCGACGGGGAGATCGTCGGTGTCGACCACGAACGCGATCGTGAACGATTCAACGTCAGCGCCGGGGGAGTGGTCTCGGTCGGTAAGGGCGTCTGGATTTAGAGCCTGCGGCATGTGAGCGGTAATTCGTAGCGGACTACGAATTACCGCTCACATTCGTTGCAGCCTCTCAGGCTCTCGACGCGCAGATCAAACCGTCGCCGAGGGGCAGCAGCACCGTCGTGAGCCGTTCGTCCTCGGCGATTGCCCGCGCGGCGGAGCGAACGGCCACTGCTGTGGCGTCGCGTTGAGTCGGATCGGCAACTCGTCCGCCGAGCAACGCGTTGTGCAGCACCAGAACTCCGCCGGGTCGAAGCAGACGCACGCTCTCGGCGACGAAGTGTGGATGGTCTGCGGGACTGGCGTCGATGAACACGAGATCGTACGTGTCGTCGGCCAATCGGGGGAGCACGTCCAGTGCCCAGCCGTTGATCAACCGAGTTCGTGAGGGCGCAATTCCTCCGGCGCGGAACGCTTCTCGCGCTGCACGCTGGTGCTCCGGCTCGGTGTCGATCGTGGTGAGAACGCCATCCGCGCGCATACCGTCGAGCAACCACAGGCCGCTGATTCCTGCGCCCGTTCCGATTTCGACGACCGTCTTGGCCCCGAGCATCTGGGTGAAGATGCTCAGGATCGCCCCGACCGACGGCGGTACCGGGGCCGCACCGAGATCGATGGCGCGCTCTCTGGCTGCGATGAGAACCTCGTCCTCCTGAGCGGAGTCTTCGGCATAAGCGAGCATCTTCTCGGCGTTGGTCGGCACGCCCCGAGGTTATCGTGCCGAGAGCTCGATCTCACGCGCACATTCTCAGGTGGGCCTCAGCTGATTCATACCGCACCCACACGCGGGTCGGTCAGGCTATGGAGGAATCGAAGGTCCGTCTCGATTGCGAAGTGTGAGCTGGAACATCCGAGGGTAGTCGTCGGTTGAATCAGAAGGACGTACGCAGTCCTGAGCAGGAGGATCCAGCTATTTACAAGATCAACGGCGATCGCGACACCGCGCGTCTACCCGAGTCCGTACCCGCGCCCGAGGACCTCAGCGGAACCGCAGTGTTCGATGCGACCGGCGAGGATTCCACCATGCCGTCCTGGGACGAGCTGGTTCGTGAGCACGGCGACCGCGTCTACCGTCTGGCCTACCGCCTGTCCGGCAATGCTCAGGATGCCGAAGACCTGACTCAGGACACGTTCATCCGGGTCTTCCGCTCCCTGTCCAACTACCAGCCCGGCACCTTCGAGGGCTGGCTCCACCGCATCACCACGAATCTGTTCCTCGACATGGTCCGTCGCCGTAGCCGCATCCGCATGGAGGCACTGCCCGAGGACTACGACCGCGTCCCCTCCGACCGGCCGAACCCCGAGCAGATCTACCACGACGCGCGCCTGGACCCCGATCTGCAGTCTGCGCTCGACTCGTTGGCACCCGAGTTCCGCGCCGCAATCGTGCTGTGCGATATCGAAGGACTGTCGTACGAGGAGATCGGTGCGACACTGGGCGTCAAGCTCGGAACAGTCCGCAGTCGCATTCACCGTGGACGCCAGGCGCTACGCGAGTACCTTCGAGTGCACGGGAAGGTCGACTCCGGTCACGCAAGTGTCCACTAGCTACGAGGAGGGTTGGATGACGCAGGCGCGCAAGCCCCGGCAGTTCAGCTCCACCGAACATCTGGCCAGTGAGGCCGTTGCGGCGTACGTGGACGGCGAATTGCGCATGCCCGCGTATCTTCGTGCTGCCCACCACCTCGCAGAGTGCCCGGAATGCGCAGCCGAGGTCGAAGCGCAGCAGCAGGCGCGTCGGGCATTGCGCGGGGCGGGCGAGATGTCGATGCCGCACTCACTTCGTGGCCTGCTCAGTCAGATCCCCTCCTGCGCCGGCGAGGATCGGCCGGCCCACACCAAGCGAACCTTCATGTCGTCCGTCGCCGCTGTGCGTCGTCGCCGACGCTGATCGCACCGAGATCCGGCCGACGTCTCACCTGCATCGAGCCGAGCCGACCGCTCGAGTGATACTGAACTCTCACACCGACGTATGCGAGGGGTAACCGGACGCGTGACATCGAATTCGACCAGTACCGAGACCGCAGGCATCGACCCGTCGGATTTCGAGGCCGCGCAGAACGGTCCGGATGGTCCGCGGTTGCCACCTCGCCCGGTGTATCGGCCCTCCGTCGATCCGGTGTCGGCCTCGGTGTTCGGACGACCCGACGACGTCGACGGCTCGTTCTCACCGCGCCGATCCGGCGAGCAATTGCCATCGCGGGTATCGGTGCGGCCACCCGACCCGATCTTGGCCGAGGCATTCGGACGTCCGGAAGACGCTCAGGAATCGATCCAGCGTGACCCCGACGCCCACAACGACAGTGACACCGCCGCGTCGGAACCGGCCGATCCGTGGCGCGATTCAGAGTCCAGAGTGTCTCTCGGCAGCGCAGCTGTCGACTCTCCACCGCCCCCTGTACTTCCTCCCGGAACCAAGCTCGGTGTACGCGACGTGTTGTTCGGACGGTCGGTATCGACTCGGGCCCTCGTTGTACTCGGTGTCCTCGCGCTCGTCATCGGGCTGGTCGGTGGCCTCTTCGGCCGCCTGACCGCCGAGGTGACCGGCGCACTGACCAGCCAGAAAGTGACCCTGACCCAATCCAGCGGTGACGACATCCCGCGCGGGCAGATCAGTAAGGTCGCCGACGCCGTACTGCCGTCCGTCGTGTCGATCCAGGTGACGCTCGGGGAGACCGGGGGCACGGGCTCGGGCGTCGTGATCAGCGGTGACGGCTACATCGTGACGAACAACCACGTGATCTCCCTGGCCGCGTCCGACCCCGACAACTCGACACTCGAAGTCACCTTCTCCGACGGCACCAAGGTGCCCGGCCGCATCGTCGGCCGCGACACCAAAACAGACCTCGCCGTCCTCAAGACCGAAGTCGGCAACCTCACCGAGGCTCAGCTCGGTAGCTCCGGCGACGTTCGCGTCGGCCAGGATGTCATCGCCGTCGGATCGCCGCTGGGATTGAACAAGACGGTCACCTCCGGCATCGTCAGCGCCCTCGACCGTCCCGTCGCGCTGTCGGGTGAGGGCACCGACACCGATGCAGTCATCGACGCCGTGCAGACCGACGCCGCCATCAATCCCGGCAACTCCGGCGGCCCGCTGATCGACTTCGAGGGTCGCGTCATCGGGATCAACTCGGCGATCCGAAGCGAGAGCGGTGGATCGGTGGGCCTGGGCTTCGCGATTCCGGTCGACGAGGTCACCGAGGTGGCACAGAGTCTCATCCGGGACGGCGTCATGAAACACCCGGACTTCGGTATCAACGCCCGCTCGGTCATCAACGACACCTCGGCCGGTGCCGAAGTCGCCAACGTGCGCACCGGCGGTCCGGCTCAGCAGGCGGGAATTGTCGAAGGGGACGTCATCACCAAGGTCGGCGATCGCGCAGTGGGAGATGCAGACGAGCTGGTGGTCGCGGTGCAGGAGACCACGATCGGCCAGGCGGTTCCGGTGCAACTCGTCCGTTCCGGACGGCTGGTGGACGTCTCCGTCACGCCGGTTTCGGACTGACGACGTAGGCTGGCAGGCGTGTTCGGCAACATCGGTTGGGGAGAGCTCGTCATTCTCCTCGTAGCAGCTCTGGTCATCCTCGGCCCGGATCGCCTTCCCGGCGCCATCAGCTGGGTGTCCAAGTCCATCCGCCAGGTGAAGGACTACGCCAACGGCGCGAGTCAGCAACTCAAGGACGAGCTGGGTACCGACTTCGAGGACCTTCGCAAACCGCTCGCCGATCTCAACCAGCTCCGGGGAATGACCCCTCGTGCGGTCATCACCAAGCACTTGCTCGACGGCGACGATTCGATCTTCAAGAACCCCTTGGACGACACCTTCAAGGGCAAGCCATTCGAGACGAAGCCGAAGAACCTCGGCGGACCGACGCCGCAGACCGGTACTCCTCAGGGTGGGGTGTCGATGAGCAAGGACGCACCGAAGCTCGCGGCGGGCGACACTCCGCCGATCGACGCCGACGCCACGTAAGTACATCCGTCAGCCGGCCTTCAGGCCACCCCGGCTGCTGGTACCACCCTTCCGACCCCGCCCCGGATGAATGTGGGATTCAGTCGCTCTGAGTGCAACAAAGGCGCATTCATGCGAGGGCGGGTGAAACTGGGGGAGCGGGGCTAGAGCACCTTGTTCAGGAAGTCCTGAGTACGGGGGTTCTGCGGATTACCGAACAACTCGTCGGGGGTTCCCTCCTCGACAATGACGCCCTCGGCCATGAAGATCACTCGATCCGCGACTTCGCGTGCGAAGCCCATCTCGTGGGTGACGACGACCATCGTCATGCCGCCCTTGGCGAGGTCGCGCAGCACCTGCAGTACTTCCCCGACCATCTCGGGGTCGAGTGCGCTGGTGGCCTCGTCGAACAGCATGATCGACGGGCTCATGGCCAGTGCTCGCGCGATGGCGACACGCTGCTTCTGCCCGCCCGACAGGTTGGCCGGCTTGTAGTCGGCGCGCTCGGACAGGCCGACTTGTTCGAGCAACTGCGCAGCCGCTTCCTTTGCCTGCGACTTCGACATCTTCTTCGTCTCGACGGGTGCGAGCATGACGTTCTCGAGGGCGGTCATGTGCGGGAAGAGGTTGAAGTGCTGGAACACCATGCCGATGTTCTGGCGCACCTTGTCCAGGTCGACGTTCTTGGCCGTGAGGTCGGTGCCGTCGACGACGACCGATCCGGCAGTGATGTCCTCGAGCTTGTTGAGGCAGCGCAGGAACGTGCTCTTGCCCGAGCCCGAGGGGCCGATCACACAGACCACTTCACCGTTGGCGATCTCGGCGTCGATGCCCTTGAGAACCGTGTTGTCGCCGAACGCCTTCTGCAGGCCCTTGATCGAGATCTTCGTTCCCGGACCTTGGTCGACCGGCAGGTCCTTGGTCAGTTCGGTGCTCATTTGTTGATCCTCTTCTCGAGCCGGTTCGACAGCTTGGTGAGAGCCATGATGATGATGAAGTACAGGACGCCGACGATGAGCCACATGTTGAACGACTCGAAGTTGCGAGCGATGATCAGACGACCCGTCTGCGTCAGCTCGGCGAGGCCGATGACCGAGAGCAGCGACGTGTCCTTGAGCGTGATGACGAACTGATTGATGTACGACGGGATCATCGTGCGAATTGCCTGTGGCATCACCACTTTTCGCATCGACTTGAGGTAGCTGATGCCGAGGCTGCGCGAGGCCTCCATCTGTCCCTTGTCGACGGCGAGGATGCCGCCACGCACGATCTCGGCCATGTACGCACCGGCGTTGAGCGAGAGCGTGATGATACCGGCGGTGAACGCCGACATCTGGAAGTTCAGCGCGGCGGGTACGCCGAAGTAGATGAAGAATGCCTGCACCAGAAGCGGTGTGCCACGGAAGATGTCGACGTAGGTGGTACCGATGCCGCGCAGCACGATGTTGGTCGAGACGCGGAACAGGCCGAAGATGCCGCCGAGTACCAACGCGATGGCGATGGAGATGACGGTCAACACGATGGTCAGCCACAAACCCTCGAGCAGCAACTGCCAGCTGCTGGCGATCAGGCCGGGGATGGACGTGTCCGCGGTGGAGGCGTCGGCATTGAGATAGGTGTCGAGGATCTGGTCGTACTGGCCGTTGGCGCGCAGGTTCTCCAGCCCGGTGTTGAACTGCTCGAGCAACTGCGCGTTGGTGCCCTTGGCGACGGCGAATCCGTAACTGGCACCGGCTTCTTTCTCGGTGACGGTCTTGAATCCGTTGCCCTGGGTGATGCCGTAGGCGAGCACCGGGTAGTCCTCGAAGGCGGCCGCCGAGTTGCCGGTGCGCACTTCCTCGAACATGGTCGCGGAGTCGTCGAAGCTGCGAATGGTGAAGCCGTACTGATCTGCGATCGACGCGGCGAAGGTCGCGCCCTCGGTGCCGTTCTTGACCGCGACCGACTTACCGCGGAGATCCTCGTAGCCCGTGATCTCGTCGTTGGAATCCAGAATTGCCATCTGGACACCGGAATCGAAGTACGGCTCGGAGAAGTCGAAGGTGGCCTTGCGCTCGTCGGTGATCGACATGCCGGCGATCATTCCGTTGAACTGGCCGCTGGTGACGCCCTGGAGCGCGGTATCGAAACCGACCTGCTCGACGGTGTACTCGAAGCCCTGGTCGACGGCGATGGCCGCGAGCAGGTCCATGTCGATTCCGACGAGTTTGCCTGTCTCGTCCTGGAACTCGAAGGGTGCGAAGGTGGTGTCCGTCGCGATCGAGTAGTTCTGCGCGGGCGGGGCGGGTTGTGCGGATGCCAGGCCAGGACCGAGCAGCGATCCCAGCAGGGTCATCAGCAGTGCGATCAGAACCGGAACGACGACCGGCCTGATCCGATGCGGCTTCTTCATGAAGGCCACTCTCTATCGACAGTAGGATTGAAGGCAAATCCTAAGGCTTCGACCCTGTTTCCCGCGTCGTTTATCGGGTATAAGCGCGCGCCCTACAGTTTCCGGGCCGTGTCGATTCCCAGCGACATTCCCACCAGCCCGCGCTCGCGCACCGCCAGCTTTCCGGCGACTGCCTCCAAGGCTTGTGCCGCAGGCGATTCCGGGTTGCTCAGCACGATCGGCGTCCCGGCGTCACCACCCTCGCGGACGGCGGTGTCGAGCGGAATCTGGCCGAGAAGGGGAACGCTGGCACCCACTGCCTTGGTCAATCTGTCCGATACGTCCTGTCCACCACCGGATCCGAAGATGTCCATACGGGTGCCGTCGGGTAGTTCGAGCCAGGACATGTTCTCCACCACGCCCGCAACACGCTGACGGGTCTGCAGAGCAATTGCTCCGGCGCGCTCGGCCACCTCGGCCGCGGCCTGCTGCGGAGTGGTGACGACGAGGATCTCCGCGCTCGGAATGAGCTGTGCGACAGAGATTGCCACGTCTCCGGTGCCGGGGGGAAGGTCGAGCAGCAACACGTCCAGGTCACCCCAGAAGACGTCGGCCAGGAATTGCTGTAATGCGCGGTGCAACATCGGTCCACGCCAGACGACCGGGGTGTTGCCCTGCGTGAACTGGGCGATCGAAATGAACTTCACGCCGTGCGCCTGCGGCGGCATGATCATCTTCTCCACCTGGGTGGGCCGCGCGTCGTTGCCGAGCATGCGTGGCACGGAGTGGCCGTAGATGTCGGCGTCGAGCACGCCTACCGACAGCCCCCGCGCAGTCAGTGATGCCGCGAGATTGACCGTCACACTGGACTTGCCCACGCCGCCCTTGCCCGACGCCACCGCGTACACCCGCGTCAGCGATCCGGGTTGTGCGAAGGGAATGATCGGCTCGGCGGAATCGCCGCGCAGAGACTTGCGTAGTTCGGTGCGTTGCTCGTCGTTCATGACGTCGAGCTCGACGGTCACGGTGCCCACACCTGCGACGTCGGCGACGGCGTTCTTCACGCGATCGCTGATCTCGGTCTTCATCGGGCAGCCGGAGGTGGTGAGGTAGATGCCGACACCGACGGAACCGTCGGCGGATACATCGATGCTCTTGACCATCCCGAGGTCGGTGATGGGCTTGCGGATCTCGGGGTCGATGACCTTCGTCAGCGCGGTCCGAACGTCGGATTCGGTCAGTACAGCCATTGCTTCATGCTAGGCGGTGCGCGGACTCCCGATGAACAGCAGGGCAGCGCGATCCAGTGCTGCGTCCGATTCAGTGCAGTGTTGGATTCAATGAATGCGCGGCAGCTGGTCCGACGTCGGGATGATGCCGGTGGCGTATCCGGCCGACCATGCCAGCACGTTCGCCACGTAGGCCATCGAATTGTTGTAGCGCAGGATCGCTCTGGTGGTGGAGCCCAGGTCGCGCATGTTGGTGCCGTCGTCGCACAGGTACATGCCGGTGGCCAGGGCTGCGTCGTACAGATTCTGTGGGTCTGAGACTCCGTCGCCGTTGCCGTCGGCGTGATAGAGGTTCCACGTCGAGGGCAGGAACTGCATCGGTCCCACTGCGCGGTCGTACTGGGTGTCGCCGTCGAGTGCGCCGCCGTCGGTGTCGCGGATCACCTGATTGCCCGCAAGGGTGCCGTTCAGAACCGGTCCGAGGATGGGCTCGTGCAGTTCGCCCGAGTCGTCGACCTTGCCGTTGTTGGCGTGGGTGGACTCGACGCGGCCGATGCCGGCGATGACGGTCCAGCTGATGCCGCAGCCGGGCTGCTGCTGGGCCAGGATCCGCTCGGCGTTCTTGTAGGCGGCGACGTTGACCACCGGAATCGCGATGGGGCTGACGGCCAGGTTGGTGGGGAGCTCCGGTGTGGGCGGGATCTCAGGGACCGGCGCGGGTGCAGGGACCGGTGCCGGTACCGGAAGCTCGGCCTGAGCAACCGGCTGAGCCTGCTGGTCCTGGGCGATCGGCTGCGGGGTCTCGACCACCGAGTTCGATTCCTGGGCAGCCGGCGAGGTTTTCGCACTGACGAAAGGAATGTATTCGGTGGCTCCGGCGCTGGTGGCGGCGGTGACGAGTCCTGCGGGGACGAGACCTGCCAGAGCAATCACCGAATTCCGTCGAACCTTGGAAGTCGATGGTTTTCTGTGACGACCCACGCGTGCTGTACCTCCTGATTTCCCCGGACGACGTCCGGGGCCCGACCTGATGACCGGGATCGAGGGTACCTGATTCGAGACTGTTCTGTTATCGGGCTGTTACCAGCGGGGATGCCGTGCGGTCAGGACAACGGATCGATATCGGACGCGTCCGGCACACCGCCGTCGTCCTGCACCCGCGCGGCTGCCTTCTTGCGCGCTTTCTTCGGTGATGTGACCGGCTGACCCGTCGCCTGCTCGAGCAGTGCCTTGATCTCGTCGAGTTCGCGGCGCAGGTAGTCGCGGGTGGCGACCTCACCGACGGCGATGCGCAGCGCAGCGAGTTCGCGGGCCAGGAATTCGGTGTCGGCCTTGGTCTGTTGGGCGCGGGAGCGATCCTCCTCGAGGGAGACGCGGTCGCGGTCGTCCTGCCGGTTCTGGGCCAACAGAATCAGCGGCGCGGCGTACGCAGCCTGCGTGGAGAACGCAAGGTTGAGCAGGATGAAGGGATACGGGTCCCACTGCAGATTGACCGCAACGACGTTGAGGAAGATCCACACGATGACGATGCCGGTCTGAATGGCCAGATAGCGCCCCGTGCCCAGGAACCTGGCGGCCTTCTCGCCCGACTTGCCGAGATCGAAGTCGAGATTGACGTTGAACATCCGCGATCCGCGCGGAGTGTCCATTCTCTGGCGTGCTGTTTCTTTCACTGTCCGGCCACTTCCTGATCTCGCCAGTCCTCGGGCAACAGGTGATCGAGGACGTCGTCCACGGTCACGGCCCCGACCAGGTGGTCCTCGTCGTCGACCACCGGGCCACAGACGAGGTTGTACGTCGCGAAGTATCGCGTCACGGCGGTGAGGCTGTCGTCGGGAGACAACCGTGGAAGAGCGCTGTCCACGACTCCGCCGACCAGGCTCGCCGGGGGTTCTCGCAGTAGCTGCTGCAAGTGGACGCAGCCGAGGTAAGGCCCGGTCGGTGTCGCGGTCGGCGGCCGCACGACGAACACCAGTGATGCCAGCGCAGGCGTCAGGTCGGGGTTGCGCACCCGAGCGAGAGCCTCGGCCACGGTCGTCGATGCGGTGAGCACGACCGGTTCGGGTGTCATCAGACCACCGGCAGTGTCGGGGGAGTGCTCGAGCAGGCGTCGGACAGGCGCGGAGTCCTCCGGATCCATCAGGCGCAGAAGCGATTCCGCTTCGGTCTCGGGCAGCTCGCCCAGGAGGTCGGCAGCGTCGTCGGGGTCCATGGCCTCGAGCACGTCGGCGCCACGGTCGACACCGAGGTAGTGCATCAACTCCACCTGATCGTCGTCCGGTAATTCCTGGACGACGTCCGCGAGCCGCTCGTCGTCGAGAGCCCGTGCCACCTCCATGCGGCGTTTGACGGGCAATTCGCGCATCGCGTTCGCCACGTCGGCCGCCCGAAGATCCTCGAACTGCATGAGTAGCTGCGCCACACCCTGATCGGGCATCGACAGCTCGTTCTGGGTGAGTCCCTGCACGTGCTGCCAGTCCACGACGTGGATAGCGCCGCGGCGCGCGAGCCGTTGACGCTGCTTGCGTACAGCTACCCGGGCCACCACCCAATCCCGTGTTCGGGTGAGCTCGAGACCGAGGTCGACGACGATCGAATCGGCGTCGTGCAGCTCGTCGAGCTCGGGGTCGTCGACGCGCACCTTGGAGTCGAGGATCTGCGCGAACACCAGGATCTCGTTGGCTCGCTGGGTGAATCGACGCAGACTGACGTTACCGGTCGTCAGTTGAACGGAGTTGGGCTCGATGCTGGTCACGCGGAGCATCGGCACGAAAATTCTTCGGCGAGTTGCCAATTCGACCACCAGGCCGAGGACTCTCGGTTGCGCTCGGCCGACGCGCATCGAGATGACCACGTCGCGAACCCGGCCGATCGATTCGCCGTCGGGGCCCAGGACGCCCAGGCCCGCGAGCCTGGCCGCGAATACCTTGCTCAGTGCTGCCATGATGGCAAGGTTAGAGGCTGGGCAATACAGAACATGAATCAGACAGGGGTTGTGCTGCGGTGAATGCGTCGGGCCTACGGCGATCGGTACTGGCTGTTCCGGGTAGTTCGGACAAGATGATCGCCAAGGCCAAGGGTCTGCCTGCCGACGCGATCTTCCTCGATCTCGAAGATGCGGTCGCCCCCATCGCGAAGGTCGAGGCTCGGGCTCGCATCGTCGATGCGCTGAACTCCGACGGTTGGGGCGATCAGATCAAGGTCGTGCGTGTCAACGATTGGACGACGCAGTGGACGTACGGCGATGTCATCGACGTCGTCTCGGGCGCAGGCCGCAATCTCGACGCGATCCTGTTGCCGAAGGTCGAGTGCGCCGCGCACGTTCAGGCGTTGGATCTTCTTCTCACTCAGCTCGAGAAGGAACACGGTCTCGATGTCGGCGGCATCGGGATCGAACCGCAGATCGAGAGTGCACGCAGCCTGCGCAACATCGACGAGATCGCGACCGCGAGTCCCCGGGTGCAGACGTTGGTGTTCGGGCCTGCGGATCTGATGGCCAGCGTGAATATGCGCACCCTCGTCGTCGGCGAGCAGCCGGTGGGATACGACACCGGCGACGCCTATCACCACATTCTGATGACCATTCTGCTGGCTGCACGGACCCACGGACTGCAGGCGATCGACGGCCCCTACCTGCAGATTCGCGATCTGGACGCCTTTCGTCGGGCCGCCGGCCGCACGGCCGGTCTCGGGTTCGACGGTAAGTGGGTACTGCATCCGACGCAGATCGAGGCCGCCAACGAGATCTTCGCGCCGCGCCAATCGGACTACGACAAGGCCGAGATGATTCTCGACGCCTACGAGTTCCATACCTCCGCGGCGGGCGGAGGTCGCGGCGCGGTGATGCTCGGCGACGAGATGATCGACGAGGCGAGCCGCAAGATGGCGCTGGTCGTCTCCGCGAAGGGTCGCGCGGCCGGTCTGAAGCGCACGACGACGTTCGAGCCGCCCACCTCCTGATCCACGCCGTGTTCGCGGACAGGACAATGGGTGTGACCGTGTCCGTTTCGGGGCACAATGGAGCCATGACCAATCCCCTCTCACAGCCAGGTCGCCCAGGGCAGGGACTGCCGACGCCGCCCTCCGGTTGGCCCATCGGTTCGTACCCCACCTATGCCGAGGCGCAGCGCGCCGTCGACTATCTCTCCGACGAAGAGTTCTCGGTGCAGGACGTCACGATCGTCGGCGTCGACCTGATGCAGGTCGAACGTGTCCTCGGCCGCCTCACCTGGCCTAAAGTCATTGGTGGAGGCATCGTTTCGGGTGCGTGGCTGGGTGTGTTCCTCGGCCTGGTACTCGGCATCTTCAGCGAGAACATCTTCGGAGCGCTGCTCATCGGCGTCGGCGGCGGCATCATCTTCGGTCTGATCTCGGCGTCCATTCCGTACGCGGCCACCAAGGGTCAGCGAGATTTCGCGTCGAGCATGCAGTTGGTGGCGGGCCGATACGACGTCATCTGCGAGCCGCGAACGGCCGAGAAAGCACGCGATCTGCTCGCCAAACTGTCGATCTGATCACACCTGCTGGACGACCAGGCAACCGGCAGGTAACGGAATAGCCCCAAATCGCCCTCGATGCCAGTGAGTTCGGTTACGTTTCTTTCGTGCACGGCAGTCCCACACAGTGTGCTGCGCGAGTAACTGAACGTACGGAGGCGGAAAGTGCCGAGACATCGTGGTCGTAGGCGTCAAAGAGCGACGAGAATAGGGGTGTTGGCAGCAGCGGCTCTGGTCACGAGTCCGTTGCTCGCAGCGTGTGGTTCGTCCGACAGTTCGGTTCCGGTTCTGAGTTTCTACACCGCCGCAGACGGCGCAGAGCAGTACGCCGCTGCGGCACAAGTGTGTTCGGATGCCTCGAACGGTCGATACCGCGTGGAGCAGCGGACTCTTCCCAAGAGTGCGAACGATCAGCGTCTCCAGCTCGCGCGGCGGCTTGCCGGAAACGACAAGACTCTGGACCTGATGACGCTCGACGTGGTGTGGACGGCCGAATTCGCCGAGGCCGGATGGGCATTGCCCGTCCCGGAGGGCCTGTCCGCGAAGTTGCGCGACGGCTCCACACTCGAAGGGCCGCTCGCCACCGCGGAATGGCAGGACCAGCTGTACGCCGTTCCGCTCAACTCGAATACTCAGTTGCTCTGGTACCGGCCGGACGAGGTGCCGGGCGGCACCCCGCCACAGACGTGGGACGAGTTGATCGACGAAGCCGAGGCCAATGCGGCCGCGGGTAAGCCCGCCCAGATCGGCGTACAGGCCAAGCAGTACGAGGGCTTCATGGTGTGGTTCAACTCGTTGCTCGAGAGCGCGGGTGGGTCGGTCGTTGCGGAAGACGGAACGACGGTGACGCTCAACGACACTCCCGAGCACCGTGCCGCCACCGAGAAGGCCCTCGAGATCATCAAGCGGGTGGCCACTGCCGACGGCCACGATCCGTCGGTCTCCCAGAGCGACGAGGCCACGGCCCGGCTCGGCATGGAATCGGGACGGATGGCTTTCCAGGTCAACTACCCGTTCGTGCTACCTGGTCTGAAGGAGAACGCCATCGCCGGTGCCGTCTCGTTCCTGAACCTGGCCGGTGTCCCTGCCGATCAGCAGGACGCGAGGATCGCCGAGGTCTTCCGTAGTGCTCCCTATCCGGAGGTGAATCCGGGTGAGCCCGCCAAGGTCACCATCGGCGGGTTCAACATCGGCGTCGCGAAGACCACCCAGCACGAGGACCTCGCCTGGGAGGCCGTCGAGTGCCTTACCAACGAAGAGAACCAGCGCAACAACGCCGTCAACGGCGGCGTGCCGCCGGTGCTGAAGTCGCTGTACTCCGACCCTGAGTTCCAGTCCGTCTATCCCGCATGGGAAGGGGTGCTCGGTTCCATCGAGTCGGCCGCAGTCCGGCCCGTTTCGCCTGCGTACCAAAGCATTTCGATCCTGCTGACCGACGCGCTGAACCCGCCGCAGGACATCGATCCGGTAGCCGACGTGGACAAGCTGGCAGATCTGGTCACCAAGGCCGTCAATTCCGAAGGGTTGATTCCATGAGTGCTCCTACCGATTCAGAGCCCCAGTCGCAACCTCTGGACAAGCAGGCAGCCCTGAAGAACGTCTCCGACGGCAAGAAGGCCGAACGGCGGCTGGGACTGTTGCTCGTCGCACCCGCCGCGATCCTGATGCTCGCCGTCACCGGGTATCCGATCATCTACGCGTTCTGGCTCAGCCTGCAGAAGTACAACCTCGCGTTCCCCGAGGACCGTGAGTTCGTCGGCATCTCCAACTACGTGACGGTGCTGTCCGACGGGTACTGGTGGACGGCATTCAGCGTCACCGTAGGGATCACGATCATCTCGGTGATCATCGAGTTCATCCTCGGTCTCGCGGTGGCACTGGTCATGCACCGCACCATCTTCGGCCGTGGACTGGTACGCACCGTCGTGCTCATTCCGTACGGCATCGTGACCGTCGCCGCCGCGTACAGCTGGTACTACGCGTGGACTCCCGGCACGGGTTACCTCGCGAATCTGTTGCCCGACGGTAGTGCTCCACTCACCGAACAGTTCCCGTCACTGGCGATCGTCGTGTTGGCCGAGGTGTGGAAGACGACGCCGTTCATGGCGCTGTTGCTGCTGGCCGGTCTGGCTCTCGTGCCGGACGACCTGCTCAAGGCGGCCGAGGTCGACGGTGCCGGTGGCTGGACCCGGTTGATGCGCATCACGATCCCGTTGATGAAGCCGGCCATCCTCGTCGCGGTGCTCTTCCGCACTCTCGACGCGTTCCGCATCTTCGACAACATCTACGTGCTCACCCGAGGTAGCAACGAAACCGGATCGGTCTCGATTCTCGGTTACGACAACCTGTTCGGTGCGTTCAACCTCGGACTCGGCTCGGCCATCAGCATTCTGATCTTCTTCTGCGTCGCGATCATCGCGTTCGTGTTCATCAAGTTGTTCGGTGCCTCGGCACCGGGATCCGACGACGGAGGCCGCAAGTAATGACCACTGTTACGCCTCGCAAGAAGGTCGGTTGGACGGTAGTCAACGTCCTCGTCCTGCTCTACGCACTGGTTCCGCTGCTGTGGATCATCAGCCTCTCGTTCAAGTCGACGGCCACCATCGCAGACGGCAACTTCATCCCGCGCGCATTCACGTTGGAGAACTACAAGGGCATCTTCTCGACCAATCAGTTCACCTCGGCGCTGGTCAACTCCATCGGCATCGGTCTGATCACCACGGTGATCGCCGTGGTGATCGGCACGATGGCCGCGTACGCCGTCGCTCGCCTGGACTTTCCGGGAAAGAAAGCTCTCGTCGGCGCAGCGCTGCTGATTGCGATGTTCCCCCAGATCTCCCTCGTCACACCGTTGTTCGACATCTCCCGGTCGCTGGGGCTGTTCGACACCTGGCCGGGTCTGATCATTCCGTACATCACGTTCGCGTTGCCGCTGGCGATCTACACCCTCTCGGCGTTCTTCCGCGAGATTCCGTGGGAGCTCGAAAAGGCAGCGAAGATGGACGGGGCTACGCCCGCACAGGCATTCCGCAAGGTCATTGCCCCGCTGGCCGCGCCCGGTATCGTCACCGCCGCCATTCTGGTGTTCATCTTCGCCTGGAACGACCTGCTGCTCGCCATCTCGTTGACGGCAACGGAACGTTCGGTCACCGTCCCGGCGGCCATTTCGCAGTTCACCGGTAGCTCTCAGTTCGAGGAGCCCACGGGATCCATTGCGGCGGCAGCAGTCGTCATCACGATCCCGATCATCATATTTGTGCTCTTCTTCCAACGACGTATCGTGGCGGGCTTGACGTCCGGCGCAGTGAAGGGATAACCGTCATGGCCGAAATAGTTCTCGACAAAGTCACCAAGCTCTACCCCGACGGCGCGGCTGCAGTCAGCGACGTCGACATCACCATCGCCGACGGCGAATTCATCATCCTCGTCGGGCCGTCCGGTTGCGGAAAGTCCACGACCCTCAACATGATTGCCGGTCTCGAGGACATCTCCTCGGGCGAGCTGCGCATCGCGGGGGAGCGCGTCAACGAGCGCGCACCGAAGGATCGCGACATCGCCATGGTGTTCCAGTCCTATGCGCTGTACCCGCACATGACGGTGCGCCAGAACATCGCCTTCCCGCTCACGTTGGCGAAGCTCTCGAAGTCCGAGATCAACACGAAGGTCGAGGAGGCAGCCAAGATCCTCGACCTCAGTCAGCACCTCGACCGGAAGCCGGCCAACCTCTCCGGTGGTCAGCGACAGCGAGTTGCCATGGGCCGCGCCATCGTTCGTACTCCCAAGGCCTTCCTGATGGACGAGCCTCTGTCCAACCTCGACGCGAAGCTGCGCGTGCAGACGCGCGCCGAGATCTCGCGGTTGCAGAAGCGCCTGGGCACCACCACCGTGTACGTCACGCACGATCAGACCGAGGCCATGACGCTCGGCGACCGCGTCGTGGTGCTGCGTGGCGGATTGGTACAGCAGATCGGTTCCCCGCAGGAGCTCTACGACAAGCCGCGAAACCTGTTCGTGGGTGGCTTCATCGGATCGCCCTCGATGAACTTCGTTCCCGGACAGCTCACCTCGAACGGAGTGTCCACCGCACTCGGTGAGATCGACATCCCGCTCGAGCGGATGGACGCGATCAAGGCCAAGAACCCGGGCCGTGAGGTGGTCGTCGGCATCCGTCCCGAGCACTTCGAGGACGCCGCGCTGATCGACGGCTACCAGAAGATGAGCGGTGCCACCTTCACCGCCACCGTCGACGTGCTCGAGTCGATGGGCAGTGACAAGTACGTCTATTTCACGCTGAAGGGCGCCAAGGTCGAGTCCAGCGAATTGCAGGAGCTCGCGGCCGACGCGGGTATCGCCGATCTCGGTGGTGCACAGGTGGTTGCACGTCTGGCCGCCGAGTCCAAAGCAGCCGAGGGTGGTCAGGTGGAACTGTGGTTCGACCCGGCGAAGATCTCGGTGTTCGACCAGGCCTCGGGTGCAAATTTGACGCTGTAGAGCGCTACGCGCATGTGAGCGAAACTTCGTAGTGGGCTACGAAGTTTCGCTCACATGCCGCAGGCTCAGAGTGACATGTTCGACGCGGTGTTCGGTTCGGACTCGGCCACTTTCACCGATTCCCGAGTGGCGGGCGTGCTCTTGATGGCCAGGGCCGCGAGTACGACGACGAGGCAGGCCACCGCCCCTGCGACAAAGGCTGCGGTGTACACACTTTCGCGCGCAACAGCTGTCCCGTCGATGGTGAACATGGCCAGAACGGTGGACAGCGTGGCGCTGGCAATCGAGGTACCGACCGTCCGGACGATCGAGTTGACGCTGTTCGCCACCCCGGTGTCCGATGCGCTGACCTCGGCCATGAGCAGGTTCGGCAGGGCAGCGAACGCAAGGCTGACGAACATGTTGATGACGATGCCTGCGGTGATCAGCTGCCAGGTGTGATCGTGAGCGAGTGCGACGAAGACGAATCCGACCAGCCCGATGGCGGCTCCCGCGATCAGCACTCGGCGCGGTCCGAACGACCGGATGAGGCGGCCGCTGACGATGGCCGCGACTACTCCTACGGCGGCACCGGGTAGGAGATAGACGACGCTCGCTTCGAGAACGTTCGCGGTGAAGCCGTAGCCGGCCACGGCGCGTGGTGTCTGCACGAAGTACGAGCAGGCGAGGAAGTTGACGAACATCCCGATGCCGACGAACAGGGTGGCGACATTGGTGGCGAGCAACGGTCCGTGGGTGAGCATGCGGGGTGCGACGAGCGGCTCGCCGACGCGCTTCTCGAAGTTCCACCAGACTGCACCCGCAATGACACCTACGACCGCGCAGCCGATGGTGGCAATCGAACCCCACCCCCACGTGCGGCCCTGGGTCAGGGCGAGGAAGAGCAGCAGCAGAGTCACTGCGAGCAGAGCAGCTCCCCACCAGTCGACGGTGCCGCCGCTTGTTCTCGGACGCGCCGGTACGCCGAACCAGGCGATCGCGAGGGCAATCACGACGAACGCGACAGTGAGCCAGAACACGCGGTGGTAGTCGGCACCATTGGCCGTCAGCAGCCCGGTCAACACCAGCCCGAACCCGCCGCCGACGCCCAATGTGCCGGACAGGACGGCCATCGAGCCGACGAGTTTACGAGGAGGCATCTCGTCACGCAGGACGGCGAGCGCGATGGGGAACAGTGCGTAGGACACGCCCTGCAGGACCCGTCCGACGATCAGCCACAGCAACGAGTCGGTCAGGGCCGCGAGTAACGATCCGGCAAGGACCACGGTGAGCACACCGATCAGCACCGGACGCTTGCCGTGCAGGTCGGCGAGCCTACCGATGACCGGGGTGGCGATCACCGCTGCGAGAAGATTGGCCGTCAGTACCCATCCGGCGGCGGTGGTGCCGACTCCGAGTTGGGTGCCGATTGTCAGCACGATGGGGACCACCATCGTCTGCAGAACGGCGAGAGTCATGACGATGAAACAGAGTCCGGGCAGCAGGATGCGGCGGGTGGACATGGAAGAACTACCTCGTTACGTATCGACTATGCGGTGACACCGAAAAATTAAAATGATGAACGCATCTAATTAACTATCAGACATCGGTGCACCAGGGAAGTGAGCCTGGGCCGCCGCGGCCGCCGAGCATCGACGCGGCTCTACTGCGGACGGGTGGGTTTGCCCAGAGCCTTCTGCCGGAGTTCGCTGACGATCTCGTCGTTCCAGACGTGTTCGCGTACCAGGCGGTAACGCTCCCGGCTCATCCAGAGGTACGCCTCGGCGTCCGTGCGATCTTCGAGGATTTCGGCCGCGCGCACCATGCGCACCACGGGCAGGTACTCCTCACCGAACCAGCGCCGCGCGACGGTACCGCGGTCGACGAATTCGCCGACCTCCTGCATCAAGCGGAAGCCCCAGGCCTCCACCGATTCGCTGAGCTGGGCGTAATCGAACGGATCGGTCACCTTCACGGCCTCGCGTGCCTTGCCCACCAACGGGACACGACCGAGGAAGATGCGCCGGTGATCCTTGATCAGCAGGTCGCCGCGCCGGGTGATGCCCTCGGGGGATATGCGCGTGATGATCTCGGTGACGACGGCGTCGATCGACGTTCGGTGCATCGCGAACGCGATGGACACTCGATGATGGCCGTCGACGACGAAGTGCATGCCGCCGATGCGGTACACCTGGATCGGGGGCATCGCCTCGCCGCGGCGTTGGGCGGCGGCAAGTCGCTGCCAGCGTTCACGGATGCGCGCCGACGTCGGGCGGAAGAAGCGGTCGAAATCGCGAGTGCGGTCGACGCTTCCGACGATGGTCTCGACGCGAATGACCTGCAGGCCGAGGTGACGCTCGCCCACCTTGCCGAGCGCGGCAACCACCTCGTCGAACGGCAGGATGGTGTTGACGTCGTCGGGTTGACGCCGGAGCCATCCGACCAGACGGGCGACGTCGGCGCGTCGACGCTGGCGGGTGAAGTCGTTCTCCGCATCGGCGGCCGGAAATCCGGTGTCACGTGCCATGCCTGCGCCTCACGATCCTCGGTGCCTCGAATTCGGCTCTCTGTCCGCCCGGTTCGATCTCGAGCAGCGTGTACCCGACGGTGTTGATCACGGCTGCGCCGTGCAGTGTCAGATCCTCCGGCGTAGCGCCGTGCGGATGAATATGGCCGTGCAGCAACAACTGTGGGGCGAGTCTGCGCGTCACCTCGTCGAGGCAGTCGAAACCGATGTGTGCGGGGTCGGTGTCGTCTCCGACACCGAGCGGCGGACTGTGGGTCAGCAGAATGTCCAGGGGTCGAGAGTCGTTGCGGACGTTGCGATGCCACGCGAACGTCCGGGTCAGGGTGCGTGAACGCCGACGCTGCTGCCGCTGGGTCCATTGGTTGGGCCCGCCGTTGTAGCGGATGGACCCGCCGAGACCGGCAATCCGCAGGCCCGCAACCGAGACGATTCGGCGGTCGGCGTTGACAGCACCGACAGGTCCGGGCCAGGTGGTGGGGAGCCCGGCGCGCATCCATCCCGCACGTCCGGCCGAGTAGCCGGTGAGGTCTGCGTCGTGGTTGCCGGGCACGAACACGCACGGCGCGTTCAAAGCATCGGTGAGGTATTCGAGGTAGTCGAACGGCAGGTCGCCTGCGCCGAGAACGAGGTCGACTCCGAGCGACTTCACCTGCGGACTCCACAGGGATTCGATCGTTTCGTCGGACACTGCAAGAACGGAGACCACGGGTACGACGGTACCTACCTCCGTTGCGTGGCACCTCCGAACGGACTTCTCGGGCATCGGTGGTGTTGGATGGATCAGGTGAGCGACAGTGTTGGATGGACCTCGTGAGCGACAGTGTCATTACAGCGGTACGCGCACACCTGCTGACCGAGATCGGCGACGAGAACCCGTCGTCGGCGTCGGTGACGTTCCTCGGCCTCGAGCCGCTGGACGTCTTGAGATTCGGCGCGGACTCCGACGTGGTTCGCTACGTCAGTCTCGGCTGTTCTCGGCACCCCATGGCCGACCCCAACGAACTCGTCGCAGATCCCTCGCGCGGCCCCCGGGCCGAACTGGTGCTGACTCTCCGAGGTGGTGCAGGCGTGGCCTCCGGCGTGCACAAGAGCGTGGCCGTCCTTGCTGCGTCACCCGCGGTGGAGGGCGTCGTACTGGTCGAGGACGCGCTGCTCGATCTGAGTGAGCCACTGTGGACCAACGCGCCGTTCACCGCCGTGCTGCTCGGGGAGAGTGACATCGCAGACCTGACACTGCCCGAGCCCTACGATCCGGTTCGCTTTCTGGCCGCCGTCCCTCTCACGGGCACCGAGGCGGCCTGGGTGCGGTTGCGCGGAGCCGACGCGCTGCGCGAGGCATGGACAGAAGCGGGAATCGACGTCCGAGACCCGAACCGGTCCGCAGCCAGCCTCTGATCCGGCGCTACCGCGCATAGGACGCCAGCTCGGGTTCGGCGTCCACCGAGTCGTTCTCGAAATGTTGGGGAACACCGAGGCCGTAGGCAAATCCGGAGATCGACGATTGCAGTGTGTAGCGCAGATTCGGCATCGTCGTGGTGAAACACAGGTTCTTCGAAATACGTTGCCGCACAGCGGGTCCGTCGTGTTCGAGGGCATCGAGCACGATGTTGTACGCGACGTTGTCACCGAGAATGCCGAAGTGCTCGACCGGCCGCAGTGGACAGACGTCCTGCACTGCGATGTTCGCGGCTCCCGTGAGGGTGCTGGCGCGAGGCTGCGGATAGATCAATTCGTCGAATCGCGTGAAGATCGACGTGTAGCCGGGACCCTGCGGTAACGGACGTGCGGAAAGCGCAGTGAGGAAGTGCGACCCGGTTGCGATCTGCCAGTTCGCCGGCGGGCACTTCTGCGCGTCGTCACATCCCGAGCGCGCCGAGTCGGTCCCGTTGTACGGGGTGGCGAGCGAGATGACATCCGACACCAGCGCAGGCAGGTCCGGCCAGAACGTCAGAGCCCACAGTTCGTCCAAGGGGCCGTGCTGGTGGCCCATCATGACGACCTTGCGGCCACTGTCGGCGGCCATCGTCCGAACTGCGTGTACGACGTACTCCGCCGAGATCTGTAGGTCTCCGTAGCCCTCGTCGGGGAACGACAGGCTGCACACCGGGATTCCGATGGCAGGCAGCGACTGCAAGTAGTTCCAGCCGAACGATTGCTGATCGGTGGCGAAAGCCGGGGTGAGCAGAACCGGATCGCGGGTGGCGTCGTGCAGATCCGTGGTGCATGTCAGCGCCTTGTCCAGATCGGCTTGCGCGACGGTCAGCGGTGGGCCGGTGGGATCGGCGTGAGCAGGCTCAGCCGACGCGGCCCCCGGTGCGGACGAACAGATCGCGGCGGCGACGACGGCCAGTACCAGTGTGCGGATTCTCATCGTTACCTTCCGAAATGAACTGCAGGTCTTGTGCAGTGTCATCCGGTCAGGGCCGGTGGGCTCAACACCTGTGGAGCTTCGGGGGAATCACCAACGATCGCGTCCGCTTGTTGGGCGATGTCCAAGGTGCCGTGTGGCCGCTAGAGCCAATTGTTCTTGTGGAACGTGCGCCACATGCCCACGCACACGCAGGCCACGATCGCGACGATCGTGTGGTAGCCGTACGTCCAGTGCAACTCGGGCATGTTGTCGAAGTTCATGCCGTAAATTCCGGCCACCATCGTCGGCACGGCGGCGATCGCCACCCACGCCGAGATCTTGCGCATGTCCAGGTTCTGCTGCATCGTCACCCGGGCCAATGCGGCATCGACCAGCGAACTGAGTACTTCGTCGTATTCCGAGATCCGCTCGGCCACGGTGGTGTGGTGGTCCTGTACGTCGCGCAGATACCGTCGTACGGCCTTGGGCACACTCGGTTCCTGCACCAGACGGGCCAGCGGCGTCGACAGCGGCGTCACCGATCGGCGTAGCTCGACGACCTCGCGCTTGAGCAAGTAGATGTTCTCGATGGGCACGTGATGGTGCGGAGAGAAGACTTCCTCCTCCATGCCGTCGACGTCCCGCTCGATCGACTCGGTCACCGCCAGATACTCGTCGACGACGTGGTCGGCCACAGCATGCAGCACCGCCGAGGGGCCGAGGGCGAGCTGTTCCGGGTTCGCCTCCAGGCGCTGCCGGACGCCGGCCAAACCCGAATGTTCCCCGTGCCGGACGGTGATGACGAAGTCGCTGCCGACCATCACCATTATCTCGCCGCTCTCGACGATCTCGTTGGCGGTGGTCACCGACTCGTGCTCGACGTACTTCACCGTGCGCAGCACCAGGAACGCGACGTCGTCATAGCGCTCGAGTTTCGGTCGCTGATGTGCGTGCACGGTGTCCTCGACCATCAATTCGTGCAACCCGTAGCACTGCGCGATCGCGTTCATCTGATGGTCGTCGGGCGCATGCAGGCCGACCCACACGAAGCCTTCGCCGCGCGAACGCACCTCCGCGATCGCCGAGGTGTGAGTGAATCTGCCGGGCAATCGGGAGCCGTCGACGTACACCGCGCAATCGACGATCGCACGCGCCGTGGGCACCGGAATTCTCGGACCGGCATCGGGTGCGGCCTTGGGTCCTCGTCGATGCAGTGACGGTAGCGACGGTCGAGGTGGAAGGGACGGCATGGCGGGCAATCGTACGCCAGCAAAACGACGAGAGGGCGAGCCTGGAACACTGTCGAGGTGCTCATCGATCTTCATACCCACTCGACGGCGTCCGACGGTACCGACAGCCCGGCCGAGCTGGTCCGTGCAGCATCGGCGGCGGGACTGTCGGTGGTGGCGCTGACCGACCACGACACCACGTCGGGCTGGGACGAAGCGGCTGCGGCCGTTCCTACCGGTCTGACCCTCGTGCGCGGTATGGAACTCTCCTGCACCGGACGAGGTGAGGACGGCGAGCCGGTTCCTGTGCACCTGCTCGCGTACCTCTTCGATCCCGAGAACGAAGCGTTCGCGGCGGAGCGCGCGCGTCTGCGCGGCGAACGGGTGACGAGGTTGCGAGCCATTGCCGAGAAGATGGCGGCCGACGGTTTGCCGATCGATCCCGACGCAGTGTTGGCCTCGGCCGGGGCCGCAGCCGGGCGTCCCCATCTCGGCCGTGCACTGATCGACGCCGGCTACGTCCCGGACATGAACGCCGCGTTCGCCGGGCCGTTGGCGACCGACGGCAAGTACTACGTGGAGAAGGTGGACACTCCGCTCGAGGCCGCGGTACAGATGATCACGGCAGCAGGCGGGGTGAGCGTGCTCGCGCATGCTCGGGCCCGCGCGCGCGGTCGCATCCTGGACCTGAACCAGATTCGAGAACTGACGCCCTTGGGGTTGGGCGGAGTCGAGGTCCATCACATGGACCATTCGCCGCAGGACACTGCGGTCATGGCCGATCTCGCCGCCGAACTGGACCTGATCGTCACGGGCTCCTCGGATTACCACGGGACCAACAAGACGGTGCAACTCGGCGAACACACCACCGCCCCGGAGCACTACGACCGAATAGTCGCGGCGGCTCGCTCATGACCTTCGATGTGACGCTCTACCTGACGGTGCTCATCACCCTGTTCGTCATCATGGATCCGCCGGGCGCTATCCCGGTGTTCCTGTCCCTGGTGGGCCGCAAGAGCAAGGAAGCTCGCAACAAGGCCGCGTGGCAGGCACCCGCCGTCTCGTTGACCGTCATCTCGGTGTTCGCCATCGGCGGTCAGGCGATCCTGAGCTACCTGCACATCGGCATTCCCGCTCTGCAGGGCGCGGGCGGATTACTGCTCCTGCTCATCGCTCTGTCGTTGCTCACCGGCAAGGGTGCGGGCGGGGACTCCGCGGCGGAGGACGTCAACGTGGCCCTCGTGCCGCTCGGAACTCCGCTGATGGCAGGTCCCGGCGCCATCGCCGCAGTGATCGTCTACGTCAGCCAGGCCGACGGTGATGCGAGCTCCTTGCTGGCGATTGCGCTGGGCATCATCACCATTCACGTGCTGTTCTTCCTGGTCCTGCGATTCTCGACAGTGTTGATCCGTCTGCTCGGCGAAGGTGGCATCTCGCTGCTGGCGCGCATCGCAGGTTTGCTGCTTGCCGCCATCGCGGTGCAGTTGATCGCGGATTCGGTTCGCGGATTCGTGGCCGGCGGATGAGCGGGGCCGGAGCGGGAGCGGGGCTCCGCTTCCTGCGCGGGTTCAGTGGTGTCGTCACCGCCGGACTGGTGGTGCTCGCGATCGGTGTGGCCGTCACTCAGTATCTCGGGCACTCCCGCGGCTTCCCGGGGCCCGGGGCTCTGTCCGTCGCTGCACACATCGCCGCCGCCGTGGTGGCCGTCGTCGCCCAGCGCATCGCAGATCATCGGCGTGGCTTCTCCGCGTTCGCCGGTGCGCTTGTCGTCTTCGTCGTCACGGCCCTCGTGCTGTGGACGCAATGGTGGCAGTGAGGACACTTCTGACTCTGTGGTCAGGTAGCTGGGCCGTGTGGCACACTGGGGCCACCGATCGGGCTACAGCCCGTCGCTGACCGTGTCGGCACACCCGCCGCACCTGCGAGACACGCTTTCGGCAGTTTGCAGCCAGCACTGGCGCACTCCGAGCACTCTCGATTCCCAGAACCACTCACTTCGTCGACACGCGTCGCCTTGCTGGTCGAGGTCGACAGTGCAAGGAGCTTTCACCGTGACGGCAGTCGAAGACACCACAGCACCGAACTCGGCAACGGCAGTGCCGGCCGCGATCACCGACGAGGAGATCTTCGCCGGCCATCTTGGCGGAAAGCTGTCGGTCGAGTTGGCCGCGCCGCTCGAGACCCAACGGGATCTGTCCATCGCCTACACCCCCGGCGTAGCCCAGGTCAGCCGCGCCATCGCGGCCGATCCGTCGCTCGCCAAGCGCTACACCTGGACCGATCGCCTCGTCGCCGTCATTTCCGACGGTTCCGCAGTGCTCGGCCTGGGCGACATCGGTCCTCGCGCATCGTTGCCGGTGATGGAGGGCAAGGCAGCACTGTTCAAGAAGTTCGCGGGCCTCGACTCCATCCCGATCGTTCTCGACACCAACGACGTCGACGAGATTGTCGAGACGATCGTGCGGCTGCGGCACAGTTTCGGTGCCGTGAACCTCGAAGACATCTCGGCCCCGCGCTGCTTCGAGATCGAGCGACGCGTCGTCGACGCGCTCGAGTGCCCGGTCATGCACGACGACCAGCACGGCACCGCCATCGTCGTGTTGGCCGCGCTCAACGGGGCCGCGAAGGTCCAGGGCCGCAGTACCGCTGAACTGAAGGTCGTGATTTCCGGAGCCGGTGCAGCAGGCGTGGCGTGTGCCAACATGCTCCTCCTGGCCGGCATCCGGGACGTGATCGTGCTGGACTCGAAGGGGATCGTCTCCGCTGATCGCCAGGACCTCACCAGCGTGAAGACCGATCTCGCGGCGCGCACCAACCCCCGTGGGCTGTCCGGCGGAGCGGGCGACGCCCTGGCCGGTGCAGATGTGTTCCTGGGTCTGTCCGCGGGCAAGGTAGACGAGGCCTACATCGCCTCCATGGCCCCGGAGGCCATCGTGTTCGCGCTGTCGAACCCCGATCCCGAGATCCACCCGGAGGTGGCGAGAAAGTATGCCGCCATCGTCGCGACCGGACGTAGCGATTTCCCGAACCAGATCAACAATGTTCTCGCCTTCCCCGGTGTGTTCAAGGGCGCGCTCGACGCGGGTGCCCGCCGCATCACCGAAGGCATGAAGCTCGCCGCTGCCGAGGCAATCCTCTCGGTTCTCGGCGACGAGTTGGCTGCGGACAAGATCGTGCCCAGCCCACTCGATCCTCGTGTCGCCCCGGCCGTTGCGGACGCAGTAGCGGCAGCAGCGCGAGCCGAGGGCGTCGCGTAGGAAAACGGAAGAAACACCGGCGAACCCAGCCCCACCCGGGCCAGCGGTTCGCCGGTGTCTTTCGTTCGAAGGCTTCTTCGCTCTGGTCGGTCAGACCTTCGCCAGTCCGGTCGGCATCCGCCGCAGCCGGCCGGTTCCCGGAACCGATGTCCAGACCGCGAGAGCGAGCAGACCGTCGACGACGAGAGTCAGCACGGCTACCAGAATTGCGCCGACCAGCACCCGTTGGTAGTCGTACAGCGCCAGGCCGTCGAAGATATAGCGGCCGAGTCCGCCTAGGTTGACGTAGGCGGCGATCGTCGCAGTGGCGATGATCTGGAGAGTGGTGTTGCGCAGCCCGCCGAGGATCAGGGGGAGTGCGTTCGGAATCTCGACCCGAAGCAACACCTGGGTTTCCGTCATGCCCATTGCACGGGCGGCGTCGACCACGTTCGCGTCGACGTTGGCGATGCCGGAATACGTTCCGGCCAGTAGCGGCGGAATGCCAAGTAGCACCAGCGCGATGATCGGCGGCACCAGCCCCAACCCGATCACCAGAACCAGGAACACCAGGATGCCGAGGGTGGGCAGCGAACGTAATGCGTTGACGAGGCCCACGATCACGGCTTCACCGCGTCGTAGATGGCCGATCAACAAGCCGATGGGTATGGCAATCGCTGCCGAGACCAGTACTGCCAACAGGCTGTACCACATGTGCTCGATCAGTCGTGCGCCGATTCCCGTTGGGCCGGACCAGTTTCCGCCGTCGAATATGTACGAGAACGCCTCGGAGAACAGATTCATGCGCGTGCCTTCTTCTTCGACGAGCCCGTGCCGAGGCGAGTCCACGGGGTGAGTCGACGACCCAGCAAGAACAGGGCTGCGTCGAACACCAACGCCAGGAACACGATCGAGATGATGCCCGCGAATATCTGGTCGGGATAGTCACGCTGGTAGCCCTGCGTGAACAGTTGACCGAGGCCGCCGATACCGATCACCGAGCCCACCGAGACCAGCGAGATGTTCGTGACCGCGACCACCCTGATGTTGGCGATGAGTACCGGAAGTGCCAGGGGCAGTTCGACGGTCACTGCTCGTCGCAGTGTCGAGTAGCCCATTGCCTCGGCGGAATCGACCACGGCGAACGGCACCGAGTCGAGTGCCTCGGGTACAGCGCGCACCAGCAGTGCCGTCGAGTAGACGGCCAGAGCGATTACCACGTTCAGCGGATCGAGAACGGGGAGACCGATCACTGCCGGGATGGTGACGAACAGTGCCAGCGACGGGAGGGTGAACGCAATACTGGCCACCGTCAACGTGATTCGACGAACCCAGCGGGTGTTGCGAATGACGGTGCCCAGCGGGATGGCGATCAGCAATCCGACGCACAGCGGAACGAGCGACAGATACAGGTGTGTCTTCGTGTAGCCGAGTACGACATCGAAATTGTCGAACAGCCAGGTCACCGGTCTGCGTCCCCAGCCGTGCGGAAGTGGTGCCTATTGCGCTCCGCGTCTTCCGACTTGCGTTGTACGGCAAGGTTTTCGAGTATCTCCGCGCCGTCGACACTGCCGACGGCCGCCCCGGACGAATCGACCGCGACGCCGATGCCCGACGGCGACGAGATCGCGGAGTCGAGTGCCTGCCGCAGATCACCGCCCTCGAGGAACAACGACCCACCTGCCGCTGTGCTGTCGTCGATGCTCCGACCGTCGCGCACTTTCTCGACGCCTGTTGCATCGATCCATCCGAACGGACGTCGTTGCGAATCGACCACCAGAACCCACTGACCCTGGTCGAGCCGAAGACCGCTCACCTCGTCCTGCGTGGCCGTCTCGATCGGGTGCATCGTCACCGATTGCGCCGAGCGGAACTGCAGACCTCGGTAACCGCGGTCGCGACCGACGAAACCGGCCACGAACGGCGTGGCAGGTGCCGCGAGGACGGTCTCGGGCTTGTCGTACTGCTGCAGGCGGCCCTGTGGCCCGAAGACCGCGATGTGATCACCGAGCCGCACGGCCTCGTCGATGTCATGGGTGACGAAGACGATCGTCTTCTTCAGATCGGCCTGCAGGCGCAGCATCTCCGTCTGCAGTTCCTCGCGAACCACCGGATCCACCGCGCTGAAGGGCTCGTCCATCAACAGGATGGGCGGGTCGGCGGCCAGCGCTCGCGCCACGCCCACCCGCTGTTGCTGCCCACCGGACAGTTGCGCCGGATACCGCGAGGCGAACGCCGGGTCCAGCCCGACACGTTCGAGGACGTCGAGTGCCGCCGTGCGCGCCGCGCGACGAGATTGGCCGTTGAGCACGGGCACAGTGGCGACGTTGTCCACGACAGTGCGATGCGGAAGCAACCCGGCACTCTGAATGACGTAGCCGATTCCTCGGCGCAATTTCACGGCATCGGTGTCGGCGATGTTGCGACCGTCCACGGTGATCACGCCCGAGGTGGGTGTGATCATGCGGTTGATCATCCGCATCGAGGTGGTTTTGCCGCAGCCGGACGGCCCCACGAACACGGTGAACGAGTGTGGCTCGATCACCAGGTCCAAGGAGTCGACCGCCGTGGTGCCGTCCGGATAGGTCTTGTTGACGTGCTCGAAGGTGATCATCAGCTGACCGGCTGGTCCAGACCCTTCTCCTTGACCCAATCCGCCGCTGCTGCCGCGGGTTCGACCTTCTCGTCACCGGACACTCGCGTGTTCAGCGCAATCAGTTCCTCGGTGGTGATCTGCGCCGACACGGCGTCCAGCACCTGAGTGAGCTTGTCCGACTGCTTGGACGTGCGCAGCACCGGAATGATGTTCTGCGCGGCGAAGTTGTTCTCCGGATCCTCGAGCACGACGAGATCGTTCTGTGCGATCGAGGGCGCGGTGGTGAAGATGTCCGCGGCGACGACCTGACCGGAAACCAGCGCCTCGACTGTGGCCGGGCCGCCCCCGTCGGAGATCGGGATGTAGTTGCCGGGCGAGATGTCCAGACCGTACTTGTCGCGCAGACCGGGCAGGCCGCCGGTGCGTTCCTGGAATTCCGGGGTACCGGCAAAGGTCACCTCGGAGGAAAACGGAGCGAGGTCGCCGATAGTGGTGAGGTTGCGCTCGGTGGCTGTCTGGCGAGTGACGACGACGGCATCCTTGTCCTCGCCGGGGGCCTGCGCCGTCACGGCAAGGTCGTCGCCCAGTGCCGCAGGCAGGGCCGCGAGGACGTCCTCGGAGGACGTGGCCGTCGCGGACTCGTCCAAGTACTGCAGAAGGTTGCCGGTGTAATCGGGGATCATGTCGATCGACCCGTCCCGCACGGCGGGAATGTAGGCCTCACGGCTACCGATGTTGAGCTTGGTGCTCACCTCGAAGCCATTGGCGCGCAGAGCCTCGGCGTAAATGTTCGCCACGGTCTCGGACTCGGGGAAGTTGGCCGAACCGACGATGATGGAGTTGGTGTCGCTGTTGCTCTCGCCGCCGCCGCTCGAGAGCGGATCCGAATTGCCGCCGCAGGCGGTCAGGGCGGTGACCGAGAGGGTCAACGCGGCAACGGCCGCCACTGTCCTCGGAGCGGAGAACGCACGCGTGAGTCGGGAGGTGGTCATGGTGTCCTTCCATCGGTTCGGGCACAGTCCTACCCATCTCCGCCGATCGGCCCCGGGGGCATCGGCAGAACCAGGACTCGGGCTGCTCGGGATGGTAGTCGAAATAGCCGTGCCCATAAGGTTGGTTCGACTACCGTCTCGTTCGCACTAGTGCCCCGCGGTCGGGATCGGTAAACCACACGGGCAATGAACAGGAGAAAATACAGTGCGCTCGTCGGTTCTGGCCACGGCTGTGGTGGTGTCGATCGCCGGACTCCTCGGCGGCTGCAGTGCCGTGACCGAGCCTGCTACCGGTCCTGTCGTCGTCGGATCCGGCAGTTCGGACATGTCCCGGTTGCTCGCGCAGATCTATGCCGGTGGCTTGCGGTCGACGGGAGCGGACGTCGAGGTGAAGGAAAACCTGGGCGACCGTGCCGACTATCTCGGAGCGCTGGACCGCGGTGAGGTGACGATGGTTCCCGACCTGACCGGAGAGCTGTTGCGCACCTACGACACTCTTGCCGCGGCAACCGAGGCCGAGGACGTCTATACGGATTTGAACCGCTCGCTGCCCGCCGGACTGTCGGTGGGGGACTACGCGACGGCCGAGGATCGAATCGCCATTGCCGTGGCGTCGGGTGGCGAATCGGGCGAGGAGACGGTGACGGATTTCCTGGGTCGTGAGGAAAGAACGGTGGGTATCGTCGACGGCCAGGTCGATCCGATGGACGTCTTTGCGCAGGGTATGAGGAGTCCCACGTTCACGGGGGCGTCGTTCACCGATGTGACCCCGTACGCCGATGCGCAGGCCGCCTTCGACGGGGTGAGTGCCGGGGAGGTCGACGTGCTGGCGATTCGTACCGCATCGTTCGGCCCGCTGGCCAAGGATCTGACAACCCTGCCCGACGACGATCACGTCTATCCGGCGCAGAACGTCGTTCCGCTCTACCGCAACGGAGTGATCGGCGAGAGTGCCTCGAGGTCGTTCTCGGTGGTGGCGGGGGAGCTGACGACAGCGGACCTCGCCGACATGATCGGCGAGGTCCGCAGTGGTGCTTCGTCAGGCGATGTCGCTGGCCGCTGGCTCGGTGAGCACAACCTGTGAGCCGTCGTTCGTCGAGGCCCTGACCTTGCGGCCCAGATACGCGCCCATGTGCTGGACGGCCTGAGCTGCCTCCCGCAGAATCGACGCCTGCAGATGAGCAACGTGCCAGAGCTTCTTGTACTCGACGTGTTCGAGTTCTGCTCCGGACAGGCGCAGCTTGTCCGCGAACGCGGTGATCTGTGCGTACAGGACCTCGTCGGTGCCGACGTGCATGACGATCGGCGGCAGGCCGTCCAGGTTTCCCAAGAGCGGCGCGAAGCCCTGATCCAGCGGATCGCCCGCACCCAGGTAGGCGTCGGCCGAGCTGTAGGACCAGCCGGTGTTGACCACCAGATCGCGGTCCTTGGGAGCGTCCCGAGAACCGGGATCGACCCACGGCGAGATCAACCCGAGGGCGGCCGGGCTCATTCCGTCGTCCACCAGACGACGGGCGGTAGCCACCGTCAGACCGCCGCCGGCCGAATCGCCCGCGATGGCGATGCGATCGGCGGTGAAACCGTGTGATCGGACCAGCTCACGGAACGCGGCCACGGCATCGTCGAGGGCGGCCGGGTACGGGTTTTCCGGGGCCAACCGATAATCGAGCACGTAGACGGCACTCGCCGATTCCCGGGCCAGGTGCGCGGCCAAGGAGCGGTGCGTGTTGATCGATCCGATCGTGTATGCGCCGCCGTGCAGATACAGAATCGCGGTGTCGCGTTCGGTCGCACCGACGGTGACCCGCTCGGCTTTGCGGCCCGCGAGCGTCATCTTCTGCGCGACGGTTCCGTGCGGAAGCGTCTGCGCCGGAGCCGCGGCCTCGAGCAAGCGGCGCTGCATCCGAAACGACAACCGTGGGTTGAGGGCGGCTCGGTAGAACGGCTTCAGCGCTGCCGCAACGATGGGCAGGGGAACGTAGAAAGATTTCATGGTCGGTGCTCGCCTACTTCTTCGTTCGCGGCAGCGCGCGCTTGGACACTGCGGCGATCAGGCCCTGGTAGCGCGAACCGGTGATGCGCTGCAGCAGATCCAGGGCAATGGCGTCGGAGCCGATGAGTACTCGGCCCTTGCCCTTCTCCACGCCCTTGAGGATCGTTTTGGCCGCATCGATCGGGGTGGCCTTGGCGAGCTTGGTATCGAAGAACTTGGCGAAATCGGCCTGGTCGTAGTTCTCCGCGACGGTCGCGTTGCGGGCGATTGCGGTCTTGATGCCACCGGGGTGCACCACGGTCACCTTCACCGGAGCCTTGGAGATCAGCATCTCGATGCGCAGGGATTCGCTGAACCCGCGAACGGCGAACTTCGCCGCGTTGTACGCCGACTGTGAAGGGATGGCCAGCAGGCCGAAGAGGCTGGAAATGTTGATGATGTGGCCGTCGCCGGAGGCCTGGATGTGCGGTAGGAAAGCCTTGGTGCCGTTGACAACTCCCCAGAAATCGACGTCGACGATGCGCTCGATGTCCTTGAACGAGGACTTGTCGACGTCGCCGTGGTACGCAATACCGGCGTTGTTGTAGATCTGATTGACCTTGCCGAAATGCGCAACGACGGCCTCGGCGTAGTCCAGCACGGTCTCGCGCTGGGAGACATCCAAGAAATCCGACTTGACCTCGGCACCCAATGCTTCGACGCGTCGGACCGTCTCGTCGAGTCCGGCGGTGTCGACGTCGGACAGTGCCAACTTCGCTCCTCGCCCGGCCAGCTCGAGAGCCAGTGCCCGGCCGATGCCCGAACCCGCGCCGGTGACGACGGCTACCTTGCCAGTGAATGTGCTCATCGAGCGGCCACCTTGTCTGTGTTGTTGCCCGCGGTCTTCGCCGAGGTTCCGGAAGTGATGTCTGCGTTGGCGACGCTACGGTACGCATCGAGATCGAACTGCTTGGTGATTCTGCGGAACTCGAAAGTGAAGCCCGGCCACAGTGTCGTGTTGTTGCCGTGCTTGTCGAGGTACCAGCTTGCGCAGCCGCCGTTCATCCACACACTCTTGGACAGCTGGTCCTGCAGGGTCACGTTGTACTCGTCCTGCACGTCCTTGCGCACCTCGATCACGCCGATGTCGTGCTTGTCGATGGTGTTCAACGCGTCGACCAGGTAGTTGATCTGCGATTCGATCATGAAGACCATCGAGGTGTGCCCGAGGCCCGTGTTGGGGCCCACCAGGAAGAACATGTTGGGGAAGTTCGCGACGGCCGCGCCCTTGTAGCCCTGCTGGCCACCGTCTTCGAAGGTGTCGGCCAGTGTGCGACCGTCCTTGCCGACGATGCCTTTGTAGGCAGGCGAATCGGTGACGTGGAAGCCGGTGGCGACGACGAGTGCGTCGATCGGCCGCTCGGTGCCGTCCTTGGTCACGATGGATCCTTTGCGGACCTCCGCGATGCCGTCGGTGACGAGATCGACGTTGCTTTGGGCAAGAGCGGGGTAGTACGCGTTCGAGATCAGCATGCGCTTGCAGCCGATACGGAAGTTCGGCGTCACCTTCGCGCGCAGCGCCTTGTCCTTGATCTGGGTACGCAGGTGATTCTCCGCCGCCCACTGCAGGGGCTTCATGAACGCCTGCGCCTTGGCCAGTCCGACGACCTGAGTCTCACGCATCGCGTAGATGCCGGCGCGAGAGAGGCGCTGGAAGCCGGGCACGTGCTTGAAGGCGAAGCGCTCGAGCTTGGTGTACGGGCGATCGGCGCGGGGAAGGATCCACGGTGCCGTGCGCTGATACACGTCGAGGTGCTCCACCTGGCCCGCGATGGCGGGCACGATCTGGATTGCCGACGCGCCGGTGCCGATGACGGCGACGCGCTTGCCTGCGAGCGACACGTCGTGATTCCACTGCGCCGAGTGGAAGACGTCACCCTCGAAGTCGTGAATGCCCTTGATGTCGGGCAGGTTCGGCTCGCACAGTGCACCGACGGCCGAGACGACGATCTTCGCGGTGTAGTTGCCCGAGGTGGTCTCGATGTCCCAGCGGTTGGACTCGGCGTTCCAGCGAGCCGAGGTCACGTCCGTGCCGAACACGTGCTTGTCCATGACGCCGTACTTGCGCGCCACCCCGGCGATGTACTTCTGGATCTCGGGCTGCGTGGAGAACGACCGGGTCCAGTCCGGATTCAGCGCGAACGAGTACGAGTACAGGTGCGACGGCACGTCGCAGGCGGCACCGGGGTAGGTGTTGTCGCGCCAGGTGCCGCCGACGTCGTGGCCGCGTTCGATGACGACGAAGTCCTTCTTGCCTGCCTTCGTCAGCTTGATTGCGGCACCGAGGCCGGCGAATCCGCTGCCGATGATCAGCGTATCGACGTGACGCGGCGTCGTTGCACGGTCCGAAGTGTCTGTTACGGGAAGACTCATGTAGGGGAGCGTAGAAGCTTATTGAGTGTGAGTCAATAGTTATTGACTAATATTCAGTAGGGTGGTTGCATGGCGATCGTGAACAGCCCTGGCGCGACGACGAAGAGGACCAGACTCAGTCCCGAGCAACGCCGAGCTCAGCTGATCGAGCTCGGCACCGAGATGCTCGCCGACCGGCCACTCGAACAGATCTCCGTCGAGGACATCGCAGACCAAGCAGGAGTTTCGCGAGGCCTACTGTTCCACTATTTTTCGTCGAAGCAGGAGTTTCACCTCGAAATCGTTCGCGAGGCCTCCCGATCGATGATCGAACGCACCGCACCTGACCCCGGCCTCGAACCCTTCGAGATTCTCCGCGACTCCATCGCCAACTACGTCGACTACGTCACCGAGAAGCGCGACACCTTCATCTCCCTGCTCCGGGGCACCGCGAGCGGAGACCCTCTGATGCGCGAGGTGTTCGAGCAGACCCGCACCACCATGGCCGAGCGCACCCTCGTCCAACTCGCCAACCTCGACATGGAGGTGACCCCCACCATCGACCTCGCCGTCCGTGGCTGGATCGCTTTCGTGGAGGAAGCAACCATCACCTGGCTGCGGGATCCCCACATCAGTCGTGACGAACTCATCGACCTCAATGTCAACGCTCTGCCTGCCGTCGCCCTGGCGCCGAGCATGATCTCCGCAATCCTGGGTGGCGACACGGACGCCTGATCGCGTCCCGCACGCCCCTGCTGCATGCCCCCCGTTGGACCATCCCCGGTTTGGACCGTCCCCGGTTTGGATCAATGTCCCTTTCTTGCAGTCTGACTGACTGAATCTCGCATTCATCCAGTCTGCCGCCGTGGCCCCAGCCGGATGAATGCGCCTTTGTTGCAGTCTGACCGACTGAATCTCACATTGATCCCAAACCCGGGGCCCAGGAACGACAACAGCGGCCCACTTCCGAAGAAGTGGGCCGCTGCTGTTACCGAACGTGTCTAGCCTTCGCCGACTGCGTTGAAGGCCTCGTCGATGATTTCGAGTTGCTCGACGGCGTGCACCTTGCTCGAGCCCGACGACGGTGCGGACATCGCGCGACGGGAGATGCGCTTGATGCCGACCAGCTTCTCGGGCATGAGCTCGGGCAGTGCGAGACCGAAGAACGGCCACGCACCCTGGTTCGCAGGCTCTTCCTGAACCCAACGGAATTCCGTTGCGTTCGGGTAGCTCTCGAGTGCTTCCCGGATCCGACGGACCGGCACGGGGTACAGCTGCTCGACGCGGACGATCGCGACGTCTTCGCGGTTGTCCTTCTGCTTGCGAGCGAGGAGCTCGTAGTAGAGCTTGCCGCTGACCATCAGCACTCGCTTGACCGCGCTGCGGTCGCCGGTGCCGGTGTCGTAGGTGGGCTCGTCGAACACCGAGTGGAACTTGCCGTCGGTGAAGTCCTCGATGTTGCTCACTGCTGCCTTGTTGCGCAGCATCGATTTCGGGGTGAAGACGATGAGCGGGCGACGAATGCCGTCGCGCGCGTGCCTGCGCAGCAGGTGGAAGTAGTTCGCGGGGGTCGAGGGGAGTGCGACGGTCATCGAGCCCTCGGCGCACAGCGTCAGGAAGCGTTCGATGCGTCCGGACGTGTGGTCGGGACCCTGGCCCTCGTGGCCGTGCGGCAGCAGCAGCACGACGTCGGAGAGCTGACCCCACTTGGCTTCACCGGACGAGATGAACTCGTCGATGATGGACTGAGCGCCGTTGACGAAGTCGCCGAACTGCGCTTCCCACATCACCAGTGCGTCCGGGTTGCCCACGGAGTAGCCGTACTCGAAGCCGACGGCTGCGAACTCGCTCAATGCAGAGTCGTAGACCATGAATTTGCCGGGGTTGTCGCTGCCGATGTTCTGCAGCGGCGTGTATTCGGCACCGGTCTTGCGGTCGATGATCACCGAGTGTCGCTGGGTGAACGTGCCACGGCGGGTGTCCTGGCCGGAGAAGCGGATATTGCGTCCCTCGTCCACCAGCGATCCGAGTGCCAGCAGTTCGCCGAAGGCCCAGTCGACCTTGCCCTCGTGCGCCATTTCACGACGCTTCTCGAGCACCGGCTTCACGCGCGGGTGCACGTTGAATCCGTCGGGAACGTCGAGGTGCGCATCGCCGATGCGGTGCAGAACAGCTTTGTCGACGGCCGTGGTGAGCTTGGCCGGCAACTGCTGGTCGAGCTCGACCGATTCGCTGGGTTCCGGGGTGTACTTCTCGAGTTCGCGCACTTCGTTGAAGACGCGTTCGAGCTGGCCCTGGTAGTCGCGAAGTGCATCCTCGGCTTCCTTGAGCGAGATGTCTCCACGGCCGATGAGCGATTCGGTGTAGCTCTTGCGGACGCTGCGCTTGGTGTCGATCACGTCGTACATCGCCGGCTGGGTCATCGAGGGGTCGTCGCCCTCGTTGTGACCGCGACGGCGGTAGCAGATCATGTCGATGACGACGTCCTTGTGGAACTTCTGACGGAAGTCCACGGCCAGCTGAGCAACCCAGGCACAGGCCTCGGGGTCGTCGCCGTTGACGTGGAAGATCGGCGCAGCGATCATCTTGGCCACATCGGTGCAGTACTCGGACGAACGCGAGAACTCCGGTGACGTGGTGAAGCCGACCTGGTTGTTGACGACGATGTGCACTGTTCCGCCGGTGCGGTAGCCCCGCAGATCGGACAGGTTCAGTGTCTCGGCGACGACGCCCTGGCCGGCGAATGCGGCATCTCCGTGGAGCATCAGCGGCAGGACGGAGTAGCCACCCTGGCCGGTGCCCTTGTCCAGCAGGTCCTGCTTGGCGCGGACGAGGCCTTCGAGAACAGGGTCGACGGCTTCGAGGTGCGACGGGTTCGCGGTGAGCGAGACCTTGATGTCGTTGTCCCCGAACATCTGGATGTACGTGCCCTCGGCACCGAGGTGGTACTTCACGTCGCCGGAGCCGTGTGCGGCAGCCGGGTTCATGTTGCCCTCGAACTCGGTGAAGATCTTCGAGTACGGCTTGCCGACGATGTTGGCGAGCACATTGAGGCGGCCACGGTGAGGCATGCCGATGACGACCTCGTCGAGGGCGTACTCGGCACTCTGATCGATGACGGAGTCCATCATCGGAATGACCGCTTCCGCGCCTTCGAGCGAGAAGCGCTTCTGCCCGACGTACTTGGTCTGCAGGAACGTCTCGAACGCCTCGGCCGCGTTGAGCTTGCTCAGGATGTACTTCTGTTGCGCCACAGTCGGTTTGACGTGTTTTGCCTCGACACGCTCCTGCAGCCACGAAACCTGCTCGGTCTCGAGGATGTGGGTGTACTCGACGCCGACGTGGCGGCAGTACGAGTCGCGCAGCACGCTGAGGACGTCGCGCAGCTTCATCTTGTCCCGGCCGTGGAATCCGCCGACCTTGAACTCGCGGTCGAGGTCCCACAGCGTCAGGTCGTGGCTGATCACGTCGAGGTCCGGATGCATCCGGAACTTGTCCTTGGTGAACTGCAACGGGTCGGTGTCCGCCATCAGGTGACCGCGGTTGCGGTACGCCGCGATGAGCTCGAGCACGCGGGTGTTCTTGTCGACCGTGCCCTCGGGCAGATCCTTGCGCCAGCGGATGGGCTCGTACGGAATCTTGAGCGAATGGAACAGCTCGTCGTAGAACTCGTCGCTGATCAGCAGGTTGTGGATCGTCTTGAGGAAGTCACCCGACTCCGCACCTTGAATGATGCGGTGGTCGTACGTAGAGGTGAGCGTCATGAGCTTGCCGACGCCGAACTCGGCGAGACGCTCGTCGCTGGCACCCTGGAACTCTGCCGGGTACTCCATTGCTCCGGCACCGATGATGGCACCCTGGCCGTTCATCAGACGCGGCACCGAGTGCACGGTTCCGATTCCGCCGGGGTTGGTCAGCGAGATGGTGACGCCCTGGAAGTCCTCACCGGTGAGCTTGCCGTCGCGGGCGCGCCGGACGATGTCCTCGTACGCGTTGTAGAACTGCGTGAACGTGAAGTCCTGCGTGTTCTTGATGGCGGCGACGACGAGCGAGCGGTTGCCGTCCTTGCCGGGCAGGTCGATCGCGAGGCCGAGATTGATTGCAGCCGGAGTGACGGCGTTCGGCTTGCCGTCGACCTCGGCGAAGTGGCGGTTCATGTTCGGGAACGCCTTGACGGCTTGCACGATGGCGTAGCCGAGCAGGTGAGTGAACGAGATCTTGCCGCCGCGCGTGCGGGCGAGGTGATTGTTGATGACGAGACGGTTGTCCACCATCAACTTCGCCGGAATCGCACGCACACTGGTTGCGGTCGGAATCTGCAACGAGGCCGACATGTTCTTCGCTACCGCTGCTGCTGCGCCGCGCAGGATCTTGCTCGACTCTTCACCGAATTCGGCTGCTGCCGGGGCCGATTTTGCGGGAGCGGACTTCTTCTCGGCCGGCTTTGCCGCGGCGGCCGGCTTCGCAGGCTCGGCCTTGGGAGCGGCGGCTTTCGGGGCAGCCTTGGGAGCTGCGGCCTTCTGAGCGTCGGCTTTGGGAGCGGTGTCCTTCTGCGGAGCCGAGGCGGCAGGCTTGGCAGGAGGCGCGGGTGCTGCGGGGGGAGCGGACTTTGCCGAACTACCGTTCGAGGCTGCGCCGTTGCCGTTACCGGACGCACCGTTGGAGCTGCCGGCGGTCTCGTCGGTCACGGCCTCGGGGTCGTAACCGCTGAGGAACTCGTGCCAGCTTGCGTCGACGGAAGCAGGGTCTTGCTTGAATCGCTGGTACATCTCGTCGACCAGCCATTGATTTTGTCCGAATTGGGTAGTAGAGCTGCTGCTCACGGCAGTAGTTCGCCTCGTTTCTGTCTTCGTTCCCGTTCAGCGCGCGTACGACTCCAGGCTAGACCTTTGGTCCAGCTCACGTGCGCCCGGGACGTAGCTGTGATATGTACTCACCGGTAACCATCGGCCTCGTTGCCGATGGCTCCTTGGACTATCGAATTATTCCCCCGGTTCGTTTCCGCCGCAGTCCACAACCGAGCGTAGAAACCGCCCCGGTCGCGAAGTTCCGAATGGCGTCCGGTCTCCACGATACGTCCGCCGTCCACCACGACGATCAGATCTGCCCGTGCTGCGGTCGCCAAACGGTGCGCGACCACCACTGCGGTGCGGGTGCGAACGACCGCATCGCTGGCTGCGAGGACGGTGCGTTCGGTGGCCGGATCGAGCGTGGCGGTCGCCTCGTCGAGGAGAAGCAGATCGGGGTCGACCAGTTCGGCCCGTGCCAGCGCGATCAGTTGTCGTTGGCCTGCGGAAAGCCCCTGACCGCGCTCTCCGACGGGTTGGTTCATACCGCCGCGAAGTGCAGCGATGGTGGTCAGGGCACCCACCGAGCGAGCCGCGTTCTCGATGTCGGCGCGGCTGGCGTCGGGTCTGCCGTAGGCGATGTTCGATGCCACGGTTCCGGTGAACAGGTGCGCTTCCTGCGGTACGACGCCCAGTCGTTGTCGATAATCGGAGAGTCGATAGTCGCGCAGGTCGTTGCCCCCGACGCGCACCGATCCTGAGGTCGGATCGTAGAAGCGGGCCAGCAGTTTCACCACGGTGGATTTGCCCGCGCCGGTTCGCCCGACCAATGCGACGGTGGTGCCGGCCGGGATGGTGAGAGATACCTCACTCAGTGCATTCGAGTGAGCTCCGGCATAGCGAAACCCGACGTCGACGAGGGCGATGTCGGCGCGGAGGCGACCGCCGGGAAGTGCGGTCGTATTCGCGGTCGTGGCGGTTTCGATCGAACTCGGGGTGCGCAGCAGATCGCCGATGCGTCCGACGCCGACGCGGGCCTGCTGGTAACCGTCGAACACCTGTGAGAGCTGCTGAATCGGTCCGAAGAGCAGTCCGAGATACAGGACGAACGCCACGAGGGTGCCCGCGGTAGTGGTGCCGGTCGCGATCTGATGAGCACCGACGAACACGACGACGGCGAGGGCGATGTCGGACAGCAACGTGATGAGCGGGAAGAACACCGAGATCGCCGTCTGCGAGCGCATGCGGCTGGTCCGGTACCTGTCCGAGCGTTCGGCGAACCGGGATGCGGCGTACTCCTCGCGCCGGTAGGCCTGTGCAGCGCGCAGGCCCGTGACGTTTTCCTGGAAATCGGCGTTGACGATCGAGATGCGCTCGCGGGACGTCGAGTACGCCGCCGACGAGATCCTGCGGAAGAGGATGGTGGCCACGGCGAGGGGCGGTACGACCGCCAACGCCACCAGGCCGAGTGTGAGGTCGGTGACGAGCAGGGCGGCCGCGATACCGACGACGGTCAACACGCTCACCACAGCGGTCGATGCTCCGGTCTGAATGAACGACGACAGTGCATCGACGTCGGTGGTCATCCGAGTCATGATGCGGCCCGAGAGCTCACGCTCGTAGTAGTCCAGGCCGAGCCGCTGAATGTGTGCGTAGCTACGCACACGAAGACCGAAGAGCACTCGCTCACCTGCACGCGCGGTGATGACCGTCGTCCAACAGACGACGAACCAACTCGCCGCTGCCAGCAGAACGCCGATCGACGTGGCGATCCACAGCGTGTTCGAGTCTCCGCGCGCCACTCCGCTGTCGACCGCGTAGCGAACGAGCGAGGGAAAGGCGATGGAGGCCAACGAGTCGAGTGCGAGCAGCACGACGACGGCGGCGAGCAACATTCGGACCGGGCCGAGCAATCTGGACAATCGGAATCCGGGGTCGGGTCGGCGGAGATCGGATCCCGACGCGTCCGGGTCCTCGGTGGCCGGCGGCAGGGCCGCGACGGCCGCGGCAATGGCGGGTGTCGGTGCCAGTGAGCCGAACGCCCCCGCCATTGCAGTTCCGTGCCCCCCGCCGCCACCGGGCGCTGCCACGTTGCCGGTCCCGGCCGACGACTCCGGCGCGGTCTCGGGCCACAGCGTCTCGGTAGAGGGCTCCTCGATCGGGTGCTGGGCCGGCTCGGTGTCCGGTTCGTCGTCGCCACCGGCCAGAAGAGTCCGGAACAACGGGCAGCGCCGGTCCAGTTCGTCGACCGTCCCGGTGTCGATGATGCGGCCGTTGTCGAGCACGGCGACACGGTCGGCCAGTGTCAGGGTCGAACGGCGATGCGCGAGAACGAGGGTCGCGCGCGTCCGGATGCCACGCAACGCGTCGAATATCGCGGCTTCGGTTTCGGCGTCGACGGCGGATGTGGCGTCGTCGAGAATCAGAATGCGCGGTTCGACGAGCAGGGCGCGTGCCAGGGCGATGCGCTGGCGTTGACCTCCGGAGAGGGTCAGTCCGCGTTCGCCGACGAGGCTGTCGTATCCCTCGGGCAATGCCTCGATGAAGGTGGAGGCCTGCGCCAGGCGCGCCGCGCGCTCGATGTCCTCCGAAGTGGCGTCAGGCCTGCCGAGGGCGATATTGGCGGCGATGGTGTCGGAGAACAGGAACGGTTCGTCGAACACCAGTGACACCGCCTCGCGCAGTGACGCGGAGTCCAGGTCGTCGATATCGATCGCAGTACCGTCCGACGTCAGCGCGATCTGTCCCGCGGAGGGTCGGTAGAAGCGGGGGAGCAGCAGTGCGAGCGCGGTTTTCCCGGAGCCCGCATGTCCGACCACGGCAACGGTTTCCCCGGGGGAGATGGTCAGGCTCAGATCGGCGAGCACGTCCCTCTCGGATTCGAAACCGAACGTCACCTCGCGAATGTGAACCCCGAGAGGTCCGTCGGGCAAGGGAAGAGGCTGTGCAGGTTCCGGGTCGGACGGTTCGGTGTCGACCACCTCGTAGACGCGTTCGACGGCCGCGCGGGAGAGTTGCGCCATGATCACCACGGACGAGACGGTCCTGGTGACGGCGGACAGCGTGGCGACGTAGGTCGCGAAGGCCAGGAACGTGCCGATGGTGATGTGGCCCTGCAGCGCGAGGTATCCGCCGAGAGCGATGACGCCGACGAGACCGAGCTGCGGAATGGTGGCCATCGTCGGCGCGAACCGCGAGTTGATCTTCGCCGACCTCATGCGCTCGGCGAACAGCGTGCGGCCGAGGGCTTCGATGCGATCGACGGCGCGGGCTTCCTGGCCGAAGCCCTTGACCACTCGAACGCCGGTGACGGTCTCTTCGACGTGTTGCGCAAGATCGGCGGCACGTTGTTGAGCCGACCAGGTGGCGGCGAAGAGCGTCGGCCGTATTCGGTACACGACGATGCTGACCGCGGGAACGATGAGGACCGCGACGACGGTGAGCAACGGCGAGAGATACGCCATCACCACCAGCGCGAGGACGAACTGCAGTATCGCTCCGGCCGAGAGCGGCACCATGGCCAAGAGGCCCTGGACGAGTTGTAGGTCGGTGATCGATCGCGACACGACCTGGCCGGTCCGGATCTCGTCCTGTTTGCGGCCGTCGAGCCGCTGCAACGACGCGAGTAGATCCAGACGTAAGTCGTGCTGAACGTCGATCGAGAGCCTGCCGGCGAGCATGCGTCTACCGAACTGGCAGGCGAATCGCACCAGACCCAGCAGACCGATGGCGACGGCGACCGTGAGAATCACGTCGCTCTTGCCTGCGGTCGCGTCGTCGATCGCCACTCTGGTGAGCAGCGGGAACGAGATGTCGATGACCGCGGCGATCATCGTGACACCCAGCGCGCCCAGCGCCGTCCGACGGTGCAGCATGCATTGCGCTGTCAGACGTCGGATCCAGCCGCGCGGGGTGCGCGACGCCGCGCTGTCGGGCGAGACATCACCAGTCGGCGGAACGGACTCGACGAAGGTGCCGTTGTTCGCCGCATCGCGATCCACTGCCGCGCCGCGGTTCGTCACCGAATTACTGTGTGCCATCGATAGACCAAAGTAGACCCGGGTACCGACAGCATTCGTCGTCGATCGCGGGAACCGGTCCCGACCTCAGTCGATGTCGCGAGTGCGGGCCAGAAACCAGCCGGCGCCGGTGAGGATTGCGGCCCACACTGCGAGTCCGAGCGGTGCCCACGGCCACGACGCCAGATCGCCGGTGCCGTCCAATTGGGTGGCCGCCATCGTCGGCAGGGTCAGGTTCGACGGCAGCACGAAAGCAACCGGTCCCAGTCCCACTCCCGACAAGATCAGTGAGATCAGACCCTCGCCGAACGGGAGCCAGGCGACGAGCACGATGGCCGCCCAGGTCGGAGATTTGAGCAGCAGGCCGAGCCCTGCACCGATCATCGACCACAGCACGACGGCCAGCAGGCACGACGCGACCACACCGATGAACGGGCCGTCGAGGATCACGGTCCGGTCGTTGAAGATCAACAGGCAGATCAGGCTGGCCAGTAGTACCACCAGGCCGTACCCGAGCCCGAACAGGGCGGTGACGATCAGTTTGGCGGCGATCACTCCGTCGCGGCCCCGGGCCGTCAAGAAGCTTGTCGTGATGGTCTTGTGGCGAAACTCGGTCCCGGCATTGACGGCACCGAAGATTCCGGCGAAGAGGATTGCGGCCCCGGCGGCGACGTACAGGCCGATCGAGGCGACACCACCCGAAATATCGAGGTCCTCCTCGTACGGACCCAACTGGTTCGCGATCACCGAGGTGATGACGGACGCGAAGATCCCGACGACGATCGGCGCGATCGCCAGTGCCCACCAGAACTTCAGCGTCGTGACCTTGCGGATCTCCGACGTCAGCAGCGCGTTCATCGCTGGCCCCCGTTCCAGTTCTGCGGCGGACCCCAATCAGGCGGCGGCGGGCCGTACCCCGGCGGCCCATAACCCTGTGGCGGACCGTAACCCTGTGGCGGACCGTAGCTCTGCGGTGGGCCGTAGTTCTGTGGCGGCCCGTAACCCTGCTGATATCCCGGCGGCGGGCCGGACGGATTCCGACCGATCGGTGCCGCGGTGTACTGCCCCGCCGTCATCGACAGGAACACCTGCTCGAGATCGACGTGCTCTGCGGTGGTGCCGAACACCGTGACGTCGGCACCGGCGGCGATGCGTGCGATCGTGGCCGCGTCGGTGCCGGCGACGCCGATGCGGCCGTCGGGCAGGAGCTGGGTGTCGTTCAGGCCGTTCGACGCCAATGCGATGGCCAGTTTCGCCGGGTCCGATGCCGCCACGAGCACGCGGCTCGGACGGCTGGACCGCAATTGTGCGATCGAACCCTGATACATCAACGATCCGGCGCTGACGATCACCAGATTGTCGACGGTCTGCTCGATTTCGCGAAGGATGTGACTCGAGATCAGGACCGTCCGCCCGGAAGCGGCGAATGCCTTCAGGAAATCGCGGAGCCAGGCAATCCCCTCGGGGTCGAGACCGTTCGCCGGTTCGTCGAGCACGAGAATTTCGGGGTCTCCGAGTAGGGCAGTTGCCAATGTCAGACGCTGCCGCATGCCGAGCGAGAAGCCGCCCGCGTGGCGGTGGGCAGCATCGCCGAGACCGACGAGGTGCAGTACGTCGAGGGCGCGGCTGTCGGGCAGGCCGATTGCCGCGGTGTAGATCTTCAGGTGATGCGCGGCGCTGCGTTTGGGGTGCATGCTCAGCGAGTCGAGAACGGCCCCCACGGTGTGGGCCGGGTGGGCTGCTGCAACGAACGGTGCGCCGTTCACGAGCCCGATTCCCGAGGTGGGTGCCACGAGCCCGAGCAGCATGCGCAGTGTCGTGGTCTTACCCGATCCGTTGGGACCGAGGAATCCGGTGACGGTGCCGCGCGGAACGACGAAGCTCAGATCCGACACCGCTCGGACGGTGCCGAATTGCTTGGTCAGTGCCTGCGCCTCCAGCGCTGCTCCCGAGTAGCTGGTCATCGCTGCGGAATCCCCCTGGCCGTCGAAATGCTCGTGTACCGGTTGCGCGCGGCAACCGGTACACGAGGCTACGGGGTGGGACCGACTGCGTCGCGGGTGTGGGCCCCGGTGTCAGCGATGAAGCGCGTCGGCGATCTCGCGGTAGGTCTCGAGCGGATCGGCGTCGTCGGGAAGAGAATGCAGCGTCACGTGGGACGCGCCTGCGGCGAGGTGTTCGTTCAATCGTGCGGCGATCGCATCGGCCGTGCCGTGCGCCACCAGCGCGTCGATCAATCGGTCGCTGCCGCCGTCTCCGATTTCTTCGTCCGAGTAGCCGAGCCGGTTCAGGTTGTTGGTGTAGTTGCGGAGGTGCAGATAGGGGTTGTTCACCGGTGGCCGGCCGATCGACCGGGCCTTCTCCGGGTCGGATTCGAGAACTACCTTGTGCTCGGGTGCCAGTATCTTGTTCGGCCCCAACGCTTCTCGAGCCTCGCGGGTGTGCTCGGGGGTGGTCAGGTACGGATGCGCACCGGCTGTACGGTCGGCGGCCAACGCGAGGACCTTGGGGCCGAGCGCGGCGAGGACGCGTCGCTCCACCGGCACTCCTGCAGCGTCCAGCTCGTCCAGATACGACACCAGCGCGTCGTACGGCTTGGTGTATTCCTGCGTCGCTTCCGGGTGGCCGGCTCCGATTCCGAGGAGGAAACGTCCAGGATGCTTCTCTTCCAGCCGGTGATACGACTGCGCGACGTCCGCGGCTGCGTCCGACCAGATGTTGACGATGCCGGTTGCCACGACCACCGTCTCGGTGGCGTCGAGGATCTCCTCGGTAGTGGTCAGATCCGCAGGCGGGGAGCCGCCGAGCCAAATCGTTCCGTAGCCGAAGGACTCGATGGCACGAGACAGTTCGGGAGTGAACGCCGAGTGCAGTCGCCAGACGCCGTACTTGCCGAGTTCAGGTGTGGAGGTCATATTCGATGTCAACGCAGCAGCCTCTCGAAGATTCCGGGCATTCTCAGTCGTCCGGGTCGATGATGCGGTTTTCCGGGAACCGCGCGGGCGGCGGACCGAAGGCGTCTCGTGCGTTCTTGATGACGCCCTTGCCCACCACGCGGTTTCCCGCGCCGCCGATCGCTGCGCCGATTCCGGCGGGAAGCATCTTGCCGACCAGCAACGCGCTGCGTTTGGCGAGATATTTGGTGATGAACTTCTTCACGAGGGATTTGTTCATGCTGGCCATCGACCCGCCGGGGATGCGGGACGTGATCAGCGGTCCCCAGTTCTTGGCGGTCTTGCCGACCGTCCGCTGCACGATCTGCATGCCCGATTCGCCCAGGGCAACCGATAGCACCAATGCGCGCCGCTGCTGGTGGTTCTCGACGGGGATGCCGTGGACGGATGCGACCGACAACGTCAGTAGTGCCGAGGACTCGATGAAGAAGGCGGTTTCGGCACCCACAGCGGCGAGCGAGGCGGCAGTTCCGATGCCGGGAACGGCCGCAGCACCGCCCACGGCGGAACCGCTGCCGGTGACCGCGAGCAGGAATCGCTTCTCCAGCCGTTCGATGATCTGGGCCGGAGTGTCGTACGGGTGTGCACGACGCACGTGCGCCACGTACTTGTCGACGGCAGGCCCCTGCAGGCGGCTGGCGTTGTCGAGAATGTTCACCAGCGCGCGTTCGAGCCTGCCTCCGTTCGAGACCTCGACCTGCGCGTCGTCGTTCTTGCGGGCCATGGGTCCTCTTTCTTGTCGTGAGTTGAGAGTCAGTGCACCCAGTGGGCAGCCGGCACGAGCTCGTCCGGCTGCGGGGGTGGGGGTGCGGTGCCGTCGCCGAAGGGAGAACCACCCAGTGACTCTCGCCCGTGCGGCTCCAGCCAGCCCTGTAGATCCGGGCCCTTCGGCACGATGCCCGACGGATTGATGTCGGTGTGCACCTCGTAGTAGTGCCGCTTGATGTGGTCGAAGTCCACGGTGTCGCCGAATCCTGGGGTCTGGAAGAGATCACGGGCGTAGTTCCACAGCACCGGCATCTCGGTGAGTTTGCTGCGGTTGCATTTGAAGTGGCCGTGATAGACGGGATCGAAGCGCACCAGGGTGGTGAACAGGCGCACGTCGGCTTCGGTGATGTGGTCTCCGACGAGGTAGCGCCGTGTGGACAGTCGTTCGACGAGCCAGTCGAGGCGGGCGAACAGTGTGTCGTATGCCTTGTCGTAGGCCTCTTGTGAACCGGCGAATCCGCAGCGGTAGACACCGTTGTTGACGTCCTTGAACACCAGTTCGGCAACCTCGTCTATCTCGCTGCGCAGTGCTTCGGGGTACAGGTCGGGGGCACCGTCTCGGTGGTACTGCGTCCACTCGGTGGACAGATCCAGCGTGATCTGTGGGTAGTCGTTGGTGACTACCTCGCCGGTGGGGACGTCGACGATGGCGGGGACGGTGATGCCGCGCTCGTAGTCCGGGAACCGGGCGAAGTAGGCGTCCTGCAGCCTCTCGATTTTCAGAACCGAATCGATCCCGCCGGGCTCTTCCTGGAAGTTCCAGCTGCGAGGATCGTGAGTCGGACCCGGAATGCCCAGGGAGAGAACATCTTCGAGTCCCAGGAGTCGACGCACGATGATGGACCGATGCGCCCACGGGCAGGCGCGCGCAGCGATCAGGCGATACCGTCCCGGTTCCACCGGATAACCGTCGCGGCCGTCGGCGGTGATCCGTGACGGTATGTAGTTGGTGTCGCGCTTGAATTCCTTGCCCGGTTCCACGTATGCGGCTTCGTCGGCCATGCTCTCGAACTCCTCACATCGTTCTTGCTCCGGCGCAGTGGCAGGTTGTTTCGACGCTACCCAGTTCGGAGTCACCTCAACCGGGTCAGGCTCGAACCACCGCTTTGTGGCACACACCGATTTCGGTGTAGCCCAGCCGCGCGGCGAGGCGTCGGGCAATGGAATTCTCGGGACGTGAGCGCCACTGCGGGATCAGGCCCTCGTCGATGGCGTCGTTGGTGGCCAGCCGGCCGACCACCTGAGCGTGACCCCGGCGGCGGTGATTCGGGTCGGTCAGTACGCGCATGTCGGCCAGAACGATGTGCTCCTCCGAGTAGCCGGCGGAGGCGAGCGAGTGCGCCGAGTCTGCGGGCCTGCCGTCGCCCAGCAGCGTGAACCAGTTCCGCGAGACCGCTTGTCCGAACGCCTCGGCAACATCGGCATCGGCGCACTTCGCCGCCAGGTTGCGGACATGGACGGCATCGTGGGAGATCAGCGGATCGTGCACGTCGATGGAATGGCCGATGTCCGAGCCGTATGCCAGCGTGTGCGTGCCGATCTCGTATCGGTCCGAGCGGTCGCCGAGTATCGAGGACATCCAGGTCCGGTCCTCACCCGGCCTGCCGGTGACCGAGCGGGAGGTGTCGATCGCCCAGGACGGCCCTGCGATCACGGTGGTGTCGGCCAGTTGCAGCACGGTGACGTGATCCGTCGAAACGAGGTGTTCGACGCGGTCCGCGTCGGTGTTCAGGGCCGTGTCGTCCAAGCCCAGCTGCCGGCACCAGGCCAGGCGCACGATGTCGAGTTTGTGGGAGTCGAATCGGCCGGCGTCGAAAAGTGAGAGATCCACGCGTCGAGACTAGCCATGACGCCCGTGAGCACCGTTTCGGTTTCACCGTCCAAAAGCAATCTTTCGAACTTTTTTGCCCCCGGTGTTTCCCTCAGCGCCGATTGATGGCAGACTCGCATTTGAGATTAGAGCTTCGACGTGAAGATCTAGCTCGCTTACAGAAGGTTTACAGAATGACGCAGGGCAGTGTGAAGTGGTTCAACGGCGAAAAGGGCTTCGGCTTCATCGAGCAGGATGGTGGCGGACCGGACGTTTTCGTTCATTACTCGGAGATTCAGGGTAGCGGCTTCAAGTCGCTCGACGAGGGCCAGCGCGTGGAGTTCGAGGTGGGCCAGGGTCAGAAGGGCCCCCAGGCTACCGGCGTCCGCGCCATCTGATTCAAGCTTCGTAACCCGATTTCTCCTGGCGGAGTGACCTTCTCGAAGTAATCACCGCCAGAAACTCGGTGACAAGGCCGGATACACGGAAGATATTCCGAGTATCCGGCCTTCGTCTGTTCGAACGGGACATCGACGGCGGTCGGTGTCCCTTCTGTGTTTGATTGGCACGGTGTTCGATCGGCAATGTTGTGGCTTTTGTCCGTTTCAGCCCAGGTCAGAGCTTTGTCGGGGTTGTCATCCACTGAACCATGACGTTATATTCCAACTGGAATAATTCGGCTGGGATATCGAGATGGGGGTGAGGTTCGATGCGTAGGGAGGCAGTGAACCCGCTGGCGGTCTCGGTCCTCGCCCTGCTCTCGGAGGGGTCGATGCATCCCTACGAGATGTATCAGCTCCTTCTCGAGCGCAAAGAGGACCGGATCGTCAAGATCCGCCCCGGATCGCTCTATCACGCCGTTGCTCGACTCCACGGGCAGGAATTGATCGCCGAGGTCGGAACCGACCGCGGGGGTAACCGTCCCGAACGCACCACTTACGAGATCACGCCCGCTGGCAGGCGTGTTCTGGTCGACCGGCTTGCCGAGATTCTTGGTTCCCCGGTCCGCGAATATCCACAGTTCACCCTCGGCCTGTCCGAGATGCACAACCTACCGGCATCCGAAGCGATCGCGCTGCTCAGTGCTCGCACCGAAGACCTGGCTCGGGAGATCGAGGAACTTTCCGGATTTCAACAGCTCGCACAGCAACGCAAGGTATCCGAAATCTACTGGGCTGGAATCGATTACACCTACCACATGCTCGTCGCCGAAGTGAAGTGGTTGACGAGCTACATCGCTCGCGTCGACAGCGGCGAGCTCGAGTGGCCGCATGCCATATCTGCACAGCACACCGCTCTGACCGATCCGCACCGACCACACGATCCCGACGCCTCGGGACCAGGGAGAACGCAATGAACACCGTCGAGACCGTCCCAGTCCAACAGGAAATCAAACCGTGGCCCGCTCTGTGGGCGCTGTGCCTCGGGTTCTTCATGATTCTGGTGGACACCACCATCGTCGCCGTCGCTCAGCCCGCGATTCTCGCCGGACTGAACACGGACATCAACAACGTCATCTGGGTCACCAGCGCGTACCTCCTGGCCTATGCCGTTCCACTGCTGGTCACGGGTCGGATGGGGGACAAGTTCGGCCCGAAGAACCTCTACATCGCCGGCCTCGTGCTCTTCACCCTTGCGTCCGTGTGGTGCGGACTGTCGGGATCGATCGAGATGCTCATCGCGGCGCGCGCGGTTCAGGGTCTCGGCGCGGCGATGATCACCCCGCAGACGATGGCCGTGATCACTCGTGTGTTTCCGGCGGAGAAGCGCGGAACTGCGATGGGAGCATGGGGCGCTGTCGCAGGCGTCGCGACGCTCGTCGGGCCGATTCTCGGCGGCGTGCTGGTCGACTCGCTCGGCTGGGAGTGGATCTTCTTCATCAACGTGCCGGTCGGAATTGTCGCAATTGCGTTGGCGCTGAAGTTCGTTCCGGTGTTGCCGACTCACGATCACAAGTTCGATCTGCTGGGCGTTGCGCTCAGTGCCGTCGGACTCTTCTGCATCGTCTTCGGCATTCAGGAAGGTCAGAAGTACGACTGGGGTACCGGTGTCTGGATCCTCATCGGTGTGGGGTTGCTCGTCTTCGCGGGGTTCGTCTACTGGCAGTCCGTGAACAAGAACGAGCCGCTGGTGCCGTTGGCGCTGTTCCGCGACCGTAACTTCTCGTTGTCCAACGTCGGTATTGCAGCCATGGGCTTCGCGATGTCCGGCATGATGCTGCCGATCATGTTCTACGCGCAGAGTGTCACCGGTTTGACGCCTACCCGGTCGGCGTTGCTGTTCGTGCCGATGGCGCTGCTCACCGGAATCCTCGCGCCGAATGTCGGCAAGCTGGTCGACAAGACGCATCCCCGCTACATCGCCGGTTCGGGGCTGTTCATCCTCGCGGCCGCGCTGCTGTGGTTCGCGTACGAGATGACGCCCACCACCGCAATCTGGAAGCTGCTGCTCCCGGTCGCGGCTATGGGCGTGGCAAACGCGTTGATCTGGTCTCCGTTGGCGGCCACGGCAACCCGCAATCTGCCGATGAGTCAGGCGGGCGCGGGATCGGGTATCTACAACACCACCCGAATGATCGGGTCGGTTCTCGGTAGTGCCGGCATCGGCGCGCTCATCCAGTCGCGGCTGGCCGCTGAGCTACCTACCGATGGATCTGCCACGGGGGCAAATGAATTCGCGGGTCGCGTACCGGAGATGCTGCGCGACGGATTCACCACCGCCATGGCGCAGTCGTTGATTCTGCCCGCCGCCGTATTGATCGTCGGCATGATTGCGGTCTGCTTCTACGCCCGGCCCGCGTTCAAGTAGCCATGTGAACGGAACTTCGTAGCCCACTACGAAGCCGGAGTGGAGCCTGCGGAACGACCGCAGGCTCCGCGTGCACATGCGGCGAAGCCGCTCTACAGCCCCAGATCCCGGCCGATCAGCTCCTTCATGATTTCGTTCGAGCCGGCCCAGATCTTCGTCACGCGAGCGTCTTTCCAGGCGCGGGCGGCGCGGTATTCGTTCATGAATCCGTAGCCGCCGTGCAGCTGGACGCAGTGGTCGAGGATCTCGTTCTGCACCTGCGAGCTCCACCACTTCGCCTTGGCTGCATCGATGGCGGTCAGTTCACCGACGCCGTGCGCGGCGATGCAGTTGTCGATGTACGCCTGTGCCACATCGAGTTTCGTGACCAGTTCGGCGAACAGGAACTTGTTCCACTGCAGCGAGCCGATCTGCTGGCCGAAGGCCTTGCGGTCCTTGGCGTACTGCAGCGTCTCCTCGAGAATGGGGCGCACGTGTCCGAGGTTGGCCACCGAGCAGCTGATGCGTTCCTGGGGGAGCAGCTGCATCATGTGGATGAAGCCGCCGTCGAATTCGCCGATCATGTTCGAGCTCGGGACACGCACGTTCTCGAAGAACAGTTCGGCGGTGTCGGATTCGGGCTGCCCGACCTTGTCGAGTTTGCGGCCGCGGGAGAACCCTTCGGTGCCGTTCTCGACGGCGAAGAGCGTGATGCCCTTGGCCTTCTTCTCCGGCGTCGTGCGGGTGGCGACGATGACGAGATCGGCGGAGTTGCCGTTGGTGATGAACGTCTTGGATCCGTTGATGATGTAGTCGTCGCCGTCCTTGACGGCGGTGGTCTTCAGGGCGGCAAGGTCAGAGCCGCCGGACGGCTCCGTCATGGCGATCGCCGTGAGGATCTCGCCACTGCAGAAACCGGGCAGCCAGCGCTTCTTCTGCTCCTCGGTGGTGAGCTTGACGAGGTACGGAGCGACGATGTCCACGTGAATACCGAAGCACGACGCCACCGCGGCACTCGAGCGGGCGAGTTCCTCGGCGAGGACGGCGTTGAATCGGTAGTCCTCTGCCCCGCTTCCGCCGTATTCCTCCGGTACTTCGAGGCCGAGGAAGCCGTTGCGTCCCGCTTCGAGCCAGATCTCGCGGTCGATGTACCGCTGTTCGACGAGCTTCTCCTCGACCGGGGTGATGGTTCGGGTGACGAACTCGCGCACCGATGCACGGAAGTCCTCGTGATCGGCCTCGAACAGGCTGCGCTTCATGTATGTGTTCCTCTCGGTAACGGTGACTTATCTGCGCACAATACTCGCTGGTAACAACCGTCCGAGACGGGTGTGGCACTATGCGAACCATGGCTGACGCACCCACTTCGCTCGTTCGATCCACCACAGATGCCGGCGCAGAGATCGCTGTCCTCACCTTCGATCACGGTCCGCTCAACCTTTTCGATCAGGCGATGTTCGACGCGGTGGCCGCGAACGTCGCCGACCTCGTCGCGCGACCGCCGCGTGCGGTACTGCTGCGCGCCGAGGGCAAGGTGAACTCGGCAGGCGTCGACGTGCACGTGTTCGAGGGCCTGTCCGCCGCACAGGGTGCCGATCTGTGGCGTGGTCTGTTCGCCGACATCGCGCATCCACTCGAGGCGCTGCCCTGCCCGGTGATCTATGCCGCGCACGGTCTGACCCTCACTGCGGCATTCGAGATCTCGTTGGCCTGCGACATCATTCTGGCCGGACCGAAGGCGAAATTCGGTCTGGTCGAGACCGTCGTCGGTCTGACGCCGTCGATGGGTGGGCCGCAGCGTCTGGCCGAGCGAGCCGGTTCGGGTCGGGCCCGAGAACTCGTCATGACCGGAGATCTCTACGACGCCCAAACGTTGAAGGAGTGGGGCGTGGTCAACCAGGTTCACGAGGATGTCGACGCCGCGGCACTCGCGCTGACGCATCGTCTGGCCGACGGCCCCACCGTCGCGCACGCGGCGACGAAACAGATTGTGGCTCCCTGGCGTTCGGGCGGCGTGGCGCACGCGGACGAGATCACGTCGGAGGTGTCGGGTGCGTTGTTCGAGACCGACGATCTGCGGGGTGCGGTGCAGAGCTTCCTCGAGGTCGGTCCGGGTAAGGCGACGTACACCGGCAAGTAGCATCGGATGAGTGAGTAACGATCAACTGGCCGAACTGCACCTGCACATCGAAGGGTCGCTCGAGCCTCCGCTGATCTTCGATCTTGCCGAGCGCAACGCAATCACGCTGCCGTACAAGGATATCGACGAACTGCAGGCGAAGTACGAGTTCACCGACCTGCAGTCCTTTCTGGACCTGTACTACGCGAACATGTCCGTGTTGCGCACGGCCGAGGATTTCGGAGATCTGGCGCGCGCGTACTTCCGCCGCACCGCGCAGGCCGGGGTGACGCATGCGGAGATCTTCTTCGATCCGCAGGCGCACACCGAGCGCGGCGTGCCGCTCGCGGCCGTCGTCGAGGGATTGGCCGACGCGTGCGCCACCAGTGAGCGTGAATTCGGCGTCACCAGTGGCTTGATCGCGTCGATCCTGCGCGACAAGCCGGTGCTCCACGCCAATCAGCTGCTCGACGACCTGTTGGCGATGAAAGCGCCGATCATCGGTCTCGGTCTCGACTCCGCCGAGGTCGGCTACCCGCCGTCGCTGTTCGTCGACGTGTTCGCCAAGGCGCGCGCCGAGGGTTTGCATGTCGTCGCCCACGCCGGTGAGGAAGGCCCGCCCGACTACATCTGGCAGGCGCTGGATCTGCTGAAGGTCGAGCGCATCGATCACGGCGTGCGGTGCCTGGAAGACGAGGCGTTGGTGAATCGGCTTGTCGAGGAACAGATTCCGCTCACCGTGTGCCCGCTGTCCAATGTCCGGCTCAAGGTGATCGACAACGTCGGGCAACTGCCGTTGCGGCAGATGCTCGAGCGCGGCCTGTCCGTGTCGATCAATTCCGACGATCCGGCCTACTTCGGTGGCTACGTCGACGACAACTTCGCTGCCCTCGAAGCGGGAATGGGCCTCACCTCGGCTGAGCGAAAGCAGTTGGCCGAGAACTCGATTCGCGCGAGCTTCCCAGCTACCTAGATCAGTTGGCCGTCACCGAGATCTTCGGGTAGCCGGTCGCTCCGTCGGGAACGGTATCGGCGGTCTTGTTGGTCTGCAGCTCTCCGGCGGAGTTGGTGGCGCGGGCACGGATCGCATGCTGGCCGGCAGGCAGGTCGAGTTCGACGCTCCATTGCCGCCACGTGTCCTTGGAGTACTCCTCCGAGAGCGTGGCCGGCACCCAGTTGCCTTCGTCCACTTGCACTTCGACGCCCTGGATGCCGGTGTGCTGATCCCAGGCCACCCCTGCGATCACCGACTTCCCGGCAGGCATGGAGCTGCCCGATCTCGGGGTGTCGATCCGGGAGGCCGTCTTGATCGGTCCGAGTGCGCCCCATCCGCGGTCGGTCCAATATGCCGTCACTCTGTCGAATCGGGTGATCTCGATGTCGGTGACCCACTTGGTCGCCGAGACGTAGCCGTACAGGCCTGGAACGACGAGCCGCGCCGGGTAGCCGTGCTCGACGGGCAGCGGTGCGCCGTTCATTCCCACCGCCAGTAAGGCGTCGCGGCCGTCGAGCAGAACCTCCAGTGGGGTGCCCGCGGTGAAGGCGTCGCTGCTGGACGACAGAGCCATGTCGGCGTCCGGGGAGATGCCTGCTTCTTCGAGAATGTCCTTGAGCGGGTAGCCGATCCACGTTGCATTGCCCACGAGGTCGCCGCCGACGATATTCGACACACAGGTCAGGGTGACCGTCTTTTCGACGGCCTGGCGCTGCGCCAAATCGGCGAACGTCAGCTCGATCTCGCGGTCGACCATGCCGTGGATACGCAGCGACCACGTATCCGACGCCACCCGCGGCACGACCAACGCGGTGTCGATGCGGTAGAAGTCCTCGTTCGGGGTGATGTACGACGCGAGGCCGTCGATCTGCAGGTCCGCGCCGGCCGGTATCGGCGGTTGCGGCGTGGGCGTCGGAAGCATGAAGCCTAGGCGATCGGCGGTGACGGCCCGCGCCGAGGTGAGCATCCGTCCGGCCGTCCCAGCGACGACGCCCAATACTGCGGCACCGGCGGCGAGGGTAAGGAAACTGCGACGGTTCATCCCCTCGGTTGCCGGGGCGGCGGCTCCGATCAGGGCGTGCAACACGACGATGCCGACGATGACGCCACCGATGGTCGGCACTGCGTAGAAGGCCGTGGCGTCGGGTCGCGTCACGGCTGCGAGTACGCCGAGCACGCCCAGTGCCGCGAACACGACGGCACCGATCGGTTTGCGGGCGATCCCGGCCGCGGCGGCGATAGCGGCGATCACGACGGCCATGCCGATGAACAGGGCGAGCTTGTCGGAGGTGCCGAACGTATCGATGGCCCATTCACGGACCGGGGCCGGACTGTTGTCGACGGCCGAGGACCCGACGGCGGTCAGTGGCGACGAGTTCGGTCCGATCGGGACGGCGATCAATTGGCCGACACCGAGGACGACTCCGGCGGCGATGATGCCGGACAGCGCGCGTTTTCCTGTGCTCACTCGCTCCAATGTAAGCGTGCGGGGAGTGGCTGCGTGCACAGGACGCTCCACTCGACGCGGTGGCCTGGGGAAACCTACGTGAAGTTCACGGGAGTGGAGCAGAAATTGTGCCGAACGCTCTACCGGGCTGCCGCTCAGAGCAGCAGACGTGCGATGTACTCGCTGACGAACAGTCTGTGCGGGTCGATCGAATCGCGGACGCGGAGAAAATCGTCGAAGTGCTCGTAGGAATCACGCAGTTCGTCGCCGCCGAGTGAGTGCAGTTTGCCCCAGTGCGGCCTGCCGCCGACACTGCGGCAGATGGCCTCGACGGCGTCGAAATACTCCCGGTGATCGCGGCGGTGGTACTGGTGCACAGCGATGTAGGCCGTCGGGCGTTCATAGGCCGTGGAGAGCCAGATGTCGTCGGCGGCGGCGAATCGTACTTCGACGGGAAACGCAATGGATATCGAAGACTGCTCGAGCCAGCGATCCACCTCGCGCAGCACCCAGCCGATCTCGGATGCCGGCACCGCGTATTCCATCTCGACGAACTTGACCGTCCGCGAGGATGCGAACACTCGGTACGAGCGATCGGTGTACTCCCGGGCCGAGAGTGCCCGGGCCGAGACTGCGTTCAATCGAGGAATCAGGGCCGGCACCCGCGTCACCACGCGGTTGAGTCCCTCGAAGACCGTATTGGACAGCAGTTCGTCGTCGACGTAGGAGCGCACCTTGCCCAGCGGGTGCAGCCCGGCGTTTCCGGGGAGGCGGGTGTTGCGTTTGGTCAGCACCCGGTCGGTGTGCGGAAACCAGTAGAACTCGAAGTGGTCGACGGAAGCGACGGTGGCGTCGAGCTCAACGAGCGTTGCCGTCAGCGTCGACGGTTCCTCGACGGCCCGCAGGGCGAACGCCGGAACGCAGTGCAGTGTGACTCTGGTGATGACGCCGAGCGCACCGAGACCGACACGGGCCGCGTCGAACAGGTCGGGGTTCTCCTGGCGGGAGCACTGCACCAGCTGTCCGTCCGCGCTCATCAGCTCCAGCGCATGCACTTGGGTGGCGATGCCGCCGAACCGGCCGCCGGTTCCGTGCGTGCCCGTGGAGATGGCTCCGGCAACGGATTGTTCGTCGATGTCGCCGAGGTTGGTCATGGCAAGTCCGAGCTCCCACAACTGCGCGGAAAGATCGCGCAGCCGAGTACCGGCAAGCACTGTCACTCGGGCGCAGCCGTCCTCGTCGCGGACCACCGATTCGATGCCGCACAACGAATCGAGGCTGATCTGAACACCGTGGGTGACGGCTATCGGGGTGAAGGAGTGACCGGCACCCACGCACCGCACCGGCCGCGACGCGTCGACGGCTCGCCGCAGAACGCTGCGCAGATCGTCCACCGATCTGGGCTCGGCGCGGTCCGACGGGAACGCGTGTTGATTACCTGCCCAGTTCTGCCACGGCCGCCCGATCACCGAATCACTATCCCACTCCCGAACCCACACCGAGCTCCCCGATGCAACCGCAGGGGCATTCCGCAGGCTCCACTCCCGTGGGGCATGGTCATTCCGCAGGCTCCACTCCCGTGGATCAATACGAGGCACAGTCTTCGGCAGCGCCCTAGTATCGGGTCATGCAATCGAGGCTGCCCGCGGATGTGCGACGCGCACAACTGGTGCAGTCGGCGATCGACGTTGCCGAGCAGGTGGGTATCGAGTCCCTGACGGTGCGCGCACTCTCGGAGTACGCCGATGTCACGAAGGGCATCGTGCAGTACCACTTCGACACCAAGCAGGATCTGGTGATCGCGATGGGGGAGCACCTCATCGTCGACGTCACAGAGATTCTGCATGCGGCACTGGACAGCGCCGTCGGGACTCGGAAACTGCCGGGAGTTCGCGGTCTGCGCGAGCTGGTGCACGGCGGACTGAGCGCGGTGTGGTTGTTGATCGAGAAGTCGCCTGATCGGCAGTTGCTCGCGTACGAGATCAAGACCTACCTGTTGCGGCATCGCGCGCTCGGATCTGCCACCGCTGCCGAGATCGCCAATGGTCAGTACCGGATCCGGGACACCGAGGCCCAGCTGTTCTTCGAGAAGTGCTCCGATCACACCGGCACGAGATGGCTCGAGCCGGTGGAGTCGATCGCGCGCTTCGGGATGGCGACTCTCGACGGGCTGGTGCTGCGGTGGTTGGTCGACGGCGACGACCTCGAGGTGCTGGCGCAGATCGACGACCTGTCCGGGCTGATCGCAGGCAAAGCTCTGGACCGTTGAGTGCTCGCCGGGACTTCTCGGCTGCGGAGTGTTTGACTGTGTGGGCCCGGCAACGACGACGAAGGAATGTTGAAGTATGAGTTCGATCGCCGGTGTCGTCACTATCGACACGACACCACTGTCTCGTATCGCCACTGCTACCGAGGGTCTCGAATCCCCCTTGGCTGCAGTCGATTCCGTCGCCCTCGATGCCAATGCGGCGGCGTTGCGGGCGCGAGCGAAGGGTGTGCCGATTCGGATCGCCAGCAAGTCGGTGCGTTGCCGTGCCGTCCTCGATCGGGTACTCGCAACCGACGGCGTGAGCGGGGTCATGGCGTACTCGCTGCGTGAGGCTGTGTGGCTCGCGCGCCAGGGCGTCGAGGACATCCTGATGGGCTATCCGAGTGTCGACCGCACTGCCCTCGCCGAGGTCGTCAACGATCGGGTTCTGTCGGGTCGCATCACGTTGATGGTCGACGACGTCGCACAATTGGACATCGTGCGCGACGCCACCCGCAGCGACCTTCTCAAGCCCCGTATCTGTATCGATGTCGATGCCTCGCTGCGAATCGGGCCGCTGCACATCGGGGTCAGGCGTTCTCCGCTACGCGATCCCGAGCAGGTCGCCGCTTTCGCGCGGGTGGCGCATTCGCGGGGGTTCCGGGTCGTCGGTCTGATGTTCTACGAGGCGCAGATCGCCGGAGTGCCCGACTCCAATGTTGCGGTGGAATGGATGAAGTCGCTTTCTGCTCGTGAGATCTCCACGCGCAGAAGGGCAGTGGTCGAGGCGGTGTCTGCGGCGGTGGGTCGAATCGAGATCGTCAACAGCGGTGGCACCGGGTCGATCGACTTCTCGGCTGCCGATCCGGTCGTTACCGAGGTCACCGCCGGATCCGGTCTGTTCGCGCCGACACTCTTCGATCGGTACCGCGCCTTCTCGGCCGAGCCGTCGCTGTTCTTCGCTCTGCCGGTGGTACGCAAGCCCACCCCGCAGATCGCCACGTTGTTCGGCGGTGGCTACATCGCGTCGGGTCCGGCGTCGGGGTCGCGATCCCCGCGGCCGGTCGCCTGGTCGAGAAAGGCCGCCGGAGTGATTACCTCAGGGTTGAAGCTTCTGCGCAACGAGGGTGCCGGTGAGGTGCAGACTCCGGTGAGCGGGGCCGACGGGGTGCAGATCGGTGATCGTGTCTGGTTTCGGCACGCGAAGGCGGGCGAACTGTGCGAGCGATTCGACACCCTGCATCTGGTGCACACCGACGGATCCGTCGAACCGGTCCCCACCTACCGCGGCGAGGGCATGGCCTTCGGCTGAATCCCGTTCTCGCACAGGCTCATGAAGGTGCCCAGGGTGCGCAGTCCGTCCGGGGTCGACGGCAAGTACTGGGTCAATCCTCGTGATCGGATCAGTATCGCGGCCCACTGACCGCGAGAGACGGCGACATTGAGTCGGTTACGTGAGAGCAGAAAGCCCATGCCGCGTGGCACGTCCTCGATCGCCGATGCCGCCATCGAGATCAACACCACCGGTGCCTGTCGGCCCTGGAACTTGTCGACGGTTCCAACCGAGACGTCGTCCAGGCCGGCGGCCGCCAAGCGCTCGAGGATGACGGCGACCTGCGCGTTGTAGGCCGCGACGACGAGAAAGTCGGATTGCTCCATCGGACGCGCGCCCTCGAACGACTCGGGGTTGCTCCACGATCGACCCACGAGACCCTGGACTCGTGCGACGATCTCGTCGGCCTCTTCGGCCGAGTCCGTGGAGTTCCCGTGATGGTCCAGATAGACGACGTGCAGGCCGGGCTCCAGTCCTGTCAGTGAACGCGCCTGTGTCACAGCGCTGTTGGACTGCAGTTTGCCCTCGTACGACAGCGTCGAGACGGGTGCGCACAAGGCCGGGTGCATCCGCCACGTCGTCGCCAGGAAGTACCCGCGATCGGCGGGCAGTGTCGGGTGACCGTCGGTGATCCAACCCAGCGCGGATTCATCGACGCGTTCGGGGTGGGTTCCCTGGCTGACCTGCGGTAGCTGTGCCGGGTCGCCGAGCAGCAGCAGATTGCGTGCAGACACCGAGACGGCGATGGTGTTGGCCAGCGAGAACTGCCCGGCCTCGTCCACGACCAGCAGATCCAGAGCCTCGCGCGGTATCCGGCCGGGGTTGGAGAAGTCCCAGGCGGTGCCGCCGATGACGCAACCTTGCTCGGCGTCGGTGACGAAGCGGGCGTAGTCGGTGGGTTCGACGACGGTGTGGGCTGTCGGGGCCTTCTTGCCCACCTTGGCCGGGTCCACCCCGGCCGCGACGATGGTGTCCAGCAGATTGTTCACCACGTGATGCGACTGGCCCACCACGCCGATGCGCCAGTGATGGATATCGACCAGTTCGGCGATCACCCGCGCGGCGGTGTAGGTCTTCCCGGTCCCGGGTGGGCCCTGAACGGCTACGTAAGAGTTCTCCAGATCGAGGAGCGCTGCGGTGACCGCAGCTGCGTAGTTGTGGCCCTCGACCGCGGGAAGGCCTGTGCCGGAGCGGGTTCGCGGCGCAGACAGCGTCAGCAGATCGGCGATGGCCGTACGCGGAAGGTGGGGCAGGGCGGCGCTGACCTCGGTGGCCACGGCGAGGATCGCCTCTTCGAGGTACTTGGTCGCGGGCGGCGGCTCCGGTGCCGTCGCGATGGGAAAGTCGGTGTAGGCGGTCACGCCCTTGCGCAGGTTCTCCTGCACGACGACCATGTCGAGGGTGCCCTCGTAGCCGGCCTGCACGATCTCGACGGACGTGGTCGCGCGATGGGTCGGTTGCTGTTTCGGCAGTCCTTCCGGAGCCGGTTCCGCGTAGAGGAGTTTGACCTTCGAGCCCCCGAGCACGCCGCTGCTCAGATGGCCCAACAGCTTGATCTGGCGTCGTTGAACCCGCTGTGTGGGTGCCGTTTTCATCCAGTCGTGCACCAGTTCCGCACGTTCGACTTTCAATACGTCCGCCGCATCGGGCCACTCGTCCATCGGGTGGGTCAGTCGGTCGAAGTGGGCCCACCAGAACGGCTTTCGCTCTCGGCGGTGATAGCCGACGGCACCGGCGAACAGGGCCACGGCCTGCTGCGTCGGGGTGCGATCCCAGGGCAAACCCGCATACTCGGCAAGGTCGAGTTCCAGCGGGCTCGCGTTATCGGAAGCGCCATTGTCGAGGTCGAGCTCCAGGTTCTCGCGCGGCGAGACACCGGCGTCCGCTGCGCGCTCGAGCAACCAATCGCGCAGTCGCAGAGTCGATTCGCAGTCGGTGCGGTTGTACTCGGCAATATCGGCTAGAAGAGCGGCGGCCTCGACATCCATGCCCTGATCCCGCAGATCGCACCAGTTCGCGTATTCGACGATCGATGCAGCGGCGTCGGTGACGTCCCCGTCGCGGGCGGCAGGCATGTAGAGCGGTTCGAGTTTCTTAATGCTGTAGGAACGGGCTCCGATGCGCACCGCAGACCGCACGACCGGATAGAGGTCCACCAACACGTTGTCCCGCAACAGATCGTCGACGGCGTCCTCGCCCACTCCGTAGCGCCCGGCCAGTCGCAGCAGCGCCGTCTTCTCGTACGGCGCGTAGTGATAGACGTGCATGTTCGGGTGTGCGGCGCGGCGCGCGGAGACGTAGTCGAGAAAGTCGATCAGGGCACGGCGTTCCTGTGCGCGATCGTGCGCCCAGAACGGCAGGAAGTCGCCGTCGGCGGTGTAGACGCCGAACAGGTACTCGAGGCCCCATTCCGTGCTGCCCGTCTCGGCCCACAGCGGATCGCCCTCGAAGTCGAAGAAGATGTCGCCCGGATCGGGTTCGGGGATCACGCTCAGGGCTTCGGCGTCGAATATCTCGAACTCGGCCTCGCCGCTGCGTTCCTGACGAACCTGCAGCGCCGCCTGGGCGCGCAGGTTCGCCGTCGTTCGAGTGGACATTCCCTCGATGACCCCGGTCGATGCCGCGAGCTCGTCCACCGTGGTGATTCCGGCGTCGATCAGCTTGTCGCGTGTGCTCGCACGCATGCCGGCCACGAGAACCAGGTCTCGGTGCTGTTCCACTTCGACAGCGCAGGCCTCGCACTGCCCGCAACCGGAGTAGCGCGAATCGAACCAATCGACGACGGTGCCTTCGGCCTGGTGCTCGTCGAGGATGTGCTGTAGATGCTCTCGGGACTGCCGGTAGACCGGAAGTATCTCGGCGAGAGAGTGCGCGGAATCGCTGCCGTCGCCGAGCATCAGGTGAACCTGGTCGCTCGGTGAGACTCCGCCGGCCTTCAGCGCGTCGGCGTAGGCCGCCAACTGCAGCAGCGCCGGCACCTTCGCGTGCCGCGAGAGCTTGGTGTCGTAGACGCCGTAGCCCTTTCCTTCCGCCACCAGAAAGTCGCAGAAGCCCAGGAACCGGCCGTCGAAGAAGGTCGCCTGGTACACCACGGGGGTGCAAGCGGTCAGCGCGGTGAAGGTTGCCCATGCAGCGTCCGCCAGTTCCTGGGCGGTACGTCCCGGTCTGTCCATCGTCAGGACTCCGCCGGGGTAGCGCAGCTCGAAGGCCTCCAGTTGGCGGCGTTCGTGCTCGAATCCGAGCGCGGACGTGCGGTCCAGCATGGGGTCCGGTTCGGCGGCAGCGCGCGGGATCAGTCCGGTCAGCCCGTCGAGTCGGCGGAGCAATGCGAACTCGCAGGACGCCGCCGCCGCGAGGTCGCTGGCGCTGTAGACGACCCGATCGGCGAGGAGGAACACAAGTGCCCACCCTAGCCATCGACGACAGCGGCGCCGGTCACGTTGCGCGCGGATGCCGACGAGAGGAGGCAAAATGATCGAATGCCATTTTTCGACGGAGCCACCGGTGCTGTCCATTACCGAAACTGGACCGTTCCCGATGCTCGTTTCGGTCTTGTGTTCCTCCACGGTCTCGGTCAGAACAGCGGCCACTATCACCGGTTCGCTCGGGTGCTGAACGGTCGCGGAGTGGACGTGTGGGCGGTCGATCATGTCGGCCACGGTCTCACCGAAGGGGAGCTCACCGACGCGGCTCAGATAGCCGGCCTGGCTCAGAATGCGCTGCAGCTGCTCGACATCGCCGAGGCCGAACATCCCGAGTTGTCGTTCGCGCTGATGGGGCACTCGTTGGGTGCTGCGACGGCCATCGCAGCGCTCGGGGCGCATCCGGAGGCAGTTCGGTGCGCCGTGCTGTGCGGCACTCCGAAGTCGGTGACGGGCGCGTCCGACGACCTTTCGGACAATGTGATTCCGATCTTGGCCGTGCACGGTGTCGACGACCGCTTGGCTCCGATCGATGCGGTACGCGAGTGGATCGGCGGCGTACCCGACGCGTCCCTGCACGAGTTCGACGACGGCGGCCACGACCTGTTGCACGAGAAGATTCACCTGCAGGTGACGATGGCGGTCGCGGAGTTCCTCGACGAGCACATGTCCTGATCCCAGAACGTCGAAGGCCCGGCGTGCACAGCACGCCGGGCCCTGTCGAGGTCGATCTACGAGTAGATGGCCTCGATGTCGCTGCCACGCTCGGAGTGGATGATGTTGCGCTTGAGCTTCATCGTGGGGGTGAGCTCTCCGGTTTCGACGGTGAAGTCGTTCTCGAGGATCGTGTACTTCTTGATCTGCTCGGGGTTGGAGACCTTCTTGTTGGCCTCGGCCACGGCCTTGTCGATCTCGGCGACGAGATCGGCGTTCTTCGACAGCTCGGCGAACGGGATGTCGGCCGACAGGTTGTGGCGTTCGAGCCAGCCCGGCATTGCCTCGGGATCGAGGGTGATGAGGGCACCGATGAACGGCTTGGCGTCACCGACGACGAGGCACTGACTGACGATTGCGTTGGCGCGCAGGGCGTCCTCGAGTACTGCGGGAGCGACGTTCTTGCCGCCCGCGGTGACGATGATTTCCTTCTTGCGGCCGGTGATCGAGACGAAGCCCTCCTGGTCGATCGCGCCGAGGTCGCCGGTGTGGAACCAACCGTCGACGATCGCTTCGGCGGTGGCCTTCTCGTTGTGCCAGTAACCACTGAACACCACCGGGCCCTTGAGCAGCAGTTCGCCGTCCTCGGCGACCTTGACCGAGTGGCCGTCGATGGGCTTTCCGACGGTGCCGACGCGCTGTTCCTTGGTGGTGTTGACCGTGACGGCCGCACTGGTCTCGGTCAGTCCGTAGCCCTCGTACACCGGGACGCCTGCGCCACGGAAGAAATGGCCGAGGCGAGCGCCGAGGGGGCCGCCGCCGGAGACCGCACGGTCGCAGTTGCCGCCGAGCGCGGCCCGCAGCTTGGAGTACACGAGCTTGTCGAAGACGGTGTGCTTGAGATTGAGAACCAGGCCTGCGCCGCCCTTCTCCTGGGCCTCGCTCCACTCGATGGCCGTCGCGGCGGCCTTGTCGAAGATGCTGCCCTTGCCGCCGTCGTGTGCCTTCTGCTTGGCCGAGTTGTAGACCTTCTCGAACACGCGCGGCACCGACAGGATGAAGTTCGGCTTGAAGACGGCGAACTGCTCGACCAATGTCGAGACGTCCGAGGTGTGGCCCACGGTCACCTTCGACTCGAACGAGCCGAACGACACCGCGCGGGCGAACACGTGCGCCATCGGGAGGAACATCAGCGTGCGATTGCCCTCGCGCATGGAGTCGTGCAACGCGATCTGGGTGGCCTGGACCTCGGCGTAGAAGTTCGCATGCGTGAGCTGCACACCTTTGGGGCGACCGGTGGTGCCCGAGGTGTAGATCAAGGTGGCCGGGGAAGCAGCGGTGACCTGGTGTCGACGGGTATGCACGTCCTCGTCGCTGACTCCCGCGCCGCGGGTGGTCAGCTCGTCGATTGCACCGGAGTCGATCTGGAGTACCTCGCGCAGATCCTTGGCACCTTCGGTGACCTCTTTGAGGTTCGAGGCATGCTTCGGGGTCTCGACGACGAGCAGCTTCGTCGCGGAGTCCTCGAGGATCCACTGGGCCTGGTCGGCCGAGGAGGTCTCGTAGATCGCGACGGTGCAACCACCGGCGGTCCAGATGGCGTAGTCGAGAACGACCCATTCGTAGCGGGTCGCGCTGAGAATCGCGACGCGATCACCGAGTTCGATGCCCGATGCGATCAGGCCTTTGGCGACGTTGGTTACCTCTTTGGCGAACTGGCCCGCGGTGACGTCGGTCCAGGTGCCGTTCACGAGTCGCTGGAAAGGTACGAGGTTCGGCGATTCCTTCTCGTACCGGAAGACGGTGTCGGCCATGGAAGCGTCGTCGGGAATGGTGAACGACGCCGGCACAGAATATTCGCGCACTGCTGGACCCCTTACGGAAAAATAGCGTGGTAGTTGTGCATTTCATCACACCCCGGTCCGTAACGCACCACCGAGGGTGTCCGGTTTGTGAATTTTGGTCGGCTCAGGGGGGAGTTGAGTGTGACTCGGCGTACAACTTATCCGTCCGCAGCCGCCCCTCGCCGCCGGGTCGTGTCTGTGAGGCTCCTCGCACGAAGTGTCGGTGGCACCGTTTTCGTCACCTGATCAGCGTAGAAGGGGTCGCAGGGGTCGAGCAGGTACTAAACTCGGCGACATATGAGCACTTCAGAATCTGATCAGGATGCCGCCGTGACGTCTGACGAGACGAGTTCGCCCCCTCCCGCCCCAGAGGGTGACGACATCACCTTTGCCGATCTCGGAATAGACGAGCGGGTCCTGAAGGCCCTGCGCGACGTCGGCTACGAGAGCCCGTCGCCCATTCAGGCGGCCACTATTCCACCGTTGATGGCGGGTAACGACGTCGTCGGCCTCGCACAGACCGGAACCGGCAAGACCGCCGCGTTCGCGGTGCCGATCCTGTCTCGTCTGGACGTCTCGCGCCGCACGCCGCAGGCATTGGTGCTGGCACCGACCCGCGAGCTGGCATTGCAGGTGGCCGAGGCGTTCGGTAAGTACGCCACCCACATCCCGGGTCTGCACATTCTGCCCATCTACGGCGGCCAGGCGTACGGCATCCAGTTGTCCGGTTTGCGCAAGGGTGCCCAGATCATCGTCGGTACACCGGGTCGTGTCATCGACCACCTCGAGAAGGGCACGCTCGACCTGTCCGGGCTCGAGTACCTCGTGCTCGACGAGGCCGACGAGATGCTCAAGATGGGGTTCCAGGAGGACGTCGAGCGCATCTTGTCCGACACTCCCGAGTACAAGCAGGTCGCGCTGTTCTCGGCCACGATGCCGGCCGCGATTCGCAAGATCTCCAAGCAGTATCTGCACGACCCGGTGGAGATCACCGTCAAGACCAAGACGTCGACGGCACCGAACATCACCCAGCGGTACGTCCAGGTGGCGCATCAGCGCAAGCTCGAGGCGCTGACTCGAATCTTCGAGGTCGAAGAGTTCGAGGCCATGATCATGTTCGTGCGCACCAAGCAGGCCACCGAGGAGCTTGCCGAGAAACTGCGCGCACGGGGCTTCTCGGCCGCTGCGATCAACGGCGACATCGTGCAGGCTCAGCGCGAGCGCACCATCGGCCAGCTCAAGAACGGCCAGATCGACATTCTGGTGGCCACCGACGTGGCTGCTCGTGGTCTCGACGTCGACCGCATCTCGCACGTCATCAACTACGACATCCCGCACGACACCGAGTCCTACGTGCACCGCATCGGTCGTACCGGCCGAGCGGGTCGCGCCGGTCAGGCTCTGTTGTTCGTCGCGCCGCGGGAACGTCACCTGCTCAAGGCCATCGAGCGTGCGACGCGTCAGCCCATCACCGAGATGCAGTTGCCCAGCGTCGACGACGTCAATGCGCAGCGCGTGACGAAGTTCAAGGACTCCATCACCGAAAGTCTCGGTAACGAGAATCTGGCGCTGTTCCGCCGGCTCATCGAGGACTACGAGCGCGAGCACGACGTGTCCTTGGTCGACATCGCGGCAGCGCTGGCCATCCAGTCGCGCGACGGCGAAGCGTTCCTGTTGAAGCCTGAGCCGCCTGCCCCGCCGCGCGCACCCCGGGAGCCGCGTGAGCCGCGTCCGCCTCGCACGTTCGACGAGGATGCGGCCAGCTCGCATCACCGCAAGACGGGCCAGGAAATGGCGACGTACCGCATCAGCGTCGGAAAGCGTCATCACGTTGCACCCGGTGCCATCGTCGGTGCTATCGCGAACGAAGGCGGTCTGCGTCGAAGCGACTTCGGACACATCAGCATTCGTCCCGACCACTCGCTGGTCGAGCTGCCTGCCGATCTGGCCGACGAGACGGTCGAGGCGTTGCGTCGTACCCGCATCAGCGGCGTGCTGATTCAACTGCAGCCCGATTCCGGTCCTCCCGGACGTAGTGGTGGGCCGCGCGGCGGCGGGAAGTTCAAGGGCAGGCGCTAGAGCGGCTTCGCCGCACGTGCACGGCAATTCGTAGTGGGCTACGAATTTCCGTGCACGACCCCAGCGCAAGCGTTTGGTGGATCCGGCCTCGGGTATCCGCCCGTGCATGACCCACGTCACACTCAGTGTCAACGGAACCGAACGCGAGATCGACTGCGATACCCGAACCACCCTGCTCGACGCACTACGCGAAAACCTCGACCTCATCGGGGCCAAGAAGGGGTGTGATCACGGGCAGTGCGGTGCCTGCACAGTTCTGGTCGACGGTCGCCGGATCAACAGTTGCCTGACGTTTGCTGTCGCGCAGCACGGTCGTGAGATCGTCACGGTCGAGGGATTGTCCGACGGCGACACGCTGCACCCGGTGCAACAGGCCTTCGTCGATCGTGATGCGTTCCAGTGCGGATACTGCACGTCCGGGCAGATCTGCTCGGCGGTCGCGGTGATCGAAGAGGCCAAGCAGGGATGGCCCAGCGCCGTCACCGAGGACCTCGAGGCTACCGACGTCGAACTCGACTCGGGCGAAGTGCGAGAACGGATGAGCGGCAACCTCTGTCGCTGCGGTGCCTACGCCAACATCGTTCCGGCTGTGCAGGACGCATCGTGAAGACGTTCGAGTACGGCACCGCTACGGCGGTCGACGACGCGGTGGCCCGCCTCGCCCAGGACGAGCACGCGATGGTGCTCGGCGGAGGAACCAACCTCGTCGATCTGATGAAGCTGGGGGTTGCGAGCCCGTCGACTCTGATCGACGTGACGCGATTGCCGCTGCACGACATCGAGATAGTCGACGACGGTTCCCTGCGCATCGGTGCCGCTGTGACCAACAGCGACCTCGCCGTGCATCCGGTGGTGCGTCAGCGCTATCCGGTGCTGTCGCGGGCGGTTCTCTCCGGTGCATCGGGTCAACTACGCAATATGGCGACCACCGGCGGAAACCTGTTCCAGCGCACTCGATGTGTGTACTTCATGGACTCGTCGAAGCCGTGCAACAAGCGCGAACCGGGCTCGGGCTGCCCTGCGCGCGAAGGCGAAAATCGAAACCTGGCCATCCTCGGGGCGTCGCAGGCCTGCGTAGCAACGCACCCTTCGGACATGGCGGTGGCGCTGTCGGCACTCGACGCGCGCATCGTCGTTCATGGAGTCGACGGCGAACGCGTCCTCGCGATCGACGACTTCTACCGACTCCCGGGGGACGAACCCGAGCGCGACAACACGGTGGCTCGGACCGAGATCGTCACGGCCATCGAGATTCCGAAGCCGGCCGACACCGCCGTCTCCACTTACCGCAAGGTGCGCGATCGGCAGTCCTACGCCTTCGCGATCGCGTCCGTCGCCGCTGTTCTCGATGTCGAGGACGGGATCGTGCGTGGAGTGTCGATTGCTCTGGGCGGCGTCGCACACAAGCCGTGGCGGGCACACACTGCCGAGCATGCACTGTTGGGTACCGCCGCGGACGAGGCGTCGTTCCGGCGGGCCATGGCGCTCGAGCTCGATTCTGCAGAGCCGTTACGCGACAACGCGTTCAAGATTCCGTTGGTGACCAATCTCGTTGCCCGCACTCTGGTCGAACTCGTGGAGTCGAGCGCTACGAAAGAAATGGGAGACCGAGCATGACGGCTTCGATCGGACAGTCGATTCAGCGCACCGAGTCCATCGCCAAGGTCACCGGTACGGCGCGCTATGCCGCGGAGCAGCCGCCGGCCGTCGGGCAGTTGTATGCCTGGTACGTGCCCGCGACGGTTCCCGCCGGGATTGTCGAGCACGTCGAACTCGGTACCGACGCCGCGGTGCACGCCGTCCTGTGGCACGGCAACGCCGAGAAGCTCGGCGAGGTCGAGGACGCCGAACTGCATGTGCTGCAGTCGAATACCGTCTCCTATCGCGGTCAGATCGTAGCCGTCGTTGTGGCCGACACCCTTCAAGCCGCGCGTGCCGCCGCCGCCCAGGTTCAGGTGCGGTACGCCGACGTTCGCTCACCCGACAACACTTTGACCGCCGAGCACAGCTCGCTGTACGCGCCCGAATCAGTGAACGCGGGGTTTCCCACGGACGTCACGATCGGCGATGCCGATGCTGCGTTGAAGACGGCCGAGCACGTCGTCGACAACTGGTACTCGACGGCTCCGATGCACAACAGTCCGATGGAGCCGCATGCCACCACGGCGCAGTGGTCCGACGGCGTTCTGACACTGTGGGATTCGACGCAGGCACCGTCGGGTGTCCAGGGCGACCTGGCCACGGCGTTCGATCTGGAACCCGAGAACGTTCGTGTGATCGCCGAGAACGTCGGCGGCGGATTCGGCGCGAAGGGCAGCACTCGGCCCAACGCGGTCCTCGCGGCGATGGCGGCGCGGGCGACCGGCAAGACCGTCAAACTCGTGCTGCCGCGGCAAGCGCTGTTCGACCTGGTCGGCTATCGCACCCCGACGCTCAATCATGTTCGCTTGGGCGCTGATTCGAGCGGCACACTGGCTGCGATCGCGCACGATTCCTTCCAGCAGACCAGCACCATCTTCGAGTTCTGTGAGCAGACCTCGGAATCGACCCGGCACATCTATGCGGCCCCGAACCGTCGCACCACCCACCGACTCGCGAAGCTGGACGTCGGAACACCGCGGTGGATGCGGGCACCGGGTGAAGCGCCCGGAATGTTCGCGGTCGAGACGGCGATCGACGAATTGGCTGTGGCCACCGGTATCGATCCGATCGAACTGCGCATTCGCAACGAGCCGGAAGTCGATCCCGCCAGCGGCAACCCGTTCAGCTCACGCAGTGTGGTGCAATGCCTTCGCGAGGGAGCCGAGAAATTCGGCTGGGATCGCCGCAACTCTGTGCCCGGACAGCGCCGAGAGGGCAACACCCTGATCGGAATGGGAGTCGCGACAGCGAGTTACCCGGTGCTGATTTCGCCGAGTACCGCTGCGGCGCGAGTGGAGCAGGACGGCACGATCACGGTATCCGTGGCCGCGACGGATATCGGCACCGGTGCGCGGACCGTGCTGCGGCAGATTGCCGCTGATGCTCTGGAGGTCGACGCGGACACCGTCACCGTCGAACTCGGCGACAGCGCTCTGCCGAAGGCTCCGGGTGCCGGCGGGTCCTCGGGTACCTCGTCGTGGGGTTGGGCCGTCACCAAGGTCTGCCACTCGCTGAAGTCACAGGGTTCGTACGAGCTGGGGAACTCGGCCGAGGCCGACACCACCGATGACGTGGAGGGCCAGAAGGAGTTGGCGCGCATGGCTTTCGGTGCCCAGTTCGCCGAAGTGGCCGTGGATATCGACACCGGTGAAGTACGAGTCCGCAGAATGCTCGGAGTCTTCGGTATCGGCGCGGTGATGAATCCGCGGTTGGCCCGATCTCAGCTCATCGGCGGTATGACGTTCGGGCTCGGGATGGCGCTGATGGAAAGTGGCATCGTCGACCACGAGTTCGGCGGGTTCGCCAACCACGACCTCGCCGAGTATCACATTCCGGCGTGCGCGGACGTCACCGACCTCGAGGCCGTCTGGGTCGAGGAGAGCGACACCGATATCGCTCCGATGGGTGGCAAGGGAATCGGTGAGATCGGTGCGGTCGGTTCGTCGGCGGCCATCGGGAACGCGGTCTACAACGCCACCGGCGTCCGAGTCCGCGACCTGCCGATCACTCTGGACAAGGTGCTGCCTCACCTCTAGAGCGGCTTCGCCGCATGTGAATGGAACTTCGTAGTGGGCTACGAAGTTTCGTACACATGGGGCGCAGCCCCTCTAGGCCAGAATCCGCTGCAGGAACTGTCGGGTGCGGGGCTCGGTCGGGTTCACGAGCACCTGCTCCGGCGTGCCGCGTTCGAGGACGACGCCGTTCTCGATGAAGAGCACCTGATCGGCGACCTGCTGGGCGAAGCGGATCTCGTGCGTGACGATCACCATCGTCCAGCCCTCGGCGGCAAGGTTTTTGATGACGGCTAGTACTTCGCCGACGAGTTCGGGGTCGAGGGCCGAGGTGGGCTCGTCGAACAGCATCAGCTTGGGACGTAGGGCCAGAGCTCGGGCGATTCCGACGCGTTGCTGTTGGCCGCCGGAGAGCTGGAACGGGTACTGGTCGGACTTCGCGTCGAGACCGATCTGGTCGAGGATTGCGTGAGCGTCACGACTGGCGTCGTCCTTGGCGCGCTTCTGGACGATCACCGGTCCCTCGATGATGTTCTGCAGCACCGTCTTGTGCGGAAACAGATTGTGGCTCTGGAACACCATGCCGCTCTGAGCGCGGAAGTGTCGTAGTTGCGCCGCGCCGACGGGCTCGGCGAAATCCACCGATACGTCGCCGATTCGGATGATCCCGGCGTCGGCTCGGTCGAGTGCGTTAAGTGTGCGGAGCACCGTGGTCTTGCCGGAGCCGGACGGTCCGATGATGACGGTGACGGTGCCCGACGGCACGGTGAACGAGATGTCCTTCAGCACCTCGAGCGGTCCGAACGACTTCTTCAGAGCGGATACTTCCAGCAGGTCTGTCATTTGGCCACGTACCTGTCGAGTCGGACTTCGAGCTTGCCTTGGAAGAAGGAGAGGACTATGCAGATCACCCAGTAGTACAGCGCTGCAACGGTGTACAGGGTGAAGAAGTCGAAGGTCGGGGCCGCCGCCAGTTGAGCGACGCGGAGCAGCTCGGTCACCAGGATGGTCGACGCGAGCGAGGTGTCCTTGACCAACGAGATCAGCGTGTTCGACAACGGCGGTACCGCGGTGCGCAGTGCTTGCGGAAGCACGATGCGCTGCAACGTCGTTCGGTATCCCATTCCGATGGTCTGAGCGGCTTCCCACTGGCCCTTGGGCACGCTGAGTATCGCGGCACGGATGACCTCGGCCGCGTAGCCACCGACGTTCAGCGAGAACGCGACCACCGCGGCCGGGAACGGCGAGATCACGATGCCGAACTGCGGTAGCCCGTAGAAGATGATGAACAGCTGCAGCAGTAGGGGAGTGCCGCGAATGATCGAGACGTAGAACCGGGCCACTGCGGCGAGCGGTGTGATCGACGAGATGCGGGCCAATGCAACCGCGAGCGCGATGACGAGCCCGATCACAAAGCTGATGGCAGTCAGTGGAACGGTCATCGTGACAGTGGCTTTGAGCATCGGCCACAGGTTGTCGAGAACCAACTGCATCTTCGACGGCGCAGTCGACGCGGCGTCGTCGCTCACCGGAACCACGGTGTCGGCTGTCGGTGCGGCGACGTCGCTACCGAAGTACTTGTTCGAGATCTCGGCGAGGGTGCCGTTTTCACGCAGGGTGTCGATGGCGGCGTCGACCTCGTCCATCAGGCCGCTGTTCTTGCGGGCCACGAAGGATTGCAGTGTCGTGTCTCCGGTCTCGCCGGCTATCTTCACCCCGGTGTCGCCGGTCTGCTGTAGGTATTCGGCGATCGCGAGGGAGTCGTTGACGGTGGCGTCGACGCGTCCGTCCTTGACGAGGGTGACCGCTTGGACGAATCCCTCGACGGCTTCGACGTTGGCACCCGCGTTCGCGGCGACCTCGGCCCAGTTGCTCGTCGACGATTGGGCGGTGGTCTTGCCTGCCAGGTCGGCCAGCGTCGAAATGGTGGAGTCGTCTGCAGCGGTGAGGATCTGACCTTCCGACACCGTATAGGGCGCGGACAGGTCGTACGCCGATTGCCGGGCCGGGGTGATCGAGACCTGGTTGGCGATGAGGTCGAATCGCTGGGATTGCAGGCCGGCGAATATCGAATCGAACGGGGTCTGCACGAAGTCGACGAGGACCCCCAGTTCCGCACCGACGGCGTTGATGACGTCGATGTCGTACCCGGTGAGCTGCCCGTCTGCGCCCTGATAGCTGAACGGGCTGTAGGTGCCTTCGGTGCCGACGACCAGGACGCCCTCGTCCTGCACCCGGTCCAGCAACGACTGAGACGACGAACTGCATCCGGACAACCCCAGTACGGCGATCAGAATCGCGACCAGAGCAAGAGTAGATCTGCGCACCATCCGCGCCTGCTTTCACCGTAACTACGAGTGCACCGAAACCTACCCGTCGATCTCCAATTCCGCTGACACCACCACGGTGTTGTTCATCGGCAGTGCGGCGACCCCGAGTGCAGTGCGTGCGTGCGCGCCGATGTCGGGACCGAAGATCGCCAGCACCAGATCGGAGAAGCCGTTGACGACCGTCGTGGTCTGGGTGAAGCCGTGATCGGCGTTGACCGAACCGGTGACGGTGAGCCAGGCGCTGATTCGATCGAGGTCGCCGACGGCGCGGGCGACGCTACCCAGGAGGGCCAGTGCGGTGTCGCGCGCGGCATCGGTGGCCGCGTCGAGACTCACGTCCGACGGGACGGCACCGAACGGGCCCGCCAACGTCCCGTCCGAGGCCAACGGAGAATGCCCCGAGGCGAACACTCGGTTGCCGCGTACCCGCACCCACTCGAACGAGAACTCGAAACCAGGCGGCGCGGTCGGTTCCGCGGGCAACGTGAAACCGAGTTCGGTGATGCGACGTTCGATCTCCATGGACGAAAATCCTGTCAGACCGCAACGCCGTTGATGGTGCGAACGGTCCAGCGAGAACCGTCGTGTTCGAGGGTGGAGACTCCGGCGTTGAGAATCCTTGGGGAGTGCCGCCGCCGGATCGCGTCGAAGATCGCTCGGATGACGCCGCCGTGCGCCACGGCGATCACCGCCGAGTCCGGGTAGCGAGAGGCGATGTCGTCGACCGCGCGCACGCCTCGGACGATCAGGTTCGAGCGAGGCTCCAAGCCGGGGTACATGCCGTTCGGCCAGTGCGAATACGCATCCCAGTCGGTGAATCCTTCGGCCTCGCCGAAGTGTCGTTCGGCCAGATCGGGGAACTCGGCGGTGCGAGTCATGCCGAGGTGCGCACCGATGATGTCGGCGGTTTCGGCTGCTCGGACCAGCGGCGAACTGACCAGGTGATCCCATTGTCGGTACTCGAGTTCGTAGCCGGCCTCGCGGGCCTGCGCACGGCCGGTGTCGTTGAGCGGAATGTCCGACGAGCCCTGCAGACGCCCGTGCAGATTCCAGTTCGTCTCACCGTGCCGAACCAGTGCCAGAAAAGTCATAGTGAGCGGAGAATATCTCAGAGTTACCAGGGAGTACGGTCGATACGAAGATACGTGAACGAGCTTGGAGGATTGTCGATGAATCTTGCCCTGACAGAAGAAGAGGCCGCGTTCCGTGACGAGATGCGGACGTTCTTCACTACGAAGGTCCCCGCCGAGATTCGCGAGAAGAGCGCGACGGGTCAGGAGTTGAGCAAGGACGAGGTGGTCGCGACCATGCGAATCCTCAACGAGAACGGCTTGGCGGTGCCACATTGGCCCGCCGAGTTCGGTGGCCGTGACTGGACTCCCGTGCAGCGTCACATCTGGCTCGACGAAATGCAGCTGGCGTCGGTACCCGAGCCCCTGGCTTTCAACGCCTCGATGGTCGGCCCGGTCATCGCGACGTTCGGCTCCCAGGAGCTCAAGGAGAAGTTCCTGCCCAAGACGGCGAACCTCGACATCTGGTGGTGCCAGGGCTTCTCCGAGCCCGAGGCCGGATCGGACTTGGCGTCGCTGCGCACCACGGCGATCCGCGACGGTGACGACTACATCGTCAACGGACAGAAGACGTGGACCACGCTCGGCCAGTACGCCGACTGGATCTTCGCGCTCGTGCGGACCAACCCGGACGCGCCGAAGAAGCAGGCCGGAATCTCCTTCCTGCTCATCGATCTGAACACCCCCGGCATCGAGATGCGGCCCATCAAGTTGATCGACGGCAGCGTCGAGGTCAACGAGGTCTTCTTCGACAATGTTCGCGTTCCGGCCGAGAACCTCGTCGGCGAAGAGAACCAGGGCTGGAGCTACGCCAAGTTCCTGCTCGGCAACGAGCGCACCGGCGTCGCCCGGGCCGGACACACCAAAGTGCATCTGGGACAGGCGAAGAAGCATGCAGCACAGACCAAGGTTGGCAGCGGCACGTTGCTCGAGGACCCGTTGTTCGCCGCCAAGATGGCCGAGGTCGAGAACGAATTGCTCGCCCTGGAGCTGACTCAGCTGCGCCTGGTCTCCAGCTCGGACGACGGCAAGCCGAATCCGGCGTCGTCCATTCTCAAGCTGCGGGGATCCGAATTGCAGCAGGCCACAACCGAATTGCTGATGGACGTCGCAGGCCCGGACTCGCTGCCCTACGAGGCAGGCGAGGACATCGAGAGCGAAGGCTGGGCGCAGCGCTCGGTACCGGGGTACCTGAACTACCGCAAGGTGTCGATCTACGGCGGCTCGAACGAAGTTCAGCGCACCATCATCGCCTCCGCGATTCTCGGACTGTAAGGGAGCATCTGAAGACATGGATTTCGAACTCAACGAAGAGCAGAAGCTGCTGCGCGACACCACTCGTGAGGTCCTCTCGCGGGCTTACGACACCGAGAAGCGAAACAAGATCGTTGCCGGTGAGCTGGGCTGGAGCACCGATGTCTGGAAGCAGCTGGCCGAGGTCGGCCTACTGGGTCTGACGTTCAGTGAGGACGACGGCGGCATGGACGCCGGCCCGGTCGAGATCATGGCCGTGATGACCGAGGTCGGCCGACGCCTCGCACCCGAGCCGATCCTCGATGCCGTGCTCGTCCCCGGCGGATTGATCTCCGAGCTCGGCAGTGCCGAGCAGCGCGCGCGGCTCCTGCCGCCGGTGGCCGAGGGATCGTCGATGTTGGCGTTCGCGCACACCGAATCCGGCAGTCGCTGGCCGAACATCGAGGTCGCCACCACCGCCACCGAGGACGGTGGATCGTGGTCGATCAACGGTGTCAAGAATCCGGTACCGCACGGCGGAAGCGCCGACGTGATCGTCGTCAGTGCAACGCTTCCCGCCGGAGGAACCGGGTTGTTCGTCGTCGACGCCGACGCGAACGGTCTCACCCGCAAGTCCTACGCCACACACGACGGTCAGCGCGCCGCACAGATCGAATTCGTGGACGTCGCAGCCGAGCCACTCGGCACCGCCGAGAACGCGGCTGCGGCGATCACCGGTGCCGAGGTTCGTGCACAGGCTGCCCTGTGCGCCGAGGCAGTCGGTGCAATGGAAGAGGCACTGCGACTGACCACCGATTACCTCAAGGCGCGCAAGCAATTCGGGGTTCCGTTGGCCAAGTTCCAGGCGCTCACCTTCCGCGCGGCGGACATGTACGTCTTGCTCGAACTCGCCCGCAGCATGAGCCTGTACGCCACGATGTCGTTGGCCGATGGCAACGTGGACACCACGATCGCGTCGCGCGCGAAGCTGCAGATCTCCCGGTCGGGCCGCAAGCTCGGCCAGGAGGCGATCCAGTTGCACGGCGGTATCGGCGTCACCGCCGAGTATCCGGTCGGGCATTACACCAGTCGGCTCGTGGCCATCGAACACACTCTCGGTGGTGCCGACGAGCACCTGCGCATCCTGGCGTCGAAGGTCTCCGATCACGACCTCATCGGGATCTGACACACCCCGGAAGACAACTCGGGCCCGGTCACCTTTCGAAGGTGGCCGGGCCCGAGTCGTATCCAGAGACGTGTCAGCTTCCCGAATCGGCCTGCACCACAAGATCGGCCACGGCTGCGGGGTTCGAGACCAAGATCGCGTGCGAGCCCGGTACCTCGGTCACTCGAGCCCCGGCCCGTTGCGCCATGAAGCGCTCCGCCGAGGTCGGGATGATCTGATCCTGTTGGGGGATCAATGCCCAGGACGGGGTGTCCGCCCAGGACGGTGGGCCGCTCGGCTCGAGCAGAGCACCGGCGGCGATGGTCTTCTGGTGGGCCGCCATACGGGCGGCCTGCTCCTCGCTCAGGTCGGGTGCGAAGAACGTGCGGAACAGGGCGGGCGTGACGTACGAGTCGACGTTCTTGCCGATCGGGTTGGACGAGTCGTCGACGATCGACAGACCGATCACCGGTGGCACCAGGGCCGTCACGGGGAATCGGAACGGATCGAGTTCGAGCGCGACGGGTTCACCTTCGACGGGCATGAAGGCCGCGACGTAGACCAGCGCCTCCACGTTGTCGGCGTGCACGTTGCTGATGACGGTGCCGCCGTAGGAGTGGCCGACGAGTACCACCGGGCCGTCGATGTTCTCGACCACATCGGTCACCGACGCTGCGTCGATCGCGGGCCCGCGAAGCGAGTTCTCTGCGGTCACCACCGGGTAGCCACGTCCGCGAAGGTTCGCAGCGACGCCGTCCCAGCTGGTGCTGTCGGCGAATGCCCCGTGTACCAGTACGACGGTCGGCAGGCCCTGCGCAGCGGCCGGGGCCGCGCCGATACCGACCGTGGTGCCCACGGTCAGTGCCGCGGCCGCGAGCAGTGAAGTCCACTTCGGTTTCGTCATGCTCTCAACCTGTCACACGCTCAAAGTTTCCGCGTTGTTCACCGCGGAGATTCGACCAGCTTTTTCTCAGTGAACGCTCGTATGCTTGGGTTGCAGTAGTGGCGTTCGCCCAGCCGGGTGAACGTGAAACGGTAGGTCCGATCGTGAGCGAGAGTTCGATGAAGTCTCGGATGGCCGAGTACCCACGTCCGCATCACTGCTTACTGCACATCAGTGACACGCATCTCGTCGACGGCGACGGCCGGTTGTACGGCGGCGTGGACAGCGAGTTGCGGCTCGAACAGGTGATGACCGACGTGCGCAACTCCGGTGTGCGGCCCGATGCGTTGGTGTTCACCGGTGATCTGACGGACAAGGGCGAGGCGGGTGCGTACGAGAAGCTCCGCGCTCTGGTCGAGCCGGTTGCCGAGGAGCTCGGCGCACAGATCGTCTGGGCGATGGGCAATCACGACGACCGAGCGACGTTCCGTCGGACGCTGCTCGACGCGGAACCGAGTGGGCAGTCCATCGATCGCGTGCACGATGTCGACGGTCTTCGCGTCGTCACCCTGGACACCACGGTTCCGGGCAAGCACCACGGCGAGCTGGGGGACGAGCAATTGGCCTGGCTGGCCGACACTCTCGCGACCCCTGCCGAGTTCGGCACGATTCTGGCGATGCACCATCCGCCGGTGCCGACCGTGCTCGATCTCGCAGTGCTGGTCGAGCTGATCGATCAGCCGCGGCTCGCGAGCGTGCTTCACGGAACCGATGTGCGGTCCATTCTCGCAGGGCACCTGCACTATTCGACCACGGCCACGTTTGCCGGTATACCGGTCTCGGTGGCGTCGGCCACCTGCTACACCCAGGATCTCAACGTCCCCACAGGCGGACTACGCGGTCGCGACGGAGCTCAGGGATACAACCTGGTTCACGTGTACGACGACACCGTCGTCCATTCGGTGGTGCCGACGGGGTCGTACGACACAGTGGGAGAGGCGGTCTCGGCGGAGGAGACAGCACGCAGGCTCGATGCGGCGGGTGTCACCATCGCAGACAGCGCCCGGCGAAAGACGTTCAGCGACGCCTAGCGCTGTTCGCGTTCCCACGGCGCGACGATGGGAAAGTACTTGTCCAGGAACTGCGTCACGGTGCGGGTGCGCAGATCCAGGTCGACTTCCGGAAAGCTGCCGTCGTTGAGGCAGAAGAAGTCGACGGACCGCTTGGGGAGCAGCTTCTCCATCAAGTCGAGGCCTGCCACCGACGTGGTGTCGATGTACCGAACCTTCGCGTCTTTCTGGACCACAGCGCGGCCACTCATCAATGCGTAGTAGTGGTACAGCGAATTCGTCACCGAGATGTTGGTGCTGGCGCGGAATGCACTCGCCGCCGTGGAGGCGAACTCGTCCGGAAACTCGTTCTCCATTTCCTGCATCACACTGCGGCGCAACGGAGTTGCCGCATGTTCGAGATGCCGGGTGGTGGTCATCCCGAATCTGTCCTGCAGGATTCGACGGTTCACCCGTGCTGCATTCTCGAAGCCGCTGCGGTCGGCGTCGCTGTAGCCCAACCCGATTCGCGTCGTAGCCTCGATGAACATGCTGATTCCGCCGGGGGAGAAGAACATCGACGGGCTGACCGGACGACCGAAGAACATGTCGTCGTTCGAGTACAGGAAGTGCTCGGACAGGCCGGGGATGTGGTGGAGCTGGCTTTCGACGGCCTGCGAATTGTGTGTCGGCAGAACGGAGGTGTCCACGAAGAACGCCTCGCTCGGCACGAACGTCACCTTGGGATGGTCGGCGAGCCACGCCGGCCTCGGGGAGTCGGTGGCCACGAAGATGCGCCTGATCCACGGTGCGTACAGGTGCACCGACCGCAGGGCGTACTTCAGTTCGTCGATCTGCCGGTAGCGAGCCGCTGAATCGTCACCTTCTCCGACAACATAATTCGCCATCCGCCGCGCACGTTGAGCTTGGAACTCTGCCGACGAGCCGTCGACCCAGGAGAACACGATGTCGATGTCGAAATTGATGTCCGACGCGTGGTCGGCAAACATGTTCTCGATGGTCGGCCACGTTCTACCGAAGCGTTCGACGGTGCCGCGGACGGCCTCGTCGGGCCGGATGTTGCGTCGGGTCAGGGAGTTCTCGATCGGCAGCACGATCTCGGACGGGGAGAAAGACCACAGCTCTATCTGCACGGCCGTCGACGCGCCGTAGTACAACCCGCTGAACGGCTCGACGCGCGGTCGGTAGAGGCGCACGATCCGCGCATTCGCGGATGGCGAGAGTGTGCCGTCGGCAACCAGAACGGCTTTCCCGCGGGCGTCGACGGTCTTGGAGTAGAACGGCTCGGCGCGGCAGGCGTGCACCAGCGCTGTGGTGAGCGCGTCCCGGGCAGCCAGTTCGATGGCGATGACGGGTCGTTCGTCGTTGCCGCGAACGAGTAGGTACTTGATGCGTGCGGCGTCGAGTACGGCGCGGACGAACAACAGATCCTCGACCATGGCCTGGTGCGGGGTGGTCGAGGTGATCGTCAATGCGTAGCGGCCCTCGTGGCTGACCACGTCGGATCGTTCGCTCAATCGTGCTGCGGACGCTGCAGATTCTCGGGTGACGGCATCGTTCGTCTCGTGCTCCGGTGGAACGAGGTAGATATCGTGCGGGGCAGAAGACGAGGTGATGGCGTTCCTTCCTGAGTGTGCGCGCCGGCCGAGGGAACTCGGCGCGGACTCAGTCTAGTGCAGGTCCGGGGCATTCTTGACGCGCTGCGGTAGAAGCCAGTTCGCCGCGATCAGGCCCACCGCAACTCCAGCAGCGTCGGCCAGAGCGTCGATCACCGATCCGGAGCGTCCCAGAGGCAGGATCGCCTGCAGAAACTCCGACACCACCGCGAACACCAGCACCCACAGTGCGGTCCTGCCCCAGCCGATTCCGGCGAGTCGCGAGGTGTAGGCGAGCGCTGCGAACAGCACGAAGTGAATGATCTTGTCACTGTGCTGAAACCCGGACGGCACCCCGGACGCGGGCGTGAAGAGAATGATCAGCGCGACGACGAACGTGACGGCCAGGGGAATTCGATACGTCGACGACGAGAACACCGCCCGAGTTTACCGGCGCTGCAGCACCACGACCGTGTCGGTTCGCTCGTCGCCGTCCGGTGTGGTGCGGGTGCGGTGTTCGGCGTGGATCACCTCGAACCCGTCGCCTGCCGCAACGACGACCGGTTCCGGTGCGAACAATCGGTGCTTGGCCGGATGTTGCGAGGCGTGACTGTCGCTGGGACTGTGCCCGACGACCAGCAGACGCCCCTTCGGCGCGACCGCCGCGGCGAATCTGCGGGTGGTCAGTTCGAGTTCGTCGGGTGGTACCTGCAAGAAGTGCACCGACACCAGATCGAACGCGCCGGCCGGGGGAGTCCATTCCAGCAAGTCTTCTTGTTCCCAGTGCACCGCCAGTTGCTGCGGTTCCAGTGCCTGCTGTGCTGCGCGAGCGCGGCCGAGGGCGACGTCCGAGATGTCGACGCCGGTGACGGTCCAGCCTGCACCGGCCAGCCACAGTGAGTCGGCACCTTCACCGCAGCCGATGTCCAAGGCTCGGCCCGGAGTCAGCACGGACGCTTCCTGAACCAACACCGCGTTGGGATTTCCGCTCCAGATGGCGGTGCGTTGGTTGTAGAGGTCGTCCCAGAATGCCTCGTCGAAAGCGCCGTTCTCGAAGTCCGGCTCTCCGGGAGTGGGGTCGGCGGCATGAGCGTGAGCGTGCGTGTGGTCGGCCATGGTTCGAGACTGCCTGCTCTCACGCGCAGGCGCAAACACATTTGCTCGATCAGCAAAAGTGGATTCTGAGTAAAGTGGTTCTCCATGACCGAACAGGAACGTGAAGTACTGACGTGGGAGACCTTCGGAGACGCCTCGCGCGACCTGACCAAGAAGATCGTCGACGACGGGTTCGTTCCGGACATCGTGATCGCGATCGCGCGTGGCGGGCTCATCCCCGCGGGTGCGATCGCCTACGCGATGGGAGTCAAGGCTGCGGGCACCCTCAATGTCGAGTTCTACTCCGACATCGAGGAAACCCTGCCCGATCCTGTTGTCCTCGAACCACTTCTGGACACCGATGCGATCGTCGGTAAGAAGTTGCTCGTGGTCGACGACGTCGCTGATTCCGGCCGCACACTGGCGCTGGTGATCGACCTGTTGAAGGCGCATACGCCCGACGTACGGTCCGCTGTCATCTACACCAAACCCAGAACCATTGTGCAGCCCGACTATTCGTGGCGAGAGACCGACAAGTGGATCAATTTCCCATGGTCCACGTTGCCGGTCATCGCCTGAGTTACTCGCTGGAGACGTCGATCAGCACCTTGCCGACGGTTCCGTTCTCGACGGCGTCGTGTGCTGCGGCGGTTTCGCTCAGCGGGAAGCGGTGCAGCGGTAGGCCGGTGGCTTCGCCTACCTCCAGCACGCCTGCGGCTGCCGCCGCGCTGACGTCGGCCTCGGCGTTGCGCAGAGCCTCGTCGCCCACGGTGTAGAGCAGCACGAACTGGTAGCGAGTGTTCAGCACCATGTTCGGCCGGACGTCGAGGGTCACAGTGTCGCCACCGTTGTTGGCGTAGACGGCAACCGATGCACGGTTCGCTCCCACGGCGGCGTTGAGCGCGGCGTTCTGCGCGGGTGCGACCTCGACGATCAGATCGATTCCGGCGGGAACCAATTCGCGGATTTCGGCGACCGCGTCTCCGGTCTTGTAGTTCACCACGTGGTGCGCGCCGGCAGCGGTGGCCAGTGCGCCCTTCTCCGGTCCGCTGACCGTCGTCACCACGGTCGCGCCTGCCCAACGGGCCAATTGGATCGCGGCATGGCCGACGGCACCGGCCCCACCGGCGACGAGGACCGACTTTCCGTCCAATGCGCCCGGGTGCAGCCGGGTGGGTCCGTCCTCGGACAAAGTCAGTGCACGGTGCGCCGTCATCGCGGGAACTCCGAGGCTTGCGCCCACGTCGAACCCGACGCCATCGGGCAGAGGCACAACCCGGGAGGCGGGCAGGATTGCAAAGGACTGTGCTGTTCCGGTCGGACGCTGGTGCTGGGCCAGATAGATCCAGACGCGATCTCCTACGGAGACGCCGTCGACATCGGGGCCGACCGCGTCGACCACTCCGGCACCGTCCTGATTCGGTACCACCTCGTCGAATGCCAGCTTTTCACCAGGCCCGGAGCCGGTTCGGTTCTTCCAGTCCGTCGGATTGACGCCCGAGACCACGATGCGGACGCGCACTTCACCTGCGGCGGGCGCGGTCACCTCGCGATCCTTCAGCTCGAGGACGGACGAATCGCCGGTGCGGGTGTACACAATTGCTGGAGCAGTCATATCCGGTTCAACGCGACTCGAGGGCGCCGATGTTCCCTGCGAGGTAATCGGGGTATGCATGACCAGTTATCAGTGCTCGACGAAAGAGGCGTGTTCGATGAACCACAACGACCTGCTGACCGACGCGTTCGGCCGGATCAAGGAACTCGTCCACTCGGTGCTGGACGATATCCCCACTGCCGCGTTGACGTATCGACCCGACGCCGACGCCAACAGCATCGCGTGGTTGCTCTGGCACCTGACGCGGATGCAGGACGACCACATCGCGGGTGTGGCCGGGAGCGAACAGGTCTGGACGTCGGACTCGTGGTTCGAGCGGTTCGGACTCCCGTTCGACAAGTCCGACATCGGCTACGGCCAATCGTCCTCGGACGTCGCTCAGGTCACCTCGAGCGCCGAGTTGCTGCGTGAGTACCACGACGCCGTGCACTCGAAAACCGTTGCGTACCTGAGCAGTGTCGGGGCCGACGATCTGGACCGGATCGTCGACGAGAACTGGGACCCGCCCGTCACACTCGGTGCACGGCTGGTGTCCGTGGTGTCCGACGACCTTCAGCATGCCGGGCAGGCCTCGTACGTTCTCGGCCTGTACACCCGGCAGGCCTAGCCGTCAGGCGTAACGCTTCTGCAGGTTTTCCAGCGTCTTTCGGATGTTGCGACGCTGGAACTGCGGGAACGTCTTGCCGCTGGTGACGATCTTGTCGAACACGAGGGCCAGAGCGTCGGGCCATCTCGTTCGGTCGTCGGTCCAGGTTTCGGTGACTTTCGTGCCGCTCGACACCGGCTCGAAGTCGTATCGCCAGGTTGCGTTCGCGCCCTTGATCTTCGGAGTGCTCTTGCCGATGGCGTGGACGCGGAACTCGAAGGTCTTGCCCGGGTCGGCCGCCGTGACGGTGCAGCGAGTGATCCACTTCGCCCGGCCGCGCTTGTTGGTTCCGTCGAACACCATTCCCACGTAGGCACTCTCGCGGGGTTCATGGACGGTGGCACCGGTGTTTTCGGGGCTCCACTGCCCCATGTTGGTGGGGTCGCTGATCGCAGCGTAGAGAGTGTCGGCGTCGGCATTCACGACGATGCTGTCCGAGACCACGAGTTCGCGCTTCACGACGACGCACCGTTCTTCAGGCTGGGATGAATACGAGTGAGCATGGGCACCAACAGTGTTCGCGGCGTGATCTGAGCAAAGATCGATCCGATGCGGTTGGCAGGTCCGGGAATCGACACCATCCGTCCCTTGGTCATGTCGTCGACGGCAGTCTTGGCCACCGTTTCTGCCGACACCCACATGATCGACGGAAGCGCTTTCTCTGCATCGTCTTTCGCGAAGCCCGCAGCCTCGCCGAATCCGGTCTGCACCGGCCCGGGGCACAGTGCGGTGGCGGTCACTCCGGTGCCGCGCAGTTCGCCGGTCAGAGACTGGGTGTACGAGAGAACGAACGCCTTGCATGCGCCGTAGCCCGCCTGTCCGGGTAGGGGCTGGAACGCCGCCGTCGACGCCACATTGAGCAGTGCGCCGCGTCGTCGCTCGACCATTCCTGGAAGGAAACGGGAGCACAGGTCCGAGACGGCGACCACGTCGACCTCGATCATGTTCATTTCCGCATCCGGATCCGATTCTGCGACGGGTCCGAGGGTAGAAAGTCCGGCGTTGTTGATCAGAATGTCCGGGATCAGACCGAGATCGGTGATCCGGCCGAGCAATTCGGCGCGCGCAGTGCGGTTGGAGAGGTCTGCGGCCAGCACCTCTGCTCGGACTCCCCGTGCTCGAATCTCCTGTGCCAACTCTTCGAGCTTGTCGGCACGCCGGGCGACGAGGGTGACGCCGTGGCCTCGGGAGGCGAGCTGGCGGGCGATGGCAGCTCCGATACCGGAAGATGCTCCGGTCACGACGGCAGTCCGATCGGGTGCGGGGCGAGGAAGGCTCATCTGCCCACCGTAGCGAATGCGCCTTGTGCAGCGCGTTTGAATCCCTCTAGTAGGTTAGCCTAGTCTTACTTTATCGCACCTTTGATCATCGAGAGGTAACCATGTTCATTGCTTCAACAGCCGGTCGGCGGTCTGTTCGACGGTTGTCCGCGCTGTCTGCGCTCGCTGTGTCGGCCCTCGTGGTCGGAGCATGCGGCAGCAGCGACTCTGCTGAGACTCAGAGCGCCGACGGTAGCGATTTTGCGGCCGTGACGATCGATTCGGCACTGGGGCAGGCGGTCATCACCGAGAAGCCGGAGCGCATCGTGACCCTCGGGCAGGGTTCGGCCGAGACGGCGATCGCGTTGGGTACCGTCCCTGTCGGCGTCGAGGAGTACTCATGGGGTGCCGACGACACCGGTTACCTACCGTGGGTGCACGATGCGGTTACCCAATTGGGGGCCGAGCTTCCCCAACAGTTCACCGGTGGTACCGAATTGAACATCGAGGCCGTCGCGGCTCTCGAACCGGATCTGGTCCTGGCACCGTGGTCCGGCATCACGCAGGATCAGTTCGACAAGCTCAGCGCCTTCGCCCCGGTGGTCGCGTACGAGGAGCAGCCGTGGACCACGACCTGGGAAGACCAGATCACCGTGATCGGCAAAGCCATGGGTGAGGAGGCGAAGGCTGCGGAGGAGATCGACAAGATCGAGAGCCGCTTCGCCGACGCCGCCGCACAGCACCCCGAGTATGCGGACGTGAGCTTTTCGTACATCTACAACACCGGTCCCGGCACGCTCGGCGTGTTTCTCGCCGACGAGCAGCGCGTCGCGATGGTCCGCGGTCTCGGGTTGCAGGTCGATCCGGTGGTGAACACACTGGACGAGACCGAGGGCACCGACTCGTCCGTGATCGGGTTGGAGAATGCGAATCTGTTGAACGATTCCGACCTGATCTTCACCTTCTACTCGGACCCTCAGAACCGTACCGACACCGAAAATCAGCCTGCCTACAAGCAGATTCCGGCTGTGTCCCGGGGTTCGGTCGTTGCGCCGACGGATCAGTCCTTCGTCACGGGGTCCTCCATCATCAATCCGTTGACGGTGCCCTGGGCACTCGAGCGGTATGTGCCGATGATCGACGAGGCTGTCGCGAAGGTCGACGCCGGCATGGCTTCGACCAATTGAGCGGAGCGTAGAGGAACAAGATGGGCCGACCTAGGGCGACGGTACTCTCGAGTCACTCGAATCAACCTGTCGAACAAACTTTTCCAGCCCCGCACCGTGTTCTCGGTGCGGGGCTGGTCTCGGTTTGCGGGTTGGGTGTGGCCGGGTTACGCGATGTGGGGGCCGGCTCGGGCGTGGGATTGTCGGGGTTCTCGGTAGGGGTCGACGGTCGCCGGCGGGATGAACCACGGGTGGTTGTCGGTACCGATGAACACGTCCCAGTCACTGTGGTGGATGAGTCGGTGGTGGAAGCCGCACAGTAGGACGAGGTTGTTCATGTCGGTCGGTCCGCCGTCGGTCCAATGCCAAATATGATGCCCCTCTGTCCAGGCGGCGGGTTTTCCGCAGCCGGGGAATGCGCAACCGTGATCGCGGGCTGTCAACGCGCGCTTTTGTTTTGCGGTGACGGTGCGGGCGGTGCGGGCGAGGTTGAGCGGGTTGCCGTTCTCGTCCATGACGATGGCGGTGAGGAGGCAATCGCACGCGAGTTGGCGGGACGTATTGCGGGAGAGTGGTCCCATCCAGGGCAGCCATCCGACGGTGGTGCCATCACCGAACAGATCCCGATACGCGCCGCGATCCTGGCTCGGTGGCGTAGCATCATCACATCCATCGGCACTGCCGGTGAGGTCATCGGGTTCGGTTGCGGTGGAGGTGTTCTCGTCTGTTCCGTCGTCTGCCGTGGCGTCGGTATCGGATTCGTTCGTAGCGTGCGAGGTTTCGTCTTCGGTGATGTCGGTACCGCGGCTCTGAAGGTCGCGAAGGGTGATATGGAGGTTGATGTGGGGTCTTTCGCCGCCTTCGGTGGGGCGATCCTTCGAGGCGAGGTAGTGGTCGAGGATCTGCCCGAATGCGTCGGCGCGGCGTTGGGCGGGGCTGCGTTCGTCGGGGGTGCCGTCGGCTGCGGGGCGGGGTTCGGTCAACGGTGAGAGGGCGGTGAAAAGTTTTTCTGCGGTGACGGCATCGAAGTCGGCTTTGAGGCACAGGCGTTGGTTGAGCATCTTCGATGCGAACAGTTCGTTGCGGTCGGTGTCCTCAGGGGGCGGCTTGTCGCTGCCGTAGGTGTCTTTGAGTTTGGTGATCGCTTCACGGATCTTGTCGGTGCGTGCCCCGGGCCCGGTGGCGGCGGTGATCATCGCGGTACGGGCGATATCACGACCTTCTTGGGGGAGGTTCTTCGGTGGTGTTTCGGCGAAGCCGAGGATTAACGCGGCGTGGTCGACGGTCATGCTGCCGGTGTTCACGGCGTCTGCGATGTCGGGGAAGTTCTTCAGTCCGCGGGCGAGGGCGACGATCTTGTGCGCTTTGCCGGGGGTGAGCAGGGTGGTGGCGGTGAGCCAGCCGGCGGGGCCGGGGAAGCCGAGTTTCTCACGGCTCACGCGGGTGTCGATTTCGGCGACGAGGGCGATACGGCGGGCTTCGAGCAGTTGGATCTGGTGGGAGGACGCGGTGGCGGCGGCGAGGAGTTCTGCCTCGCTCAGTTGCCAGATCTCCGTCGTCATGGACCAAGTGTATCGAACAGGTGTTCGACACGCAACGATGATTCAATCGAAAACTATTGCCCTGCATAAGGATTCGGAACTGCAACGCTGTCGGTACGTCGTGGTAAAGGATCGACGGCTTCCGGCGATCGCATGTCTCGGCCACTCTTGCTGTGACAAGTGCACCCGAACATCGGTGCATTCCCTGATGCGTCAGTACACTTCGCGTTGCCGCTCCTGTTCCAGCACCTGCTCGAGGTCGCTCAATCGGTTCATCGACGAGACCTGACGCGCCGTGCGGTGATTGAGCGCCAACATCTCGCGGTGCCGGTGCACGAATGCCCAGTAGCCGGCAGTGAAGGGGCACGCGTCGTCGCCCAGTCGCTTCTTCGGGTTGAATTCGCACGGCTTGCAGTAGTCGGTCATGCGGTTCAGGTACGCCCCGCCCGACGCGTAGGGCTTGGTGGCGATCACCCCGCCGTCCGCGTGCTGACTCATGCCGATGACGTTCACCGGCATCACCCAGGCGAACCCGTCGACGAAAGCCGTTGCGAACCAATCGGTCAACGCTCGGGGGTCCCACGCATGTTGCAGCGCAAAGTTTCCCAGAATCATCAGCCGGGGGATGTGGTGCACCCAGCCGCGGTCGCGTACGCCGTCCACCGTGCTGGACAGGCACTTCGAAACCACGGCGTCGCCGTCCAAGTCGAGTAGCCAATCCGGCAGTGGCTCATGGGCATCGAGCTTGTTGCGTTCCAGGTATTCCGGCCCCAGATGCCAGTACAGGTGCCACACGTATTCGCGCCAGCCGAGGATCTGTCGAACGAAACCCTCGACGCTCGCCAGCGGGGTGCCGTCTCGGTGGGCGTCCTCGGCGGCATGCGCCACGTCCAGCGGTTGCAGCAGACCGAGGTTCAGGGGAACCGAGAGCAGCGAGTGCGACATCGTCCAGTCGTCGGCCATCACCGCGTCCTCGTATTTGCCGAAGTCGTCCAAGCGGTAATTCACGAAGTGCGCCAACGCTTCCGACGCCTCGGAAGCAGTCACCGCGAACACTCGTGGCCCGTCGACCCCGACGGTGTCCAGGTCCCACGAATCGAGATCGACACGCACCTGGTCGTCGATCGTGTCCTCGGTCGGCCACCACGGTTCCTCCACGCCCAGGTTCAGCCGTCCCTTCGGCGGCGGCGACTGATTCTCGGCATCGAGGTTCCACTTACCCGAGACCGGGTCGGCACCGTCCATCAGCACCGAGAATCTCTTGCGCTGCTCGCGGTAGAACGTCTCCATTCGGAAGGTGTCGCGCTCGGCCGCCCAGTCGGCGAACTCTGCTCGCCCCAGCGCGAACATGGGCGTCGGCAGAATTTCCGAAACCAGGCCTTCGTCGTGCAACAACCCGACGAACTTATCCGCCGCGTGCGAGGTGGGCTCGAACACCACCACCGGCTTGCCGTACTCGGCCAACCCTTCGCGATACGTCTCGGTCTGCAGATAAGTGACGCGATCACCCAGCTCGTCGGCCAGGTGCCGCATCCCGGACAGCACCAAATGGAGCTTCTGTCGGTGGTATCGCCGACGGCGGAACACGCGCCGGGACTCGATCATCAGCACGTCTCGCTCGGCATGCTCGTCCACCGAGTGGAAGTGCGGACCGAGCTGATCACCGAACAACCAGAGAGCATCCATTCTCCGAGTGTTCTCCCGCAGCGCAGACGGCAAACCAGTATCCGAACCATGGCCGGTTGGTGAACACTGTGGCCGACCCAGGCGCGCCTTACTTGACCGCCGCCCATCCATCGCATGGACTGACCCGATGCACGCTGAGTCTGCGCTTTCCAGAAGAACGTTTCTTCGCTCGTCGTCGGTAGCCGTCGCGGTGGCCGGAGTCGCCACGACACTCCCGGGAACCGCCCAGGCGCAGAGCAGCGATCGAGGCTTCCTGCACGGGGTGGCATCGGGAGATCCGTTGCCCGACGCGATCGTTCTCTGGACCCGCATCACCCCCACGCCCGACGCCACCCCGGGCTCCGGCGTCGGCGCGCAGGTATCGGTGACGTGGCGAATCGCCCGAAGCGCAGACATGAGCGACGTCGTCGCCTCTGGAACGGTCGCCACCGGTCCCGATACCGATCACACGGTCAAGGTCGACGTCGACGGACTCAGCGCGGACACCACATACTTCTACGACTTCCGGACGAGCGACGCGGTATCGGCCGTCGGGACCACGCACACCGCCCCGGCCAACGACGCCGATATCGATGCCATGCGGTTCGGCGTCGTCTCGTGCTCCAACTGGGAGTCGGGGTACTTCGGTGCCTACCGGCACCTGGCGGCCAGGACCGACTTGGACGCCATCGTGCACCTCGGCGACTACATCTACGAGTACGAGACGGGCGGCTTCCCCGGGCGCGACGGGGTGATCCGGCAGCATTCGCCCACTCACGAGATCGTCACCGTCGCCGACTACCGCCAGCGTCACGGCCAGTACAAGTCGGATCCCGATCTGCAGGCCGCGCACGTCGGTGTGCCGTGGATCTGTACGTGGGACGACCACGAGTCCGCCAACGATGCCTACGACGGCGGTGCCGAGAACCACACCCCCGCGACCGAGGGCGATTGGTACACCCGCAAGGCGAACTCGGAGAAGGCGTACTACGAGTGGATGCCGGTGCGCGCGGCAGGCACGGCGACCAACCGTCACCTCTACCGTCGGCTGCGGTTCGGCAACCTCCTGGAACTCTCGATGCTGGACCTGCGCACCTACCGCTCGCAGCAGGTGCTTCCGTTCAATGGTCCCGAGGTCGATTCTCCCAACCGAACCATCACCGGCGCGGAGCAGATGCAGTGGCTCACCGACGGCATCGTTTCTTCGCCGACGCAGTGGAAGATCGTCGGTAATCCGGTGATGATCACGCCTACCCTCATTCCGCCGCTCGACCGTGATGCGGCCAAGGCCGTCACCTCCCTGCTCGGCATTCCGGAAGGCGGCCTCCCCTACAACGCCGATCCGTGGGACGGGTACACCGCCGACCGCCGCAAGCTGCTCACCGCGATCGTGGACGCGGGCGTCGACAACACGGTCTTCATCACCGGCGACATCCACTCGGCTTGGGCCTGCGAGGTACCCCTCGATGCGGCCCAGTACGCGACCACCGAACCTGCTGCCACCGAGCTCGTCGTCACCTCGGTGAGCTCGGCCAATATCGACGATCTGACGCGTACTCCGCCGCACACGCTGGGCCGCGTCGCCGAGGAGGCGTTCAAGGCGCTCAACCGGCACGTGAAGTTCGTCGACCTCGACAGTCACGGGTTCGGCGTCTTCGAAGTCACCAGGACGGCGGCTCGGATGGATCACTGGTTCCTCACCGCCAAGGAGGATCCGCAGACCGGCGTGTACTGGGGAGCGGGCTTCACCGTCGACTCCGGCACCCAGCGAGTCCGGGCGGCGGCACCGCCCGCCGGATAACGCGCCATACTGGTCGGCGTGGCTGTACCGAAAATCGTCCTGTTCTACGTGTTCACTCCATTGCCCGATCCCGAGGCGATCCGGCTGTGGCAACAGACGCTGGCCGCGTCGAACAACCTGACCGGACGCATCCTGATCTCCGAACACGGCATCAACGCGACGGTGGGCGGCGACGTCGGCGACGTCAAGAGGTACGTCCGCGGTACCCGCAGCTACCCGGCCTTCAATGCGGCCGACATCAAGTGGTCCGATGGGCTCGGCAACGATTTCCCGCGACTGAGTGTGCGCGTACGCGACGAGATCGTCACGTTCGGTGCGCCCGGGGAGCTGAAGGTCGACTCCGAGGGTGTGGTCGGCGGTGGCACTCATCTGAGCCCGGAACAGGTGCACGAGCTCGTCGATGCTCGCGGCGACGACGTTGTCTTTTTCGACGGCCGTAATGCCTTCGAGGCGCAGATCGGCAAGTTCAAGAATGCAGTGGTGCCTGACGTGGAGACGACGAAGGACTTCGTCTCGCAGCTCGATTCCGGTGCCTACGACCATCTGAAGAAGTCTCCGGTGGTCACGTACTGCACCGGGGGAGTGCGGTGCGAGGTGCTCTCTTCGTTGATGGTGGCCCGCGGGTTCGAGGAGGTCTATCAGCTCGACGGCGGAATCGTTCGATACGCAGAGACTTTCGGTGACGATGCCCTGTGGGAGGGCTCGCTGTTCGTCTTCGACAAGCGGATGGCGCAGAACTTCTCCGATCACACCGCCGTCATCGGACGCTGCAGCGCCTGTGGCAACCCGACCTCGCGGTACCAGGACTTCGACGGTGATGCCGGCCGTGGTCTGCGGTTGATCTGTCTCGACTGCGCCTGAGTGATGTTGCCGTTCCGGGACGGTCTTGCGCCGATGAGACTGCTGCTACCGCATGGTGATTCGGCCACCACCATCGTGGAGTACTTGGAACGCGAGATGCCCGACGACGACTGGCGGCGGGCCATGCGCGACGCCGAAGTGGTGGACGAGAAGAGCAGGCCCGTCTCCGTGGACACGCGGTACCGCCCCGGCAGTCAGGTGTACTTCTATCGCGTTCCAGCGCAGGAGGTTTCGGTGCCGTTCGAGATCGGCATTCTGCACCAGGACGAGGACCTGCTGGTGGTCGACAAGCCGCACTTCCTCGCCACCATCCCGCGTGGTCGGCACGTCACAGAAACCGCGACCGTCAGGCTACGAAAGCAATTCGACTGCCCCGATCTCACGCCCGCGCACCGGCTCGATCGCGCCACCGCCGGGGTACTGCTCTTCACCAAGACCAAGCATGCCCGACGGCCGTATCAGGAACTCTTCTCCTCACGCAATGTCACCAAGGAATACGAGGCGATTGCGGGATTCGATGCGGCACTGCAGTTTCCCCGCGTCGTACAGAGCCGGATCCTGAAGGAGCATGGCGTCATGACGGCATACGAGGAGTCGGGGGAGCCGAACAGCGAGACCCGCATCGAACTCGTCGACGCGTCCGGTGATCGTGCCCGCTATCGACTCTTCCCCAAGACCGGCAAGACTCATCAGCTGCGGATTCACCTGTCCTCGTTGGGTATTCCCATAGTGAACGATCCGTACTATCCGGTGTACACATCGACTCCCGCCGACGACTTCACCCGGCCGCTGCAGCTTCTTGCCCGGGCGCTGAATTTCACGGACCCCCTGACCGGTGAACCGCGCCGATTCGAGAGCCGCCTGACTCTCGAGGGTTGAGGGGCGGCATCGTTCGTTCGGACGATTGTGACACTTGGGACGCGAGGTTAGCGTGTCGAGCGAGCCATGTCCGATGGAAGAGAAGAGGAGAAGAGTGTGAAGCGTCGTATTGCTGTTGTGTTGGGAGCGGCCGTTATAGCTGTAGCGTCGCCGGCGGTCGCGGTGGCCGATACCGGGAGCGCAAGCACCGGTAGCGCGAGCGGCGCGTTGTCGGATCTGTCGCGGTTGTGGGAGGCCTGCGCGCTGACCATCTTCACCGGGCAGTGCACCGGAATCGTGGCCACGATTCCTCAGTACGACATCCCCTGAACCGACAAACGCGCGCGCATTCGCCAGATGCTCACGGAATCGTTCACCATTCCGCGAGCGTCCGGCAAACGCGCGCGCGTTTGCGGGAACCCCAGGCCCTACTTGGCCAACGACCGCGCCATTCCGCGTTCGATGGCAGCGACCAGCTGCGGGCGCAGTTCGGCAGCGGGGACGATGTGATGCACCGATCCGACGTTCTGTGCTCGCTGGATGTTGTGGATGGCCTCGAATTCGGCTGCCACTTCACCCAGTTTGGCGTTGCGGGCGTTCGCTCGCACGGTGGCGAGCTCGACGCGCAATGCCGAGCGGGTGGCGTCGTCCTCAGCTGTGTTCAACCGGGCCTCGAGCTCCTTGACTTCAGCATCCGCTGCGGTGCGGGCATTGACGTCGCGGGTGAACACCACTGCGGCGGCCGGGGCACCACCGAGTACGGAGGCGAAGGAGCCCTCCACTGCAAGGACTTCCATGTTGTCGTTGAGCGCTCCGGAGAACACCACGAACGCGCCGCCGTGGTAGCGCGAGACGACACAGAACACGACCGGTCCGTCGAAGTTGACGATGGCGCGGCCGATCTCGGCACCGTATTCGAGCTGGATGTTGCGCAGCGATTCCGGTGATCCGTCGAAGCCGGAGAGGTTGGCCAGCACCACGATCGGCCGGCTTCCGCTGGCGGCGTTGATGGCGCGTGCCGTCTTCTTCGACGAGTTCGGGAACAGGGTGCCCGAGGTCCACTGATCGGGGCCGTCGGACGGGAACCAGCCCTTACGGGGGATGGCCCGCGATTCGATACCGATGACGGACACCGGGATTCCGGCGAGGTGGGCGTCGAACACCACGGAGGTGTCGGCGTCGGCCATGTCGGCCCAACGCTCGAGTACCGAATGGTCCTGGTCCACCACAGCGCGCATCACGGTGCGAATGTCGAACGGCTTCTTACGGTCCGGGTTGGTGACCGAGGAGAAGATGTCGCCGACGGTGGTGAAGTCGCTCGACGGGTGCACGTGCGGGTAGGTACGCACGTCGCGCTCGGTCGGGTCTGCGGTGGCCGCGCGGCGTGGGAAGCGTTCTCCCGGTGCCGCATACGCGTGGTCGTAGTGCGCGAACAGGATGTCGCACGCGGCCCGCAGGTTCGGTGCCCAGTACTGCGCCTGGCCGTTGGGGCCCATGACGCGGTCGTAGCCACCGATGCCGAAGTTGTCCTCGGCCGAGACGCCACCGGAGTAGTCGAGGGACTGCTTACCGGTGAGCACCATCGCACTGTCGGGGGTCATCACCAGGATGCCCTTGGTGTGGGTGAGCATCGTGGCTTCGGCGTTCCAGTAGGGCTGCGCGCCGACGTTGATGCCCGCGACGACGATGTTGATCTCGCCGCCGGCCTGGGTGAAGGTGATGATGCGACGCAGGCCGCGCGATACCCAGTCCATGTTCTCGGTGCCCGATTCCATGGAAATCGTTGCGCCGGAGGACAATGCGAACCACTCGACGGGCGCACCGAGTTGTTCGGCGAGGTCGATGGCTGCAACGATCCGCGAGCACTCGGCCTCGGCGACCGTGCCGAGCGCCTTCGTCGGGTCACCGAAGAGCGCGACGCGGGTGATGCCCTCGGGGTACTTGGCAGTGGGCGTGGTCGCGACACCGACGATGACGCCCGCCGTGTTTCGGCCATACGGACGCTCGACCGGGGCGAGGACGCCGTCGGCGTCGAAGTCGTACTCGGTGAACGTGCCGCCGTTGCTGCTCAGCAACGGAATGAGCTCGTACGGGTAGACGGTGCCGCGGGCCTGTGACCGCTGCACCTTCTGGGTGTACTCGTCGAGCGGACGCATCGGCTCGGTCGGCGGCGGGGTCACCTTGGCGACGATGCCGGCACCGGATCGGTACGACAGACGCAGTGCGACCTCGCGTGGTGCCGCGCCGGGTGTTTCGGCAAGCCGAGCGATGAGAGTGATCTCTTCGAGGCCGGCCCCGATCGTCAGCGGCGCGATGTGCCGGGCGATGGTGGCGATGCGGTCGGCGGGCACGTTCAGTACCGGCCAGACGTAGAGCACGACGCGGTTGGCGTCGAGGCGCTTCTTGCCGCGTCCGGCCTGAGCGCGGCGGATGCCGTCGAGGCAGGCCGCGACGGTTCGTTCGATCTCGGGCACGGCGACGATGTTTCCGGCGTCGTCCAACTGTGTTGTGATGCCTCGGATCTCGGCGAGGGCAACCAGGCGCTCGTCGGAGGGGTTGGCCTTCGACGTCAGGTGGAACAGGTAGGTTCCGGCGCTGGCGGGCAACCGAACTCCGTCGAAGTTCTTCAGGCGCCACAGGTCGAGCCGTTGACCGGTCAGCGGGTGCATGTCCCGGATGATCGTGTCCTCGGCGAGGGGCTCGGAGCCCTCGACCGTGGTGCGGCGATACGTCATCTTCCGCGTGACGGTGCCGAACACCGTGACGGTGACGCGACGCCAGCGGCCGGTGCCGGGGTGTGCGGCCAGAACGGCCTGCAGTTGATCCGAGAGTGCATCGCCGTCGGTCGGGGCGTCCGGCCAGGACAGGTAGAGATCCACGGCCAGGTTCTCGGGCGAGGGGCCGGCGATGTCGTCGACAGCATCGAGAGTAGCTGCGAGAGAATCGAAGTCGGTTGCCGTGGAGATCAGGTGCAGCTGCTCACCCGAGAGCTCGAACGCGCCGGTGACGAAGTACTTGCCGTCGCGGTCGAACGCCTTGACGTCTTCGAGGGTGCGAATCTCGTAGTACTGGCGGGTGATCACCTCGAGCAGGGCTCCGGGATCGGTGATCCGTTGTGCCAGCAGCTCGATCAGCGGCTCCGGGGTGGCGACCAGTGCGGCGACGCGGGCCGAGTAGTCGGCGGCGTCGGGGTTCTCGGCGAGGTACTGCAGGCTGCCGCGAACGCCGTCGTAGATCTTCTCTCGGGCGATGCGGATCTGCGGCTCGTCGAACAGTCGGAAGCGCAGGTTGCGTGCGACGTCGCCGATGACGGGGTAGCGGGCCTGGGTGGCACCGATGAGGCGTTCGAGCACCTCGGCCATGGCGGGGGTGGCGTCGGGCTGCTGCGAGCTGTCGCTGAGCCAGTGGCCGAGCAGGGCGGCGATGACCGGAACCTGGTTCTCCATGCGCTGCAGGGCGAGGAAGACGCGGTAGACGGCTTCTTCGAGCTCGGGTGTGCGGCCCTCGTCGATGGCGGCGTCGTAATGTGCCATAGCGCGAGTGAGCTTGCCCCGGAACGACTCCGGCAGTCCTTGCACATCGGCGTCGAGCGACTGCATGAACGAGTGGAAGTGCTCGCGCGGGGAGTGGACGCGCTCGTCGGTGCTCTCTTCGTCCATCGTCGGTCGGTTGCGGGAGAGCTCGCAGATGTCGGCGAAGGTGTTGAGCAGTGCCAGTTCGGCACCGACGAGTGCCGAGTCGTTCCGCGGCACCTCGGCGCGGAGAGTCTCGTAGGTGGACAACAGGTTTCGAGCGCGGGCACCACTGACGTCGAATCCGGTGATGAGGGCTGCGAGTTCGTCGAGGCGGTCCAGGGCGCGGCGCTGCGGAGAGCGCTGCGCGGCATCGTCGATCCCGCGGAACTGCACGCGCGGTGCCTGCTCGGACACCTTCTGCTCGCCGGCCTGATCGACGCGCAGCAGGGCTGCTCCGGCGTCGACCTGTCCGTTGACCGAGGCCAGTACCTCACGCACGGTGCCCGCGTACGGAGACCGGACGGCGGTTTCCATCTTCATCGACTCGAGGACGACGAGCGTCTGTCCGGCTTCGACCTCGTCACCGACGGCGACCGGTACGGCGACGACGACGGCGGGAGCGGGCGCGCGGACCAGCCCGGCCTCGTCCTGGGAGATCTGGTGGCTGATGCCGTCGACCTCGACGAGGAAGTGGGCAGCTCCGGCGACGGTGACGACCTGGTAGCGGTGGTCACCGATGACCAGACGGCTCTCGTACGTGCCGAGGCGTTCGACGTCGACCTGCAGTTCGCCGATGGCATCTCCGTCGATGCTGTAGCGGTGCGGGCCGGCCTGGCCCACTTCGAGCTTGTAGGCCTGGCCCTGGTAGTTCAGTTCGACGGTGCGGCCGATGGCATGGGTGGCGCGCGGCCGGCCGCCACGTGCGGAGCTGAGGAACGCGGCACGCTCGCGGCCTTCCTCGGCGTCGTAGGCGTCGATGGCCGCGGCGATGATGGCGATGTCGGCCACCGCCGTCGGGCCCACCTGCGAGCCGGCTTCGGTGCGGTCGAGCCAGCCGGTGTCGGCGGAGGCGGAGATGACTTCCTCGCGGTCGAGCAGGCTCAGCAGGAACGACTTGGTGGTGGTGCCGCCGTCGATGACGACGGTGGTCTCACGCAGCGCGTTGCGCAAGCGAGCCAACGCTTCGCTGCGGTCGCGGCCCCAGGCGATGACCTTGGCGACCATGGAGTCGTAATCGGGCGGGATCACGTCGCCCTGAGCGATACCGGTGTCGACGCGAATTCCGGTGCCGAGCGGGAACTTGAGTAGTTCGACCGTGCCCGGCGCGGGCGCGAAGCCGTTGTCGGCGTCCTCGGCGTTGAGGCGGGCCTCGACGGCGTGGCCGAATTCGGTGGGGCATTCACCGGGCAGTGCTTGACCGTCGGCGACGAGGATCTGCAGCTTCACCAGGTCGATGCCGGTGGTGTACTCGGTGATGGGGTGCTCGACCTGCAGGCGGGTGTTGACCTCGAGGAACGTGAAGATCTTCTGCTCGGGCTGGTATAGGTACTCGACGGTGCCTGCACCCTGGTAGCCCGCAGCCTTGACGAGCTCGGCCGAGGCGGTGCGCAGCTGATCGGCCTGTTCCTTGGTCAGCAGCGGCGAGCTGGACTCCTCGATGACCTTCTGGTTGCGGCGCTGGATGGAGCAGTCACGCACGCCGGGTGCCCACACGTTGCCGTGGCTGTCGGCGATGACCTGAACCTCGACGTGCCGGGCATCGGTGACCAGACGCTCGAGGAATACGACCGGGTCGCCGAACGAGCGCTCGGCTTCGCCCTGGGTGCGCTCGAGGGACAATTCGAGTTCGTCCTCGTGGAAGACCTTGCGGATACCGCGGCCACCGCCGCCCGAGCGGGCCTTGATGATCAGCGGGTAGCCGATTGCCGCTGCGTGTCGTCGAGCGTCTGCGCGGGTCTCGACCGGTCCACCGGACCACGGTGCGACCGGGACGCCGACCTTCTCGGCGAGGATCTTGGCCTCGACCTTGTCGCCGAGCAGACGCATCGCGTCGGCGGACGGGCCGATGAAGGTGATGTTCAGTCGGGCGACGAGATCCGCGAACGTCGGGTCCTCGGCGACGAAGCCCCACCCGACCCACACGGCGTCGGCACCGGACTCCACCAGTGCCGCCTCGAGGACGTTGTAGTCGAGGTACGCCGAGCCGGTGGCGGGCTTGCGCAGCGTGACGGCCTCGTCGGCCTGGCGGACGAACATGGCCCGCTTCTCCGCCTCGGTGTGCAGCGCTACGGTGCGGATGCCGTAATCGTGTTCGGCGTTGAGCTCTCGGACGGCTCGGATCAGCCGTACTGCTGCCTCGCCTCGGTTGACTACTGCAATCCGCTTGAACAACGTATCTCTCTTCGCTCGGTATGGGCGCACTTCGTCGGTGCACTCTCGATGGAACGTGGACTGGTGCTGAGCATGTCCGTTTATTTGTCACCGGGTCGTTCTGCAGGCTCCACCCCTGCACTCATGCAGCACTCCGACCGACCTATTCTAACTGCAATGTGCCCCCGTGCATCGCCAACGACGTTCGGCGTGAGTGTGATTGATCACCAAGAACTCAATGATCTTCTGTAGCAATGCGTTTCATTCTTGTCCGGTCGGTGCTACTGAGCAGTAACACTGGTGTACTCGCGAGTAGCGTTGTCGTAACGGCTAATTCGTCATTCGGCCACTCGCATTACTACCGGCGGGTACATTACCGGCGGGTACAACTCTGCTGAGCCCCCTCGAACGAGCCGATCGGTCGCTCGTCCGGCCCTCATCGGGCACTCTCGTCGTCGCCACGGGGCAGCCGCAGCGCGTTGACCCACAGTCTCGTTGCCGTCTCGAGCAGGCCCTCGTAGTCCGCCGCGGACCGACCGCCCGCGGCGTCGACGACGAAGTGGTTGAACGCGAGCCGACTGATCATCGACGAGAGGGCTCGGGAGGCGAGAAGAGGATCGAGTGCGGTATCGGCCAGGCCCCGGTTCTGCAGACTCTCGATGCTGCGGGCATTGCGTCTGACGAAGGCGTCGGCGCGCTCGCGGCGAAGCCGGCGAAATTCGGGGTCGATGTTCGAGACCTGCTCGAGCAGGGCCATCAGCTTCGCGTTGCGTTGGTACGCCTCGAAGTAGGCGCGGTTGCTCGCTGCGATCACGGCCACCGGATTTTCGTGGGGATCCACCCGTTCCGTACCGGGGTGCAGCATGTCGTCCCTGGCCTGTTCGAGCACCGCGGCCAGGATTTCTTCTTTGCTGGTGAAGTACGTGTAGAAGGTTCCGGCAGAGCACCGAGCGGCGCGAGTGATATCGATCAGCCGGGAGTCGAGGTATCCGCTCTCCTCGAATACGCGACGTGCGGCCGAGACGAGAGAGGATCGAGTTCGTAGCCCGCGTGGGGTGATCGGCAGCTCCCGATCGGGAAGCTCGCCATCGGACTCCGACGCAGCAGGCATTCAGTCTTTATACGTCATTGTGCGCACGGTTCCGTGCGAATCTCACAGCACTGGGTAACTCTGGTGTTCGTGCGTATTCGAGCGAGTGCCGGGGGAGTGGATCGGGGCTCTTCGCTGTGGTGCACACGGCCACCGAAACTCCGTCTTTGTGACCGGGCACTAGAACGCATTCTGTCTGCTCAGCACGCGGTGAACAACGGCTTTCGAGCGGCTAGTGTGGCCGGGGTGCGCAAGCACTGTCCCTGAAAATGGGACGGCCATTCGAGTATTTGTGGGGAAACTGTGACGGCTGCAGCGGCTACCGGTCGTGAACACGACGACGAGCTCAAGAGCAGGGTGCAACGCCTGCTGCGCTTCCTTCGCGAGATCGTCGAAGCGCGATCGAACCCAGTGCTGCGATTCGACGATCACGTGCAGGTCGAGTGGGTGCATTCCGGTGACGTGCCGATGCAGATCGATCCGCTGGCCAAGCAGGGTGGCGTTGTGCTCCGTGCGCCGCGCATCGCGGTCGACGAGCCGCCGGTGCCTCCCGAGCTGTTGTCGGGGTGGCTCGATCCTCAGATCGTCGCCGACAGCCGCTACCGCGAGCTGGAGCTGGCCGACGCGTCCTCGGTGACGTCCCGCCGTCGGGCGGAGGCGCAGGAATCCGACGCCGACTTCGATATCCGCAAGGCCTACGAGATCAAGAAGGCGTTCGAGGAGTACTCGCAGTCGTGGAAGGAATGGGCGCAGGAAGACCGCGAGCGGCGTCCCCAGGCTGCGATCTACCAGGCCCTGCAGTTGATGATGCAAGAGCTCGCGTCCCGGCCCGAGTCGATCGAACTGGTCGTGGCGTCGGGCTTGCTGACGTCGAGCAACGCTGATCAGCAGCGCAGTGTGCGCACCCACCTGATCACGCAGCAGGCCAACATCGAGCGGGACGTTCGCACCGGCGACCTGCTGGTACGGCTCGCAGCGAACACGACCCCTCGGCTCGAGGACGGGCAGCTGCTGACGGGCTCGAACGAATTCGACACTTCCGGATCGGTGGAGCTGGCGCAGCTGTTGCACGATTCGGTCACCTCACCCATCGGGGCCGGGGTGGAGCAATTCCTCCGAACCTGGGCCGAGCGAGTCCCGCGGCACGAGATCGAGGTTCTCGATCGGGTCGGACCGCCCGGAGCCCTCGCGTACATCGACGACGACCGAACGCTGACCGTCTCGCCTGCCCTCGTGCTCCGCACCCGTAACTCGTTTGCCTTGGTCGAGTACTACGAGCGGATGATCGCCGATCTCGAGTTCGCCGACTCCCCGGTACCGCTGGGTCTCGCGCAGCTGGTAGATGCCATCGAGCCGGCAGATCGGTTGGCGTGGCTCGAGCGCACCGGTGCAGGTGAGTCGTCGGTCCTGGCCGAGGATCCGCTGTTTCCGTTGCCGGCGAACGCGGAGCAGTCGCAGATCATCGAACGTCTCGGACGCGACAGCGGTGTCGTGGTCGAGGGGCCACCCGGTACGGGCAAGACCCACACCATCGCAAACCTGATGTCGGGGCTGTTGGCGCGAGGTCAGCGGGTTCTGGTCACTAGTGAAAAGTCACAAGCTTTGCGGGTGCTCCGTGACAAGCTGCCGCCGGAGCTGCAGGAGCTCTGTGTGTCCATCACCGACCTGTCTCGTGGTGGTTCGGACGAGCTCAACCGCAGCGTCGCGAAGATAGCCGAACGCAAGACCTCGTTCGACGAGGCCAGCGAGGTGCAGAAGATAGAGGCGCTGACGACGAAGCGCGCGGCGGCTCTCGCTCGGCGGGCCGAGCTGCTGGACCGTGTCAGCGCGCTCCGCGAGTCCGAAACTGTTGTGCACGAATATGTTTCGGATGGTTACGACGGCACGGTGTCCTCGATCGTGCGCAAGGTCAAGGCGGCCGAAAGCTCACACGAGTGGCTGCCGGGCCCACTGCTGGCCGACCGGCCACCATTCGACGGTGCCCAAATCGATCGCTTGCGCACGTTGATCGCTACCTCGAACGAGAGTCGTGAACTGCGCTCCCGCCAGGTGCTGCCGCGCCCGGAGACGATGCTGCCGAATTCGGCCGAGCTCGCGGCGCTCTGCCAGCGCGCCGGCGCGCAGATCGACGCGGTCTCGCCCCAGGCCGAGGCCCTCATCGCGCTGCTCGACGGCGTGCAGCCGGCGGTGTCCGCCGAAATCAGGCAACTGTGCGAAGAACTCGCCGCCCGAGTCCGAGCGGTGGTCGAACTCGACGGTTCCTATTCGCGCCTGACCGATTCGGTGCTGTCCGGTGAAGCCGCGCACCTGTGGTCTCGGGTCAGTGGACTGGACCTGATGGTCGAGACGGCTGCTGCGTCGGATCGGTACGTCGGTGCGCACGACGTGCAGTGTTCGTCGAGTTCGTCGGCGGCGCTGGCGGCAATGGATGCGCTCGCCGCAGCGCTGGAGTCGGGTGTCGAGTGGAAGCCGCGGTTCCGTCGCAGCGAGGAACAGAAAGCTGTCGAGGCTCTCGGCATCGTGGCCACGGTCGACGGGCAACCCGTGACGACGGCGATGGCCGCGCGTCTGGTGGCCGAACATCTTCGCGCGATGGACGCCGTGCAGACCGCAGCGGTCCTGCTGGCCGACCTTGCGGTCATCGTTCCGCTCGACGGAACACGTTCGATTCGCGTGAACGACCTGGCGCGGATCGCCGATCGGCTCGGTCTGGTGACGTCGGTGGTGTCCGCACGTGACGCCCTGGTGCACCGGCTATACGCCATTTCCCCTGCGGCACCGTGGATTCGGACCTTGGCCGAGGCTCGTGAGGTCGCAGGAGCCGCCGACGCCATCGCACAGCGGGCGGATATCGATGCCGCGCGTGCCGAGCTGGAGGCCCTGCAGTTCTCGGTCGCCACTCGCATCGATGCCGGGCCTTCGCCCGAGGGTTCGACCCTGGTGAGTGCGTTGAGCACCGCCGATCCGGTGGAATTGGCAGCTGCTGTTGCCGCGTATTCGCAGGCATGTGCCGAGCAAGAAGATCAACATCTGCTCGAGTCGATGTCTGCGGAACTGTCTGCGGTGGCACCCGCCCTGTTCGATCTGGTCGAGGACACCGCCGCGGACGTCGAGTGGGACGAGTTGAGTTGGCAGATGTCGAAGGCCTGGGCGTGGCGTCGTGCTCGCGAGTGGGTCGGCGAACAACACCATGGCGGTCTCGAACAGCAACTGGAAGCGGATCTGACCGCGGCCGATACCGATATCGCTTATCTCACTACCCGTCTCGCGGCCGCGAGTGCGTGGCGCAACAGTCTCGAACGGATGACCGCCGTCGAGGTCCGCGCGTTGCAGACCTACCGCGAGCATATCTCCAGCATCGGATCCGGGGCCGGCAAGTATGCCGAAACCTACCGCAGCGCAGCGCGATCGGCGATGCGTGAGGCGCAGAGCGCAGTGCCTGCCTGGGTCATGCCGCTCTCGCAGGTACTGGCGTCGATTCCGCCGGTGCCGGGTAGCTTCGACGTCGTCATCGTCGACGAGGCCAGTCAGGCCGACATCACCAGCCTGTTCCTGCTCTATCTCGCGCCCCGAGTGATCGTGGTGGGCGACGACCGTCAGTGCGCACCCGCCGATGTCATGCAAACCGGCACCCTCGAGGACGTGTTCGACCGATTGGACGTGTACCTGCCCGATCTGCCCGAACACGTACGGGCGACCTTGACACCGAGGTCGAGCCTGTTCTCCATGTTGCGCACCAGGTTCGGTCAGGTGGTGCGGTTACGCGAGCACTTCCGGTCGATGCCCGAGATCATCAATTGGTCCAGTCAGCAGTTCTACGGAGACTCACCGCTCGTTCCCGTTCGGCAGTTCGGGGCGGACCGGCTACCGCCGTTGCGGCACACGTACGTTCGCGGTGCGACGGTAACCGGAAAGAATGCGTCGCTTGTCAACCGCACCGAGGCCGTTGCGATCGCCCAACAGATCGCCGACTGCCTCGAGGACCGCTCTTACGACAATTTGACCTTCGGTGTCGTTGTGCTGCAGGGGCAGTCGCAGGTCGACGAGATTCGCAACGAGCTGATCAAGCGCATCGGCATCGAGCAGTGGGAACAACGTCGACTGCGCGTCGGTACGCCGCCGGACTTCCAGGGCGACGAACGTAACGTCGTGTTTCTGTCGATGGTGGTGGCACCCGACCAGAATTTCGCCACTCTCACCGCCAACCAGTACAAGCGGCGGTTCAACGTGGCGGCCTCGCGGGCACAGGATCAGCTGTGGCTCTTCCACTCGGTGACGGTCGACCGCCTCAAGCGAGCGGATCTGCGTAACTCGTTGCTAAGCTATGTCACCTCCGTGTCGCCGGCCCCGGCCGATCCGATGCCGGTGAACGTTTCACGTGAGGTCCGGACGGCTCCTTTCGAGACGCTTCTCGAACAGCAGCTGTGGAACGACCTCGTGGACCGTGGATTCCACGTCAATCCAGGTGTGCACGTGAACAACCGGCGTCTCGGCCTGGTGGTCACCGGAGAATCCTCGCGGCTGGCGGTGGAGTGCGACGGCGACACCTTCCTGTCCACCTCGGCGCAGCGGTTGGCCGATCTGCAGCGTGAGCAGGAACTCAAGCGCTGCGGCTGGACGTTCTGGCGCGTGCGCGAGTCGGAGTACTACCTCGACCGCGATGCAGCGTTGGAAAGTCTCTGGGCAACGTTGGCGCAACTGGGCATCAAGCCCAACAGTGTTGTGGTGGACGGTGTTACGTCTCCCGACGAGGCGTGGACGCCGGTGCCGCTCGAGTCCTCGCAGTTCGACGACTCCGGTGCCTTCGATACCTCGTCCACCGACGACTCCGCGGTGCCACACCGATCGGTGCTGTCCCTGTGGACCATGCCGCACGTCGACATCCCGACCGAGACCGACCCCGGAGCATCGACTCCGACGCTCACCAACGGCTCTCGAAGCGCCGATGGAACCGGAACGACCAATGGGTCCGGAACGACGAACGGGTCCGGAACGACGAACGGGTCCGGAAGCAACGGTGCTCACGGGACCAACGGATCCGCCGGTCCGGCTGCCACTCGTGGCTCTGCTCATCCGAACGGGTCTTCGACGCCGAGTCGGTCGCCGATGACCAACGGATCCTCGCAGTCGAAGCCCGAGAAGCCGACAACCGCCGAGGTCGAACATGCGGCCGACAACGAAGCGTCCTCACCGGTGGGGGCGGAGGAGGCGGCTGCGGCTCGCGACGACACCACCTCGAGCGTCGAGCCGCTCGAGCCCGGCGGCACCGTGCCGAAGCAACCGGAGGAGAGTCCGGTGAAGTCGGAGAAGCCCGATGTCGAAACGAGCGCCGGTCTCGAGGAATCGGACGACCAGACGATCGCCGAGCACGAACTTCCGCTCAACGGACTGCGTGGCTACACCACCCGGCGTCGACCGTAGCGCTCGCCGATGACAGACCGCCAGACTCAGCACCCCGATCGGTCGGCCTCACCCCACCGATCGCGCCGCCGCAGGATCGTCTTGCCGACCGTCGTGTTCGTGGTCTGCGCAGCGCTTTTCGCGCTACCGACGTGGACGATCGTGTTCGCGGGCCCGCAGTGGGTGTCGGCTGTACAGGTCGTCGGGATCTCGGTTGCGATCGTCGCCTTCCTCGCGCTGCCCGCGTCGATGTACCTGGGTCACCGACCGGGTCCGGAGGGGCCGAGCAAAGATGCCTGGGCTCGCGTCGCAGACGTGCTGCTCGGTTTGGTCTGGATCTCGTTCGTGTGGTCAGCGCTGTCTTTGCTGCTGCGGCTGGGCCTGTGGGTCGCCGGAGTCGACGACCCGATGCGGTCGCGGATCGTGTCGCTCTCGACAGTGGGAATCGTGGTGGTCCTTGCCCTGTGGGGTCACTACGAGGCGATGCGCACGCCGCGGGTCCGGCATACGACCGTGCGGATCGATCGGCTCGGCCCTCGATTCGACGGCCTGCGAGTAGTTCTGGTGACCGACACGCATTTCGGTCCGCTCGATCGGACGACGTGGTCGCACCGTTTGACCGACGCCGTCAATGCACTCGAGCCCGATGTGTTGGCTCATGTGGGAGACATTGCCGACGGTTCGGTCGACCGGCGCCGACAGCAGGCAGCACCGCTGGAATCCATGCTCGCAACATCGGCGCGCGTGTACGTCACCGGCAATCACGAGTACTTCGGTGAGGCACAGGAGTGGCTCGATCACATGGAGAGCATCGGGTGGAACTCGCTGCACAATCGGCACGTGGTGCTCCATCGCGGCGACGACGCATTGATCATCGCCGGCGTCGACGACGCCACGGCCCGGGGTTCCGGTGCGCCGGGCCACGGTGCCGACCTCCCTCGGGCACTCGCAGGTACCGATCCTTCGATGCCGGTGTTGTTGCTGGCTCATCAGCCGAAACAGGTCGGCGACGCCGTCCGAGCGGGTGTCGATCTGCAGGTGTCCGGCCATACGCACGGCGGCCAGATCTGGCCGTTCTCGGCATTGGTCCGCCTCGACCAGCCGGTGGTACACGGACTGAGCCGTCATGGCGAACGAACTCAGCTCTACACCAGTCGCGGATCGGGATTCTGGGGTCCGCCGTTCCGAGTGTTCGCGCCGAGTGAGATCTCCGTCCTGACCTTGGTCGCCGGCTGAAGCAGCGATACCTGGCAGTATCGGTGGAGTGAAGAGAGCCCAAGACGTCGTCGTGGTCGCAACCGATCTCGACGGCACGTTGTTGCGTTCGGACCGAACGATTTCGGCGCGCACGGCCGATGCGATGGCCGGTGCCGACGCCGTCGGAATCAGGGTCGTGTGGGCGAGCGCACGGGCGCGTCATTCCATCGACCAACTCGCTGCGTCCTGCGGATTTCGAGGGACGGCGATCGGTGCCAACGGTGCCGTGGTTCTCGACCTGGCCGACGGCACCCCGAAGATCGTCGGCACCAGATCGGTACCTACCGAGACGGTCACGTCGGTCAAGTCGGCCGTGCGGTCTCTGGTGCCCGGCGTGGCATTCGCAACCGTCGGTGCCACTCGATTCGTGGCAGAGGCCAGGTATGCCGAACTGTGCGTGTTCGCCGACCATCATCGGCACCCACACGAGATGGAACTCTCCGATCACGGTCTGTCGGTAGATATCGAGCCGACGGTCAAAATTGTTGCTCGGCACAGAGATACGAGCAGTGAGGCCCTGTACGAACTGGTTGCCGCGGCCGGCCTGGACGGGGTGGAGTTGACGCACTCCGGTGCGCCGTACATCGAGATGTCGGCTGCGGGGGTCTCGAAGGCGAGCGCGCTGCAAGAGCTGTGTGAGCAATGGGGAGTATCGACGAATTCGGTTGCAGCAGTAGGAGATGCGCGCAACGACTTGCCGATGCTCGCATGGGCGGGCACGGCGTTGTGCCCGTCGAATGCCGCGGCTCCGGTGCTCGCCGTCGCACATCGTGTCCTGGAATCCAACGACGACGACGCGGTCGCACGATACCTGGAAGAACTCACCGCACTCCGCGCCGAACTGTAACGTCCGGTCTGCTCGTTTCGACGCTGTGTGAAAGGCTGGCCTCATCATCGGCAGAAGGACACCATGAGCTATCCAGGTTCGGGGGACCCCTCGCAGCGCGCTTACGGGCAGTACGGCCAGCAGCCGGATCCGTCCGATCGCGTGATTCCGCCGCCGGGGTATTCCCCGGACACTGCAGAGCCCGGGCCTGCCGATTTCCCGTCCCCGTCCGGTCGTCCCCTTCACCCGCCGCGTGCCGCAGCCCAGCCCGGTGCCGCAGCCCAGCCCAATGTCACGGCCCAGCCCCACGCGTCAGCGCACTCCAAAGCCCCAGCGCAGTCGGGAGGGTTCGGCGAAGTTCCCTTCCCTCCGGTGTTCACGGGTGGCCCGCCGCAGCCGCCGCGTCATGAACACGGTGGACTGTGGATAGTCGTTGTCGTTCTGGTGGCCGTCGCACTGATTCTCGGTGGCGTGTTCGCGTGGTTGACGCTGCGCGACGATGCCGGTCCAGCCTCGGCGAGCGCTGTGCCGCCGTCGATGGAAATCGACGGCAGCGCTTCGGGTGCAGTGCCGGGCTCCTCGTCGACGGGTGGACAGGAACCGGGCGTGACGACTCTGCCTGCGGGTGCACAGACCTGCCCGGCCACCGTTTCGTCGACCGGCGGCCTTCGAGGTTCGGCCGTGGGTTCGGCGGCCACGTCGTGCCCGTTCGCCGAGGAAGTGCGGTTGGCCTACACGCGTGGCGGCTCGGATCGCAATTCGAGAACGGTGGTGGCCAGTAGTCCGGTGACGGGCAAGCGGTACGAGATGAACTGCGTGTCGTCCGCGCAGTTGGTCACGTGCACCGGTGGCGAGAACGCTGTTGTCTACCTCTTCTAGGTCGGTGCATCGCGTCACCGGAAGCTCGTACGCGATCGCGCTGTCGCTTGCACTCCTCATCTCCGGCTGCACCATTGCCACAGATGACGGCCCTGCTACGGATACGTCGAGTGTCTCCGAGTCGACGTCCCTGCCGATGCCCCGGTCGTCCGAACCGACGTCGGAACCGGGTGTGTGGAGCACCGCGGCTCCGGTCGAAACGCTGTCTGTCGTCGACCTGGCGGCCGAGTTCGGCGTACTCGAAGCCGCGGCAGGTGGCCCCATCGGCGTCGCTCTGGTTCCGGTCGGCGGCGGTCCGCCCATCGTGCTCGGAACATGGACCTCCGGTGTCGCCTGGTCGACCGTCAAAGTACCGATGGCCGTGGCCGCCCTACGCAATGGTGGTGACGCGGTGCTGGCCGACGCCGCAGCCGCGATCGAACGCTCCGACAACGCGGCGGCCGACGCACTGTGGGTCTCGCTGGGTGATTCCGCTGCGGCGGGTTCCGCAGTCGAGGCGGTTCTGCGGCAGGGCGGTGACTCTGTCACGACGATTCAGAGGGAGCGGGTCCGTCCCGAATTCAGCGCGTTCGGGCAGACCGAATGGTCGACGCAGAACCAGGCGACATTCGCGGCCGGGTTGTCGTGTATCCCGGACGCGCAACCCGTGGTCGAGATGATGAACAATGTTGTGCCGGAACAGCAATGGGGCTTGGGGCAGCTGTCCGATGCTGCGTTCAAAGGGGGCTGGGGACCGCGAGTGGACGGTGGCTACGTCGTGCGGCAGGTCGGCATCGTCACCACGGTTGCGGGACGTGTGGGTGTAGCGATTGCGGCGCAACCGGATTCGGGTTCGTTCACCGACGGAACCGCCATGCTCGACGCGGTCGGTGGCTGGCTCGAGTCGCGCAGTGATCGGCTTCCCGCGGGGCACTGCCTCTAGCGATTGTCGGGGCACGGATCGGCGCAGGTAGCCTCTGGCGTGCCCGTGATTCGTCCGCCATCGAAAGGCCCATGCTGTGAACGACGCCCAGTCGCCGGAGCCGCCCGAACCCACCACGATTGCCGAATACTTGAACGCGCACGCCATACGGGTGTCACCGCTCGACCATGCCGCGGCTACAGAGCTGGGTATCACCGTGCCGATGCCGGCAGGCTGGCAGACGCTCGATCCAGCGCAGTTTCCCGGGGCTACCCAGGTGATCGTGGAACCGAATCTCGTGGAGAACGGATTCGCGCCGAATGCAGTACTGCTCGTCGGTGCCCTCTCGCGCACGATCGATCCGGAAGCGTTGATGGCGTTGGGTTTCGGAGACGGCCGCGCGATGCCCGGTTGGGTGGAGAGTGAGACGAGTACGGCGTCGTGGCTCGGTTGGCCGTCGCGATTCATTCGGGGTTCCTACGTCGCGCAACAGCTCGAAGCAGCGGTGACGACTCGGTACGTGTTGGTGGGCGTCGATACCCAGTACTTGGTGCAATTGACGGTCACGACGTTGGCATCCCAGCTCGACGCGTTGGCCTTCGATGTCGCAGCGATCAACGACGGCTTGACGGCCGACGAACAGTAACGGCGGACCCATCGATCCTATTTATGGCAGCAGACGGTAATTGCGATTGTCCGACGGTGAACTCTGCGCTTGGCTGGTGAGGTACCAATCGAGCGAAGGGTGATGCGTAATGCGAGTACTGCTGATAGGTGGAGCGTCGGGAATCGGGCGGGCCGTTGCTGCCGAGATCGTCGACGGGGGAGGCGAGGTGATCCTGGCCGGTCGACGTCCGGAAGCGCTGAACGACGCAGCCACGACACTGGGCACCAGTGCGAGTTCGGTGATCGTCGACCTGACCGACGAGGCGTCCATCGCCGCAGCGGCGGCAGAGGTCGGGTCGGTCGATCACGTGGTGAGTCTCGCGGCCGATCACGCGAACGGTCCGGTCGCGGACCTCGATGTCGCCGACATCCGAAAAGCGTTCGACGCGAAAGTGATCGGGCCCCTATTGCTGGCCAAACATTTCGAACCGAGTATTGCGGAGGGTGGCTCGCTGCTGTTCTTCTCGGGGGTGGCCGCGTGGAAGCCGGCTCCGGGGCTTTCGGTGATGGCGACGACCAACGGGGCCGTGGCGTTTCTCGTGGAGGCGCTCGCCGTCGAATTGGCTCCGGTTCGGGTCAACGCGGTGTCTCCGGGCATCGTCGATTCCGGCGCGTGGGACTCGATGGGAGCCGGGAAGGATGCGTTCTTCGCGGAGACGGCGCGAGCCAATCCTGCGGGGCGGGTCGGCAAGCCGGACGACGTGGCGGCCGCGGTGCTCTTTGCACTGACCAACACCTTCGTCACCGGTACCACGGTGCACGTCGACGGCGGAGGACGGTTCGGATGAGGCGAGTGACGTTCGGGCTGCTGTTGCTCTTGTTCACGGCGGCGTGTGGTTCCACTGCGCCGGCTGTAATGCCGCCGGCTGAGACGGTGCCGGCCGATAGCTCGGTGGTCGACCGGTCGAGCGATCTGATCCAGCCGGGGGCGGTTCATCTGGGTGACGCACCGGTCACCGATCGGACGCGTCACCTGGTGTCGATCGCCCAGAATCTGTACACGTTCTGGGACACGGGCGAACGGGTGTACCTCGATCGCGCGGTGGACGATTCGTTCGTCGACCGCACTCTGCCGACGGGTCGGCCACAGGGTCCGAGCGGGCCGCTTGTCGCCTCAGCGGGCTTTCGTACCGCAATTCCGGACCTGTCCTGTGAGCTGGCCGACCTGTACATCACCGGGGATACGTTCACGGCAAGGCTGATCTTTCGGGGACATTTCACCGGGGCATACGGGTCGACGGCCGGTAGCGGTCAGACGGTCGAGTTCGGCGCCATCGACATCCAGCACATGGGGGAGGAGCGCATCGTCGAGGACTGGCACCTGGAAGACAACCTGACGTTCATGCAGCAAGCAGGTCTGGTGGGGTCGAGCTGATGCATGTCATCGCGGTCGGCCGGCTGGAATGCCGCGGCGGAGCAGGTCGGCGACGAACCGCTGAACCAAGGCGTCACTCGGCGATCCGACCATGGCGACCACGGTGCGACGTAGCTTCGGTTCCAGGGGCTTGACGACGCCGTCGAATCGAGGGGGGAGTGCCGATGTCGGCACCAGAGCGATCCCCAGGCCGGCGCGGGCCAATTGTGCTGCGGTGGTGGCGTTTCGAGTACGAGTGCTGACGGTCGGGACGATATCGTGCGCCGCAGCCTCGGCATCGATCCACGCTCCGAGTCCATTCGACGGGTGATAGTGGACCATCGGTCTACCGCGGAGGTGTTTCCATGCAATGCTCTGCTCGTCGGTGAGGTCGAGGCCTTCGGGTATCACGGCGACGATGTCCTCGGTGCCGATCTCGGTGACCTGCCCGGTGAATCGATCCGACGCTGGGCCGACGGCAAGGTCGGATGCTCCGCCGGTCACGGAGTCGGCCATGGCATCGGCGCTGCTGTGTTCGGAAAGCTCCACGTCGACGGCGTGGTACTTGCGGGCCCACGTACGCACGATCGGAGCGACGACGGGGACTGTCATCGTTTCCACACAGGCCAGCCGGAGTCGTCCGCGAGAACCGTCGGCCCGGGCTCGTCCGGTGCGGATCAATCGATCAGCCGCTGCCAGTGCGGCTTCGGCGTCGGCGAGTATTGCCAAGCCGGTCGGGGTGGGACGAACACCGCGAGGCAGCCGCTCGAGCAGGGATGTGCCGATCTCGGTCTCCAAGGCGGCCAGCTGATGCGACAGGGCGGGTTGCGAGAGGTGCAGCCGCACCGACGCGGCGGTCACGGAACCGCATTCGACGACGGTGACGAAGCATTCGAGGGCACGCAAGGTCGGCACAGTCCGAGCGTAAGTGCAAGGGTGTGCGCGTTGCCCGGGGCCGGAGCACCTGACGAGGTCCGACGCCTGTGTCCGACGCATCGATCCGGCTAAGGTCGACCGCATGTCGATCAGAACCGGCCGCGTCCGGCACTTGTCGGTGGTCCCGGATCTGCCCGATCCCCTGGGGCTGCCGGACGGCGGTTCGGCACAGGTTACGGGGCGAGGCCTGGTCAGGCTGGTCCTCGGAGTGACCATCGATCACACGCAGCCGCAGATTTGGCGACGGGTGCGAGTGCGCTCGGACTTGCTGCTGTCCGAACTGCACTCGGTGTTGCAGTGCGTGCTGGGTTGGGAAGACCGCCACATGCACGCGTTCAGCATCGGAACTGTCGGTGCGATGCGTCGCTTCGAGATGGCCGAGACGCTGGATCACGAACCGGACGACGAGGCAACGAGCGAGGAGCGGGTTCGGCTCGACGAGGTGCTCTCGGTGCGCGGGTCCGTGCTGATCTACGAGTACGACTTCGGTGACGGATGGACGCACAGCATCGTGCTGGAGCAGATCGATCCCGACATCGACGACCTGCGATCCATCTGCCTCGATGGAGCTCGCGCGTGCCCACCCGAGGATTGCGGCGGGCCGTCGAGTTATGCGCAGGACCTCGAGATCGCATCCGATCCGACCGATCGCGAATTCCCCCTCCTGCTCACGAGGTGGGGTGCGACCTTCGATCCGAACCGGTTCGACGTCGATGCCGTCAACAAGAAGTTGCGCGCGCTCGACACGGGACGGTCGGTACTCGCCGAAGCGGTGGCGACGGCACCCGCTATCGGCAGACTCTTCGATCGCGTGCGTCCCGGGGAAGTGCCGTTGTTGATGGCGCTGTTACCCCGATGCGAACTCACCATCGAGAGTTCGGTGGATCTGCCGGTGGCCGAGGTCGCGATGGCCAAGTTGGTGTGGTTCCTCGGCCGGATCGGCGACGCCGGAGTGGTCCTGACCGATGCCGGCTATCTCAAGCCCGCCCTCATCGCGGCGATCCGCGAAGAGCTCGATTGGGGTCTGGGATGGGTAGGAACGAGCAACCGCGAGATCGACCACCATCAGGTCACCGACCTTCGCGAAGCCGTGCGGCTGCTCGGATTGACGAGGGTATCCAAGGGCCGGCTGATGCTCACGAAGCTCGGGGCCGGTTTGGTCGACGACCCGGTAGGGATGTGGCGACACGCAGCCTCGCGACTCCCTTTCGGTAGGGAGACGTACGAGACCGACGCCGCCACGCTCTTCCTGATCTCGCTCGCCGCATCTGCGTCCTCCACGCACCGAAACGAAATGCTCATCGAGACCGTGGCCGAGCTCGGTTGGGCGAGTGAGGATTCCGGTGTGTTCGACGCGCAATTCGCGGCGCAGGCCACCGTGAGCTTCCTCGACCTCATCGGCGCTCACGGTCCGCAGTTCTACTTCCGGCAGGGTGTATCGGACTCGCCGAGCTGGTCGCGGAGATTCGCCCGAGACGCCTTGCTGACCTGATCCAGTGGGCGTCCACCGGGGTTGATCTTGCTGCGGACGTTCCTGACCTGCCGATTTGCGTTGGTGGGGTTGGTGGCGTAACTTTTGTCGAGTCAGAGCGACGGACACCGACCCGGTCTTCACGGACAGGGATACGAGGTTGGACGTGTGGCCTGGCAGGNGGTGGGGTTGGTGGCGTAACTTTTGTCGAGTCAGAGCGACGGACACCGACCCGGTCTTCACGGACAGGGATACGAGGTTGGACGTGTGGCCTGGCAGGTTGTATCCCCCAAGAGTCGGGCCTTGTGTCCGAGACCAAGCTGGGATAGGCTGGAACAGTTGCCCTGGAGGCCTACGAACTACGTGTTCGTGGGTCGAGAGTGTGTGCGTGTTCTTTGAGAACTCAACAGTGTGTCGATGAATGTCAGTGCCGAAATTTTGTTTTGGTGAAAGCATTCGATGTATCAGCTGCCCGCTTGTGGTGGTTGTTGTCGGGTGTTGTTTTGAAAATGCTAGTTGAGTTTTTTTGCTAGTGATTTGACTTGATGTCTTTGACTGATTCGCAATGTCTTGCCTCTTTTCTGGGGTGGGTGTTGTTGTTTCGCAGGTCTTTTACGGAGAGTTTGATCCTGGCTCAGGACGAACGCTGGCGGCGTGCTTAACACATGCAAGTCGAGCGGTAAGGCCTTTCGGGGTACACGAGCGGCGAACGGGTGAGTAACACGTGGGTGATCTGCCCTGCACTCTGGGATAAGCTTGGGAAACTGGGTCTAATACCGGATATGACTACAGCATGCATGTGTTGTGGTGGAAAGATTTATCGGTGCAGGATGGGCCCGCGGCCTATCAGCTTGTTGGTGGGGTAATGGCCTACCAAGGCGACGACGGGTAGCCGACCTGAGAGGGTGACCGGCCACACTGGGACTGAGACACGGCCCAGACTCCTACGGGAGGCAGCAGTGGGGAATATTGCACAATGGGCGGAAGCCTGATGCAGCGACGCCGCGTGAGGGATGAAGGCCTTCGGGTTGTAAACCTCTTTCAGCAGGGACGAAGCGTGAGTGACGGTACCTGCAGAAGAAGCACCGGCTAACTACGTGCCAGCAGCCGCGGTAATACGTAGGGTGCGAGCGTTGTCCGGAATTACTGGGCGTAAAGAGTTCGTAGGCGGTTTGTCGCGTCGTTTGTGAAAACCCGGGGCTCAACTTCGGGCTTGCAGGCGATACGGGCAGACTTGAGTGTTTCAGGGGAGACTGGAATTCCTGGTGTAGCGGTGAAATGCGCAGATATCAGGAGGAACACCGGTGGCGAAGGCGGGTCTCTGGGAAACAACTGACGCTGAGGAACGAAAGCGTGGGTAGCAAACAGGATTAGATACCCTGGTAGTCCACGCCGTAAACGGTGGGCGCTAGGTGTGGGTTCCTTCCACGGGATCTGTGCCGTAGCTAACGCATTAAGCGCCCCGCCTGGGGAGTACGGCCGCAAGGCTAAAACTCAAAGGAATTGACGGGGGCCCGCACAAGCGGCGGAGCATGTGGATTAATTCGATGCAACGCGAAGAACCTTACCTGGGTTTGACATACACCGGAAAACCGTAGAGATACGGTCCCCCTTGTGGTCGGTGTACAGGTGGTGCATGGCTGTCGTCAGCTCGTGTCGTGAGATGTTGGGTTAAGTCCCGCAACGAGCGCAACCCTTGTCTTATGTTGCCAGCACGTAATGGTGGGGACTCGTAAGAGACTGCCGGGGTCAACTCGGAGGAAGGTGGGGACGACGTCAAGTCATCATGCCCCTTATGTCCAGGGCTTCACACATGCTACAATGGCCAGTACAGAGGGCTGCGAGACCGTGAGGTGGAGCGAATCCCTTAAAGCTGGTCTCAGTTCGGATCGGGGTCTGCAACTCGACCCCGTGAAGTCGGAGTCGCTAGTAATCGCAGATCAGCAACGCTGCGGTGAATACGTTCCCGGGCCTTGTACACACCGCCCGTCACGTCATGAAAGTCGGTAACACCCGAAGCCGGTGGCCTAACCCCTTGTGGGAGGGAGCCGTCGAAGGTGGGATCGGCGATTGGGACGAAGTCGTAACAAGGTAGCCGTACCGGAAGGTGCGGCTGGATCACCTCCTTTCTAAGGAGCCTCTTCGCTYGGATGCACTGCTGAACAGTCAGCAGACGATCCAGCGACAGAAACCGTTTCGGATGCATACGTCATCCGGCGGTGCTCACGGGTGGAACACTGACAACCA
>NZ_LMRR01000002.1 GCF_001426085.1 Rhodococcus sp. Leaf278
GACCTCGGCGACAAGGTCACCGCCCGCCACATCGCCGCCCGCGCCAAAGCACCCTCGGTCCCCGGCACCTCCGAACCGGTCAAAGACGCCGACGAAATACTCGCGTTCGTCGACGAACACGGCCTCCCCATCGCCATCAAAGCCGCATTCGGTGGCGGCGGACGCGGCATGAAAGTGGCCCGCACCCGCGAGGAAATCCCCGAACTGTTCGACTCCGCCACCCGCGAAGCAGTCGCAGCATTCGGGCGGGGGGAATGCTTCGTCGAACGCTACCTCGACAAGCCCCGCCACGTCGAAGCCCAGGTCATCGCCGACCAGCACGGCAACGTCATCGTCGCCGGCACCCGCGACTGCTCCCTGCAACGCCGCTTCCAGAAACTCGTCGAAGAAGCCCCCGCCCCGTTCCTCACCGACGCCCAACGCAAAGAAATCCACGCCTCCGCCAAAGCCATCTGCCTCGAAGCCGGCTACTACGGTGCCGGGACGGTGGAATACCTCGTCGGCCAGGACGGCCTGGTGAGCTTCTTGGAAGTGAACACTCGTCTGCAGGTCGAGCATCCGGTCACCGAGGAAACCTCCGGCATCGACCTCGTCCTGCAACAATTCGCGATCGCCAACGGTGAGGAACTGTCCATCACGGAAGACCCTGCACCGCGGGGGCATTCGTTCGAGTTCCGGATCAACGGCGAAGACGCCGGCCGTGGGTTCCTGCCCGCCCCCGGACCGGTCACCACCTTCACCGCCCCGTCCGGTCCGGGAGTGCGCGTGGATTCCGGTGTCGAATCCACTCCCCCGGCTTCGCTACCTCGCGGCTCGGCGTCTGCCTCGGGCTCGAAGGGATCAACGGCGAAGACGCCGGCCGTGGGTTCCTGCCCGCCCCCGGACCGGTCACCACCTTCACCGCCCCGTCCGGTCCGGGAGTGCGCGTGGATTCCGGTGTCGAATCCGGCAGTGTGATCGGGGGCCAGTTCGATTCGATGCTCGCCAAGCTCATCGTCACCGGAGCCACCCGCGAGGAGGCCCTCGCACGCTCGCGTCGGGCGTTGGCGGAGTTCACTGTCGAAGGGTTGGCGACGGTGATCCCGTTCCATGCTGCGGTGGTCTCCGATCCGGCGTTCATCGGCGACGGCGAATCCTTCTCGGTGCACACTCGGTGGATCGAAACCGAATGGGACAACCAGGTTCCCCCGTTCACCGCCGGACAACCGCTCGACGACGAGGAGATGCTGCCGCGTCAATCGGTGGTCGTCGAGGTCGGAGGCCGCCGCGTCGAGGTGTCCCTGCCCGGGGAACTGTCCCTCGGCGGCAACGGAGGCGGCGGCAACGGTGGTGCCGGGTCTGCCGGTGCGGTGCGGCGCAAGCCGAAAGCCCGCACCCGTGGCGGTGCCGGAGCAGGGGCGGCGTCCGGTGACGCGGTCACCGCACCCATGCAGGGCACCGTGGTCAAAGTCGCCGTCGACGAAGGACAAACCGTCGAAGCAGGGGACCTCATCGCCGTCCTCGAAGCGATGAAGATGGAAAACCCCGTCACCGCCCACAAAGCCGGCACCGTCACCGGCCTGTCCGTCACCGCAGGCGACGCCNGACCTCATCGCCGTCCTCGAAGCGATGAAGATGGAAAACCCCGTCACCGCCCACAAAGCCGGCACCGTCACCGGCCTGTCCGTCACCGCAGGCGACGCCATCACCCAGGGCACCGTCCTCACCGAAATCAAATAGGGACATATCGGTAGCGATGCGAATTTCGGCTCGAATCCGGGCCTTGGATAGCGTTACCCTGTAGCGATGTCCGAGCTTCCGGAAATTCGTATCGGTACCGCTGATCGCGAAAAGGCGCTGGACGCGCTGAGCCTGCACTTCAGCGAGGGTCGTCTCACGGTCCCCGAGTTCGACGAGCGCAGTGCCACTATCGCTTCCGCCACGACGCGCGGGGAGCTCGACACGGTATTCGTCGATCTCCCCGCTACGTCGACGACGCCGCGTACGCCTGCTTCGGCCGATACCAGTGCCGGCCTGGATTGGCGTGCAGTGGTCATGCCGATCGTGATCTTCGGTTCGCTGGCGTTGTTCTTCCTTACCGACTTCGACCAGAAGTGGCTGTTCTTCCTTCTCATTCCTCTGGCCGGTGCATTGCTGTCCGCGGGCGGTCACTCGAAGAGTCCGAAGAAAAAGAAGAAGAACCGTTGAAGGCGCTTCTGTTCGACGTTTTCGGCACCGTCGTCGACTGGCGCACCACTATCGCTCGCGAGGTACGAACTCGGTGCGGGCCGGAAGTCGACAGCTATTCCTTTGCAGACCGCTGGCGCAGCCTGTATCAGCCGGCGATGGAAGAGGTCCGATCCGGCCGCAGGCCATTCACCCGGCTCGACGTACTGCATCTCGAATCGCTTCGAGTCGTCTTGTCCGAGTTCGACATTCGGCTGTCCGACGACAGCATTGCCGAGCTGAATCAGGCGTGGCACCGATTGGATCCCTGGCCGGATTCGGTCCCCGGGCTCACCCGGCTTCGTACCGAATTCATCATCGCCCCGCTCTCGAACGGCAACATCTCCCTGCTGCTCGACATGGCAAAGAACGCCGGACTGCCGTGGGATGCAATCCTCGGCGCAGAACCGGTTCGGGCGTACAAGCCCACCCCGGACGCTTACCTACGTACCGCCGATATTCTGGGTCTCGAGCCGAGTGACTGCATGATGGTGGCCGCGCACAACAGCGATCTCGTCGCGGCAGCCGACTGCGGGTTCGCGACGGCGTTCGTAGCCCGTCCACTCGAACACGGACCGGGACAGACTGCCGACCTGGTGGCAGAGTCGGACTGGACCTACAGCGTCGACTCGATCGAGTCCCTCGCCACACAACTGCACTGTTGACGTTCGGCTGCTTCAGCTCGACTCGGTCGGACGGAGGCAATGCGCAATCCAGGCGTCCACTTCCCTGTGTGACTCGAAGCGTACGATTATCGACTCCGGACGCCGAACGTTGAGGTGATGCACTCTCTTCGAGGTCCGGGGGTACGTACGCCATGCCCATCGAATGATGTGGTCACGGTCGAAGAAGATTCGATGCAGCGGCGGCTCGACGTTACCGTTCCACAGTTCGCGCCTGCCGAATCGTCGACGCAACGTTCGAATCACGATCTGCCGCATCACCGTTCGCCGCGGTAGGTCGAACCACAACATCAGATCCGCACGATCGGCGAGGCGATCCCGCACAGCTTCGTACTGCCACTCGGTGACCCACGACGGGCGCGCAATCAACTCCTCCACGTCGGACTCGAAAGTCGCGCGCGGCGTCCAATTCGGCCCGTGGTACAGGCTGTCGATCTCGATGTGTTCGATTCCCAGAACCGAGCCGAGACGGGCAGACAGCGTGGTTTTGCCGGAACCGGACGTCCCGGCAACGACGATCCTCGAGGGCCGATGGGACACTGCATCGTTCGGTTCGAGAATCACGGACTCGACGCTATCCAATCGTCAGCACCGATGCGGCGTCGCGCGTGCTGTACCCGACTGAGTTCGCCCCCTACGATTGGGCGCTCAGGGCTACGATCGCCTCTGCCATGTGGTTGACGAACTCTCGACGCGCCGACTCGGGCAACCGGTCGAGTGAGAGGTACGGGTTCAGGTCTTCGAGCTCGACCAAGAGCAGAGCCCCATCGACGGTGCGGCACGCGTCGACCCTCGTGATTCCGTGGTCGATGTCGTTCCAGTCGACGAATCGTTGCGCGAACTCTTCGTCCTCAGCAGAAGTCGAGTACGGTTCCAACTCCCAACGTCGGCCGGGATCCGGAGCGTACAAGGCATATTGCAACGTACGGCCGATGAAGTAGAGCGACACCTCGTACACAAAATCGATTCGCGGCTGAATCAGGTTGTTCGGCTCCACGTCCGTCAGTTCGGCGCGCCCGATGTTTCGCATACCGATCGAGTCTGCGCCCCATTTCGGTTTCACCACATAGGTATCCACCTCGGGCAAGCGCGAGATATCCCGCGGATTGTCGACGGTAGGGATGACCGGAAAGCCGTCTGCACAAAGATCGACCAGGTATTGCTTGCCTTTCTGGTCGCCTTTGCCGGTGAGCTGCGTGAAAACTTTCGTGCCGTTCTCGCGTGCGTGGCGAGTGAACGCGTCGAACGCATCCTGGTACCCCAGCACGGGCCCCGAGTTTCGGACAACGACTACGTCGAACACGTCCATCAGCGCCCGCGCGTCGAGCGGGTGACACAGCGCAATGTCGACCCACTCGCGGAGCTGCGACGAGAGGAAAATGTCTTCGTCGCAGTAGCGTCGGCCCTTCGACAGATAAGCCAGGTCGGTGACGAAGAGAACGCATGGACGAGGTGCACACATCGGGCAAACTCTACCGGTCTCGAGACGTCACGATGTTCGCTTGCGCGCCATCAGATATGCCTGCGGCGTCGGCTCGTTTCCCACCGGGGCCCGGTGTATTCGAACCTCGATCTCGAACTCGGCGTCGACCACCATCTGTGCAATGGCGTCGGGGTCCAGTCGATAGGCGTCGTACGAGACTGTATGTCCGTAAACATGTTCGAGCCGTACTCGCTCGTCGCCGGATTGAAATGCCAGCAGCAGCAGACCATCCGCTGCCATCGCTCGGTTCAGTTCTGCAAATATCGCAGGCAGCTCCGCTGGAGGAGTGTGAATGATCGAGTACCACGCAACAATCCCCGCAACCGAGCCGTCTGCCGCCGACAGTGACTCCATCGACTCGATACGAAATCTCAGATGTGGGAATTCGCGTCGAGCAACGTCGATCATGTTGGACGACAAATCGATTCCAGCGACGTTTACACCCAGACCGTGTAGGTGCTCGGTGATGCGGCCGGATCCGCAACCGACCTCGAGAACCTCGCCGCCCCGCACTCGGTCGGCAAACGCCGCCAAAAGGCCCAGCTCGAGATGCTTGCCGTCGAGCTCGCCACGAACGAGGTCTGCGTAGCTCTCCGCAACAGTGTCGTAGGCAGTTCTCGTCATCGAAACATGCTGCTGCTCGGCCACAATCGCTAGGGTACCGGTACACCCTGCGGGGTCAGGTACGAGTGTGTCAGCATCTCGAAAAAGTGGCCGGTGGGATCACGGAAATACACTCCGCGGCCACCGTGTCCGGTGTTGACCGTTCCTGGTTCGGTCATTCGGGGGTCTGCCCAATGTTCGACATCGTTGTCGACCAGCCGGGCGTACGCCTCGTCGAACAGGTCCTCGCTGACTCGAAAAGCGTAGTGCTGGAACTGAATGTCGTCCACCGGCGGTTCGGCGAACTGAATCAGTGTGCCGTCGGTGAGTTGCACGTTCACGAACGGCCCCCATGACGGAGCCTCTGGTAAGCCGAACAGGGTGCGGAAGAATTCGGCCGATGCGGAACTGTTCTTCGCGGCAATGATGGTGTGATCGAACGATATGGACATGCGCTGCCTCCTGGGCAGTACGACGCCTCCATGCCTGACGCAGTCCGTCATCGATACGCGACGCTGAGCCAGATGGTTCCACGAACCCTGAATCCCGGTCAACCCCTGGTGCGCGTTTTGCGTAGCTCCGACTACGCAAAACGCGCACGACAGAATTGTGTTTTCCTGATAACAGAACACGGCCGAAGAAGGGACGTCATCGTGGTTCGTCGACTTCTGTTCGTACATGGTGCCGGCGGATTCGTCGACGACGCGGAGTTGGCGCGCGGGTTGGCCGAAGCTCTGCGTCTCGATCTTCGTATGCCGGAGCTGTCCGACACCGCCATGGGTTTCGAGGACTGGGCCGAACCGATTCGGCAGCACCTGGACCGGCTCGGACCGGAGGATTCGGTGATTGCGCATTCCTTCGGTGCATCGATCCTCGTCAGGGTCCTGGCAGAACGTCGCCGGAATCGGCCCGTCCGGGCTGCTCTACTGGCGATGCCGGACTGGACTCCGCGTGGGTGGGACGTCGCCGACTACGCGTTCACCGACCCAGAGCCCGAGACCGCCCTGACACTTGTCCACTGCCGGGACGACGAGGTGGTTCCCTTTTCCCACCTGGCGCTGAACTCGACGGCTCTCCCATCGGCGAGAGTGGTCGAGTTCCCGACGGGTGGTCATCAGTTCGACGGCATGATCGAGGCGATCGCGGCCGGCTTCAGGAAGTAGGCCAACTACCGATAGTCGTGATCGATTCCCGTTGCCCACTGCGAACATTCGACGGCACTCACGTCGTCGCGGCCTTTCAAAAAGCCCCGGGCACCGAAATCGCCCGACGCCGACGCCCCAGCGGCCTCGAAATGACGCCGCGCCAACACGACCGGATGACCTGGGCGGCCGTTGAACACGGCCCTGGCGAGACCGGTTTCCCGCGCAGCATCGAGAACCGCCCGCACCACCTCCGCTCCCACGTCTGGCGTATCGACCACATGCACCACCGCGTAGTCCGCGTCCGACGCCGCGGTCAGACCGGCCTCGAACGACGCGCTCATTCCTTGTTCCCACTGGGGTGCATGAACAGCGATCGCACCGTCGGGAACGGGCGCATCAGCCGCGCCCAGCACCACGACCACGCGGTCGCACCCGCCGTCCCGCAGCGCCTGCACTGCCGTGCGAAGCCATAGACCGTCGTGGGCGAGAACCTTCGGCGAGCCGTACCGCGTTCCGGCACCCGCAGCCAGGAGCACTCCCACTGCACCGTCGGACACCCTGGCTCCTTCTGTCGCTGGGCCGAGTGTTGGATGTTCGCACAACGGCCACGTCGAGTACGCCCCGAAGTTTGTGCGTGCTCGACTAGCGAGGATAGGCGCGATGACCGATTCTTAGTGCACTTCTCCTGCAGCGTCGCAGGAATCCTGCCCTGTTGCTTCCGCGAGGTGCCCACCCATGTCCGTCAAGCCCACCACACGCAAACGTGTCCATCCCGTCGACGAAGTGCTCCCCGTTCCGAAACTTGCCGCCTACGGGTTCCAACATGTCGTCGCGTTCTACGCCGGCGCGGTCTTGGTACCGATCATCATCGGCAGCGCGATCGGACTGACCAACGAACAACTGATTCATCTGATCAATGCCGACCTGTTCACCTGCGGCATCGCGTCGATCATTCAGTCCGTCGGATTCTGGAAGATCGGTGTCCGGCTGCCGCTGCTGCAGGGCGTGACGTTCGCCGGTGTCTCTCCGGTGATCGCAATCGCGATGGCGAACGGCGGCGGCACCGAGGGGTTGCTGTACGTCTACGGCGCCGTCATCGTGGCCGGCCTCGTCACGTTCTTCATGGCGCCGTACTTCAGCAAGCTGTTGCGTTTCTTCCCGCCGGTGGTGACCGGTACCGTCATCACGATCATCGGTGTCGCCTTGCTGCCGGTGGCCGTCAACGATGCGGTGACCAATCCCGCTACGCACGAACAGGACCCGACCAACGGGCGGTGGATGGCGTACGCGATCGGCACACTGCTGATCATCGTGTTGATCCAACGGTTCTTCAAAGGATTCATGGCCACCATTGCCGTGCTCCTCGGCCTGGTCATCGGCAGCGCCGTCGCATTCGTGCTGGGAGACATGAACTTCGACGGCACCTCGGAAGCATCATGGGTCGGTTTCACTCAGCCCTTCCTGTTCGGTGTTCCCAAATTCAGTGTCATCGCCATCATTTCGATGATCGTCGTCATGCTCATCATCGCGGTCGAAACCACCGGCAGCGTGTATGCCACCGGTGAGATCGTCGGCAAACGCATCAAGAAGGACGACATCGCCGCGACACTGCGCGCAGACGGCGTTGCTACCGTCATCGGTGGCACGTTCAACTCGTTCCCGTACACGGCATTCTCAGAGAACGTCGGTCTGGTCCGGCTGACCGGTGTTCGCAGCCGGTGGGTGGTGGCCACGGCCGGCGGCATCATGATTCTGCTCGGCTTGCTGCCCAAAACGGCAGCAGTCGTGGCATCCATCCCGCCGCCGGTGCTCGGCGGAGCCGCGCTCGCGCTGTTCGCGACCGTCGCCGTGGTCGGAATCCAGACCCTCTCGAAGGTGGACTTCACCGATCACCGCAACCTGATCATCGTTGCTACCAGTCTCGGACTGGCGATGCTCGTCACCATCCAGCCCACCGTCTCGGAAGGCGTACCGGACTGGCTCGCAATGCTGTTCGGCAGTGGCATCGTTCTGGGCGCTGTCTCGGCAATCGTGCTCAACGTGTTGTTCTTCCATATCGGAAATCGCGGGCAGGCCGTCGCCGGTGGTCCAGGGAAGGGCATCACCCTCGACCAGGTCAACGAGATGTCATCCGAGGACTTCGCTGCCACGTTCGGCGGCTTGGTGCAGGGCACCCCGTGGGTTGTCGAACGCGCGTACCAGCAGCGGCCTTTCGCCGATGCGCACGGTCTACGCGAGGCCTTCCAGGAGGCACTGTTGGCCGGCACAACCGAGGAGCAGATCGAACTGATCAACAGCTATCCCGATCTCGGCAGCGAGGACGCCACCGGCACCCTCAACGCAGCGGACCACGTCGGCTTGTCCAACTTGGAGGAGGACGAGCACGACAACATCGTGCAACTCGCCGCCGAATACCGCGAGCACTTCGGCTTTCCGCTGGTGATCTGCGCGCGGGAGACCGAGCGCTACGATCGAGTCCTGGCCAACGGTTGGTCGCGCGTCGAGAACGCGCCGTCGGCAGAGCGGTCGTTTGCCATGATCGAGATAGCCAAGATCGCGAACTACCGATTCGACGATCTGGTGGCCGATGCCAACCCGATCGCGGCCGCGCGCTTCGGTCGCATCAACGACTTCAGATAGTGAGCGCACGTTGCTACACGAATGGATAGGGCTCGACGGGTTCAACCGACTCAGCGATCGACAAGCGATGCACGCACTCTACGAGTGTTGTGCGTCGTCGATCTGGGCCCGTCGAGTAGCCCAGGGCCGCCCGTTCGACAGTCGAGATCTACTGTTGGACAGAGCAGATCGAGTGCTCGCCGAACTACCCGAAGCCGAGATAGATCACGCGCTCGACGGTCATCCCCGAATCGGCGGCAAGGCCGACAATCCGTCGTCGAAGCGGGAGCAGGCAGCGGTCACGACCGCCGGCACCGCGGTGCTCGAGAAATTGGCGGCGGGAAACCGTGCGTACGAGGACAAGTTCGGCCATGTCTATCTGGTGTGTGCCACCGGCAGGTCCGCGGAGGACCTGCTCGCTATCCTCGAGGAGAGGCTCGACAACGATGCCGAAACCGAGAGACGGGTGCTCCGCGTGGAACTGGCCAAGATCAATCGAATTCGCCTCGGCCGCATGCTGGGTCCGGAGCAGTGACCGGGTTGTCGACGCACGTGCTCGACGCCACCTCGGGGACCCCGGCGGTCGGAATGCGGGTGCGGTTGTTCCACCCCGAGAAGGGTGAGATCTCCACCGCTACCACGGACGGGGACGGACGCATCGGTGAAGTTGTACCCGGGCCGATCGATCCGGGCGTCTACCGTCTCTCGTTCGACACGGGTGACTACTTCGAGGCGACAGCGACACCGAGTTTCTACCCCGAGGTGTCCATCTCGTTCACCGTCGCCGATCCCGATGCGCACTATCACGTGCCTCTGCTGTTGTCCCCCTTTGCTTATTCGACCTATCGCGGGAGCTGACATGACCGACTTGACCGGCAAGATCGTCCTCGGATCCAATCAGTACGGCAAGGCGGAGAACCGCGTGGTGCGGATCTATCGAGACTCGCCGCGGCACGAAATTCACGACATCAACGTGTCGAGCGCGCTGCGCGGTAACTTCTCCCCCGCACATCTGGTGGGTGATCAATCCAACGTGCTGCCCACCGACACCCAGAAGCAGACCGCGTACGCGTACGCCAAGACCAAAGGCCTACTGCACCTGGAGAGTTACGGCCTCGATTTGGCTCGCCACTACGTCGACGACGTCGAGCCCGTCGACGGTGCCCGCATCGAGCTCGAGGAGTACGCCTGGGCTCGAGCAGTGATCGACGGCGTCGAGCACGACCATACGTGGACACGCAAGGGTGAGGAGATCCGCACGTCGGCAGTGACCGTCGAAGGCAAGGGTGATGCCCAGCAGACGTGGGTGATCAGCGGGTTCAAAGAGATGGTGATTCTCAAGTCCACGGGCTCGGAATTCCACGGCTTCCTCGAGGACGACCTGACGATACTCGAGCCCACCACCGACCGTGTGATGGCGACGTCCTTGACGGCGCAATGGCGTTACACGACAACCGATGTCGAGTGGGACGAAGTGTACGCCGGGGTGAAGGCCGCCATGATCGAACGGTTCGCCAATCTGCAGTCCTTGGCGCTGCAGCAGACGTTGTACGCCATGGGCGAGGCGGTGCTGGAGAAGTATCCGTTCATCGCCGAGATCTCGATGTCGGCCCCGAACAAGCACCACTTCGTCTACGACCTGGGCAAGTTCGGTATCGAGAACAACCTCGAGGTGTTCAACGCGGACGATCGGCCGTACGGTCTGATTCAGGCAACCGTCGAACGCGAGGATGCCCCGGACGCCGGAAGTGCCTGGCGGACTTACTCTGTCGTCGGATAGAGCGCTGCGCTCACGTGTGCAGCGCCGCGGTCCACTCCACCAACGGGGTGAGCGCCCGCCAGGCGTCGCGCACCTTCGTCGCGGCTTTCGGTGTCTTCAGCCACTCGGGTGAGCCGAAATGCTTACCCGCGGTGAGTGACTTGTGGCGCAGAAGGTCGATGCGCGGGTGATCGAGCTCGTATCCCCGCGGCTTGGTCTTCAGCTTGTCTCCGCCGATCTCGTATCCGGCCTTGGTCAACGTCGCCAATATCCGCTCGAGCTCGGCTCCGCGCACGTCGTCGTCGACGGTGCGGCGATAGCGGGCAACACCGTCGGTCGAGGAGTTGTAGAAGCCTCCGGCGACGAACAATCCGGCGGGGTCGATCTGGACGTAGTAGCCCAGACTGTCGCCGCGAGCGACGAATCCGCCCTGATGGGTCTTGTACGGGGTCTTGTCCTTGGAGAAGCGAACGTCACGGTAGGGGCGGAAGACCTTGGCAGTACCGAACTCCGGTTCCAGTGTCGCGAGCAACGACGTCATCGGGCCCTTGACCGCGTTCTCGTAAACCGCTTTGTGCTCGTTCCACCAGAGCTTGCTGTTGTCGGCCTCGAGGTCCTCGTAGAAGTCCAGCGCAGCGAAAGGGATTCCGGTGAAGCCTGTCATTCCTCGATCCTATGCCGCCCCCGTGGCCGACGACCGAGGGATGGATTGCAGAGCGAGGTAGATGTCCAGTCTGTCCTCGGTGGAGCCCAGGTCGCGGCCGAGCAGTTCCTCGACACGCTTGATTCGATACCGGACGGTGTTGAGGTGCACATGCAACGAGTCGGCGGTTCGGTTCCATGATCCGCCGGTGGCAAGAAACTCACGAAGTGTGTCGATCAGACCGGCGTCGGCGCGCCGGTCGTACTCGAGCAGAGGAGCCAGAACATGCTCGACGAAAGATCGACGCACGTCGTCGGGCAGTGCCGACAGCATCGACACTGCCGACGTCAGCTGCGCACCCGTGGTCACCGTGACGGGGCCGGTCCCCTGCCTGCTCATGTCGAGTGCGTGCCGGGCCGAACGCAGCGCGCCGTCGATGGTCAGACCGGTGGCCTCCGAGCTGACGCCCACGAGAAGGCGGCTGCGACCGATACCGGAACCCAGGCGGGACAATCGGGTTCGGAGAGTCTGCGCGATGTATGGATCCTCGGTGTTCACGATCCCGACGATGTCGCCGTGCGTGCTGGCACCGACGCAGCCGCCACCGAAGGAGGTCAGGGTGTCGCTGAGCACTGTCCTCAGCATCTCGCGCAGATCGGCTTTACCGCTGTGCACGATCCTGATGACAACCAGCGGACGGTCTGGGTCGACGGCTGCCTGACGCAGCCGAGTCAGCGCCTCGGGCCTGGTGCTGTCGGCTTCGATCAATGCCACGGCCTGGTCTGCTATCTCACGCCGAACCAGCCGTCCTTCCTCGCGTCGAGCACGATCGAGGGCGGCGATGGCTGCCAGCTGACCGAACGCGTCGGAGATCGCTGGAGGGAAGTTGTCCCTGTCTCCCGCCACCGCGAGGAACCACCGCGTGGTCCTCTGCGCGAGCGACGGGCCGATTCCGAAGATGCTGTACGGCTCACCGTCGCTGAGAGTTGCTGTTGTGGGGAGTCTTTCGGAGGACAGTGCGGCATGCGTCAACGTGTCGACGTCGGCATCGGAGAACGCGACGACTTCGGCCACCAGCCGCCGCCCGGTAGCGGTGAAGATCAGGCATGCCATGCCCGTTTCCCTGGAGGTGTGCAGAGCCAGCTCGTCGAGGGCCCTTCCGTCTGCTACCGCGGTGAGCAGTTGGCGGTGCCGAACGAGGGAGTTGTTGAGCGAGGCAATTCGATCACCGGTGACTCGCCCGACGAGAAACTCGGTGACCTCGCCGAACGAGACATTGTCCGGCACAGCGAGCAGAGGAAGTCCGTGCCGCTCGCAGGCGTCGATCAGATCTGCTGGAATATGGCCGAGCAAACCCTCCCCCGCCGCCAGCGCCGAGGCCCCGGATTCTGCGACAGCTCGGACGAACACCTCGCTGTCGGCCGGCGTTCGACGCCATACGAGGCCGGTGATGACCAGTTCACCGCCGGCGATGTAGCGCGACGGATCCGGCAGATCGGTGGTGTACGTCCACCGCAACGTGCGATCCAGCGCATCGGGGTCGGAGGTGAGTAATCGAATGCAGAGCCCTGTGGCGTCGAGCAAGTCCTTGACCTGCACTGTTGCCCTCCCCCGGCTCGGCATTGCTGCGTTCGTTCGAGGCAACCCTAGGTGCGTGTTGTTTCCGCCGAGTTTCGGACGGATCGCCGGACCACCGCGGATCGGTAACAGAAACTCACTACAGTTCGAGGTGACACATCGGGTGGTGGACCTGCCGGCGCGCTGGACGCTCCCGGCGAGGATGAGGTGAACGAAGACCATGGATCTCGGCACTGTCGACAGCATTCTGCTTCCCGGCTCCCGGTCGGACCTGCCGCCGGGACGCGCGGACACCGCAGTACTCGCAGGTGGTACCTGGTTGTTCTCGGAGAAGCAGGATCATCTGAGTACCCTCGTCGACATCACCGCCTTGGGCTGGGAGCCGTTGACGGTCACCGAGGCCGGGCTCGAGATCGCCGCCACGTGCACGATCGAGACGCTGGCACGATTCGATTCACCGTGGCCTGCCGCCGCACTGTTTCCTCGCTGCGCCGCAGCGCTGTTGGCTTCGTTCAAGATATGGAAGACCGCCACCGTCGGTGGCAACATCGCGTTGGCCCTGCCCGCCGGCGCGATGATCTCGGTCACCGCAGCCCTCGACGGCATCGGGCAGGTGTGGTCGGCAGACGGTCCCGAACACGACTACGACATCGCTATCGACGATCTGGTCACCGGACCGCACACCAATGCCCTTCGCGCTGGAGACGTGTTGCGCAGCATCGAGATTCCGCGGTACGCGCTCGAGGCGAGAACCGCGATGCGCACGCTCGCTCTGTCACCACTCGGCCGATCGGCCGCGGTGGTCATCGGGCGAGTCGACGTCGGCGGCGAGTTCGTGCTGACGGTCAGCGCATCGACCGTCCGCCCGTTCGTACTTCGCTTTCCCGCTCTGCCGACGGCCGCCGAGCTCGATGACACGATTGCCGCGGCAATCGGTCCCGAGCACTGGTACGACGACCCCCACGGTGCGCCGGACTGGCGTCGACACATCAGTTGTACTGCAGCCCAGCAGATTCGCGAGGAGTTGTCATGATCGTCGACATCAACGGTGTACCGACCGACGTCGATCCGCGGCCGGGCCAGTGCCTGCGGACCATGCTGCGCGAACACGAACACTTCGAAGTGAAGAAAGGCTGCGACGCGGGCGACTGCGGAGCATGTTCGGTGCTCGTCGACGGTGAGCCGGTGCATTCGTGCATCTTCCCCGCATTCCGTGCCGCCAACAGATCCGTGACCACCGTTTCCGGGCTCGGCACTCCAGAAGACCTGCATCCCATGCAGAGTCGCTTCGTCGAGGCCGCCGGTTTCCAGTGCGGTTTCTGTACAGCAGGAATGGTCGTCACTGCATCGGCACTGACCGAGAACGATATGGACGAACTCCCCGAGCGGCTCAAAGGGAATCTGTGCCGCTGCACCGGGTACCGGGCCATAGCCGACGCAGTAGGTGGTGTGGTGAACACCGAGAAAGCCGTCGACGGACCGGCTTGCGGGCGGTCCGTCGCTGCACCTGCCAGTGCCCGAATCGTCACCGGAATCGAGCCCTACACCCTCGATCACGCACCTCCGGGACTACTGCACGCCACGGTGCTCGGCAGTCCGCATGCGCACGCGCGCATCGTCACCGTCGACGTCACCGCCGCGGAGCGGGTGCCCGGGGTCGTGCTGGTTCTCACCGCGAAAGACAGCCCCACCGCGGCATTTTCGACTGCACGCCACGATCGCCGCGTCGACGATCCCGACGACACCCACGTGCTCGACACCGTCGTACGGTTCATCGGCCAGCGGGTAGCGATCGTGGTCGCAGATTCGGTTGCTGCCGCGGAGGAAGGGTGCCGCGCCCTCGTTGTCGAGTACGAAGTGCTACCCGCAGTGTTCGATCCCGAATCCGCGCTCGAACCCGACGCGCCGAAGATCCACGGCGAGAAGGATGCCGCCGCTCGAATTGCGGATCCGTCACGAAACCTGGTGGCAGAGTTGCACGGCAGCACCGGAGACGTCGACGCCGCGGTCCGAGACGCAGCGGCGGTGGTCACCGGACGGTGGACCACGCAGCGAGTTCAACACGTGCACCTGGAGACCCACGGCACCATCGGATGGCTGGACGAGACGGGGAAGCTCAATCTGCGCACCAGCACTCAGGTTCCGTTCCTGGTACGTGACGAGATCTGCCAGATCTTCGGCCTTCCACGCGAGCGGGTGCGGGTGTTCACCGCACGTGTCGGCGGCGGCTTCGGCGGTAAGCAGGAGTTGCTGACCGAGGACGTCGTGGCGCTGGCAGTGCTCCACACCGGTCGACCCGTGCAATTCGAGTTCACCCGGACCGACGAGTTCACGGTGTCCCCGTGTCGGCACCCGTTCCGGGTCGACGTCACCGCTGCCGCGAGCGCCGACGGCACGTTGACCGCGTTGTCGATCGACGTTCTCACCGATGCCGGGGCCTACGGCAATCACAGTGCCGGAGTGATGTTCCACGGGTGCGGCGAGTCCGTCGCGATCTACCGTTGCGCCAACAAGCGAGTCGATGCGAAGACCGTCTACACCAACAACATTCCGTCCGGGGCATTCCGTGGATACGGACTCGGACAGGTGATGTTCGCCATCGAGTCGGCAATGGACGACCTTGCCAGAGAGATCGACGTCGATCCGTTCGAGTTTCGCCGACGCAACGTGATCGTCCCCGGCGACGACATCGTCGCCGCGCATCTGGAGGAAGACGACCTGCAGTTCGGAAGTTACGGCCTCGATCAGTGCATCGACCTGGCCCAGGCAGCTCTGCGACGCGGCAACGGTGAGCATGCCCCGACAGGATGGAAAGTCGGCGAAGGAATGGCGGTGGCGATGATCGCGACCATTCCACCACGCGGTCATCGCGCCGAGACTTCCGTAGCACTGCTGCCCGAGGGGCGGTACGAGATACGCGTCGGGACAGCAGAATTCGGGAACGGGACCACTACCGTGCACACCCAGATCGCAGCGAGCGAGTTGGGCACCTCGGTCGATCGCATTCGGGTCGATCAGTCCGACACCGATTCCACCACCTACGACACCGGAGCCTTCGGTTCGGCCGGCACCGTGGTTGCGGGCAAGGCTCTGTACGCGGCAGTACGCGCCCTGTCTGCGCGGATCGTCGATATCGCGGCAACCGTTGCCGGACAACGTAACTCGGACTGCATCCTGGGTCCCGAAGGCGTGCGGTGCGGCGATCGGTTCGTCACCCTCGACGACATCCTGGCAACGGCGGGGGGATCACTGGTCACCGAGGGCAACAGCGGCGGGCTCCCGCGATCGCTGGCCTTCAACGTCCAGGCCTTCCGGGTGGCGGTGGACGAGGAGACCGGCACCGTGCGGATTCTGCACTCGGTGCAGAGTGCGGACGCCGGAACGGTGATGAACCCCCAGCAGTGCCGCGGTCAGGTGGAAGGCGGCGTTGCGCAGGCCATCGGCAGCGCACTGTACGAGGAAATCCGCACCGACGGTGCCGGTCTGGTCACCACCGATTCCATCCGGAGCTATCACGTTCCGCAGTTCGCGGACATTCCGCGGACCGAAGTTCTGTTCGCCGACACCTACGACCGGTTGGGCCCTTTCGGTGCGAAGTCGATGAGCGAGTCTCCGTACAACCCGGTCGCTCCTGCGCTGGCAAACGCCATCCGTGATGCCGTGGGGGCGAGGCTGTACGACCTACCGATGTCCTCGGACCGCGTGTGGCGAGCCGTCAGCGATCGTAGAACGTCTGCAGAATGATGGTGCTGCGTGTCTGCACGTTGGCGGTGGCCCTGATTTCCTGCAGCAGCCGCTCGAGTGCACGGGGTGACTCGACCCGCACCAACAGCACGTAGCTCTCCTCGCCTGCAACCGAATGGCACGATTCGATGGCCGAGAGGTGCTTCAGCCTGGCGGGAGCGTCATCGGGTTGGGCCGGGTCGATGGGAGTGATGGCCACGAACGCCGACAACGGCCGACCCAGAGCTTCGGGATCCACTTGGGCGGTGTAGCCACGAATCACGCGCCGCGACTCGAGCCGTCGGACTCTGGATTGGACGGCCGACACGGACAAGGACGCCTTTTCCGCCAGCGTCGCCAACGTAGCGCGGCCGTCGGACACCAGCTCGTCGATGATCAGACGATCGACGCGATCGAGATTTTCACTCACCTGCGCAATCTAGCCCAGTTCCGGAAGGAATCAGCACGCAGGACCGTTTCTGCCGACCGAATCGGTGTTCACGCCTCTTTCCCGTCGAACATCGGCGATCACACGAACAGTGGGGGCAGTGCGAGGACCATGACCGCCGACCAACTGACGTGCGTGAGGATCGGTGCCAGGATTCCACCCGATGCACGCCGCTGAAGGCCCATCACGTATCCCAGCAGCACAGCGGCGAACCCGAGCATCGGATTGCCGGACGCGAGAGTGGCGATCGCGTACACGACGGTCGAGATGATCACCGGGTTCTTGACGCCGATCGCCGCGTACAGCGCTCCGCGGAAGAAAATCTCCTCCGCGACGCCGTTGAGCAGCGCGATGAAGACGATCAGCACCAGCGAGCCCACCCTGGCGTGCGCGAGCACGTTCTCGGTGAAGTCGGCCAGCGGCGGAATCTGACGCACCACGAGACCGCCGAGCATGAACACCCCGCCTACGGCGAGACCGATGAGGATGGGCGTGACGATCGGCCGCCTGATCGATCCCCCGACCTGAATACGCCCGAGATGCAATGGGCCCGACAGAAATCCGCCCACCGTCCACACCGCCGCCAGCAGCAGCGTCAGCGCGTAGAACACCGGATCGCCCGGCTCGACCTTGAGCGAGAAGTAGAGCACCGTGGCACCGATCACCAATGTGATCAACACGACGATGCGCCGCTTACGGAACGCTGCGTCGGACTGTCGGTGGTCTCGCTCGACAGGATCGACCAGAGCGGACTTCATCACGTTGAGTGCGGTCGTGGACCACGTTCCCATCACGCCTCCTCGGTATCGGTCAAGCGACGCACGGCCGACGTCACGCGTCGGTTCACACCGGCCACCACGTCCAGGTTGGTTCGCACCGCTGCCGCGACGGGCTTCGAGGCCAGCAGTCGCCGCCCGCCGAGGGCTTCGATCAAGCCCCAGGTACGGTCCGAGGACGCCGCCACACCGCGGCGCCGGACTCCCAGGGCGTCGCCGCCGCTCCACGTCGCGTCCGTGTTCGCCAGCCGAAGCGGATCCTTCAGCGCGCAGACACCGGGAGGCTCACCGACCATGCCTCGCACACTACGGGCCATGGCGTCTGCGATGGTGGTCAAACCCCGTGGAGGGTCGGGAACGAGGTCACGTATCCGGCTCTCCGATGTCGTCATCGTGTTGTGCAACGACCCCACCAGATCCTCGGCGAGCCCACCCGGAACCGGAATGATCAGGCCGATGACTTTGCCTGCGAGCGAGGTCGGTACGAACGGCACCGGCACCCCGATCCGCTGAAGACCGGCAGCTTCGACGTACGCGAACACCAGATCGCGATACGGCACCACGTCCGGCCCGCCGATGTCGTACGAGCCCGCCGGCACCGTCTCGGCGTCCGCGGACGCCACCAGATAGTGCAGAACGTCGTCGACGGCGATCGGCTGCACGGGCTCGGAGAGCCAGCTCGGCAGCGGCAGTACCGGCAAGCGGTCGGCGAGGTAGCGCAACATCTCGTAGGACGTCGAACCGGCCCCCATGACGATGGCCGCACGGAGCCAGACCAACTCGACGCCGTCCACCGTCAGCGCTTCTCCCACGTCAGCACGACTGGCGAGATGCTCGGAGAGGTGGTCGTCGTCGGGTACGAAACCACCCAGATACACGATCCGCTGCACACCCGCCCGGGCCGCAGCTGCGGCGAACTGTTCGGCGGACCGCCGATCCTGCGCACGATAGTCGGACTCACCGATGGCGTGCACCAGGTAGTACGCAACGTCGATGGGCCCGGATTCTGCGAACGCATCCGCACACGACTGCTGGTCGGTGACATCGAGCGATACAGCGGTGACGGAGTCGTAATAGTCGAAAGTGCGCAGATTGCTCGGGGTACGTGACCCGACGACGACATCGGTGTCGTCTGCCAGCAGAGCTGCCACCAGCCGCGACCCGATGTATCCGCTGGCACCGGTGACAAGAGCTCTCATGCTACGAGGCTAACGGCACTCGGGGCGTGGTGTCGGTGTGGCATTGTCGCTCCTATGGCTCTGGTGTTGGCAGGTGTGGTGCTCCCCGATCCACTCGGTACCGAAACGGTGCTCCGGCGCGGAGTCGCGGTGGCGCGGGTCGGTGTGAGCTGGATGCTCACCACAACCGAATTCGCGCTTACCCTGCCCGGCCGAATCGAAGCACTGATGAACCACATAGAGACATTGATGACACGCATCGACGGGGTGATCGACTCGGCCGACGCGGTTGTTGCCAGTGTGCAGAGAACGACCGGTGCCGCGGACGAGGTCGTCGCGTCGGCATCGGTCGCCTCACACACCGCGCTCGAGCTGATCGAAATGTTCGATCCGATCGCCAAGCAGGCCGAGCCCATGGCGCGCAGGTTCATCGACAACCTGTCCGACGAAGAGGTCGACGCCGCCATCGCCATGGTCGATCAATTGCCCGGCCTTCTCGACCACATGGAAGCTCTGCTCCCCATCCTCGCCACCCTCGACACCGTGTCGCCCGAGATCCACGAGTTGCTCGGAGTCACCAAAGATGTCCGACGCGCAGTGATCGGCATCCCCGGGTTCAAGTTCTTCCGCAACCGGGGCGAGGACAAACTGAACGAGGAAGAACGCACCGAAGACTGACCGCTACTTGACGAAGGCGAAATCCTCACCCGCGTGGAAGCGAGCCAGGGTCTCCGAAATGGATCGTCGTGATGGCGGATGAAATGCGAAGGCGTGCAATGCCGAAGCCACGTACGCTATCTCGGGTGACTTGATGAAGCCGATTCCGCCGAGTGATTCGATTGCAGCCGAACTACTACGGACGAGTGCGTCACGTATCGCGATGCGGTTGAACAACAGTTTCACCGAAATGTCCTGTCCGCGTTCACCTTCGTCGAAAGCGCGGGCGACGTTCTCGATAGCCGCCATGGATACCTCGAGTTCGGCTGCCGCCCGAACGTAGCCCTCGTAGTCGCCCTTGTTCTGCTCGATCATCCGCTCGAGCAGCGACGTCGCTGCACCGATGTAGTTGGCAGAGATCAGCATTCCGAACCAGAGGTAACCGGTCATCTCGTGCACGCCATCGGGATCGTCGTCCTTGTTCGGCAGCACCAGGCTTGCGGGCACTTCGACGTCTTCGAGCAACACTTCTTCGCTTTGCGCGCCGGCCAGAATGTCGGTGGTCCAGAACGGCTTCACACTCATACCCGGGAGGCTGGCCGGAATCAGCGCGACGGCGCGGTCACCCGAGTCGATCTCGACACTGCAGGTGAGCAAGTCCATCGAACGGGCCAGACTGCACGGCTTCTTGCTTCCGTTGACGATGTAGTTGTCGCCCTTCTTGACGGCTGTCATCGTCGGAATGAACACACTTCCTCCGGTGACACCCTCGGAGAATCCGGAAGCGACGATCGCCTTCTGTTCGACCAATCCCTTGATCAGGGCTCGGTCGTCCTCGGTCGCATCGCGCGCGAACTCGGCCAGGGATGCGAGCGACAGATGGTGCATCGTGGTTCCCGCGCCGAGAGAGGGCGAGCGAGACCCGATCGCCCGCTGCGCCCGGACCGCGTCGATAGCGGAAGCGCCGAGACCGCCCAGTTCGGCTGGAACGACCAAACCGGTGCCGCCGAACTCCCGGAACTTGTCGATCGCGTCCGATTCCCGGGATTCGAGTTGGTCCAGCGGGGTTGTGTCCAGATAGTGCATCAAACCCGGCATGTACTTCTCGAGGGTTTCTCTTTCGCGCACCATTAATCCAGTCACAGTTCTTCTCCTTGTGTCACTAATCGATTGTGTGCCACTAATTGTTTGTGGCGTCGCCGACTATTTGTACCATTACATGATCGCGACAAATCGGTCGAAGAACCACAAACACAGCGGTGGAGCAGGTGAATTCGCGCTGACCGTCGACAATACCCTGTGACCTGGGAACTTAAACTAAAGATATCGTAAAATCTCACGCGCAAAAAGATACCCAGAATATTTTTCCGGAGGTCTTTACCAACCAATTTCCGTAACGAGAGCCCATTTTGAAGCGTTGAATATTCTTCGGCCGAATACCAATCGACTGTGCACCCCGCTCCGAATAACCCTTGAATTCGCGACAATCCACAATCAACTCTGTGAGGAGTTCTGGTCCACGATGGTTGTCAACAGACTGATCAAGCGGCTCGGCGGGGACGAACGAGTCGACCTGCTCCGCGCAACACGGGAAGCAGATGTCGTCCCGTACTTCCGCAAAATGGAGTCCGCCGTGGCACCCGTCGTACGGGTCGAAGGCGTGGACAAGATCATGCTCGGGTCCAACAACTACCTTGGCATCGCCGACCACCCCAAGGTCGTCGAAGGTGCGCAGCACGCGTTGGACACGTTCGGTAGCGCAGTGACCGGTAGCCGATTGCTCAACGGCACCCTGGATCTACACGTCGAACTCGAGCACGAGATAGCGCAATGGCACGGGACCGAGGATGCGTTGGTCTTCACCACCGGCTATCAAACGAACCTCGGGACGATCAGCGCGATCGTCGGGCCCGGCGACACGATCATCGTCGACTCGGCAGCTCATGCGTCGATTCGAGACGGCAGCGCACTGTCCGGCGCGACCGTGGTCAAGTTCAAGCACAACGACATGGCCGACCTGGAAGCGAAACTGCAGTTGCCCGTCATCGACGACGGTGCCGTGCTGGTCATCGTCGACGGCCTCTACTCCATGGAGGGTGACCTCGCCCCTCTCGGTGCAATATCGGACCTTTGCCTGCGCTATCACGCAGCCCTGATGGTCGACGAAGCACACAGTCTCGGCATCTACGGTCCCGAGCTCACCGGCGCGGCCGAACTGTTCGGGATCAACAACGATGTCGACATCGCTATGGCATCGCTCTCCAAGAGCCCCAGCTCCACCGGTGGTTTCGTCACCGGTTCGAGCGATCTCATCGACACGCTCCGCATCAAGGCGCGCGCCTTTCTGTTCACGACGTCCGGCGTGCCCGCCGCCCTGGGTGCCGCCTTGGCTTCGGTCCGCCTGATCCGCAGCGCGGAGGGCAAAGACCGTGCTCGACGGGTCCTGGACAATGCCGAGATCCTCCGCGGCGGCTTGCAATCGGCCGGCCTCGATGTTGCAGGACGATCGACTACACCGACGGGCGACACCGCCTCGCCGATCGTTGCACTGCACGTGGGTGAGGATCTCAAAGCGTTGGCTCTGTGGAAGTCGTTGTACGACCGAGGGATTTTCACCAGTGCGGCATTGCACCCGGCCGTGCCGAAATCCGGTGCACTGATTCGCCTGTGCGTGATGGCGACACACACCGAGCAGCAATTGGCCACCGCCACCGAGCAGATAGTGGAAGCGGTCGCAGGGTTGCCGGCATGAGCAAGGAGCCGCGCGGTCTGCGAGTCGCGGTCACCGGAGCCACGAGCGACTTCGCGGCGGCGATACTGCCGAGGTTGTTCGAGGATCCAGAGGTGGACTCGGTCGTCGGGATAGCCCGTCGCCCAGCCCGAATCAGTCATCCGAAGTTCACCTCGATCCGCTCGGACATTCGCTCTCCCGACCTCGAGGAGACGTTCGCTGGATGCGACGTCGTGCTGCATTTGGCGTTCGTGGTCGAGGAGCTCAAGGACAAGGCCGAGACCCACGACATCAACCTCCGCGGCTCACGCAACGTCATCGATTCGGCATATCGAGCGGGCGTCGCGCGAATGGTGATCGCATCGAGCATCAACGCATACGGTGCGGAGATCGCTCCGGAGCCGCTCACCGAGAACAGTTATCCCGCAGGCGATCCCGATCGCTACTACTTCTACGACAAGGCCGAGGTCGAACATTACGCGGAGTGGTGGCTCCGTCGGCACCCCGGCGAGATGACCATCTCCATGTTGCGGTGCACCTACATCATCGGACCCGACTTCGCCAACGACGGGATCGACCAGTTCACCGGACCGATCGGTGCATTCCCGGAGGCGGATCGGGCGTCGTATCAATTCCTGTATCAGGACGACATGGCCGACGCCTTTCACCGCGCGGCCAAGACCGATCTCATCGGGCCGTACAACCTGGGTCCGCTGGATTGGGTCGGTGTGCGCGAACTCGCAGCGATGCAGGGCCAGTTGATGTTCGACGTTCCGCAGAAAGCTGCAACACATGTCGCGAACGTGGCGTTCCGACTGAGGCTCACCCCCTTCTCCGGTCAGTGGGTCACACCGGGCGAACCCATCGTCGATTCCTCGGCTCTCGGCCGAGCCACCGGCTGGGCACCGACACTCACGGCCCACGAGAGTGCAGCGGTGATGATTCTGCTGCAAGGTAAGTCGCTGCTCCGACGTGGCGACGCCCTGGCGCGCAACACGGCGTGTGAAGCAGCGTTACGCCCGGCGTCGGAGGCTGTCGCGCTGAACCGAGCGGATGTCGCCGCGCTGGACGTGGAACATAGACAGCTGGATACCGGGCACGGAAGCGTGCACGTCGAGATCCATCGTGCGGCAGTCGCGTGCGAGCAGTCGGTAGTGCTTGTCGCCGACGCAGGACTACATGCGCGGTATCTCACCCCGTTGGCCTCGGACATCGCTGCCAGAGGCGTCGATGTTGTGGTCCTCGACCTACCCGGTCATGGCTTGAGCACCGGTCCGCGCGGCCGATCGTCGGCGGCGCAGACCACCGAGGCCGTGGACGCAGCCTTGCGGTTCGCGCGAGTCGAGCTCGATACCGCGCCGATCACCGTACGTAGCGGAACCCGTCATGCGACGGACACTCTCATCGGCGGGATTCTCAGGCGGGCCACCGGCTGGACGACGTTGGAAGAACCGACACACTCCGACGGGTTGCTGCCGTCGAAGGTTCGGGTCGACGGAACAACCGGCATTCCGTTCGTGTCGACGGCGGCCGAAGCACTGCCCCTGTGCACTACGACAACGGGTCTCAGCGCCGCCAGGTAAATGCACGACGAACGCGCGTCCACCATGATCGCTCGGCGGTATGCATGGCGGCTGCCGCTGGTCCGACCGACTGCGAGCGATGTTCACGCTCGAGTCGGTCGACCTCGGCTCGGTTGATCCGCCACGTTTCCAGCCATGCGTCGACGTCGACCGGTCCCAGCGGGACGATCGGCGGCGTCGGAAACCGAATCCAGTCGACTATGCGAGCATTCAACTCGTCCAATACATCTCGTGCGGAATCCTCGCGCCTGATACCGATCAACGTGGCCGGCAGCCGCTCGACCTCTTTGCGAAGCTGCAGCGCCGTGGGCAACAACGCGTCGGCCGGGAGATTCTCCCGTTTGAGGTAACCGCGCACCCACCACAGCTCGTCCCGGGGATCGCCCAACGGAATCGGTTTACCGGCCCCCTCGAGCCCGTCGAAGGCACCCTCGGCCTGAGCCTGTCGGATCTGCTTGTCCACCCAGGACTCGAAGGTGACTCCGGGCTTCTTGCGTTCGGTCACCCCATCGACTGTAGATCCGACGCCGCAAGGTTCGCCAGGTCCACCTCAACGAGTCTCGTGTGGTCAGCCGTATTCGGCAACCAACCGGTCGAACTCGTCGCGGTCGATCACCTGCGGCTCGTTGATCGCGAGCGCCTGCGCGTACTTGCTGGCCAGGTGGTAATCCCGACCGAGTGGCCCCTGCTCGGCGTCGTCCTCGTCGGACTGGATGCTCGCCCCCGGGGGGACCTCGTTCTGCAGGCCGTTGGTCTTGCTGCCGAGCAGAGCGTCGAGTTTCGCGGAAATCTTCTGCATGATCTCTTGGTCGTCGGTCATGGCGTCGGGGTACCCGAATCGAACGAAACAACACCGCCTCCGAGCTGCACGGGATTATCTGTCGGTGCCCCGGGGCATGATGATGAGATGGCCAGGCACAGCACCCCCGACGTCGCGGAAGACCTGTCGGTGATGCAGAAGCTGTCCCGGCCCACTCGTGAGTGGTTCACCGGCGCTTTTCCAGCTCCTACGTCCGCGCAACTCGGAGCCTGGTCGTCGATCTCGAGCGGCGCTCACACCCTCGTCGTTGCACCGACCGGATCGGGCAAGACTCTCTCGGCTTTTCTGTGGGCTCTGGACGAATTGGCGCAACTGGGCGCGGACAGCAAGCGCAAGACGAAGGTCCTCTACATCTCGCCGCTCAAAGCGCTGGCGGTCGATGTCGAACGCAACCTGCGCGCACCCCTGGTCGGTATCACTCAGACGGCCAAGCGACTCGGCCTCGATCCACCCGACATCTCGGTGGGCGTGCGCTCCGGTGACACCAGTGCGGCCGACCGTCGGAACATGATCAAGACTCCCCCGGACATCCTCATCACCACCCCGGAGTCGCTGTTCCTCATGCTCACCTCGGCAGCGCGAGACATTCTCGCCGAGGTCGACACCGTAATCGTCGACGAGGTACACGCCGTGGCCGGTACCAAGCGCGGCGCACACCTTGCGGTGTCACTCGAACGTCTCGACGGCATGCTGGACAAGCCTGCGCAGCGCATCGGCCTGTCTGCGACGGTTCGCCCGCACGAGGAGGTCGGCCGCTTCCTGGCCGGTGCTGCTCCCATCGAGATCGTCGCGCCGCCAGCTCCGAAAACGTTCGATCTGACGGTCCAGGTACCCGTCGAGGACATGACCGAACTGGGTGTCACCGATCCGAACGCCGATACCTCCGCCGCTCCCCCGGCGCAGGGCTCGATCTGGCCGCACGTCGAGGAGAAGATGGTCGATCTCATCCTCGAGCACAGTTCGTGCATCGTGTTCGCGAACTCGCGAAGGCTCGCCGAGCGACTCACGGCGCGGCTGAACGAGGTGTATGCCGAGCGAATCGGCGACGGCGTCGACACTCAACACAAGCCGCCGTCGCAGGTCGGTACTCCCAACGACGTGAACCACGGTGCCGATCCGTTGTTGGCCCGGGCCCACCACGGCAGCGTCAGCAAGGACCAACGCGCACTGATCGAGGACGACCTCAAGACCGGCAGGCTGCGCTGCGTCGTCGCCACCAGCAGCCTCGAACTCGGAATCGACATGGGCGCAGTCGATCTGGTCGTTCAGGTCGAGGCACCGCCGTCGGTGGCCAGCGGGCTCCAACGCGTCGGCCGCGCGGGGCACCAGGTCGGCGAGATCTCGAAGGGCGTGCTGTTCCCCAAACACCGCACCGACCTGATCCACTGTGCGGTCACCGTCGAACGCATGACGTCGGGCAAGATCGAGGCTCTTTTCGTACCCGCCAATCCCCTCGACGTGCTGGCTCAACAGACCGTCGCGGCGTGCGCACTCGAGCCCATCGACGCCGAGGACTGGTTCGATTCCGTCAGGCGCACAGGCAGTTTCGCCACCCTGCCCCGATCCGCCTACGAGTCGACCCTGGATCTACTCTCGGGCCGCTACCCCTCGGACGAGTTCGCGGAACTACGGCCACGGCTCGTGTGGGACCGCGACGCAAACACCCTCACCGGCCGTCCCGGTTCGCAGCGGTTGGCGGTCACCTCGGGCGGAACCATCCCCGACCGTGGATTGTTCACCGTCTACATGGTCGGCGAAAAGCAGTCCAGGGTAGGCGAACTCGACGAAGAGATGGTCTACGAATCACGAGTGGGCGATGTCTTCGCGCTCGGTGCCACCAGCTGGCGCATCGAGGAGATCACCCACGACCGAGTGTTGGTCAGTCCGGCGTATGGCCAACCGGGCAGGCTCCCGTTCTGGCACGGCGACGGCCTGGGCCGGCCGGCCGAACTGGGCCAGGCTCTGGGAGAGTTCCTGCGAAGCACCACCGATCGCAGCAACTTGGCCGAGCGGCTGAGCTCCGACGGTCTCGACGCCAATGCCGTCAACAATCTGATTGCGTTGCTCGACGAGCAACTCGAGGCGACGGGTCAACTGCCCACCGACAAGACGATGATCGTCGAGCGGTTTCGCGACGAACTGGGCGACTGGCGGCTGGTGCTGCACTCGACCTACGGCCAGCAGGTACACGCGCCGTGGGCGCTCGCGGTGGGCGCAAGACTGATCGAGCGCTACGGCATCGACGCCGCCCCCACGGCCTCCGACGACGGCATCATCGTCCGACTCCCCGATACCGACGATCAGCCGCCCGGCGCGGAGCTGTTCGTGTTCGAGCGCGACGAGATTGCCGACATCGTCACCGAGCAGGTCGGCGGATCGGCATTGTTCGCGTCCAGATTTCGCGAATGTGCCGCTCGTGCACTACTTTTGCCTCGTCGCAACCCGGGCAAGCGGGCACCGCTGTGGCAACAGCGGCAGCGTTCGGCGCAGCTGCTCGACGTGGCACGCAAGTACCCCACGTTCCCGATCCTGCTCGAAACCGTGCGCGAATGTCTGCAGGACGTCTACGACCTCCCCGCCCTCGAAGACATCCTGGCCCGCATCGGTCGACGCCAGATCAGGATCGTCGACGTCGAGACACCGTCACCGTCACCGTTCGCCAATTCGCTGCTGTTCAACTACGTCGGCGCCTTCATGTACGAGGGCGACAGCCCCCTCGCCGAGCGCCGAGCCGCTGCACTGTCACTGGACTCCGCACTGCTGGCCGAGTTGCTCGGCCGCGTCGAGCTCCGAGAGTTGCTGGACGACAGCGTCATCACCACCACCGAGCTCGAGTTGCAGAGACTGCCCGAGGACAGACACGCCAAGGACATCGAAGGTGTGGCGGATCTGCTGCGGCTGCTCGGCCCGTTGACCGTCGAGGAAATCGGCCTGCGCACCAACGGCGACGAATTTCCGCAGTGGCTCACCGAACTGGCCGATGCCAAGAGAGCGATGGAGGTCTCGTTCGCCGGACAGACCTGGTGGACAGCCATCGAGGACGCGGCTCGCCTACGCGATGCGCTCGGCGTTCCACTTCCCATCGGCACCCCGGCCGCGTTCATCGAACCCGTCGACGACCCGCTGGTCGACCTGATCAGCCGGTACGCCCGAACCCACGGACCCTTTACCCTCGACGACGCGGCGGCGCGGTTCGGTGTCGGTACCGCCGTGGTACGCGACGTCCTGCGCAGGCTTGCCGTCGACAAACGCGTCGTCGAAGGCGAATTCCGTCCCGGTGCCACGGGCAGCGAGTGGTGCGACGCCGAGGTTCTTCGCAGACTGCGGCGTCGATCCCTCGCAGCGGCACGGCAGGAAGTCGAACCCGTCTCCACTGCCACGCTCGGCCGGTTCCTGCCGGCCTGGCAGCACGTGGACAGTCGACGCCTGAGCGGAATCGACGGTGTCGCAACCGTGATCGAACAGCTTGCGGGCGTGCCGGTTCCGGCGTCGGCGTGGGAGTCTCTCGTGCTCTCCTCCCGTATCAGCGACTACAGCCCCGCCATGCTCGACGAGTTGACCTCCACCGGCGAAGTTCTGTGGGCGGGGCACGGAGCAATCTCGTCCAAGGACGGCTGGGTGAGCCTGCACATGGCCGACACCGCGCCACTGACTTTGGTGCCCGCCGCCGAATCGGATCTGTCGGAATTGCAGATTCGCATCCAGGACGCAGTCGCGGGTGGCGGTGCGTACTTCTTCCGGCAGCTCTCCGACACCGTCGGTAGCACTGACGACACCGCTCTGCAGGCTGCGCTCTGGGAGCTGGTGTGGGCCGGACGGCTCAGCAACGACACGTTCGCGCCACTGCGAGCGTTGTTGAATTCCACCACCACTCGCTCGGCTCCGAGTCATCGTGCACCGCGTCGAACTCCGCGCTTGCGTTCCTACCGTCAGTTCGAGCGGCCGTCCCTGCCCACCCGCACCGGCCCCCCGACTGCCGGCGGCCGGTGGTCGCGATTACCCGAGCTCGAACCCGACCTCACCGTCCGCGCTCATGCCACCGCCGACGTACTGCTCGAGCGCTACGGCGTGGTGACCCGCGGATCGGTGATGAACGAAGGGGTCCCCGGCGGATTCGCCACGATGTACAAGGTGCTGACCGGGTTCGAGGATTCCGGCCGCTGCCGGCGGGGCTACTTCGTCGATTCGCTCGGCGGCGCTCAGTTCTCCACCTCCGACGTCGTCGACCGGTTACGCAGCTACGACGAACCGAAGAAGAACGCCACCGCTGTCGTGCTCGCATCGTGCGATCCGGCCAACCCCTACGGCGGCGCACTGCCCTGGCCGAAAGCCGGCAGCGGCGAGGCCGGTGGCACAGAGAAGCCGGACGAGACGACGAAGCATCGCCCGGGCCGTAAAGCCGGCGCGTTGGTCGTTCTCGTCCGAGGCGAATTGACGATGTTCGTCGAACGCGGCGGGAAGTCGGTGCTGACGTTCGGCGAAAATGCCGAGGACATCGGCGCTGCAGCAACCGCATTGGCGGCTACCGTCCGGCGCGGGGGTGTCGACAAGTTGCTGGTCGAGCGGATCAATGGTCACGACATCCACGGCACGGACTTCTCCAAGACGCTGACCGAGGCCGGTTTCTCGGCAACACCACGTGGGCTTCGCTTGCGCCGCTGAATCATCCGTGACCGAGAAGAACACCAGAGAGGACACCGACACCGATGCCCGAGGGCGATACGGTCTGGCGCGCGGCCAACACTCTGCGGGCGGCGCTGGAAGGCCAGCAACTCACCACCTGTGATGTGCGCGTACCACGTTATGCCACAGTGGATTTCACCGGCAAGACGGTCGACTCTGTCGCGTCGCGCGGCAAGCATCTGCTGATTCGAGTCGGCGGCTATTCCATCCATTCGCACCTGAAGATGGAGGGCACCTGGCACGTCTATGCACCCGGTGCGAGGTGGCGTCGCCCGGCGTTCCAGGCCCGCATCATCTTGAACACCGCGACCGCGCAGGCCATCGGGTTCGAACTCGGAGTGCTCGACATCATCGAGGACGAGGAGGAGGCCGTCGGATACCTCGGACCCGACCTGCTCGGTACGGACTGGGACCCAGAAGCCGCCCTGACCAATCTGAAATCGGATCCGGCCCGGCCGATAGGGCTCGCGCTGCTCGATCAGCGCAACATCGCCGGGCTCGGCAACGTCTATCGAAACGAGATCTGTTTTCTGCGCGGAGTCGACCCACGTACACCGGTCGGCGACGCCGGCGACCTGAAGAAGACGATCGACCTGTCCTATCGATTGATCATGGCCAACAAGGATCGGAACCAACGTGTCACCACCGGAGATCGACGGGCGGGTCGTCATTTCTGGGTGTACGGCCGAGAGAACAAGCCGTGCCGACGGTGCGGAACCACCATCGAGTTCGGTCTGATCGGCGACAACCCGCTCGAGGAGCGGCAGATCTACCACTGCCCGCACTGCCAACCCGGACCCGTCTGACGGTGTTCTGTCAGCGAAGACCAAGCCTGCTCACAGCTTCGCCGATCACCATGGAACGCATGCTCACACTTGCGATACTCACCCTGCTGGTCATGGCCGTCTCCGGCGCGACGGCGGTTCACGCACCGAAGACACTGGTTCGAGCGCGCTGACTCAGAACCCGCGAACCGGTTCCAGGATTTCCTGTCGGGCTTCCGGAGCGACGACCCGCAGCGCGTCTGCCGACTCGTCGTCGGGCTGGCGCTGCGACTCGATCTCGGCCTCCACCCGGGCGCGGTAGGTTTCGACTTCACGATCGACCATGGCCTCGTCCCATCCCAGAACGGGTGCGATCAACGCTGCCACCTGACCCGCGCAGTTCATCCCACGATGCGAGTACTCGATGGAAATTCGGGTGCGACGCGACAGCACGTCCTCCAGATGCAACGCGCCTTCCGCGGCAGCTGCGTACACCACCTCCACCTGGAGGTATGCCGGTGCATCGGTGAGTGGTTGCAGCAGTTCGGGTTTGCCGTCGGCCATGGCCAGCACCTCGTCGATCAACGAACCGTATCGATCGAGCAGATGCGTCACCCGATGCGGATGCAAGTTGTACATCTCGCCCAGATGCGGTGCCTGATTGACCAGAGCGAAATAGCCGTCGGCACCGACGAGGGGCACCTTCTCGGTGATCGATGACGCCACCCGCACCGGGATGTCCTCCGCGGCCAGATCGACGGCGTCCTCGGCCATCACTCGGTAGGTCGTGTACTTGCCGCCGGCGATGGCGATCAGTCCCGGCGCCACACGAGCGACCGCATGCTCGCGGGAGAGCTTGGAGGTCTCGTCACTCTCGCCTGCCAGCAGCGGCCGCAGGCCCGCGTACACACCGTCGATGTCCTCGTGGGTGAGCGGGGTGACGAGCACGCCGTTGACCTCACCCAGGATGTAGTCGATGTCGGCTTTGGTCGCGGCCGGATGGGCAAGATCGAGATTCCAGTCGGTGTCGGTGGTACCGATGATCCAGTGCGCACCCCACGGGATGATGAAGAGGACGGACTTGTCGGTGCGCAAAATGATCGCCGCCTCGCTGACGATTCGATCGCGGGGCACCACGATGTGCACGCCCTTCGAGGCTCTTACCCGGAACCGTCCGCGCATGTTGGACAGGGCTTGGATCTCGTCGGTCCACACTCCGGCGGCATTGATCACCACGTGTGCGCGCACCTCGGTGGTGGCACCGGTCTCGGAATCTCGGACTCGCACACCCGACACCCGATCTGCCTCACGGAGGAACCCGACGACCTGGGTGGATGTGCGAACCACCGCGCCGTAGTGAGCAGCCGTTCTGGCGACCGTCATGGTGTGCCGGGCATCGTCGACGACGGTGTCGTAGTACCGAATTCCGCCGATCAGCGACTTCCGTTTGATGCCGGGCGACATCCGCAATGCGCCGGAACGCGTCAGATGCTTCTGCTGCGGAACCGATTTGGCCCCACCCATTCGGTCGTAGAGAAAGATGCCCGCGGCGATGTACGGGCGCTCCCACAGGCGATGGGTGAGCGGAAACAGGAATTTCAACGGCTTGACCAGGTGCGGTGCAAGCGTCGACAGTGACAGTTCCCTCTCGTGCAGCGCCTCGCGCACGAGACCGAACTCGAGCTGCTCGAGGTAGCGAAGACCGCCGTGGAACATCTTCGACGAGCGAGACGAGGTGCCCGACGCGTAATCTCGAGCCTCGACCAGAGCGACTTTCAGTCCCCGCGTCGCCGCGTCGAGGGCCGCACCGGAGCCGACGACGCCACCGCCGACGACCACGACGTCGAACTGCTCGGTTCCGAGCTGATCCCACGCCTCCACCCGCTGAGTCGGTCCGAGGAACTTCGTGTTCGATCGGTTGCTCACTGTGACGCTCCCTATCCGTCGAAAAACCCCGGCACACTACGTGCATGTCAGGTTACCGCCCCAGGTCTGCCAGGCGCAGAACCTGCTGACGACGCTCAGGGCACTCGAATGGCCTCGTGTGCGCTGCCCAATCGCCGAACCGCATCCGCCAGCTCCTTCGGGGCAGATCCCGCGAAGCTCAACCGAAGCGAACGCCCGTATTGCTCGGCCGACGCGAACGCGGAACCGGGAACGAAAGCGACTCCATGCTCCAGGGCGGCCTCGAGCAACGCGCTCGTGTCGGTCCCGTCCTCGAACGTGGCCCAGGCGAACATTCCGCCCGTCGGGCGCGAGACCGTGAGCCCAGAGAACTGGGCGTCGAGCGCGCCGGTCAATGCCATTGCACGGCAGGCATACTCGCGACGCAGTGTCGTCAAGTGCGTGTCCAACCACGCAGTGTCGCCCAGCATGTTCGCTGCCATCAGCTGCGTCATCGAGGAACCGCACAGATCCGCACCCTGCTTGAGGAGCTCCACAGCTGCACACACGTCGGGCGGTGCGACGAACCAGCCGACGCGCAGAGTAGGAGCCAGGATCTTCGATGCACTGGACAGCCGAATGACTCGATCACCGAAACAGGCTATCGGCCGTGGCGGAGCGCCCGTACCCTGCGTTGGGTCCGTTGCGGCGAACCAGATCTCGCCGTACGGGTCGTCCTCGATCACCCAGAATCCGTAGTGATCGGCCAGCGCGGCGAGGTGCCGCCGACGCTGCTCACTCATCGTGACCCCGCGAGGATTGTGGAAGTTCGCCACCGTGTGGACCACGGCTGGGCGCAGGCCCGCCGTCAACCGTCGTTCCAGTTCGGCGGTATCCATTCCGTCGGCGTCGATGGGGATGGCCACGATCCGCGCTTCGGCGATCGAGAACACCTGCAGCGCACCGATATACGCGGGTTCGTCGACGACGACGACGGCACCCGGGTCGATCAGTGCCTGCGCGAGCAGGGTCAGGGCCTGCTGCGATCCGTGCGTGACGGCGACGGTGTCCGTCGGAACCGTCACTCCCCCACGCACAGCGCTCTCTCGGGACGCGATCACACTACGCAGCGTGCGATGACCGGCGGTCTCGCAGTATTGGACGGAATCGGGGCTCCGCAGCACCGCTTCGGCAGCTGCCGCGATGCGGTCGATCGGGATCAGATCCGTGGCCGGTAGACCGCCCGCCAGGCTGATGACGTCGTCGCGAGCGGTGAGGGCAAGAAGATCACGGATGGCCGAGCTGGACAGCGACGCGGTGCGTCGGGCCAAGCCGCCAGGAAAGTGAGTAGAAGACATGAAAGAGACTCCGGGGCAGCAGGAACGAGGGAACGGCCCGCGGATCCGCTGAGTCGAGGAGAGAGCGGACGGGTGTGTCCGCTCCCTCGACTGTCTCACGTGCTACCGAAATATGAAACGCAATTCTCACATTGTGAGATCAATCCAGATCGTCGTGCGCCATCAGCTGACGCGCAGCCTCGATGACCGAACCGGACAGCGACGGGTACACCGAGAACGTGTTCGCCAGGTCGTTCACCGACAGATTGTTCTGCACCGCCATCGCGATGGGCAGAATCAGCTCCGACGCGCTCGGGGCGACCACCACGCCACCGATGACGACGCCGGTGGCCGGGCGGCAGAAGATCTTGACGAAGCCGCGCTTGAGCCCGCTCATCTTCGCTCGCGGATTTGTGGTGAGCGGCAGCATCACCACGCGCGCCGGCACATCACCGGCGTCGATCTTGGACTGCGCGACGCCGACCGAGGCGATCTCGGGTCGCGTGAACACAGCCGAAGCCACGGTCTTCAGCTTGATCGGGCTGACGGCCTGACCCAGCGCGTGGTACATCGCAATACGTCCCTGCATCGCTGCTACCGATGCCAGTGGGAGGAGCCCGGTGCAGTCACCGGCTGCGTAAATTCCCGCGACCGCGGTACGAGAGACGCGGTCCACCCGCAGGTAGCCGCCCTGGTCGAGTTCGATGCCGACCTTCTCGAGTCCCAGACCGGAGGTGTTGGGAACGGATCCGACGGTCATCAGCGCGTGGCTGCCCTCGACGGTGCGTCCGTCCGACAGCGTGACGAGAACGCCGTTCTCGGTGCGGACGACCGAATCGGCCCGGGCATGCTTGACGAGAGTGACGCCGCGTTCGTTGAACGCGTCTTCGAGGACCAGAGCAGCGTCCTCGTCCTCGTGCGGAAGGACGCGATCACGGCTCGAGACCGCGGTGACCTTGACGCCCATCTCGGTGTAGGCCGAGACGAACTCGGCACCGGTCACACCGGATCCGACGACCACCAGGTGCTCGGGCAGGGCCTCGAGATCGTAGAGCTGACGCCAGTTCAGAATTCGCTCGCCGTCGGGCTCGGCTCCCTTGACCACGCGAGGCCGGGCACCGGTCGCGATGAGCACGACATCGGCGTCGAGAATCCGCTCCTCGCCGTCGGCCAGTACCGCTTTGATCTGATGCGAGGCCATACCGACGTGGCTGTCGATCATCTCGGCGCGGCCGGCCAAGATTTCGACGCCGACCGAGGTGACGCGGTGGGCGATATCGGCCGACTGTGCCTGCGCAAGGCTTCTGACTCGGTCGTGAATCTTCGGAAGCGCGACGGCAGCCTGCGATGGATCGAGCGAAATGCCCAGATCGCTGGCTCGACGCATCTCGGTGCGTATGCCGGTCGACGCAATGAACGTCTTCGAGGGCACGCAATCCCACAGAACGCAGGCACCGCCGATACCGTCGGAATCGACAAGCGTCACCTGTCCGCCGTGCTGGGCGGCCACCAAAGCTGCTTCGTACCCTGCCGGACCACCACCGATGATCACAATCCGGGTCATTGATCCTCTTCTCGCGTGCTCGAAATTCTCTCGCCTTGTCCCCTCAACGGTATTGCAGAGGCAGCCCCGGCGCGTCGGTAGGGCTGGCTTCGGTCACCCCGGAAGCAGGCGGACCTGCGACGACTCACCGAAACAGGACCACGACGCGTCAACCGGCACCGATACGGTTTAGGCTGGCCGACGTGCCAATTTATGCCGCCTACGGATCGAACATGCATCCGGAGCAGATGTTGCAGCGATGCCCACACTCGCCCCTGTCGGGAACCGGGTGGCTGCACGGGTGGCGGTTGACCTTCGGCGGCGGCGACATCGGTTGGGAAGGCGCACTGGCCACGATCGTCGAAGATCCCGACTCGCAGGTCTTCGTCGTGCTCTACGACGTGTCCGACGAGGACGAGGAGAGTCTCGATCGCTGGGAGGGCTCCGAACTCGGCATTCACCGCAAGATTCGACTGCGCATCGAGACCGGCCGTGAGCCGGTCCTGGCGTGGATGTACGTACTCGACGCGTACGAAGGTGGCCTGCCGTCGGCCCGCTACCTCGGGGTGATGGCGGAAGCAGCGGAAATTGCCGGTGCCCCAGCCGAATACGTGCGAGACCTACGAACCCGCAACAGCCGCAACGTCGGCCCCGGAACAGCCTCGTAGCTCGAAGGACGGATCAGAAGTAGTTATTCATCACCGACGCCACCCAGGCCGGCTCGGTCACGTCCGCCCGATCCGGAACCATGGATTGCAGGAACGGTTTGACGTCGAGGACAGGTGAGCCGTCGATCGCGTCGAGACCTCGAACTCGGATACGAAGTCCCTCCACGCCGACGACCTCGCACCGCGACACCCCGAGATTATTGGGCCGGTCCTTGACCCGTTGGGCCAGGACTCCCACCCGAGGAAGCGTCGTATCACCGCGGGGGTGGCGCGCACCGGTGGTCGTCGCGCCGGGATCACACCGATGGAAGGCGCAGACGACCTCGAGGTGAGAGAACTCGGCAAGACCGAGAGTCGCGTCGACGTCGAGCACGGTCTCGTCGAGTTCGATGACGGACTCGACCGATCCCCAGTTGTCGTCCACCACCTCGGCGCGATCGGATCGAACGATTCCGATCGGCGACACTTCGATAGCCATCCAGCCCCTGCCCCTAGTTCGGATCCAGCGCGATTCCGGTCATCACCTTCACGCCCACGGCCAGTGCTCGCTCGTCGAGATCGAACGTCGGCTGATGGATGTCGAGTTGAGGCCCGGTACCGGGCCAGACGCCCAGCCGAGCCATCGCCCCCGGCACCCTTTCGAGGTACCACGAGAAATCCTCGCCGCCACCGGACTGCGCAGTATCGGCCAACGCGTCGGGTCCGACCCGTCCGATCGCCTTCTCGAACGTGTGTGTGGACGCCGGATCGTTGACAACCGGTGGTACGCCGCGGCGGTAGTGCAACTCGAACTGCACCCCGGTGGGTGCGAGCAAGCCGGTGACGATCTCGCGGACCAACGGTTCGAGCAACGCCCAGGTTTCGTGATCGCCGGTGCGCACGGTCCCGGTCAGCATGCCGGTCTGCGGAATGGCGTTGGGGGCCTGGCCCGCGACCACCGCTCCCCACACCATGACCGTGCTGGTCCGCGGATCGATGCGCCTGCTCAACATTCCGGGCAGGCCGGTGATGACGGTGCCCAATGCGTAGATCAGATCGGTGGTCAGGTGCGGCCGAGACGTATGTCCGCCGGGTGAATCCAGCCGGAGCTCGACGGTGTCGGCCGCAGAGGTGATGGCACCGAGGCGCACGCCGACCTGCCCGACCTCGAGCCGCGGATCACAGTGCAGCGCAAAGATCTTGGTGACACCGTCGAGCGCTCCCGCGGCCACTGCGTCGAGCGCACCGCCCGGCATGACTTCCTCGGCGGGCTGAAAGATCAGGCGTACCCCGTACTGCAGGTCCGGCAGGGACGCCAGCGCAAGCCCGGTCGCGAGCAGCACCGTGGTGTGTGCGTCGTGGCCGCAGGCGTGCGAGACCCCGGGCACGGTCGACGAATACGCCGCGCCGGTGTTCTCCTGCAGCGGTAGAGCATCCATGTCTGCCCGCAGCGCGACCCGAGGACCGTCGGGTCCGATGTCACAGATCAACCCCGTTCCGCCGGGGAGGGGCTTGGGTGACAGACCTGCTGCTTCCAGCTGTTCGATCACGAATGCCGTTGTGCCGAATTCGCGTCGAGCGAGCTCAGGGTTCGCGTGAATGTGCCGACGCCACAGCGACAGATCTGCCGTGTGCGACTCGATCCACCGATCGATCTGCGCCTCACGAGGGTTCACAGTTGCCCAGCCGATCGGGCGATCACGCCGTCGAGCAGGCGGGCCCGAGTACCGGGATCGGCCGCAGCTCGTGCGGCAGTCCTGGCCAGACCGAGGGCACCGTCACGCAGTGCTCGGTCGGCGGACTCGGTGACACATGCGGCGGCGAACTCCGGCTGATGCGTCACCGCCCCACCCGCGTCGAGTCCGACAACGGGATGAATACCGGGTAGAACATTCGTCACGTTTCCCATGTCTGTGCTGCCCAACGGGCGAAATCCTTCCAAATCCGGAGCCAACGGCGATCGGCCCAACGCTTCGATCTCCTGACGAAAAGCCGCGACCAGCCACGAATCCGGCGTCAACGCAGCGTATGTCGGTGAGACCGTACGAATCTCGTGCGTACACCCGGTGGCGAGGGCCCCGGCCTCGAAACACGCGAACGCCTTCGTCGTCAGAGTCTCCAGCGACTCCGTGGTGTTCGCCCGCAGGTAGTACAGCAACTCGGCATGGCCGGGAACGATGTTCGGTGCCACCCCGCCGTCGCTGACGATGCCGTGGAATTGCTGACCCGGTGCCAGGTGCTGGCGCAGCAGACCGAGTGCCACCTGGCTGATGGTCACCGCATCGCCGGCGTTGATTCCCCATTCAGGAGCTGCCGACGCGTGCGCGGCGCGGCCGGTGAACTTCACGGCGACGTCGGCCAGTGCCAGCGAGGTCGCCCCGACGATGTCGAACGGCCCGGGGTGGACCATCAGAGCCGCACCGATGCCGTCGAACACTCCGCGCTCGAGCATCAGCACCTTGCCGCCGCCGGTCTCCTCGGCCGGGGTGCCGAGCACTCGGACAGTGATGCCCAGATCATCGGCTACCGGAGCGAGTGCCAGCGCCGCCCCCACCGCGGACGCCGCAATGATGTTGTGCCCGCACGCATGACCGATCTCGGGCAGGGCGTCGTACTCCGCACAGATACCGATCACCAGATCACCGCTGCCGAACGACGCAGTGAACGCGGTGTCCAGACCTGCGACGGCCGTCTCGACCTCGAAATCGTGAGCTCGGAGCGTATCGAGAATCTTGGCGACGCTGCGATGTTCCTCGAACGCCAGCTCCGGTTCCGCGTGAATCGAGTGCGACAGCGCGACCAGTTCGTCCGTGACGGTCGCCAGGGCGCGGCCCATCGCCTCGCCCGCCGCAGCGCTGTTCGATTCGTCGATCACGAGAGACAGTGTGTCACTAGCGTGGCCGAGAGTCGGAACGGCTGTGCCGAGTTGCAGAAAGAGACGAGGCGTCTACTTTCCGAAGCTGAAGTTGCTGTCGTCGGTTGCGGTGTTCAGCGCGGCCAGCAGGTCGACGTGAATGCGGCTCTTGATCCCCGCCAGGTTCGCGCCCCGGGTGCTGGTCAGTGCCGCAGCCTTGGCAACTGCGTCGGAGACGAGCGATTCCTCGGGAGCAGTCGACTCGACGATTCCCGCGGCCAGCGCGTCGGCACCGCCGTAACGGCGTCCGGTCGTCATGGCATCGACGGCGGTCTGCTTGGGAAGCCGGGAATTGATCAATGCGGACATTCCCACGGTGAACGGCATGTTCAGGTTGACCTCGGGCAAGCAGTAGAAGCCGCGATCGACGCGTTGGATGCGGAAGTCGTGCGAGGTGGCGAGCATCGCGCCGGCTCCGAACGCGTGGCCTTGCACAGCAGCGACGGTGGCCATCGGGAAGGCGAGCAACCGGGTGTAGAGCGTGTGGACGCGATCGAGATACCAGGTGATCTTGTCCAGGTTGGCGAAGAGCCAATCGGTGTCGAGACCGTTGGTGTAGAACTTGCCCGCCGACGTGGTGACCAGTGCCGCCGGACCGGTCGACGCCTCGACCTCGTCGAGCAGCGCGTGGACGGCGTCGATCCAGTCCGGGTGGAATCGATTCTCCGGGTTGTTCGCGCCGTCCTGGGCACCGAGGAACAGGATATGGACGTCGCCGTCGCTTTCGAGATAAGGCATGCAGCGGATACTACTCGGGAGTAACTTGCTGGTGGCAACCTCCATCGGTCGCACATCCATCGCGTCGATCTCCTACTGTTGTTCATCGTGGCAACCACCGACGCACATGAGACCGACCCCGTGACCGATCCCGAGGGGGCCGCACGCACCGCGGCCGACGCTCTCGCCGCGGCGACCGGAGTCGACACCCATTCCGTGGCCATCGTGCTCGGCTCCGGCTGGCAGGCAGCAGCCGACGTCTTCGGCTCCCCCACCGCGACCGTGCGTATGGCCGACCTGCCCGGTTTCGCGCCGCCGTCGGCATCGGGTCACTCCGGCACCATCACCTCGGTGGACGTCGGCGGCACCCACACCCTGCTACTGCAGGGGCGCACCCATGCCTACGAAGGTCACGACCTGCGACGCGTCGTGCACCCCGTGCGCACGGCGATCGCCGCAGGCGCGACCACCGTCGTGCTGACCAATGCCGCAGGCGGAATCCGCGACGGCATGAGCGTCGGGCAGCCCGTCCTCATTTGCGACCACCTCAACCTCACAGCTCGCTCGCCTCTGGTCGGAGCCGAGTTCGTCGATCTGGTCGACGCGTACTCACCCGAACTTCGCGCTCTGGCAGCCCAGATCGATCCGTCGCTCGAAGACGGCGTCTACGCGGGTCTACCCGGCCCCCACTACGAGACGCCTGCCGAGATCCGGATGCTGCGCACTCTCGGCGCAGACCTCGTGGGTATGTCGACGGTGCACGAGACGATCGCCGCGCGGGCGAAGGGCGCTCGAGTCCTCGGCATCTCACTGGTCACCAATCTCGCGGCCGGAATGACCGGCGAGCACCTGAACCACACCGAAGTACTCGCTGCCGGTAAGGATTCCGCTGCCCGAATGGGTGCCCTGCTGCACGAATTGGTCTCTCGACTGTGACCGAGGAGCTCGCCGAACGCGTGCAGCGCTGGATCGCCGGCGATCCGGACCCCGCTACCCGCGAGGAACTGGACGGCCTGTCCGATGCCGAACTCGCCGATCGGTTCAGCGGCCCCCTGACGTTCGGTACGGCGGGCTTGCGAGGACCGGTACGCGCGGGACCGAACGGCATGAACGTCGCGGTGGTGGTGAAGACCACTGCCGGTATCGCAGCCTGGTTGACCGAGAAGGGCCTCGGCGGCTCTACCGTCGTCGTCGGTCGCGACGCCAGAACCGGCTCCGAACAGTTCGCTTTCGCGGCCGCGGAAACCCTGACCGCTCAGGGCTTTTCGGTGGTGTTGCTGCCTCGACCGCTCCCGACTCCCGTCGTCGCCTTCGCGGTACGGGCCCTCGATGCCGAACTCGGCGTGCAGATCACCGCGTCGCACAACCCCGCGGCGGACAACGGCTACAAGGTGTACCTTCGCGGCGGTTCGCAATTGATCCCGCCGAGTGACGCGGAGATCGAGACGCTGATCGCCGCCACCGGTGACGCGGTCGACGTTCCCCGTTCGATCGTCGAACCCAGTGGTAGCGACATCGCTGCGCGATACCTCGATTCGGTTGTTGCACTGCCCCGTTCGACTCGCCGAGATCTCCGCATCGCTCTCACGGCACTGCACGGCGTCGGCGGCGAGCTGGCCACCGCTGCGCTGCGTGGAGCAGGTTTCCGCGACGTTCAGGTGGTCGAGGAGCAATTCGAGCCCGACCCGGCTTTCCCTACCGTCACGTTCCCCAACCCCGAGGAGCCGGGTGCCGCCGATGCGGTGCTCGCTCTTGCGGCCGAGATCGACGCCGATATCGCGATCGCCCTCGACCCCGATGCCGATCGCTGTGCGGTCGGAGTTCTGGGGCCGGACGGGTGGCGAATGCTGACCGGGGACGAGACGGGAGCCTTGCTCGCGAACTACGTGCTGAGCGGTTCGACGGCCGACCCGTTGGTGGCCAACACCATCGTCTCGTCGCAGCTGCTCTCTGCACTCGCTCCGGCGCGTGGTGCCCGCTATGCCCGCACGCTGACCGGTTTCAAGTGGTTGGTCCGCGCCGGCGACGGTCTCGTGTACGCCTACGAGGAGGCCATCGGACACTGCGTCGATCCGAATGTCGTGCGCGACAAGGACGGTATCTCGGCGGCGGTGGTGCTCACAGATCTGGCCGCCGGCTTGAAGCAGGACCGTCGCACTCTGCTCGACGTACTCGACGAGCTCGCGGTCGAGTTCGGGGTGCACCTGGGTGCGCAGGTCTCGCGGCGGGTCGAGGACCTCGCCGAGATCGGGAACATGATGCGCAGGTTGCGTAGTGAACCACCGACGACACTGGCCGGCCGCGCTGTCGCCGCTCAGGATTATGCCCAGCGCGACGACGAATTACGTACCGACGCAGTCGAAATCAGGGGATCGGGGCTGCGGGCGATCGTGCGGCCGTCCGGCACCGAACCCAAACTCAAGGCCTACCTCGAAGTGATCGAGCCGGTCGACGGCCCAGAGGACCTGCCGAGAGCACGGACAGCAGCAGGCCAGATCCTCGTCGAACTGACCGACTTCGCCCAGCACCTCTGAGCGTCGACCAACCCTCAGAAGAGCGCCGACTGCACCGCAGGCAAATCGGACGTGAAGGCCCCGAGTTCGATTCGCCGACCCTTGAGTGCTGCCAGATCCGCGACGTAGGTGTCGTCGTCCACGGTCGCGATCACCGCCTGCCCGACGCATGTCCTGATCGCCAGTCCGTGGGATCCGGTCGCGACATCGGCGGGGTAGGCAACGCGACTGACGTTCTCGCTCAACGCTTCACGACCAGCAGGCGGCGTCCACCGATCGTCGATCGGAGTGCACCCAGCGATGCCCGCGCCGGACAACATCTCGCGGACCTGTACTGCGCGGCGGGCGGTGGCGGCGTCGAGCTTCCCGACGTCGATCGGTAGACACAGCGAGGCCGCCTTCACCGTGGATCGCACTGCTTGCCGAAGCCCCATCGACTCGGTCACGAGATCCTCGGCCACCCGAACCGCTTTCCCGTCGTCGGCGTGGGCGACGTACCGCGCACTGATAGCCCCCTGCTCGGCGAGCCGGCCCCACTTGCGTGTATCGGCCGCCGTGCCGATCTTGAAGGCTCCGTTGGCAAAAGCAGCCAGGTAGAGCCAATGTGGCTGCATGACATGCTTTTCCAGATCACGCGAGACGAAGCCGCTGCGATGCACGGTGTGCACGAACCTGAAGCTGTCCTTGCCGGCGCACGCCTCGCACTGACTCGCCCCGACAGCCCGCTCCCTACCGGGGCAGGGAACGTAACGCGGTGGACCGTCTGCCCTGAAGGCCGTTCGCCCGGTGCAGTAGCGATCGGTCGAGGAACCCAGCGCACGGAAACCGAGTCTGCGTCCGACCAATTCGAGGAACTCGAGCTGCTCTGTGTCGACGTCGAGCAACCGCAGGCTCGGACTGGTGGACGCGTCCGAAGGCCACGAGACTCCCAGCACCAATCTCGCCGCGGGACTGCCGGTCAGCGCGGACCGAACTGACGATCGCCCGCGTCACCGAGACCGGGGACGATGAACGCATTCTCGTTCAGGCCGTCGTCGATGCTCGCTGCCACCAATCGCACCGGCAGACCCGAGGCTTCGAGCGCGGCAACACCTTCGGGAGCGGCCACGACGCAGATGGCCGTCACCTCCGCTGCACCGCGACCGACGAGCAGTTCGATGGTGTGCACCATGGAACCGCCGGTGGCCAGCATGGGGTCCAGCACGTACACCGGCGTCTGCGAGAGGTCGTCGGGCAAGGACTCCATGTACGGGACGGGCTGATGCGTCTGTTCGTCCCGGGCCATCCCGACGAATCCGACGCCGGACTGCGGGATCAGACTGCTGGCCTTCTCCACCATGCCCAGACCTGCACGCAGAACCGGTACGAGCAGCGGCGGGCGAGCCAGCCTGGTGCCCTCGGTCACGGCGACGGGGGTGCGCACCTCGAAGGTGTCGATGGCGGCGTCTCGGGTGGCCTCGTAGACCAGCATGTGGGTCAGTTGGCGAAGAGCCGTCCGGAACGTGGCATTGTCGCTGCGCTCGTCCCGCATCGTGGTGAGCAGTGCTGCGGCCAGTGGGTGGTCGACCACGTGTGTTTCCATGCCGTCCAGGATAGGACTTCGGGGGTCGGACGCGAACGGCAAGTCAGGGGAACCGAATGCCGGGCATCCGCGTCGAACAAGTTGGGCGTCGCACTCGGCGCCCGTGAATCGATTGCTTTTCTCAGGGGGCACTGATGGCCGAACTCGTCGTCGATACCGAGGGAGTCCTCGCCTACAGTGCGGTGGCGTCGACCATGGCCCAACAGATCGCCGCGGCGGGTGCTGCCGCAGCTGCGTGCGGGCCCGCCGTGCTCGCACCGGTGTTCGGTCTGATCGGACAAGAATTTCTGGGGGCCGCCGCCGGTACCCATCTTGCGCATACGGACGCCGTCGTGCGCTTGGCCGGAGCGGTGGCCAGCATAGGGTCCGCGGCCACGGCATCGGCCGTCTCGTACGCCCTCACCGATGCCGGCACCGGAGCATCCGTCGTGGGCTCGGCGGCCGCACTTACGCCGGACGCGCGGTAGCTGCCGTGATCGATCTTTTGGCCCGTCCGATCGTCGATCTACTCGGTGCTTTCGGCAGCGGAGCGCTGCCCACCGGCGGTCCGGCCGATGTGCTTCGCGTGTCCTCGGCAGCGATCGAGGCGGCGCAGGGAATCGGCAGGGTCGCGATCACCGAGCTCGCCGCGAATTGGAACGGGGCCGCCGCCGACGCCGCAATTCGGTACGCCGAGGACGCACACTCGTCCGCGATCGCCCTCGCGGACCACGCCGACGACATCGCGGCCGTCGTCGATCAGGCCTGCCGCGATACCAATCAGGGTTTCCTCGAACTGCAGGCCATCGCGGCGTCGTTCGTGGGTATCGCCCTCTCGGCCGGGCCGATCATCGCTTCACCGGTAGGACAGACCATGCTGATCTCGGCAGCGATCGAGCACCTCGAGCGGGCGCTGGTGGTGGTTGCGCGTGTTCGCGCCGAATTGGCAGCGCACACTGCGAAAGTCGGAGCACTCGCCGCCCCGCCGACGGTGCCTGCTCCGGTGGGCGGAGAACCGGTACCGAGTCCGGGTTCACCCTCGAATCTCATGACCTCACCTGCGACGTCGCAGGTGATCGAGGCCGGCGAGAAGCTGGCGAAGACGTTCGCGCAGTCGGTCGCCTCCCCTGCCGGCGGAGCCGACGCGCCCGGCGGTGGCGCGCTGAACTATCTGGGTGGTCCGGCAACCGACCCGTCCCGGTCGACCGACAGCGCCGGTAGTGGAGTCGACGTCCAGTTGCCCGACGGCAGTACCGTCACCGCACCGAACCCCGAGGCGGCCGGTGCCGTTCGTAGTGCATTGACGCAACAGGGCGTGCCCTACGCGTGGGGCGGCACCACGCCGGGCACCGGGCTCGACTGCAGCGGATTGACGCAGTGGGCGTACTCGCAGCAGGGCGTCGAGATCCCCCGCCTGGCTCAGGAACAGGACATCGGCACCGCCGTGGCACCGAGTGACCTCATGCCCGGCGACCTCGCGGTCTGGGACGGGCACGTGGCCATGGTCATCGGCAACGGCCAGCTGGTCGAAGCCGGAGACCCGGTACAGGTCGGACCGATCCGAACGACCAACAGCGGTATGGGCTTCAAGGGCTTCTACCGTCCGACCGAATGAGAGGCGACCTGATGACGGGCCAGGTAACAACCGACTCGACCTTCACCGCGGTGTCGGGCACCAGATCTGGATCGGTGACGGTGCGCTCCACCGAACACGGGCTACCGATCGCAGTCGCCATCGATGACCGCGAAATGCGTTACGGCGGAACCGTGTTGGCAGCGACAATTCTGCAGCAATGCGAACGGGCGAGCGCCACAGCTCGCGCCCAGCGCCGGACCGTGCTGGCCGAGGACGGCGTTCCTGCCGAGGTTCTCGATCGCCTCGGACTACCCACGAGCGCCCGAGTCGCGGCCGCCGCGAACGAGGACCTCGCCGAGGACGTTGCGCCCGCGAGTTGGCTGAGGCCGGTATGACCCACGCGCACACCACCGAACTGGACGCTCTGGTCGGCAGTGCCCAGCACCGTCTGGACACCCTGCGCGAGACTCACGAGCGGCTGGACCGCATCAGGTTTCGAGTCACCTCTGCCGACAACCTGGCGACCGTCGTCGCCGATGGATCGGGTGCCATGGTCGAACTCGAACTCGCCGAGAACCTCGGATCGGTGACCGCTCGCGCACTCGCCTCGACGATCACTTCGGTGGCCGCCGAGGCCGCCGCTGGAGCCCTCGACCAGCGAGCGGACATCCTGCAAAGTCTGCAGGCATCGTTCACAGACTCCTGAGATAGGCTTCGCGCCATGGCTGGAGACATCATCCCGATCGAACTCGGTCTCACCGCCGGTGACTTCTCGACTCTCTGGGCACCGGAGTGGCGAGAAGGCGACGACGAATGGGAGGCATTCCTCGGACACGAGGAAGATCTGTACGGATTCTCGACCGTCGCTGAACTTGCGGCGTTCGTCCGATCCGACGACGACAACGATCTCACCGACCACCCGTCGTGGCCGGTGGTCTCCGCTCTGGCTGCGTACGAGCTCGAGCCCGACGATCTGCATCGCTTCGATCTGGTTGCGGTACCGGAACTGGTGGCCTCGGACCCCGAAGCCGATGTCCTCGCCGAACTTCAGGCAACCTTCGACATCGTCGCCTCCATCGGCGATGTATGTGAACTACGTTCCGTCACAAGCTTTTTCGGTACAAATTCGTTCGTGGGCGCAGTAGGCGGAGGCGTCGAGAACTTTCTCGGTCGCGAGGGAGCCGAGTTGTGGGATCGCATCGGAGCTGCGGTCGCCAAACACTGGGACGACGTTCTGGACGCAGTCGACTCCATCGTCACCTCGCCCGACGTCGACTCCGCTGCCGTTGCCGTAGCGGAAGCAGAGATCACAGCGGCGGCCGAGAACGCCGTCGACGCCGATGACGCCACGGACGATATCGACTCCGATTCCGACGACGACGATTCGGACGACGAGGATGTCGATCGTGATCCGATCGCCGCGGCGGCCGCCGAGGAGACGTTCTGGACCACCGTCGGCATCGATCCGATCCGGATCATCACCTCGGACGACACTCTGTACACCCTGCGTTGCTACCTCGGGGACAAACCGGTGTTCCTCGGCCGCGGCGGTGCGATCAGCGTTTTCGGCTCCGAGCGCTCGCTCGCCCGGTACCTGGCCGACGATCACGATCATGATCTGGCGCAGGTCAGCACGTTCTCCGACATTCAGACCGCTGCGATCGACGGCTCGCTCGACATCTCGATCACCGACGACAACGTATATGTCTTACCCGGACTGGCCGACGATCTGGCCGAGGGCCCCACTGCCGTCGACGCGGATCAACTGGATCTTGCCGTCGAATTGTTCACCGATGCAGCCGAGTTCGCCGGCGACGACTCCGTCGAGGAAGCGCTTGCCACGTCCACGCCGTTGGGCTGGTACGTGTCGTACACGCTCGAACCGAGCCCCGATCGGCTCGCTCCGAGCGCGCCGTTCGCCGTCGAGGCCGAAGCATGGCGCGCTCTCGAGCGCGAGTTCGAGGGTCGGCTCCGCAAGAAGTAGTGCGCGACCTCGCACGGAGGTCAGCCGATCAGGACCGCATAACCGGGCTTGATCACGTCGTCGATCAGCGCCAGTCGCTCGTCGAACGGTAGAAACGCGGACTTCATCGCGTTGATGGTGAACCGCTCGAGATCGCTCCACCCGTAGCCGAACGTCTCGACGAGCTTGACCATCTCGCGACTCATCGAGGTGTCGCTCATCAGCCGGTTGTCCGTGTTCACGGTGACCCGAAAGCGCAGGCGTGCAAGCAGATCGAACGGGTGTGTCGCCAACGACTCGACCGCGCCGGTCTGCACGTTGGAGCTCGGGCACAGTTCGAGCGGCATACGGGTGTCACGAACGTACGCGGCCAGCAAACCGAGCGTGGGCGAGCCGTCGGCTTCGCGGGTGATGTCGTCGGTGATCCGCACTCCATGTCCGAGCCGGTCGGTCCCGCAGAACGCCACTGCTTCCTGAATGGACGGCAGCCCGAACGCTTCGCCCGCATGAATGGTGAAGTGCGCGTTACTTGCTCGCATGTACTCGAAGGCATCGAGGTGGCGGCTGGGAGGAAAGCCCGCTTCGGCACCGGCGATGTCGAAGCCGACGACACCGCGATCGCGGAATCGAACCGTCAGCTCGGCGATCTCCCGCGACCTGGCTGCATGTCGCATCGCGGTGAGCAGGGTGCCGATCGTGATGTTCTTGCCTCGCACCTTGGCTGCGGAGATTCCCGCCTCGAAACCTGCGAGTGTGTGGGTGACGACCTCGTCGAGGGTCAGTCCGCGTTCGAGATGCTGCTCCGGGGCGAAGCGCACCTCGGCATACACGACGCCGTCGTCGGCGAGATCCTCGGCGCATTCGCGCGCCACCCGAAACAGGCCCTCGGGGGTTTGCATCACGGCGACCGTGTGCGCGAACGTTTCGAGGTAGCGCACGAGCGAGCCGCTGTCGGCGGATTCGCGGAACCAGGTGCCCAATGCTGCGCCGTCGGTGGCGGGAAGTCCGTCGTAACCGCACTCGTCGGCCAGTTCCAGCACGGTCTGCGGTCGAAGTCCGCCATCGAGGTGATCGTGCAGCAATGCCTTCGGAGCTGTCCTGATCGACGCGAGATCGAGTGGCGCACTGCCACCGATCGAAGACTGTGTGTTCTCCGTGGTGCTCATGTGTCGACGGTAGCGCGCAGCCCGTGCGTCCGCGCGTCCGCCGGAGCCACACGGCGAGTCCGCGGATTCCGGCGAACCGTGCTGCTTATGCGACCTATTTCGTTGCATTGTTACTCCGATGAAAACAATTCCGTCGATACACAGCGGATCGGCGACGGAAATCGTAGTGTTCATCCAACACACGCGACCGATTCTGTCGGGTCTCCTTCCGACGTCCTCGGTCGACTCGAACCTCGGAGAGACCTATGTCGATTGCGGAACCGCCGAACACCATTCCGGGTAAAGGACTCAACACCGGCGCTCTCGGGTTGGTCGGCAACATCGTCATCGGACTGTCGGCGGTGGCGCCGGCCTACAGCCTGGCCGCCACCCTCGGCTACGTCGTCCTGGCCGTCGGCGACAAAGCACCGTCGATGTTCCTCATCGCGTTCGTCCCGATGCTGCTCACAGCCTTCGCCTACCGAGAATTGGGACGCGACACCCCGGACTGCGGAACATCGTTCACGTGGGGCACCAAGGCGTTCGGCCCGTGGGTCGGCTGGATGGCGGGATGGGGGCTGGCGGTCTCGGCGATCATCGTGCTCGCCAACGTGGCCGAGATCGCTGCCATCTATCTGTTCGAGTTCCTCGGCCTCTCGGACTTGGCGGAGTCCACTGCCGCCAAGGTCGCACTCGGTTCGTTCTTCATCGCCTCGATGACCTACGTCAGTTTCCGCGGCATCCTGATCAGCGAACGCATGCAGAACGTACTGCTGGTCGTGCAGTTCGGTGTACTCATCGGAGTGTCGGTGACGGCACTGGTCAAGGTGGGGACCGGCACCGCCGGACCTCAGGCCATCACGCCCCAGTGGAGTTGGTTGGTTCCCACCGGGGTGACGATGTCCGACGCGGCCCAGGCCATCATCCTGTGCATCTTCATCTACTGGGGATGGGACGCCTGCCTGGCCGTCGGCGAGGAAACGAAAGATTCCGAGAAGACGCCGGGACGCGCCGCGGTGATCACCACGCTGATCCTCGTCGCCACGTACGTTCTCGTCGGCTACGCCGTGCAGTCGTTCGCCGGCTTCGGCGATACCGGTATCGGCCTGAACAACCCGGACAACGTCGACGACGTACTCACCATCCTCGGAGATCCCGTCGCGGGCTCGATCGTGGCGTCGTTGCTGTTGCTGACCGTCTCGATCTCGGCTCTGTCCTCCACTCAGACAACCATTCTGCCCACGGCCCGAGGAACCCTGTCGATGGCCGTGTACGAGGCCATTCCCAAGCGGTTCGCCAGCGTCCACCCCAAGTACATGACGCCCGGCTTCGGCACACTCGTGATGGGCGCGGCGGCTCTGCTGTTCTACCTGGTGCTCACCTTCGTCAGCGCCAATGCGCTGCAGGATTCGGTGGCCTCGCTCGGGCTCGCGGTCGCGTTCTACTACGGCATCACCGCGTACGCATGCACGTGGTATTTCCGCCGAACGCTGTTCTCGTCCGCCCGAAACCTGTTCATGCGCGGCATCTTTCCGCTGCTCGGCGGATTGTCGATGACCTGGGCGTTCGTCCAGAGTGCCATCGACATGATCAAGCCCGACTACGGTTACACCGTCTACGGATCGATCGGCGGAGTGTTCGTCCTCGGCGTCGGAATGCTGGTACTCGGAATCCCGCTGATGCTGCTGTGCTTCGTGGGCAACAAGGACTTCTTCCAGGGCAAAACACTCACCGCGTCCACCGAAGTCAAGGTTCCGGACACTTACTAGAAGAGAAGGACCGAAACTCATGAAGATCACCGTCGGCTACCTCGCCACTCCCAGCGGCGACGACGGCGTAGCCCTGGCCATCGCCCTCGCTCGTGCCCTCGACGCCTCCATCGACATCGTGCTGGTCATGGCCGTGGACGAACCGGTCATGGAAGGCAGCGGCCCGTACCGAAAAGTGCTCGAGGCCAAGGCGAAGGGGTGGGTGGACGACGCCGCCGCCCAGGTCCCGTCGGGCATCGCGGTGACCACCCACGTGCTCTCGCACGAGTCTTTCGCCCGGGCCCTCATCGACTTCGCCGTACAGACCGGTTCCGACATGATCGTCGTCGGCGGCGCAGGCGACGGCCTGCTGAATCGGCATTCGATCGGGTCGGTTGCCGGTCAGCTTCTGCACGCCTCCGAAGTACCGCTGGCACTCGCACCTCGGGGTTACCGGCTCTCCGACGCTCCGATCACCGACCTCACCGTCGCGGTCCCCACCCGAGCATCGGCCTCGAATCCGTTGCCGTTCGCGATCACCCTTGCCAGCGCGGCCCATGTGCCGGTCCGGTTGGTGTCGCTTGTGTCCCTCGAACCGACCGGAGCACCCAGCGACGAGAGCTCGCTGGACACGCGTCGACGACAGGTCGCGGCAGCGCAAGAGAACCTCGAGCTCGCGGCCCGCACTCTTCCCGGTATCGACGGCTTGCAGTCGGTCGTCGCCGACGGGTCTTCGTTGGACGAGGCCATGGGCAACCTCGACTGGAAGCCGGGCGATGTGCTGTTTCTCGGCTCGAGTGGATTGGCAAGCCCCAAGCGCGTGTTCCTCGGATCGAGTGCGACCAAGATACTGCGGGCCGCCCCGGTGCCGGTGGTCGTCGTTCCGCACGAGTAGAGCGGCTCCGCCGCTTGTGAGCGAAACTTCGTAGCAGAGAACGAGTTTCCGTGCACGTGCGGCGAAGCCGCTCCGTCAGCTGTCGAAGCCGAGACCGAGGGCGTCCATACCCTTGAGCCACAGGCCGCGCTTTCCGCCGTTCCGGTCGGCTCGGGCGAATGCAGCACGGGTGATGTTGATGCCGATGGACTTGAGGGGCTCGGGCGGAAACGGAAGCGGCATGCTGCGCACCATCTTCAGCCGTGTTCGTTCGGTATCCTTGCCGTCCAGTAGATCGAGCGCGGTGCGGGCCCCGAAGTGCGACGCGCCGACGCCGAGGCCGGTGAACCCGGCCACCGAGGCCACCCGTCCGTTCATGCCGAGATCCCAGAACGCACTGAACCGCGAGCACGTGTCGATCGATCCGCCCCAGGCGTGGGTGGCACGGATTCCCTCGAGTCCGGGGAACATCTGCAGCAGGTGCTCGGCGAGCAATGCGAACTCTTCGGGATGTTGGGTTCGGCGAGGGTCGGTGTCGCTACCGTAGAAGTAGTGCGCATCCCACCCGCCGAACAGGATGCGGTTGTCCGCCGTCAACCGGAAGTAGTGAAATCTGTTGCCGGAGTCGGCCAATCCTTCCCGGCCGGACCAGCCGATGTCGGCGAGCTGCGACGGACTCAGAGGCTCGGTCATGATGACGTAGTCCCACACGGGCACGATCCAGTGGCGGAGTTTGCGGCGCAACGACTTCGATGCCGAGGTGGCCAGCAGAACCTTGCCCGCCTCGATGGTTCCGTACCCCGTTGTCACTCGAATACCGTTGCCGGACTTGTCGATCGACAGTGCCTTGGTGTTCTCGTGAATGTGTACGCCGAGCGACTCGGCCGCGTCGGCCAGGCCCCAGGCAAGTTTGCCGGGGTCGATCATCGCGACGTCGGGGTCGAACAGTGCGCCGCGCGCCATCGGTGAAGTGATTTTGGACCGCACTGCAGCGGCGTCGAGGTATTCCATCGGCTGAGACAGGCGTGCACCCTCCTCGCCGAGCTCGCGCAGATCGTCTACCTGCCAATCGAAATTGGCGATGTCGAGCTCGCCGGTGCGTTCGATGTCGGCATCGATTCCGTACTTCTCCGCAGTCGCGCAGATCGCGTCGAGCGTCTCTGTGCCCATCCGCAGCAACTGGGGTAGTTCGTCGGCATACCGGTCGAGTCCGTTGCCCAGCCCGTGCGTCAGGCTGGCCGCACAGAAGCCGCCGTTGCGACCGGTCGCCCCCTCCGCGATGCGGTCGCCCTCGAGCAACACGATCGATCTGTCCGGATTCTCCTCGGCCGCGTGCACCGCCGCCCACAGTCCGGTGAAGCCGCCGCCGACTATCACCAGATCTGCTGTCGCAGAGCTGGTGTGCCGACTGCGCGGAGCGGGCCGTTGGGGACGGTCGAGCCAATAGGACTCCGGCGTTGCACCCGCCACCATTGCTACACCGCGTTCGGAGGGCTCGGTGGCCCACACGCCGCTCACCGGGCTTGTTCCTGAACGTCGGCGAAGACCGTTCGATGCCAGGGCTTTCGGGCCACACCCGTGATGTCGGTCATGACGTGCTTGACGGTGAGGTACTCGTCCAGCGAATAGCTCGACATGTCCTTGCCGAAGCCCGAGGCCCCGAATCCGCCGTGGGGCATCTCGCTGATGATCGGAATGTGGTCGTTGATCCACACACAGCCGGCGGCGATCTCGCGCGTCGCTCGTCCTGCGCGGTACACGTCTCGGGTCCACGCGGAAGCCGCGAGTCCGAACGCAGTGTCGTTGGCGCGCCGGATCGCATCGTCGTCACCGTGATGCTTGGATACCGTGAGCACCGGACCGAACACCTCGTCGCGATAGATCTCGTCCTGCTCACCGACATCGGCAATCAGGGTGGGCGGATAGAACGCCCCTCGACCCTCCGGCACGCGGCCTCCGGTGACGATCCTGGCTCCGGCATCGCGAGCTCGATTCACCATGGCCGCAACACGATCGCGATGGGCGTTCGAGATCAGTGAACCCATGTCGGTCGCCGGATCGGTCGGGTCTCCCATCACGACGCGTCCCATCAACTCGGCCACTCCGGCAACGAATTCGTCGTAGAGAGACTCGGCGACGATGGCGCGGGTGGCCGCCGTGCAGTCCTGGCCACCGTTGATCAACGATCCGGCGACCGCGCCGTGAATGGCGGCCTCGAGATCCGCGTCGTCGAACACCACGAACGGGGCCTTGCCGCCCAGTTCCAGTTGGACCCGAGTGCCGTGGGCGGCGGCCTGCGCCATGACGCGCCTGCCGACAGGAGTCGAGCCGGTGAAGGTCATCAGATCGAGGCCCGCGTGCGAGGACAGTGCCACTCCGGCGTCTTCTCCGGTTCCGGTCACGACGTTGAACACCCCGTCGGGAACTCCGGCCTCGGTGGCCAAGCGCGCCAGTCGCAACGTGGTCAGCGGAGTGAGTTCACTGGGCTTGAGCACGATGGCGCACCCTGCCGCCAGAGCCGGAATCGCCTTCCACACCGCCATCTGCAGCGGATAGTTCCATGGAGTGATCGACCCGACCACTCCGACGGCGTCGCGACGGATTGCGGAGGTGTGCTCACCCGAGTACTCCGCTGCGGCCTTGCCATCGAGGTTCCGCGCCGCTCCGGCGAAGAACTCGATGTTGTCGATGCTGCCCGGAACGTCGAATTCCTGCGCCAGCCGCACCGCTTTGCCGGTCTGTGCCACTTCCTCTGTCGCAAAGGAATCGGCGTCGGCCGCAACCAGCCGAGCCAGCTCTGCCAGCACCGCGCTTCGCTGCGCCGGCGTTGCGCCGGACCATTCCGGAAATGCCGACCGAGCATGTGCGAGTGCCGAATCGACGTCCTCCGCCGTCGCCAGCCCGACCTCGGCCACAACCGCCCCCGTCGCGGGATCGTCGACGGCATATCGCTGACCACTACCGTCCACCGCGCGCCCGTCGATCCAACAAGCAGGAATGTTCGCCATACCTGCACAGTACCGCCCGAGCTACTGATTCTCTCAGTTTCTCGCCTCTCGACAACTGATTCTGTCGTCCGAATGGGCAATTAATACGCATTTCATCGTCGAAGGGTTGTGTTCACCACCGCGACAATGACAAGATCGACGTATGCCCGAGCAGCCACCCATCGCACTCGACGACGTCTCCAAGGCGATCATCGAACAACTCCAGGAGGACGGGCGACGCTCGTACGCCGCGATCGGCAAAGCCGTAGGACTCTCGGAAGCTGCTGTTCGCCAACGTGTTCAGCGTCTGACTGATTCCGGCGTCATGCAGATCGTCGCGGTGACCGATCCGGTACAGGTCGGATTCAAGCGGCAGGCGATGATCGGCATCAAGTGCACCGGAGACAGCTACGCGTTGTCCGAGGAACTGTCGGCCATCGCCGCAATCGACTATGTCGTCCTCACCGCAGGGTCGTTCGACGTCGTTGTGGAAGTGGTGTGCGAGGACGACGAACAGCTCCTGCAGATTCTCAACAAGCAGATCCGCAGCCTGGACGGTGTCACCAGTACCGAAACCCTGGTCTATCTCAAACTCGTCAAGCAGCAATACAATTGGGGAACCCGATGACACGAACGACAGCCGAACTCGACGCCTCCGCAGCCAAGCACCTGTGGGGTCACTTCACCCGCCACGGTGCCGGGGTCACGCCCCCGATCATCACCCGCGGCGAAGGCGCGACCATTTGGGACTCGAACGGCAAGAGCTACATCGACGGGCTCTCGGGCCTGTTCGTGGTTCAGGTCGGTCACGGCCGCGAGGAACTGGCCGAGGCGGCGGCAAAGCAGGCAAAGGAATTGGCATTCTTCCCGCTGTGGTCGTACGTCACCGAACCGGCCATCGAACTGGCCGAACGCCTCGCCGGGTACGCCCCCGGCGACCTGAACCGGGTCTTCTTCACCACCGGTGGCGGCGAGGCCGTCGAGAGCGCATGGAAGCTGGCCAAGCAGTACTTCAAGAAGGTCGGCAAGCCCGGTAAGCACAAGGTGATCTCGCGGGCCATTGCTTATCACGGCACCCCGCAGGGTGCGCTCGCGATCACCGGAATTCCGGCGCTCAAAGAGCCTTTCGAGCCGCTGACACCGGGTGCGTTCCGGGTGCCGAACACCAACATCTACCGCGCTCCGGCTCCCCTGGACACCGATCCGAAGGCGTTCGGAATCTGGGCTGCAGATCGCATCGCCGAGGCCATCGAGTTCGAAGGCCCCGATTCGGTGGCCGCGGTGTTCCTCGAGCCGGTCCAGAATGCCGGGGGTTGCTTCCCTCCCCCGCCCGGATACTTCGAGCGGGTCCGCGAGATCTGCGACCGCTACGACGTCCTCCTGGTCTCGGACGAGGTGATCTGTGCGTTCGGACGGATCGGATCCATGTTCGCCTGCAACGACTTCGGCTACGTCCCGGACATCATCACCTGCGCCAAGGGATTGACCTCGGGCTATTCCCCGATCGGCGCAATGATCGCCTCCGACAAGCTCTTCGAGCCGTTCGACGACGGCACGTCCAGCTTCGCGCACGGGTACACCTTCGGCGGCCATCCCGTGTCCGCAGCGGTCGCCATGGCCAATCTCGACATCTTCGAGCGCGAGGGAATCAACGCCCACGTCGCAGACAACGCACCGGCGTTTCGCTCGACGCTCGAGAAGCTGCACGACCTGCCGATCGTCGGAGACGTGCGCGGCGAAGGGTTCTTCTACGGCATCGAACTGGTCAAGGACAAGGCCACGAAGGAAACGTTCGACGACGCCGAAGCAGAACGCATCCTCCGCGGGTTCCTGTCCACAGCTCTGTTCGACGCAGGGCTGTACTGCCGCGCCGACGACCGCGGCGATCCGGTAGTGCAGCTGGCTCCGCCACTCATCTGTGGTCAGAAGGAGTTCGACGAGATGGAACAGATCTTGCGCAGCGTCTTGACCGAGGCGGGCAACCTGATCTGACCGAGACTGCTACTGGCCGATGCGGTCGATGACGAGAGGGCTCGGCTCGACAGCCGTGGCACCTATTTCCCAGCTGCCGTCGAGTGCCTGCTGCGCGTACTCGAACCGTTCGGGAGTGTCGGTGTACAGGGTTGCGAGCCGATCCCCGGCCCGCACCCGATCACCCGGCTTGGCGTGCAGCCGCACACCGGCTGCGCTCTGCACCGGCTCACCCTGACGCTCGCGGCCTGCCCCCAGCCGCCATGCGGCAAGCCCGACGCCCATCGCGTCCAGGCCGGTGACGATGCCGTCCTGGGTTGCCTTGAATTCCTGGCTCTCCCGGGCGACGGGCAGCGCCGCGTCGGGATCCCCGCCCTGCGCGGCGATCATTGCCTTCCACCGATCCATGGCGGACCCGTCGGCGAGCTTGTCGGCCGGATCGATGCCCTCGATACCGGCCGCGGCGAGCATGGTCCGGGCCAGCGTGATCGTCAGCTCGACGATGTCGGCGGGGCCGCCTCCGGCGAGCACCTCGACAGACTCCTGCACTTCGAGCGCATTGCCTGCGGTGAGCCCGAGCGGGATGTCCATGGACGTCAGAACCGCCATGGTGCGCACACCCGCATCGGTTCCGAGCTCGACCATCGCGGTGGCGAGTTCGCGCGCATCGTCGACGTTCTTCATGAACGCGCCCGCGCCGACCTTCACATCCAATACGAGGGCACCGGTGCCCTCGGCAATCTTCTTGCTCATGATCGAGCTGGCGATCAGCGGAATCGACTCTACGGTTCCGGTCACGTCGCGTAAGGCGTAGAGCTTCTTGTCGGCGGGAGCCAGATCGGCACCGGCGGCGCAGACGACCGCTCCCACCGCCGGATCGGCCAGGATGCGATGCATTTCCTCACCGCTGAGGTCGGCTCGCCACCCGGGGATCGACTCGAGCTTGTCGAGCGTGCCGCCGGTATGCCCCAGGCCTCGACCCGACAGCTGTGGAACAGCTGCCCCGCACGCGGCGACCAGGGGGGCCAACGGCAGCGTGATCTTGTCTCCGACACCGCCGGTCGAATGCTTGTCGACGGTGGGCAGCGGCAATGCCGAGAAATCCATGCGGGTGCCCGATGCGATCATCGCGCCGGTCCACGTGCTCAATTCCCGACGGGACAATCCGCGCAACAGAATTGCCATCGCCAGTGCCGACATCTGTTCCGGCGCGACGGTTCCGCGAGTGAACTCCGCGATCACCCACTCGATCTGTTCGTCGTCGAGAACGCGGCCGTCGCGCTTCGCGCTGATGATCGATACGGCGTCAGGCATGGTTGTTCACGCGTCCTTCGTCGAGGTTGTCGGGTCCGAATGCATCCGGCAGCAACTCTGCCAGTCGACGCGGTCCCGAGTTGGTATCGACGAGCAGATCCGGGCCGCCGAATTCGAACAGCAACTGCCGACACCGCCCGCACGGCATCAGGATCTCACGACGAGAATCGCAGCAGGAGAAGGCCACCAGTCTGCCGCCGCCGGTCGCGTGCAGGTTCGAGACCAACCCGCATTCGGCGCAGAGCCCCAAACCGTATGAGACATTCTCCACATTGCACCCGGTGACTATTCGATTGTCGTCCACCAGAGCGGCCGCACCGACCGGAAAGTTCGAGTACGGGGCGTAAGCATGACGCATTACTTCATGAGCGTTGTCGCGCAACGTATTCCAGTCGATTTCATCCATGGTTACCCATCCAATCACGCTGTCTGAATTGATGCAGAGAACTGCCCGAATCGTCGTGTCCGAATTGGGAAGGCAAACCTAACACCGAATTTCGGCACCGTACGAACCTCGAGTCGAATTAGTTCCGTGTTTCGAATGGGTTTACAGTTTCAAGTAAGCGGCTAGTACAACCAGCACTAGGGCCGAATCGCGACAAATCGAGTCAGGACAAGACCCGTCCACCGGGCTCGAAGCGTCCACCAACGACGTTGGAGGCATTGCACTCGATGAGTAGCACGACGGAAGTCGCTCCGGTCAAGGAGCGTAAGCGGTCTCTGTACCGCGGGGATCCGGGCATGTGGTCCTGGGTTCTGCACCGCATCACTGGCGTGTTGACGTTCTTCTTCTTGTTCGTCCACGTCCTCGACACGGCGATGGTTCGGGTCAATCCCGAAACGTACGACGCCATCATCGAGACCTACAAGACCCCGCTCGTCGGCCTGATGGAACTCGGCCTCGTGGCCGCAGTGCTGTATCACGCATTGAACGGCATCCGGGTCATGCTGGTCGATTTCTGGTCCAAGGGACCGCAGTACCAGAAGCCGATGCTCTGGGTCATCGCAGTCGTCTGGCTCGTCGTCATGATCCCGGGCGCGGGACGAATCTTCTACAACATGTTCACGGCGGGTGGTCACTGATGTCGACGCAGGGTCCCGAGGCGAAGGTCCTCGGCACGAACTACGACCGTCCGGCCAGCTTGGCCAACCCCCGTTCACCGCGTCGGCAGAGCAAGGGCAACTTCGAGCTCTACGCGTGGCTGTTCATGCGCTTCTCGGGTCTGGCACTCGTCGTGCTCGTACTCGGTCACATGTTCATCATGCTGATGCTCGACGACGGTGTGCACCGCATCAACTTCGCGTTCGTCGCCGGTCGTTGGGCCAGCCCGTTCTGGCAGTTCTGGGATCTGACGATGCTGTGGCTCGCTCAGCTCCACGGTGGCAACGGCCTACGCACGATCATCGCGGACTACTCCCGCAAGGATTCGACGCGATTCTGGCTGACGACGCTGCTGGTGCTGTCCATGATCCTGATCATGGGCGTCGGCACCTACGTCATCTTCACGTTCGATCCCAACATCTCGGCGAGCTAAGGACACTGACGCTTACATGCAGGAACATCGTTACGACGTACTGATCGTCGGCGCAGGCGGTGCCGGTATGCGTGCTGCGATCGAAGCCGGACCCCGCGCTCGCACCGCCGTACTGACCAAGCTCTACCCCACTCGTTCGCACACCGGTGCAGCCCAGGGTGGCATGTGCGCCGCTCTGGCGAACGTGGAGGAAGACAACTGGGAATGGCACACGTTCGACACCGTCAAGGGCGGCGACTACCTCGCCGACCAGGACGCGGTGGAGATCATGGCAAAGGAAGCAATCGACGCCGTTCTCGACCTCGAGAAGATGGGTCTTCCGTTCAACCGGACACCCGAGGGCAAGATCGATCAGCGTCGCTTCGGCGGTCACACCCGCGACCACGGCAAAGCGCCGGTTCGTCGTGCGTGCTACGCGGCCGACCGCACCGGCCACATGATTCTGCAGACGCTCTACCAGAACTGCGTCAAGCACGACGTCGAGTTCTACAACGAGTTCTACGCACTGGATCTGTGTCTGACCGAAACCGACGACGGTCCCGTAGCAACGGGCATCATCGCCTACGAGCTCTCGACCGGCGAGCTGCACATCTTCCACGCGAAGTCGATCATCTTCGCCACGGGCGGTTCGGGCCGAATCTACAAGACCACGTCCAACGCCCACACCCTCACCGGTGACGGCATGAGCATCGTGTTCCGCAAGGGTCTTCCCTTGGAGGACATGGAGTTCCACCAGTTCCACCCGACAGGTCTCGCCGGTCTGGGGATTCTCATCTCCGAGGCCGTCCGAGGTGAGGGCGGCATCCTGCGCAACGAGTCGGGTGAGCGCTTCATGGAGCGCTACGCACCGACCATCAAGGACCTCGCGCCCCGCGACATCGTCGCTCGTTCGATGGTGCTCGAGGTGCTCGAAGGACGCGGCGGTGGTCCCAACAAGGATTACGTCTACATCGACGTCACGCATATTCCCGAGGAAGTACTCGACGAGAAACTCCCCGACATCATGGAGTTCTCGCGTACGTACCTCGGTGTGGATCCCGTCAAGGAGCCGGTGCCGGTCTACCCGACCTGTCACTACGTCATGGGCGGCATCCCCACCAAGATTCACGGCGAGGTGCTCCGCAACAACACCGATATCGTTCCCGGTCTGTACGCCGCCGGTGAGTGTGCCTGCGTTTCGGTGCACGGAGCCAACCGTCTCGGCACCAACTCGCTGCTCGACATCAACGTCTTCGGACGTCGTGCCGGCATTGCCGCGGCCGAGTACGCAAACTCAGTCGACTTCACCCCGCTCCCCGAGGAGCCGGCCAAGATGGTCCAGGACTGGCTGGAACTCATCCTGTCGGATCACGGTCACGAGCGCGCAGCCGACATCCGTACCGAGATGCAGCAGTCGATGGACAACAACGCATCGGTGTTCCGCACCGAGGAGCGCCTCGAGACGGCGCTCAAGGATGTGCGGGCGCTCAAGGAGCGGTACAACAAGATCACCGTCGAGGACAAGGGCAAGCGCTACAACAGCGATCTGCTCGAGGCCATCGAACTCGGCTTCCTTCTCGAAATGGCCGAGGTCACGGTCGTCGGAGCGCTCAACCGCAAGGAATCGCGGGGCGGTCACGCTCGCGAGGACTACCCCGAGCGCAACGACGCCGAGTACATGAAGCACACCATGGCCTACAAAGAGGGCGAAGGTCTGCTCACCGAGATTCGCCTGGATTACAAGCCGGTAATCCAAACCCGCTACGAGCCGATGGAGCGGAAGTACTGATATGAGCGCACCTACCCTGGACAAGAAGACCGAGTCCGATCTGCCACCCGTGCCGGAGGGCGCGGTGATGGTGAACCTCAAGATCGCTCGCTTCAACCCCGAAAGCGGTGACGGCCAGCGTTGGGACACCTTCCAGGTGCCCACCCTGGAGACCGACCGTCTGCTCAACCTCCTGCTGTACGTGAAGGGCTACCTGGACGGAACTTTGACGTTCCGTCGTTCGTGTGCTCACGGCGTGTGCGGCAGCGACGCGATGCGGATCAACGGCGTCAACCGTCTCGCCTGCAAGGTGCTGATGCGCGACATGCTCCCCAAGGACTCGTCGAAGACGCTGAACATCACCATCGAGCCCATCAAGGGCCTGCCGGTGGAGAAGGATCTCATCGTCGACATGGAACCCTTCTTCGACGCGTTCCGCGCCGTGAAGCCGTTCCTGATGACGACGGGCAACGAGCCGACCCGTGAGCGCATCCAGTCCGCCGCGGACCGCGCCCGGTTCGACGACACCACCAAGTGCATCCTGTGCGCGTGCTGCACGACCTCGTGCCCCGTGTTCTGGAGCGACGGCAGCTACTTCGGACCCGCTGCGATCGTCAATGCACACCGGTTCATCTTCGACAGCCGCGACGAGGGTGGAAGCGAACGTCTGGACATTCTCAACGATGTGGAGGGTGTCTGGCGTTGCCGGACCACCTTCAACTGCACCGACGCATGCCCCCGCGGCATCCAGGTGACCAAGGCAATTCAGGAAGTCAAGCGCGCGCTGCTCTTCGCTCGCTGATCGTCGGTTTCCGGTCGGGAACCACAGAGGCCCCCACGCAGACAGTCTGCGTGGGGGCTTTCGTGTTGCATCGGCATGCCGGCCCCGCGGCATTCATGTCGACAGTCGGACGACATGAGGGGTTTCTGATGGATTTTGAGGGTTGATTCGCAGGTGGAAAGGGATCAGGCTCGAGGTCGAACTCTGCACCTGGCCCTCGAAAGGACTTCGATCATGACCACCTACACGAGCACAACCCGGACCGGACGGCTCGGAGAAGACGACTGCGACATCGATCGATTCCGTGAATCGGTATCCGAGCAACTCGACCTCGCGAACTATCCGCATGCAACGGGTGTTCGGGAAAACGTTCTGATCTACGACGCCCGCTCGGTCGAGGGCCTCGATGCCCCGACACGCGAGTCGGTACAGAACGAGCTGGCCCAGGCTCTGCTCACCGGGCCCGGCATCGTCCTGTTCGAGGGCGCGTTCACCGAAACCCACCGTGTGAGCGAGGCCACCGACTACTTCATGGACACCATCGCCGGTCAGCACGCAGCAGGCTTGAACTCGGGCGATCATTTCGCTCCGCCCGGTGCCAACGATCGAGTCTGGTCTGCATTGCAGAAGCTGGCCGTCGATCGACCCGAGGTGTTCACCGACTACTACGCCAACGACGTCCTCGCATTGGTATCGCATGCCTGGTTGGGACCGATGTACCAGGTGACATCGTCGGTCAATGTCGTCAACCCGGGCGGTCGCGCACAGAATCCGCATCGTGACTACCACCTGGGATTCATGTCGGTCGACACCGCCGCTGCATTCCCCGCGCACGTGCACCGACTGTCGCCTGCCCTGACTCTGCAGGGAGCCGTCGCACACTGCGACATGCCGCTCGAGAGCGGACCGACCATGTACTTACCGTTCTCACAGCGGTACGAACCGGGCTACATCGCTTTCAATTTGCCCGAGTTTCGAGAGTACTTCGCACAGAACTACATTCAACTGCCCCTTCGGGTCGGCGACGCCGTCTTCTTCAATCCGGCACTGTTCCATGCTGCCGGACACAACACCTCGACGGGCATTCGCCGGATAGCGAATTTACTGCAGGTGTCGTCTGCGTTCGGTCGCGCGATCGACACGGTCGACCGCAAGGCCATAGTCGAGGCCATCTATCCGTCCCTGCTTCGGATGGCGTCGAGCAGCAGCGCAGCGTCCGTCGGCAACGTCATTGCGGCGTCGGCCGAGGGGTACGCATTCCCCACCAACCTCGATCGCGACCGACCGACGACCGGCCTGGCAGGTGAGACGCAGGCCGAACTCGTCGCACGCGCCGTCGACGCCGCGATGCCCGCTCGCGAGTTGACGGCACTGCTCGAGGATCAGGAGCGGCGCAGGCGCATCTGACAGGTCACCCGTTGTTGTAGCGGGTCAGAACATGGATCCGCGAGGCCTCGTTGACCACGCCGTCCAGTGCGCCCCGTGCCTGCATGATCATTCGGCAGGCCAACCGTGCGTCGGCACGTAGCTCGTGATGCAGAACTGCGGACACCGCCCCGGACCGCAGCAGCACCCGATTGTCCTCGTCGAGGTCGTGGCCGATGAACACCCGGCACCTGCGCCCTGCGGCCTCGAATGCTCTGACGATCGCGGTGTTCCCGCCCCCGATCGAGTAGACGGCTTCGATCGCCGGATTCCGGCCGAGAGCCTCCCGGACGAGGGTCTCGACGGTCGCGTCCAGGCCGTCGGTACCGGCGAGCTCGACGACGGTACGGCCGACTCCCGCACCCCGCTCTGCAGCCAGGGTGCGCAGAGTCGTTCGGAATCCCATCTCGCGTTCCTCTTCGCCACGAAAGGTATTGCTGCTCAGGGTGATCAACACGTCCCGATCCACGTCCCCGAGCCACTGATCGACCAGAAACGCGGCGGTGGCACCTGCCGCGCGATTGTCGATGCCCACGTACCCGAGGCGATTCGAGGCCGGTACGTCGGTCACGTATGTCACCACCGGGGCACCGGTGCCGACCACTGCGTCGATTGCCTGAGCGACGTCGGGATCGTCCGGGGCCTTGAGTATGACTCCGTGAGTGCCACGGGCGACGAGCTTCTCGAGGGTCTCGACCATCGCAGGTACCGATTCGGTATCTCGGAAGTGGAACCTGCATCGGACGAGCGCAGGCGAGAGCATCGGCAGTTCGGCCTCGATCGCCGCACGGTATTCGGCCGAGAATCGTGGCGGCGTCTGCATCACGACGTCGAACAGAAACTTGCGACCGTTCAGGCGAAGTTGCGATCGCTGCTTGTCCAGGTCTGTGATCGCCTGCTGCACTTCGGCTCTGGTGTCCTGCCGCACCCCCGGCCTGTCGTGCAGAACACGATCGACGGTGGCTTCGCTGAGACCGGCCTGCTGCGCGATCTCACGGACCTTGAATCGATGCCTCATACCGACCTCGTTTCCTGATGCCTTTTTGAGGGGTTTCGACGGTTGATCATAACCTCATCGGCCGCAACACTGAACGCATGAATTCCTACCTGTCCGGTACACCCCTTCTCGAGAACTGCGTCGTTCTCGTCAGTGGAGGAACCCAAGGCGTCGGTGCGGGCGTCGTACGAGCCGCTGTTCGAGAGGGAGCTGTAGTCGCATTCACCGGCCGACGCGTCGGCGTCGGTTCGGCGTTGCAGGACGAGTTGAACGCCGCCGGCCACACCGCCCACTTCATCGAGGCCGACGTCTCGGATCCCGACTCCGCTCGACGATCGGTCGAGCGCACGGTGGACAAGTTCGGACGAATAGACGCGCTGTGCAATGCCGCCGGGCTCACCACCCGGGGCACGCTGGTGGACACCACTCCGGAGTTGTTCGATCAGCACATCGGCGTCAATCTGCGAGGCCCCTTCTTCACGATGCAGGCTGCAGTACAGAACATGCTCTCGCGCAGTGCAGCCGGGACCATCGTCAACATCATCTCGATTGCCGAGCACGGCGGCCAATCCTTCCTCGCCCCCTACGTCGCGGCCAAAGCAGGACTGGCCGGTCTGACGAAGAACGCGGCCTACGCGCACCGGTGGGATCGCATCCGTATCAACGGGCTGAACATCGGCTGGACCGAAACCGAGGGCGAGACCGAGATACAGAAGCGCTTCCACGGTGGTGACGACGACTGGGCCGCCACCGCGAACAACAGTGTTCCCATGGGCACGCTCGGCCAGGTGGACGAGATTGCCGACTTCGTCGTCCTACTGCTCTCCTCGCGCAGCGGAGTAGTCACCGGTTCCGTCATCGACTGGGATCAAACGGTCATCGGAGGGCAGGACTGATGGGATCGCGAATCGGTGTCATCGGACTCGGACGTATCGGCGCATTCCACGTCGACACGCTGAGCACACTCGACGGCGTGGACAGCCTCGTCGTCACAGACGAGCGTCGGGAAGTGACCGAGGCAGTGGCGCAGAAATCGGGTGCCACAGCGGCCACGTCCGCGGCCGAGATGATCGCGTCGGGGGTCGACGGAATCGTCGTCGCCGCGGCAACGTCAGCGCACGCGGGGCTGGTTCTGGCGTGTGTCGATGCCGGGATACCGGTGTTCTGCGAGAAGCCCATTGCATTCACCGCGGCCGAGAGTCTCGCTGTGGTGCAGCGAATCTCGGGTGGCTCCGTGCCGGTTCAGATCGGATACAACCGCCGATTCGATCCCGCCTTCGTCGCCGCCAAGGCCGCTGTGGTCTCGGGCGAGCTCGGCCGGCTGCACACCGTCCGCTCGACCACCCTCGATCCTGCTCCCCCGCCGATGTCGTACATCGCCACCTCCGGCGGAATCTTTCGAGACTGCAGTGTGCACGATTTCGATATCGTTCGATGGGTGGTCGGACACGAGGTCGTCGAAGTCTACGCGGCCGGGTCCAACCAGGGCGATCCCGAGTTCTCCGCAGTCGGCGACGTCGATACCGCAACCACCACGATCACTTTCGAGAACGGCACGCTCGGCGTCGTATCCAACACTCGATACAACGGACGCGGTTACGACTGCCGCCTCGAGGTCCACGGAAGCGACGACACCGTCGTGGCCGGATGGGACCAGCAGTTACCGGTGCGCAACCTCGAGGCACGTGCAACTTTCCCCGATTCCACACCGCACAGCTTCTTCATGGACCGCTTCGAGTCGGCCTACCGGGCCGAACTGTCTGCCTTCCTCCGCGTCGCCACCGGGGACATCCCCTCACCGTGCACGGCGAGCGACGCCCTCGAAGTCGCATGGATCGCCGAGGCCGCAACACTGTCCCTACAACAGCACCGACCGGTGCGGATCGACGAGGTACGTCCATGACCGCCATTCGTATTGCCGGAGCACCTATCTCGTGGGGAGTGTGCGAGGTTCCCGGCTGGGGCTACCAAATCCCGTCGGACCGCGTGCTGACCGAGATGCGCGGCGCGGGACTGACGGCCACGGAGGTGGGACCGGAGGGATTCCTCCCTGCCGAGCCCGCCGAACTCGCACACACTCTCCAACGTCACGGCCTCACATCCGTGGGCGGGTTCGCGCCGGTGCTGCTGCACGAGCGAGATCACGACCCGGTTCCAGGCATCGGGCCTCTGCTCGACGCGTTCGTCGCGAGCCACGCCGAGGTTCTCGTGCTCGCCGCTGCCACCGGCAGTGACGGTTACGACTCACGACCCGTCCTGAACGCCGATCAATGGACGACGTTGCTGCTCAACCTCGATCGGCTGCGTGCTGCCGCCGACAGCCGAGGCATCCGTGCCGTCCTGCATCCACACGTGGGCACCATGATCGAAAAACGCGACGAAGTGTTCCGAGTGCTCGATGGATCGAGCATCCCGCTGTGTCTCGATACCGGCCACCTACTCATCGGCGGGACCGATCCGGTGGAACTGGTGACCGTCGCGTCCGAACGCATCACCCACGCCCACCTCAAGGACGTATCTCTGCCACTGGCCGCTCAGGTGCAATCGGGTGAGCTCACCTACACCGAGGCGGTGGCTCGCGGCATGTACACACCGCTCGGCACCGGCGATGTCGACATCTCCTCGGTCGTGAATCAGCTGCTCGACGCCGGTTTCGAGGGCTGGTTCGTACTGGAACAGGACACGATCCTGGCCGAGGAGCCGTCCGGCGAAGGGCCGGTTCGCGATGTCGTGGCAAGTGTCGAGTTCTTGCGAAATATCGTGCGGTTGCGTGCGGGGGCACGCTCGTGAGCGCACTGCGTATCGGCATACTGGGTGCGTCCCGGATCGCCGAACAGGCGCTGGTCGAACCGGCTCACATTCTCGGCCACCGACTGGTTGCGTGCGCAGCGCGCGACCGCACACGAGCGGAAAGCTTCGCCGAAAGACACGGAGTGGAGCGGGTTCTCGACTCCTACCAGCACGTCCTCGACGATCCGGAGGTCGACGTCGTCTACAACCCGCTCGCCAATGCGATGCACGGACCGTGGAATCTCGCGTCGGTCCGAGCCGGGAAACCGGTACTCACCGAGAAGCCTTCCGCTAGCACTGCATCCGAGGCCGAGCTGGTTGTGGAAGCAGCGTCTCGAGCCGGAGTCCCGGTGATGGAGGGATTCCACTACATGTTCCACCCGGTCACCGAGCGCCTGCAGCAGTTGGCGAGTGACGGAACCCTGGGCGACCTACTTCGCATCGAGACGATCACCCATATGCCTGCCCCGGCCGATGACGACCCCAGATGGCGGCCCGACTTGGCCGGCGGTGCCCTGATGGACCTCGGGTGCTACGGCCTGCATGTGCAACGGCTGTTCGGATCTATGGCCGGTGGCCGGCCGAGCGTCACCGCAGCCCGACTCACCCCACATCCGTCCGGAGTGGACGCCGCCTTCGACGTCGATCTGGCTTTCCCCGGCGGTGTCACGGGAAGTGTCACTGGCTCCATGGCCGCACCGGCGTACGATTTCCGAATCAAGATTACCGGCACACGCGGAGAAGCGTTGGCGCACAACTTCATCAAGCCGAACGAGGACGATCGCGTGACGACGATCGTGAACGGCGACCGCAGAACCGAGCACCTCGGTAGACGCTCGTCCTACACCTACCAGCTCGAGGCCTTTGCGAACCACGTCCTGCACGGCGCTTCGATACCGTTGGATGCCCATGACGCAGTGCTGAACATGGAGATGATCGACCGGGTCGTCGAAGTGGCGTCACGTACCGACATCACACGAACGCGCTGAAGCCCGTCACACCGCGGCCGACGATCAGGTTGTTGATCTGCGCTGTGCCCTCGTACGAGTACAGCGCCTCGGCGTCGGCGAAGAACCTGATGACATCATGCTCGATCAGAATTCCGTTGCCTCCCATTATTTCTCGCGCCCAACTCACCACCTCGCGCAGCCGCGTCGTACAAAACGTCTTCGCGAGCGCGGCATGCTCGTCATAGTGGATGCCGTTGTCCTGCAATTGAGAGACGCGAATCGCCATGCCCAGCGAGGCTGTGATGTTCGCCGTCATACGAGCGATCAGATCGGAGATCAGCTGAAACGACGCGATCGGTGATCCGAACTGCTCGCGTTCACGTGCATACGCGACGGCTCGCTCGTAGGCACCCATCATGACGCCCACAGCCTGGAAGGCCACTCCTCCGCGGGTCAACCGAAGCACCTTGGCGGTATCGGCGAACGAGTTGGCGTCGGCGAGCTTGTTGGCGACCGGAACTCGGCAGTTCTCGAGATGGATGTCGGCGTTCTCGACCGCGCGGAGGGAGTACTTGCCCTCGATCTTCTCGGCCCTGAATCCTTCGAAGTGCTTTTCGACCACGAAGCCTTTGACCTCGCCGTCGGCCTCGTCCTTGGCGAAGACGATGGTCAGGTCAGCGAAGGTGGCATTGCCGATCCAGCGCTTACTGCCGTTGAGGATCCAGTGGTCGCCCTCGAGTCGGGCCGTGGTTTCCAGCCCGCCGGCGACGTCGGACCCGCCGTGTGGTTCGGACAGACCGAACGCGCCGATCGTCTCCATTCGGCGCATGGCAGGTAACCACCGCTCGCGCTGCTCCTCGGAGCCGAGAATCGAGATACTGCTCATTGCCAGCGAACTGTGCACGCTGAACATCGTTCCCGTCGACGGGTCGATTCGCGCGAACTCCATCTCTAGCCATCCGGTGAGCAGCTTGCGGGAGGCCTTTCGATCGTCGAACTCGTAACCGAGACCAGCAATCTCGAGCTCGGCGATCATCGGCAACAGATGTACCGGCGAGCTCGCCTGCTCCCAGAATTCATTCGCCCGCGGCGCGACCTCCTCCTGCAGGAACCGACGTGTGCGCAGCACCACCTCGATCTCGGCGTCGTCGAGCGTCCCCTGATATCCGTAGAAATCGGACTCGAGAAAATCGGGCGACAGCGGTCCGAGGGGCTCGTGCTCGCTCATGGTCGGCTCCTTCGTCCGGCACCTGCCATCAGGTGCCCTTGTTCCTCTTCTACCCGCCGAGCCCACTTCTCACGCATGCGACCCGCCTGCACCACTGTCAGCGACGCAGTTCGTGGGTAAGGGTCGCCAGTTCGTCGCCACCCGCCATCTGCTCGGTGAGGTCATCGAGCGAGATGTCGTCGTACGCACAGTCGAGCGTCTGGCGGCCACGGTTGAGTAGAACGAAGTGGTTTCCGACCAGGTACGCGTGGTGTGGATTGTGGGTGATGAACACGACCCCGAAGCCTTGCTCCCGGGCCGCAGAAACGTAACGCAGAACCATGCCCGACTGCTTGACGCCCAAGGCGGCCGTCGGCTCGTCGAGAATGAGCACGCGCGCTCCGAAGAAGATGGCGCGAGCGATGGCCACGCACTGTCGCTGTCCACCGGAGAGGGAGCCGATGGGGGCATCGACGTCGGGCAGATCGATGCCGATCTTGCGGAGCTCGTCGACGGTCGTCGCGCGCATGGCCTGGATGTCGAGTGATTTCAGGACCTTTCCACGACGCAACTCCTGGCCGAGGAAGAAGTTGCGCCACACCGGCATCTGGGATACGACCGCCAGGTCCTGATAGACGGTGGCAATCCCCTTGTCCAGGGCGTCTTTCGGCGAGCCGAAGGTCGTAGCTTCGCCGTCGACGAGCAACTGACCCTCGGACTGCTGATGGAGGCCGGCCATGATCTTGATCAAGGTGGACTTTCCTGCGCCGTTGTCACCCAGAACGCATGTGACTGCACCGGAACCGACGCGCAGATCGATTCCCTGCAGCGCAGTGACGTTGCCGTAACTCTTGCCCACGTTCCGAAGTTCGATGACGGGCGCATTCGCGGAGGAAATCATGAATCACCTTTTCGCCGCGAAGTTGCGGAAGGAGTTGTTGGCGATGACTGCGAACAGCAGCATCGCGCCGAGGAAGAACTTGAACCAGTCGGGGTTCCACCCGGCGTAGACGATGCCCTGGTTGGTCATGCCGAAGATGAACGCGCCGATGAATGCGCCGATGGCTGTGCCGTATCCGCCCGTGAGCAAACAGCCGCCGATGACTGCCGCGATGATGTACAGGAACTCGTTGCCGACTCCCTGACCGGACTGCACCGTATCGAAGGCGAACAGCAGATGCATGCCGACGAACCAGGCGCAGAAGCCGACGAACATGAACAAGCCGATCTTGACCCTCGTGACCGGCACCCCGACGGCTCGCGCTGATTCCTGATTCCCGCCGACGGCAAAGATCCAGTTGCCGGTGCGCGTTCGCATCAAGACCCAGGTCGCCGCCAGCGTCAACACGATCCACCACACGACAGTGACGCGGATGGACACCCCGAACACCGAGAACGACGACGAGAACACGGCCTTGGCCGAATCGAACCCTTCCATGTCCGAGATCGACGGCGTCGCAACCTGTCCGGTCACCAGCTTGGTGACGGCCAGATTGATGCCGGTGAGCATGAGGAATGACGCCAAGGTGATCAGGAACGACGGAATTTTGGTTCGCATCACCAGATAGCCGTTGAACACGCCGACCGACAGTGCCAAGAGCAGCGCCAACGCCGAGCCGGCCCACACGTTCAGATGCAAGTTGTAGGCGAGCATCGACGCCATGATGGACGAGAAGGTCACTGCCACACCGGTCGACAGGTCGAATTCTCCGCCGATCATCAGCAGGGAGACACCGATCGCCATGATGCCGATGGTCGAGGACGCGTACAGCACGGTCGCCAGTGCCTCGGGCGACCGAAACGGTGGTGCCACGATGCAGAAGAAGACGAAGATGGCGACCGCACCGAACAGGGCACCCACCTCCGGTCGAATCAAGAACCGCTGCAACGGTTTACGTCTCTTGACCCGCTCGTCTGCTGCGACGTCGTGTTCGGTCGCAGCCGGATCGGCCTGTGTGGGCATGATGTTCCTTCCGCGCCGAGGCGATGCACTCAGCGTGTGCCGTTACGGGCGTACTCGGCGACCGCATCGATATTGGTCGGGTCGATGAACGCGGGCCCGGTCAGTACCGGGGTGCCTCCGCCGATGGTGTTGCCGTTGTTGAGGTAGAGCCACAGCGAGTCGATTGCCAGGTAGCCCTGCAGGTACGGCTGCTGGTCGATGGCCCACGCGACGTCGCCGGCCTCGATCGCATCGACGAGCGCGGCGTTGGTGTCGAACGTGACGATCGTGGCGTCGCTCCCCGCATTGTTCTTGGACTGCACCGCAGTCAGAGCAATCGGAGCGGCCAGCGCGATGATGTGGTCGATGGTCGGGTCCTGCTGCAGCTTTGCGGTGATGGTCGACTCGACGGACGGCAGGTCCTTGCTGTTGACGTTGAGGATCTCGGTGGTACCACCGAAGCCCTGCGTCACGCCGGAACATCGCGCCTCGAGCGACACTGCACCCTGCTCATGGACGATGCACAGGGTCTTGCGAGCACCGTCGGTGGTGAGGCGAGCCCCAGCAGCCCGTCCGGCGATGGTCTCGTCCTGACCGAAGTACTGCTGGACTCCCATATCCTTCCAGGAGTCGTAGCCGGAATTGAACGCGACCACCGGAATGCCTGCGGCGGTGGCTGTCTCGACTGCCGGGGCCATCGCGTCGGGCTTGGCCAGTGTGACCGCGATGCCATCGACCTTCGAGTCGATCGCACTCTGCACGAGGTTGGCCTGATTGGGCGCTTCGGGATCTGCGGAGTAGCGCAGTTCGATGTTGTCCTTGGCCGCCGCAGCCTCGGCTCCCTTACGCACGAGATCCCAGAACGTGTCACCGGGCACTTCGTGTGTGATCATCGCTATCGTCGCGGTCGGCGTGTCGGCAACGCCCGCATTGTTTCCGTCGTCGGACGATCGCGGCGCACCGCCGGTGCTCGAGCAGGCAGCGAGGGTCAGTGCGGCGGTAACAGCCAGTACAACCGCACTCGGCCTGCGGCCCGGCCGGTTCCGAGTCGGTGTGGGCTCACCGTCGAGCCTCTGTCGAAACGTCATTGCACTTCCTCTCGGACGACCGAACGATCCTGGCCCGGCCGGTCCGGTCACTACCTGGAAAACGAAATATACGGAGCACAGTCGCACCTCGTTTGTCGGGACGGGCATCGACGTTGCCCGCAATATCGTCTCATCTGCCTCACGGGGCTGGTCCGTCCCGGTACCACGACGTCTCTGCGAACCCATGGGGTAGGTGTCGGTCAGCCAGCGCGAGTCGCCGCGTCGACGAGCCACCCAGCGCCTATGGTGATTCGCGATGAAAAGGATCAGAAGTGTGCTGGCCGTGTCGGCGATATCGATGGCTCTCGTCGGTATCGGTGCCGGCCCGGCCATGGCGCAGCCTGTCGCCGAGCCGGCGGTTCCGACGACGACAACACCGCCGTTCACGACGCCGGACACAGACAGCTGCCCGTACGCCGCGTCACCTCCCCCGGCGATCGACCTATCCGAGGTACCGGCCCCTGGAAGCACTGCCCCGCAACCACTCCCGATCCCCGCTGAGGCCGTCGGCGGCGAACGCCTCGCCGAGTGCGGAGCCGTGGTGCCGGACGGCGCTCCCCCGCTACCCGCAGACATTTCGGCCACCGGGTTCGTGGTGGCGGACATGGACTCGGGTGCGGTTCTTGCGGCCAAGGATCCACACGGACGGTACCGACCCGCCAGCACGATCAAGATCTTGCTGGCCCTCGTCGCACTGGACGAGTTGAATTTGAGCACCCAGATCACCGCAACCGCCGAAGATGCCGAAGCCGAGGGCAGCGCCGTCGGCATCGGCAAGAACGGCGTCTACACCAACTTGCAGCTGATGCAAGGATTGGTGATGGCATCGGGAAACGATGCGGCGCGAGCATTGTCGACCCAACTCGGCGGGGACGCGGCCACTGTCGACAAGATGAATGCCAAGGCCGCAGAGCTGGGCGCACTCGACACGCGTACCGCGACGCCGTCCGGTCTCGACGGCCCCGGGATGGCCAGCTCCGCGTACGATCTGGCCCTGATCTTCCGTGCCGCAATGCAGAATTCCACTTTCGCGCAACTGATTTCGACGCCGATGGTGCAGTTTCCGGGCTACCCGAAAGATCCTGCGATCCCGGAGGATCAGGACCGACCCGGCTTCGCACTCTCCAACGACAATCAGCTGCTCTACAACTACGAAGGTGCTCTGGGCGGCAAGACCGGGTACACCGACGACGCCCGCCAGACGTTCGTCGCCGGGGCCGAACGCAATGGTCGACGCCTCGTGGTGACCATCATGAAGGGCGATGTGCTGCCGATACGTCCGTGGGAGCAGGCGGCACGACTGCTGGACTACGGGTTTGCCCTCGGCCCGAACAGCACTGTCGGGAATCTCGTCGAACCGCAGTCGGTATCGGCGGTGACGAGTACCCGTGCGAGCGAGGCGACGCCGACTCTGGCCCAGCCGCCCGCGACGGCATCGGGGTCCAGTTCCCGCCAGTCCGAGATGCAGGCCCAGGGTGACACTGTGGTCCGCATCGCAATCGGTGTCATCGGTGCGATCGTGGTGATCGGGCTGCTCTGGGGCGCTCGACGGCTCTCGCGCAACCGGTGATCGGACTCTTAGGTCGTCCGCCGTCGCGAGGTATCAGCGGCGTCGGTTGCGCAGTCCCGCGACTCCGACCGCGGCGAGAACACCCGCACCCACCAACGCCAGCCCGCCGGTTACACCCGGCCCGTCGCTGACCTCGACCCTGGTGTTGATCACGGCGGGTTCCGGTGCCGGAACGTGGGCTTCTGCGAGGCTTTCGCGAGTGGTCGCGGCGAACGACGTGGAGAACAGCACCAGCCGTGAAGTCGTGAACACGAACACCAACAGACCGATGATGGGTCCGAATACGACGCCTGCGGGACCGCTGGTCACCGACGCCAGATAGAGGGCACCGAGTTGCTTGAAGATCTCGAACCCGATTGCGGCCAGCAGTGCACCCTTGGCGGCGCTGCGCCACGACACCGGTTCGCGCGGCAAGCGTGAGATCACCCAGGTGAACAGTGCCCACGTGCCCGCCAAGGCGAGGAGCACCGAAAATATGCGCAGTGCAACTCCCACGCCCGGTACGGAGTCGAGATTCGCCCACTCGAGGATGCTGCGCATGACGCCGCCACCGGCCAGAGCCGAGAGGCCCAGCGAAAGAACCAATGCGGTTCCGAGTCCGAGCAACGCCGCGAAGTCCTTGGCCTTCGTCGCCAGAAAGCCACCCTGCTCGTGCTGGCTTTCCCACATGGCGGTCAGCGCTTCTCGAAGGTTGGCGATCCACCCGAGACCGGCGTACAGCGCACCGAGCAGGCCGATGACACCGACACTCGCGCGTGACTCGATGGCCGACTGAATCAGGTCGTTGATGGTCTCACCGAAAGTGCCCGGCACGTTCTCGGCGATCTGAGACTGGATCTCGGCAAGCCAGTCGGGCTGATTCACCAGTACGAAGCCGGCGATCGCAAACGCGACCATCAGCAGCGGAAACAATGCCAGCACACTGAAGTACGTCATACCGGCCGCGTAGTAGTCACCCTTCTGACCTTGATAACGCTGCGCTGCAACGACAGTGTGGTCCAGCCAGGGCCACCGGGCTCGCCGATCGTCGAGCATGGCCTTGAAATCGGGCATCGCGCTCACCTTTTCGCTGTCGTCGGCCGCTGTCGAAGAGTGTCGCCGCATCGCTGCGCTGCGAAACCCGGTGTGTGGTAAATGCTATGCGCCGGGGGGCAAGAAACCCACTCGGTCGTAGACCTGAGCCAGCGTTCGACTCGCCACTTCTCTGGCGCGGTCGGCCCCCGCCGAGAGGATGCGATCCAACTCGGCGACGTCGGCCATGAACCCGTCCATCCGCTCACGTAGCGGAACTACGAACTCGGTGAGGACATCAGCGGTGTCGGATTTGAGGTCGCCGTAGCCTTTTCCGGCATATCCGGTCACGAGATCGTCGATGCTCGTACCCGACAGTGCAGACTGAATGACCAGCAGATTACTGACCCCGGCCTTGTTCTCGGTATCGAACACGATGTCGCGCTCGTTGTCGGTCACCGCCGAGCGAATCTTCTTCGCCGATACCTTCGGATCGTCGAGAATATTGACGATGCCCGCCGGATTGGAAGAGGACTTGCTCATCTTCGCGGTGGGATCTTGCAGATCGAATATCTTCGCGGTGCCCTTGATGATGTGTGCGTCGGGCACAACGAACGTCTTCTTGAACCGGGTGTTGAATCGCTGCGCCAGATCACGGGTCAACTCCAGATGCTGACGCTGATCCTCACCCACCGGAACCAGGTTGGGTCGGTAGAGCAGGATGTCTGCGGCCTGCAGAATCGGATAGGTGAACAGCCCCACGCTGGTGTGATCGCGGCCCTGCTTGGCCGATTTGTCCTTGAACTGCGTCATCCGCGCCGCTTCGCCGAACCCTGTGATGCAGTTGAGAACCCACGCCAACTGCGCATGCTCGGGCACCTGACTCTGTACGAACAAGGTCGATTTCTCGGGGTCGATACCCACTGCGAGCAACTGCGCCGCAGCGACTCTGGTGCGCCGACGCAGTTCCTTGGGATCCTGCGGAACGGTGATGGCGTGCAGATCAGGAACGAAGTAGAACGCGTCGAACTCGTCCTGCAACTCCACCCAGTTCCGCACCGCACCCAGGTAGTTGCCGAGATGGAACGAATCGGCAGTCGGTTGGATGCCGGAGAGCACCCGCCGACGCGGACCCTGCGGAGTATCGATGGAGTCGGGAGAAGACATGGTGCAATCTTTTCACGGCGCGATCGACACCTGGATCTTGCCTAGCGGTAGCGCACCGTCACCGGAGCGTGGTCCGACCATCGCTGGTCGTAGGCCTCGGCGCGCTCGGTGATTGCTTCCTTGGCGCGCTCGGCGAGGTCACTCGTTGCCAGCTGGTAGTCGATCCGCCAACCGGCGTCGTTGTCGAATGCCTTCCCTCGGTACGACCACCAGCTGTACGGCCCCTCGACGTCCGGGTGCAGCGCCCGGACGACATCGGTCCACGGGGCCTTCTCGGCAAGCAGCTTCGACACCCACTCACGTTCCTCCGGCAAGAACCCCGAGTTCTTCCGGTTCGTCTTCCAGGCCTTCAGATCGGCCTCGGTGTGGGCGATGTTCCAGTCGCCGCAGACCACCACGTCCCGGTCGGCGGACTTCGCGGCCTTGGCCGACGTGCTCAGGTACTTCGCGAACGCGCTCATGAAGCGTTCTTTTTCGTCCTGACGGTCGGTACCCACCTCGCCCGACGGCAGATACAGGCTCGCCACGGTGACATCTCCGTAATCACCTTCGATGTAGCGGCCGGCATCGGCGAACTCGACAGCGCCGATGCCGACGCGAATGGCATCGGGTGCCGCCTTCGACAGCAACGCCACACCGTTCCGACCCTTCGCCGACGGTTCGGCCGACGCAAGGTGCCACCCCGCATCGAGGGCCGGTGCCAGCGCCTTGGTCAGTTCTCCGTCGTTGGCCCGAGTCTCCTGCAGGCAGATGACGTCGGCATCGGTGGTCTCCAGCCACGGCAGCATTCCCTTGCGAACAGCAGCGCGTATTCCGTTGACGTTGACTGTGGAAATTGTGATCGGCACGCCGACGACCGTAGCGGAGACCGCCGACAGACGGCAGTTCGCCGTCCGTCGGCGGTATTTCCGCAGACCAGTCATCGACGCCGAGGTTTGGCCCCCGGCTTCGGAGCGGTGACCGTCGACGTCACCTCCGGCACCACCACCGGCTCACGATCGATGCGCCGGTAGACGACGTGCTGTTGGACGTAGGTCCAGATGTTGTTGCTCATGAAGTACAGAAGCACCGCGACCGGTAGAAACGAGCCGCCGACCAGCACCCCGGCCGGAAACACCCAGAGCGTGAGCTTGTTCATGATCGCCGTCTGCGGGTTCACAGCCGCCGTCGCGTCCTGACGGGCGATCGACGCCCGGGAATTCAGATGCGTCGCGATCGCAGCGACGATCATCAACGGCACCGCAACGAACGCGATACTCCACACGGACGGCACTCCCCCGAACGGACCGAACGCTTCGAGAACCTCCTGAGAGCTGCTGACAGCAGCCGAGATCGGGGCACCGAAGAGCCGTGCGTCGAGAAAGGACTGCACATCGCCGGCGCTGAAGACGTAGTTCGCGGTGTTCGCATTCTCCTGCGCCGTCATACCGAGATGACCGAATCCGGTACCGGTTCGATTGAACGAGCGCAGCACGTGAAGCAAGCCGATGAACACAGGGGCCTGCGCCAGCAGTGGCAGACATCCCATGAGGGGGTTGAATCCGTGTTCCTGCTGCAGCTTCCGGGTTTCGGTGGCCTGCCGGGCCCGGTCCCCGGAGTGCTTCTTCCGGATGGCCTCGAGCTGGGGCTTCAGCTGCTTCATGAGGAGCTGAGAACGAATTTGGCTGACGAACGGCTTGATCAACACCGCTCGCAGAGTGAAGACGAGAAAGATCACCGCCAATGCCCAGGCGAAGCCGTTGTCGGGTCCGAGCACGAAGCCGAAGACTCGGTGCCAGAACCAGAGGACTGCGGAGACGGGATAGTAGACGAAATCGAGCATGGTGGAGCACCTCACTGTGAGAGAAAGTCGGTCGGAAGGCGTCTCGACCGGATCTCGCAGTGACTCAGCAGAATACGAGCCACCGGTCCGGTCGAAAGACCGAACCGGGCGCTCTCGGCATGGGGCGGCCGGGAGTATCGGGGTGCTCCTGCCTACGGAAGGATCCTCGAAGACGTCGGCCGTCCGCAGCTCCGGCGCACGTCGACCGTGGTGCGACCGCCCCAGGATCGACCGGCGCGCCGAAGGTCAGCAGCGATGCCGCCACCACTGCACCGAACATCGCAATCTGGGCGGCAGGTTGAGCGTCGACAACTGTGAGGACAACAAGCAGGACGGCGATGACGCCGACGAGTGTGGTCGCGTGGCGTCGAACATCCAGGCGACATGGGTGTGATCGAGATACGAGCATCGTCGGTTCCTCGAGCAGGCTTCGCGGACAACGGGTTGCGAAGTCGTGGGGGAACTCGAAACTAGAGTGCCCCCACCAGGGCGCCGGGTGCTCGTGGCTGTGGACGGCCCGGAGCATCCGGGCGATGCTGACGGCGGAACGCACCTCGTAGGTGACGTTCCTCGGCGGTGGGTCCGACGTTCGACAACCGGCGAAGGAGGGTCAGAACATCGACACGGCGTGTGAGCAGCATCGAGACCGCTAGTGCCGCAACGAGAACGAGTGCCAGGTCCACCGGCGTGGCCGGCGTCGTCAGCAGCAGCGACAGAAGAAGCAGCGAGGTGACGACGAAGCTCTGGTACTTCATCCCCCACCTCCCTGGCGTGCCGCTGATCCGAGTCGTTACTCAGGGTACAGATACCGACGGGTCTGTGCACAGGTGCCACGTATCACCGGTTAACACGGGGCCCCTGGCCTGTACGCACGGACGGATGTAATCCGGAAGTCGATCGAGCTCCGCGTCGGCGTCGGACGACAACCCACCCAGATAGAACGAGTCGATGCGGCCGGTCTGCTCGAATCGCTCCACGTTGTGGCGCGCGATGTACGCATCGGGATTCAGGGCCGCCAATGCGAGCACAGTGAGCACCGCCCCGACGCCCACCGCTCGTGGAATCCAGCGACCCGACATCCGCACGCCGGCCGCGAGCAGGAGCACGAACACCGATCCCAGCCACCACTCGACGGCCGTGACGAACAATCTGAGAGTGGTGTACCCGTACTGCGCCTCGTACAACGACATTCGATGCAGCGCCGACGCCACGATCACCATCGACAGGACACACAGCGCGCCCAACAGCACACGCAACGCAATTCGGTCGCGTTGAGCGAGGCGCTCGGCCTTGGTCACGGTGACCGCGATGACGAGCAACGTCAGCACCGTCACCGCGAGCAACTGCCAGAAGCCCTGCCGCGCGTACTCGGCGTTGGTCAGACCCTCGGTAGTCAGAACGTGCCCCTGGCCGCCGAACAGCGTCGGCACCTGGAATCCGACGAACACGATGAACAGCGCGTCCACCGCCCCCAGGGGAACCATCCACTCCCACAACCGCAGTGTTCTACGCGACGACGGTGCGAGGCAGTCGAACCGAGGCGGATGCAGTGCGACGTATGCCACGGCCAGCGCACCTGCTGCGGTGAATACGAAGACGAGGGTGCGTCCGACGATCGATGCGGCATCGAACTCGGGCGTCACCGCGCCCAGTGCATCCGCGAAACGCCTGTCGGCCGCACCGAACAACGCCGCGAACACGACGCAGAGCGCCACAGTCACGACGGCCACCATGCCGATCCGCACCGGGCGAGGCCCCTGCAGATCGATCGAACCGGCTCCGCGTCGGGTCCACCGCGCCACCCGCACCGGCAGAAAGAACGGCAGAACACCGACGAGCGCAATTCCCGTCCAGGTCCAGGCGCGGGAGAGCACCACCACCCCGACCACGATGGCAAGCGTCGTCGACATCGTCACGATCCATTCGGCCGCTCGGAGGGCGGACACGCTGGCCAACGCCAGTACCCCTGCCACGCCCGCCCATTCCCACCGCGACAGCCTGCCGCTGCGCACTGCGAGCACCACGCCCACGAAGGCCAGGGCAGTGATCGCCACACCGAACATGATGTCCACCAACGTCACTGCCCCGATCAGGCCGGCGAGAGTCGACCCGAGGAGTGCCGCGCGAGGAGGCTGCGAATACCGCAGCACCGGCCAGGTGCGCGGCCCCCAGGGAAAGCGCCCGTGCTTCGTACTCTGATGAATCGGAATGTCGATCGTGCTCATGGCTCGTCCCTTTTCTGTGTTTCGGGCATGGGAGGTCGGCGGCTGCAGTCCGGAGACGAGCAGTCGCGGTTCGGATGGATCGAGAAAGTCAGTGCTCGGGGATGGCCACTCTGATATGGCAGCCGAATTCGCTGTCGAGAACTTCGATGGTTCCACCGTGCAGTTCCGTGGCCCAGCGGGCGATGCCGAGGCCGAGACCTGTTCCGCCGTCGGTGGATCCGCCGCGGGTGAATCGATCGAACACCGTACTGCGGTCGGCCGGCGCGATGCCTGGGCCTTGATCGATGACGTCGAAGGCATACGCTCCTTCGATTCGATGGGCCCGCAGCGTCACAGTGCTCGAATGGGGGGAATGCCGCACCGCGTTGTCGACGAGGTTGGTGATCACCTGTGTCATACGGGAGCGGTCGGCCACGACGGTCGAATCACCGGGCGCGACGACGATCGACACTCGTTCTCGGTGAACGGAGATCGCATCATCGAGGAACTGCCGCACCGCGAACTCCTCTGGGGCAATGGTGAGGACACCGCCCTCCACTCGCGACAGGTCGAGCAGCTCGCTGACCAGATCGCCCAGTCTCTCGGTCTGGTGCAGTGCCACGGACAGCGTTGCGGGATTCGCGTCGGTCACCCCGTCGACCATGTTCTCCAACACCGCACGCAGGGCAGCGATGGGCGTCTTCAACTCGTGCGAGACGTTGCCGATCAGTTCCCGGCGATACTTCTCGGCGGCTTCCAGATCGTCTGCCATGGTGTTGAACGCGGTGGCCAGCTCTCCCACCTCGTCCCGCGACGTCGCCCGCACGCGTTTCGAGTAGTCGCCGCGCGCCATCGCCCTGGCTGCCGAGGTCATCTCGCGTAGCGGCGACGTCATTCCGTGAGCGACGAATTGTGTTGCGGCCAAGGAGACCACGAGCGCAGCGAGCAGGGTGTAGCGAAATTGCCAGCCCGCCCCGATCCAGAAGACGACACTCGCCAAGACCAACACCGTGCCTACGACGAACGAGACCTTGAGCTTGAACGAGCGCAAGGGATCCAACGGGCGCGGCAGCATGCGCATCATCGCGGCGACTCCACGGCATACCCGACACCGTGCACCGTTCGGATGAGATCGCCACCGAGCTTGCGGCGCAATGCTTTCACGTGAGAGTCGACGGTTCGGCTGCTCGCGGAATCGTCCCAGCCCCACAATTGCGACAGCAGAGTCTCTCGAGAGACAGCGGTCCGGGGACGGGCAGCGAGATAAGCCAGGATGTCGAATTCCGTTCTGGTCAAATGGATGTCGCCGGAGTCGTTGGACACCCGTCGTTCACGGTGATCGATCTGCAGGTCGCCGATTCGGACGGAGTGGGATTCGACGGTGGCCGATCGCTCGGCGCGCCGAATCAACGCGTGCACGCGAGCGACCAACTCCCGCATACTGAACGGCTTACCCAGATAGTCGTCCGCGCCGACACCGAGGCCGACGAGCATGTCGGTCTCGTCGGACTTGGCCGTCAGCATCAACACCGGCACCGGCCGGGACGCTTGAATTCGACGGCACACCTCGAGCCCGTCGTAACCGGGCAGCATCAGGTCGAGAACCACAAGGTCGGGATCGAATCGTGCACAGGCCTCGACCGCGGCGGGGCCATCGGCTGCGGTGACGACCTCGTACCCCTCGCCACGGAGTCGCGCCGCTACGGCGTCGGAGATCGTGGGCTCGTCGTCCACGACGAGAACTGTGCGGCTCATGAGAACTGACCCTAGAGGGCACACAAGGAGGAGCCCGTCGGGAAATGTGGAGGTTCAGTGAAGGTTCGGGTCCTACCGTCAAGTCGATTCCGTGCTCGGCCGCACAGAAGAATTAGGGTCGACTATCCTACTGTTTGTTAGCCAACCCTTCCGAAAGGCATGTCGATGCACACCCGACCATTCCGCACGACTCTGGCGGTGTTCGCGATAGCGCTGACCACCACGGGGCTCCTCAGCGCCTGCTCGAACTCGAATGACGAGCCGTCGCCTGCCGCGGGCACGGGCACGGGCTCCACGGCCGGCTCGTCCGCATTTCCGGTCACGATCGAGCACGCGTTCGGCGAGACCGTCGTTCCCGCGGGACCGACTCGCATCGTCGTGGCGGGGTACACCGAGCAGGACACCGTCCTGGCGCTCGGCGTCGTACCCGTCGGCGTCACCGAGTGGTACGGCGAACAGCCCTACGCAACGTGGCCGTGGGCCCAGGAAGCGCTCGGTGACGCGCAGCCCGAGGTTCTCTCGAACGACGATGGATTCGAGACAGAGAAGATCGCCGCACTCGAGCCCGATCTGATCATCGCCACCAATGCAGGCCTGACGGCGGACACGTACGACACTCTCAGCGACATCGCACCGACGCTCGCGCAGTCCGATGCGTCGACCGCCTACTTCGAGCCGTGGGACGTGCAGGCAGAGAAAATCGGACGCGCTCTGGGCCGGAAGACCGAGGTCGATGCATTGATCGACGGAGTGAACCAGAAGTTCGCGGACGCCGCTGCCGCCCACCCGGAATTCGCAGGCAAGAAAGCGATCTTCTTGCAGAACGCGTTCTACGAGGGCAAGGCGATTGCGTACCAGGACGGACTGAGCACCGACTTTCTCACCGAGCTAGGCTTCGCGATCCCCGACGACATCGACGCGTACGTTCCGGCCGACGGTAGCGCTCAAGCCAGTATTCCGCTGGAGAACCTGTCTGTACTCGACGTCGCCGACGTGTTGATCTGGGGAACCGAGGGGCCCGGCGACCGCGCGCAGTTGGAGAAAGAAGCGGTGTACAACGCGCTGGAGCCGGTGCAGGACGGCAATCTGGTCTTCACCGACGGGGTGACGGCCGGGGCGATCTATTTCACCAGCGTGCTGAGCCTGCCGTATGTGATCGACAAGCTGACCCCGGCGCTGACCGACGCACTCGACGGAACGGCAGCGACGATCACCGGCTGACAGAACCGGGCGGCCTACTTCGCGGCCGCGCGCTTGTCCATCCACATGGCGGTGGCCAGCACACCGAGACCGGCCACCGCCAGGCCCGAGCCGACGGCCGCGGGTGCCGTGTAGCCGAATCCGGCGGCGATCACGGCACCACCGACTGCGGCTCCGATGGCATTGGCCAGGTTGAATGCGGCGTGATTCAGCGACGCGGCCAGCGTCTGAGCGTCCTCGGCCACGTCCATCAATCTCGTTTGCAGCCCCGGAACCACCGAGGAGCCGGACGCGCCGATCAGGAACACCAGAAGCAGAGCGGTGACCGGATTGTGGGCCGCTGCCACGAACATCGCCAAGAACACTGCAGTTGCAGCCAGGCCGACGAAAGTGCCCTTGAGCTGGTATCGGTCGGCCAGCCAGCCGCCCGCGTAGTTGCCTGCAACCATCCCGAGTCCATAGATCATCAGGGCGACCGGAACGAGCGCGCGAGCAAGGCCGGCGACATCGGTCAGCGTCGACGCGATGTAGGTGTACACCGCGAACATGCCACCGAATCCGACGATGCCCACGAACAGGGTCATCCAGACCTGACTGCGGCGCAGCGCACCCAGCTCGGTGATGGGACTGGTGGTCGGCATGGCGTCGAGGCGCGGCATCCACACAGCGAGCGCGGCGACCGTGAGGGCACCGATGACCGCTACGAGAGCGAACGCACTGCGCCAACCCAGCGCCTGCCCGATCCAGGTTGCGACCGGTACGCCGACGACGTTGGCGACCGAAAGGCCCATCATCACCATCGCGACAGCTTTGGCCCGTTTACCCGGCTCGGCCAGGTGTGCAGCCACCAGCGCAGCCACTCCGAAGTACGCGCCGTGCGGCAGGCCGGCGACGAATCGCGAAGCGACGAGCTCGTTGAAGCTGGGTGCGAACACCGTGCCGATGTTGCCCAGGGTGAAGGCGACCATCAGCACCAGCAGCAACATCCGCCGGGGAACGCGCGCAGCCAGGGCAGCGATGGTGGGCGCGCCGACCACGACGCCCAGCGCGTAGGCAGAGATCATGTGACCCGCGGAAGGCTCGGAGATCCCCATCGTGGTGGCGATGTCCGGCAGCAAGCCCATCGACGCAAATTCCGTGGTGCCGATGCCGAAGCCGCCGATGGACAGGGCCAACATCGCGAGTTTGCGACGGGTCGAGTGCGGTCGATGACTGACACTCAGACCACTCGACACCCTGCCGCGCACAGCGCTGACTCGGGACAAAGCGGAATCGGTGACAGTCACAGCGGTACTACCTTCGTTTCGATCGGGTGAGTGAGCAACAAGAACGGCGGCCGGCCGAATCGATTCAGCACAGCACAACCGAGTAAGAGAACAGCCAGCCCGTTCATTGTCTTCCCTCGGGCAACTGGTTTTCGAGTCGCAGCGCGGTGATTGTCCTCACCCGAGCATCTGCTCGAGCCCCACCGGCCGACGCACCGAGCCCTTGTTTCTGTGCCATGTCCGCACCCGGTAACATCTTCGCCAGGTCATGAGTGCCAGCATCGAGCCCCGGCTTGCTGGCCGGCAACCCTCCAACCGCGGTGGGGTGCCCCGGGTGAACGACCAGGCCGATCCGGCACGCGAGTACCGGATCGACAAGCGCGGGTCCGCAGGCAGCGGACCCACTGAATCTTCGGCCTCCTGGGGCCGAGGCCTGTCAGGAGGTTCTCTCATGTGTTGCTGTACCGATACGCCCCGTAACGCTCGACTTTTCGAGCATCATTCGACATTCGATTCGTCGTAGACAGACTCGTCTCAAGAAAACGGAGTATCACCAGCCATGACCGATTCGACCCCCGACATCGTCGACGCCACCGGAGCACCCACCGAGGATCCGTTCACCGATCCGGCTGCCAACTGGAGCTTCGAGACCAAGCAGATTCACTCGGGCCAGACCCCGGACGGCGCTACCAACGCTCGCGCCTTGCCGATCTACCAGACCACCTCGTACACGTTCGACAACACCGATCACGCGGCCGCGTTGTTCGGTCTGGCGGAGCCGGGCAATATCTATACCCGCATCATCAACCCGACGCAGGACGTCGTCGAGCAGCGCATCGCCGCCCTCGAAGGTGGCGTCGCCGCGCTCTTGCTCGCATCGGGTCAGGCCGCCGAGACGTTCGCGATTCTCAACCTCGCGGAAGCAGGCGACCACATCGTCTCGAGCCCGCGGCTGTACGGCGGCACGTACAACCTCTTCCACTACACGCTCCCCAAGCTGGGCATCACCGTCTCGTTCGTCGACGATCCCGATGATCTCGAGCAGTGGCGTGCCGCGATCACGCCGTCGACCAAGGCGTTCTACGGCGAATCGATCTCCAACCCGAAGAACGACATTCTCGACATCCCCGGTATCTCGGCGGTAGCTCACGAGAACGGCATCCCGTTGATCGTGGACAACACGGTAGCGACGCCGTACCTGCTACAGCCCCTGAAGCACGGTGCCGACATCGTCGTGCACTCGGCGACCAAGTATCTGGGCGGGCACGGCACGGCCATCGCGGGCGTCATCGTCGACGGTGGCACCTTCGATTGGACCCAGGGCCGTCACCCCAACTTCACCACCGCGGACCCGAGCTACCACGGTGTGGTCTTCGCCGATCTCGGCGCGCCCGCGTTCGCATTGAAAGCACGCGTGCAGTTGCTGCGTGACATCGGTGCGGCGGTCTCACCGTTCAACGCCTTCCTCATCAGCCAAGGCATCGAGACGTTGAGCCTGCGAATCGAGCGGCATGTGGCGAACGCACAGAAGGTGGCCGAGTTCCTCGCCGGCCGCGACGACGTCGTCTCGATCAACTACGCCGGACTCGAATCGTCTCCGTGGTACCGACGCGGCCAGGAGTTGTTGCCCAAGGGGCAGGGTGCGATCGTCGCCTTCGAGTTGAAGGGCGGAGTGGACGCGGGCAAGAAGTTCGTCAACGCGCTCACACTGCACAGCCACGTCGCTAACATCGGAGACGTGCGCTCACTCGTCATTCATCCCGCGTCCACCACCCATTCCCAGCTGACTCCCGAAGAGCAGCTGGCATCGGGAGTGACACCCGGCCTGGTCCGCCTGGCCGTGGGTATCGAAGGAATCGACGACATCATCGCCGATCTCAAGGTCGGCTTCAGCGCGGCGGCATCTTGAGTCACAGCTGCGACACAGGCGTTCGTCCGGAGGCGGTTCTTCCGTCTCCGGACGGGCGGCTGGGCACCATAGACATCGGCGGTCTCGATCTCGAGAACGGCGCTCGTATTCCGCAGGTCACCGTCGCGGTGCAGCGATGGGGCGAACTCGCCACCGACCGCAGCAACGTTGTTCTCGTCGAACATGCCCTGACGGGCGATTCGCACGTGTCCGGCCCGCCGGACGCCGATCATGCTCTGCCCGGTTGGTGGAACGGAATGGTCGGGCCCGGGCGCCCTATCGACACCGACGAGTGGTGTGTGCTCGCAACCAACGTGCTCGGCGGGTGCGGCGGCACCACCGGGCCGAGCAGCTTGTCACCCGATGGCACACCGTACGGTTCGACGTTCCCCGAAATCTCCATCCGCGATCAGGTCGCGGCCGAGGCAGCCGTCGCCGACGCACTGGGCATCGACCGGTTCGCCGCTGTCGTCGGCGGCTCGATGGGCGGCATGCGGACCCTCGAATGGATCGTGAGTCGCCCCGATCGTGTGGCAGCTGCACTGGTTCTGGCAGTCGGAGCCCGCGCGACAGCTGATCAGATCGGCACGCAGACAACGCAGATCGCCGCTATCAAGGCGGATCCGGGGTGGCTCGGCGGCAACTACCACGCGACCGGAACATCTCCGACGGCCGGACTGGGCATCGCACGACGCATCGCACATCTGACGTATCGCACCGAGAGCGAACTCGACATTCGGTTCGGCAACTCTGCGCAGAACGACGAAGATCCGTGGGCCGGCGGTCGCTACTCGGTTCAGAGCTACCTCGAGCACCAGGCCGCCAAGCTGGTCAATCGGTTCGACGCGGCGACGTACGTTCTGCTCACCGAGGCGATGAACCGTCACGACGTCGGTCGTGGCCGCGGCGGTGTAGCCGAAGCTCTTGCGTCGGTACCGGTTCCGACCATCGTCGGCGGCGTCGATTCGGATCGTCTCTATCCACTGCGCTTGCAGAAGGAGATCGCTCGCGAACTCCCCCAGTGCCGCGGACTGGAAGTGATCCAATCCCGCGACGGGCACGACGGATTCCTCACCGAAGCCGATTCGGTGGCGAAGCTGCTCGCCGAGACGATGGAGCTCGCTCGCCTCGGACGCCGCTGACACTTCTGCGGCTCCGCAGCGGGAATCAGTCGGTTCCGAGCGGATCGATCGACAGCGACAAGAACACGATCGCTCCGCCGACGCAACCCAACGCGAGCACGTCGAATGCACGACTGCGCACGCTCAGGGTTCCTACCCGAGATTCGGGCAAGCACAGTCGTAGCACCGCGGCCAGTAGCGCCGCACATCCGAAGATGAACGCGCCGCGCCGCCAGCGATCCGCCAACACCAGAACAAGCGCCGCCAGCACGACGACCGACACCGCGACGATCGGCAGGTTGCGGGCTACGGCTGCACGAAATCCCTGGTCGGATTCAGCTCGTGCATCCTCGGCGGCGTTCATGCTCGGATCGCTCAGCTCTCGGCTGCGGTGCGCTCGGCGCGCTCGACGACGTTGGTGAGCAAGAACGCTCGAGTGAGAGGTCCGACGCCGCCGGGGTTGGGCGAGAGGAAACCTGCTACCTCGGCAACACCGTCGGCAACGTCCCCGCGCAATCCGTCCTCGGTGCGGGTCACGCCGACATCGAGCACGGCGGCACCGGGCTTGACCATGTCTGCGGTGATCAGTCCCGGAACCCCAGCGGCAGCAACGATGATGTCGGCACGGGAGACTTCAGCGGCAAGATCGCGAGTCCCGGTGTGGCACAACGTGACCGTGGCGTTCTCCGAACGTCTCGTGAGCAACAGACCGATGGGGCGACCGACAGTGACGCCGCGGCCGATGACCACGGCGTGCGCGCCGTCGAGTGCCACGTCGTAGCGACGCAACAGGTGCACGATGCCACGGGGCGTGCACGGCAGCGCAGCGTCTTTACCGAGCACCAAACGGCCCAGGTTGATCGGATGGAGGCCGTCTGCATCCTTGTCCGGGTCGATCCGTTCCAGAGCAGCATTCTCGTCGAGATGTTTCGGCAACGGCAGCTGCACGATGTATCCGGTGCAGTCGGGGTTGGCGTTGAGTTCGTCGATCACTGCTTCGAGATCCGCCTGGGTGATGTCCGCGGGCAGATCACGACGAATCGAGGTGATCCCGACCTTCGCGCAGTCGTTGTGCTTGCCCCTGACGTACGCGGCAGAACCCGGGTCGTCTCCCACCAAGACAGTGGCCAGCCCTGGGGTGATGCCCTGCTCCCGCAGCGCTGCCACGCGGGCGGTGAGATCGACGAATATCTCGTCACGGGTCGCTTTGCCATCGAGGATCGTTGCAGTCACCCGGCCATTGTTCCAGGCTCGGGGTCACCCGTGCCGCGCCGGTCCGAAGACCGCGTCAGCCTTCCACGACGAGACCGTGCGCTCCCGCGTATGCCACGGCCTGCATCAGCTCGATCTTGGTACCCCGGACGCTCGCGCTCACCCACAGGGACGGATCGGCGACGGCTCCGCGTAGGTCGGCCTCGTCGAACTTGGCGTCGACGGTACGGGCCCCGGAAAAATCGACCGACCGCACCGTTGCTTTCCGAAAATCTGCAGACACCAGATTTGCCTCCCGCATCCGGCACCCCGTGAGGTCGAGACCGCGCAGGTCGACGTTGCCCAACGCCGCCAGAGTGAAATCGACCTCGTCATAGGTCGCGGGCCGCATCCGGCTGTCCACGAACACCGAACCCATCATGGTCGAGTGGCGAAATGTACTGTGCTGCAGATTTGTCCGAGTGAAGGTGCACGAGCGAAAAGCAGAATTCGTGTGGATCGATTCGGTCAGGTCGGTGCCGGTGAAATCGCATTCGGTGAACACGACCGAGTCGGTTCGAACTCCGCTCATGTCGGCATCACGAAAGGTGCACCGGACGAACTGCCTGCCGTTCCACTCCTGCCCATCCAGTCGAGAGTCGGAAAAATCTTCACCGATGATCTGCTCGTCGTCCACCTGCCCCATACTTCCTCGGTTCGTGGTGGCAGAGTGAAGCGGGTGTTTCGACTGATGTTCTTCGAGCCCCGAATCCCCCAGAACACCGGCAACGCAATTCGCCTGGTCGCCGGCACCGGATGCGAACTGCACCTGGTGGGTCCGCTCGGTTTCGACATGTCCGAGCCGAAGCTCAAACGGGCCGGCTTGGACTACCACGATCTGGCGTCCGTCACCGTGCACCGAGACTTGCCGTCGGCTTGGTCGGCCTTGGCACCGACGCGAGTGTTCGCCTACACCGCCCACGCCACACGCTCCTACTCCGACGTCGCGTACGAGCCCGGCGATGTTCTCCTCTTCGGTCCGGAACCCACAGGACTCCCCGACGAGGTCCTCGACGACCCACACGTGAGCGACCGCCTTCGCATACCGATGATCCCCGGCCGTCGATCACTCAACCTCGCCAACGCAGCGGCGGTGACGATGTACGAGGCATGGCGGCAACACGGGTACGAGGGCAGCGTCTGACGGGCTCGGGTCGAAGCCCCGGCGTGCCTTTCATGGCATCTGCAGCACAGCGGACCGATTCACCACGCAACTGGCTTCGGCCGGGCCGCCCCGTTCTGTTACGCGAAATCAATTGTGAGCGTCGACAAATGGCCGGACACTTCTGCTGTGACACCGAACCGCGACGGCTCCCCTCAGAGCTCGATATCGTCGATCCTGCCTCTATGGGATCGGCGGTGTTCGACGTGCCCGCGCCCAGTGCCGGTCGACAGCTGTCGGTAACGATTTCCTGGCGATGGACGGGCGTCGGTGCACACGCCCGGGCAGCGCTCCAAGCCCAGCCCGACACGACGGACAGGACTGATCCGAATATCGAAATAGCAAGTAAGAGAATTGGATTCGACTTATTCACCGCTGGCCGGAACACTGCCTTCGGCGCTCGATCGGCGGTGCAAACAGCTTTGGCCAGGGTCCGGAAACCTCACTTCCGCGACGATTCATTCCCGGATGCCAGCGGCACCGTTATACAAACCTCGGCAGCATGCTGCCGTGAAGGACTCGAGCGGGGTACGGTGTGCCGCATCGACCCGTTTCGTTCGTGAAGGAGCTTTCTGTTGTTCTCTGTTTCCCAGCCCCGCCGTTCTTCTTCCTACTCCTCCACCACGCGATCGTCGAGTCGGTTCGGTAACCGAATTGCCCGTACCGCAGCAATATTCGCTCTCGGTTCAGGAATGACCGCCGCAGCGCTGATGGGCACCGCCACCGCGTCGGCCGCCCCAGTCAACTGCGTGTCTCCGCCCTCGGCCAACGACATCCAGGTCGACCGCACCGCGAGTTGCGGTGCCACTTCGGAGGGCACCGGCCGGGCCACCGCCGGTGCCGCTGACAGCGGTACCGCGGTCAGCGTCAACGACGGTCCCGGATCGACGGCCACATTTGCCAACGGATTCGGCGTCGCACTCGGAGCGAGCAAGAACGCGGGTACGGCCTACGCCTTCGCACTGGGTGGAGGCATCGCACACTCGTGGGCCGACGCCGGCCAGACCACTCTCGCCGTCGCCGGGTGGGGCTCCGGTGCCACCTCCGAGGGCCGGGGTGTCGATTGCGTCGGACCGCTCTCTCTGGCGCTGAATCTTTCCAGCGGTCAGTTCTGCGTCCTCGGTAGCTGATCTTCGGGGACTCGATCCCCGGTCGTCGAACGGAGCCGGTTACCCGAAGCCAAGGCTTGAGGTGATCGGCTCCGCCGACGCATGCTGACAACACAGTCGCAGCGAACTCAGAGACTGTGGAAGACGCACCGTGTGCGGTATGAGCGGCCACCGCGTCGAGGTTTCGACGTTCCAGCAGAGTGACGACGATCGTGCCCTCGATCATGTTCCTCGAGTCGGCAATGCGTCCTCGAAGTGGCGAATTAAGTCGAGTAGGGCCCATTTCTCTGCACGCTTATGGGCGGCAATGGGCTCGCACCCGACCGGGACCACCTTTCGACCGTGGAAATGCACCCCGCCGATCGACGATGGTCGTGGTCGATCTCTGGGAACTGCGATGAAACCCGCGCCTCCTGCGGAGACTCCCCGATGGGCCTCTCGACTCCCTCGAACTCGGGCGACGTACGGACAACATCTCGCCGGCGTTGCAGCCGCCAGGTTTCGCCGTAAGTCGTCGACGCTCGAGTACTTCTCGAAGACGCCGAGAGCTCCGACCGCCTCACCGAACTCGGCGACGGGTTGGGTCCGGCATTGGAAGCGGCGTAGCACAGGTCAACGGTGGAACGAGCGAGGCGACACCGTCGGTCATCCCCCTGAACAGGGCGAATCAACTCCTCGTTGGCTTTATCCGTTTCTGTCGGTGCTCCGGGTTACTGTTCATCTTGTTCGAACATGCGTTCTTGTTTTGGGTCACCGGGGGGTGAATGGGGATGGCTGTACCTATCGTGTCGTTGGTGGCGTTGACCGCCGCTGCGCAGGCAGAAAACCAGCATGCGTTCCGCAAGATTGCCGCCTGCTACGACGTTCATCGGACCTGGATCANTCGTGTCGTTGGTGGCGTTGACCGCCGCTGCGCAGGCAGAAAACCAGCATGCGTTCCGCAAGATTGCCGCCTGCTACGACGTTCATCGGACCTGGATCAACCACGACATCAAGTTCAAGCATTACAGCCGGTACGGGCGCACCGAGATGGCGGCCGCGTTGGGCTGCTCGGCGACGGTTGCCGAATCGTACATTTCGGTCGGTGTTGCCCTGCACACGCGACTGCCCCTGGTACGGACAGCATTCGAGGCCGGGGAGATCGATCTTCCGCGCGTGCGGACGGTGTGCCGGATCCTCGACAATCTCTCCGACGAGATCGTGCGCATGGTCGAGGACGAGATCGTCGAAGCCGCCCGCCGCACTCCGCCCGGNGATCAACGTAGTTCTGAACGAATACTTGAAGGGCGACTCGCTCGGGAGATCGATCTTCCGCGCGTGCGGACGGTGTGCCGGATCCTCGACAATCTCTCCGACGAGATCGTGCGCATGGTCGAGGACGAGATCGTCGAAGCCGCCCGCCGCACTCCGCCCGGTCCACTCGAGACGGAGATCTGGGACATCCTGCTACGCGTCGCCCCCGAGGAAGCGGCAGCACTACGCGAGTTCGCGAAACGATTCAGGCACATCTCGTACAACCCGGCCGGTGAGTTGGCGCGGATCCGAGCAGAATTGACCGCCCCCGAGGCCGCGGCGGCGTGGCAGCTGCTCGAGGAGATGGCCGACACCCTCTGCCCGAAAGATCCCCGCGGTAAACAGGACCGGTTGTGTGATGCGTTCATGGCGAGGATGCACGGTGAACCCCGCCTGGCATGCCTGTGCCAACGCGAGGACTGCCCGAACCCGATCGCCGGGTGCCGTTGACGATGATCACCGTCGACATCGCCACCCTCATCGGACTACTCGCCAACCCGGCATACCTGGCCGGTCACGGTTCGATCGACCCGGATCTCGCGCGGGAGTTGGCGCGCAACAGTCAATGGCAGATCCTGCTCACCGAGGCGGTCACTCTCGCGGAGAAGCTCGGACTGGCGGTGCAGAACCCGGAGACCGGGGAATGGGAACGACGCAGCGGCGGCGAGAAAGCAGGGACGGCAACGGGATCCGATGCGGGATCCGCTGCGGGAACGGTGACGGATGAGGACACAGACACGCAAGCAGACACCGACGTGAACGCAGACGCAGACTCGGCAGATGCTGCTGATGATGTGGAAGGCGGGTCAGCGACGGATTCGGAGGCGAAGGCTGGTCCCTCGACCTCACCGACTTCGGCCAGTGCACCCGCATCTGAACGTGCGCCGGAAAACACTCCGGCACCAGAGACGCCGGCAGACGAGATGGGCGAGACTGGCGGGCCTGAGGAGAACGAGAAGACCGGCGAGGTCGACGAGACTGCCGGGTCCGAGGAGGACGACGAGTCCACACCCGTACCTGCGACCGACCCGTCGGCAACTCCCGAAACTGATGCCGCCGAGCCTGTCCGGAAGAACGCAGCAACACGTGCAGGGACACCGGTGACCGACCCGCAGGCGGACGCACCGTCCTCCACCGACCCCGAGGCAGCTACTCCCTCGGAAACCGCGCCAGCTTCAGGACTGTCTCCGGAACAGGCATCGCAGGCACCTGATATCGCATCGGACTGTGCGCAATCACGTTCGTCTGCAACACCATCCGGCCCCGCAGCCTCCGGCCAGAGACCAGCTGGCCTGGCACCACAAACAGGCCCGGCACCACCAACAGGCCCGGCATCAGGAACAGACCCGGTACCCGCAGCCGCAGCCGCCAGCGACGACCGGCACCCGCATCGACCGGGATCACTGGCCTCCGCTGCAGCGCTGTTCTGTACCCACACCCCCGTCGGCAAGGGCACACGGCACAGCTCTGCCCTCGTCCTGCCCACCGCGAGTCGGCGCAACAACCCGGCCAGCCACACCACAGGCCACACGCCCGCAGCCCGCACACCCTCAGGTATTTACCTCGGCAACGCCTCCCTCGCCGCTGCTCTCGAAGCAGCGATCGCCGCCGACCCCACCCTCGGCAAGACCGTCGCCCGCGATCCACTCACCGACCGAGCCCTCATCTACCGACCCGACGCCCTCACCACCGCCGCCGTCCGACTACGCGACCGACACTGCCGATTCCCCGGCTGCCAAAGACCAGCAGACCGCTGCCAACTCGACCACATCACCCCGTTCGACCATGCCAACCCCCTCGGCGGCGGCTGGACCACCGTCAACAACCTCCAATGTCTCTGCGAGTTCCACCACACCGTCAAAACCGCCGGCTACTGGAGCGCCGTCATGCTCCCGGGCGGCGCGATCCTCTGGCGATCCACCTCCAAGACCACCCGAATCACACTGCCCGCCAATGGCACAGCCGTCCCCATCCTCGACAACGACCTGAGACCCCACATCCCCACCAAACCCAGACGATCCGGCATCATCGCCTACCGCCAGCAACCGGACAACCACGAGCAGGAATCAGAACCAACGATCGAAGACACCGAAGACCCGCCATTCTGATCAGTGACCCTCTGGAACGGCATCAGATCCAGCTTCCGGTGCTCGGCAGTATCGGGAGCGGAGGGAAGGGCCGAACACGAACGAATGTCGACCTTGGCCGCACACCGGGTGGATCTGCGCGGCCTGCGAAATCGTCATCATCCGTCGACCTGCATACTCGAGAGATGAGCTACTCACGTGCAACCGCTCGCCCGAGGGCGCTGTCGTTGCACGGCCGGATACGAGTGCTGACGATGAGTGTGGCGGCGCTCGCCGTAGCGGTGAGTGCTCTGGCGATCTATCTCGTCGCGGAACAGGCCCTTCGTTCGCAGGTCATCGACCGCGTCGGGCGAAACAGCGACGCCCTGATGGCCAGTGCAGCGTCGGGCGCTTCGCCCTACCTGTTCGGTTTTGCGACCGAAGATTCCACAGCGAAAGTCGCACTGGTCGCGACCGGCGGAGAATTGATGACCTCCTCGAACGGTGCCGATCCCTTCATGAACTCCGATGGCGTTCTGGATGCCCCCGAGAAGTCGGTCGTAGACGGCAGCGCGGATCGGTCGTTGCGCGAAGTACGTGGCTATTACATATCCGCCCAGCGCACGGCCTCCGGGGAAACCATCATGGTGGCCGAATCGCTCAGTGGAGCATCACGCCTCCTTGCCAAACTCACTCTGGCTCTCGTCCTCGTCGGAGGATTCCTCGTCGCGCTTGCCGGCGTCGCCGGTACCGCGGTTGCCCGCACCGGCCTCAGACCCGTCACCCGCCTCCGCGCAGGCACCGAACGCGTTGCGAGGACCGGCGACTTCGAACCCATCGACGTCAACGGAGACGACGAACTCGCATCGCTCGCCAACAGCTTCAACGAGATGTTGGCGTCCCTGTCTCGGTCGCGGTCAAGGCAGGGACGGCTGATCGTCGACGCCGGTGCCGGTCTCATGGAGCCCCTGACAGCGCTGCGCACGAACATCGACCTGCTGATGTCTCTCGACAGGCCCGACGCACCTAACATGCCCGAAGAAGAGCAAGATCGCTTACGGGTCGAGGTCATTGCCCAGATGGACGTGATCATCGGGTTGGTGCACGATCTCGTCGACCACGCCCGGGAACCCGCTCCGACACCGCACTGACGATGGTGCGACCCAGCCGACATCGATCGCTTCAGGACGTCAATCGCACTCCGGTCAGCTGTTCGGACGCTTCCCACAGTCGTCGCGCGTCGTCCATGTTGCGCAGAGGCTTCCAGAACCCGACCTCGGCCGGCGGCCCGCCGATCAGCCGGGTAGGACCGACGAATTGATCACCGCGAGAGGCTGTACCTGCCGCCGCGATCACACCCGGTTGCGCGGCGCTGTCCACTGTTCCCGCAATGCCGACGCGGGCTAGTACACCGATGAGCCGTCGTCCCGCGGAGTCTTTCGGGCGCCCCAGACCCGGTTGCGCCGCAAGTAGATTGGTCGGTGAAATTCCCGGATGGGCAATGTTGCTGGTGATTCCCCATCCACCGGCCCTGCTGCGTGAGTCGAGTTCCCGGGCGAACAAGGCCACCGCGAGCTTCGACTGGCTGTATGCCTTCATGACAGCGTAGGACCGCTCCCAGTTCAGGTCGTCCCAGTTGATGGTCCCCGATCGTGCGGCGATGCTCGTCTGATGAGTGACTCGCGCACCACCGGCCCGAAGAAGCGGCAGCAGAGCGAGGGTGAGTGCAAAATGACCGAGATGGTTGGTTCCGAACTGCAGCTCGAATCCGTCCTGAGTCACTTGACGCTCGGGTGGCTGCATGACTCCCGCATTGTTGACGAGCACGTCGATAGGCCGGCCGTCGGCGACGAGTTCGCTCGACAACGCTGCAACCGAATCCAGTGACGACAGGTCCAATTCGCGGGTGCTTACCTGTGCGCCGGGTACCGCAGCCCGGATGGACTCGGCTGCGCGCTTCCCTTTGGCGGCAGAGCGCACCGGCATGACGACCTCCGCTCCGGCGCGCGCGAGTTGCGTCGCGATGACCGTGCCGATCCCGTCGCTGGCTCCCGTAACGACGGCGCGCTTCCCGTTGAGGTCGGGGATGGATAGATCTGCGATGCGGCCCATTTCAAGCTCCTCGGGTGGTGGAGATCGTTCTGCGTGAACGTGCAGGTCCCATGTTCGACGGCGGTGTCGGGCTTATCCAGGACTTCTCGATCCACTGATACGACCGACACCGTGTACGACCGATACCGTGGATCAGGTCAGGACCTGGGTTCCCACCACCGCGAGCAGTTCCAGTTTGGCGTAGCTCTCGCTACCGGGGACCGCCGTGTACACCAGAAGACGATGCGCCTGCTCCGGATCGAGAAGGGTCTGGCAATTCAAGTGCAGCATGCCTACCGTCGGGTGTAGGAAGCGTTTGGTCTCGGGTGGGCGCACCCCCACTTCACGCTTCTCCCACAGGGTTCGGAATTCCTCGCTGACCTCCTGCAGCTCGGCCGACAGTCGGGCTGCGGTCGACTCAGGTCCGCGAAGTGTGACGATCTCACGCAGCCCCGACGCGTACACCCTGGACAGCGCCTCCCGCTCTTCTGGTGGGTACGTCTGTCGGACAGCTCGGTCGGTGAACCAGCGATATCCCAGACTCCGGTTCGGCCCGGTTCGCAACGACGCATCCCCGGTCAATGCAGCGCCCAGCGGCGACTGGCGCAGAGTTTCACCGAGCTCGGACACGATCTCGGCGGGGGTGTCGTTCAGTCGGTCCAAGATCCGCAGCAATCCGGGGCTGATGTGGTCGCTCGACGCTCCGCGTGCTGGAGGAGCGTGCCCGGCGAGGCGGAACACGTGATCACGCTCGTCCAGCGACAGATGCAAACCCTGCGCGATCGACGCAATCATCTGCTCCGACGGAGCAGGACCGGACCCACGTTCGAGCCGGGCGTAGTAGTCGGTGGACATGTGGCAGAGTTCGGCGACCTCCTCGCGCCGAAGGCCCCGCGTTCGCCGGCGCTGCCCACGCGGAAGGCCGGTGTCCTCGGGCTGCAACGACTCACGACGCTGCCGTAGAAAAGCGGCCAGCTCCGGCCGATCGATCACCGCAGCCTCCTTCCGTCGAATGCGATCGCTGCTGCTGCAATTGTGCCCTCTCCGCGGTGGCTATTGTCGAACGATGAGCGCTCCCTTGACCATCGTCACCGGTGGCAGCCGCGGCATCGGTGCTGCGATATCCCGACGACTGGTCGCAGACGGGCACCATGTGGTGATCGGTTACCGCTCCGGTGCCGCCGCCGCGGAAGCGTTGGCCACGGAATTGTCGGCATCCGGGCGAACGGTGATCGCCGTGCGCGCCGACACCACCGACGAGCAAGCGGTGATCGATCTGTTCACAGCGGCCGCAGAGATCGGCTCGGTCACCGGTGTGGTGAACAACGCCGGTTCGGCACGCGCCGTCGGGATGCTGGCGGACAACGACATCGAGACCATCAGAGCAGACCTCGACGTCAATCTGGTCGGCGTCCTCACCTGCTGCAAATATGCGATCGCAGCGATGGCCGAATCGGGCGGAGCAATCGTCAACATCTCCTCCGCTGCCGCCACCCTCGGTAGCCCCGGAATGTACGTGCACTACGCGGCCGCCAAGGCTGCGGTCGATACACTGACCATCGGTCTGTCCAAAGAGGTTGCTGCGCAGAATATTCGCGTCAACGCCGTTGCACCGGGCGTCATCGAGACCGACTTCCACCGAGATCGGCAGCGGCCGCAGAAGATGGCGTCGAGCATCCCGCTCGGCCGCCCCGGTGTGCCGGACGAGATCGCGGGTGCGGTGTCGTGGTTGCTCTCCGACGATGCGCGGTACGCCACCGGAACCGTCATCAGGGTGGCCGGCGGTATGTGAACGCCTCGGCTGCCACTAACGAGGTGCGATGCGGTGCAGTTCGACTTCGTCGAGCTCTCCGTTCTCGGCGACAGCCGTCATGTATGTGCAGAACGGTTGTCGACGCCGGTCCGTCGGAGATCCTGGGTTGAGCAGCCGTAAACCGTTGTCCGCGAATGTGTCCCATGGTATGTGGCTGTGCCCGAACACAAGAACGTCCGTCTCCGGGTATGCCGCCGCCATGCGTCGTTCACGGCCCGTCGCGGCACCGGTCTCGTGCACAACTGTGACGCGAACCCCGCCGAGCGAGACGTCGGCGCGTTCGGGCATCAGAGCCCGTAAGTCGTCGCCGTCGTTGTTTCCCCAGCACGCGACCAGACGACGTGCCCGCTGTGACAGCGCTTCGAACGATGCAAGGTCCACCCAATCACCCGCATGAATCACGACATCTGCGTCGTCGACGGCCGCCCACACCTCGTCGGGCAGGTCGCGAGCACGCTTGGGGAGATGAGTGTCGGCAATCAGCAGCAGCTTCACCACTCGATTGTGCACGCGAGCGGTGTGGCCCGGTCAGCGAAAGTCCCTCGACCTGGATGCCACTCGCAGATCCATCAGTTGCAGATGGTCTGCCACCACGGTCACCGCGCCCTCTGCGTTCTGTACCTTGCCGCGAATCAGCAACGCCGGGGCGGTGATCGCCAGCTTGCGGTACTTGGCCCACAATCCGACCGAGCACACCACGTTGACCATGCCGGTCTCGTCCTCGAGGTTGATGAACGTGACACCTCCCGCCGTGGCCGGCCGCTGGCGATGCGTCACCGCACCGCCGACGAGGACTCTGTCTCCGTCCGGGATCTGCAGCAACCGATTCGCGGGAACCACCCCGAGAGATTCGAGCCGATCTCGAAAGAACTGGGTGGGATAGGAATTGGGCGAGACCCCGGTTGCCCAGACATCGGCCGACGCCAGATCGAGGTCCGTCATACCCGGTAGCGCAGGCGCTTTCGTCGACGCACCGATGCCGGGGAGCAGGCCTGGGCGCTCCCCCGCCGCCGCGCCGGCAGCCCACAATGCCTCTCGACGCGTGATTCCAAAACACCCCAGGGCGCCGGACGTGGCGAGGGATTCCGCCTGCGCAACCGACAGTTCGACGCGACCCGTCAGATCCAGAAACGAGGAGTACGGCCCCTGTGAGTCTCGCGCATCGACGATCTTCTGAGCCAGTGCGGTACCGATGAACTTCACATCGGCCAACCCCATGCGAATCTCGAGGCCGTCTCCCTCGAGATTCGCATGGCCGAGACTGGCGTTCACGTCGGCACCGTGCACCAGCACCCCGTGCCGCCTGGCATCGGCGACCAAAGATTGAGGTGAGTAGAAGCCCATCGGCTGGGCACGCAACAAGCCTGCGCAGAAAGCCGCCGGATGATGCAACTTGAACCACGACGAATAGAAGACCAACGAGGCGAAGCTCTGCGAATGACTCTCGGGGAAGCCGAAATTGGCGAATGCCGACAGCTTTTCGTAGATGCGGTCGGCTGCCTCACCGGTGATTCCGTGCAGATCGCGCATCCCGTCGTAGAATCGCCCGCGCAGCAGCTCCATCTTCTCCGGTGATCGCTTCGATCCCATGGCGCGACGCAATTGGTCGGCGTCGGCGGCACTGAAACCGGCGACATCGATGGCCATCTGCATCAGCTGTTCCTGGAACAGTGGTACGCCGAGAGTTCGATCGAGCGCCTTCTTGAGCGACGGGTGCTCGAAGATCACCGGCTCGAGTCCGTTGCGACGCTTGATGTACGGATGCACCGAACCACCCTGAATCGGACCGGGACGAATCAGGGCGACCTCGACCACCAGATCGTAGAAGTTACGCGGCTTGAGCCGCGGCAGAGTAGCCATCTGCGCACGTGACTCGACCTGGAACACGCCCACCGAATCGGCTCGTTGAAGCATCTCGTACACCTCGGGCTCGGACAGGTCGATCGAGGCGAGGTCGATGTCGATGCCCTTGTGCTCGGCGATCAGGTCCATCATGTAGTGCAGCGCCGACAGCATGCCGAGCCCGAGCATGTCGAACTTCACCAAACCCACTGCGGCACAATCGTCCTTGTCCCACTGCAGCACACTGCGATTCTCCATCGTCGCCCACTCCACCGGGCAGACGTCTGCGATCGGCCGATCGCAGATCACCATGCCGCCGGAGTGAATGCCGAGGTGCCGCGGGAACCCCTCGATCTGCCGCGCGAGTTGGAGGACGGACTCGGGAATACCGTCACCTTCCTGATCACCGATTCCGGACCAGCGGGTGATCTGCTTGCTCCACGCGTCCTGTTGCCCCTGCGAGAAGCCGAGCGCACGGGCCATGTCTCGTACCGAGGACTTGCCGCGGTAGGTGATGACGTTCGCCACCTGAGCGGCATGGGTGCGGCCGTACTTGGCGTAGACGTGCTGGATCGCCTCCTCGCGGCGATCCGATTCGATGTCGATGTCGATGTCGGGTGGTCCGTCGCGTTCGGGTGCGAGGAACCTCTCGAACAGCAGCTTGTTGGCCACCGGATCGACGTTGGTGATACCGATGGCATAGCAGACAGCGGAGTTCGCCGCCGAACCTCTTCCCTGACAGAGGATGTCGTGTGTCTTGCAGAAATCGACGATGTCGTGGACCACCAGGAAATAACCGGGGAACTCGAGCCGCTCGATGATGTCGAGCTCGTATTCGAGCTGGGAGTACGCCGCCGGATTCGCCGATTGCGGGCCATAGCGTCGGGCCGCGCCCTCGAACGTGAGTCGCCGCAGATAACTGATCTCGGTGTATCCGTCGGGCACCTCGAACGGCGGCAGGCGCGGCGCGATCAGTTTCAGATCGAACGAGCACTCACGACCGAGTTCGACGGCACCGCGCACCGCGCCCGGATAGTGCGCGAACAATTCGGCCATCTCCGCCCCGGACCGAAGATGTGCGCCGCCTGTCGGTGCCATCCAACCGGCGGCTTCGTCCAAGCTGCTGCGTGCACGTACCGCGGCCATCGCCATGGCCAACCTTCTACTGCGCGGACTCGCGTAGTGCGCGGCCGTGGTCGCGATCATCGGAAGGCTGTATTTACGAGCCAGAGTCGCGAGCGCATCGTTGCGCTCGTCGTCGTCCGCAATTCCGTGCCGGGTGAGTTCGACGGTCACGCGGTCGGGACCGAAGCGGTCGACGAGAGTGCGCAGCGCGGCCTCGGCTGCCTCCGGACCACCGCGCGCGAGTGCCTGCCGAACATGACCCTTCCGACAACCGGTGAGAATCTGCCAGTGACCGCCCGCAGCGTCGGTGAGCTCGTCGATGTCGTACTGCGGCTTGCCCTTCACCCCGCCGGCGAGGTGCGCGGCCGCGATCCGACGCGAGAGCCGTCGATACCCCTCTTGCCCGCGGGCGAGCACCAGTAGATGAGTGCCGTCGGGGTCGGTCGCTCCGGCCCTCGATCGATCGCTGTCGAGTGATAGTTCGGCACCGAACACGGTTCCGATGCCGAGGGCTCTGGCCGCCTCGGCGAAGCGAACGACTCCATAGAAACCGTCGTGATCGGTGATGGCGATGGATTCGAGGCCCAGGCGTACCGCTTCTTCGACCATCTCCTCCGGCTGCGAGGCACCGTCGAGAAAGCTGAACGCCGAGTGCGCATGCAATTCTGCATACGGCGTCACCGACAGTGCGGGCTTGTCGATGGTGCGGTCGTAGACGTCCCGCTTTCGCGACCACGCCGGGCTGTCGCCGCCGTCGCCCTGGGCCGCAGGCTTGGGACGTCCGGACAGGACACGCTCCATCTCCGACCACGTGGGTGGTCCGTCGTTCCATCCCATCGAGCCCTCCCTCACTGCATCGCCACTGCCGTTTGCCGATATCAACCGTTTGCCGATATCACTGCATCGAACACTTGTTCTAATGAGAGCACGAGGGTCCGACACGATCAACTACAGTCGAGTCGCCACAGACCCCTTCCACAGAGCCGGAGCACCGTCGTGACCCGTTGGGCCTCGTTCGTCGTATCGCACAAACGATGGGTGCTGGCAGTCGTCGTTGCCGTCGTCGCTGTCGGCGGGGTGTTGGGGCTGAGCGTCTTCTCGAAACTGAGCGAGGGCGGCTATGCCGACGCCGGCAGTGAGTCCTCGGAGGTGGCACGCCTGGTCCAGGGCATCGGTCAGCCGACGCCGGACATCGTGGCGATCTACACCGCACCCGACGGCGAGACGATCGACGACATCGGACCCCGAGTACAGGCGACGCTCGACGAGTTCACCGGTCGATACACCCTCGGCAACGTGAATTCGTACTGGACCGCAGACCCGGTCAGCAAAGAATTCCTGGTCTCGAAGGACCGAACGAAGGCACTGGTGACGGTGTCCCTCGGTGCCAACTCGGGCGTCACGTTCAATACCTTCGGCGAACTTCCGCCCCAGCTCGAAGTACCCGGCGTCGAGTCGCAGTTCGCCGGAGCCTCCGTGGTCGGAGTGTCGCTCAGTGAGACACTCGAAAGCGACCTCGTCCGCTCGGAGCTCATCGCAGTCCCCATCACACTGCTGCTGCTGATCTTCATCTTCGGCGGCGTGATCGCCGCGGCGGTTCCGGTGTTCGTCGGCATCCTGAGCGTGCTCAGCTCCCTGGCGATCCTGCGCGTCCTCACCGAGTTCACCGAAGTCAGCTCGTTCTCGATCAACGTCGCGTCGCTGTTGGGACTGGGGCTGGCCATCGACTACGGACTGTTCATCGTCAGCCGGTTCCGCGAAGAACTACGCAGTGGGTCGACGCCGATCGACGCGACCGTCCGCACCGTCGCCACTGCCGGCAAGACCGTCGTCTTCTCAGGACTGCTGTTGGTCTGTGCGTTCGCCGGCATGCTCGTCTTCCCCCAGGCGGTGATCCGATCCCTCGGATTCGGCGCCATGGCCGCGGTGGCGAGCGCCGCGGCCCTGTCACTGACCGTCGTTCCGGCATTGCTCGCAATTCTCGGCACCCACATCAATTCCTGGACCTGGTCGCGTACTGCGTCCGATCGCAGCGATGCACGCGCACACAAGTTCTGGGGTGGTGTCGTCACCCGTGTGATGAAGCATCCAGGAATCGTCGCAGCCGTCATCGTCGCTGGGTTGCTGATCATCGCCACCCCGATCCTCAAGGTCTCGCTCGGCGAGGTCGACTACACGGCGTTGCCGAAAGACAACCCTGCGCGCATGGCGTTCGAGACACTCGGCACCGACTTCGAGTCGACCGGTGACGGTGCCACCGTTGTTCTTCGTGGCCTGGACGGCGTGAAGCCTCAGGGCGCACCCATTGCAGCTCTGACCTCGGCTGTGGAATCCACGCCCGGTATCGCCCGCGCCGAATTCATCGGCTCCAAAGACGATTTCGTGACCCTCGAGGCGGCCTACAGCGAACCGACCGGCCGACTGACCGAGGCCGAATCACAATCCGACGCAGTGTCTGCACTGCGCTCGATCACCCCTCCTGACGGTACCGAGATCCTCGTCGGCGGCGGACGCGCCAACATCGACGACGGAAACGCGGCCATCGCGAAGTGGCTACCGGTGATGATCTCGATCATGGTCGTCTCGACGCTGGTACTGCTGTTCCTCGCATTCGGCTCGATCGTGTTGCCGATCAAGGCTGTACTGATGGCAGGCCTGAGCTTGGGCGCAACCTTCGGTGCCCTGACGTGGGTGTTCCAGGAAGGTCACGGGGCAGGACTGATCGGCGTCACCCCAGGACCACTCGAATCGACGTTCGTGGTCCTCATCCTCGCAGTCATCTTCGGCTTGTCGACCGACTACGAAGTGTTCCTGATGTCTCGCATGGTCGAAGCTCGCGCGGCGGGTGCGAGCACCGAAGAAGCCGTTGTCTTCGGCGCTCAGCGCACCGGACGTATCGTCACCGCAGCAGCGCTGATTCTGATCGTGGTCACCGGGGCGTTCACCATCTCGGGTCTGTCGATCATGAAGTTTCTCGGCTTCGGCGTCATTCTCGCCCTGATCATCGACGCCACCATCATCCGTATGCTGCTGGTTCCGTCCTTGGTCAAGCTCATGGGTGAGGCCAATTGGTGGGCTCCGGCATGGATGAAGAAAGTGCACGACAAGGCCGGTATCGGCCACTAGCCCAGGAACTTACTTCGGAGTAAGGTCGGCTCGCATGGCGAACTACATCGTGACCGGCGGTACCGGGTTTCTCGGGAAGAACGTCCTACCCCGACTGCTGGAGCGTGATGCGAACGCTGTGATCCACGTGCTGGTGCGCCCGACCTCGGTGGCTCGCCTCGAGCGACACGCGCAGCACCTCGACGGCGGCGATCGGATTCGTCCGTTGATCGGTGATCTCACCGAGCCCGAGCTCGGACTCTCCGACGTGCCGTCCGACATCGACCACATCCTCCATCTCGGTGCCGTCTACGACCTGACCGCAGGCGACGAGCAGACACCGACCAATGTCGCCGGAACCGCCTCGGTCATCGGTCTGGCCGAGAAGACCGGCGCTCGGCTGCACCACATCTCGTCGATCGCCGTTGCCGGAGACTACCGAGGGACGTTCTCCGAGAACGATTTCGACCTCGGCCAGAGATTTCCGACGGCCTATCATCGCACCAAGTTCGAGTCCGAGAAATTGGTCCGCGACAGCACCGTGGACTGGCGGGTCTACCGGCCTGCCGCGATCATCGGACACTCGGAGACCGGAGCCATCGACAAGATCGACGGGCCGTACTACTTCTTTCCGTTCTTTGCACAACTGGCCAAGCTACCCTCCGTGCTACCGATCACGGTGCCGAAGATGGGCAATACCAACCTGGTACCGGTCGACTACGTCGCCGACGCCATCGTCGAGCTCGTGCACCGAGACACGGCTTCCCACAGTGTTTTTCATTTGGTGAACCCGAGTCCGCAGTCCATGGCCGAGGTGTACTCCGCATTCTCGACGGCGGCCGGATCCCGAGCGAAAGTTCTCGACGTTCCCGGAGCATTGGTTGCCCCGGTCGTCTCCCCCAAGTCCCGAGCGGTACGAAAGCAACGCAACGCCGCCCTCCGCGATCTCGGCGTCCCACCGGTCATGCTCGATCACCTGACACTGCCCACCGTGTTCGAGTCGGCAGCGACCCAGAAAGCGTTGCACGGCAGCTCGATCACTTCGCCCCCACTGCGGACCTACGCGGATCGAGTATGGACGTACTGGCAGAAGAACTTCGATCCTCAGCGGAACCGCCGGGACGACCCGCGGGGACCACTGTTCGGTCGTCACATCATCATCACCGGCGGGTCGTCCGGCATCGGCCGAGCCAGTGCCGAGGCTGCGGCACGCAAGGGTGCTGTGGTCATTCTTCTGGCCCGCGGACAAGATCAGCTCGACGAAGTGGTCGAGCATATTCGCGAATCGGGCGGCACCGCCTACGGTTACCCGTGCGACGTGACCGACACCGAATCGGTGGACCACACCGTGAAAACCGTTCTGAGCGAACACGGTCACGTCGACATGCTGGTGAACAGCGCCGGCCGATCCATCCGCCGCTCGCTCTATAGGTCCACAGACCGGTTGCACGATTACGAGCGCACCATGGCCGTCAACTACTTCGGAGCGATTCGATTGGTGCTGGCGCTGCTACCGCACCTGCGCGAACGCCAGTTCGGACATGTAGTCAACATCTCCAGTGCCGCAGTACTGGGACACCCTCCGCGCTTCTCGGCCTATGTGGCGAGCAAGGCCGCACTCGATGGCTTCACCGATGTTGCTGCCGCAGAAACACTCTCGGACGGAATCACTTACACCACCATCCACATGCCCCTGGTGGACACCCCGATGATCACCCCGACAGGCGACAAGAACGTCGGCCCCGTGTTCTCACCCGAGAAGGCCGCTGCGATGGTGATCCGCGCACTGAGCGACAAGCCCAAACGCATCGATACACCGTTGGGAACACTGGGACAGTACGGAGCCATCTTCAGCCCCAAGGGCAAAGATCGCACGATGCATCAGCATTACCGAAAATTTGCCGAATCCGCTGCTGCCAAGGGCGAAGTGCCGATACCCGTCGAGGACGGGAAGGTACCTTACCGAGTCCGCCCCTACGATCCGAAGACACCGACAGCACGCATCGGCAAGGTCATCCGGCGCGTCGGCAGATTGGTCCCCGGCACCAGTTGGTGAGGAGTGGCGTCATGGGGCCACGGCGGTCCACAGAGTCCAGCGATCGCGTTCGATCACCTCACCGGATGCCAGGCGACCACGCAGATGCTGGACCAACTGCGCGAGTTCGACGTCGGAGAGTTCGTGCAGGATGGAGCGCCCGGTTCTGCCGGCTATCTCCGTCAGATACTGCTCACGATCGGTGTAGCGTCGACGAGTTTCCCAGAGTGGTTGCGTGGCAACGTCGGTGAATCCTGGCCGAGAGAGCGCGGCCGATACATCGTCGACGTCGTGTCGGCGGCGATCCTCGACCCGCGACAACCGCGGAAACGCATCGAAGAAGTAACCACGCGGATTCGTGCGCGATCCTGCCAGTGTCGCGTCCTTGCCCGTCCTGTCCTGGACGATCGCGATACCACCCGGCCTCAGCAGCCGGAACATCTCTGTTGCCAGGGCGGATGCGTCGGGCAGGTGATGGACGAGAGCACGAGCGAACACGATGTCTGCCAGGCCGTCGGGTAGGCCGGTGCGCTCAGCCGGTGCACACTCGAACGCAATGTCCGAGGGCGACGATCGGCGAGCGGACTCCAGGATCGGTTTACTCGAATCGATAGCTGTGACGTGCGCTCCCAGTGCGTGCCATGCCCGCGCATAAGTGCCCCCGCCACATCCGAGATCGACGACGTACGCACCGACCGGATCGACGATATCGGTGATCGCGGCAACCCAGGAAGGGTCGGCCTCACGACCGGAATAGGTGTCGGCATTGGCTGGATCTCCGAAGTCGATGGGCATGTGGATCAGTACACCGAGCACGGCTGGCGATCGCCACCATTTAGTGTGGGACTACATGCTCGCACTTCATCTCCGAGCCGCCGACCTGGCGGATACCTCGTTGACCGTCTCGCCGCTGTTCGAGACGGTCCTGAGCCTGCGTGCCTGGACCTCGCCGAATCGCCACCGTCTGCACGAGCCGTGGCGTCGACGCGTCGCCACGGCATGGCAGCAGTGTGACACCGAGATGCTGACGGCGTTGGTCTCTCCCGACGGCAGAATCCCCGACTTTCTCGCTCCTCGTCCGCCCAACCAGGCCCCGGCCTTCGAAGACGAGATCGCCGTTGTCGGCGCAACACCGGCACTGGAGTTGCGACGCGATATTGCCGCCGCCTTCTCCGGAGACGTTCCTGCGGTCCTCATCGGTCCGGCCCGAGCGGTGCGCACCCGTACAGTCCAGGCACTCTCGCACTACTGGGCCACGTGCCTCGAACCCGACTGGGCCCGGATCCGAGCGGTACTGGACGGTGATGTGGACTACCGAGCACAACAGCTCTCGCACTTCGGGGCACGAAAGATGTTCGAGCACCTCGATTCCCGAGTTCGATGGGACGACGGCGTGCTGTGGGTCGACCGGCTCGAGGACCAGGTGTGGGTCGACGTCGACGGACGTGGACTTCCACTGATTCCGTCGGTGTTCGTGCACGGCGCGATCACTCAGACGAGCCTCACGCGGGCTCCCTCCCTGGTGTATCCGGCCCGCGGGCGTGGCGCAGTGTGGGACGGCGCACTGTGGAACCTGGCACGGACAGCTCCGAACCGAGCACTGACCAATCTTCTCGGTACCCAACGTGCAACGATTCTCACGGTGCTCGACGCGCCCACCACCACCGGGGAACTCGCTGTTGCACTGGGCGTCTCACCCAGCGCGGCGAGCCAGCATCTTCGCGTTCTGCGCGAAGCCGCGGCGGTGCGACGCGTCCGGCAGGGACGATCGGTGCTGTACGTACGCACAGCCCTCGGGGACGAGTTGGTCGGACGGCAGGGGTAGAGCCGACACACGAGGTTCAGCGAAACAGAGCCTGTGCCCACACTCGCAGAAATCCCTGACTCAGGTACCCCAGTGAGCCGATCGCCAGTAGCCACTTGACGGTACTGACCACGGTGGTGGCGCGAACGACGGTGTCGGTGATCTGTTCTCGGTTGTCCACCAGGATCAGACCGACGATGTTCTCGATGTAGTCACCGGCGGCCGAGGCCACGGGCGCGACGGCCAATGCCGTTGTCGCCGCGGGACTCAGCGGCGTCTTCGCCGCCAGGCTGCGTGCGCCGGCCCTGAGCGCGATGGCGTAGATCGCCGGATGCACGAAGTCGGGGAAATAGTGGCTACGGAATCTGGCGATCTCGGTCTCGTCCATGCTCGTCAGGTTCTGCCGGTAGCGCTGGGCGGACCACGCCGTCTGCACGGCAAGCACATTCGGGGCAGTGGGTCCGAGCAACCGAGCAATGATGGCCTGCGACACGACGAACAGTGCCGACCAACCCAGCATCCGACGATCCAGCACACCGAGAGTCATATCAGTAGACCCTAGTGCGCGAGGAACGGAAGAACTGTGGCCTCGAACGCCGAGTAACCGTCGCGATGGATGCTGTGCCCGGTGCGGAACGCCTCGACGCGGCAGGTCGAGATCTCGGCGACCATCGCGTCGAGCCGAACCGGATCGACCATGCCGCCGGGACCTCCGCGAAGCACCAATGTCGGAGCGGTGATGTCGGCCAACGACTCCCACCACTGCGGATTCGGCCGACGGAACTGTTCGAGAGCAGTGGCAGTCATCGACCGATCGAACGCGAGTACCGCACGAGGATGCAGAACAATGCTGGTCGCCGCATGCCAGAGCTCGGTGACCGATGGCATCTTGCCCGTCAGAGTCGGCGGGGCATCCCCCGGCCTGATCGGTATCGGAAGTTCTTCGAGTACCAGGCGGCGGACGAGTGACGGGCGACGCTGCGCGACGAGCGAGACCGCATATCCGCCGAGGGAATGCCCGACGAGATCGACTTCGGTGAGCCCGAGGTGGTCGATCAGAGCGAGGAGATCCCCACCGAACGAGTCGAACTCGTACGTGGAGGTGTGAGCGCTCTTGCCGTGACCGCGCAGATCGACGGTGATCACCCGGCGACCTAGAGCGGTCAGTGCTCGGGCGAAGCGATCCCAGGTTCCACTGTCCCCGCCCATGCCGTGCACCAACATCACCGGCGTCGCGCTCACGTGTTCCGGCGGGACGAACGAGCGATAGGCGATATCGACGCCACCGAGGTCGACCGTCTCCGACATCATCTGCATTCACTCGAATGTAGCGGTCTCGCTATTCGTAGATTCCCTCCACCCGCCACCGACCTTCGTCGAACACGAGCAGCAGAGCCCTTTCGTCGTCGAGCACCACCTGGGCCCGCGCTGTCGGACCTGTCGATGCGTTGCCGCTGTCCCACCACCGCTCGTCCACCGGCCACGGCCCGGCCAATCCCGTCAGTTCCCATTCCTTGGTTCCCCAGCGCAATCGTGCCGGTGGCGCGTCGAACACACCGCGGTCGGTGACGCCGATTCCCGTACCCGTCCGATTCATCAGCGTCACCGTGGGACGCGTCTCGATCACCGCCGCGGGAGCAGGCTCGGGTAACCGTCCGGGCCATGGATGGGAGGGATCGGACATCGGCACCAGCTCGTCGCCGAGTGGGCGCAGCGTTATCCGTTCGGCCGGCCCGCGCCCACCGCTGAGCACACCGCCCAGCACCGATTCGCCACCGAGCAGACCCTGAACGCGGACCAATGCCCGACGCGCTCTCTCGTCCTCGTCGCCGACACTGCCCCACAACCCCAGTTGCAGCTCGCCGGCTGCCACCACCTCGATCGGCTCGAGCCTCAGAACGGTGATCGCGGACGTCGGCTTGTTCTCGCTGCGCCCGGTCAGCCAGCCGTCCAGCTGCCACCGCACGCGATCGGCTGTCCCCTCCGGCGTCAACGGCTCCGCGCAGCGCCAGATCCGCGACAGGTTCTCACCGTTGCCGGTACTGGCATGTACCAGCAGACGAGTACACGCAACGGCAGCGGCGGCAAGCTTGGTGTGCAGCTGTTCGGCAAGACCGCGCCCGGCGAATGCAGCAGCGTCGACCCGATCGATCGGCGGATCGCACCGGTACTCCACATCGAGATCCGGCGGCAGTGCTCGGGCCGAGGGCGGGCGTTCGGGCTCGCCCCTGGCACTACGATGCGCCAACACCGCATCGGTACCGAACCGCGACGCGACATCACCCGGAGACAGCGCAGCGAAATCGCCGATGGTTCGTAGACCCAAGCGTCGCAACAGGTCCACCAACTCACCACGATCGGCAGCGGACATACTCGGTTCGGCCGAGAGTTCTGCCACCGGTAACGGAGCGAGAAAGCCGGCACCACCTCCACGCGGTACCACCTGCGCGTACCGAGCGGCAACGACTGCAGTGGACAACTCGTCGGCGATACCGATCTGGCATTCCACACCGGCAGCCGACGCTTGGTCGATCAGCCGTTCCGCGGCCCGATGCTCGGTACCGAAATACCGTCCGACACCGCGGGCAGCGAGAACCAACAGGCCCGGCCGCAGCACTTCGACTCCCGGTGCGATAGCGGCGACGGCAGAGACCACGGGCTCGAACAGTCGCGCATCACGATCGGCATCGGCCAGAGCGACATGCACATCCGGGCACCGCGCCTGGGCTTCCCGACGCCGTAGTCCGCGTTTGATACCCGACGCACGTGCCGTCGCCGAGCACGCGACGACCCTGTTGGCGGACGTGACGACCACCGGATGCGTGGCAGGCAGATCGGCCTGAGCAGCTGCCGCAACAGCGGGCCAATCAGGACACCACAGTGCTAGTACACGACTGGCAAGAACACGGCTGGAGCGATCGATGCTCATGTCGAGACCGCGATCGACAATGGATTCTGCTCGGGCTGTTCGGCATGCCACTCGATGCGGCCGTTCTCCGAACGCAGGTCGAGTCGAACGGTGCGGGGACGCATCGCCTTGCCGCGCGCGCACACCGACAATCGGACGCCGCGGAGCCGGCCGCGCCCCAGCTCCCGACCGGTACCGAGACCGTCGTAACCGTGCACCGATGCGTCCAGTCGTAGCTCTGCCCCGTCCCAGTGTCCATCGGTCACCAGCAGCGTAGAACCCTTGCTCCGCGCCCTGGCCACCACGGCTCTGGCCCGAGTGGGCGGTACCGACAGACCACCGAGACCGAGTACCACGAGGTCCACGCCGTCGAGCAGGATTGCCGCCACTTCCACCGGATCGGGTCCGGGATCGGGAATCAGAGCCAGTTTGCTCAGCTGTGCGCCCATCTCCACCGCAGCGAGAATTCCGAAACGAGGCTGCCCGATGACGGCGACATGCCCACCGGCACCTGTCACTGCGGCCACCAAACCGATCAGCAGCGAGCCGGCACCGGACACCGAGGCCACCGTTCCACGCACCAGTCCACCGTGCGGCAGCACGTCGATCAGCGCAGAGGGCACCGGAAGAACGGCCCGCTGACGGACCGGACGTATCGGCTCGGCCTCGCCCCGATCCGAGCGAACGGGATCTGGATCGGGGACCGAATTCTCGATGCGCACCGACGCCGTTTCGCCCCGCGAGGGCACGGCAGCCATCCTGCTACGCAGCAACGCGACACGCTCCGGCAGCGACAACCCGTCGAGCACATCCGGCGTGACAGAAGCTCCCGATACAGTCATGTCACTCCCCTTCACGATGTAGAAAATCGAGCCGAAACATCGGTGTTCGTCGAACGCGGGAAGTGGCGTATTCGAACACAATTTCGATCTGCACTCAGTAAAGCCGCTCGGACGCCGACTCGTCAAGGCGGTGCCGAAGCCGCTGGTGAGGGCTTCCGTTCTGTGGCCGCGGGCACACCCGGCCATCGTGAACTAACCTGTGGGCGTGACCGATCAGCAGCGTGTTCGACGAGGAGTCGGACCCGACTACCTCCTGGCCGGAAGATACCGCCTTGCGGGCAAACTCGGGGGCGGCGGAATGGGCGCAGTATGGCTCGCCACCGACACACTCCTGCACCGTCAGGTTGCCGTCAAACAGGTCACGTCCACCACCACACTGAGCCCTGAGCAAGCCGTCGAGGTGCGCAATCGGGCCATGCGTGAGGGGCGCATCGCCGCCCGCCTGTCCAGCCCCCACGCCATCGCGATGCACGATGTCGCTCTGGTCGACGGCGAGCCGTGGCTGGTCATGGAATACCTGTCCTCACGCAGTCTCGCGCAGGCGCTCGGCACCACCGATTCGCTACCGCCGTTCGAGGTTGCTCAGATCGGGGCACAGATCGCCGACGCACTGACCGAGGCGCACGAGGCAGGAATCGTGCACCGCGACATCAAGCCGGGCAACATTTTGATCGCCGACCGCGGCAAGGATCTGGGCATCGTCAAGATCAGTGATTTCGGCATCTCCCGCGCCAAAGGGGACGTCGAGGAATCCGACGACAGCGTGATCACCGGCACGCCTGCATATTTCGCCCCGGAGGTCGCCCGCGGACAGGATCCCACTGCCGCCAGCGACGTGTTCTCCCTCGGTGCCACGTTGTACACCGCCATCGAAGGCAAACCCCCGTTCGACATCGATCACGATTCGATCGCATTACTGCACCGAGTTGCCAAGGGGCAGATCATTTCTCCCACCCGCAGCGGAGATCTCACCGGTCCGCTGCTGCACATGCTCGAGCCCGATCCTTCTCGGCGTCCCACCATGGCGCAGGCTCGCGACGAGATCATCCTCGCTGCGATCAGCAAGCGCGGCACCATAGCTCAGCTACGCGGAGTACCACTGACTTCTGCGGACGGCGTGGTTCCGGCGTGGGCGAGGCGCTCGACACCGGTGTCCGAATCTCGCCGACCGTCCCGCGAATTCGGTAGCACCGTCGCGGGACTACCCGCCGTGCAACCCGGTGAAAGCACAGTGAATCCGGTTCCCTCCACCTACTCTCCCCCACCGTTCGATCTACCCAGAAAGAAGAAGAACCCCATCGAGAACGTGCTGATGCAGATCGACGACGCCGTCGGCGATCGGACGTCGATTCCAGCGCCCGCCATCCTCGCTGCACTGATCCTCGCTGTCGCAATAGTTCTGATTCTGGTGATCACCGTTGTGCTGTAGACGAATCGAGCCGCAGCGTCAACGCGCCTCGTGCACGACGATCGCGATCTGAACCCTGTTGCTGCACTCCAGCTTCGTCAAGATCCGCGACACGTAGGTCTTCACCGTCGCCACACTCATGTACAACTCTGCGCTGATCTCCGCGTTGGACCTCCCCGATCCGACAGCGACTGCCACCTCACGCTCTCGATCGGTCAGAGAATCGAGCATGTCCCGGGCTCGAGCCGTGGCGGAGTCGTGCGATCGAGCGTCCTGCTCGCGCCAGTGGGTGACCAAGCGTCCGACGGCCGTCGGCGACAGCATCGACTCCCCGGTTCCGACGCGATGCACCGCGTCGATGATGTCGCGCGGTGGCGTGTCCTTGAGCAAGAACCCATTGGCTCCCGCACGCAGAGCGCGCAGCAGATATTCGTCGGTGTCGAAGGTGGTCAACACCACGATTGCCGCTGAAAAGCCCTCTGCACGAAGCATTTCGGTGGCAGCCAGACCGTCCAGGACAGGCATCCGCACATCCATCAGAACCACATCGGGAGACAGCGCGTGCACTGCCTCGATACCACTGTGCCCGTCCGATGACTCACCGACCACGACGATTCCCGGATCCGAACTCAGAATGAGCGACAAACCGGCCCGGACCAATGCGTCGTCGTCGACCAGCAACACCTCGAGTGTCTTGCCAGCTCGGGAACCATCGGTCACTTCGGACATGGTAGCCACGCTTCCAAACGGTAGACCACTCCGCTACTGCTGCGGGCGATTCCGTACTCGATGCGCCCTCCGGCCAGCTCGATTCGCTCGGTGAGTCCGATCATCCCCGAACGAGAACCGGGTACTGTCGCGAACCCCCCTGCACTGATGCCGTTTTCGAGCCACACTCGAATCTCGTTGTCCATCGACGCAATCCCGCAGTACACCGGTAACCCCGGAGCGTGCTTCCTGGCGTTGGTCAGACCTTCCTGAATCACGCGGTGGACGGTCCGTGAAGTAGAAGGCGGCAGCGAGATGTCCGCAGGCATCTCGTCGACGAACGTCACCTGCGTACCGGCTTTTTCCGAATCCTCGATCAGCGCAGCTATATCGCCCACACCCGGCTGTGGACGCGGCGCGTTCACGTCGCCGGATCGAAGCACTCCCAATATCTCTCGCAAATCCTCCAGAGCACCATGGGCATTGGATCTGATGGTCGACGCAAGCACTTCGACCTCGTGCGCACCGACATCCGGCCGAACTTCGAGCGCACCGGCGTGGAGACTGACCAGCGAGATCCGGTGCGCCAGAGCGTCGTGCATCTCGCGCGCGATCCGCTCACGTTCGAGTCCGCGAACGGTCTCGGCCCGCAGGTTCGACTCCGACTCGGCCCGCTCGGCCCGCTCACGCAACGAATCGATGACCTCGCGGCGCGACTTGACGGCGATGCCCCATGCCGCCGGGATGGTCAGAAAGGCAACGCTGACAATCCCGATGTAGAAGATGGACTGTTCGGCCCACAAAGTCGTCCACAACACCGATGCCAGCACATGCAGAACCACCACCGCAGCGGTGACCCGCCACGACTTTCGAGATGCCACGGTGAAGACGGCCACCAATTCGGCACCGCCCACTGCATCGGTGAGAACAGCGCAGGCCGCCAGCGCTACGGCGATTTCGATCGGCCACCGTCGACGCCACCACAGCAACACAGCGCCGAGAACGCCCACGACGATCGAGACGACCGTTTGGGTAGTGGTCATCCCTTCGGTGCCTGCGGCTACCGACAACACCAACAACAGTGCGAACACGATGGCGGCGACGTCCCATGCGCGTTCTCGATGCCGTCGCAGCACAGTCATGATCTGACCAGGGGGCGCCAGTATTGGCTGGTCTTCTTGTCGCGCACCACTACGCCGAGTCTGTCCAGCTCCGAACGCAATTCGCGTGCATCGGAACCCGCCTTCTTCTTCAGTGCCATGTCCCGAGCTTTGAGCACCGCATTCACCTCCGGTGCCAGCCCCGGGGTCTCGGGTACCCACAGGTGATAGAGATCGTCGTAGGGATCACCCGGCGCAACCGAGTAACCGCGCTGCTCGAATGCCGCCTCGATCGCATCGCGCTTCTCCTCGCTCGGCACTCGCACCAACTGACGCGAGGCTGCGTCGAGCAACACCAATTCCTTGCCGTCGACGAACACGGTACCGACTTGCGACCTGGATACCGTGACGGTCTCGCCCTTCTCGGTGATGCGTACGTGCGCTTCCGATACCGCCACCCGCGCAGTGTCGTAGAACGCGGCGGCCACCAGCGCCGAGCCGAGCAGGACCCCGACCCCGATGCACACGTACCGCACCCACCACTGCGACCACGACGCGATCAACCCCAACGGGCCCTGGAACGGTATCCAGGTGAGCGACGCTCCCCACTCCGCCACGTACGGCACCGCGAATCCCAGCAACCCACCGACAATCACGGCACCGACGATCAGGAAGAGCCGATCACCGCGGGAGAACCACAGCACCGCCGGTGGCGTCTCCCCGAGCATCTTGTCGTCCATACCCTCACGGTATCGAGTGCGGGAGCTGGTACCCAGTCATCGAAAGTCGATACTTCTGCGACTGTCGACGACAGGAAGCACTCGATCAGCCGAGCACCGGCATCACCAGGGTCGTCAAAGCGCCGTCGAGCGCGGAGCGCACCAGCATCGGCTGATCCGGTGCAGCGATATCGAGCATCAGGTCGGGACCGACAGCCGACGCGACGGCCGCCTGCAGAACGGCCGCGTCGAAGAACACCACAGTCTCCGGACCGGTCACCTGCGCGGGAACTGCAACATCATCGACCGAGACGCCGTTCGGCCCGGCAACTACGCGCACAGTGCCCCCGTCGAGCGGCACGAAATCTCGTTGCAGCACAACCCTCGTCACGGTCGGGGCCAAACCGTCCATGACCGCCTGCCAGTCGGGGAATTGACCGTCGATCGCATCGACCTCGGCCCGGCCACCGTCGGAGTCGATCACCATCGAGTCGGCGGTTGCCGTCAGCACGAGGGTGCCGGCTACGGGCACCGCCTCGAGTGAGCCGACGGCTGCGATTCTCGACCAAGAGGTGCCGGCCGAGCACTGCGCAACGAGACTTCGGGTGGACAGTCGATACCGATCCGTCGCAGTGAGCGTGACGGCTCCTCCGTCCACCTGGATCAGGACGCCTCGCAACACCGGAAAGTCGTCACTCGTCCCGGCCGCCGACGAGACCTGTGCTACGGCCGAGGCGAAATCGGCAGCAGATACCGTTGCTGTGCAACATTTTTCGTCGAACAATCGCCGGATGGATGCCGCAGCCTCGGCTGCCGCACGCGCCCGAGCGGCAAGCTCTTCGACGTGCCGATCGACGATCTCGACCGCCGCGGCTTCGTCGCCGTCGAGGGCGGCGGCCACCTTGTCGAGCGGCATCCCGATCTCACGTAGTTGTCGAATGATGTTGGCCCGCTTGGACTGTGCACGAGTGTAGTAGCGATAGCCGGACTTCGAATCGGTGGACGCCGGCACGAGCAAACCACAGTCGTCGTAGAAGCGCAGGGCACTCGGAGTCAGCCCACTCGAGCGAGCGAACACACCGATGGTCAGGAACTCTTCGTCCGAATCAGTCATGGTGAAATCCTGAGGCTTCGGGTTGGTCGAAGGTCAAGCCTGATGCGGACGGCTAGTCGATTCGGCGCTTGTGCGCCCATCGCGTGAGTGCGTTCCTGTTGGACTGCTGTGTCTTTCGGAGAACATTCGATGCGTGTGTCTCGACGGTCTTGACCGAGATGAACAGATCCTCGGCGATCTCTCGATAGGTGTATCCGCGGGCCAACAACCGCAACACCTCGAGTTCACGGGGCGTCAGTGAATCCAGTTCCGGATCGAGCGGCGGTTCCGGGGCGGCGCTGCGGCCGGTGAACGAATCGAGGACGAATCCGGCCAGGCGGGGGCTGAACACCGCATCTCCCCCGGCGACGCGTCGAACACCATCGGCGAGCTCCGCACCGGAGATGGTCTTGGTCACGTATCCCCTGGCCCCCGCGCGGATGACGGCAATGACGTCCTCGGCCGCGTCGGACACGCTCAGAGCCAGGCACACCGGACCCTCGGCGATGCGCTCGAGCACGGCGACGCCACCACCGTCGGGCATGTGCACGTCGAGCAACACCACATCGGGTTTCGTCGAGTCGATACCCGATACCGCCTCGGCGACGCCGCCCGCTTCACCGACCACCTCGATGTCCGCCTCTCGGCCGAGTTCGGCTCGGACGCCCGAGCGGAAGACCGCGTGATCGTCGACCAGGAAAACTCGGAACGGGTCGGTCACGTCGGCTGCTCCTGCTGGTTGGATTCGGGCGATTCAGTGGTCACAGTACTGCCGTTGCGGGGCATGAAGATACGTACCTCGGTGCCCTTGCCGACGGACGACCGTACCTGCACGGTGCCGCCGCGGCGTTCGACCCGACCCCTGATGGACTTCGCCAGGCCCTGTCGGTCCTCGGGTACCTCGGTTTCGTCGAACCCGGTTCCGCGGTCACGGACGAAGATGCTGACCTGCTCGGCTTCGGTTTCGGCGAACAGGTCGATGTTGGTTTCACCGGAATGCTTGGCCGCGTTGACCAGGGCCTCACGTGTGGCCCCCAGCAGCGCGGTGAAGCTCTCGCGCGACAGCCCCGATTCGACGTCGTCGGGCAGAAGATGCACGTCCCCGACCGTGATCGGTCTGACGGTCACACCGTGTTGATCCTCGACCTCACCGGAGATGGTCTTGAGTGCGTCGGCCAAGCTGGAGTTGTCGGTGTCGCCGCCGTCGAACAGCCATCTGCGTAGTTCCCGCTCCTGCCCGCGCGCCAACCGCATCACCTCCTGCGGCCGATCGGACTGCTTCTGGATCAAGGCGAGTGTCTGCAACACCGAATCGTGCAGGTGCGAGGCGATCTCCTCACGCTCGTCGTTTCGTATCCGCGCAGCTCGCTCGGCACCGAGCGCACGCCAGGTGCGCAACCAGATGGGAACCGTCAACAGGCCGACGCCGACGAGGGTGACCACCACCGCCAGCAGCGAGGAACGTAGTGCGGCCAGATCGACGCGAGCAAGGACCACCACCCCCAGCCCGAGGACGATCAGCGTTGCTCCGCCGACCACCCGCGCCCAGCTCAGCACGGTCGGATGCTTGGGCAGTCCCAACGCCGTCCGTGGACCCTCCACGTCGAACTCGCGCCACACCAGCGCGGCACCGACCACCACGACTATGACCGGCACGATGACGGATGCGGCAGTGCCGCTGAGGAGCCAGGCGAGCCCCACCGCGAGGCCGAGACCGATAGCAGCCAACCCCAGCGCACGCTGACGTTCGGCCGCACTCGGGTGTGCCGTGTCGTCGCCGACGGGGGTGAACATCCAGATCAGGCCGTAGGCGGCGATTCCGGCACCGGCCGAGGCCGCGAGCAGCGCGAAGGCCACCCGAATCTTGAAGACATCGACGCCGAGATGGTCGGCCAGACCCCCGGCGACGCCGCCGACGATGCGCCCGCCGCCCCGTCGTCGATACTGGGCAGGAGCAGAGCGTGCAGGAGTGACAGGAAGAGCAGGGGTGACCGGCGCGTCGCCGGCGTCGGGTGGTGTGTTGCGGGCGGCGTCAACGGAGGGATTGTCGACAGGGTGCACGCCTCGATCCTGGCACGTACGGGGCGAGTGTCGCATCAGGGTTCGCCCTGATGTTTCGCGCGTTCGCCGACGTCCGATCGCGCTCGGGGTCGATATCAGGGGTATCCCTGATGTGTTTCACGATCGGGAGCGCCACGATGGTTGTCATGAGCAACGTGACCGTCTCGGATCAAATTCAGCAGATGTGGCGCACCCGTCCGCACCGACTGCCGCAACGCGGACATGTGGCGGGTGTCGCAGCCGGTATCGGCTATCGCTACGACGTCGATCCTGTTCTGATTCGGGTCGCATTCGTCGTATCCACCCTGTTCGGTGGTACCGGCATCGTGCTGTATCTGGCGGCATGGTTGGTACTCAACCGAGCCGGCGACACGGCGTCGGGCGCGGAGTCACTGGTCGGCCGCGGTGCCGGCTCCGATTCGACGACCAAGATGGTGGTCGTCGCGGTGGCGTTGGTGATCGCGGTGTCGACGATCGGCCCGGTCGGTGTCGGGCTCGGAGGTTCGGGGCTCATCTCACTGTTGGCCATGCTCGGTGGCCTGTGGTTGCTGCATCAGCGTTGCCCGGAGCCGCCACCGTATCTGCGGACGGAACAGTTTTCCCGAAACTACTACGCACCCAAGCCTTTCGGCTCGAACAGTACGTCAGCGGAGCAGTGGACGGCCGCGCAGTATCGGCCGCCGCAGTTTCAGCAGGAGCACTACAGCCCGTACACGACGCTGCCGAAGAGTTACGTTCCGACGCCGAAACCGGCCGGCGGCTCCGATTCTGCAGACCCCGGTGCCGACCGCACCGTGGATCTGAGCAAGCACAAGCCGGCCGACGCGCCGGCGGTGACTCCCCCGGCGTGGGACCCCCTCGGAGTTGCTCCGTTCGCCTGGGATCTCCCCGAACCGGCACCGGCATTCCCACCGGCAGCGATCGAGCGCAAGCGTCGATCACGTTGGACAGCAAGCTTTCTCGGCCTTGCACTGCTCGGTGCTGCTGTCACCGCCGCGGTCGGAGCCGCATCCGGCGGAGACTGGGCCACAGCGGGCCGCATCGGAGCCGTCGCGCTGTCGATCATCGCGGTCGGGCTGATCCTCGGCGCGTTCCTCCGCAAGGGCTACGGACTGCTGGTGGTTGCGGCACCCCTCGCCGGATTCGTCGCACTGGCAACGGCGATCGGACCGGTGGACCTGGGCAACGAGTCGTCAGGCACCCAGAGCATCGTCCCGTCGACCGCTGCCGAGCTCGCACCGTCCTACGACGTCGGCGCAGGCGAGCTGAACCTCGACCTCACCGGCACGACACTCACCGAGAACCGCACCGTGAACATCGATGTGGCACTGGGCAGTGCGACGGTCGCCGTGCCCGATTCGATGAACGTGATCGTGGAGTGCGAGGCGTTGATGGGTACTTGCCCCTTCGAAACACGGTTCGGCCCGGCCACGAGCGCCGACGCTCCGGTCTTGACGATCGTGGGAGATGTGGCGCTCGGTGAACTGAAGGTGGATCAGCGATGAAGAAGAACAACGCCGATCGTATCGGCCACGACTACGGCGACAGCGACTCCGACACCGAGGCGCAGAACTCGAACCGACGGGGACCGTCAGCGCTGCTCTTGCTTGCAGGACTGGCCGCCATGGTCGTCGCGGTTGCAGCCATCATCGGCCAGGATGCGATCACTGCCCTCGGCGACGTGCAGTTTCGCTGGGTGTTCGTAGTCGCTGCGGTCGCTGTCGGAGCCGCTCTTCTACTGGGCCCCAGCCGAAAGAGCTGACGCGCTCACTCCCACTCGATGGTGCCCGGCGGCTTGCTCGTCACGTCGAGAACGACTCGGTTGACCTCCGGAACCTCGTTGGTCACCCGAGTCGAAATCGTTTCCAGCACGTCGTACGGCAGTCGGGTCCAGTCCGCAGTCATGGCGTCCTCGCTCGACACCGGGCGCAGCACGATGGGATGACCGTAGGTACGACCGTCGCCCTGCACTCCGACACTGCGCACGTCGGCCAACAGCACTACCGGGCACTGCCAGATCTGCTGATCGAGGCCGGCGACCGTAAGTTCTTCTCGGACGATCGAATCTGCATGACGCAACGTGGCCAGCCGATCCGCAGTGATCTCTCCGACGATGCGAATTGCCAGTCCCGGTCCCGGGAAGGGTTGCCTGCCGACGATGTCCTCCGGTAGTCCCAATTCACGCCCGACAGCGCGAACCTCGTCCTTGAACAACGCCCGCAACGGCTCGACCAGGGCGAACTGCAGATCGTCCGGCAAGCCGCCCACATTGTGATGGCTCTTGATGTTGGCGGTTCCCGAACCACCGCCCGACTCCACGACATCCGGATACAGAGTGCCCTGCACCAGGAACTCGACGGAGTCGCCGTGCTCGGCGTTCTCACCCAGCACCTCGGTGACGGCACCCTCGAAGCTACGGATGAACTCGCGGCCGATGATCTTGCGCTTCTCCTCCGGATCGGACACGCCCTCGAGCGCACCGAGGAAGGTGTCGACCGCATCGACGGTGACGAGCTTCGCGCCGGTGGCAGCCACAAAATCCTGCTGCACCTGCTCGCGCTCGCCTGCACGCAGCAATCCATGGTCGACGAAAACACAGGTCAACCGGTCGCCGATTGCCCGCTGCACGAGAGCTGCCGCCACCGCGGAGTCGACGCCACCGGACAGACCGCAGATGGCCTTGCCCGTCGGACCGACCTGCTCCTGGACTGCCTCGATCAGAGCGTCGGCGATGTTGGCCGCTGTCCAGTCCGGAGCGATGCCCGCCGTCTCGTGCAAGAACCGACTGAGTACCTGCTGCCCGTGCGGCGAATGCAGAACCTCGGGGTGATACTGCACTCCAGCCATCTGCTTGGCCTCGTTCTCGAAGGCGGCAACCGGTGCGCCGGCGCTGGTGGCAGTGACGGTGAAGCCCTCGGGAGCTGCAGTGACCGCGTCACCGTGACTCATCCACACCGGTTGGGTCGCAGGCAGGCCGTCGTGCAGTCGACCGCCGTCCACGCTGAGTTGGGTGCGGCCGTACTCCCGCGTTCCGGTGTGTTCGACGGTTCCGCCGAGGGCCTGAGCCATGGCCTGGAATCCGTAGCAGATGCCGAACACGGGGATGCCGAGGTCGAGCAGCGCGGAATCCAATTCGGGCGCGCCCTCGGCGTAGACGCTGGAGGGTCCACCCGACAGCACCAGCGCGACCGGATCCTTTGCTGCGATCTCCTCGGCGGTTGCCGTATGCGAGATCACCTCGGAGTACACGTTGGCCTCACGCACACGGCGGGCGATCAACTGCGCGTACTGAGCACCGAAGTCGACGACGAGAACCGGGCGTGCATGTGCGGGATCGTGTGCAGTGGAGTCGGTCACCGGGTCAGTCTAGTGGGACTGCTGCAGAGGTTACGCAACACCCGAATGCTCGACGTGCAACGCCGCAGAGCCGGACCTGATCTCGACGATCGGCAACCTCAGCCCACCCGGAGCGTCCACCGGGACGACGGGAGAGTTGGGGGCAATGGGGTCGAGACGTTGGTACGGAAGCCCCTGTGCCGGACGAAGATCGAGCTCGCCCTTGTTGGGCCACAGTGCGGCGGACCGCTCGGCCTGCGCGCTGATGGTCAGCGACGGATTGACCCCGAGGTTCGCCGACACAGCCGCCCCGTCCACCACGCTCAGCGTCGGGTATCCGTGGACGCGGTGGTACGGATCGATGACGCCGTGCGCCGAATCCGAGGCAATGGCGCAGCCGCCGAGGAAGTGCGCGGTGAGCGGAATGTTGAACAACTCACCCCAGGTGCCGCCCGCGACGCCGCCGATCTTCTTGGCGATGCGCCGGGTGGCGTCGTTGCCCTCGGGGATCCACGTCGGGTTCGGCTCACCGTGGCCCTGCCTGCTGGAGATCTTGCGGCCGAACGGCCCACGCTTGGTGAACGTGGTGATCGAGTTGTCGAGGTTCTGCATCACCAGCGCGATGATGGTGCGCTCGCTCCAGTGCCGGACATTGACGACGCGAACGAACTGAACCGGGTGTGCGATCAACGCGAACACGAACTTGAGCCAACGCGGGATCTTTCCGCCGCCGTCGGTCATCAGGGTCTGCAGCATTCCCATCGCGTTCGAGCCCTTGCCGTAGCGGCACGGTTCGATGTGCGTGTTGGGGCTGGGGTGGAACGAGGACGTGATGGCGACGCCGCGCGTGAGGTCCATGTTCGGATCGACCTCGAGCTTGGCCGCTCCGACGATCGACTCGGAGTTGGTGCGAGTCAGTTCGCCGAGTGTGTCCGACAGCTTGGGCAGAGCGCCCGTGTCTTTCATCTTGTGCAGCAGATTCTGGGTGCCCCAGGTGCCCGCGGCCAACACGACATTGGCTGCGCTGTACGTCTTCTTGCCCTTGCGGAGCCGAGCACCGGTGCGCTCGGTGTCGACGTCCCAGGTGCCGTCGGATCGCGGAACGAGACCGGTGACGGTCGTCATCGGCACGATCTCGGCTCCTGCGCGCTCGGCCAGGCCGAGGTAGTTCTTCAGCAGGGTGTTCTTGGCTCCGTGGCGGCAACCGGTCATGCACTCGCCGCATTCGATACATCCGGTGCGCTCGGGGCCTGCACCGCCGAAGTACGGGTCCGGGACGGTCTTACCGGGCTCGTCTCCGAAGAACACGCCCACCGGCGTCTGAATGAAGGTGTCGGCAACGCCCATGTCCTCGGCGACCGACTTCATCACCTCGTCGGCGGGAGTCATGTGCGGATTGCGCACGACGCCGAGCATGCGGGTGGCCTGGTCGTAGAACGGCGAGAGCTCACTGCTCCAGTCGGTGATGTGCGCCCACTGCTTGTCCTCGAAGAACGGGGCCTGGGGCTTGTAGAGGGTGTTCGCGTAGTTGAGCGATCCGCCGCCCACTCCGGCACCGGCGAGGATGAGGCAATCGCGCAACAGATGCACGCGCTGGATTCCGTAGAGGCCCAGCTTCGGTGCCCACAGGAAGCGCTTGAGATCCCAGCTGTTCTTCGCGAAGTCCTTGTCCTCGAAGCGTTGCCCGGCTTCCAGGATCCCGACGCGGTATCCCTTCTCCACCAGCCTCAGCGCGGTGACACTTCCGCCGAAGCCGGAGCCGACGATCAAAACGTCGTAATCCGTGGCGCGAACAGCTGAACCCATGGTGACCTCCGCTACATCCGATGCTGTCGAACAGTATGCACACCCCCATGTGACTACCGCCACAAGCGATTCTAGCTGTTACGGGAGGTATCACCAACCCAGGGTGGGTTTACGTGTGCGGGAACTCTTAGCCCTCTACGAAGTTCCGCACACGACGAAGGGCGCGCACCCCCGATCACGGGAGTGCGCGCCCCTGTTGAACTGCAGTCGATCAAGCCCTGACGTTCAGGCCCACCTTCTGGAATTCCTTGAGATCGGAGTACCCCGACTTCGCCATGGATCGACGCAGTCCGCCGACGAGGTTGATCGACCCGTACGACTCCCGCGACGGTCCGTGCAGCACCTGATCGAGGCTCGGACGATCCCCAGCCGACATCGGCAGCAACGCGCCACGCGGCATCGACGGATGCGCCGCCGCGGACGGCCAGTACCAGCCGCCGCCGGGAGCCTCCGCGGCGACGGCAAGCGGAGCTCCGAGAACCGCAGCGTCGGCACCGCAGGCGATGGCCTTGGCCAACGCACCGGACGTGGTGATGTCGCCGTCGGCGATGACGTGCACGTACCGCCCACCGGTCTCGTCCAGGTAGTCCCGACGCGCCGCTGCCGCGTCGGCGATCGCGGTGGCCATCGGAACACCGATGCCGAGCACCTCACCGGTGGTCGTGCCACCTTCGACAGAGCCGTAGCCGACTATGACGCCCGCCGCACCCGTGCGCATCAAGTGCAACGCGGTGCGGTGATCGCTGACGCCGCCCGCGATGACGGGAACGTCGAGTTCGGCGATGAACGTCTTGAGGTTGAGCGGCTCCTCGTCGCCGTGTGCCACGTGCTCGGCGGAGATGATGGTGCCCTGAATGACCAGCAGATCGAGGCCTGCGGCAACCAGAGCGGGTGTCAGCGCACGTGCGTTCTGCGGACTGACCCGCACGGCCACGGTGACGCCGGAATCACGTACCTGGCCGACTGCGGCCGACAGCAGATCGGGCTGCAGCGGCGCGGCATGCAACTCCTGCAGAAATGCGATGGGCGCATCGGGATCGAGATCGGTCTCGGCGATGTGGATCAGCTGATCCAACTTGGCCTGTACGTCCGCGTGGCGGGCCCAGAGACCCTCACCGTTGACGACTCCGAGCCCACCCTGACGACCCAGCTCGATCGCGAACGCGGGCGAGACCAGGGCATCGGTCGGATGGGCGAGCACCGGGATGTCGAAGCGGTATGCATCGAGTTGCCACGCCGTCGACACCTCCTTCGACGACCGAGTACGACGGGACGGGACGATGTCCACGTCGTCCAACTGGTAGGTGCGGCGGGCTTCTCTGCCCATGCCGATTTCAACGAGGTCGCGCACGCGCGCACCTTTCTACTTCGGGAGCGAATCGAGTCGGCCGACTGAGGCCGAAGCGACTATCGGGTGGTGTAGTTCGGAGCCTCTGCGGTCATCGTGATGTCGTGCGGATGGCTCTCCTTGAGCCCGGCCGCGGTGATCTGCACGAACTGAGCCTGCTGCAGGTCTTCGATCGAGTTGGACCCGGTGTACCCCATCGCAGCGCGCAGGCCACCGGTGAGCTGGTGAATGACCTGATTGAGCGGTCCGCGATACGGGACACGGCCTTCGATGCCCTCGGGCACCAACTTGTCCTCGGCCAACACGTCGTCCTGGAAGTAGCGGTCCTTGGAGAACGACTTCGCTCCCCCGCGTCCCTGCATCGCACCGAGAGAACCCATGCCGCGGTAGCTCTTGAACTGCTTGCCGCCCACCAGAATCAGCTCACCGGGGGACTCGGCCGTTCCCGCCAGCAGCGATCCGAGCATGGCGGTCGAGGCACCTGCGGCGAGGGCCTTCGCAATGTCACCGGAGAACTGCATACCGCCGTCGGCGATGACCGGCACACCGTGCGGCTTGCACGCGGCGACGGCTTCGAGGATGGCGGTGATCTGCGGAGCCCCGACGCCTGCGACCACGCGGGTGGTGCAGATGGATCCCGGCCCGACGCCGACCTTGACCGCGTCTGCACCGGCCTCGACGAGAGCGAGTGCGCCTGCACGGGTGGCAACGTTTCCGCCGACGACCTGAACCCGATCGCCCACCTCTGCCTTGAGCTTGCTGACCATCTCCAGGACCTGCGAGTTGTGGCCGTGCGCCGTGTCGACGATGACGACGTCGACACCGGCATCGGTCAGGGCCATCGAACGAGCCCACGCGTCCTGTCCGACACCCACCGCAGCACCGACGAGCAATCGGCCGTCACGGTCCTTGGTGGCGTTGGGATGCTGTTCGGTCTTGACGAAGTCCTTGACCGTGATGAGGCCGGTCAGTGCGCCTTTGCCGTCGACGATCGGGAGCTTCTCGATCTTGTGGCGACGTAGCAGGCCGAGAGCGGCCTCCGCGGTGACGCCCTCCTGCGCGGTGATGAGGGGAGCCTTGGTCATGACATCGGCGACGCGGCGGTTCTGATCCACCTCGAAGCGCATGTCGCGGTTGGTGATGATGCCGACGAGTGCGCCGGTCTCGTCGGTGACGGGCAAACCCGAGATGCGGAAGCGCGCGCACATGGCGTCGACCTCGGCCAACGAATCGGTGGGCTTGCAGGTGACCGGATCGGTGACCATGCCGGCCTCGGAGCGCTTGACGGTTTCCACCTGCGACGCCTGATCCTGCAGCGACAGGTTGCGGTGCAGCACGCCCATACCGCCGGCGCGCGCCATCGCGATCGCCATCCGCGCCTCGGTGACGGTGTCCATGGCCGAGCTGACCAGAGGCACCCGCAACCGGATCTCACGGGTGATCTGGCTGGACGTGTCGACCGAACTCGGGATCAGGTCCGAAGCGGCCGGCAGCAGCAGGACGTCGTCGAACGTGAGGCCGAGCATCGCGACCTTGGTGGGATCGTCGCCGCCTGTGCGGACGTGGGCTCCGGGACTACTCATGCGAATCTGGCCCTCCCTAGAGCCTGGTCGCACTTCGGCGCGGCGTGCGGCCGGTGAGAGCTCGCAGGCGCACCGGAATGCGGGATTGGAGAACGGATGGAGTTTCGGCACTTGCACTCATCTGTTCAGCGCCGTGAACCATGGTATCGGCTAGGGCACAACCAGTGCGAATGCCTCCCACTACGGCCTGCCCGAGACCTGGAAATCTCGTCTATCGGCAGCGATACACGGCATCGACGTCCGGCATGTCGCATTCGAACAGCTGGCGCAGACCCACCAATCCTGCGTACCGTGGAGGCGTGCGCGATCAACTGCCTCCCGGTTTACCCCCGGACCCCTTCGCCGGAGACCCAGCCGACCCGTCGGCCGCCCTCGACGCAATCGAGCCCGGCCAGCCCCTGGATCCTCAGGAACGTCTGGCCGTCGAGGAAGATCTGGCCGACCTCGCTGTCTACGAAGCATTGCTCGGCCACCGCGGCATCCGCGGCCTGGTCGTGTGTTGCGAGGACTGCCAGCAGGACCACTACCACGACTGGGACATGCTCCGCGCGAACTTGTTGCAGCTTTTGGTCGACGGCACCGTACGGCCGCACGAGCCGGCCTACGACCCCGTACCCGACGCCTACGTGACCTGGGATTACTGCCGCGGCTTCGCGGATGCATCGATGAACGACGCCCTGCACGGCGACGGTTTCGACAGCTGAGCTTCGGCGCGAACTCCGCAATACGAAGAAGCCCGACACGATGATCGTGTCGGGCTTCTTCGTTGTTCAGGAGGAATCGAGAACTCGCTCAGCTACCGCCGGACGGGACCGACATCCGATCGCGATTCGCGGACGAACTTCCGTCGGCCGTAGCCGTCGGCTCGTTCGGGTCGACAGGGGCTGTCGGTGTGACAGCGGTCGTCGTCGGACTCGGACTCGTCGTGACCGGAGGGCTGTCCGGTGTGGTCGTTTCCGGAATCGGAGTGACCGGAACTGCGCTGGTGTCGGGCACCAACGCGTCCACCGGGGCCTGCGGGGCGACAACCTCGGAGCTGGGTGCCGCTGCGGGCGCACTCGGAACCGCCGCAGGGGGCGGTACGGGCACGGGAACCGTCAACGCCTGCAACTCCTGCAGCAGACGCGCCAGCCACTGGTCGAGCTCGGCGCGCTGCGAATCGTCGAGTACAGCCGAAGTGCGGTTCGATGCACCATCGAGCAGAGCCCGAGCCGCGTCGGCATCACCCGACGACAGAAGGTTTTCGGCCTCCTGCAGCTTGGACGTCGTATCGATCTGCGCCACAGTCGAATCGGCCTGCTCGGAGAACACGACGGACTTGACGCTCCACAGCGGATCGTCGGGTGTCGAGTTGTAGGAGATGACAACCAAGCCACCCATCACCACAGCGATCGCCGCAGCGGCACCGGCAATGGGACGCAGCAAACGCATCCGGCCGCCACGGTTCGCCGAGCTCCTTCGCGCCATGTCGGCGGCGAGCTTCTCGCGTTCCACCGATGCCACGACCACGTCCAGGGACGGGCCGGCGGGCATTGCCGGAGCAATCACATCTGCTCGCCAGTTGGCGAGAAGAAGGGCCAGTTGATACTCGTCCGCGTCATCGGTAGCGATCGGTCCGTCACCACTGATCGCGTCGATGAACGCATCGTCACGACGTACGGCAACGAGGTCCACGGGACCACCGTCTGCACCGATGTCGGCATAGGGATCGTTCTGCTTCGGTCCAGTGGGGTTCACGTGCTCACCGATTCGCGAGATTCCGCGACGCGGAGTCTCGCCGGAGCCACCGTGACCAATGTCCCTAGCCATACATTTCACCTGCTCTCACAACTTCGTTCTTCAGTTTTGCGATAGCTCGGTGCTGAGCCACGCGGATAGCGCCTGCAGTGCTGCCGACTGCCGCTGCTGTTTCCTCGGCCGACAATCCGACGATGAGTCGGAGCACCAGAATTTCTCGGTGCTTGGCGGGCAAGGTGTCCAGCAGTGCAGTCATCTGACGACTCGACTCGGATTCGAGAGCGCGTTGCTCCGGTCCGTGTTCCATCGACACGACATCTGGTACTTCGGCGGCCGGGTCCGATTTGTTACGCGAGGCGCTGCGATGGGCATCGGCGACCTTGTGAGCCGCGATGCCGTACACGAATGCCATGAACGGACGACCTTGGTCCTGGTAACGCGGCAAGGCGGTCATGACTGCCAAACAGACCTCCTGCGCCACATCGTCGGCCGACAACTGACCGCGCTCCGCCGATCCGACTCGTGCCCGGCAATACCGAACGACAAGTGGTCGAATGAACTCCAAGACCCGGGACAGAGCCAGTCGATCGCCTTGCGCTGCGGCAACGACGAAAGAGTCCAACTCCTCACCCGCTGTGTTCATCGTCGACAATTTTCCCCGCGTTACAGGTACGCACCCGCCTGGGAGCGCTTCCACGTGGTGGTGGAACGTGACCAAGGATAGCGACACCACCCCGTCGCAACCGAACCGCTCGGTCCGTGTCCGATCGCAGTCCTGGTCAGCCGATCGACGAACCACCGCGGCGATCGATCGCCGCGGCGAGAGCGACAGAGGTCACCATGCCCGCGTCGGCAATTCCGGTTCCTTCGCAGAGCATCGTCGCGGCCCAGCGCAAGGGCAGCAGACCGTGCATCGCCGCAGCGCTGGCCACCTGGACCGCCGAATCGTGTGCACGGGCGGCCTGTCCTGCGCAACTCAGCGCAGCCGCCAGTATCAGGTCCGTCTTGATGCTGTGGCGTAACGAATCGGCATCGTTGGCGAGAGCCCGCGCCGATTCGGCGTGTCGGAGGGCCGTCGAGGCGTCGCCGCGCACCATCGCCAGTTCGGCAGATACCCACGCAGCTCGCAGGGCCGGACGCCACAGGTCATGGCCGTTCGGCCCGAGTCGATACTCCTCGCTGCGCTCGAGCAGGGTCTGCGCCACGCCGAACCGCCCCGTGCCGAGCGCGTCGGCAGCGAGGCCGATCAACGCATCACTGCGGGCTTCGACCGCGGCTGTCGATCGCGGAGGTCCTACGAGACCGACGAGAAACACCGCCTTTCCGTCGAAGCGACGCGCCCGCTCGTGCCGACCCAGTTGACGCAGCCACGAGGCTCTGGTCGACGCGTGCAACGACTGGAGTTCGAGGCTGTGAGGTCGGTGCCGCCGTAGCTCGACATCCGCCGCGCCGTATCGACCTTGGCCGGCCAACGCCACACTGCGGTACCAGCTCTCGCGTGGTCCGACCGCCGCGGGCACCGGAAATCGGCCGGGTTCGGCACCGAATGCGACGTCGAAGAGGTCGGAGGGCGTCGCAGTGAACCGCGAGATCTGCTCTGGTGGCACGACGCAAGGGTAGGCCTCGCCATCCGTGTGGCGAGAATTCGTGATCGCTCCCGGCACGCTCCGCGAGGTCTGCATTTCGTGAACGAAACGCAGTTTTCAAGGAATTAACAATGCAAAAAAGGCTGTTCAGGAAACAACGATCTGAACGCTGTGTGGCGAATAGGTTAAACGCTCCACCGAAACGGTGAACTGTGCCGACAAATCTCAGCGGTCGTTGTCCGACGCCTCGGCCCGAGACATGCCATTCCAGACTCCGGCATCGATAACCGCTTGCAGTCCCGTTGCCGCCGAGAACACCGAACCGACCGGCCGGCAGCACATGAACTTCTGGAGCCGCCACGGGGCCCCGAACAGGGAGAACTGCGAAAGATGTCCGGCCAACCGACCACTCGCGGTCACAGTTTCCGACGCCGAATCAGTGCGTCCGCGGGACGGACGCCGAGCCGCGCCCCTCCCTATCGTCTCCCGTGTTCGCGGATTCTTCAACAGGAGCAGCACGCACGCGGTGCGGTTCAAGTAAATATCGCCCGTGTTAATTCTTGGCCGCATAACTATGCATTTGCCCACGACCGAGAACTATTGACTCGATTTCGTCGACCCACATAACGTTGTCGGCATTCGGATCACGAATCCGAGAAGCCACACCACCCTAGGAGTTTCCATGCCGCAGCCGAATCACCTCCCTGGGCCGAACGCCGATATTTGGGATTGGCAGATGCACGGCCTGTGCCGTGGGGTCGACTCGTCCATGTTCTTCCACCCGGACGGCGAGCGAGGCCGCGCACGAGCGCAGCGCGAGATGCGCGCCAAGGAAATGTGCCGCAGCTGCCCCGTTCTCGCGCAGTGCCGCACACACGCTCTCAACGTCAGTGAGCCGTACGGCATCTGGGGCGGAATGTCCGAGACCGAACGAGAACTACACGCGCGGCACAACCGTCGCCGAATTGCGGTCTAGTCGACGCAGCACTCGCGAGTGCAAGCACGACGAAGCCCCCAACCCGTGCGGGTTGGGGGCTTCGTCGTTGTTCTACCGAATGTCAGTGAGCGTGACCGTGGCCGGCAGCAGGCTCGGCGGCCTCTTCCGGCTTCTCCACGATCGAGCTCTCGGTCGTCAGGATCATCCGAGCAACCGATGCAGCGTTGACCACAGCCGATCGAGTCACCTTCACCGGATCCACGACGCCGTCGGCCAGCAGGTCACCGTACGTCAGGGTCGCGGCATTGAATCCGTGTCCCTTCGGCAGCTCGGCAACTTTGCTGACCACGACGGAACCGTCGATGCCGGCGTTGGTGGCGATCCAGAACAGCGGCGCGTTGAGTGCGGTACGCACCACGGCGACACCGGTCGCTTCGTCGCCGGTCAGGCCCAGGTCATCGGCCAGCGACAACGCTGCCTGCGTCAGAGCGGAGCCACCGCCGGGAACGATGCCCTCTTCGACGGCCGCCTTGGCTGCTGCCACTGCGTCGTCGACGCGGAACTTGCGTTCCTTGAGCTCGGTCTCGGTAGCTGCGCCGACCTTGATGACGGCGATACCGCCCGAGAGCTTCGCCAGACGCTCTTCGAGCTTCTCGCGGTCCCACTCGGACTCGGTGTTCTCGATTTCGCGGCGCAACTGGCCGACGCGAGCATCGATGTCTTCCTGGGAACCCGCACCGTCGACGATGGTCGTGTCGTCCTTGGTGACCACAACGCGACGAGCGCGCCCGAGAAGCTCGAGGCCGGCTTCCTTCAGGCTCAGACCGACGTCGGCAGTGATGACCTGTCCCGCAGTCACGACGGCGAGGTCGTCCAGGAACGCCTTGCGACGATCTCCGAAGAACGGTGCCTTCACGGCGACGGCCTTGATCGTCTTACGAATCGAGTTCACGACGAGCGTCGAGAGAACTTCGCCCTCGGTGTCCTCGGCCAGGATGAGCAACGGCTTGCCGCTCTCGGCAACCTTCTCCAGCAGCGGAAGGAAGTCCGGAAGCGAGGTGATCTTCTCGCGGTAGAGCAGGACGTACGCGTCTTCGAGTACGGCTTCCTGCGTGTCGACGTCGGTGACGAAGTACGGCGAGAGGTAGCCCTTGTCGAACTGAACGCCCTCGGTGACCGAGAGTTCCGTGAGCAGGGTCGAAGACTCTTCGACGGTGACCACGCCATCGGCACCGACGCGAGTGAGCGCCTCACCGACCAGTTCGCCGATCTCGGGGTCACGTGAGGACACTGTGGCCACCTGAGCAATGGCTTGCTTGCCCTCGACCGGAGTAGCGGCGGCGAGCAGTGCCTCGGCGACCTTGTCGGCAGCCTTGGAGATCCCGACGCCGAGGGCGATCGGGTTCGCACCGGCGGCGATGTTCTTCAGTCCGCCGCGCACGAGAGCCTGCGCGAGAACCGTCGCGGTGGTGGTTCCGTCGCCGGCGACGTCGTTGGTCTTGGTCGCGACGCTCTTGACCAGCTGTGCGCCCAAGTTCTCGAACGGGTCTTCCAGGTCGATCTCACGAGCGATCGACACGCCGTCGTTGGTGACGGTCGGTCCGCCGAATGCCTTGGACAGGACTACGTGGCGTCCACGTGGTCCGAGAGTGACCTTGACTGCGTCGGCAAGTTTGTCGACGCCGCGCTCGAGTGACCGGCGCGCTTCCTCGTTGAATTGGATTTGCTTTGCCATGTTTCGGTGTTACTCCTTCGAGTAAAGAAACTCGATCGAACGCACACCGCCCCGGCACCGACACGAGATCGGCTTCCGGGGCGGGGTGCGTTGTGGCCTACTTGGCGATGACTGCCAGCACGTCGCGTGCCGACAGGATCAGGTACTCCTCGCCGGCGTACTTGATCTCGGTGCCGCCGTACTTGCTGTAGATGACGGTGTCACCTTCTTTGACGTCGACCGGGATGCGGTTGCCCTTTTCGGTGACACGGCCTTCGCCAACGGCGACGACGGTGCCTTCCTGAGGCTTCTCCTTGGCTGTGTCGGGGATGACCAGACCGGAGGCGGTCGTCGTCTCGGCCTCGTTGGCCTGGACGAGGATCTTGTCCTCGAGCGGCTTGATTTTCACGCTCGCCACGTTGAGCCCTCCAAAGTTATGGGGTACGCGTCCGGGGTCGGATCCCCGGACAGCTGTGTGTAAGTACTTCTCGTGCGGTCCTGACAAACGGCTCGAACTCGTTCCCGTCGTCGCGGGTGCCGGGACTTCGCTCGATGCCAACTAGCACTCTATACACGAGAGTGCCAGCACTCAAGGGCTGGGTTCGCCAGATTCGAGCCGACGCGTACCCGGACGGTCTTCCGCCGTCCACGATGCGCGGTTTCTCGGACGCCCACAATCGGAAAACTCGGAAAATCAAGCCTCGAAACGCCGATGCTGCTCACGATTTCCACGTTTTTCCGACTTATCACACCTCCACCGAAAGGCCAGGTGAACCACCACGAACGTCCTCCCGATAACCGACCGCATGGAATATAACGCTCGCATAAAGGCGGCAAGTAACGTTACGATAACGGGGCTGTCAGAACGATAACGATCGACAGCTGGGTCGCGACATGAGGCTCGAGACAGTCGAACCGGACAGGCAAACAGGGGCGGGTGGTGCAGCATGCGGGTAGGAGTGGGAGTGTCCACCGGATCCGAGGTCGTCTGCGCAGCCCTCGTCACTGTCGACGTCGACGGCAGTCGCACGGTCGAGTACCGGACCGTGTCGGCGGATCGCCAGGCGAACACCGATATGGGTGAGCTCGTCACCTCCGCCATCGAGCTGATGGCATCGCTGATTCCCGGACGTCGGTCACCCGACGCCATCGCCGTCACCTACCGCACCGAGGAGCACGCCGCGAGAATTCGCGGTGCCTTGACGCACACCACTCGCGACGTTCGACTCGTGCCCGAATCCGCGGCGGCAGTTGCGCACCTGACGACCACCGGCCTGATCGACGGCTACGACACGATCGCTCTGGTCGATCTCGGAGCGTCGGGGCTGTCGGTCACCGTCACCGACCGAACTGCGGGAACGGTGTCCGCGCACGACCGGTCGGATGTCGTCAGCGGTAACGCACTGGACGCTCTCGTGAAGAATCTCGTCCAGGACATGACCCGCGACAACCTCCGAGACGACATTCGCGACGACCGCGGAATCGGATCGGCACGGTGCCGATCGATCAAAGAACAACTGTCCTGCGAAGACGAAGTCCGGATCGAGCGCTACAACGGGGTACCGCTGACCGTCGACCGCAGTGCATTCGAGACCGCTGCATCTCCGCTCCTGCGCGAAGCAGCCCAGTTCGTCCGCAGAGTGTTCGACGAGAGCACCCACGAACCCGAGGCCATCGTGCTCATCGGCGGCGGAGCCCACATCCCGCTGCTGGCCTCGTCCATGTCCGACATGTTCCACGCCCGCGTCGTTCGCCTCCCCGAACCCGACGCCGTCCTTGCTGTGGGTGCCGCTGCGGTCGCCGCGTCGGTGACCGACACCGACTACCCACTGGTCTCGGCTGCGCGCCGAACCGCCGGCCGGATGAGTCGCTACTCGGGTGCGATAGCTGCCGCCGTGGTCGCGGGCGGACTGGTGCTCGCCTACGGCCTACAGACGATGACGCCGGCGGACGACCCGAGCGTGTCCCCCGCCGGCAGCGCGACAAACCCCGTCGCGGGCTCCGGCGACTCGGGACGACCTGCAGCCGAGGGTTATTCGCCCGGTGACACATCGACCTCCAATCGCACCTCGGGAGATCCCGCAAGCTCGGCGGCAACCACGGTGGAGTCGACGGATTCATCGTCCGGACTCACCACGTCCGACGCACCGACCACCACGCCGACGCTGCGACCCGCTCCCGACCTCCCGCGCATCGAATGGCCGGTCGGGCCGCCGTCGTCGTCACCCGAAGCCGGCACCGGTGTCACCGTCGTACCTCCGACACCGATCACACCCGAGCCCACGACAACTGGACCGACCACCACCCTGCCTGTCGAGCCCACCGACCCCGATGCGGGCGAGACCCCTGGTACGACAACGCCGTCCGGCCCCATCGAGCTCAGCCCAGGACCGACACCGCAACCGTCCGCCGAGGTGATACCGCAGAGCGGTGTGGAATCCAGCGGTGCCGAAAACAGCGGCGTGGAACCGACCGAATCGGTCACGGTTCCGACGACGGTAATTCGCGGCTCCGATCCCACTCCGGAACTGACCCCTCCGCCGACCGTCTGGTCGCCACCGCCTGCGGTGTCCGGCGAGAGCGTCGAACCCAGCACATCGCAGGACACGACTGCACCCCAGACCTTCGGGCCCGTTCCGGACGTTCAGCCAGGAACCTGACTGGTCGCAACCGACAGACCCGGATCGGTCACTGCGGTGAGCGCGGACGGCGCAGCGCCGCCGGCGACGAGATGCGCACCCAGGGCGGCAATCATGACACCGTTGTCCGTGCACAGCCTCGGCTTCGGTATCCGTAAGGTCAAACCCTGTTCGGCACAACGACTTTCGATCAAAGACCGGATACGTGAATTCGCCGTGGCACCCCCGCCGAGCACGATCGTGTCGACATCGACGTCGGTCGCCGCACGAACCGCCTTCATCGTCAACACATCGGCAACGGACTCCTGAAACGATGCGGCGATGTCGGCTACCGGAACGGGATCGCCTGCGCGTTGCCTGGCCTCGACGAATCGAGCGACCGCGGTCTTGACTCCGGAGAACGAGAAGTCGTACCGCGCATCACGAGGGCCGGTCATTCCCCGAGGAAACGCTATCGCGGACGGATCCCCTTCGCGCGCAGCAGCATCGAGAGCAGGGCCGCCCGGGTAGCCCAATCCGAGTAGTCGTGCGACCTTGTCGAAGGCCTCCCCCGCGGCGTCGTCGACCGTCGTTCCGAGCTCGGCGATCGGCCGAGACAGATCGTCGACGTGCAGCAGATGAGTGTGCCCACCGGAGACCAACAGGGCAACACACGGCGGCATCGGACCGTGTTCGAGCGTGTCGACCGCGACGTGTCCACCGAGATGGTTCACCGCATAGAAGGGCACCCCCCAGGCTGCGGCGTAGGCCTTGGCAGCAGCAACCCCGACCAGTAGCGCTCCGGCCAATCCCGGCCCGATCGTCACCGCGACGGCGTCGGGACGATCGATGTCGGCCGTCGCCAGAGCTCGCCGCATGGTCGGCACGATGGCTTCGAGGTGCGCCCGTGACGCGACCTCCGGCACCACTCCGCCGTATCGGGCGTGCTCGTCGACGCTCGATGCCACCTCGTCCGCGAGCAGCTCGCACTGTCCAGCGTTCCACCGGACGATCCCGACTCCCGTTTCATCGCAGGAGCTTTCGATACCCATCACGATCATCGGGCTGATCCTTCGGTTCGTTCCGGCCGACGCATGGTGAAGGCGTCGGCTCCACTGGGCTGGTAGTACTTGGCCCTGGTGCCCACGATCTCGAACCCCTCCCGTCGGTACAACTCGATGGCCGGCTCGTTGTCGGTGCGGACCTCGAGAAAGACCGGTCCTCCGTGCTCGTCGGCCACACGAAGCAGCTCGCCGAGCAGTCGTCCGCCGATCCCTCTTCGATGATGAGCCGGATCGACGCCGATGGTGTGCACCTCGGACTCACCGACCACGAATGCACCGCGGCTCGGCTGCCCCAGCAGGGCGATGCCTGCGTAGCCGACCACCTCGCTGCCCTCGCGCGCCGTGACGTAATGGTTGTGGGGCGCAGCCAGTTCCGCGACGAATGCGTCCTCGGACCATGGGTCGTCGCCCTCGAAGAGCACGGTCTCGAGGTACGCGCATCGAGGCGCGTCCTGCACGGTCATGGGTTCGATCGACAGCGTCATTGCCGAGCCTTCGCCGCGGCGCGCTCGTCGAGGGTCTTGGCATCGGGGCGGCGCAGATACAGCGGAACGAGCGGACCGGGCGCGACTCCGCTCGCGATATCGGCCGCGGCGACCCGAATCAAACCGGCCGGCGACGGTGCCTGCACGTCGCGAATCGGAAGGTCGAACTGCGCAGCATGCGGAGCCGAGCCGGCGACCGCATCGATTCCGAGACGGTCCAGCTCGGCCGGCGCGATCACATCGGGGCCTGCAGTGCGAACTCCGGATTCATAACGTGCCCAATAGATTTCGCGACGGCGCGCGTCGGTCACCACCAACAGGGTTCCGGACTCTGCGACATCGGCAGCAATGGCGTCGAGGCTGCAGACCCCGTACACCGGTACCCCGAGTGCATCACCGAACGCCGCTGCCGTCGCCATTCCCACCCGCAACCCGGTGTAGGGGCCGGGTCCGACGCCGACGACAACGGCACCGAGATCGGCCGCGGTGATGTGGGCGTCGGTGAGGCACTCGAGAATATTGGGCGTCAGGATCTCCGCGTGCGACCGTGCATCCACCCGAACCCGCGTGGCGAGGGTTTCGACCGGGGCACCGGCGGCCTCCGTCAGACGCACCACACCTGCGGTGACGGCGGGAGTCGAAGTGTCGACGGCAAGTACAAGCACGAGGACTCAGGTTACGCGTCGACGCGGGCATGTACGCATTCACGTGGTGTGCGAAACGAACGTCGTCTGTTAAGGCACTTCGCGCACGTTCGGGCCGGGCGGCGACACAGGGCCGATCCCGGCCTTGCCGACTCGGCGAACGCTCACGCGTCGAATATCCGATTCCGGATCGCGCGCCAATCGAACCGAGACGTGTCCGTCGGTCAGTTTTTCGACCAAGCCCTCGCCCCACTCGACCACGACCACCGCATCGGTGAGGTCGGTGTCCAAATCCAGCGCATCGAGTTCGTCGAGCGCCGATTGTCCGGTCATCCCGAGCCGATAGGCATCGACGTGCACGAGCGCAACCGGCGGTAGGCCATGCGGCCGCGGTCCGGGCCGATGCTCCCGGGCAATGACGAAGGTGGGCGACGTCACGCGCCCCTGCACACCGAGACCCTCGGCAATACCTTTGGTCATCGCTGTCTTCCCTGCGCCCAACGGACCGTCGAGAATCACCAGATCACCCGCGACCAGAACATCTGCCAACCGTGCGCCGAACTCGGCAGTGTCTGCGGCAGTGACCAACTCGGCGTCCACCGGCAGCGTGAACTGCACGTCAGACAACGCCCCACCGCCGCTTCTTGCCTGCGGCTTCCGACGCTCGGGCCACGAGCCGCAGTATTGCGCCGTTGACCTGCTCGGGAAACTCCAGCTGAACGAGATGTCCGCCTTGCCGGACGCGCACCGTCTCCGAACGCGGCAAGGCCTGCGCGAGCGCCTCGGAACTGGCGAACGGGATGATCCAGTCCTCGTCGCCACACACCACCGACACTGGAATGTTCTCGAATTCCACGAGCGCCTCGGACTCGTCGTGCAGCTCGAGTGTCTCGAGAAAGTTGACGATCGTGACAACCGAGGTGTCGTCGATCATCGATTGAGAGAATGCCACCAGGCGCGGGGAAACTCGGGTGCCGTAGGACGCCGCACGCAGTACCGGTGAAATCAGGGCGCGCACCGCACCACGGCCGAACTGTACGACGCCCGGCGAAGTTCGGACCGCGAGGCGGAACGCATCGACGGCCGGATTCTGCAGACTACGACCGACTCCGGATTGTGCGAGACCGGCAGCGGTCGTCGAGATCAGCACCGCGCCGATGACTCGCTGACGGAGCACCTCCGACCGCTGCCGTGCCATGGACAGAATCGACATTCCGCCCATCGAGTGACCGACCAGGACGATGCGTCCCTTCGGCACCACCGAACGGATGACCGCATCGAGATCGAGGCCGAGCTGACCGATCGTGCAGCTCTCCGGGGTCGGCACCCCCGAGCGACCGTGCCCGCGCTGATCGTAGAAGACCATCCGAACCGTGGAACCCCACTGCTGTTCGAGAGCACGGCGCTGGAAATGCCAGGACGATGTGCGCAGACAATAACCGTGCACGAAAACCACGGTCAGCTCTGCGTCGGTCGGACCGACCTCACGCACCGCCAACGGCACACCGTCGTCCGCGGTGACGATGCTGCCGCGGTCCGCGTCCATGAGGTCGAGGTTCTCCGTGGCGAGCGGGTCCTTGTTGGATCGGAACGCCGTCTCGCGCACCACAATTGCAATACTCTCCAGCAATCCGAGCATGTTTATTCAGTCGCCTCCCCTGAGCGCGCGCCGACGAACTGGCGTCGAACACGTCCACGAATGCCGGTGACGACCTCGTAGCTGATCGTGTCGAGCGCATCTGCCCAATCCTGGGCGTGCGCCTCCCCCTTGTCCCCTGGCCCGAAGAGTAACGCCTCGTCGCCGACAGCGACACCCGAGCCGCTGCCGCCGAGGTCGACGACGAACTGGTCCATGCACACACGCCCCACCGACGGGAAACGTCGCCCAGCGATCGTCACTTCGAACCGCCCACCGAGACTGCGGACGACGCCGTCTGCATACCCGAGAGCGATGAGCGCGACCACGGTGTCGGCCTGAGCGGTCCAGGTGTATCCGTACGACACCGATTCACCCTTGCTCACCTTCTTGATGTTCGCTACCTGCGCCGACAACGTCATCACCGGCTGCAAACCGAACATTCCCAACTGCGGCACAGGCGACAAACCGTACAGAGCAATACCCGGACGGACCATGTCGAAACAGAGATCGGGTCTGGTCAACGTGGCCGCCGAATTGGACAGATGCACGACGGCTGGAGGCGTTCCGCGCCGGGTGGCGCGGCTCACCGCGTCACGCAGCCGGTCAGCTTGGGCGTCGTTGGCCGGGTGCCCCGGTTCGTCGGCGCACGCCAAGTGCGAGAACATACCGACCAAGTCCACGGCTCCCTCCGCGACAGCGGCCGCCGTCGCGTCGAGAACGACATCGAGATCTGCTTCCGCGACCCCGTTGCGATTGAGTCCGGTATCGACCTTGAGCGAGACGTCTGCGGCCCGACCGACTCTGCGCGCTGCTCCCACCACGGCGTCGAGCTGGGCTGCCGTGGACACCCCGATCCCCACCTGTGCAGCGACAGCGGCGTCGAAGTCGGAATCCGTTCGATGCAACCATGCCAGCACCGGAACGCCGATTCCCGCTGCACGGAGTTCGAGGGCCTCGCCGATCGTCGTGACGCCGATCTCCTGCGCGCCTGCTGAGACTGCGGCGTGGGCGACCTCGACGGCACCGTGGTTGTACCCGTCGGCCTTGAGCACGGCCATCACGCCGGCGTCGCCGGCGAACTGTTGCAACACGCGCACGTTGTGGCCCACTGCGTCGAGGTCGACGGACGCCACCGCGCCCGAACCGGTCCTCTCGTCACCGCAGCCGATACTCACAACATTCGATAGTGCCATCCGAGCCGGTACTACGACGGATCAGGGTGGCACAACTCGTGACACATCCGGTTACGCGAGTGGGACCTGCAACTATCTCGATCAGTCCGTGAGCGAGCGCACGGTACGGATCGCGTCCGAGATGGATGCGCACAGTGGGCTCGCCGACACGGGCGCCGCGAACTCCCCGCGTGATCCATGTGCCGCGCGCGCTGCAGCGAGCGCATGGACCTTCGCCCCGCAGGCCGCCGCGGTGGAGGGCGACATCCCGGACGCGAGCAGGGCCCCGAGGATTCCGGAGAGAACGTCGCCGGATCCGGCGGTCGATGCGGCCGATCCCCCGGCGTCGCTGACCAAGGTGGTGCCGTCGGCATCGGCCATGATCGTTGCGCGTCCCTTGAGCAGCACGGTCACACCCCAGCGCGCGGCAAGATCGCGCACCGCCCCCACGCGGTCGGGGCTCGGGTCCGTCCCGGTAAGGCGTGCGAATTCTCCGGCGTGCGGGGTGAGCAGAGTCGGTGCGGTGCGCCCGGCGACCCAGTGTTCGTTGCCCGCGAGAATGGTCAGAGCATCGGCATCGACGACGACCGGCAGATCCGATTCCAGCACCCGGCGCACTGTCTCCGCCGAGGGCTCGTCGGTGCCGAAGCCTGGACCCACCACCCATGCCTGCACCCTCCCCGCTGCGTCGAGATTTGGAGCGGCGACCACCTCCGGATAATGCGAAACGACCTCTGCACCGGCGCTTCCCACGTAGCGGACCATTCCGGAGGTGGCCGCGACCGCCGCCCCGACACAGAGCAGTGCGGCACCCGGGAACGTGGCGCTGCCGGCGAGGATTCCCACCACGCCCTGCGAATATTTGTCGTCCGAGGCGGTAGGGATGGGCCAGATCTGCCCGACGTCGGCCGGCTCGAACGATGCCAGCATCGGTGCCGGAAGCGACAGCCCGATGTCGATCAGTTCGACTCGGCCACAACGAGGTACAGCGAGAACATGGACGGGCTTGCGCGCGCCGAACGTCACCGTCACATCGGCCGTCACCGCCGGGCCCGGCGCGGCACCGGTCTCGGCGTCCACACCGCTGGGTACGTCCACCGACACGATCGGTGCGGTGATCTGCGCAACGACCGCAGCTGCATCGGGCCGCAGTGGACCCCGTCCGGAAATCCCCACGATGGCGTCGATCACGACGTCGGCCGGTCCGCACTGCGTCACCACCCGTCCGCCCGACGAGCGCAGGGCCTCCAGCCCTTCGGCATGCGCACGTGCCGGATCGAGAAGCAGCGCGGACACCGAGACGCCCCGTCGACGCAGATAGGCCCCCGCCCACAGACCGTCGCCACCGTTGTCACCCGTGCCCACCAGAATCGTCACGCGCCGTCCCGCGACGCCGCCCGTGCGCGCCGTGAGCTCGGCCGCCACCACTGTTGCCAAGCCGTAGGCAGCGCGACGCATGAGAACGCCGTTCGGCAGGGAATTCAATAGCGGCGCTTCCGCATTCCGTATCTGCTCGGGTGTGTAGTAGGCGCGCATGCCGAGGTCCTCTCGTTACCCGCTGGCGTGAACCTCGAGCCTACGTGCGTCCGATCGGAGCCCCGCGACGTAGCCGGTTAGCCTCGAAGGATGACACCTCGCGGCGGTGGACCGGCAGCGTTCACGCTCACGGTCCTGCTCCCGATCGTTCTCGCCACGACCGGCTGCACCGAGGACCCGTCGACTCTGACGGTGCACGAATCGATCGCCGACGCCACCGTGCAGGTGGCCGGAACGGCCTACTCTCCTGCGTCGGTCACGATCGACGCCGGCCAGAGTGTGGCCTGGCATTTCGCCGATCGCGGCGTCGGACACAACGTGGTCGGTCTCGGAGCGGCCTCGACCCTCCTACACAGCCCCATGCTCGGATACGGCGACTACGTGCAGACTTTCGACGAGCCCGGCACCTACCTCTACTACTGCACCCTCCATCCGCAGATGAAGGGTGCAGTAGTAGTCAGATGATCACGCGCTACTCGACGGTGACGGACTTCGCCAGATTGCGCGGCTTGTCCACGTCGTAACCCCGCGCCTGGGCGACCTCGGCAGCGAACACCTGCAACGGGATCGTCGACAGCAACGGCTGCAACAGTGTGGAGGCGGCCGGTATCTCGATCAAGTTGTCGGCGAACGGCCGCACTGCCTCGTCACCTTCCTCGGCGATGACGACGGTCCGGGCACCACGCGCCTGGATCTCTCGAATGTTGCTCAACATCTTCGAGTGCAGCACCGCGCGGCCCTTCGGCGAGGGCATCACGATGATCACCGGAACACCGTCCTCGATCAGAGCGATCGGCCCATGCTTGAGCTCGCCCGCCGCGAAACCTTCCGCGTGCATATACGCGAGCTCCTTGAGCTTGAGCGCGCCTTCGAGAGCAACCGGATACCCGACGTGTCGACCGAGGAAGAGAATGGTCGTCGCCGTCGACAGCTCTCGGGCGAGTGCCCGGACCGGCTCGACGGTCTCGAGAACTCGCTGCACCAACTCGGGCATGGCTTCGAGTTCGGCGAATTCGCGGGCGACCTCGTCGGGGTACTTGGTGCCGCGCGCCTGTGCCAGAGCGAGGCCGACCAGGTAGTTCGCGGTCACCTGAGCGAGGAATGCCTTGGTCGACGCGACGCCGATCTCCGGGCCTGCCCGGGTGTAGAGGACGGCGTCGGCCTCACGAGGAATCTGTGACCCATTGGTGTTGCAAACGGCGAGGACACGCGCCTTCTGATCCTTGGCGTGCCGCACGGCTTCGAGGGTGTCTGCGGTCTCGCCCGACTGCGAGATGGCCACGACCAGGGTCGATCGGTCCAGGACCGGGTCGCGGTAGCGGAATTCGCTGGCCAGTTCCACCTCGACCGGCAGCCTGGTCCAGTGCTCGATCGCGTACTTGGCGAGCAGACCCGAGTGGTATGCGCTGCCGCAGGCCACGACGAACACCTTGTCGACGTCGCGCAGTTCCTGATCGGACAACCGCTGTTCGTCGAGCACGATCCGACCGTTGTCGAAGTGGCCGAGCAACGTATCCGCCACGGCGGCAGGCTGCTCCTGGATCTCCTTGAGCATGAAGTAGTCATGACCGCCCTTCTCGGCGGCCGCCAGATCCCAGTCGATTCGGAACGGGCGCCCCTGCGCCTCGTTGCCCTCGAAATCACTGATGTCGTATCCGTCTGCAGTGATCACGACAACCTGATCCTGGCCGAGTTCGACGGCGTCGCGCGTGTGCTCGATGAACGCCGCGACATCGGAACCGAGGAACATCTCACCGTCACCGACGCCCAACACCAGCGGCGTGGACCGGCGTGCCGCAACGATCGTGTCGGCGTGATCGGAATGAGTGAACACCAGGGTGAACGCACCCTCGAGTCGACGCAGGACAGCTTTGGCGCTGGCCACGAAGTTGCCCGCGGTCGGACCGTCTGCGTAGGCCCGCGAAACGAGGTGCACTGCGACCTCGGTGTCGGTATCGGACAGGAACTCGACCCCGGCAGCTTCCAATTCGGCCCGAAGCGGACCGAAGTTCTCGATGATGCCGTTGTGCACCACGGCAACCGTGCCCGACGCATCCCGGTGGGGGTGAGCGTTGCGGTCGGTCGGACGGCCGTGTGTCGCCCACCGGGTGTGACCCATGCCGGTGGTGCCGACGAACGTGTCGGTGCCGATGTCGTCCAGCTCGGCTTCGAGATTCGCGAGCCGACCTGCTTTTCGTTCGACTGCCGTCGCCCCTGCTCCGTCGAGAATTGCGATACCCGCAGAGTCGTAGCCCCGATATTCCATACGCCGAAGCGCTTCGACCACCACACCCAGAGCTGGGCGGTGGCCGACATAACCCACGATTCCGCACATGGTGGTTCAGGGTACTCGGCACGGCGCGCACGACCCATTCGCTCGGGTCGACGTGTCCCCGTCCCCCTCGCCGGTCCGCATTCGGTAGCGTCATCTCTCGTGGCGAAACCGAAGAAGCTGGCATCTGCTCTCTCCAAGCGTGGCCCGCACACAGTGCTGAGAGGCAACCTTGCCCTCGCCGGACAACCCGGCGTCGTCTACACCCCGGCCGAGGGCTTCGGCCTGCCCGGCGTGGCCTTCGCACACGGCTGGATGCTCCGACCCGACCATTACACCGACACACTGAAGCACCTGGCGTCCTGGGGCATCGTCGCAGCGGCCCCGGACACCGAGCGTGGTCTCGTGCCGTCGCACCGCGGACTCGCCACCGATCTGGGCACTGTGCTCGACATCATGACCGGCGTGCGTCTGGGTCCAGGCAACATCAGCGTGCATCCGGAGAAACTCGCCACAGCCGGCCACGCCATGGGTGCCGGAACCGCTGTTCTCGCAGCCTCCAAGCGATCGGACATCAAGGCCGTCGCTGCACTGTTCCCGGCACCGACGGCACCGTCGTCCGAGGACGCCGCCGCAGGCCTCGCCGTACCCGGTCTCGTCGTCGGCGACAACTCGAACGCCGATTCGCTCAACGACAATTCACTCGCTCTGGCCCAGGCCTGGCACGGACCATCCATCCTCCGCCGAATCGACGGTTCCACAGCAGACGGATTCGTCGAAGGCCGACGAATGCTCCGCTCACTGGGAATCAACAGCTCCGACCGCAAGACCCAGCAGCGCACCCGGGCCGTGCTCACCGCATTTCTGCTGTTCCACCTCACGGGCGACTCCGACTACGAGGAGCTGGCCGGATCGGCCGGTGAGATCGACGGAACCAGAGCGGTCGATCCCCACGCGCCGCTCGATGCCCAACCCAAGCCCAAGGCGTCCGCGTCGATCAAGGCTCTGCTCGGCCGAGGCTGAATCTGCTCGCCACGTCAGATCAGCCAGGACCGCGGCTGTTCTTCGGGCCCGGTCTCGACGTGCGGTAACGGCTCTCTCCGGTCCAGGTGAGCCGGTCGAAGGACCGAGCCTCGCATCGGCTCGACGTCCGGATCCGCGGCCGACACGGTGAGCGAGTTCGATCGGCCCGACACTGCTGTGGGGGTCTGAGCCCGCTCGAGCGCGTCGGTCGCACGCGCCATCGCATGGCGGTGTTCTTCGCGAATTCGATGCAGCTCACGCCGCCACCCGTCGGCTGCGCTCACAGTGTTCCCGCCTCACTCAGGCCGGCACCGGAGCTCGCATCCTGTGATGCGGCCGGAGGACGCGGGAGATCTGCCGACACCGGCTGCTGCCCGCTGGACGGATGATGCTCGGCCTCGCCCCTCTCTGCATCCTCCCGGACGATCGGCTCGTCTGTTCGGGGGTCCGGCAGACACTGCGCCTGCGAATCCGTCGACACCGGATCGGACGAATGACTCGGCACCGACTCGGTCGTCGGTGCAGATTCGGACGGCAGGGCAGGTTCAGAGGGCGGCGTAGGTGCGTATGGCAGGGCAGATTCGGAGGGCGTGGCAGGTTCGGACGGCGGCGCAGGTTCGGACGGCGGCGCAGCTGCCGGTACCGACGGCTGGTTCCCGTCCACGGTGTCTCCAGCACCGGGTTTCTCGACGATCTCGGGCAGGCCGAACGGGCCGATTCTCAACTCGAACGAGCGAACCCCCAGCCCCGGAGTATCGAGTCGGACCGTCACGGCACCGTCGTGTGCGAGTGCGATGCGGGCGCGATGCCCATCGATCTCGGCCTCGAGATGGCCGCGCTCGCCGTTCAGCTCGAGCGATGGCGAATCGACAGGAAACAACTGCTCCGGGGGCAACGGCTGCTCCGGCAATGCAGGTGGCAGCGATTCCGTTCGCGGGCCGGCAGGATCGTCCCGCACCGCTGATCCGCCGGCCGATTCTGCAGTGGTCGGAGCCGTAACGTCTGCGGAACCACGACCATCGGCGCTGCGGTCATCGGCGCTGCGGTCATCCGGGACGGAGGTGCTCAACACCTCGTCGACGCGATCCACGATCTCGGCGACCACCCGATCCACGAGTCCGTCCACAAGCTCACCTGCTCGGGCAGCGGACCCGCCGTCGGGGGTACGTGGGCCGGACGAGTCGGTACCCCCCGCGTCCACGGGTGTACCCGCTATCGAAGCCGTGACCGGGGGTGTCGCGGCCGGCGAACTCGCTGCCGAGGGCGCTGCACCGACCGCCGGAGTCGCAGGAGCAGTGGCAATGGCCGGGGGAATTGTCGACGAGCCGACGGGTGCCGGCCACGGTTCGGCAGACGTCGAGCCGGGCGCAATTTCCCAACTCGGCTCGTCGAGATCGCCGAAAGACGGGTCGTGCACATCGCTCAAGTTTTTGACCAGCAACGCCAGACTGTCTCGAACGGCGGTGTCCGTCGCCGTGCATGCGCCGAACACAGCATCACAGGTGGTCTTCATCCTCGGGACGAACTCCTCGTGGATCCACGCCCGACAGCGTTCGCCCACCTCGGCTGCGAACTCGTCCGATACGTCCGCACTTCGAGCCCGCTCGCCCAGTTCCTCGAACGCCGACGCCAACCGAGGAAACACCGACTCTCGATCGAACGGAACGCATTCGATTCCCGACGCAAGCAGGATCGCGTCGATCTCGTCGACGGTTCGACCGTCCACCGCATCGATGTCGAGTCCTCCGAACAGTTCGGCCTTGTCGGTGACCGCATCGCGAAGAACATCGACGGCAGCGGACATCGTCTGATGAGAGTTCTCGATCGATTTCAGGAACTCGCCCGCGGCCTGATGCTGGGCCGAAAGATGGATCTGCACGGCGTCGCCTGCCTCGCCGCGCCACCGCATCTCCAGGACTCTGCGTAATTGAACATGCTCCTCGAGTTGGTCGCTCAGTGCCGCAGACACAGCTTCGACCGCGTCGGCATCGCTACCGAGCGCGCCGAGATTCAAGCCACGTTGTTCGTCGTACCTCGCACATATCTGCTCGTACTTCGGGAATGCTCCGATGCTCGACACTCGGGCAGCGAGCGGCAGGAAGCGCTCGAAATGCAGCAGCCCGATCGAGTTCGCATCGAGAATCTCGTCTATCGACGAGTTCTGGCCAGAGGACACGGGAGGAGACGTCATCGAGGCGACTCGATCGAGTCCGCAGTCGCGTCGTCCTGGCGTTCGTAGTCGTTCATGGCAGCGACGATCGCGTCGGAGACGTCCTCGACGGAGGATTTCCACGATTCGATTGCCCGGCCGAGGCCGAGGTGAGCCTGGGTGTACGCGGCACCGAGGTCGCCGTAGTTCCGTCCCGCACCGGCCGTACCGAAGCCTGCGTCCGCCACCGAATCCGCCGCACTGCCGAGTGCGTCTGCCGATACCGCCAAGGCTTCTGCGACTCCGCGAACGCGGACCGCGTCCACCCAGAATCCCTCACTCATACGTCCCCGTCTCGCCTTCGATGTGCCCCTTTCTCACTATGACGTGCGCCGACGCACATCGGTTCCCCAGCGAGCGGTAACGTCCCGATGTGAAATGTCAGTAACAGGTACTTGAAGTGGCTGCCCGAGCTGCTCACCGAACGAGGAGTCCCATGCACATCGGAACGATGCTGAACTACAGCGGTGGTTTCAACGAGACGGTTGCCGAGGTCGCCGAGCTCGAAAAGGCAGGTCTCGACATCATCTTCGTGCCCGAGGCCTACTCGTTCGACGCCGTCAGTCAACTCGGGTTCCTCGCTGCCAAGACGAGCACGATCAAGATCGCGTCCGGCATCTTCCAGATCTATACCAGGACACCGTCACTGACTGCCATGACCGCCGCCGGTCTCGACTACGTCTCGGATGGCCGCTTCGTTCTCGGACTCGGTGCCTCCGGGCCACAGGTCGTCGAAGGCTTCCACGGCGTCAAGTACGACGCACCGATCGCACGAACCCGCGAGGTCATCGAGATCTGCCGCCAGGTCTGGCGTCGTGAGAAGGTGCAGTATCAGGGCAAGCACTACCAGATTCCACTGCCTGCCGACCAGGGCACCGGCCTGGGTAAACCTCTCAAGCTCATCAATCACCCTGTGCGCGATCGCATTCCAGTTGTCATCGCCGCTCTCGGACCCAAGAACGTCGAGCTCACCGCCGAGATAGCCGAGGGCTGGCAACCCATCTTCTACTTCCCCGAGAAGGCAGCCGACGTCTGGGGAGAATCGCTTGCAGCGGGCAAGGCCAAGCGTGACCCGTCGCTGGGCGAACTTCAGGTGTTCGCAAGTCCCACCCTGGCCATCGGTGAGGACGCAGAGAAGTACCTCCCCTGGGTGAAGCCACACCTCGCGCTCTACATCGGCGGTATGGGCGCCAAGGGCAAGAACTTCTACAACTCACTGGCCCAGCGTTACGGCTACGAGGCCGAGGCCGAGAAGATCCAGGACCTGTACCTCGCCGGTAAGAAAGAAGAAGCCGCCGCTGCGGTCCCCGACGAGCTGGCTCGCGCAGTGAACCTCATCGGCCCGGAAAGCTATGTGAAGGAGCGGGTCGCTGCTTTCGCCGAAGCGGGAGTCACCACTCTCAACGTCGCGCCGCTGGCCGAGAACACCGAGGGACGCGTCGCGCAGTTGACAGCGCTGCGCGAACTCACCGCCTGAGACGTCAGACCGACGCGACCCGGCCCGCCAACCCCTCGGCGAGCCGGGTCGCCACGTCGAGCTCGGATGCCTCGACCATGACTCGCACCAGCTGCTCGGTACCGCTGGGGCGCAACAGAACTCGGCCCGATTCGCCGAGTTCGCGCTCGGCCACGGCCACCGCGTCGGACACCGACGGTGCCGACGCCACGGCCGCTTTGTCCGTTACTCGTACGTTGATCAGCACCTGCGGCAGAGTCCGCATCGCCGACGCCAGGTCCGCGAGACTGCTGCCGGTCTCGGCCATCCGTTCCATCAATCGCAGCGCCGTCGCAATGCCGTCGCCCGTTGTGCCGACCGCGGGAAGCACCACGTGACCGCTCTGTTCGCCGCCCAGCGCGAATCCGCCACGGCGCAATTCTTCGAGTACGTAGCGATCGCCGACTGCCGTGGTGCGCAACGTGATTCCGGCTTCGCGCATCGCAATGTGCAGTCCAAGATTACTCATGACCGTGGCGACCAACGTGTTGTCGGTCAACTGATCGGCGTCACGCATGGCGATGGCGAGAACGGCCATGATGGCGTCGCCGTCCACGACAGAGCCCGATGCGTCCACGGCCAGGCAGCGATCGGCGTCCCCGTCGTGGGCGATACCGAGGTCGGCACCGTGCTCCACGACGGCCTTCTGCAACCCCTCGAGGTGCGTCGATCCGCATCCGTCGTTGATGTTGATGCCGTCGGGTTCGGCGTTGATCGCCACCACCGTTGCGCCGGCCCGTCGGTAGATCTCGGGCCCGACGACCGACGCGGCACCGTGCGAGCAGTCGACAACGACACGGACGCCGTCGAGTCGATGCGAGACCGATGCGGTCAGGTGCTCGATGTACCGGGTGGCCGCATCCTGAGCGACATCGATTCGACCGATCGCGGCACCGGTCGCGTCGAACGAACGTCCGTCGTTCTCGGCGCGTGCCTCGGGATCGAGCGCAGCTTCGATGCGGTCTTCCACATCGTCGTCGAGCTTGTGGCCGCCCGCCGCAAAGATCTTGATTCCGTTGTCGGGCATCGCATTGTGGGATGCCGAGATCATCACACCGAGCGCCGCACCGTATTCGGCGGTCAGGTAGGCGAGCGCGGGTGTGGGAAGCACACCGACGTCGATCACGTCGACCCCCGAGGCGGTGAGTCCGGCCGACACTGCGGCACTCAGCATTGCTCCGCTGATGCGCGGATCACGACCCACGATTGCCACGCGTCTACTGCCGTCGATGTCCGGTGCCAACACGGTGGCCGCAGCTCTCGCGATCTGCAACGCCAACTCTGCGGTCAGCAGCCCGCCTGCGAGTCCGCGAACCCCATCGGTACCGAACAATCGCGCCATGAACCAAGAACTCCTTCGAGCGGAGAGTGTGTCGTGCGAAATGCCTCGAGGGCAGGCATCCGATACTGATGGAGCCTGCCCTCGAGGATGGAACGGGTAAGACGCGTCAGCGCTTGGAGTACTGCGACGCCTTACGGGCCTTCTTCAGGCCGTACTTCTTACGCTCGACTGCACGGGCGTCACGGGTGAGGAAGCCTGCTGCCTTGAGCGGCGGGCGATCATCGGGGGTGAGCTCGATCAGCGCACGCGAGATAGCCAGACGCAATGCGCCTGCCTGTCCCGACGGTCCGCCGCCGTGCAGCAGGGCAACGATGTCGAAGGACTCTGCGCGATCGACGAGCACGAGAGGAGCCTTGATCAGCTGCTGGTGCACCTTGTTGGGGAAGTAATCCTCCAGGGTGCGGCCGTTGAGCTTGAATCCACCGGTGCCGGACGACATCCGCACACGAGCGACGGCTTCCTTACGGCGACCGACGGTCTGGATCGGACGATCGAACACGATCGGGGCCGGAGCGGCAGCAGCGGCCTCGATGTCCGCGGTCACCTCCGGCTCTTCGACGGCCACGAACTCGTCAGCGGCGATCTCTTCGATGTTCTCCTGCGACGTCACGTCATTTCCCTCCGGCGCCGTCACTGGGACACCTGCTTGATCTCGAACGGAACGGGCTGCTGTGCGGCATGCGGGTGGTTGGGTCCCGCGTAGACCTTCAGCTTGCTCGCGATGGCATTACCGAGCTTGTTCTTGGGGATCATGCCGACGACGGCCTTCTCCACGAGACGATCGGGGTTGTTCTCGAGCACCTGGCGGGTGGAGCGCGACTTCAGACCGCCCGGGTGGCCGGAGTGGTGGTGGTGGAACTTGCCGTCGAGCTTGTTGCCGCTGATGGCAACCTTCTCGGCGTTGATGATGACGACGAAGTCGCCACCGTCGACGTTGGGTGCGTAGGTGGGCTTGTGCTTACCGCGGAGCAGAGTCGCGGCCTGGACGGCGAGCCGTCCGAGCACGACGTCCGTGGCGTCGATCACATGCCACGTCCGGGTGGTGTCCCCGGCCTTCGGGGCGTAAGTAGACACAGAAAATTCCTGTCTTCATGATGTCGCTGCTGGCCAAGACGAGTGGATGCCCTCGGCGGCCAGTTGAGACCCGAGGACAAGAGCTCGATACACACAAGAATGCGCGGCGAGCCCATACACGCCAACGGGAGACGATACCGGCAGTGGTCCCCCAGGTCAAAAACGTCTCAACGCAGACGCACGCACTGCACGCACCGGCGGGCCGCCGGCAGTGCCTCTAGCCTGATCGCCGGGATCTCGGTCCCACACCTGTCGCAGATACCGTACGTCCCGGCGGCGAGCCGCGAACACGCCGCGTCGATCTCGCGCATCTCGGACTCGGCGTCGCCTATCAACGCCGCGATCTTCGCTCGCTCGAACGCGATCGTCGACCCTTCCGGATCGTGTTCGTCATCGTCGGTGGTCCACCGCGATCCTTCGATCACGGACGCCAGTTCCTCGCGCAGGGACTCGAGTCGATGCCCGGAACGAGACCGCTCGGCCTCGAGTGCTGCTCCGAAATCCGTCACCACACCAGTAGACCCCGGGGTGGGCTCGGATGCCGAGGAACGCGTCTGCCCCGACCTGATGTCCAGGTCGGGGCAGACACCTCGTGCTGTGCGTCGCACCTGCACGTCGAGAAAGTCAGCGAGCCATTCGCGCCTTGTTGGCCATCTCGACGCCGTGCATGGTCTCGCCACCGGTGCGGGCAGCCGCGACGAGGCTCGACAGAATGAGATTGAGCTCGTCGGATGCAGAGTTCCACTGGCGCTGCAGCTCGTAGTAGGACGTCATCGCGTCGCCCTCCCACGATTCGTAGAGTCGCTTCGCAGTGCTGTCCACGTCCCCGAGGAGGTCCTTGGTCACGTTCGCCTGCTTGTTCATCGCCTCGGTCAACGCCGCGATCTGCGCGAAGTCGTATTTCATGTCGAATCAGTCTCCTTGGTCGAGCTCGGTCGTGTGGTTTGTCTCGTGGTCACCGGATGCGAGGGGTTACTTGAAGGAGGACAGGCCCGAGCTCATGGACCCGGCCACCTGGTTGACAGCCGACACGTTGTCGTCGTCGGCGTCGGAGTAGCCGTGGCCGTTGGTCTTGATGTCCGCGGAGATCTGTTCCAGCGCGCTGCGCATCTTCTGTGCGCTGGTGTCCCACTGCGCCATGACGTCCTGAAAAGACTTGCCCGCCTTGCCGACCCACGCCTCGGCGGTCTGCTCGACGATGGACCGAACCGCTGAATTGGACGCGTTGATCGAGACGCTCAGCCCCTCGATCGTGGCTCCCGCAGCGACGAGCTCCTGCGGTGTGACTGTGACGCCGTTCGACGAACCCGTAGATTCCGGTCCCCCTGGATATCCCACTTCGACTCCTTGTACTCGTTACTCGAATCACGTGCACCCGCGGCACACGTGCCCTTCGACCGAGAGGCCTTGTCCGGCCTGCTCACTCCCCTACATCTCCTTGGACGCAGCAACCCCTCGGTTCGGTTCCGGCTGCACCCGAAAAACTGTGGTCGGTTCTCACGACGCCGGGACGATCTCCAGGCTCTGGGTGGCCAGATCGCATTCGACGTCGATCGCCGCCGAGTCGTCGCCCTCGAACTGGCAACCGATACTGACCTGCAGGTCGGACTCCACGAACACCCGCCAGAGCACCGTGGAATCGTCGATGGGCGTCTCCGTGTAAGCGATCCCGACCCGACTGCCGAAATTGCGGACGGGTTCGAGTGAGCCGACAGTGGAATCCGGGCCGCGGGCATCGACGGCCGTCCGGAGCTCGGTAGCCACCTGCTCCTGCGTCGAACCCGGTGTCAGGTCCGCCACGGTGACGACGATGCGCCGCTCGGGGGGTGTCGACGGAATCAACACCATGCGGTTCGGGTCGTCCAGCCGCGTCCAGGTGGCCGGCAGTCGTATCGAGGCCCGTCCCGATACGAATGTCTTCGTTCGGACCGGGAGAAGCACTTCTGTCGATGTGGGCGTCGGTGGCGCATCGACGGCAGACACCGACACGGTGTCGGTCGGGGCCACGATCGGCGAAAACGGCTGCGCTGCTGCGGTTTCGACCCGGTCGGGTGAATTGGAGACGAAAAATACCGCCGCACATACCGATACGACGGCAACCGCGGCGCCGACCGCAACTGCAATGCGAGAGAAGGCCGGATTCCGCCGAGGAGACGGCACGGTGACATCGTCGAGCCACGCCGCCGACCGAGTCGTCGCGGCACGGACGGACGGTGCCGAATCGAGATCCGCACCGGCCCGCCGATACAGCGACCTGGCGATATCGAGTCCGGTCAGCCACTTGTTGTTGCGATCGACGACCGGGTCGGCTCCACCGTTCGGCGAGGCCACCACGAACACATCGTCCGGGCAGCGGGAGACCGACGAACGAACGTAGTCACCGACCGCTCGCCGCCAGGCATCGTCATCGCCTACGCCGAAGGGGACGACGCCACCGGTGTCACCACCGTTTGCCCCCGTCGAGTCCAGGACGAGCACGGACGTATCGAGAGCCCCCACTTCGACGACGACCGCGGCGGACGGCGCACGTTCACCCGACGACTCGATCGCAGCCGCGGCCGTCTCCGCGAGCACCACCTCGTTTGCCGACGCCGCGAACGTGGCGCGAAGCACACCCGTCCGTTCGTCGCCCCAGATAGATGGATACGCGATTTCGAGCACATCGAGTCGGCTGTGCACCCCGGCGCTCTGCAGAGCAGACCACACGATCCCGTGCAGCACTTCGCCTCGGTCCCACACCGAGGCTCCCACTGCGATGTACGGGTCGTCGATACACAACAAGGGCGGTATCTCCCCTGTCGCGTCGGTACGCCCGTAGACGAGACGACCATCTGCGACCGTGGCGAATGCCGAGCAGACACTCTCTCGCGGCCCCTCCAACGGACCACTCGTTGCGACGACCGAGATCTCGGCGTACCCCAGATGCACTGCCGCATAGCGCCACGAGTCGGTCAACTGGAATATCCGAGCTGGACGAGGGCCTGACCAGCGCGATTGACGAAAACGCCGCGTCCGGGCGGCATGGCACTGGGCCGTACCGCCCCGAGCAGGTTCCCCTCGTCGCGGCTTCCGCTCATCACCAGACCCGGTGTCACCAGATCGCGTAGACGTCCGATGACCGGGTCGAACAATGCCCGACCTGCGCCGCCCGAGCGGCGCGCGACGATGACGTGCAACCCGATGTCTCGGGCGTGCGGAAGGTGTTCCACCAACGGCGCCAAGGGGTTTCCCGACGAGGTGGCCACCAGGTCGTAGTCGTCGACGATGACGAACACCTCGGGACCATCCCACCACGACCGGTCGCGCAGCTGTTGTTGGGTCACGTCGGAGCCCGGCATTCGGTCGCTCATTCGACCGGCGAGGTCGACGATCATGCTCGTCAGAGCCGCCTGCGAAGCTGCGTAACCGGCGAGATGATCGGAATCGACTGTGCCGAGCAAAGTTCGGCGGTAGTCCGCGACGATGATCTTGACCCGATCGGAAGAATTGGCCAGAGTGAGCGATCGACAGATCCCGCGCAGCAGGGACGTCTTTCCACACTCGCTGTCGCCGAACACCACGAAGTGCGGATTCTCCGCGAAATCGAGTACCACCGGTGCCAACTCGGCCTCGTCGATGCCGATGGGAACTCCGAGTTCGGGAGTGCCGCCGCGAGTGCGAGGCCAGGCAACGCCCAGCTGGGCGAGGACTGCGGACCGCTCGAGCAACTCCGGCAGCATCCGAACCTGTGGCGCGGAACTTCCCGTCGATGCCGCACAGATCGCAGCGACGGACTCACCGACAGCGCGCGACAGATCGTCGACGGAACTCCTCTGGTCCACTCGAGGAAGCGCGATCGACATGTGCAATCCTTCTCTGGTCATGCCCCGGCCCGGGCGACCTTCCGGAACACTCGCCGCCTTCGCGCGGCCCATGTCCGAATCCGACGGATCGCCGAGGCGCAATTCCAATCGGGTACCGATCAGATCCTTTGTCGCAGGACGGACTTCGGCCCATCGTGAGGCTGTGAGGATCAGATGCAGACCGAAGGCAAGGCCCTGGGTGGCCAAGGTGGCAATCGACTGTTCCAGGCTCTCGAAGTCGGAACGTATGGACGGCCACCCGTCGATGACGAGAAAGACGTCCCCGAACCGATCATCGGGATCGACCGGCTGCGTCGCACGTCGACGCCGGAACTCCGCCATCGAGTCGATTCCGCGATCACGGAAGGTCTTCTCCCGCTGCCGCACGACACCCGCAACCTCGGCCACGGTCCGCCGAACTCGGTCGACGTCCAGCCTGTTGGCAACCGATCCCACGTGCGGCAGATCGGCCAGGCCGGCCAATGTTCCGCCGCCGAAATCCAAGCAGTAGAACTGGAGCTGCGCGGGTGAATGCGTCATGGCCAACGCCAGCATCAACGATCTGAGAGCCGTCGACTTGCCCGATTGTGGGGCTCCCACAATAGCCACGTGACCTGCTGCACCGGAGAGATCGACAGTCAGCAGATCGCGGCGCTGATCGAACGGCCGGTCGATGATGCCGATCGGAGCACGCAGGCCGGAACGTGGATCGATGCGGCCGCTCAGGACCGACTCCGGCAGCAACTGTTTCAACGTGGGAGAAGTATCCAGCGGTGGCAACCACACTTCGTGAGCCGGCACCCCACGCCCGCGTATTCGACCGACGACCACATCGAGAACGGTTGCACCGGTGTTCTCGGACTCGACCGGCTCCGGTTCGTGCACAGGAGCCTGCACGGTCGCGAGACGGCCGACATCGATGGCGTCGAGTGGTACCGCATAGGCGGTGAAGGGCCTCGGTCGGACGTCGGCTCCCAGTACAGCTCGTGCGCCGGCGCTCGAGCGTGGCGGCTCGTAAGGCCCGGACACGTACGCTGCCGCAAACCTCACGATCTCGGCAGAATCGCACTTGAGGTAGCCCGCGCCGGGCTGCGCGGGAAGGTGGTAAGCGTCGGGAACGCCGAGCACCGATCGAGACTCGTTCGCGGAGAACGTCTTCAAGCCGATTCGGTACGACAGGTGACTGTCCAACCCGCGCAGTTTTCCCTCTTCGAGGCGCTGACTGGCCAGGAGCAAATGCATATGCAGTGAACGCCCGAGCCTGCCGATCGCCACGAACAACTCGGCGAATTCCGGCTGCTGGCTGAGCAGCTCCGAGAATTCGTCGACCACCACGAACAGTGCAGGCATCGGCACCAGATCCGCTCCCGTGGCACGCGCCTTCTCGTAGTCCGACACGTTCGCGAAGTTTCCGGCCGAGCGCAACAACTCTTGGCGACGGTTCATCTCGCCGGCCAACGCGTCGCGCATTCGATCCACCAACGCCAAATCCTCCGAGAGGTTGGTGATCACCGCTGCGACGTGCGGTGCGGACTCGAGGCCTGCGAAGGTCGCGCCGCCCTTGAAGTCGACGAGGACCAAGTTCAGTTGCTCGGGCGAGTGCGTCGCGACCAATCCGAGCACCAGCGTGCGAAGGAACTCGGACTTTCCGGATCCCGTTGCCCCGATACACAAACCGTGCGGACCCATACCGTTCTCGGCCGATTCCTTCAGGTCGATCTCCACCGCGCTACCGTCGGGGGCGACGCCTATCGGCACCCGCAGTCGGTCGCGACCCCGACGCATCGTCCAAGCCCGGTCGGTATCGAGGGCACCGACATCGGCGATCCCGACCAGACTGTTCCATCCCGAGACTCGCACCCCGTCGTCGCCGGTGGCATCGACCACCGAAGACGCCGATGGAACTCGAAACGGCGACAGACGTCGGGCAACGGCATGCGCCTGAGTGGTACTCATCGAATCCGCGACGGCGAAAATTTCGACCGCTGTCCCGCTCACGGCACCGATCGATCCGTTCTCGGCAACCAACTGGAGTCCGCGCGATGCAGCCAGTCTGGGGCAGAGACCGGACAGGTCGACAATGGTGACGGAATCGAGGCCGGTGTCGGTGAGGTCGGTCGACCTGTTGTCGAGAAGTCCGCCGTCCACCACGATCACCAGCTGAACGACACCGGCGACCGGAACTGCCCCGCGTGCGAACCGATTTCGTGAGGCGAGCACATCTCCCAGAGCACTTTCGAGTTCGAGAAAGCTCCCGAAGATCATCCGCGCCGAACCTGCAACGTCACGCACAGCGTCGTGCTGTGTGTGGGGAAGCCATTTGGTCCACTCCCACTGCTCCACGGTGTCCGGACCACAGACGACTGCGACCGCAACGTGGTCCGGTCCGTGAAAGCTGCACAGCGAGGCCAACATTGCGCGCACCATCGCTCGTGCGCAGTCGCGATCGCCCGCTATCGACAGCGCTGCAAACCCCCTCAGCGACACTGCCGTCGGCAGCGCGGACACCACCGAATGCGCTCGCACGAAACGGCGCAGCGACACCGCAGACACTGGCTCGAGTTCCTCCACCGGTCCCGTCTCGGGCGGTACCAGACGGGTGGCCAGCCGTTGATCACCGCGGCCGACGCGTACATGAGCGAAATCGGGATCCGACTGCCGCCGCTCCCACATCCGCTCCGTTCCGGCAACCGACCACAGAGTCTCGGGTGCCGGGTGGCTCCATTCGAGGGCCTTGCGCTGCGCGCGCTCCGTCTCGGCGACGTCGCGTCGCAGCTGATCGAGGTAGCGAAGGTAGTCCTTGCGGTCCTCGTTCGCCTCGGCCGTCCGCGCTCCGCCGGACCTACCGCCGCCCGCGAGCATTCCCACCATGGACATCAACATCATGGCCGGGAACATCAACATCATCGGGTTGGCCGCCGCACCGGAGGTGAACATCAAAGCCACCATCCCGACCATCGCCGCGACCATCACCAACGGCATCAACTTCATCAGCAGATTGCCGGGAACTGCCCGCGGAATCTCGGGGGGTGGCTGCAGATCGACCTCACCCCCCGGCGACCGAGGTACAGCCCTACGTGCGCCGCGAACGAAGCGCACGGTACTCATCGATCAGCCCCCACGGCCGCGCCCCCACAACTTCTCCGCGACCTCCCCCCGAGGCCACGTGGACGACAGGCTAACGCATCGCAGACCGGGCGGTCCACGCACACTTCGAGCGCGTGTCCGATTCAGCTCACCACCGAGGCGGCACTGGCCGGGGAGCTGCAAGAAATAGAACGCTGCCCGACGCCGTTACACATCAATGCGGCTTCCCTTGCCGTGCGCTCGACGAACGAAAGGCTGGATTCCACCGTGTCCGTACCCCTGTCAATCCTCGATCTTGCACATGTGGGCGAGGGCGAATCGATCCGCGACAGCTTCGACGCCAGCGTCACGCTCGCTCAGCACGCCGAGAACTGGGGATACCGACGCATCTGGTACGCCGAGCACCACAACATGAAGACCATCGCGTCGTCCGCGACGTCGGTCCTCATCGGCCACGTCGCTGCCCACACCGAGCGGATCAGGCTCGGGTCCGGTGGAATCATGCTCCCCAATCACGCACCACTGACCATCGCCGAGCAGTTCGGCACGTTGGCAACGCTGTATCCAGGTCGTATCGACCTGGGATTGGGTCGCGCACCCGGTAGTGACCAGGTGACGATGCGCGCAATGCGCCGCGACCACCAGTCCTCGGATCGTTTTCCCCAGGACGTCCAGGAATTGCAGGGGTACCTGTCGACGGAGTCGTTGATCCCCGGGGTGAACGCAACACCGGGTGCCGGTACCGAGGTACCGCTGTACATCCTGGGCTCGTCGCTGTTCGGTGCTCAACTCGCCGCCGCACTCGGCTTGCCCTACGCCTTCGCCTCGCACTTCGCGCCCGACGCGCTCGAACAGGCCGTCGCGATCTATCGCCGTGAGTTCCGGCCGTCGGCACAGTTGGCCGAACCGCACCTGATCGTGGGCGTCAACGTGATCGCGGCGGACTCGCTCGCCGATGCGCAGGCGCAGTTCCTCCGCACCAAACGCAGCCGCGTCAGCTTGCTGCTAGGCCGCGGTCGGACCTTCACCGACGAAGAAGCCGACATGGTTCTCGAAGCACCGGCAGGACAACAGATCACGAAGATGACCAAATATTCGGCCGTCGGTACGCCGGACATGGTCAGGGATTATCTCGATCGATTCGCCGAGCGTACGGGTGCCGACGAGCTGATCGTCGCCTCCGGGGTATCGGATCGAGCGTCGTGGCTTCGCTCCTTCGAGTTGCTTGCACAGGTGAGTGACCTCGTCGCAGCCTGACCGCGGTCGGTACGAACGACTGTTGCGTGTCGTAGCGGTGTCGTAAGGTGTGCACGCAGATGCCCAGTGGGGCGGGCATCTGCACGTCGACAGCACGCATCCGGGGGGATTCTCATGACACGCGCCGACAGCCGTCCAACGGTGGGCCCGGTAACGCCGCCCACTGCAACAGAATCGAACCGTCGGCCCTCGGGGACTCCTTCCGTATTCGCGCAAGACGTCTGCCGAGTGACGGTGTTGGCCGGGTCCACTCAGGTGGACATGGCGCTGCCGGTGGATGTTCCGGTCTCGCTTCTCGTTCCGGGGATCATCGACATGATTGCTGAGCGACCCACGAGAGCTGCCGTGGAGCCTCCGGAACGACGCGGGGTGGCGGGGTACGACATAGATCCTGATGCCGAGGGCGTGCCAGTGGCGTGGACGCTTGCTCGAATCGGTTTGCCTCCGCTCTCGCCGACGGCGACTTTCGCCGAACTGTCGGTTCGCGACGGCGAATTGCTCGTCCTGGGCGTCGCCGAGCGGCCTGCACCGGTTCCACTCTTCGACGACCTCATGTATTCCGTCGCGAGAGCGGGCAGCGACGACGTCCCACACTGGACCGCGCGCACTGCGCGAACCGTGGGCTCGGTCGTGACCGCATCGATGGTGTTGCTGGCGTGCGCAGTGGTGTTACGTGGACCGATTCGTGCCGGAGCCGAGAATGTCGGCGAACCTGCGGATGGATTCGCTGCGGTGACCGCCTCGATCCTCTTCGCGATCGCTGGGATGATTCTGGGCCGGCTGTATCGACAGGACGCAGTCTCGATGCTTTTCGGCGGGTGTGCCGTCGCGCTCATGTTCACCGGCGGAACTCTGCTGGTGCCAGGACAATTCGGCGCGGCGCAGCTGATGTTGGGCTCGGCCATGGCTGGTGCCGTAGCCCTGCTGTCCTTGCGGATCGGGGGAACCGGCTTCGCCTTGTTCACCGCCGCGATCGTGCTGGCGTTGCTGACGTTCCTCGCGGCCGTGTGCCTGCTGTTCACCACGATGTCGCAACCGGCAATCGGCACCGCTGCGGCCCTGGCCGGTCTCACGGGTATTGCGCTCTCCGCGCGCGTATCGATGATGCAGGCCAAGTTGCCGCTTCCGCCGGTTCCGACCGCAGGCGCACCGCTGGATACGGTCGAGGAAGCCGAATTGGATGCGATCTCCTTCACGGATCTGCAGGAAGCGGCAGCACGAGCACGGAGCTACCTGACCGGCCTGCTGTTGGCGTTCACGGTCGCCGTGGTGACCGGCGTTCTCGTTGCAGCAGCCGACGCTACCGGAGGCGGCGTCGAGTGGCCTGCGGTCGCACTCGCGACGCTGTGCGCTCTCGTTCTGTTGCTGCGCGGTCGTACCTATGCTGTTGTGGTGCATGCTGTTCCGCTTGTCACAGGCGGCACGACAATTCTCTTGTCTCTCTTCGTCGGTGCCGTGATCGCGTTGCCCGAATACGCCCTCGCTTTGTTCGGCGTGGCACTGGCCGGGGCCGTGACAGCCTCGATATTCGGCGCGTTCGTGCCGACACGCACGTACTCGCCGGTGATGCGACGATCCGCCGAGCTCCTGGAGTACGCCGTGATCGCTCTGGTCATCCCGGTCGCCGTGTGGGTGTGCGGGTTGTACAGCGTCGTGCGCGCGCTGTGATGCGGCGCAGGCGACACACGATCGTCGTTGCGGTACTCACTGCTCTCGGCGTGTCGTCCAGTGCCGTTCTCGGGGTTTCTCCCGCTCGTGCCGAACGTCCGCTCATCGATCCCACTCAGCTACCCGCACCGAGCCCTCCCGCTCCCCTCGAGCCCACCGAGCAGAAGAACGCCTGCGCCCTGCCGTCCGAAACGACCGACCCGCAGGAGGTTCCGACCGCACTGAAGGCGCTGGACTTCGCGTCGGTCTGGCCCATCACTCGAGGGGCCGGTCAGGTGGTTGCCGTGATCGACACCGGTGTCACTGCTCATCCGCGGTTGCCTGGCCTGATCCCGGGGGGCGACTACGTCGGTACGGGAGACGGGTTGTTCGACTGCGATGCGCACGGCACCATGGTTGCCGGTCTGATCGCCGCGCAGTCCTCGTCGGGCAGCGGATTCGCCGGCGGCGCGCCGGACGCACGAATCCTCTCGATTCGTCAGTCCAGCAATGCTTTTCAGGTTGTCGACAATCGCTCCGAGGAGGAGAAGGCCGCCGAGCCGGAGAACGCCGCGGGGTACGGGAACGTGCGCACCATGGCCATGGCCATCAGGACCGCGGTCGACTCGGGAGCGTCGGTCATCAACATCTCCGAGGTGGCCTGCGTACCCGCGGGAGGCGGAGTCCCGGACGGCCCCCTCGGTGCCGCGGTCCAGTACGCCGTCCGCGAGAGAAATGTCGTCGTCGTTGCCGCTGCGGGGAATCTGGGTAGCTCGGCCTGTCAGACGCAGAATCCGGACGCTGACCCGCTTCGACCCGATGCGGATCCGTGGGACGGCTTCGCGACCATCGCGACGCCGGCCTGGTTCGACGATGTGTTGACCGTCGGTTCGGTCGAGTCGGATGGCACGCCGTCCGCGTTCAGTCTCGCGGGTCCATGGGTCGACGTCGCTGCGCCGGGCTCGAACATGACCTCACTGTCGCCTTCGGGCAACGGATTGGCGAACGGCACGTGGGGCACCGACGGCGTGAATCCTATGACCGGAACAAGTTTCGCGGCACCGCTGGTGGCTGCTGTTGCGGCGCTGGTACGCGCCCACCGGCCCGAGCTGACGGCGCTGGAAGTGGTGGACCGAATCCAGAGAACGGCACACGAACCGGCCGAGGGATGGAACCCATCGGTCGGTCACGGAGTCGTCGATCCGCTCGCCGCAGTGACCGATCTCGTCACGCCGGTCCCTCGCGTAGTGCCCGCCGACAGCGTCGCGATGAGCGCTCCGCTGCCACAGCCTGCACCGGATCATCGGCCGCGCAACGCAGCGGTGACAGGTTCGGTAGTCGCCGCGGTGATTCTGGCGCTCGGTCTTGCGCTGTCGATTCCCCTGAGGCGACGCGGCCGGCCGAGCTGAATTTCGCTACTTCGTCGGTAACGCGGCGGCTTGTGGGTCGGGAGCAACCCCGTCGTGCATCGTCAGTGCCTGACCGCGTCCGAGAGTGGGACCGGTGCCGAGCAACTGCAGAATCGGCCAGGGCGCAGGTGCAGGTGGCCCGAATCCCAGCGCCGACGCGGCTTCGCTTCCCTCGACCCCGTAGCGAACACCGGTGTCGGCCACGAAGAAGACGCTGTCCTGACGGGTACTGGAGGTCGAGATTCCTGTGCTGCGGACGAATCCGCCGCTGCCGGGTGCCAGGTATACCTGATCCACGGCATCGCCTCCACCATCGGCTTGGGCAAGGGTCACCGGTTGCGCGCCGGATCGGAGCGGTAGACCTCGACCGGCGGACTCCACGAGCCGAGCAGTCGGCCCGCCGTCGGCCACCTCGAGCGGTTCCCAGGTGAGGCAGTTGACAGGTCGCTCACCGGGATCGACGATCACGGGAGTACTGGGCGGAAACGTCGAGACAGCCAGTCCCGCAGACGTTTTCGGCGCATCTCGGAGGATGTCGGGGTTGACTGCTGCGATGTCGGGACTCCCTTGCGAGTCCGTGAACTTGATGAGCAGTGCAGCCGTTTCGCTGATCGCTTGAATACCGTCCTCGAGAACGACGTAGTACTGGAGGTCACGACCGGCGACCTTGACCACCGAACCGATCGCTCGACCGCCGAACGGAAACTGCGGAACTTCTCCCGCGCGGGGAATGAACGGAGCCGCGACTGCCGGCGACTGCGGCACAGAATTGAGCAGACCGGCACTGACCGGTGACGGTGTGGCATCCTCGAGCCCGAGCGCACGGATCACTGCCCGGTCGGCCAGATCGACCGGGGACTTCGCTCCGTCGTGCACGAGGTATGCCGTTCCGTTCGAGGTCCACAGGAATGCCTCGTTATCGGCAAGTGGCGCTGCGCCGTCGCCGTATCGGAGATCACCCGCCGCGACCGTGGTCGACGTGACCCCTGCGATCGGATCGAGTGTGTCGCACACAGTCCATGCTTCGGCGCGCCCGTCTGCATCGTGCGGCAGCGCCGACGGAGCGCCAGGAATCCCCACCAGCGCGCCGCGAGGCCTGGACGCGAGCTCGGATTCCTTGACCATCAACGGGTCGTCGGGCTTGCCGACCACCAGCCTGGCCGACGCGAGATTCAGTACCGGATGGAAGACGTCGTCCACTTTCACGAACATTGCGGCCGAATCCTTACCGACCACGATCGACGCATCGCCGATCTTGTCCTGCGGCCGAAACAGAGCCAGCGCAGCGCATCCCGCCAAACCGATACAGGCGATCACCGCGCCCACCAGCAGTGCACGAGACTGCGACTTCATCGGATCGTGCAGCATTCGGGCATCACGCCGGATCAGCGCGTGTTCCATCCGGCGAACGAGAAAGCGGTAGCCGCCAACCTGCCACTTCGTCGTGGGCGTCGACGCCACAGTTCCTCCCCAGGATTCGATCGCGACCCGATCCCCATTCGGGTCACGCGACACAGTACAGTTCGACCGCACACCTCGGCGACCGCATCGGCGGCAACCGATGTGTACGCAACCTTCGGGGGGAGGGTTCGAGATGGCACGTACGGGCTCGATCGGGCGAACCGCGATACCTTTCGCCGCGCCTACGCTCCGACGCGTGATCACGGCCGAGATCGCAGCTGCGGCAACGGGTCTTGCGCTACTCGCGGCACAGGTGCGGCCTGTGTGGGCACTGGTCGCCGCCGTGGCAGTGGCACTCGTTCCGTTCGTGACCATTCGTCGCAGACCGATCGTCGACTGGTTCCGGGTCCTCTGGCGGTTCCTCGCGAATCGCTTTCCCGAGGTAGGTGTGAACACCGATCACCACGACACGACGGGACGGGCCGTCGGTGTCCACTGGCAGCGCAACACGGTCACCTGCATCATCGAAATCCTCCCGCCCGAGCACACGACGACGGTTCTGGGCAGGGCGAGCGCGGACACGCAGTACACCCTCCCCATCGAGACCCTGGCGTCGTGTCTTCGGCAACATGACATCACCGTCTCGTCGATCGACATCACCGCACTCGGGTTTCGCAGCTCACCCGGTTCTGCTGCCACGGAGGTGTACGAGGAACTCATCGGTCCGCTGCCGGCTGTGGCGATACGGACGGTCTGGGTGGCAGTCACTCTCGATGTGCGGGCCAATGCTCGGGCTATCGAGGTGAGAGGCGGAAGCCGCGCCGGGGCAGCGCGCACCGCCGTCGTGGCGACCACACGCGTCGTGCGCGCTCTCCAGGCCGATGGACTGTCCTCGCGTCTGCTCACGACTGCACAACTTCGATCGGCGGTGGTGCACCTCTGTCGGGGGGTGAGTACCGACGATCTGACACAGACCTGGTCGACGGCACCCTTGCCGGGTGTGTCCAGCGTCGGTTTCGGAATGGATTGCAGCGCAATCACTGCCGAGGACATTGCCACCCTGTGGTCGACTCCATCATTGGGGACGACGATGACCTTCCATCTGCAGCCGACCCGCGACAGCGGAAAGCTCCGCATCCGTGGATCGTGCCGATTCGCCGCCCGCTCCCGGGTCGCGAAACCTTCTGTCCGCGGATTGACCTCGATGAGCGGAAGTCAACGAGACGGCATCTTCGCTCAACTACCTCTGGCCGTTCCCGGACTGAAGTCCCTGTCCCCCAGCGGAACTCTCGAGGTATCGAGGCTCGACGATCTCGACCTTCCGGTGAGCGGTTGCGGACAACTCCTGGGTTCCGATGCAGCCGGTCACGGTATCGCAGTGCGGTTGTTCGGGCCAGGTCTGGCCCGGGTCAGGATCGCCGGGGAACTCTACCTCGCTCAGCAACTGCTGTTCCGGGCCATCGCGACGGGAGCAAGGGTGCTCGTGCGGAGCGACCGGCCGCATGCCTGGCGTTCGCTCGTCGACGCGGTAGGTGCCCCCGACCGCCTGTCTGTCGACGGCCACACAGTCCGATCTCGGACGAATTACGACGTGATTCTGAACGACTTCGGCGATGGATCCGAACCGACTGATCAGCAACCACTGTCGGGAGTGACTGTGATGTCGTTGACCGAGCATGTGCCGCACCACGGCAGCATCGAATCGGCGCACGGGCGACCACGGCCGACGTGGAACGTGTCGATAATTCAACCGCACGCCTCCGGCGACCGAATCCGGGTGATCTCGGGGCCACTCGACGTCGAGCTGACGCTGGTGACGATCCCCCAGGAAACGGCGTTCATAGGGCGGCCACGAAGTCTGCGCTCAGCCGTGCGCGCCTGACGGGTACTCAGCCTGGATAGTCGCTTCGCTCCCGTGCGCCGGCCACTGCGCCGGCCCACCACTCGACTTGATCGAGCAGTCGCCCCAGGGCGTCGACGGCGGCGGCATCGTCGACACCACCCTTGTCGTCGAACCGCTTACGTACCCGGTGCAGCGAGACGGCATCTCGGACGGACACCATGTGCAATTCGGCAGTGATCTGCCGTAGTTGCTCGGTAGCTCTGATGCCGCCGCCGAGGCCTCCGTACGACACGAATCCGACAGGCTTGGCACGCCACTCGTACTTCACTGTGTCGAGCGCCGTCTTCAACGAGCCGGGAACGCCGTGGTTGTACTCGGGCGTGACGAACACGAAGGCGTCGCATGCCCCGATCGTTGCGGTGAATCGCTCAGTGTCCTCGTTCGGGACCAGGCTGCTGGGCAACTCGAAGTCGGCCAGGTCCACGTCGACAACCTCGATGGTCGCGCGTTCGGCGGCAACGCTGCGGACCCAGCCCGCGACCGTGGGGCCTATGCGCTCGGCGCGAACACTACCGACGACGATAGCTAGTTGTATCGGCTGCATTGTTCCGACATTAGCCCCGGCGACGGTTCGTCAGCCCTCTCCCCCACAGCATTCCTCGGCCGAGACCGCAGTTCTCATCTCTCGGGTGGCGGCGTTTCGTGCGGCGAGCTCGTCGGGCGGCGGATAATCGACGCGGACCAGCGAGAGTCCGTGTGCCGGAGCCACTGTCACCTCACTGGAGCGATCACGCCGGGTCAACAGAGACCGCGCCCAATCCGGTGTTCGACGTCCTTCCCCCACCGCCTGCATTGCTCCGACGAGGCTGCGCACCATCGACCAGCAGAATGCGTCGGCGCTGACGTACGCGGTGAGGCGGTCACCATCGCGTTCCCAGTCGAACCGCTGCAGTTCTCGCACCGTGGTCGCACCGTCTCGCCGCTTGCAGAACGCTGCGAAGTCGTGCAGTCCGATCAGCGCATGCGACGCCTCGCGTACGGCGTCCAAGTCCACGGGCCGCGGCCAGGACACGACGCCGGCCACGTCGAGAGGGTCGACCCCGTACAGAGCGGTACTGAATCGGTACTCGTAGTGTCGGCGATACGCCGAGAAACGCGCATCGAAATCGAGGGGGACGGTACTGATGTCTCGCACCCGGACATCGGTGGGCAGAAACCGGGCCATGCGCCGGACCAACCGGGTGTGGTCATCCGGAACGTCGACGGCATCGAAGTGTGCAACTTGACCGCTCGCGTGGACTCCTGCGTCGGTTCGTCCGGCGACGGTCAGCTCGATCGGTTGGCGAAGCACGGTCGAGAAAGCTTGTTCGAGCACACCGCAGACCGTACGAATACCCGGTTGACGCGCCCATCCGGAGAAGTTCGTGCCGTCGTAAGAGATGTCGAGTCTCACACGGACTACCGAAGTGGACCCTGGCGACAGACGGACGAGCCCGCCACCACTACGGGTGACGGGCTCGTCTGTGGAACGTTGTTCCTCGGGCACCTGAATATCAGGCGTCGTCGGACTTCTGCTGCGACTTCGGCAGCGAGTAGCCCGCTGCTTCGGCGTCAGCCTCGGTGGCGAACCAGATCTCGGGAACAGTCGACTCGTAGAAGCGACTTCCGGGAACGTGGTACAGCATCGAGTCGGCGTTGCCCTTGATCGGGAACCCCTCGGGCTGGCTGCCGTCTTCGAGTACAGCATGACTTCCGGCAGCATCATCGGCGTTGGACGCGTGGGCGTCGTTGTCCTCGATGCCGTCGATGACTGCGTCGGCGTTCGCAACCTCGGCGTCGGTCGCGTCGGCTTCGACGGCCTCGACGACGTTGTCCGTGGACGACTCGGCAGCGGGAGCCTTCGATGCCTTCACGCGACGTGCGCGGTCGGCTTCGTTGGACACCGTCTGCTCGTCGACGAGCTCGATGATGGCCATCGGCGAGTTGTCACCCTTGCGGGGGACGGTCTTGATGATGCGCGTGTAGCCACCGTCGCGATCGGCGAAGAAAGGCCCGATCTCGGCGAAGAGCTTGTGCACGACATCTTTGTTGTTGATCGTCTTGAGAACCTCACGACGATGAGCCAGATCACCCTTTTTGGCGTGGGTGACGAGCTTCTCGGCATGGGGACGAAGGCGCTTGGCCTTCGACTCGGTGGTGGTGATGCGGCCGTGCTCGAAGAGTGACGTCGCCAGGTTGGCCAGGATGGCCTTCTGGTGCGACGCCGACCCGCCGAGACGGCGGCCCTTGGTGGGCTTGGGCATGATGAATCTCCTAGTAAGAGCTCCAGCGAGCTGATTACAGCTGTTCTGTCTCGGCGTAGTCCTGCTCGGCACCTTCGGTGTCGCTGAAGGAGCCGGCGTCGGTGTCACTCCACGTACCCGTGGTGGCGTCGTAGCCAGGCACGGTGGTCGGATCGAACGACGCGGGGCTGTCCTTGAGGGAGAGGCCGAGCGAATGCAGCTTGACCTTCACCTCGTCGATGGACTTCTGCCCGAAGTTACGGATGTCGAGCAGATCGGACTCGGTACGACCAACCAGCTCACCGACGGTGTGAACACCTTCGCGCTTGAGGCAGTTGTAGGAGCGGACGGTGAGGTCCAGATCCTCGATGGGGAGTCCGAACGAAGCGATGTGATCGGCCTCGGCGGGCGAGGGTCCGATCTCGATGCCTTCTGCTTCGACGTTCAGCTCACGGGCGAGGCCGAAGAGCTCAACCAGGGTCTTGCCCGCCGAAGCGAGCGCGTCCCGCGCGGTGATGGAATTCTTGGTTTCCACGTCGAGAACGAGCCGATCGAAGTCGGTGCGCTGTTCGACGCGGGTGGCTTCCACCTTGTAGGTGACCTTGAGCACGGGTGAGTAGATCGAGTCGACCGGAATGCGGCCGATCTCGGCACCCGATGCCTTGTTCTGAACGGCGGGGACGTAGCCGCGACCGCGCTCGACGACGAGTTCGATCTCCAACTTGCCCTTGTCGTTCAGGGTCGCAATGTGCAGATCAGGGTTGTTCACCGTCACGCCGGCCGGGGGAACGATGTCGCCTGCGGTGACAGCGCCGGGGCCCTGCTTGCGGACGTACATGGTGACCGGTTCGTCTTCTTCGGAGCTCACGACGAGGCCCTTGAGGTTCAGAATGATGTCGGTGACATCTTCCTTCACACCGGGGACCGTGGTGAATTCGTGGAGAACGCCGTCGATACGGATGCTGGTGACAGCAGCGCCGGGGATCGACGAGAGCAGGGTGCGGCGGAGCGAGTTGCCGAGTGTGTAACCGAAGCCGGGCTCGAGCGGCTCGATGACGAATTTCGAGCGGTTGTCGGCGATGACCTCTTCGGTCAGCGTCGGGCGCTGTGAAATGAGCATTGTGTGTTCCTCCTGTACGGGCGTCCGCTATTTGACGCCCACGTGTGGAGGCGAAGACGCATGTGAGCCTCGCGAGGAGACTCACATGCGTGCTGCGCCTTACTTCGAGTAGTACTCGACGATGAGCTGCTCCTGGAGCGGCACGTCGATCTGTGCGCGCTCCGGCACCCGGTGAACCAGGATGCGAAGACGGTTGGGAACGACCTGCAGCCACGGTGCGACGGGACGGTCGCCGTAGCTCTCACGGGCGATCTGGATCGGCAGTGTCTGTGCGGACTTCTCGCGGACATCGATGATGTCGTACTGCGAGACGCGGTAGCTGGGGATGTCCACTCGCTTGTTGTTCACGAGGAAGTGGCCGTGGGTGACCAGCTGGCGTGCCTGACGACGCGTGCGTGCGAGTCCCGCACGGTAGACGACGTTGTCGAGACGAGTCTCGAGGATGGTCAGCAGGTTCTCACCGGTCTTGCCGGCGGCCCTGTTGGCTTCCTTGTAGTACAGGCGGAACTGCTTCTCCATGACGCCGTAGGTGAAGCGAGCCTTCTGCTTCTCCTGCAGCTGCAGGAGGTACTCGCTCTCCTTGATCCGCGCGCGGCCGTGCTGGCCGGGCGGGTACGGACGACGCTCGAACGCTTGGTCGCCTCCGACGAGGTCGACGCGCAGACGACGCGACTTGCGGGTGATAGGACCGGTATAACGTGCCATTTTCTAAACCTTTCCTTCCCGCTAGACCCGACGCCGCTTGGGCGGACGGCAGCCGTTGTGCGGCTGAGGGGTGACATCGGAGATGGTGCCGACTTCGAGGCCAGCGGCCTGAAGCGAGCGGATAGCGGTCTCACGGCCGGAGCCGGGACCCTTGACGAACACGTCGACCTTCTTGACGCCGTGCTCCTGTGCCTTGCGCGCAGCGTTCTCGGCTGCGAGCTGTGCGGCGAACGGAGTCGACTTGCGCGAGCCCTTGAAGCCCACGTGTCCCGAGGAAGCCCATGAGATGACGTTTCCGGCGGGGTCGGTGATCGACACGATCGTGTTGTTGAACGTGCTCTTGATGTGCGCAGATCCGTGCGGGACGTTCTTCTTGTCCCTGCGACGCGTCTTCTGCGCCTTCTTCGGACCGGTACCGCGTGCTTTGGGGGGCATTACTTCGCCTTCTTCTTGCCGGCAATGGTGCGCTTGGGTCCCTTACGGGTACGCGCATTGGTCTTGGTGCGCTGTCCACGGACGGGCAGACCACGACGGTGGCGAAGACCCTGGTAGCAGCCGATTTCGATCTTGCGTCGGATGTCGGCCTGAACCTCGCGGCGCAGGTCGCCCTCGACCTTGAGGGACTCGTTGATGTAATCGCTGAGCTTGCGCAGATCGTCGTCGCCGAGATCCTTGCTGCGCAGGTCGGCGCTGACGCCGGTTGCTGCGAGAATTTCCTTGGAGCGGGTACGGCCGACGCCGTAGATGTAAGTCAGTGCGATCTCCATGCGCTTTTCGCGCGGCAGATCCACACCTGCGAGACGTGCCATGTGGCATTTCCTTTTCTTGTCCGGAGGTCTGCTCCCAGTCCGTCCCCTGTGTCCTTCTCACCGCTGGGGTGTGAAGCGTCTTTCAACCAACTCAGTGGGGCCCCGGCCTCCGTGCCGGGGGTATGCCGCAACGCGTGTGTCGCGGTTGGTGCTGGGAGGTCATCTTCTAGCTGTTGCCAAGCCGATGTGCGAAAAGCTCGGTGGTTATCCCTGACGCTGCTTGTGACGCAGGTTGTCGCAGATCACCATGACGCGTCCGTTACGACGAATCACCTTGCACTTCTCGCAGATCTTCTTGACGCTCGGCTGAACCTTCACGTCGTTGATCTCCTGTGTGTAGCTCGAATCCGCTGCAGGCAGCGGTTCCAAGCATGGTTCCCCCCGACCGGACGTGGCCGGGGAAGCTCTTACTTGTAGCGGTAAACGATGCGTCCACGCGTGAGGTCGTAGGGCGAAAGCTCTACCACGACGCGATCCTCGGGAAGGATGCGAATGTAGTGCTGACGCATCTTTCCGCTGATGTGAGCGAGCACCTTGTGGCCGTTTTCGAGCTCAATGCGGAACATCGCATTGGGCAGTGGTTCGACGACTCGGCCCTCTACCTCGATAGCACCGTCTTTCTTGGCCATATCCTCCGCGATCCTGGCTCTCACACCTGGTTGATTGCATCTGTTTCCGTTACCGTGATGCGCACTGACCGACCCGATCACTCGAGCCTGCGTGTCGCCGGAACCGCTCGCAGCCCATGCGGGCATACGAACATCCGGTACGCAGGGCGCACCGTCGATCTATGTTACCGGCAAACACACATCTGGCCAAATGCGCGCGAAGCGGGCACGAAACACCTCGGCTGGCCGCGCGCGACCAAAGAAGCTAACGTTTCGTCCGCCCATCATCGTGCAGCGTCCGAGCCCGCAAGGTGCCCTCTTGAGTTCCAACCCGTCCGGAGGCGGCCTCTCCGTCTCCGTGATCATTCCCGTACACAACGCCAAGGCCCTACTCGACGAGCAATTGAGCGCGCTCGCGCATCAGGACTACGACGGCCCATTCGAAGTCATCGTCAGCGACAACGGCTCGACCGACGGCGTGCGTCAGTTCGTGAAGAACCACGACCTACGAACCCGACTGAACCTGAAGTACGTCGATGCGTCCGGTACCGCAGGCGCATCGTTCGCGCGCAACCGTGGGGCGGAGGCAGCAGACGGCCCACTTCTGGCTTTCTGCGACGCCGACGACGTCGTGCACCCGACGTGGCTGCGACGCATCACTACCGAGCTCGACTGCTACGACCTCGTGGGAACCGGTCTGAGCACCGCGGCACTGAACTCGGAATCCACGCGAGCCGCCGTTCCGTTCGCCCCACCTTCGAATCAGGGCAAGTCACCATTCCGACCGTTCGTCATCGGTGCGAGCATGGCGTGCCGCGCGTCGACCTACCGAGATCTCGGAGGGATGCTCGAATTCGTCCATGCCAGCGAGGACATGGAATTCTCCTGGCGCGCGCAGCAATCGGGTGCCCGCCTGCACTTCATAGCCGAGCCGCTGGTCGAATACCGTTTGCGCACGGGCTACCGAGACAATTGGGCACAAGCGGGGGCACTCGGCTACGGGTCGGCCCATGTCCGTGGAATGTACCGTGCCAGCGGATGCCCGCCGTTCCGAGTCCGTACAACAATCGTCGCGCTACTCGCGCTTGCACTGCGAAACCCGCTGCTGCCGACCACACTGACCCGGATGCCGACGCGCCTCTGGCTACGTTTGACGGCTGCCCACCTCGGACTCATCCGAGGGGGCCGTCGTTACGGATCGTTGGCCTGGTAACTCTAACTGGGCCGAACCGTCAGGATTCGCGGGCCGTCCTCGGTCACTGCGACCGTATGTTCCCAGTGCGCCGAGCGCGATCCGTCGGTCGTGACGACGGTCCATCCATCTTCCAGAATGTCGGTGTCGTAGGTCCCGAGAGTCAGCATCGGCTCGATCGCGAGCGTCGATCCAACGACCAGCTCGGGGCCCTTGCCCGGAGCACCCTCGTTCGCCAGGAACGGATCCATGTGCATCTCGCGGCCGATTCCGTGACCGCCGTAGCCGTCCACAATGCCGTACTTGCGGCCGTGCGCTTTCTCCGCCGCGTGTGTTCCGGACTCGATGGCATGCGAGACATCGGTCAGTCGGTTCCCGGGAAGCATTGCTGCGATACCGGCTTCCATCGACAGTCTCGTCGCCTCACTCAGCATTGCATCGGCCTCGATGATGTCTCCGACGCCGAACGTCCACGCCGAGTCTCCGTGCCACCCGTCGAGCACTGCACCACAATCGATCGACACCAGATCGCCTGCAGCCAAGACTTCGTCTGCGGACGGAATGCCGTGCACCACACGATCGTTCACCGAGGAGCAGATGCTGCCGGTGAAGCCGTGGTACCCCAGAAACGACGGTACTGCCCCGGCGTCTCGAATCACTGCTTCGGCCACTCGATCCAGCTCGAGTGTGGAGACGCCGGGAACCGCCGCATTTCTGACGGCAACCAGCGCCGCACCGACGACCGCACCGGCGGCCGCCATTGCGTCGAGCTCACCAGCGCTACGAAACGGGACGACTTTGCGTTTACGGCCGAACGCCATTACTTGCCGTGGTCCTCGATGGACTTCAGCGCACGTGCGTTGACCTCGTCCACCTCGCCGATTGCATCGACCGTGACGAGCTCGTCGGCGTAGTAGTCCAGCAGCGGTGCGGTCTCGTCTCGGTACACCTTGAGTCGATTGCGGATGACGTCTTCTTTGTCGTCCTCGCGACCGCGCGCAAGCATCCGCTCGACGACGATGTCCTCGTCGACGACGAACGACAGTACGGCGTCGAGCTTCGCGTTCAGATCGGACAGGATCTCCACAAGAGCCTCGGCCTGACCGACCGAGCGTGGGAATCCGTCGAGAAGAAAGCCGTTGACGGCATCGGGCTCGGCGAGACGACTACGGACCATGTCGACAGTCAACTCACTCGGAACCAGATCGCCGGCGTCGAGGTACTTCTTGGCTTCGAGGCCGAGCGGTGTCTTCTCGCCGATGTTCGCGCGGAACAGATCTCCGGTCGAGATGTGCGGCACGCCCAGCTTCTCGGAGAGGAGAACGGCTTGAGTGCCTTTGCCGGCACCGGGGGGACCGAGCAGAACAAGTCTCACTTGAGGAACCCTTCGTAGTTACGCTGCATCAGCTGGCTTTCGATCTGCTTCACGGTGTCCAGGCCGACGCTGACCATGATCAGTACGGCAGTTCCACCGAACGGGAGGTTCTGGCCTCCGCCCGAACCGATGTCGAGGAAGAGATTCGGAAGCACGGCAATGGTGCCCAGGTATATGGATCCGGGCAACGTGATGCGACTGAGGACGTAGTTCAGATAATCGGCGGTCGGCTTGCCGGGACGAATGCCAGGAATGAATCCGCCGAACTTCTTCATTTCGTCGGCGCGCTCTTCCGGATTGAACGTGATCGCCACGTAGAAGTACGTGAAGAAGACGATGAGCCCGAAGAAGATCGCGATGTAGACGGGGTTGGCAGGGTTCACCAGGTACTCGTTGATGATGCGCTGCCACCAGCTGGGATCCGTTGCGGTGCTCGCAGATGTGAGCTGCGCGATCAGATTGGGTAGGTAGAGCAACGAAGACGCGAAAATCACCGGGATGACGCCGGCCTGGTTGACCTTGAGCGGAAGATAGGTCGACGAGCCGCCGTACATCTTTCGACCGACCATGCGCTTGGCGTACTGGACCGGAATACGACGCTGACCCTGCTCGACGAAAATCACGCCGGCGATGATGAGGAACGCTGCGAAGCAGACGAACCCGAACACCAGTCCACCGCGGCTCTCGAGGATCGAGTTGCCCTCGGAGGGGATGCGCGAGGCAATTCCGGCGAAGATCAGCAGCGACATACCGTTGCCGACACCGCGCTCGGTGATGACCTCGCCGAACCACATCACGACGGCTGCACCTGCAGTCATGACGAGCACGATGATGACGAGCCCGAAAATGGACTGGTCGGCGATGATGTCCTGCTGGCATCCCTGGAGCAGCTGGCCGCGCGAAGCGAGGGCCACCAGCCCGGTCGCCTGCAGGATGGCCAGCGCGATCGACAGGTAACGCGTGTACTGCGTCATCTTCGCCTGGCCCGACTGTCCCTCCTTGCGGAGTTCCTCGAACTTGGGGATGACGACGGTGAGCAGCTGCACGATGATGCTGGCGGTGATGTACGGCATGATGCCGATCGCGAACACCGAGAGCTGAAGGAGCGCTCCACCGGAGAACAGGTTGATCAACGAGTAGATGCCCGCCGAGTCTCCACCGGAGACCTGGTCGATGCATGCTCGGACATTGGCGTAGTCGACACCCGGCGACGGCAGCGTTGCACCGAAGCGATACAGGGCCACCAGACCGAGCGTGAAGAGGATCTTCCGTCTCAGGTCAGGAGTCCTGAGGGCCGACACGAAGGCGGAAAGCAAAGATCCTCCTGGCACGACTGCGTTGACGCTGCAAGTGCTTCACCGGGAGCAACTTGCGCTCCCGTGAGCCTCACGAGCATGGACTGCGAACGACGTACGTCGACCGCATCGATACGAACTTCTCTGAACTCTAGAACTCTAACAGTGCGCATCGAACCGCCCGACGGTCAGTGTTGGACCCGGCCGATCGGTCGATGGACACGACATTCTGTGTAGGCAACGATGGCCGCAGCTCAGCTGCAAGAGCTGTGGCTGCGGCCATCGTCACGAACTGATGCTCGAAGCGCTGCTACTCAGCACATCGAAGCAATGCTCATACCTCGGTTGCAGAACCGCCGGCAGCGGCGATCTTTTCCTTGGCAGAGCCCGTGAACTTGTTGGCCGAGATATCGACCTTCACGGTGAGGTTTCCGTCTCCGAGAACCTTGACGAGCTCGTTCTTGCGAACAGCTCCCTTGGCGATCAGCTCGGGGATACCGATCTGGCCACCCTCGGGGAACAGACGCTCGATGTCGCGCAGGTTCACGACCTGGAACACGACACGGTTGCGGTTGGTGAAGCCCTTGAGCTTCGGGAGCCGCATGTGGAGGGGCATCTGGCCACCCTCGAAGCGTGCCGGCACGTTCTTGCGTGCGCCGGTTCCCTTGGTACCGCGACCTGCGGTCTTGCCGCGCTTGCCACCTTCACCACGGCCGACGCGAATCTTCGTCGACTTGGATCCGGCTGCGGGGCGCAGGTGGTGCAGTTTGATGGTCATGGTTAGACCTCCTCAACAGTTACGAGGTGGCGCACCGTGTTGACCAGTCCGCGGTTCTGCGGGTTGTCCTCGCGGACGACCGTCTGGCGGATGCCCTTGAGCCCGAGAGTACGCAGGCTGTCACGCTGGTTCGCCTTCTGGCCGATGGTGCTCTTGATCTGAGTGACCTTCAGCTGAGCCATTACTTCACCGCTCCTGCCTGTGCGCGTGCGCGCAGCATTCCGGCGGGTGCAACCTCTTCGAGGGTCAGGCCGCGGCGAGCCGCAACTTCCTCGGGACGCTGCAGACCCTTGAGGGCTGCGACGGTCGCGTGCACGACGTTGATGGCGTTGTCGCTACCGAGCGACTTCGACAGCACGTCGTGGACACCGGCGCACTCCAGCACTGCGCGCACAGCGCCACCGGCGATGACGCCGGTACCGGCGCTGGCCGGCCGCAACATGACGACGCCGGCAGCGGCTTCGCCCTGGATGGGGTGCGTGATGGTGCCGGCGATCATCGGGACGCGGAAGAAGCTCTTACGAGCCTCCTCGACACCCTTCTGGATGGCCGCGGGAACTTCCTTGGCCTTGCCGTAGCCGACGCCGACCAGTCCGTTGCCGTCACCGACGATGACGAGGGCGGTGAAGCTGAAGCGTCGACCACCCTTGACCACCTTGGAGACGCGGTTGATCGTGACGACCTTCTCGATGAAGTTCGACTTGTCCGCAGCGTTGCCGCCACGGCCGTTGTCACGACGGTCACGACCGCCACCACCGCGGTTGTCGCCGCGCTGGTTGTTGTCGCCACCTGCGTTGGGGCCACTGTTCTGTCCGGCGGGGCCGCTTCCGCCGTCACGCCGTTGACGTCCCGGCATCAGGCTGTCCTTCCGTTGTCAGTCATTGTCATCATCAGAACGTCAACCCGCCTTCGCGGGCAGCGTCTGCGAGTGCCGCGATGCGGCCGCTGTAGTTGTTGCCGCCGCGGTCGAACACGACTGCCTCGACGCCGGCTGCCTTCGCACGGCTGGCGATGAGCTCGCCGACCTTCGCGCTGACGGCCTTCTTGTCGCCCTCGAGTGCGCGCACATCGGCTTCGATGCTCGACGCGCTGGCCAGCGTGTGGCCGGCGAGGTCGTCGATCAACTGCACGTGGATGTGACGCGAGGACCGGTTGACGACCAAGCGCGGACGCTCGGGCGTTCCGGAGATCTTCTTGCGAAGGCGGAAGTGACGACGTGCCTTCGACAGGCGACGCTTCGTCGAAACGTCGGTGCCGCGCGGTGTGCGCTTGACGACGTTCGCCTTGTCTGCTGTTTGCTGGCTCATATCACTTACCCGTCTTTCCGACCTTGCGGCGGATCACTTCACCCTCGTAGCGGATGCCCTTGCCCTTGTACGGGTCCGGACGCCGCAAACGACGAATGTTGGCAGAGATCTGACCGACCTTCTGCTTGTCGATGCCGACAACGGTGAATCGCGTGGGCGACTCGACCGTGAACGTGATGCCCTCGGGTGCTTCGATCAGCACGGGATGGCTGTAACCGAGTGCGAACTCGAGGTCCTTGCCCTTGAGTACGACGCGGTAACCGACGCCGTGAATCTCCATCTTGGTGGTGTAACCGTTGGTGACACCGGTGATGAGGTTCGCAACGAGTGTGCGCGAGAGACCATGCAGCGAGCGGCTCTTACGCTCGTCGTCCGGCCGGGTGACGGCGATGGTGCCGTCGTCGGCGCGTGCGATCTTGATGGGCTCGGCGACTGTCAGGCTCAGGGCACCCTTGGGGCCCTTGACCGCAACGTCCTGGCCGTCGATGGTGATATCGACGCCAGCGGGGACTGGGACCGGCAATTTTCCAATACGTGACATGGTGGTGGCCTCCCCTACCAGACGTAGGCGAGGACTTCTCCGCCCACACCCTGCTTGGCAGCCTGACGCTCCGTGAGCAGACCAGTGGACGTGGAGATGATCGCCACGCCCAGGCCGCCGAGAACCTTGGGCAGATTGGTGGATTTTGCGTACACCCGGAGACCGGGCTTGGAGACGCGTCGCACGCCGGCGAGGCTGCGCTCACGGCTCGGGCCGTACTTCAGATCGACGATGAGGGTCTTGCCCACCTCGGCGTCTTCCGTGCGGTAATCGGAGATGTAGCCCTCGCGCTTGAGGATCTCGGCGATGTTCGCCTTGAGCTTCGAGTGGGGAAGCTTCACCTCGTCGTGGTACGCCGAATTGGCGTTGCGCAGACGAGTCAAGAAGTCTGCAATTGGATCGGTCATCGTCATGGTGTGACCTGTGCACCTTTCTCGCAGCGGTTCCCATGCAGCACGCGCGGGCTGGTGCCTGTGGGTTCCGGGGAACCCGCCGGGCCTGGCTCGTCACATCGTGGGCCTACAGCGAAGTGAACATGTCCTGACCGACTGTTGCCGGTCAGGGGTTGCGCTCCAAGCAATGCATCGCTGCACTGCCAGGTGTTACGAGCTTCCGCATGTTCAATGCTGACGTACGGAGTGCTCGAGGTTGCGTTTGTTGTATTGCAAGGACTCGCGTGCAGGCACGACGAAGCCCGGGCAACCGCTCTAGTGTAGGGAACCGGGTGCCATTCTCAAAATCGATCGTGGTAGTGCTCGAGGAGCACCCCGCGCAGGCACGGACGAGTTCGTAGGTTCGATGCAGTAGCCTTCCGACATCATTCCATCGCTCCGGGGGGTTCGATGCATTCGAAAGGTCTTTTCGAAACGGTCGGCGTCCGGCCGTGGCCGGGTCCGTCCCAGAAGACGCTGTGAGAGCCGATCCGGACCGCACACGTCGAGCCGCAGCCCGAATGTCCGGTCTCGCCGATGCGCTGTGGGACGACATCGACCTCATCCGCCGTGACGCCGACGAGTTGATGGAGTCCTCCTGGACGGGCAACGCGGCCGATTCCCACGCAGTTCTGTGGGCGGAATGGGTCGATTCGGCTCGGAAGATGTGTGGCGCGCTGAGCGAGGACGCTGCGCTGCTCGATCGCGTTGCAATCGACTACGCCGCAGCGGACAAGAAGATCGACGCGCACGAGATGGATTCCGGCCTGCGGTTGGACCGGTGATGGCACGCTATGTCGCCGACGTCGAGCGGATTCTCGCTCTTGTCGATCGCGCGCATGTAGTTGGAGCCACGATCGAATCCGCTATCGCCGATGTCGAGCGCGAGGTCAAGGATCTCGGCATCGAATGGGAGGGCGAAGCGGCCGAGGCGCACCGCTCGAAGCACGAGCTACTCCGGCAGGAACTGAACGATATGCGAACCGCGCTCGCCCAACTCGGCACGCTGGCACGAGGCGCCCATGATCGCTACCGCGCAGCCGTGGACCACAACAAGCGAATGTGGCCCTGATGGCCCCGATCAGCGTCGACCCGGACATCCTTGCCGATGCGGCTTCCCGGTACGGCAGCGCCAAGACCATATCGAGCGGCGCGATAGCGGACCTCGCCGCGGAACTCGACCGCAACTGGGGCTGCGCAGGCACCGACAACGCCGGAAAGTCTTGGGCCGACAGTTACGATTCCGCAGCATTCGACGCAGTTTCCGCAGCAACCGACATCACGAATGCGTTCGGCAAACTTCATGATCTGCTGGCGGCAACCGGCGTGAACCACGCCAACGCGGAGAATGCGAACACCGTTCCGCCGCCCCCACCGCTACCCGCTCCCCCACAACTTCCTCATACGGATACACCGCGCTTCAACGGTTCCTACGGCGGCGACACCGACGCTCCCATGGGGTGGGGCCTGATCACGCGATGGCTACAGGGCCACATGTGGCCCAACGGCGATCCGGACAAGCTCCGGGGTCTCGGAAGCGCGTGGTGCACCGCCGCCGAGGGGCTACGCCGAGCGAGCGACGCCACGAACTCCGCATGGACCGACGTCGAGGACCTTTCCTCCGACGAAATGCCGCAGGTCCTCGCCCAGATGGACGGCGTCTACATCGCTGCGCAGAACACCGCCGACCAATTCGACATACTCGCGAGCGCTTGCGGCGAGTGGGCCACCACCATTCAGGAGGCTCACCAGAGCGTCATCGATATCGTGGGGACGGCCATCGTTGCCGGCACGATCGCCGCTGCAGTTGCCGGCTTCTTCACACTCGGCGTGGGAACGGTCGCGGTTACTGGCGCGACGGGCAGCGTCATCGCCGGAAGTGTCATCGCCGTCCTCACCGGAGTGGAAGCGGCGTCGGCAATTGCCGTCGGTGTCACTGTGGCAACCGGGGCGGCGGCCATTGGAATTGCATTGGACGTGCAACCGCTCCTACAAGCAAGTCCGACGACCTTCAACGCAAACACCGGCGGAACCAATTGGCACTACAACCCTCCACCCAAAGCGGGTTTGCCGGGCTTTCCCGGCGCAAAGTACACCAAGCCCATGAACGGACGGAAGCGCTGGACCGACGACAAAGGAAATGTCTACGAATGGGACTATCAGCACGGCGCAGTGGAGAAATACAGCAAGAACGGTAAACACTTGGGGGAATACGATCCCAATACCGGGGTGCAAACCAAGCCTCCAGACCCCAGTCGCAAGCCGGGACGGTAAGCAACTGGCCGCCCAACATCCCAAAACCCTGAACATCCGCGAAAAGCTAGGCAACAATAACACCAAAATAAGAACTAGCACAACAGAATCAATACCTCTAGGAGGCAATATGTGGTATTTACAAGAATTCGATGATGCAACCGAAGTGCAGACAGAGATGCATCTACTACGCGACATGACCGTCGAAATTGTCAAAAATACCCTGCAGATCGATGACAGCGACTTCGACCTGCCCGTTGCGGTCGGTCAAAACGATGTGCCGGCCGAGAAGGTACCCGCCTTTGCTAGATACATGCAACGTCCGTTAGATGCAAAGGATGGACATTCGTACGAAGTATCCTTCCTCGCCGAACCCGAATAAATCTGATTTGCCTCGACCCCAATGAGGATGCAGGCTTCGCCCAAGCCGAAAATCGACGACCGAAATAACCAGTAAGCGTTAAATTACATCACCTTCCGCACGGCAAAGTCGTACAGTAAGAAAAGGAGTGCAAGCCCGGTTATGCTTCGGCTCAACATCTGAAAGAGCATGCGTTCTTCAAAACGCTGTAGAGATTTACAGCTAACAAATCCAATTCGGTACGGGTCAAATTGAAAGCGAGATTTCGGTATGTGGTACCTAGAAGCGTTCACTAACGCGACCGACGAGCGGACCGAGATCCATCTGCTTAACGATATGACTGTCGACATAGTGAAGAGAATATTAGGTATCGACGACAATCACTTCGACTTGCCGGTTGCAGTTCGCTCCAATGATGTTCCGCTCGATCTCGTTCGCGAGTTCGCGCAATACGCCCGGACTCCCATCAAGGCGGACCCCGATTGTGAGTATTGGGTCTCATTCCTTGCTGAATAGCCCATCGTAGGGAGTACCAGGACATTCGTACGAAGCTTCATTTCGCGCTGAACCGAAATAAATGTGACACTCCACGGCCGGAAGACATGCGGTTCGAGGAGGGACCGAGGCCGACCAGATCGATTCGGAATTAGAGAGACGGTATGTGGTATTTGGAATCTTATGATAGACGAACCGATTCGATCGCAAACAGCTATCGCCTGGTCGCTATTACAGGGGACGGGATCAGAGAGCTGATCGACGTCGATGAAGGTGGCCTTCCCTTAGAAATGGGACCATATCCAGTCGCATTGGCCGACGTGCCGAAGTTCGCGAAGTACATCGAGGGCGATTTCAGGATCAGCTCCGATAACGAGTACTTCATCGGCCTGTTCACCGACTGAGGAAGGGCAGTCTGACACCTGGAGGCCAGCTGTAACACGACTGAAACCAGGCCCGAAATTCACGTGCTCGAGAACATGACTGTCGACAACGAGAAACTGTCGCTCGGCACCTAACATCACAACGCGCCCTGACACGGCCCGGAGGTTCAGATACAAGCCTCGGGCACGTTCCAACCCTGTTCCAATGTCGTCCGTGAGACTCACGCCGCGTCGACGCCGCTCTGGACTCCACCGCAGAGACGATGAAGCGCGGGCAACCGGTCAGTTCGGCGCGGCACACGCGCAGCCCAGCCATTTCGCAATCCGCAGACCCAGTTGGACACCCGAACTCCTACTTCTTCGCTAACGTCGGACCATGACGGACTCGAAGGCAGTCGACATCGACCACCTCACCCACACTCTCCGCGACCGCAACATCGCGGGGGTGACCATCGGCTGGGTCGACAACAACGGCATTGTCCGATCGCGCACCGTACCCACCGCAGAACTGACCGCCGCCGCACGGCGTGGAGTAGGAGTTACCGCAGTCTTCGCGGTGTTCGATTCGCACGACGGGATCACATTCGCCCACGATGGACTGTCGACTCCGTCCGGCGATGTTCGGTTGATTCCGGTGGTCGACACCTTGGCGAGCGTGGTCGCGCTCGCCGGCCAACCGGGGCTTGCCTGGGTACACGGACGACAGGTCTCGGCGGACGGCTCTCCCTGGCCCTACGACCAACGCGCTGTTCTCGAGCGGCAGGTGCAGAAGGCGTCCGATGCCGGTTTCGAGGTCCGGGCCGGATTCGAGATCGAGTTCGCCCTGACCCGAGAATCGGACGGACTATCCGCACATCGCGGACCTGCGTACTCCGCGAACGCACTCCGCGATGTCGACGAATTCGTCGTCCTATTGCTCGAGGCGTTGTCTGCGAACGGCCTCGACATCGGTCAGATTCATGCCGAGTACGGCGGCTCCCAGCTGGAGATCGCACTGAGTCCACTCGATCCACTTGCTGCAGCCGATGCGCAAGTTCTCGCGCGGCAGACCATCCATGCAGCAGCACGAGCCCAGGGGCTGAGGGCAAGCTTTGCTCCCCTGCCCTCGTCGAGCAGTGCGGGTAACGGGTGGCACCTGCACACTTCCCTGGTTCGGGGCGGACACAACGCCTTGACGGGCGATGGAGAGTACGGACTGTCCGACACCGGGCGGGCGTACATCGCAGGCCTCGTTCGAGAACTCCCGGGACTCACTGCCATCACGGCACCGAGTTCGGGGTCGCTGCTGCGTCGTCGACCGGGCTACTGGGCAGGTGCCTTCGGGTTCTGGGGCGTCGAAAACCGTGAGGCTGCAGTGCGACTCGTACCGGCCACTCCCCTTCTCGGCCCGGAACACACGAACGTCGAGTTGAAGGCATGCGACGCGTCCGCCAATCCCTATCTGGCGCTGGCCGTCACGATCGCGGCCGGCCTGTCGGGAGTGGCGGATTCGGCGCAGTTGCCGTCACCGGTGCAGGAGGACGTGGGAGGTTGGGACGATGCTCGTCGCGAGGCCGCGGGGATCTCGCCTCTCGCAACGACCCACGCGCAGCAGCGCGAGAATCTACTGTCGTCAGCTCTGGTCCGAGACGTGTTGGGCGAGGAACTTCTGGGCGCATTCGTTGCCTGCCGGGACGCCGATGCCACGTGGGCGGAGAGCCATACCGAGGACGAACTGCTCGAATCGTTGCGCTGGATCTACTGAGATGCTGCGACGGTTTGCCGGGGCAAGCGCCATTGTTTCGACTCTCGATCATGTTCTGCCGCAACCGGATCAACTCTGCGGGCCGTTCTCGGCTTCGGTGGCACTGACGGCCGTCATGGGCTACGACGCACCGGACGTGACAACACTCGCGGTCGCATCGAGGTCTGCGATCTGGCCGGGCGAGATCGACTCGGGCCGCCCTCCCGGAACCCCTCGACTCACCGGTGGGTGGGATGTACTGCCGAGGGCCGCATCGATCGATTCGGCCGGGACCACTGCGGCAGGTCTCGCGGAAGGCATCGAGACTGCAACCGATCATCGCGTCGCCGTGGTTCCGGTCATGGGACCCGCTACCGACGGACTGCGCGCCCTTCTTGACCGCCTCGGCGACAGGCCGTTCCGCTTCGGCCTGGTGGCGAATGTGCATACCAGAGGGCTGACCGAATTCGATTGGAACGTGGGACATTTCGTTACAGTCTGGGGATTCGATCCGGTCGAGGACGTAGTGGCGATTGCCGACACCTATCGGGAACTCGGAGACCCGGATATGTCACCCGGATGTCGAACCGTCTCCACCGACGTTTTCGCATCGGCGATGTCCGACCGTGGCCTGCTGCTGATCGTCGACCGCCAGGACCATCATGCAGCGGTAAGTCTGGTCCGCTCTCTGGGGCTACGACACGACGTGTGGTCGGCGTGACCGTCAGGACCTGAGCAACGCAAAATGGGCGTGGGTTCCATTCGGAACCCACGCCCATCAGCGTGGTGTGGTGAAGCCCGAGGGCCTCAGATCACCAGGAGCTCTTGCGAACTCCGGGAAGCTCTCCGGCGTGTGCCATTTCGCGCACGCAGATACGGCAGAGGCCGAACTTGCGGAACACGGAATGGGGACGGCCGCAGCGGTTGCAGCGAGTGTATGCACGCACCGCGAACTTCGGCTTCTTGTTGGCCTTGTTGACCAATGCCTTCTTCGCCATGGACTCAGTTCTCCTTGAACGGGAAGCCGAGGTGCTTGAGCAGCGCGCGGCCTTCTTCGTTGTTGGTTGCGGTGGTTACTACGGTGATGTCCATACCGCGCGGACGATCGATCTTGTCCACGTCGATCTCGTGGAACATCGACTGCTCGTTGAGGCCGAACGTGTAGTTTCCGTTGCCGTCGAACTGCGTGCCCGAGAGGCCGCGGAAGTCCCTGATTCGGGGAAGGGCAATGGAGACCAGACGGTCGAGGAACTCCCACATGCGGTCGCCACGGAGGGTGACGCGTGCGCCGATGGGCATTCCTTCGCGCAGCTTGAACTGTGCGATGGACTTGCGAGCCTTGCGGATCTCCGGCTTCTGGCCGGTGATGGCAGCGAGGTCGGCAACTGCACCGTTGATCAGCTTGGCGTCACGGGCGGCGTCGCCGACACCCATGTTGACGACGACCTTGACGATGCCGGGGATCTGCATGACGTTCTCGTATGCAAATTCGGTGTTCAGGGCGTCTTTGATCTCGGCGCGGTAGCGCGCCTTGAGGCGGGGCTGTTCGCCGGCGATGTTTTCGGTGGTAGTCATCTCAGATGTCCTTCCCGTTCTTGCGGGAAACACGAACGCGCTTGCCGGATTCCTCATCGGTCCGGTAGCCCACGCGAGTGGGGTTTCCGTCCGAGTCGACCACTGCGACGTTCGATACGTGGATCGGGGCTTCCTGAGTGACGATGCCACCCGAGGATGCGCCGCGCTGGTTGGCGGAGACCGCGGTGTGCTTCTTGATGCGGTTCACGCCCTCGACCAGAACCTTGGAGTCAGCGGGGTAGGCCTGAATGACCTTGCCCTTGGCACCCTTGTCCTTGCCTGCGATCACGAGAACGGTGTCGCCCTTGTGCACCTTCATTTACAGCACCTCCGGGGCGAGCGAAACGATCTTCATGAACTTCTTCTCGCGCAGCTCACGGCCGACCGGGCCGAAGATACGGGTTCCACGGGGATCGTTGTCCGGCTTGATCAGCACAGCAGCGTTCTCGTCGAAACGGATGTACGAGCCATCCGGACGGCGACGCTCCTTGACGGTGCGGACGATGACGGCCTTGACGACCTCACCCTTCTTGATGTTTCCACCGGGGATGGCGTCTTTCACCGTAGCTACGATGATGTCGCCGATTCCGGCGTAGCGACGTGACGAGCCACCGAGAACGCGGATGCAAAGGATTTCCTTTGCGCCCGTGTTATCAGCGACGCGTACTCGCGACTCCTGCTGAATCACTCACTTCTCCTTGACCTGGATGTACGTACGTGCCGGATTTCCGTCCCGACACGCGCGGTCGGCTGCCGGGCACGGGCGCACGAAGACACACCGCTGCCGCAGGCAACCGGTCAAGTGTAGGGGAACGTGCCACCCGGATCCAAATCGTGCTCGCCCGGTCACAGCAGTCGTCTGCAGACTCGGAACTCTCGGTACGGTTTCGGAGATGGAGCATCTTCGGATCGTCGAGGCGGGGCGATGACGTCGGACGACGTTACCGCGGGTTGGTGGTCCGGCCTACCCGTGGATCGAGTCGTTCGGGTACGTGGTGCCACCGAACGCGAACTCGCCGATTCGGTGAACCCGCTGCCCACCGCTGCGCCTGCAATCGTTTTCTTCGCACTCGAGCCTGCGTCCGCGAAACGGACTGTCGACCTCGTGGATGCCGTGGTCGACCAACTGGAGAACGCGGCAGCGGACTCGGCTGAACTCTGGCTTCCGGAATTCGACCACCAGTCGGGCACGTCCACATTGGATCGGCGCGCCGCGCGCACGGCAGCTGTGCGGCTGGCCGCCGATACCGTGCACTTCGGGCCCTACGTCGGAGCTCTCGCCGACGCCGCCGTCGACGGGCGCTTGCCGCGTCGTGCAGCGTTCACAGTCGAAACCAGGGCAGCAGGTTCGGCGCGATTGCTTGCGGTTGCGCAAGGGCGCAGTTCCGCCGCGCTCGTGTTGGTCGTACCCACGGGAGTCGATGCCGATGTCGCCGCCACTGCGGCCGAGTGGCTGTGTACGCACGCCGGGATGGCGGTATGGGTTATCGGGGACGGAGCGTCGGGCATGGATCGGTTCCCGTCGGTGTCGGTTCGTGCACCCGCAGTGCCCACCGGCGTCAGCACCGTCCTCGATCGCTTCCGCCCACTCAGCTATCCACCGATCGCCGGATACCCGCACCCGGCCAGCGATCCGGAAAAACGCCTCTATCGCGCGCTGGACGTGCACGAGTGGGCCACCGGGCGGGAGCACAATCGCTCGATCCGGCTCGGCGAACTGAGCCGACCTTTCACAGTCGACGTACTGTGGCGCACCGAGAGAGTCGTCGTCGAGATCGACGGCAACGAACACCGAGCACCCGAGCGTTTCGCCGAGGACCGCGTGCGCGACAACCAACTGCAGACCCACGGTTACATCGTGTTGCGGTTCACCAACGCTCAGGTGATGGACGACCCGCACCGCGCTGTCGCTACCATCCGCGAGGCAGTATCGAGAAGACGATCGAAGGGGGATCCTCGATGAGTACCGAAGAACTGAACGGGACCGAAGCAGCAGTGCTACTGGTCCTGATGGCCGAAGCGAGTCCGGTCAAGAATTCCGAACTCAAAACGATGGGTCCCGAATTGGCGAAGCCTTCTCGCGACAAGTTGAAGAACGCCGGTCTGATCGAGGTGAACACCTCGGTTCGCCCGATGACGCTCGAACTGACCGACAAGGGATGGCGCACGTGCGGCGAACTCATCGGCGGGGAACCCCCGGCTCGATCGACCGGAGCCGGTAAGGCGATGTTCACCGTGCTGGCCGGCTTGCGTCGATGGCTCGATCGGACCGACAGCCGTCCGGCGGATGTGTTCTCGCCCCGCGGTGACGAGCCTGCGACCGAACCGGCACCCGAGAAGTCCGACGAGACCGTCGACCTCGAGGCCAGTATTCGCGGTGCTTACGCGCGGCTCGCACGCGAACCCGGCAGCACAGTTCGACTCTCGCGACTGCGAAACGAGTTGCACGACATACCGAGAACCGATCTCGACGACGCTCTCACCCGTCTGCGTCGGGCGCCGGACGTCTCGCTGATCCCCGAAGAGAATCAGAAGACACTGACGGACGAGGAACGTGCTGCCGCCGTCGTCGTCGGTAATCAGCAGAACCACCTTCTCTCGATCGAAGCATGATGGGCGTTGAGTCGACGATGACGGACAACGAGCAGATCCGAGCTCTCGAATCGGTGCGGCTGAGCTGGGCACCGACACCCGACGACGTGTGGCGTTCGCAGTCGAACGTGCACGTGCCGGGGATGCACGAGCGGGTGTTCCTCGAAGTGATGAATGCGTACGACGACGCAGACGCGTCCGACGACGCCAGCCCTCTCGGTGTCGTCGTACGCGGGCCTGCGGGCTCGGGCAAGACGCACCTACTGGGTCAGGTGCGTGAGGAAGTACAGCTCAAAGGCGGGTACTTCTTCCTGATCCGGCTCCTCGATGCCGCCGGATTCTGGCGCTCGACGCTGATGGGGATGCTCGACGACCTGATGCGCCCGTCCGGACGAGGATCCGACAGTCAGCTCGATTTGCTGCTCCGACGCCTGTGCGAGATCGGCGACATGTCCGAGGACCAGCGCGCAAAGATCATGGGCGAGAACATGATCGATGCCGAGACACTCGATGCCTTTGTCACCGCGGTGTACAAGGTGCACCCCCGCCATCGCCGGACGTCGCAGCACACACTGCGCGCGCTGGTGCTGTCCATTGCCCCGGACTCCGCAGTTCAGGACCTGGGCGATGCATACCTGCAGTCCATCGACGACGTCGATCCCGAGGAGTTCTCGGGATGGGGAATTCGCCGTGCCGAGCTCGGCCATCAGGGCATCGCCGAGAACATTTCGCGACTGCTCGCGATCACCGGCCCGACCATTCTCGCGATCGACCAGATCGACACTCTCGTCGCCCAGTCGCGCACCGGATCCGATCAGGAGTTCGCCGACGCGCAGGAGGACAAGGTAGTCGAACAGCTGGCGCACGGGCTGATGTCTCTGCGCGAGACACTCCCCCGCACCGCCTCGGTGCTGTCGGCCCTGTCGAGTGCGTGGGAACTGATCGCCGCCCGCGGAGTCGCTCCCATGCGTGACCGTTTCCGAGTCACTCAGTCGCTCAAGCCGATTCCATCGTCGGACGTCGGTCGCCTGCTGCTCGGCCGGCGCCTGGCAGCCTGCTTCCTCGAAGCCGGCTTCACTCCGCCGCACCCGACGTGGCCGGTGGCCCCGGACGCGTTCGAGCAAGCCCCGGACTTCACTCCGCGTCAGCTGCTCATCGCCGTCGACCGCCACATCCGGCACTGCCTCGACACCGGCGTCGCATCGGAATTGGAGAGTTTCACGGATAAGTCCGGGCCCGCGGACGCGCCGGACCTCCCGAAAGCACGGGTCGACGAACTCGCTTTGCTCGACGATCGCTACGAAGAACTTCGCAAACAGGTCGATGTGACCGTCCCCCTGCGACCCGACAGTGAGGACTCGATCGTTCCCGCTCTGCTGTCCGCGGGTCTGACCGCCTGGATTCACGAACATCAGTCGTCCGACGACAGTCTGGCGCAGGACCCGCCCCCGAGCGGCAAACCTGCCCTACACGCTCGGCTACGCCACACCGTCGATACCGACACGGACGACGAGGAGCATTGGTGCTTCCGTGCGGTGACGTCCGGCAACGCTCGGGCCGCACTGGCCCGAGTGGAGCGCGCAGTGACCACGGCAGGACTTCGCGTCGACATGCCCAAGCGGCGGTTGATTCTGATCAGGAACGACCCGTGGCCCAACGGCGCGAAGACCGAGCAGACAATCGCGGCGCTGCGTCGTGCCGGTGGCGTCGTTGTACCCCTCGGCGACGAGGACCGGCGGGCTTTGGCGGCGTTGTCGACCCTGTTGAGCGAGAACTCCCCCGCACTCACCTCCTGGCTGCTCGCGCGCAAGCCGGCACACGACGTCGAATTGTTCGGGGCGGTGTTGCCTGCCGTGAGTGTCGTCGACGACGACACGGCGCTCATCGAACCGGAGGCACCGATCACGGCTTCGGCACCGACCGCGTCGCGTCGGCCGTCCATCGTGGTGGGTGCCGAATTGAGCACCGGGGCCGACGTCGCTGTGCCCCTCGAAGCGTTGCGCAAGCACACAGCTATCTTCGCGGGCTCCGGCTCCGGCAAGACGGTGCTTATCCGCCGACTGGTGGAAGAGTGTGCGCTGCAGGGCGTTTCGGCGATCGTACTCGACGTCAACAACGACCTGGCTCGGCTCGGCACCGCATGGCCGGAGGACGAGCGAACCTGGCCGCCGGGGGACGAAGCCAAGGCGACGGCGTATCTGCGCGACACCGATGTCGTGGTCTGGACGCCACGGAAGTCTGCCGGTCGCCCGCTCAGTTTCCAACCGCTTCCCGATTTCGTCAGCGTCCTCGGCGACGCCGACGAGTTCGAGGCCTCCGTCGAGTCCGCACTGGCCTCGCTCGAGCCGGCCGCCGGCGTTCTCGGTACGTCACAGAAGGCCAAACACGGTCGGGCCGTGCTGAAGTCGGCACTGGATCTGTTCGGTCGACGGCCGCACGGTGGCAATCTCACCGACTTCATCGACTTGCTCGAGGAATTCCCCGAGGACGGCAGCGAAATGCGCGACGCCGTACGCATCGCTGCCGGGCTGGCCGAGAATCTCAAAGCCGCCGCCGCGAACGATCCGATGTTCGCCGGGGCAGGGACACCGGTCGATCCGGCAGTTCTGCTGACGCCTGTCGAGGGCAAGAAGGCCAGGGTGTCGGTGATCAACCTTGCTGGTTTGACCACCGACGAACAGAAGCAGAGCTTCGTCAACCAGTTGCAGATGGGCTTGTTCGCCTGGATAAAGAAGAATCCGGCGGGGGACCGGCCGCTGGGCGGACTGTTCGTCATGGACGAGGCACAGAACTTCGCGCCGTCGGACAGGACGACTGCGGCGACACACAGCACCCTCGCTCTGGCTTCGCAGGCACGCAAGTACGGACTCGGCCTGGTGTTTGCGACCCAGGCTCCGAAGGGCCTGCACAACCGCATTGCGGGCAATGCGTCGACTCAGTTCTACGGTCTGCTGAACAGTCCGTCGCAAGTCGATGCGGCCAAGGAGATGGCGCGAGTCAAGGGCGGTTCTGTTCCCGACGTCGGGCGGCTGCCCGCCGGTCAGTTCTACGCGGCCGTGGAAGGTGCCGAGTTCCGGCGCACGGCCACTCCCCTGTGCCTGTCGTACCACCCCAAGAGCCCACCGACCGAGGAAGAAGTCATCGAACTGGCGCGTTCCTGACAGCAAGCGTCCGACACTGGCACACTGGATCCGATGAAAAACCTCGCTCGCGGGGAGAACTGCCCCGCACCGTCCGGTCCCCTGACGGTGACGCTCGCCGCCTCGACCTCCGTGGATGTATCGGCCCTGCTGCTCGGGTTGGACGGTCGAGTGCGGTCGGACGCAGATCTGGTGTTCTACAACCAGCCGGCCGGCGCGGGTGTGGAGTATCAACGGACGCCATCCGGCCATCTCGTCCGGTTGGATCCGTCGGCGGTTCCTCTCGACGTCGAGACCGTCGCCATCGCAGCCTCGCTCGACGGGAGCGGTCCGGCAACATTTGCCGCGGCAGGTCCCACGTCGGTGACGGTCTCCGACGCGTCGGGTACAGCGGTCGTAGGGTTCGCAGCCGATGCTCTCGGGGACGAAAGCGCTCTGGTGTGCCTCGAGTTCTACCGGCGCGCCGAGCAGTGGAAGATCCGCGCTGTCGGCCAGGGGTACGCGGACGGGTTGGCCGGACTGGCCACCGCTTTCGGGATCACCATCGAAGACGACGAGCAACCGCTACCCGAGGCATCGACGACAAGCCCCTCTCACAACGCCGACTTGCCCGTCGATTCACCTGCCCACCAAGGAGTTCTGGCCATGAGAAGCGAACTGTTCCAGCCCGTACACGCCGAGGTTCCCGGATCCGGTATTCAGAAGCAGGGCAGCAAGATGTGCCGGGTCGGCATGAACGGCGACATCATGGCCCGAGCAGGTTCGATGGTTGCCTACCAGGGCAATCTGCAGTTCGAGGCAAAGGGCTCCGGGGGTATAGGGCGCGCCTTGAAGCAGGCCTTGTCCGGAGAGGGCGTGCCGTTGATGAAGGTATCGGGCCAGGGGGATCTCTTCCTCGCCAACGCTGCGCAGGACGTCCACCTGATCGACCTGGACGGAACGGATGGATTGACCATCAACGGTGCCAACGTCCTCGCCTTCGAGTCCTCGCTGAATTACGACATCAAACGAGTCCAGGGCGCGGCGGCAGGTGGCAACGCGGGCTTCTTCAATTGTGTATTCACCGGACGTGGGCGGATCGCCATCACGACCGACGGTGTGCCGGTGGTGCTGAACGTCGATCAGCCCACATTCGCAGACCCACAGGCTGCGGTTGCCTGGTCGTCGTCCTTGCAGACACGGGTGAAGAAGAACGATTCGTTCGGACTCGGAACACTGATCGGCCGTTCGACCGGTGAGCGATTCACCCTCGAGTTCTCAGGTCAGGGATTTGTCGTCGTGCAGCCATCCGAACAGCCACCCGGCGGGGTGATCGGCGGAGCAGGCAGCGGAGAGCAGGCCGGTGTCGGCGGGGCGCTCGGTGGCCTGCTCGGCAGGTGATTCGCGCTCACAGGAAAAGCGTTCGATACCGGATCGACCCCTGCACGTGACCGGCGGCCACAGCCACTGCTGCAATCCATCGTTCACGCGGCGCCCGGGACAACCATTGCGGCACAAGAGGATTGGTTACCAACAGCCGCAACACGTGCTTCGAAAACACGCTGACGGACAGACCGACGAACCCGTATTCGCGGTAGGCCAGGTACAGCTGAACATCACCGACCGCATATCTGCGTGCCTGTGAGAAGAACTGGCGCATCGTGGGCCTGAGGCGGTAGTCCACGGTGGCAGCCAATGCGTGTGCGAGCCGGAACCCGGCCAGTTGTACACGCCAGGAGAAGTCCAGGTCTTCGCCCGCATCGGTCAAAGTTTCGTCGAAACCGTCCACGGCAAAAAAGACATCGGCCCACACCGCGAAATTGCAGCCGGGGGCATACGGCAGAAAGTCGGTGTGGAACCCCGCGTCGGAGGGCGTCATCGGACGGCGACGATAGACCGCAGGAGGATTGACCTTCGACGTGTCCAGCGAGCCACTCACCAGATCTGTCGTCGAGGCGACGGCGACCAATTCGCTCAACCACCGGGGGCGGACGACGTCATCGGCGTCGCAGAACGCCAGCAAATCTGTTCGGGCAACTGATGCTCCAATATTGCGAGCATGGGAGACTCCCACAGAACCGGACGCATCGACGTACCGGACTTGCAGACCGGAGTCGTTCGGGCGCGCGTCGAGAAACTCCCGCAGCCCATCGGTCGAGCCGTTGTCGCTGACGATCACCTCGAAGTCGGTGACGCCAACCTGTACCGCCAGGGCGTCCAGTTGGGCTCCCAGGGTCGCGACCGCATTGCGGACGGGGATGACGACAGTCACGCCCTCGCGTCGGTTCTCGTCCATCGAACGCTCTTCCTACCTCGGGGTCAGAACACGAAAGAGCCCATCCCCGGTTGACCCGGGAATGGGCTCCTCCAGCACTCGGTGCTTACTTGGCCTTTTCGAGAACCTCGACCAGTCGCCAGTGCTTCGTGGCGGACAGCGGGCGGGTCTCCATGAGCTGAACGCGATCGCCTACGCCGGCGTCACCCTTCTCGTCATGTGCCTTGACCTTGGTGGTACGACGGATGATCTTGCTGTACAGGGGGTGCTTGACCCTGTCCTCGAGCTCGACCACGATCGTCTTTTCCATCTTGTCGGATACGACGTAGCCGATCCGAACCTTGCGGTTGTTGCGCTCTTCAGTCACAGTCTTTTCCTCGCTCATGCTGCGTCACCTGCTGTGTCCTCGGAAGGACCAGAGGCCAAGCCGAGCTCACGTTCGCGGAGCACCGTGTAGATACGCGCGATCTCGTGGCGCACCACGCGCAGTCGACGGTTGTTGTCCAACTGGCCGGTAGCCATCTGGAAACGAAGGTTGAACAGCTCTTCCTTCGACTCACGCAGCTTGGTGACCAGCTCTTCACCGGTGAGCTCGCGGAGCTCTGCGGCTGGGGTTCCGGTAGCCATCAGAACTGCTCCTCCCTGGTGATGATGCGTGCCTTGATGGGCAGCTTGTGGATGGCGCGAGTCAGTGCCTCACGCGCGATGGTCTCGTCGGGGTACGACAGCTCGAAGAGCACCCGGCCCGGCTTGACGTTCGCGATCCACCACTCGGGCGAACCCTTACCGGAACCCATGCGGGTCTCGGCAGGCTTCTTGGTGAGCGGGCGGTCCGGGAAGATGTTGATCCAGACCTTGCCGCCACGCTTGATGTGGCGAGTGATCGCGATACGAGCGGACTCGATCTGACGGTTGGTGATGTAGGCGGGCTCGAGAGCCTGGATGCCGTAGTCACCGAATGTCACCTGAGTTCCGCCCTTGGCGGCACCCGAACGCTTCGGGTGGTGCTGCTTGCGGTGCTTGACCCGGCGGGGGATCAACATGCGTCAGCCCTCCTGAGTGGGCTCGGTCGAGGCCGGAGCCTCGGTTGCGGATGCCGCGCGGCCGGCCTCGGTGCTGGTCGCCGTGGTGCCCGAGGCACCGCTGCGACGCGGACGAGTGGGACGCTCACGACGGGGACGGTCTGCACCGGCGGCCGGAGCCGCAGCGGCAGCGAGTTCACGCCGTCCGCCGACGATGTCGCCCTTGTAGATCCAGACCTTCACGCCGATGCGGCCGAAGGTGGTCTTGGCCTCGTACAGCCCGTAGTCGATGTCGGCACGGAGCGTGTGCAGGGGAACGCGTCCCTCGCGGTAGAACTCCGAGCGCGACATTTCTGCGCCACCGAGACGACCGGAGCACTGAACACGAATGCCCTTGACGTTCGGCTGACGCATGGCCGACTGGATGGCCTTACGCATTGCGCGACGGAATGCGACGCGGTTGCTGAGCTGCTCGGCAACACCCTGAGCCACGAGCTGAGCCTCGGACTCGGCGTTCTTGACCTCGAGGATGTTGAGCTGGACCTGCTTGCCGGTCAGCTTCTCGAGAGCTCCGCGGATGCGGTCGGCCTCGGCACCACGACGACCGATGACGATGCCCGGACGTGCCGTGTGGATGTCCACGCGAACACGGTCACGAGTGCGCTCGATCTCGACCTTGGCGATACCCGCGCGCTCCATGCCGGTGGCGAGGAGCTTGCGGATCTCGACGTCTTCCTTGACGTACTCCGAGTACTGCTTGTCTGCGTACCAACGCGACTTCCAGTCAGTGGTGATACCCAAGCGGAAGCCGTGCGGGTTGATTTTCTGACCCACTACTGAGCCCCTTCCTTGGACGCCTGGCCCTTACGACGGTTACGAGACGTTCCGCCGGTCTTGGGCAGGCTTTCGACGATCACCGTGATGTGGCTGGTGCGCTTACGGATCCGGAATGCCCGGCCCTGAGCGCGCGGCTGGAATCGCTTGAGGGTCGTGCCCTCATCGACGAATGCAGTGGCGACGATCAGCGTGCTGGGATCGAGATCCAGGTTGTTCTCGGCGTTGGCGGCTGCGGACGCGATCACCTTGGCGACCGGCTCGCTCGCTGCCTGCGGCGCGAACTTGAGGATGTTGAGCGCGTCCTCGACGGAGCGCCCACGAACCAGATCCACGACGCGACGTGCCTTCATCGGCGTGACGCGAACGTGCTTCGCTACGGCCTTGGCAGTCGGATTGGCGGTGGGGGTGAAGTTGGTCATCGCCTCTTCGCCTTCCGGTCGTCCTTGATGTGACCCTTGAACGTGCGGGTCGGTGCGAACTCCCCGAGCTTGTGGCCGACCATGGAGTCGGACACGAACACCGGTACGTGCTTGCGACCGTCGTGGACGGCGAAAGTGTGACCGATGAAGTCGGGCAGGATTGTCGATCGACGGGACCAGGTCTTGATGACCTGCTTGGTTCCCTTGTCGTTCTGGACGTCAACCTTCGCGAGGAGGTGATCGTCTACGAACGGGCCTTTCTTCAGGCTGCGTGGCATTCTGAACTCCCTCCTAGCGCTTGTTCTTGCCGGTACGACGACGACGGACAATGAGCTTGTCGCTCGCCTTGTTCTTGCGGGTACGGCCTTCCGGCTGTCCCCAGGGGCTGACCGGGTGGCGTCCACCGGAGGTCTTGCCCTCGCCGCCACCGTGCGGGTGGTCGACCGGGTTCATCACGACACCACGAACGGTCGGGCGCTTGCCCTTCCAGCGCATGCGGCCGGCCTTGCCCCAGTTGATGTTCGACTGCTCGGCGTTACCGACCTCGCCGACGGTTGCGCGGCAGCGCACGTCGACGCGTCGGATTTCACCGGACGGCATACGCAGCGTGGCGTAGGGGCCTTCCTTACCGAGGAGCTGGATGCTCGCTCCGGCGGAGCGGGCCATCTTCGCGCCACCACCCGGACGGAGCTCGACCGCGTGAATGGTCGTACCCGTCGGGATGTTGCGCAGGGGCAGGTTGTTGCCGGGCTTGATGTCGGCATTGGCACCCTGCTCGATCGGCGAGCCCTGGGCGATGCCCTTGGGTGCGACGATGTAGCGCTTCTCGCCGTCTGCAAAGTGCAGCAGTGCGATGTTCGCGGTGCGGTTGGGGTCGTACTCGATGTGAGCGACCTTGGCCGGCACGCCGTCCTTGTCGTTGCGACGGAAATCGATGAGACGGTACGCACGCTTGTGACCGCCACCCTTGTGCCGGGTGGTGATACGACCGTGTGCGTTACGTCCACCGCGACCGTGCAGCGGGCGGATCAGCGACTTTTCGGGGGTCGAACGCGTGATCTCAGCGAAATCGGACACGCTGGAGCCACGACGGCCCGGGGTTGTCGGCTTGTATTTACGGATTGCCATGAGTCTTCTCGTCCTCTATATCCGAAGAGTCCCAGTCGCTTACGCGACCGGACCTCCGAAGATCTCGATGGGCTTGCTGTCAGCGGAGAGCGTTACGAGCGCGCGCTTGGTGTCCTTGCGCTTGCCGTAACCGAACCGGGTCCGCTTTCGCTTGCCCTGACGGTTCATCGTGTTGACGCTGGTCACGGTGACGTCGAAGATCTTCTCGACGGCAATCTTGATCTGCGTCTTGTTCGAGTCCGGGTGCACCAGGAACGTGTACGTGCCTTCTTCGATCAGTCCGTAGGACTTCTCGGAGATGACCGGTGCCAGCAAGATGTCGCGGGGATCGGCGATCGTGGTCACTTGCTTGCCTCCTCGTTCTTTGCAGGCCCAGCGATGAAGGTGTTCAGCGCTTCCACGCTGAAGATGACGTCATCGGCGTTGAGCACGTCGTACGTGTTGAGCTGGTCGGGTGCGATGGGGTGCACGCCGTCCAGGTTCTGGACGCTCTTCCACGCCGCGGTGTCTTCGCGTCCGACGACGAGCAGGACCTTCTTGCGGTCCGAGAGCTCGGCGAGGAACGTCTTCGCACCCTTGGTGGATGGAATCTGTCCGGCAACCAATTCGGTGATCACGTGGATCCGCTCGCTGCGGGCCCGATCCGACAGGGCACCGCGCAGAGCGGCTGCCTTCATCTTCTTGGGAGTCCGCTGGCTGTAGTCGCGCGGCTGCGGTCCGTGGACCGTGCCACCACCGACGAACTGGGGAGCGCGGGTCGAGCCCTGACGGGCGCGGCCGGTTCCCTTCTGGCGGTACGGCTTCTTGCCACCGCCGCGAACCTCGCCACGAGTCTTCGTGGAGTGCGTTCCCTGGCGTGCCGCTGCGAGCTGCGCAATGACGACCTGGTGAAGCAGTGCGATGTTCGCGGGTGCGTCGAAGATCGCCGACGGCAGATCGACGGTTCCGTTGGTCTTGCCACCGACCTCTTTGACGTCCAGCGTCAAGTTGGTTTCGGTCTTCTTGTCGAGGCTGGTCATGCCCGTGCACCACCCTTCAATGCAGACTTGACGATCACGACGTTGCCGCGACGGCCCGGGATCGCTCCCTTGATCAGCAGCAGACCGTTTTCGCTGTCCACCTTGTGGACCGAGAGGTTCTGCGTGGTTACGCGGTCGCCACCCATACGTCCGGACATACGCATTCCCTTGAATACGCGGCCCGGCGTTGCGCAGCCACCGATGGATCCGGGGCGACGGTGCACGGCCTGTGCGCCGTGGCTCGCGCCCTGACCCTTGAAGCCGTGACGCTTCATGGTTCCGGCGAAGCCCTTGCCCTTGCTGGTGCCGGTGACGTCGACGTATGCGCCGTCCTCGAACACTGCAGCGGTGAGCTCCTGGCCGACCTCGAACTGCGAGGCGTCGGCAACGCGGATCTCCACGATGTGGCGACGCGGCGTGACACCTGCCTTCTCGAACTGGCCGGTGGTGGGCTTGTTCACCTTGCGCGGGTCGATCGCACCGAATGCGACCTGGACGGCGCTGTAGCCGTCACGCTCCTGGGTGCGGATCTGGGTGACCACGTTGGGGCCCGCCTTGATCACGGTCACCGGAACGACGCGGTTGTTCTCGTCGAAGACCTGGGTCATTCCGAGCTTGGTGCCCAGAATTCCTGTCGCAGGCCGATTCTTGTTATCAGTCATCGTTGTCTCCGCGCTCACTGGATGTTGACGTCGACACTGGCCGGCAGGTCGATGCGCATGAGCGCGTCGACCGTCTTCGGTGTCGGGTCGAGGATGTCAATGAGCCGCTTGTGAGTACGCATCTCGAAGTGTTCGCGCGAGTCCTTGTACTTGTGCGGCGAACGGATGACGCAGTACACGTTCTTCTCTGTCGGCAACGGCACCGGTCCGACGACGCGGGCACCCGTACGGGTGACCGTTTCGACGATCTTGCGCGCTGACGCGTCGATCGCCTCATGGTCGTAGGCCTTGAGCCTGATGCGGATCTTTTGTCCCGCCACGCTTAGTGTCCTTTTCTTGCCGCTTGGTCGTAGAACGGGCCGTTCGGCCTGCTCCACCTCGTCTGCACAGTCCCCGAGCCGGTGGAACCCACCGACCCGAACTGCCTTCGTGCACACACGACAGTGAAAAACGCTGACGACCCAGGCGTGGCCTGCATCCGTTGCCGCTCTTCATCTGTCATGGTTCTCCGGTCCACGCGGTCGGGCGTGTCGTGATTCCGCTCATTCGTCTGCGCTGAAACTTTCGCTTCAACCATCCGTATCGAACGAAACCCGTACCGATCGAGCTGGTGTTCCGGACGCGCTCACGTGGAGCGCTGGTCTCATGTCTTGCTCAGCCGGCTTCACAGCCGACTCACCTGGTTCAGGCCGCACGCAAGCGCGTCCCGTGTCCAGGCAACCCGACCAGTATGCCGCAGTCCGGGCGACAGATCAACTCGGGGTCCATAGATCGTCGTCCCGCCACCTTACCGAGCAGTAAGGTAGGGACATGGCCACAGTCGAGAACACCACGGGCGCTACCTATCGCGCCTGGTCGAAGCTCCCCAGCAACACTATCGGGTCCGCCGTGTTCTCCGTCGGCATGTGCCTCCGGGTCCCCTACTTCGCTTCCGTGCTGCCGCGGGTGGTGGCCCTCGAACCGGGTCGCTGCGAGGTGACGGCTCCCAAGTGGTTCGGAATTCGCAACCACCTTGGCACATTCCACGCCATCGCCGCCTGCAACCTCGCCGAGGTTGCGATGGGCATGCTCGCCGAGGCGACGGTGCCGACCTCGCACCGCTGGATTCCCAAGTCGATGAACGTTCAGTATCTGACGAAGGCGACCACGTCGCTGCGCGCCGTCGCCGAACTCGACGGGATTCCTGATTTCGGATCGGTCACCGACGGTCTCGACATCGTCGTGCCGGTGTCGATCCGTGACACCGCGGGCATCGAGGTGGTGCACGCCGACATCACGATCTGGGTGTCCGCTGCATCCCGTTGACATACTCGACCGATGGATACGGTGACGGGGTCGGAGCACGAGAACTCAGTAGTGGTGGTCGGCGGGGCGGGAGCTGTCGGCTACCTCTTGGTCGACCTGCTGCGCGGCGACGGCGTTCCCGTGACGAGCGTGGACGTTCAAGCCTCGCACGGCGCCACCTCTCCTGTCATGGTCGGAAACATCATCGATCCGGACGAACGGCTCGCTTCGGTGCTCGCGACAGCCGCCACGGTGATTCTGGCGGTACCGGAATCGGTGGCGTTGGCGGCCGACCTGTCAGCTCTGCGCCCGGACGTACTGCTGGTGGAAACCTTGTCGGTCAAGTCCGGCTTCGCCCACCACCTGGACGAGATCGATCGACGCGGCACCACTGTGGGGATCAATCCCATGTTCGCGCCGTCGCTGGGAATGTCCGGACGTCCGGTCGCCGCCGTCGTGCATCGCACAGGCCCATCCGCAGACGCTTTTCTCGACAGGGTCGCGCGATGGGGTGGCCGAGTCGTTTTTCTCGACGCCGCACGTCACGATCGCCTCGCCGCCGCGACGCAGGCTCTGACGCATGCGAGTGTGCTGGCGTTCGGGTTGGCACTGGCCGAGCTCGACCTGCCGTTCGGGGACATCGATGCTGTTGCACCTCCCCCACACGCAACGATGCTGGCGGTGCTCGCTCGAATCACGGGCGGCGAGCCCGAGGTGTACTGGGACGTACAAGCAGGCAATCCGCACGCCGCCGAGGCCAGAGCGGCGTTGCAACGCGCTACGCAGACTCTGAACGAGACGGTCGATTCAGGTTCCGAGGACCGGTTCGCGCAACTGTTGACCGCGGCAGAGTCCGCGCTGGGGGGAAGCGGCGATCACTATCGAGCTGTGTGTGCCGAGATGTTCGGTATCGTTCGAGGTAGCAGTGGTAACCGATGATCACTGGTAACAGCTCGGAGGCGAGGCACGCAATGCTGGAACAGCCGTCGTTGCCGGAGTTCGACTCCGCCGATGTCGTCGAGAGTGCCGTCGTCTCACGGTTGGCGAAGAACTGGGCGCAGCGCGCAACGGTGAAGAAGCCCGAACCCGAGCTCGACGACCTCTTCGACACGTCCAAGCAGGATTTCCCGGACGCCCTCATTCCGTTCGGCGAGCACGACACCTTCACCGGTGCGACCCCGGAGCAGAAGGATCGCCTGCGTGCCTGGGGTTGGATCGCATTCAACAAGAACGTGATGGATGTAGAGCAGCACGTCGTGCACCCGGGTTTTGCCCTGCTGGCGCAGGATGTCTTCGAGACCGGAATGGGCGACACGCTCGCGGTCGCGGTGACCCAGGCGATGGTCGACGAGCAGTACCACACACTGATGCACCTGAATGCGAGCGCGGCGACACGGCGCGGGCGAGGGTGGGCTCTGTCGGAGCGTTCCCTGCCTTTCAGCTCGACGGTGCGTCGGCAACGTAGTGCGCAGGCAACCAGCGACGACTCGTGGTCCGCTGCGATCAGCTCGTTGGCGTTCATGACGGTTGCGGAGATCTCCATCACGTCCTACTTGGACCTGATCGAGGACGACGACGTCATCCAGCCCATCAATCGGGCGACCGTGAAACTGCACAATCGCGACGAGTACTGCCATGCGTCGATCGCGGACGACATGGCCGCGATCGTCTTCGATCGCCTCGGAGCCAACGATCGACAGAAGTTCCTCGACGGTCTGGTCGACGGGATGGATGCGTTCTCGAGCAGCGATTTCTCTACCTGGCGACGCATTCTCGAGCTCGAGGGTATCCGCGGTGCCGAAGAGATGCTGGCCGACGTCGAGCAGGACACGAGTCGCCGTGCGTTGGTTCAGGACTACAGCGGGCTCAGGTCTCTGTGCCGGAAGCTCGACGTCGAAGACAGTATCGATATCGATTGGGGCTGACTGCGGAGGTCACCCGGCGTCGACCCGCAGGTAACATTCTCGGGGAATTCCGGTATCAAGTAGTGGCCCTCGACTCCCCGGGGTCCTGTCCCACCATTCACCCCGACAGCTCGGAGATTCGATGTCGTCAGCTCAACACGCAGCCGTACACGTGGAGGACGTTCACAAGTCCTTCGGTGATGTGCATGCGCTGCGCGGCATCAGCTTTTCTGCCGAGCGCGGGACCGTCCTGGGAATCCTGGGACCCAACGGTGCCGGCAAGACCACAACTGTGAAAGTTCTCTCCACGCTGATCGCACCCGACACCGGCCGAGCCTTCGTCGCCGGCCACGACGTAGTGGCCGACGCCCCTGCGGTCCGACGCTCGATCATGATGACCGGACAGTACGCGGCACTCGACGACACCCTGTCGGGCCGCGAGAACATCGAGTTGTTCGGCCGCCTGATGGGTCTGGACAAGAAGGCCGCCAAGGCGCGCGCCAAAGCTCTGCTCGACGAGTTCGATCTTTCCGATACCGGCAAGCGGCCAGTTCGTGGGTATTCCGGCGGCATGCGTCGCCGCATCGACATCGCGTGCGGACTGGTAGTGCGGCCGGAGGTCGTGTTCCTGGACGAGCCGACGACCGGACTCGACCCGCGCAGCCGGCAGGGCGTGTGGTCGCTGGTCGAGGCGCTCAAGGCACAGGGCATCACCGTGCTGTTGACGACGCAGTACCTCGAAGAAGCGGACGTCCTCAGCGACAACATCATCGTCATCGACCGGGGCACCGTCATCGCGGAGGGCACGTCCGATCAGCTCAAGGCCATGACCGGCGGCAGCTACTGCGAAGTGGTGCCGCTCGATCCCGGGCAACTCCGGGCGGCCGCGCGCGCACTGGGCGACATGGTTCCTGCTGCCGTTCACGCCGAGATCACCGCTACCTCCGATCGAATCTCGGTACCGGCACCCGACGGCGCAGCGACGCTGTCCGAGATCCTGCGCCGAGTCGACGCGGAGGGAATTGTCTTGGCTGACATCGCCCTGCGACGCCCCTCGCTGGACGACGTGTTCCTCACCCTCACCGGGCACTCACAAGCGAGCTCGAGCTGATGACGGCCACGACGCGGGGCGTGCCCAAGACACACGCGAGGTTCGTCGAGCGGACCGGTGCCGGCTCCACCACACAGCAGCCGAAGCGGAGGTCACGAACGCGGCCGTCCGGCTTCGTTCAGTGGCAGGCGCTGACCGGCCGTGCTCTGTGGACGATGCTCACCAAGGGCGAGCTGCTGATTGCAGTTATCGCTCCCCTGATCTTCACCGTCGGCTTCTATCTACCGTTGAAGTTCGTGATGGGCCTGCAGGGCATCAACTACGCCCAGTTCCTGATGCCTATCATCGTGCTGCAGGCCATGGCTTTCACCGCCATCTCCGCGGCCCAGAGAGCCTCGGCGGAGGCGATGAGTGGCCTCAACTCTCGTTTGAAAACGATGCCGGTCGTGCGCGGCGTCCCCCTCGTGGCACGAATCTCGAGCGGTGTCGTCCGCTCGTTGGTGTCCCTCGTATCGGCACTCGGCTTCGGTTACGTCATCGGTTTTCGCTTCACTGCAGGATTCGGTCAGGCACTGTTGTTCTGCGCTCTCGCCATGCTGATCAGCACCACGCTGTCGATCGGTGCCGATGCAATCGGAACGCTGTCGAAGAGCCCGGAGGCGACCAGCCAGGTGTTGACCCTCCCCCAGCTCATTCTCGGTATGGCCTCGTGCGGATTCGTTCCGGAAAGTGGTTTTCCAGAGTTCATCCGACCGTTCGTGCGCAACCAGCCGATTTCGCAGTTCTCCTTCGCGATGCGGGATATGGCCGAAGGTGGAGTCAGCTTTCAGGTGCTGTGGCCGTCGCTGGCGTGGATAGCCGGTCTGATCCTGTTCTTCGTACCGCTTGCCATCTGGGCGAGCTCCAGGCCAGAGTGACGAGGCCGAGATGACGATGTCAGAAGCGTCGGTGAACACCGCGCGCGTTTCGAAGTTGACCTTTCCCGAGCCCAATATGGCCCTCCGAGAAGGGTCGATCCGTGCGCTTTGGACGCACAGCCTGATTCAAGCCAAGCGACTTCTGATGCGGTGGATGCGCGACCCGTCGACAATGATTCAGGCGTTGCTCTACCCCGCATTGATGCTGGTCATGTTCCGTGTGGTGCTCGGCAACTCGATTTCCGCCGCCACCGGATCTCCGGCGGTCTACGGCCAGGTGCCGATGATTGCTCTCGTCGGAGCCATGTTCGGATCGATCGTCAGCGCTGTCGGCCTCAAGGGCGAACGGAAATCGGGCTTGTTGTCCCGGTTCTGGACGACACCCACGCACCGCGCCGCCGGCCTGCTGGGCCGGATGATCGCCGAAGGAGTTCGGGTACTGGTCACCACCATCGTCATCACCAGTGCCGGTGTGGCGCTGGGGTTCAGATTCACGCAGGGAATTCCGGCCGGCATTTTGTTGATCTTGATTCCGGTGGTCTTCGGTATCGGGTTTGCGGTAATGGTGACATTCCTGGCAACGGTCGCCGGAGACGCACCCCTGGTCGAAGTCGTCTCGATTTTCGCCACCTTGCTGATGTTCTTCAACGCCGGCTTCGTTCCAGTGCTGGCCTACCCGCCGTGGCTTCAACCCGTCGTCGCCGCTCAGCCGATGTCGGTCGCGGTCAGCGCAATGCGGAACCTGGCAATGGGCGGTCCGGTTCTGACGCCGGTCTTGCAAACCCTTGCGTGGTCGCTCGGGATGGCAGCTGTGTTTCTGATCCCGGCGATCCGCGGTTACAAGAAAGCATCTGCGACGGGCTGACAGGCCCCGAGAAGATAGACCTCCCACCGAAGCCTTTCAATCGAGCCACGTTTGTGCGTACCGTAAATGGTCATGCCCATTTCAGACATGCCTTCTGTATCGGTGATCATTCCCGTCGGTGCCTTCGACGAGATGCTGGCAGCTCAACTGAGGGCTCTGGCCGATCAGGATTTCGAGGGCGACTTCCAGGTTGTCCTTGCGGACAACTCCGGGAGTGGCGAGCTTCGGCAATACCTCGAGACGTGCCCTCTCCCCGCCCGGTTCTCCACTGTGTACGTCGACGCGTCGGAGGCAAAAGGAGCTGCGCATGCCCGCAACCGCGGTGCGGACGCGGCTACGGGTGAGCTGCTCGCCTTTTGTGACGCCGATGACGTGGTGCATCGAGATTGGCTGAGCACGCTCACCCGGATGGCGACGCACTTCGATCTCGTCGGAACTGCAGTCGAGACGTCATCTCTGAACGGCGAGCGTGCATTGTCCTGGACGCCGAGCCTCGCTCCGGAGCACCAGGGTGGAAATTCGTTTCGCCCGTTCGCGATCGGAGCCAGCATGGCGTGCCGAGCCGAGGTGTATCACTCTCTGGGCGGCATGAACAACGAATTCGCGGCCAGCCAAGACGTCGAATTCAGTTGGCGCGCCCAATTGGCCGGTCACAGTTTCAGCTTCGATCACGAGCCCAAGGTCTCGTACCGTCTACGCGACCGCCTCGGACCGCTACTGCGTCAGTCGTACCGTGCCGGATACGGCACTACCAAGCTCGTCGGTGAGTACCGTCGCCATGGGTGCCCCCCACTGAGCATTCGTCTCGTGCTGCTGCGCTGGGGCGTGTTGATAGTGCGTAACCCTTTACTGCCGACGTCGATCACCAAGCTGTCCCGGGGACACTGGTTACGCGCCCTCTACATCCGAGTCGGTGAATTACGCGCCGGAATCGAGTATCGAGCGATCGGTTGGTGAGCCAGCCGTCCGCAAGAGTGAGCATCATCACACTTGCCTGAACGCACAACTCGTCGACCAGTAGTTCTGCAATTGTCCAAAAGGTTGCTCGCACTATGAATGTTACGGTTATGTCACCCACATGCTATCTCCGACGTCGTCCGACGCGGTGAGCTGAACCGGAAAGAGGCCATGGCGATTACCACCCGCGTTGCGCGTGCTCTATGCGTACTCGCAGCAACGTCCGCCGTGATTCTCTCCGGAACCTCCGTCGCATCTGCCGACCCAGCCGCTACCCCTGTGGCGATCCCGACCGTGGAGGGTACCAACGACTTCGGCTGTGTTCCCAGCCCCGAGCATCCTCGACCCGTCGTGCTGATCCACGGAACGAAGATGGACTCCACGACGTGGACCGTTCTGGCCCCCCAGCTCATCGAACAGGGCTACTGCGTGTTCGCACCCAACTACGGTGCGGTCGGCCTGCTGTTCGAGCCCGGCAAGGTCGTATGGGGCTCTGGTGACATCCCCGAGTCGGCGCGTGAGGTCGGCGGCTTCATCGACGAGGTTTTGGCTGCAACAGGTGCCTCGCAGGTGGATGTTGTCGGGCATTCACAGGGCGGAATCGTAGCTCGGCAGTACATGAAGTTCGACGGCGGCACGGACCCCGCCGACCCCTCCCGTAACAAAGTCCACAGCCTTGTCACGTTGGGTGCGACCAACCATGGGACAACGTTCGGTGGCCTTCAGGAACTGGCGAAGCTGGTCACATCACTCGGACTCCCCGGGGACGCCATCACTCCGCTGACGTGGAACATGGCCGGAGCACAGCAATTGGTGGGGTCCCCGGTTCTGGTCAACCTCAATGCCGGCGGCGACGCCCTTCCCGGCGTCGACTACACGGTCATCGCTACTCGCGACGACCAGATCTCGACACCCCCCGAACTCACCTTTCTACGTACCGGTGACACGGAGTCGGTTCACAACCTCTGGGTGCAGGACGTGTGTCCAGGTGCTACCACCGGCCATCTCGGTCTTGTGACGGATCCGGCCCCGAACTACATGGTGCTCTCCGCGCTAGACCCCGAATACGCGAAGGCTCACTCCGCACCCTGCTGACGTGACGGTCCGGTCTCTCGGACCCCACGGTCCGCCGCGCTGGACGACTCCGGGACCGCTCACCATGGCCTCGGCCTGACCGACCGTTCACCCCTCGGCGGCCTCCATCGCGGCGTCGAGTGCCCGCCCGACCACAACCAGCGACTCCGCTGAGGTCATGTTTGCGTGAGTGCTCTCGACGTCGACGTTCTCGATAGAGCCGCCCACGTACGGCGACCACAGCAGCGCAGCATCACCGGCAGAAGGGTGATCACGAGCTGCGGAGAAGAACAACAGATCCCCCTCGAGTGCCACCGGCGAATAGCCGTTGATCTTCGTCGCGCTCGCGAGAGCGTCCTCGTACAGGTTCGACACCTGCAGCTCATCGAAGATGTCCAGCTCCGCCAGCACGAGATCGACGACCTGCCGGCGAGTGGCCTCGCTGCTCAGATCAGTGAGTTCCCCCGCCCCACCGATCCCGAGCGCGCGCAAGTTGTCCGCGAACTCCTCGGTGAACACCGCCTCGTCGACGGTGGGGAGACTGTCGAGCATCGCCACGACGCCGACTTCGCGGCCGGCAGCTCGCAGTGCACCAGCTGTTGCGTGAGCAAGAACGCCACCGAACGACCACCCCAGGAGGTGGATGGGTCCGGTCGGCTGCACACGAACCATCTCCCGTGCGTACAGCTCGGCCTGCTCCACCATGGTGCGCGGCGATTCCGATGCGCCGCGCAGCTGCGGAAGCTGCACGCCGTAGATGGGGCGGCCCGGAGCGGTGGTCTCGGCCAACGCGGCATAGTTCCAGGCCAGGCCGATCATCGGGTGGATACAGAACAACGCCGGACGGTCGCCGCCGGTTCGAATGGGAAGTATCGCCGCCAGCGGATCTGCCGTAGCGCCGCCAGTTGCCGAACCTACCTCCTCGTCGATCCGACGCGCGAGCAGCTCGACGGTGGGCTCGGTCAGGACCCACTGCACCGGCACCGCCGACCCGCACCGCGATCGGATTCGAGCCGCGAGCTTCGCAGCGAGCAGTGAATTACCGCCCAGCTCGAAGAATCTGTCGTCGAGCCCGACGTTGTCGAGCCCCAGCACGTCGGCGACCGAAGCAGCCACGTCCGCTTCGAGATCCGTGGCCGGAGCGCGAAACTCGATCCGGCGCACCTGCGGGTCCGGTAGTGCGCGACGATCGAGCTTGCCGTTGACCGTCAACGGCAACGACTCGAGGGCCATCAGGGCCTCGGGGACCATGTACGAGGCCAGGCTCTGCGCCACGTGCCCGCGAACGTGATCGAGATCCACGGACTGGTCGTCGGGCACGACGTATCCGATCAGACGGGATCCGAGGTGATCGTCTTCACGGACGATGGCAACAGCCTGCGCCACACCGGGTGCGGACAGAAGAGCCGCTTCGACCTCGCCGAGCTCGATCCTGAAGCCCCTTAGCTGCACCTGCGAGTCCGCCCGGCCGACGTAGTCGAGGGTGCCCTGCGGCGTCCACTGCGCCAGGTCGCCGGTGCGGTACATACGCGCGCCGACACCCTGGAACGGATTCGCGACGAATCGTCCCACCGTCAGTCCTGCACGTCCGAGGTACCCGCGCGCGAGCTGCACTCCGAAGACGTAGACCTCGCCCACCACTCCGACCGGCACTGGACGCAGACCCTGATCGAGGACGTACGTTCCGAGGCCGTCGATCGCAGTCCCGATCGGGTGTCGGACGTTCTCGTCGACATCACGGACCTCGTGATGTGTCACGTGCACCGTGGTCTCGGTGATCCCGTACATGTTGCTCAGCAGCGGCGCATCGACGCTGTGCGCATCGAACCATCCGGTGAGCTTGCTCGGATCGAGGGCCTCACCGCCGAAAACGATGTGTCGCAACGCCGTCGGAGACGACGACGCGCCCCGCTCGGCGTCGACGAACTGGTAGAACGCCGACGGCGTCTGGCTGAGCATCGTCACGCCCTCGCGCGCCACGAGCTCGACGAACTCTCGAGGCGAACGGGACGTTGCATGATCCACCACCACGAGAGTGCCGCCGTGCAACAACGGTCCCCATATCTCCCACACGGAGAAGTCGAACGCGAACGAATGGAACATGGTCCAGACGTCACCGGGTCCGAAATCGAACGTCCGATCGGTGTTGCGGAACAGCCGTACGACGTTCTCGTTCGGCACCGCAACACCTTTGGGAGTACCGGTGGACCCGGAGGTGTAGATGACGTACGCGAGATCCGCACCACTGCGTGTCGCATCGGGTCGGGTCACCGAAGGCTGCTCGGTCACACCCGCACCCTCCCACGCGATGACGGGCACACCGAATTCGGCGTACGACGTCGCGCCGTCACGGTCCGTCAGTACACATGTCGGACGTGCATCCTCGATCATGAAGCGCGCCCGGTCGAGCGGCAGTGACGTGTCGACGGGGAGGTAGCCGGCACCGGACTTCAGTACGGCCAGCAAGCCGACGATCAGCTCGATACCGCGGGGAAGCGCTATAGCAACCAGGGTTTCCCGCCCCGCACCGGCGTCGACGAGCGTGCCGACCAGAGTGTCGGCACGTACGTCGAGCTCGCGGTAGGTCACGCGTTCGTCACCGAAGACCACGGCGACAGCGTCGGGTGCGGCCGATACCTGCTTCTCGAACAGGGAGATCAGCGACTCGTCCGACGCCTCGGAATCGAGCTCGGCTGCAACGGTTTCCGTCACACCGTTCCAGACCTCGAGCACCTGCGCCCGCTCGGCACCATCGAGAATGTCGATGGAACCGGCTGTGTCGGCTCCCCTCGATGCGTCGGCGAGCGAGTCGAGTACGCGAGCAAATCTCGTCGTCATCGATTCCGCGGCGTCCACGTCGACCAGATCGGCCCGGTACTTCAGGGTGAAGGTGATCTCGGCGTCGGCTACGACCACCATGGTCAACGGGTAGTGAGTTGCATCCTTGGTGTCGACACCGAGGACGCTCATCCCGTCGATCGAGCTCGCCGCGGACAACCCGGACTTGTCGATCGGGTACGACTCGAACACCACCAGGGTGTCGAACACCGCTGCCGAGCCGACCGTCTGCTGAATGTCGGTCAGACCTACGTAATGATGATCGAGAAGTTCCGCCTGCGCCCTCTGCGTGCGGTGCACCAGATCCTCGATGCTCGCGTTCGCGTCCTGGGTGAATCTGACCGGAACGGTGTTGATGAACAGACCGACCATCGATTCGATGCCGTCGAGCTCCGCTGGACGACCGGACACCGTGGTTCCGAACACGACATCGTCGCGAGTCAGCAAGCGCGAGAGCAGAACTCCCCACGCCACCTGAACCAGAGTGTTCATCGTGACGCCCAGTTCCGACGCGCGGTCCGACAACCGAGCGGCGTCCACACCGCTGAGGACGAACTTCTTTTCGGCGATCTCAGGGGAGTCGGCGTCTGCCGAGCCACGCTGCGAGATCAGCGTCGGATCGTCCAGTCCTGCGAACGCCCGTCGCCACGCGTCCAGCGAGTCGTCGATGTCACGCGTGGACAGCCACGCAAGGAAATTCCGGTACGGACGCACCCTCGGCAGAACGGACGTCTCACCGCGGGTTGCGTACAGGACCAGCAGATCCTTCATCAAGATGGGCATCGACCAGCCGTCGAGCAGAATGTGGTGGCTGGTCACGCCGAGCGTCCACCGATCGGCAGCCGTGCGGATCAACAGGAACCTGATCAACGGCGGCGCGGTCATGTCGAATCCGAGCGCTTGTTCAGCACTCAGCAGCTGGTCCGCCGTCGTCGAATCGTGTTCGGCAACAGTGAGATCGACGGTGCGCCACGGCACGCCAACCGAGTCGACGACGACCTGCACAGCATTGCCGGTCTCGTCGCGCAGGTATGCGGTGCGCAGGTTGGAATACCGTTCGAGAATCCGATCCGCCGCGACGTGCAGCCTCTCCGAGTCGACGTCGCCGCCGAGGTGCAGCTGGATCTGTGTGGTGTACACGTCGGTCGCGGCCTCGGAGATCGACGCGTGGAACAGCAGTCCGTTCTGCAGCGGCGACAGCGGCCAGATGTCGCGCACCGACGGCAGCTGTGCCTCTACCTGCTCGATGTCGCGCTGAGTGAGCTGCACGAGCGGGAGATCCGACGGGGTCAGACCGCCGGCACCGTCGTGTCGTCCGTGCTCGACGATGGACGTCAGCGCATCTCGCCAGTGCTCGGCCAAGGCGTGAACGTCCGACTCCGCCAACAGGGTCGTCGGGAAGCCGAAGTCTGCAGTGAGGCGTCCACCGACCACGACGGCGTTGATGTCGATCGGAGCCATGGCGGGGGCGTCCACATCGGGCATCCCGGTCAGGTCACCGAGATCGCCGGCCGGAATCCACCCGACCTTCTCCATGCCCTCGGGTATGTCGGCCGCCGACACGCGGCCCAGGTAGTTGAAGCTGATCTGCGCGTGCGCCGCCGAGGGCGGTGCAAACGCCGGGTCGCCCATGTACCGCAGCAATCCGTAGCCCAGACCCTTGTCCGGAATCGATCGCAGCTGCTCCTTGACCGACTTCACGACGGCACCCGCAGCGACGCCACCGGAGAAGGCGTCGCCCACGTCGATTGTCTCGAGTTCGAGTCGGACGGGGTAGATGCCGGTGAACCAGCCGACCGTACGGGACAGATCTGCCCCTGGGGCCAGCGACTCCTCGCGCCCGTGACCCTCGAGTCTGATCAGAACCGACGAAGACCGTGTACCCCGCTCGTCACGCCAGCGGGCCACCGCGAGCGAGAGTGCGGCGAGGAGAACATCGTCGACACCGGCGTTGAAGGCAGTGGGGATCGCCGTCGTCAGGGCCTCGGTCGTGGCCTCGTCCACCTCGATGTGGACCTTGCGCACAGTCGACGCCAAGTCCACCGTTGGGTCGAAGGGGCGCGTACCGACGGGCACCTCGATCCGATCCAGAACCGAAGTCCAGTAGGGCAATTCGGCTCGACGGAGGTCGGACCCAGCGTTGTCGACCAGTGCGTGCGCCCAGCGCCGGAACGACGTGCCGACCGCATCGAGTGCCGGTACCGACCCGGCAGACACCTGCAGCCAGGCCGAAATCAGATCGGGAACGATGATGCGCCAGGACACGCCGTCGACGACGAGGTGGTGAGCAGCGACGATGAGCCTGCCCGTCTCGTCGGTTCGTTCTCCCGACGGTGATGCCGGATCGAGCCAGGCGAACTCGACGACTCGTCCGGCCGCCGGGTCCAGACGACTCAGCGCACCCTCGAGTGCCGACGCAGCGAGGTTGAGACGATCCTCGTCACCGAGGCCCGGATCGAAGGCCGTGCGAGTGACGGCCGCTGCGACATCGACACTGCCCTGCTCGCGCGTGTGCAGCACCCACGCACCCTCCACGTCGCGTTGCAGCACCGCTCGCAACATGTCGTGGCGATCGATCACGGCGGTGAGGGTGGCGACGATCTGGTTCTCGGTGATGCCGGCTGGAAGCTCGAGAGCGAGGTTCTGGGTGAACCGATCGAAGCCACCGGCGCGCTCGACCATGAAGCCGACGGCCGGGGTCAGCGGAATCGTCCCCACTCCCCCGCCGGGCAGTTCCTCGAGCACCTCGGCGGCTCCGGATTCCACGATCTCGGCCAGTGCGGCAACGGTTCTGAGCTCGAACACGTCCCGAGGTCCGAAGTTCAGGCCGCGGGCCCGGGCGCGCGAGACCAGCTGGATGGACACGATGCTGTCACCGCCGAGGGCGAAGAACGAGTCGTCCACGCCCACGGTGTCGACACCGAGTACTTCCGCGAACACCTCGCTCAGTGCGCGTTCGGTGTCGGTGGACGGTTCCCGACCTGCAGCGGTCTCGAACACCGGCTCCGGCAATGCGTTTCGGTCGAGCTTGCCCACCGGGGTCAGCGGCACTTCGTCCACCACGACGACGGCCGAGGGCACCATGTGTGCAGGAAGCGACTTCCCGACGTGCTCACGAACGTCCGCGGCGTCGATGTGAGCTCCCGGCTGCAAGCGCACGTAGGACACGAGCGCGGTGCCGCCGGAGGCAAGCGTCCGCCCGAGGGTGGCCACGAAATCGACGCCCGGGTAGGTCGCGACGACGGAGTCGATCTCACCGAGCTCGATGCGGAATCCGCGGATCTTGACCTGGAAGTCCGAGCGACCCACGTACTCGATCACGTTGCTGCCGTTGCTCTTGCGCCAGCGTACGACGTCACCTGTGCGATACATCCGGTCTCCGGCGTCGCCGAACGGATTCGCAACGAAACGCTCGGCCGTCAGCCCGTGCCGCCGGAGATATCCCCGAGAGAGCTGAACACCGGCGAGATAGAGCTCGCCGGTGACGCCGAGCGGTACCGGACGCAGACGCGAATCCAGGACGTACGACGCCATGCCCCGGATGGGCCCGCCGATCGACAACAGGTCGCCGGGGCTCAGAGCGTCGCTGATGTTGGTCATGATGGTGGTCTCGGTCGGGCCGTAGCCGTTGAAGAACCGAACGTGAGTGGACCAGCGCTGCACCAGCTCCGGCGAGCACTGCTCACCGCCGGCGATCACGACCTCGAGACCGGTCACCGTGTCGGGATCGATCGAGGCCAGAACCGTCGGAGTCAGGAACGTGTGCGTTACCGACTCCCGCGTGATCAGCGCCTCGAGCTCGCCGCCGCCGTACGTGCGCGGTGGCGCGATCACCAGCGTGGCCGCGGAGGCAACCGCGAGAAGCAGTTCGAGAACCGACGCGTCGAAACTGGGCGACGCGAAGTGCAGCGCGCGGGATTGCTCGGTCAGCCCGTAGCGCTCACTCTGCTCGGCCGCGAAGTTGGCCAGCCCGCGATGCGTGACCACCACGCCCTTGGGCTTTCCGGTGGAGCCGGAAGTGTAGATGACGTATGCGGCGTCGTCGGTCTGCGCACGGCGGATCGAATCAGGCTGCACCACTGGGGCGTTCGACTGCGCGAGTGCGTCGACGACGATCCAGTCCACCTCGGTCGGCAGTGAGTCGACGACATCTGACGTCGTGAGCCCCATCCGTACGCCGGAGTCACCGAGCATGAAGCGAACTCGATCGTCCGGGTAGTCGGGATCGACGGGCACGAAGGCTGCGCCGGAGGCCGTCACGGCCCACACCGCGGTCACCGACGAGATGCTGCGGCGGGTGGCGACAGCCACCGTGGTGCCCGGTCCGACACCGCGACCCCGCAGAATCTCCGCGATAGCGGTGGACGTCTCGTCGAGCTCACGGTAGGTCACCTGATCGCTGCCCTGCGCCAGTGCAGTTCCGTCCGGGTTCGACGCGACGGCATCGGCCATCAAATCCGCGAGGGTTCGTGGGGCGACGGTTCCCACCGGTCCGCGCAGCAGATCCTGCACCTCGCTGGGTGCCGACAACTCGATATCGCCCACCACCGTCTCGGCATCGGCCGCAACGGCAGCCAGCACCCGTACGAGTCGCGCCGAGATCTCGTCGACGGTCTCGGCATCGAACAAGTCTGTGGCGTAGGTGATCACGCCTGCCATACCGTCGGCGGTGCCGTCGGGCCGGGCCTGTTCGGACAGCGTGAACTGCATATCGAACTTTGCGCTCGTGTCCTCGATGTCGACACCGGCGATCGTCAGATCGGGCAGCGTCAGAGAACTCGTAGCCGGGTTCTGGAACGAGAGCGCAATCTGGAACAGGGGGTGCCGGGCTTGCGAACGTTCGGGGTTCAGCTGTTCCACCAGACGCTCGAACGGCACATCGGCATGCGCGAAGGCCTCCAGGTCCGCGTGCCGCACGGTGTTCAGAACGGTTGCGAACTGGCTGCTCGGCTGCACGTCGGTCCGCAGCACGAGCGTGTTGACGAACATCCCGACGAGATCGTCGAGGGCAGCGTCCCCGCGGCCCGCGATCGGCGTACCGATCACGACGTCGTCGGTGGCCGCCAATCGTGCCAACAACACGGCGAGCGCTGCGTGAACCACCATGAACAACGTCGAACCACTCTCGCGGGCGACCCGGCCGAGTGAGGCGTGCAGGGACGCGTCGATCTCGAAACGAGCCGCCGCTCCCCTGTTGCTGATCACCGGTGGACGAGGTCGGTCCGTGGGTAGATCCACTCGGTCGGGAATTCCGGCCAGCGTCCGAGTCCAGAAGTTCAACTGCTTCGAGAGCACCGACTCCGGGTCGGTCTCCTCGCCCAGCACCCGACGCTGCCACAGGGTGTAGTCCGCGTACTGCACGGCCAGATCCGACCAGCTCGGGGCGGCTCCCGCCGTGCGAGCCGAATACGCCACCGCAAGATCCCGCGCGAGCGGTCCCATCGAGAATGCGTCACCGCTGATGTGGTGCACCACCACGGCCAGTACGTGCTCGCGCGCGCCGAGTCGGTAGAGCCATGCTCTCAGCGGTACCTGGATCGTCACGTCGAACGGCATGCTCATGGCGTCGGCCAGAACCGCGACGAGTTCGTTCGACTCGACGGCAATGGGCGTGAGATCGGGCACCTCGATGCCGTCGGTCACCACCGATTGCCTTGCCCGACCATCGGTTTCGGGATACAGCGTCCGCAACGACTCGTGTCGATGCACGATGTCGGATACCGCTCCCTGGAGCGCGGCCACATCCAGGTCACCGGTCAGCGAGATCGCCAGCGGCAGATTGTCGGCGGCCGAAGTGGTGTCGAACTGGTTGAGGAACCACATCCGCTGCTGTGCGTACGACAGCGGGATCTCCGCCGGACGCTCGACAGGCTCGAGCTTCGGAACGGCACGCTCGGACGACAACGCCGAGACCGCCGCAGCAAAAGCGGCGACAGTGGAGGCCTCGAACAGCGCTCGAACCGGAACACGCCATCCGGCGGCGACGCCCACTCGTGCGACGAGACGGGTGGCGATGAGGGAGTTCCCGCCCAGATCGAAGAAATCGTCGTCGAGTCCGACGCGGTCGACACCCAGAACATCGCCGAACGATGCCGCGACGATCTCTTCCACGGGTGTCGACGGTGCGCGGTACTGCCGGGTATCGATCGATGGGGACGGTAGTGCGCGACGGTCCAACTTGCCGCTCGAGTTCAACGGCAGTTCGCCGAGCACGACGACGGCACTCGGAATCATGTACGCAGGCAACAAGTTCTTGGCGAACTCGGTCACAGATGCACGATCCGGTGCGGCACCGACAGTGGGCACCACGTAGGCCACGAGCTGATCACCGGTGGCCGTCGGCACCACCAGCACGACGGCCTGGTTGACATCGGTAGAGGTGAGCAGCGCGGATTCGATGTCGCCGAGTTCGATGCGCTGGCCGCGGAACTTCACCTGGAAATCGCTGCGCCCGATGTAGTCGAGCACGCCGTTGGGTCGACGTCGAACCAGGTCGCCGGTGCGATACATCCGAGTGCCGGAACCGCTCACGTCGGCGACGAATCGGTCGGATGTCAGATCCGGGCGGGCAACGTAGCCTCGGGCGAGTTGATCACCGACCAGATACAGCTCGCCCTGCACACCTGCCAGCACAGGGTGCAGTCGTCGGTCGAGTACCAGCGCGCCGACGTTCCACTCGGCCACACCGATGGGAACCGAGCCGCGCGAATCCGGCTCTGCGCGATGATGAGTCACCGATACCGCGGCCTCGGTGGGCCCGTAGAGATTGTGGACGCGTGCAGAGCTGACGCGACCGAGATCGATGACGGTCTCAGGCGGCAACGCTTCACCGATGACGAAGATGTCACGCAGCGTGGCGCATTCAGCGGCGCGTGCGTGCGCAGCGAACACGGTGAGCATCGACGGTACGAAGTCCGTGAGTGTCACCCCGTGCCGGGCAATCGACGCCGAGATGTACTCGGGGTCGCGATGGCCGTCCGGCGTCGCGAGAACGATACGACCCCCGGTACGGAGCGGCAGGAAGAAGCCCCACACCGACACGTCGAAGGTGGTTGCGGTCTTCTGAAAGTAGACGTCGGTGTCCGCCACGTCGTACTGTGCCGTCATCCACGCCAGCTGGTTCTCGACCGCGCGATGGGACACCGCGACGCCCTTGGGGTTTCCGGTCGAGCCGGAGGTGAAGATGACATAGGCGGGACTGGCCGTGTGCAGGGGGCGTAACTCGTTGGCGCGCAGAGGAGAACCGTCGAGCGCCGAATCGAGGGTGTCGATCGCAATCGACTCCGGCACGGTTTCGTGCTGACGGGTCTCGTCGGGTTCGATGTTTGCGGCGCTGGTGAGCAGACACAACGGCTCAGCCGTGCCGAGGATGTGGGCTCTGCGTTCGCTCGGGAGATCAGGATCGATCGGCACGTAGGCACCGCCTGCTCGAACCACGGCGTAGATCGCCACCAGCAGGTCGATCGAGCGCCTGATGGACACGGCGACGAGCACCTCGGGGCCGACACCGTGCGAGATCAGGTGCCGCGCAAGCGCGTTGACCCGGTGGTCGAACTCCCTGTAGGTCAGGGTGACGTCCTCGAACGTCACCGCAGGCGAATCGGGAGTCGCGGATACCTGCTGTACGTAGGCGTCCAGGATCGACCGGTCCGGCACCGCTACTGCATCGACGGCAGCGTGTTCGGTGGACAGTGCCCACTCGGCGGCGTCGAGCAGATCGACATCGCCCACCGGACGTGTCGGCGCATCGACGAGTCGAGCGAGCAGTCGGACGAAGCGGTCGGCGATCGCACGTACCGTCGCTTCGTCGAACAGATCTACCGCATAGGTGAACGTGCCTGCGAGAGCGTGCTCCTCGGTACCGGCGGCGCGGTCCTCCAGGACCAGTTGCAGGTCGAACTTCGCGACCACCTCACCGAAGTCCAGCGGGGAGACCGTCAGCTCCGGCAGTTCGAGTGTGCCTGTCGCCTGGTTCTGGAAGAACAGAGCGACCTGGAACAGCGGGTGCCGGTCGCCGGAGCGGATGGGGTCGAGCACCTCCACCAAACGCTCGAACGGGAGTTCGGCGTGCGCGAACGCCTGTAGATCGGCTTCGCGAACCTGGTCGAGCAGGTCCGAGAATGTGCGGGACGCATCGACTGCGGTACGCAGAACGAGGGTGTTGACGAACATTCCGATCACGTCGTCGAGCGCCTGCTCACCTCGACCGGCAATCGGCGATCCGACGACGACGTCAGTGGAATCGGACAGGCGGGCGAGCAGCACCGCGAAGGCGGTGTGCACGACCATGAAGGGCGTGGCCCCGTGCTCGCGGGCCAGACGTCCGATCGCTGCGGTCGACGCCGCGTCGATGTCGAATCCGAGTACCCGACCGACTCCGGACGGGTCGAGTGGGCGGCTGCGGTCGGTCGGCAGGTCGAGCTGATCCGGCAACCCCTCCAGGTTGTCCTTCCAGAACGAAATCTGCTGATGCGCAACGGACTCGGGATCGTCATCGGATCCGAGCACCTCGTGCTGCCACAGCGTGTAGTCGGCATACTGCACTGCCAGTGGTTCCCAGCCGGGTGCATTCCCCGCGCTGCGAGCGGCGTAGGCCGTCATGATGTCTCGCACCATCGGCGCAACGGACGAGCCATCGGCGGTGATGTGGTGAGCCACGAGCACGAAGACGTAATGGTCGGTGCCCAGATGCAACAGGTGCAACCGGACCGGGACCTGCTGGGTCACATCGAACCCCGCCAAAGCCAGCTCCTGGACACGACGCGCGACCGCATCGGCCTCGATCGATTCGATCTCGAGCGCGACTCCGCTCTCGACTGCGTCCCGCACCATCTGGTAGCCGGTCCCGTCGACCTCGGGGTAGTACGTGCGCAGAGATTCGTGACGATCGACGACATCTCCGATCGCGGCGGACAGTGCCGGGACGTCGAGCATTCCGCGCAGTTCGATCGCGGCCGGGATGTTGTTCGCTCCCGACGCGGTGTCGAAGCGGTTGAGGAACCACATCCGCCGCTGAGCCAACGACAGCGGGATCCGGTCGGGCCGCTCCCTTTTCGCCAGCACCGGCTGCGGTCGTATCGTGGCGTTGTCGCTCTCGGACGAGGCACTCTCCACTCGGGCGGCGAGGGTTTGCACCGTCGAAAACTCGAAGACGGTGCGTGCCGGTACTCGGGTTCCGGTCGCAGCGCCGAGACGTGCGGCCAGTTGCGTTGCGATCAGGGAGTTTCCACCGAGCTCGAAGAAGTCGTCGTCGGCACCGACTCGGTCGATTCCGAGCAACTCGCCGAAGATCTGCGCGACGGTGATTTCGAGGGGCGTCGACGGGGAACGGAATTCTGCGGCGGCGAAGACCGGCGCGGGCAACGCGGCCCGATCCAGTTTGCCGACGGGCGTCAACGGGATCGAGTCGAGTGCGATGATCATGGCCGGAACCATGTGTCGCGGAAGATGTTGTGCCGCAACCGCAAGAAGTGTGCGCTCATCGAATTCCGACGTCGACTTCGGCAGTACGTACGAGACGAGGGCAGTGGATTTGGACGGCGTCTCGCGGCCGACGGTCACGGCGAACTCGACGCTCTCCTCGGCGGTCAGAACGGCGTCGATCTCACCGAGCTCGACGCGGAAGCCACGAATCTTGACCTGAAAGTCGTTGCGGCCGATGTATTCGACCACGCGCTCGCCCTCGACCACCCGCCAGCGCACGACGTCTCCGGTGCGGTACATCCGCGCACCGTCCTCGCCGAACGGACAGGCAAGGAAGCGGTCCGAGGTCAGTCCACGTCGCTGGTGATAGCCGCGGGCAAGTCCAGGTCCGGCCAGGTACAGCTCGCCCGCCACCCCGTCGGGAACCGGTTTCAAGGATGCGTCGAGCACATACGCGCTGACGCCGCGGATGGGCCCGCCGATCGTCACCCGCTCGTTCTCGGCGATCGGTCCGCCGATATTGGTCATGATCGTGGTCTCGGTGGGCCCGTACCCGTTGAAGAAACGCCGGCCCGGTGCCCATCGATTTGCCAGCTCGGGCGGGCAGGCCTCGCCGCCGACAACGACGGTGTGCAGGGTATCGGTGTCGGCCGGATTCACCGACGCCAGCGCCGCTGGGGTGATGAATGCGTGGCTCACGTTCTGCGCGCGGATGAGCGCAGCCAGATCGTCTCCGCCGAGAACCTTCGGAGAGGCGACGACCATCGTCGAGCCCCGCCCGATGCTCATCAGGAGTTCGAGGACGGACGCGTCGAAGCTCGGTGACGCGAAGTGCAGCACTCGCGACTGCTCGGTGAGCGAGTAGCGATCGATCTGCTCTTCGCAGAAGTTGCTCAGTCCGGCGTGGGTGACGACGACGCCCTTCGGCAGACCGGTCGATCCGGAGGTGTAGATCATGTATGCCGGGTGCGTCGTCTCGAGGGCCCGTACCCGATCCTCCGAGGTGACGGGCTCGCCGGACAGTTCATCGAGACGCCGAGTCATGTCACTGTCGTCGATGACCAGCCATTCGACCTCCGCGGGCAGATCCTCGTTCACCGCGCCGACGGACAACCCCAGCAGCACGCCGGAGTCGGACACCATGTGCCGTACCCGGTCGGCCGGGTAGGTCGGATCGATCGGCACGAATGCCGCGCCGGTCTTGGCCACTGCCCACAAAGCCATGACGGACAGATCGGAGCGCGGGATCGACAGCGCCACAAAATCCTCGGGACCGACGCCGCGCTCGATCAGTACCCGGGCCAGCGCAGCCGATCGAGCATCCAGCTCGGCGTAGGTCCACGTTCGACCATCGAACACGAGGGCATCCGAGTCGGGTCCGAGTTCGACGGCCGAGGCCAGTAGCTGAGGCAGGAGTGGAGTGCGCGCGCGTCTACGGCGCGCGGGGCGCTCACGTCGCGCAGGCCGCTCCCGGGTTCGTGCTTCCCGGCCCCGCTCCCGCGAACCGTTCTCCACCGGGTTACCGCCGCCCGTCGCTCCTGCTGTGCCCGACGTCTCGGTACCCATGAACTGTCGTGCTCCTCACTTTCGAACGGCAGTCGGCCGTCCGCCACTCACCCGATCGAACCCCGGCGCACCGATGACGTCCGACGGTACGCATCACTCCAGATATCGGGTACTTCGCTGGATTCGTTACCCGCGAACTGACGTTGCGTTCACGTGTGAGCTGCCCGGCGTTCATGTGTGAACTGCCCGGCGATTCGACTCCGAGCAGTGCCGCTCACGGTCGGCGAGATATCCAGTCGTCGAGGACTGGTCCGATCTCGGCGAGCGCCGATGCCGACGCCATCTGCCAGTGCGTCGAATGAACTGGAGTCACGGTCGGCTTCCCGTCGGCGAACTCTGTCCACGTCGATGCACCGGCAACACCTGTCGGGTCGTCGACGACGGACGCGAAATAGAGCAGCTCACCGTCGAACCGCTCGGGCTCATGGGCCTGCAACATCGCGGCCGACCGTTCGATTCCGTCGACGATGCAGTGCACCCGCTCTCTGGACAAGTTGTCGAACGGAGCAGGCATCGTGCGGAGTAACGCCATGGCGGAATCGACAGACAGTTCTGCCACGTCCGAGTCGTGTTCGGAGTCGATACCCAACCCGCCGAGCACCTCCCCCGCAGTCACTGTCCCTTCCACGAGGTGCGTGGTTCTGGACAGCACGAACGAATCCATCATCGCCAGCGTCGACACCGTCTCGCCGAGCCCTTGCAACTGCACGGCGACCGCATGAGCGATGACGCCGCCCATCGACCACCCCAGCAGGTGGTAGGGCCCGCTGGGCTGAATCTCGCGGATGCGATCGACGAAGATCGATGCCCACTCGTCGATCGAGGCGGGCATCGGGTCGCCGGCAAGCACCGGAGATTGCAGACCGTAGAGGGGCCGGGTGCTGTCGACGTACGGGGCCAATCCGCCGAACGCCCAGGACAGTCCCACGATCGGATGTACACAGAACAGTGGCGTGCCGCTTCCCCCACGCAGTTCGACGACGGTGTCCAGTCCGGTCTCTTCGGCGATGGAAGTATCGGAACGACGCGTCGCATCGATCCGCGACGCCAAGGCCGTAACCGAGGAGTCGGAGAACAGCCACGACACCGGCACCGTCACATCCCCTAGGGAGCGGCCCAATCGGGACACGAGCTTCATCGCCAACAACGAGTTCCCACCCAGGGAAAAGAAATCGTCGTCCGCACCTACCCGCTCGACGCCGAGCACGTCGGCGAACACCGACGCTACCGCCTCTTCCACTTCAGTGGCAGGAGCACGGAACTCGCGTGCCTCGAACACCGGATCCGGCAACGCTCGGCGATCGAGCTTACCCGCCGGATTCAGCGGAAGTGATTGCAGAACAACGAAAGCCGACGGCACCATGTACGACGGCACCAGCGAGTCGAGCCTCGTCCGAATATCCTCGGTATCGAGAACAGCATCGGCTACCGGTACGAGGTATGCAGCCAGAAGGTCACCGGCGGCCGAATCGGACACCACCACCACTGCCTGACCTATTCCCGGCAAACCTGTCAGCGCGGTTTCGATCTCCCCCAACTCGATTCGCTGACCACGGAACTTCACCTGGAAGTCGGTTCGGCCGATGTACTCGATCCGGCCGTCGCCGCGCATCGACCATCGCACCAGGTCGCCGGTTCGGTACATGCGGTCTCCGGCGCTGCCGAACGGATCGGCCACGAACCGTTCGGACGTCAGGTCCGGTCGCGCGACGTAACCGCGGGCCAACTGCACACCCGCCAGATACAGCTCACCGGGCACACCGGCAGGCACCGGCTTCAATCGCGAATCCAAAACTCGCACAACAGTATTCCACTCGGGAACGCCGATCGACACCGAACCGTCACCGGACGCGGAACCGATGTCGAGTGTGTCATCGGAGACATCACGATAGGTCACCGACACCGCAGCCTCGGTGGGACCGTAGAGATTGTGCACTCGTGCGTTCGACACGCCGCGGCAGGCCGCCACTGTCCGAGCGGGCAGAGCCTCTCCGATGACGAATATCTGCCGCAGCGTAGCTATCGATTCTGCAGCAACGGATTCCGCGAAGACTGTCAACATCGACGGTACGAAATCGGTCACGGTCACTCGGTGGCGGGAGATCAGGCCGCCGATCACATCGACCTCGCGCTGCGCGCCCGGCGGAGCGATGATCAACTGACCGCCGGTCCGTAGAGGAAGAAAGAAGCCCCACAGTGACACATCGAACGTCGTCGCCGTCTTCTGCAGATACACGTCCGATTCGTCGAGTCCGTACTCCTCGGCCATCCAGACCATCTGGTTGACGATGGCCCGATGCTCGACGGCGACGCCTTTGGGCGTGCCCGTCGAACCCGACGTGAACAGTACGTACGCCAGATCGGCCGAGTGGGGACGACCGAACGTGGGCACAGCATCGATGCGCTCCACCCCGTCGATGAACAGGACTGACACATCACTGGCCGTCGCGAATGCGTCTCTGCTGGTGGACAGTACGACCATCGGGTCTGCCGTGGAAAGAATGTGATCGTTTCTCTCGGACGGTTGATCGGGGTCGAGGGGAACATAGGCAGCACCGGTGCGCAACACCGCGTACATCCCGACGACCAGTTCGATGGACCGCCTCATGGCCAACCCGATGAGAGCGCCGGGACCGGAGCCGTCCTGATGCAACCGCTGCGCGACGGCATCCACGCGAGCCGAGAACTGGGCGTAGGTGAGTACCTCGTCTTGGAAGACAACGGCTACGGCATCCGGCGTCGCGGCGACCTGTCGATCGAATCCGTCGAGCAGTAGTTCTTCTCGCGGCACACTCGAATTCCGAGTATCGTTCCACTGCAACAGAACCCGGTCCCGCTCGGGCTCCGATACGATATCGACGTCACCGGACGCCACGTGTGGGTTCTCGGTGACAGAGTCGAGCAGCGCAACCAGCCGTTCCCCGAAGGCGACGACAGTGTCCTCGTCGAACAAGTCGGTCGCGTAGAGCAGTTCGCCGGCGAGTCCACCCGCCGACTCCATGACCGTTACCTGCAGGTCGAACTTGGCCGAGAACGCCGCGGACCCGAACCGCGAGACCGTCGACCCGGGAAGCTCGAACGTCCCCTCGGAGAAGTTCTGGAAGAACAGCGCGACCTGAACCAAGGGGTGCCGACCCTGCGATCGCTCCGGATCGAGCACCTCGACCAGACGCTCGAACGGCACGTCTGCGTTCTCGAAGGCATCCATGTCGGAGGCCCGCACCTGGTCGAGAAGCTGCTCGATCGATCGATATCCGTCGATCCGCGTACGCAGGATCACCGTGTTGACGAACATTCCGACCAGATCGTCGAGACCGGCATCGCCGCGGCCACCGACCGGTGCACCGATGGCAACGTCGGGCGAACCGGACAGTCTCGCAAGCAGAACCGCCAGAGCCGCGTGCACCACCATGAACGGAGTCGCGTCATGCCTGTGCGCGAGTTCGACCACGCGCTCGTACGTTTCGGGCTCGACAGCGAACTGTGTCAGTCCACCTCGACCGGACGCCACCCGAGGACGTGGTCGATCCCACGGCAACTGCAGTTGCTCCTGGGTTCCTGCCAATGCAGTTTTCCAGAAAGCGATTTGCCTGGACACCAACGAATTCGGATCGTCCTCCGAACCGAGCATCTCGTGCTGCCACAGTGTGTAGTCGGCGTACTGAACGGCCAGAGGAGGCCAGTTCGGTGCATCTCCCGCTGCACGAGCGATGTAGGCAGTCATGACGTCTCGTGAGAGCGGGCCCATGGACAACCCGTCGGCGGAGATGTGATGAGCGACGAAGGCCAACACGAATTCCGGCTCGGAACTCTCCAGGTCGGTGATTTCGAAAAGTCGCACTCGAAACGGAATCTCCGTCGTCACGTCGAATCCCCTCGACAGGAACTCACCCACCGCCTCGGGTGCAGACTCCCGTGACGCCGGAACGACCTCCAAGTCGACGTCGACACCGGACATGTCGAGAATCTGCTGGAAGCCCGTTCCGTCCAGCTCGGGATACACGGTGCGCAGCGACTCGTGCCGAGCGATCACATCGTCTATCGCCGCACGCATCGCATCGACGTCGAGAGCGCCGGTCAGAGCCAGAGCCACCGGCACGTTGTTCATTGCCGATGCGGTGTCGAACCGGTTGAGAAACCACATTCGCTGCTGCGCCGGAGAAAGCGGAACATGATGCGGACGCGGCCTGGACGAGTCCAGTACGGTCAGCGCGTCGGCCTCGGCCGTATCGATCGACGCGGCCAATGCCTCGACGGTTGCGTTGTCGAACAGCGCCCGCGGTCGTACTCGACGCCCGAGGGCTGCGCCGATGCGCGCAGCGGCCTGCGTCGCGAGGAGCGAGTTGCCACCCAGTGAGAAGAACTCGTCGTTGGACCCCACCTCGTCCACACCGAGCAGGTCGGCGAAGACATCGGCCACGGCGATCTCGGTCGGAGTCGTCGGAGCGCTGAACTCGCGCACGGCGAACACCGGTTCCGGTAGCGCACTTCGATCGAGCTTGCCCGCCGGCGTCAGAGGAATCGACTCGAGTATCGTCAGCGTCGTCGGCACCATGTGCGCAGGCAAGTACCTTTTGGCCGCGTCCAGAACCTCATCGACGTCGAGATCCACTCCCGTGTTCGGCAGGACGTAGCCGACCAGTTCGGTTGCACCGGAATCGCGTCGGTACCCGACGGTCACGGCGAAATCGACGCCATCCACGGCCGCGAGGACTGCGTCGATCTCCCCGAGTTCGATTCGAAAGCCGCGAAGCTGAATCTGGGCGTCGTTGCGTCCGACGTACTCCACTGCGAGTCCGCTCTCGCCCTGTCGCCACCGAACCAGGTCGCCGGTTCGGTACATCCGTGAGTGCGCCGCATCTCCCTCTGCCGCAAAGGGATTGGCCACGAACCGTTGCGCGGTGAGCCCCGTGCGCTCGAGATAGCCCCGGGCCAGTCCCGCCCCACTCATGTACAACTCCCCCACCACTCCCACTGGAACCGGCCGGAGTCGATCGTCGAGCACGTGACTGGCCATGCTCTGTGTGGGCGAGCCGATGTCGACCGCTCCGCCGGAGACGAGCGGGGCAGACAAGCTGCAGATAACGGTCGTTTCGGTGGGACCGTAGGCATTGTGGAACTGTCGACCGCGTGCCCACCGTCCCATCAGCTCCGCGGTGAAGGTCTCCCCACCGACGGCGAGCGCGCGAAGTTCGGGAAGGTCTCCGGAATCCATGGTCGTCAGCGCGGCAGGCGTGATGATCGCATGAGTGACCCGATGCTTCGCCATGATCTCGGCCAATTCCGTGCCGCCGTAGACGCTGGACGGAACGATCACCATCATCGACCCGTTCACGATGGTGATCAGCAATTCCAACACGGAGGCGTCGAAACTGGGTGAGGCGAAATGCATTGTGCGAAAGTCACCGGACGTCTCGAACGTGTCGGCGACGGTGGCGGCGAGTGGGGCGAGTCCGGCGTGCGTGACCGCGACCCCTTTCGGCCTTCCGGTCGACCCGGACGTGTAGATCACATACGCCAGATTCGCGGGAACCGGCTGAGCCAGACGATCCTGCGGCGCGATCGGCTCCGCGGACAATTGCTCGAGTTGCCTCTTCTCGTCGGTCCCGTCCACCGCAATCCACAACACTCCGTCGGGCAACTCGGCCACTCGGTCGGACGTCGTCAGTCCCCACCGAACACCGGAGTCGGTAACCATGTGCTCGATCCGCCCGGGCGGATAACGCAGATCGATCGGCAAGAAGGCCCCGCCGGACTTCGCTATCGCCCATACCGAGGCCACCGACTCGATGGACCGGTCGAGCGCGATCGCCACCAAGTGGTCCGGTCCGACGCCGTGAGAGATCAACAGCCGAGCCAGCTTCGACGACAGCGCGTCCAGTTCTTCGTAAGTAACCGACGTTTCACCGAAAACGAGCGCGGTACCCGTCGGATTCTTCTCGACCGCTGCCGAGAGCAATGCCGGCAGGGTAGGAACCCGCGCGGGTCGGCTACGGCCCGGTTTCGGACGCTTGACACGACCATTCGGTCGCTTTGCCTTACCCGACGTACTGGTCCCCGACCAATCCGAACTCACTGAACACTCCTCATCGGCGGCGCTCCGACACAACCGCCTCGGTGACGCGTGTCGAGAACGCTCTCCGTCTCTACGGACGGTTGTTGTTCAGGGCCGAAGTCTATCGACCCGAACGGGTTCAGCCGAACTGTGGCGCGCCGTGTATCGACACACCGACCGGTCGTTCGGCCTCGTCCGCATCGCCGTCGACGATCACCAGAGCCACCAGGTCCTCGAGATCGTCCGACTCCAATTCCGCGACCGCCGTGGCTTCCACCGCAGTCACGAACACGTGCGTCATCCACTCGGCGACGACGAGATCGGCCGAATCTTCGGGCGACTCGGCCCGATCGATCACCAACACAGCACCGACCGAGGCAGCCAGCACAGCGGCGAACCAGGCCGACGGAGAGGTGATCGCGGTGGGCACGCCGAGCCGCGACTCGTAGTCGATCCCGTACTCTTCGACCGCCCGAACGGCCGCGGCAGCAAGGGCACCGTGGCTCACCGTAGCGCCGGTCGACACGTCCACCACCAGAGCCGGGCTGTCTGCGGAGAGCACGGCGATACGGTCGGTGTACGTGATCGGACGAGGCGATCGGTCGGTCACCGACCTCGACATCGCCGCGTCACCGAGATCGACGACCGTGGAGACTCGATCCCAGTGCTGCGCCGCACCGGTGTCGATGACGACGACGTTCGCGCCCACTCCGACGGCACCGTCGACGTCGTTCACCAGGGCCAGAGCACCACCCGCCTTGACCACCGCCCAACGGGCCACGACGGATTCGACTGCGTCGTCGACGGCGACGGCAACAGTCACGTCGGGCCCGACGTTGCGGTCGATCAGTTCACGGGCCAGGCGTGACGAACGTCGGTCGAGCTCGAGGTAGGTGGTCTCCTCGCCTGCAGAAGACAACGCAGGGGCCTCCGGATCCGCCTCCACGGTCGCAGCGAGCAACTGAGGCAAAGTTCGACCGGCCACCGCGCCCACCGCGTTCGGAGTCGGGGATGCAGTCAACGCTGCCCGCTCGTCGTCGCCGAGATCGTCGATCGCACCGATTTCGAGTCCCGGATCCGCCGCCACGGCGTCGGCGATCCTGACGAAGCGATCTACCATCGCCGATACGGTCGATTCGTCGAACAGGTCTGCGGCGTAGGCGAACTCGACAGCCAGGTCCGGTTCGCCGTCAGCATCGACCGCGGGCCGAGTTTGCACCGTCACCTGAAGATCGAACTTGGCGGTCGGCTCGAATCCCTCGACGGGCTCGACGGTCAGGGCAGGCAGTTCGAAGCGAGCCTCACCCAATGGTTCGACCGACAACACGGTCTGGAACAGCGGGCTGATTCCGGGGGTTCGGTCCTGCCCGATGACGTCGACGACGTGCTCGAACGGCACGTCTGCGTTCCCGAATGCCCTCAGGTCGTTTTCTCGAATACTGCGCACGAGATCCTCGAACGTCGCGTCCGGATCGACGCTGGTACGAAGCGCCAGCGTGTTGACGAACATTCCGACGATGTCGTCGAGTTGTTCGTCTCCCCTACCGGCAATCGGAGTTCCGATGGCGAAATCCCGTGCACCGCTGGTTCTCGCCAGCACTACCGCGAGGACGCTGTGCAACACCATGAACAGAGTCGCGTTGTTCGATCGTGCGATATCGAGGAACGCCTCGTGGGTCTGCGCGTCGAGATGTGCGCGGACACTTCCACCGTGTAGCGAGGGCTCTGCCGGTCTCGGCCTGTCCCACGGCAGGGCGATGACCGGGGTGATACCGCTCAGCTCGGTGCGCCAGAAGTCGACCTGCCGATTCGCTGCGGAACCCGGATCGTTCGTCGAACCCAGCACTTCACGCTGCCACAGCGTGTAGTCGGCGTACTGGATCGACAGCGGTGCCACCGTCGGAACCGTGCCGGCTGTCGCGGCGAGATACGCGGTCATCACGTCACGAGCCAACGGTGCCATCGACGCTCCGTCGCCGCTGATGTGGTGCATCACGATGACGAACACGTACTGGAGTTCGCCGTCCTCCGTTCCGACGAGTCGGAACAGTGCCCCACGTACCGGAGGCGCAGCGGTGACATCGAATCCGTCGTACACCAGTCGACGCACCCGATCGGCGATGTCGGCTTCGCCCGTGGCGTCGATCGGATCGAGGTCGAGAGTGGTGGCACGGGCGTCGAGGACCTCCTGGAACGCAGTGCCGTCGGCATCCTCGGGATAGCGAGTTCGCAGCGTCTCGTGCCGCTCGATCGCCCACGTCGCGGCCGCCTGAAGTGCGGCCACGTCCAGGTCACCGGTGAGCCGCAGAGCGAGCGGCATGTTGTACGCGCCCGACCCGGGGTCGAGTCGATTCAGTACCCACATTCGCTGCTGCGCGAGCGAGAGCGGTACCCGCTCGTCGCCCGTCCTGGGTCGAAGCGGCACGCGATGCACCGTTCCCTGGAGGTCCGTGCGCGCTGCGAGCGCCGCGACTGTCGAGTTCTCGAACAGCTCGCGCACACCCACCTGCTTGCCCAGAGCAGCGGTGATGCGCGCTGCTGCACGGGTGGCCGCGAGCGAATTTCCGCCGAGCGCGAAGAAGTCGTCGTCCGATCCCACCTGATCGACACCGAGCACGTCGGCGAAGACGTCGGCGATGGCGATCTCGGTCACGGTCACCGGTGCACGGAACTCACGCGCCTCGAACACCGGCTCCGGCAACGCTTTTCGATCGAGCTTGCCGCTGGCGTTCAGGGGGAACTCGGCGAGCACCATGATCTGGGTCGGCACCATGTAGCCGGGAAGTCGGCTGCCTGCGAACGAGGTCAGCTCGCTCACGTCCACCGACGCACCAGCACGAGGAACGACGTAGCCGACCAGAATTTCGCCCGACGCCGTCGACGTCACCAGGACGGTCGATCGGTCGACGTCGGGGTGTGCGGTCAACGCCGCCTCGATCTCACCGAGCTCGATGCGCAGGCCGCGCAGTTTCACCTGGAAGTCGGTGCGGCCGATGTAGTCGAGCTCGCCGTCGACGTTCCACCGGACCAGGTCGCCGGTCCGGTACATCCGAGTACCCGGTGCACCGTACGGATCGGCAACGAACCGGTCTGCGGTCAGATCCACTCGCCCGAGGTAGCCGCGGGCCAGTTGGACTCCCGCGAGGTAGAGCTCACCCGCGACGCCGACCGGCACCGGTCGCAGCCGCGCGTCGAACACGGTCACTCGGGTGTTGGCCACCGGCACACCGATCGGCACGCCGGCGACGTCGGCGGCGGCGACGCGGTGGTAGGTCACGTCCACCGCAGCCTCGGTGGGCCCGTACAGGTTGTGCAGTTCTGTGTTCGGCAGTGCCGTAGCGATTGCCGAGGCGACCGATACCGGCAGCGCCTCACCCGACGCGAACAACATGCGCAGGCTCGAACAGTGCGAGACTCCGTCCGCTGCCGCGAACACGGCCAGCATCGACGGCACGAAGTGTGCGACGGTGACCGACCGCTCGGTGACAATCTCGACCAGATAGGCCGGGTCGCGATGCCCGTCCGGTTTCGCTATCGCCAATTCGGCACCGATGTGCAACGGCCAGAACAACTCCCACACAGACACGTCGAACGTCACCGGAGTCTTCTGCAGCACCACATCGTCGACGGTCAGACCGTACTCGTCCTGCATCCACACGAGCCGGTTGACGATGGCGGCGTGCGTCACGGCTACACCCTTGGGCTTGCCCGTGGAGCCCGAGGTGAAGATGACGTACGCGACGTCGTCGGGGAGCAGCGCGGCGCGGCGCTCGTCGGCGCGAACCGCATCGGTGGCGAATCCGGTGAGATCGACGGAATCGACCACGATTCGCGGTGCGGCGGACGAGACCGATTCCACGGCAGACGAATCCGCCGCCGTCGTCAGAATCGCAACGGGATCGGCCGTCGCCAGGATGTACTCGACGCGCTCCGCCGGCTGGTCTGGATCGATCGGGACGTACGCCCCGCCCGCGGTCAGCACCGCGTAGACACCGACGAGCATGTCCACCGATCTCCGCATGGCGATGGCGACCATCGTTTCCGGGCCGACGCCCTCGCGGATCAGCAGTCGCGCAAGCGCGTTCACTCGACCCGCGAATTCCGCGTACGTCACTCGATCGTCCTCGAAGGAGACCGCGATCCGGTCCGGAGACTGCACCACCCGACCCTCGAACATCGACACGAGCGTTGCCGCGGAATCGATCTCGCGGGCAGTGTCGTTCCACTCGTCGAGTATCCGTGTGCGCTCCGCGGTGTCGAGCAGGTCGATGTCGACAACCCGGCGCGTGGGGTCCGCCGCGAACGTAGCGAGAAGCGAGACGACGCGCGCCAGGATCGACTCGACCGCACGGGTGTCGAACAGGTCGCTGATGTATTTCGCCGTCAGCGTCACTTCCTCGTTCGCCACCACCAGCAGGGTCAGCGGGTAGTGGGTGTTGTCGTTGGAGCCGACACCCTCGACGGTCATGCCGTCGATCGATGCGGCCTGCTGCGCCAACTCGGCCTCGTTCACCGGGTACGACTCGAACACCGTCAGCGTGTCGAACAGGTTGCCCAGCCCAGCATCCCGCTGGATGTCCGCCAATCCCACGTGGTGGTGATCGAGCAGATCGGCCTGCTCACCTTGGAGCCGCGTGAGGTACTGCTCCACGGTGTCGTGTGCATCGAGGCGAACCCGTACCGGAATGGTGTTGATGAACAATCCGATCATCGACTCGACTCCGGGCAGGTCCGCGGGCCGACCCGAGACCGTGGCCCCGAAGACCACGTCGTCGCGGCCCGTCATCTGAGCCAACAGCATTCCGTACGCGGCCTGTACCAACGTGTTCACGGTGACGCCGAGGCGTCCACCGAGCGCGATCAACGCTGCGGTGGCCTCCGAGTCGATCCGTACCTCGGTCTCCGCCGATCGGCTGGAGATCTCGCGGCCCAGGGTCGGTGGAGTCAGCAGTGTCGGCTCGTCGACGCCGTCGAGTGATCGGGCCCACGCCTGCCGGGAGGTCTCCGGGTCGCGCTGACCGAGCCACTGCAGGAACGAGCGATACGAGCGCGGCCGCGGCATCGACGACGTGTCGCTGCGGACGGCGTAGAGGTAGAGCAGCTCCTTCATCACCAGCGGCAGCGACCAGCCGTCCAGCAGCACGTGATGGTTGGTCATCGCCAGTCGGTACGTCGTGGGCCCGAGGCGAATCAGCAGGAACCGCAACAACGGGGCGGTGGTGATGTCGAAATGCTCCCGCTGATCCTCGTCCAGTGCAGCCGCGACCGCGGCGCCGCGCGCGTTCTCGTCGACATCGCTGAGATCGACAGTGCGCCAAGGCAACCGCACACCTTGCTGAACAATCTGCACGCTGTCGCCGTCTGCGGTCACCGCGAACACGGCGCGGAGGTTCTCGTACCGATCCAGCAGGGCCTGCGCGGCATCACACAGACGCTCCTGATCGACCTCGCCTGCCAGGTCGAGCACGACCTGCATCGTGTAGACGTCCAGCGAGGTGTCGGCGAACAGGGCATGGAACAGCAAGCCCTGCTGCAATGGTGCCAGCGGCCACACATCGGTCAGTGCCGGATAGCGCTGCTCGAAGCCGAGAATGTCGGCCTGACTCACGCGCACCAACGGAAGGTCCGACGGAGTGAGGCCACCGGCACCAGAGGTACGTGCGTGGGCCGCGAGCGAGTCGAGCAGCCCCGACCACAGTTGCGCCAGACGCGCCACGGTCGCCTCGGAGATCGCGCCCCGCGGGAATGCCAGCGACGCACTCAGGGCGCTTCCGTCCTCGGTGTCGACCACGATGGCGTTGATATCGATCGTCTTGTTCGCGGCCATGTCCGGGTCACCGGCTGCAGACAGACCGGTGGCGTCCTCGGCAGGCAACCAGCCGAGAGACTTCATGTCCTCCGGCACATCTCCGGTGCCGACCCGACCGAGATAGTTGAAGCTGATCTGCCCGGTGGACAGCGGCGCCAGCTCCGTCTCGCTCGTTCGATCGAGGTAGCGCAGTAGCCCCCATCCCATTCCCCGGTCGGGCAACGCCAGCATCTGCTCCTTGACGGCCTTCACGGCGTCGCCGAGGGCAGAGCCGCCGCCGAGGGCGTCGTCGACGTCGATTCCGGTCAGGTCGAGCCGAACCGGGAAGAGGCTGGTGAACCAGCCGACGGTCCGGCCGAGATCGGCTCCTGGGACCACGGCCTCCTCGCGGCCGTGCCCTTCGAGCTGAAGCAGTGTCGCCGGGGCATCGATTCCCTGTTCTTTGCGCAGCGCGGTGACTGCCAGCGTGAGTGCGGCGAGCAGTCCGTCCGCGACTCCGCCGTGGTAGATCTCGGGAACCGTGGTCAGCAACGTACGCGTGGTATCCGACGACAGGGACATCTCGACTCGCTCGAGGGTATCCACGACGTCGACGGCCGGCTCGAAGTCCCGCTCTCCCAGGACCGGGTCCGGGGTCCGGGCGATGCTGCGCCACTCCGGCAACTCGTGCGTCCGGCGCGCGGCTTCCTCCACGAGTGCGTGTGTCCATCGCCGCATCGACGTACCGACATCCGGCAAAACCGGGGTGGTGCCGCCGGCGATCTGCGCCCACGCGGACACGAAGTCCGGCACCAGGATTCGCCACGACACGCCGTCGACGACGAGGTGATGCGCGACGACTGTCAGTGTGTTCGGCGCGCTGTCGACCCACACGAACGCGAGCATGCGCCCGTTCTCCGGATCGAGCGATCCGACCGCCGCATCCACCGCGGCGGCTCCACCGTCCGCCGACGACGTCGTCAGCAGCTCGTCGACGTCCACCGAACCGGGCTCGCCGACCTCGAGGCCCCAGCCACGATCGTCGTGCACGAGGGTGGACCGAAGAATGTCGTGATGATCGACGACAGCAGTGAGCGTGGCCACGACACCGTTGCGGTCGATGCCTGCCGGGAGCCCGAGTGTGAGCGCCTGATGGAAGCGACGGTACCCACCGCCGCGCTGGAGCAGTGCCGCACCGAACGGTGGCAGCGGCAGCCATCCGACTCCACCGCCGTCGAGTTCGTCGAGGACGACCGTGTCCGCACCCTCGCCGACGACGACGGCCACCTCGGCCAGCCCGGCAACGGTCTTGCGCTCGAACACATCTCGTGGGCCGAACTGGATTCCTCTCGCCTTGGCGCGCGAGACCAACTGAATGGACACGATGCTGTCGCCACCGAGCGCGAAGAAGGAGTCGTCGACGCCCACCGTCTCGAGTCCCAGGACGTCGGCGAACACATCGGCGATGATGCGCTCGGTATCGGTGCTCGCAGTGCGGAACTCGGCGTCGCTACCGAACTCGGGATCCGGTAGTCCACGTCGATCCAGCTTGCCGTTCGGTCCGAGCGGAAGTGATTCGAGAACCACCACCGACGCCGGAACCATGTATTCGGGCACCGTCCGTGCCGCGACCGCCGTCAGCGCCGCCGGATCGACGGCCGCGCCGGAGGCGGGTACGACGTAGCCCACCAGAATTTCGCCCGCCGACGGCGTCTGCCGCACGAGCACAACGGCCTGATCGACGGTCGGGTCGGCGATGAGCGCCGACTCGATCTCACCGAGCTCGATGCGAAGCCCGCGGAGCTTGACCTGGAAGTCGGTGCGCCCCAAGTACTCCAGCTCTCGCCCGGTGTTCCAGCGTACGAGGTCACCGGTGCGGTACATCCGGCTCCCGGCCGGCCCGTGCGGATCGGCGACGAATCGGTCTGCTGTCAGGTCGGGTCGTCCCAGATAGCCTCGCGCCAGCTGGGTTCCGGCCAGGTACAGCTCGCCCGGCACGCCGATCGGCACCGGGTGCAGACGAGCATCGAGCACGGTGACCCGGGTGTTCCATACCGGCATGCCGATCGGCACCGACACGGTGTCTGCGTCGGTGACCCGATGGAACGTCACGTCCACGGCGGCCTCGGTCGGCCCGTACAGGTTGTGCAGTTCCACAGCGGGCAGTGCCCGGCGGATGCCTGCGGCTACCGAGACCGGTAGCGCCTCACCCGATGCGAACAGCATCCGCAGAGCGCTGCATCGCTCGATCCCGTCGGTGGCAGCGAACACGGCGAGCAACGAGGGAACGAAGTGTGCGGTGGTGACACCGCGGCGTTCGATCGTCTCCACCAGATACGCGGGGTCGCGATGACCGTCCGGCTGGGCGATGTAGAGCTGCGCACCGATCTGCAACGGCCAGAACAACTCCCACACCGAGACATCGAACGTCACAGGGGTCTTCTGCAGCACCACATCGTCGACGGTGAGCTCGTACTCGTGCTGCATCCACAGCAGTCGGTTGACGATGGCGGCGTGTGTGACGGCGACACCCTTGGGCTTGCCCGTCGAGCCCGAGGTGAAGATGACGTAGGCGGTGTCCGACGGCCTCAGCGGTGCCAGTCGCTCCGAATCCTCGACCGGTCGGGTCGCGTACGCATCGGTGTCCACGGTGTCCAGCAGGATCTGCGGAACGGACGAGCCGGCGACGCCCCCGTCGCGAGTGGTGGTCAGCACCGCGACCGGTGCTGCGGTCTCGAGGATGTACTCGATCCGATCGGACGGCTGGTCCGGGTCGACCGGCACGTAGGCACCGCCTGCAGCGAGGACCGCGTAGATGCCGACGAGCATGTCCGGCGAACGGCGCATCGCGATCGCGACCACGGTCTCGGGTCCTACCCCCTCCCCGATGAGCACTCGGGCAAGCGAATTCACCCGTCCGGAGAACTCCGCGTAGTCGATCTGCTCGTCGCCGAAGCCGAGGGCAACGTTGTTCGGTGCTGCTGCTACCTGCTCGGTGAACAGGGAGACCAATGTGTGCCGATCGTCGACCTCGTGCTCGGTCGCGTTCCACTGCTCGAGGACGGCAGTGCGCTCCGCGGGCTCGAGGAGATCGACGTCGCCGACGGGCCGGTCGATCTCGGCCGTCATCGACTCCAGAACCCGGACGAGTCTGCGCGCAAAGACTGCCATCGACGATTCGTCGAACAGATCTGTGGCGTAGTCGAATTGGACGTCGACGCCATCGGGCGCGCCTGCGGAGTCGAACTTCTCCCACAGTGTCACCTGCAGATCGAACTTCGCGATCGCACTCGACAGATCGACACCGTCGATGTCGAGACCGGGTAGCGCGAACGACTGTTCGCCGAGGTTCTGGAACGTGAGCATCACCTGGAAGATGGGATGCCTTGCCTGCGACCGTTCCGGCGCGATCGCGTCGACGAGTCGCTCGAACGGTATGTCGGAATGCGAGAACGCCCCGAGGTCCACCTCTCGCACCAGAGCGAGCTGATCGCGCAACGTCGTGCCCGGCTCGACGGACGTGCGCAATGCGAGGGTATTGACGAACATACCCACGAGGTCGTCGAGGTTGGAGTCTCCGCGTCCGGCCACCGGCGTACCGATCACCAAGTCGTCGGTTCCTGCCAGCGAAGCTAACAGCACCGCGAGAGCGGTGTGCGCGGTCATGAACACCGTCGCGTTGTTCTCCCGAGACGCCCGGGCGATGCTCTTGTGCAGTTCGGCGTCGAGCGAGAAGTTGTATGCCGCACCTCCGTTCGTCGCCACCGCCGGTCGCGGTCGATCGGTCGCCAGATCGAGTTGTGCAGGCGCGCCGCGCAGTACCGAACGCCAGTAGCCGAGCTGCTGAGCCATGGGCGATTCCGGATCGCCCTCGGTGCCGAGCAACTCGCGCTGCCACAGGGTGAAATCGGCGTACTGGACGGGCAACGGTGCCCATTGCGGATCGTCGCCCGCTGCACGTGCGGTGTAGGCGACCATGATGTCGCGGGTCAACGGTCCCATGGAGAATCCGTCGGCGGCGATGTGGTGGGCCACGAATGCCAGGACGTGCTCACGCTCGTCGATGCGCAGGATCGCCACCCGCACCGGAACGGCGCTGGTGACGTCGAAGCCCTCGGAGACGAACCGCCGCAAGGTCTCGGGCACATCGGCGGCTGCCGTGTCGATGACGTCGACGGACGGTGCGCCCTCGGCGAGGCCGAGGACGACCTGACTGCCTCGCCCGTCGACCTCGGGGTACACGGTGCGCAGAATCTCGTGCCGCGAGACCACATCCGTCACCGCTCGCACCAGTGCAGGCACGTCCAGATCGCCGGACAGTCGGATCGCCACCGGGATGTTGTTCACCGCCGAGGTGGGATCGAACTGGCTCAGGAACCACATCCGCTGCTGTGCCAGCGACAGTGGGATCTGCTCGGGCCGCCTGCGCTGCACCAGAGCACGGCGCGCACCGGCACCGACGGTGGATTCGATGGCGCGGGCGAGTCCCAGCACCGTCGGCGACTCGAAGATCGACCGCACCGGAACAACGGTGTCGAGAGCCGAGCCCAGACGCGAGACCACCTGGGTGGCGATCAGCGAGTTTCCGCCGAGCGCGAAGAAATCGTCGTCCAGACCAACGCGCTCGACACCGAGGATGTCCGCGAACACACCGGCGACCGTCACCTCGACGAGATCGGTTGGCGCCCGGAACTCTGCGGCCTCGAACACCGGTTCCGGCAGGGCCTTTCGGTCCAGCTTGCCGTTGGCGTTGAGTGGCAGGACGTCGAGGATCACGAAGGCGGACGGCACCATGTAGGACGGCACCGACGACGCCATCGACGCGCGCACGGTTTCGGGATCGACCGATACGCCGTCGGCGGGCACCACGTAGGCGACCAGTCGATCCCCGAGGCGCTCGTCGTGCGAGGCGACCACGGCCGCATCGCGTACCAATTCGATCGAGCGGAGCGCGGCGTCGATGTCACCGAGCTCGATGCGGAAGCCGCGGATCTTGACCTGGAAGTCCGAACGACCCACGTACTCCAGTACACCGTCGCCGCGCCATGCTGCGAGATCGCCTGTGCGATAGAGCCGTCCGCCCGGCGAGAACGGATCGGCCACGAACCGCTCCGCGGTGAGATCGGGCCGCCCGACATAGCCGTCGGCCAGCTGACTGCCCGCAAGATAGAGCTCTCCCGTGACACCGACCGGAACCGGCGACAGACGTGAATCCAGTACGTAGACACGGGTGTTCCACTCGGGAGCACCGATGGGAACCGGCCCCGTCCCGGAATCGTGCACCCGGTGCGCGGTCACCGACACCGCTGCCTCGGTGGGACCGTACAAATTGTCCAGGCGTGCCCGCGTAGCGCGGAGCGCACGCTGAGCGGTGGTAGGCGGCAGTGTTTCGCCGATGGCCAGGATTCGACGCAGCCCGGACGGCAGCGTGCCGCCGGCAGCCGCGATCAACGCGTCGAGCATCGACGGCACCGTGTGCAGCGTCGTCACGTTCGCCTCGGTCATCAGGTCCAGTAGGTAGCTCGGATCGCGGTGTCCACCGGCCTCGGCGACCACGGTGCAGCCGCCGCCGATCGACGCCGTCCAGAATTCCCATACCGACAGATCGAACGTCGCCGCGGTCTTGAGCAACACCGTGTCGTCGACGCCGATGCCGTATTCCGCACGCGCCCAGAGCAACTGGTTGACAATGGCGCGATGACTGACGGCGACACCCTTGGGTCGACCGGTCGAGCCGGACGTGAAGATCACGTATGCCGTGTTCGCGGCACGCAGCGGCGCATGCCGTTCGTCGTCCGTGATCGGCGCATCCGAGATGTCTGCGTACTCGTCCGAGTCCGCGTCGATCAGGACGACGGGCACGGACCGACCATTGTCCTCGGGAGCCGAGAACCCGTCACGGGTCGAGCTCAGGATCAACAGTGGCGATGCGTCGTCGACGATGTCGGCGATGCGGGCAGCCGGCTGATCCGGATCGAGTGGCACATAGATTCCGCCGGCCTTGCTCACCGCGTACATCGCGACGAGCAGCTCGACCGAACGCCCGAGCGCGAGTGCCACCGTCACCTGCGGGGCCACTCCAGCGGCGATCAACCGCCGCGCCAGACGGTTGATCCGACTGTCGAACTCGCGGTAGGTCAGTGTCCGGCCCGCGTACCTGACCGCCGGAGCGTCGGGACGGGCGTCGACCTGAGCGTCGAACAGCGACACCAGAGTCTGCGACAGATCGACATCGTGATCGGTGTCGTTCCACGTGTCCAGGATCGTCGTTCGCTCTGTCTCGTCGAGCAGGTCCAGATCTCCGACGACTGCACTCGGGTCCGCAGCCACCGCGGCCAGCACCGCGACGAATCTACGGGCGAAGGCCTCGACCGTCGACCTGTCGAACAGGTCGGTGGCGAAGGTGAATTCGGCGTCCATGTCCATGGGCGTGCCGTCGGCGGCGTAGCGATCGGACACCGTCAGTTGGAGGTCGGTCTTGGCGAGGGTCGACTCGGCGTCGACGCCGCGGACGGTCAGCCCCGGCAACTCGAAGCTGAGATCGGCCAGATTCTGGAACGACAGGCCGATCTGGAACAGCGGGTTTCGCGCGGTGGAGCGCACCGGGTTGAGTACCTCGACCAGACGCTCGAACGGTATGTCCGCGTGGGCGAATGCCGACAGGTCGCGCTCGCGCGCCTGCGCCAGCAAGTCCTCGAAGGTCATGGACGGGTGCACCGTGGACCGGAACACCAACGTGTTGACGAACATGCCGATCATGGGATCGAGCGCGCTCTCGCCGCGGCCGGCGATGGGCGTCCCGATGGCGACGTCGTCGGTTCCTGCCACACGCGCCAGGAACGCGGCAAAGGCCGAGTGGACAACCATGAAGACACTGGCCTGACGTGCGCGTGCGAGGTCTGCGACCGCGGCGTGAACCGCGGCGTCGACGGTGAAGCGCACCGTTTCGCCCCGGAAGCTCTGGGTCGGGGGGCGAGGTCGGTCGGTGGGCAGTACGAGCTGATCGGGCAGATCGGCCAGTGCTTCCCTCCAGTACCGAACCTGTTGCGACGCAACAGAATTCTTGTCGTCGTCGGAGCCGAGAACGGTGCGCTGCCACAGCGCGAAATCCGCGTACTGCACCGGCAGGGGTTCCCAATCCGGAGCCGAGCCTGCCGCTCTCGCGGTGTATGCGGTCATCACATCCGTTGCCAACGGTCCCATCGACGCACCGTCGGCCGAGACGTGATGGACGACGAACGCAAGGACGTGCTCGGCGTCCTCCCCGTCGATTCGCACCAGCATCGCGTCCACCGGAACCTCGCGGGTCACGTCGAAGCCGCGCAGGAAGAAGCGGCTCACAGTCTCCGGCAGGTCGGCCGCTGCGACTGTCCGTACCGACAGGTCCGGGGTGGCCTCGTCAGCCGGAAGTACCCGTTGGAACGGTCCGTGTTCGGAGTCCGGGTAGAGCGAGCGCAGCGATTCGTGGCGTTCCACCACATCGCCCACGGCGGCAGCCAATGCCGCCGTGTCGAGCGCACCGGTCAGACGTACTGCGAACGGAATGTTGTCCACGGCCGACGAAGTGTCGAACTGGTTGAGGAACCAGTAGCGTTGCTGTGCCAGCGACAGTGGTGGACGCTCGGGCCGAGGTCCGGCCACGAGCGGCGCACGCGAGCCCGAACCGACGCCGGACTCGAGGCGATCCGCCAGCGCTGCGACGGTGGACACCTCGAACAACATGCGTACGGGCACGGTGGTGTCCAGAATCGCACCGAGACGCGAGACCACCTGCGTCGCGATGAGCGAGTTGCCACCGAGCTCGAAGAAGTCGTCCTGGGCTCCCACCCGATCGACTCCCAGCACCTCCGCGAACACGGTCGCCACGCTCTGCTCCACCGCGGTGGTCGGCGCGACGAACTCGCCTGCCTCGAACGCCGGAGCGGGAAGCGCTGCCCGATCGAGTTTGCCGACCGACGTCAGCGGCACCGCGTCGAGCACCGTGATCGATGCCGGAATCATGTAATTGGGCAGCGCTTTTCCGACGAACGTCGTCAGGTCGCCCACGTCGACCGATGCGTCGCGGACCGGGAGTACGTACGAGATGAGCGTGGTGACGCCCGAGGGCAACCGGTGTCCGAGTGTCACGGCGAACTCGACACTCGGGTACGCGGTCAGTGCCGAGTCGATCTCGCCGAGTTCGATACGGAACCCACGCACCTTCACCTGGAAATCGGTGCGGCCCACGAACTGCAGCTGAAGATCCTCGGTCCAACGCACCACGTCTCCGGTGCGATACATCCGGCCGCCGCCGACGCCGTAGGGGTTGGCTACGAAGCGCTCGGAGGACAGCATGGGCCGACCGAGATAACCGCGCGCGAGAGCGCCGCCGGCCAGATAGAGCTCCCCCGCCACTCCGGACGGCACCGGACGCAATCGATCGTCGAGAATCAGAGCCGACATACCGTGAATGGGCCGCCCGACGGTGATCGGTTCGCCGGGAGTCAGGTCTGCGAAGCTCGAGATGATGGTCGTCTCGGTCGGTCCGTAGCCGTTGAAGTACTTGCGGCCGGGGGCCCATCGCGCGAGCAGTTCCGGCGTGGTGACGTCGCCGCCGACCGAGAGCACTTCGAGCGCGTCGAGACCCGCGGGATCCATCGTGCCGAGCACCGCGGGAGTGATGATCGAATGGCTGACCCGCTCGGCTTTCAGCAGCTCCGACAACTCGGTACCGCCCAGGATCTCGGCAGGCACGATCACCAGAGTTGCACCTACCGAGAACGCCGCCATCCATTCCAGGACGGACGGATCGAAGTTCGGCGAGCAGATATGCAGGAATCGCGCCGACGGTGTCAGGTGGTAAAGATCGCCCGCGGCGTCGAGCACGCCACCGAGCCCGGCGTGCGTCACCACGACGCCCTTGGGCTTACCGGTCGAGCCCGAGGTGTAGATGACGTACGCCGGATTCTGGAACACCGACGGCTGCAACCGATCCGCATCGGTGATCGGATCGGCGGAGTGAGCGCGCACCGCTGCTACCAACTCGTCGTCGTCGAGACGGATCCATTCCGGCCCGCTGCCGGATCCCTGCACCGAAGCCAGGTGTGCCGCCGCGGTCAGGCCGAGTACCGCCCCGGAATCACCGACCATGTGGGCAATGCGATCGCTCGGGTATGTCGGGTCGACCGGGAGGTGGGCACCTCCGGCCTTCGCCACTGCCCACACCCCGAGCACCATCTCGTAGGAGCGCTGGAACCCGAGCGCGACGACGGTCTCCGGCCCCACGCCCCTGGAGATCAGCAGACGGGCGAGCTGAGACGACGTGGAGTCGAGTTCGGCGTACGTGATGGAGCGATCGCGGTAGCGGATGGCGATCGCCTGCGGATCGAGAGCGGCTCCGGCAGCGAAGATCTCGGCGAGAGTGCCACCCGCCAACACCTCGTCGCCATGCACGTGGGTCAAGCGGTCGTATTCGTCGTCGTAGAGAATCCCCAGGTCGCCCACCGGAGTACTCGGATCCGCCACCACACCGTCGAGAAGACGTCGGAAGCGGTCGGCGAAGCCCACGATGGTCGCCTCGTCGAACAGATCTCGCGAGTAGAGCCACGCCGCGGACATACCGCCGCCGTCGGACTCACGCAACGTCAGCGACAGATCGAACTTGGCCGTCTCGACGTCGAGATCGACGGCCGAGACCTCCAACCCGGGCAGAGCGAAGGTACTCGGCGGAAGGTTCTCGAAGGCGATCGCCACTTGGAACAGGGGGTGTCGCGAAGCGGAGCGTTCGGGGTCGAGAAGATCGACAAGACGCTCGAACGGGATATCGGCGTGTGCAAAGGCCGCGAGATCTACCTCGCGGACATCGGCGAGCATGCCGTCGAATCCCTTGTCCGGGTGCACCGCGGTCCGCAGGACCAGGGTGTTGACGAACATGCCGATCACGTCGTCGAGTGCGGCATCTCCGCGTCCGGCGATCGCCGTGCCGACGGCGATGTCCGTCGAATTCGACATGCGCGCAAGGAATACCGCAAGGGCGGTATGCAGCACCATGAACGGCGTGGTGCCGCTCTCCCTCGCCAGTGCAGTGAGACCGGCATGGACGTCGGGGGCGATCTCGAATTCGACTCGGCCGCCGGCCCCCGAGGACTCGGCCGGACGTGGCCGATCGTGCGGAAGAGCGAGCTCAGCCGGCATCTCCGCCAGCGTCTCGCGCCAGAAAGTTGCCTGCCGGGAGATCAGGCTCGCCGAATCCGCCTCGCTACCGAGTACCGAACGCTGCCACAGCGTGAAGTCGATGTACTGCACCGCCAGTGGCTGCCAGGATGGCGACTCGCCCGCCACTCGTGCGAGGTAGGCGGTCATCACATCGCGGGTCAGCGGACCCATGGACCAACCGTCGGCGCTGATGTGATGCACCACGAACACCAGGACATGTTCCTGCTCGGAGACCTCGAACAGTCTCACTCGCAACGGAACTGCAGCAGTGACGTCGAAGCCTGCGGCCACGAAGGCGGTCACGTCGGCCACGATCGAATCGGACGTTGCCGCGACCGGCTCGAGATTCGGGACGACGGTCCGAGTGGGAAGCACGAGTTGGTGTCCCGAGCCGTCCACACTCGGGTACACCGTGCGCAGGGATTCGTGGCGCTCGAGGACGTCCGACACCGCAGCGCGCAGTGCGGCGACGTCCAACGAACCACGCAGCCGGATGGCTACCGGAATGTTGTTCACGGCCGACTCGGGATCGAATCGGTTCAGGAACCACATCCGCTGCTGCGCCATCGACAGCGGAACCGTCTCCGGCCGATTCTGCGGAACCAACGGTGCCGCGGCCCCACCACCCAGGTGACTCTCCACCCGAACCGCCAGTGCCGCAACCGTACTGGCCTCGAACAGTGCACGAACCGGGACCGTCGCATCCAGTTCGCTACCCAACCGCGAGACCACCTGGGTGGCGACGAGAGAGTTGCCACCCAGAGCGAAGAAATCGTCGTCGACGCCGATGCGGTCGACTCCGAGAACGTCCGCGAACACCCGAGCGACGATCTCCTCGACGGGATTCGACGGTGCGCGATACTCGACTTCCTCGATCTCGGGATCCGGCAGGGCCTTGCGGTCCAGCTTGCCGCTTGCGCCGAGGGGCAGAGCGTCGAGAACGACGATCACGGCGGGCACCATGTACGAGGCGAGGCGCTCGCTCAACGCATCACGCAGAGACTGCGTGTCCACGCTCCCGGTGCCCACCACGTAGGCCACCAACCGATCGGCCCGGACCACGGTCACTGCCTGGCTCACCGACGGCTGCTCGAGCAGGGCCGCTTCGATCTCACCCAGTTCGATCCGCAGACCGCGGAGCTTGACCTGGAAGTCCGAACGCCCGACGTAGTCGAGTTCACCGCCCGGCAGCCAACGCACCACGTCGCCCGTGCGATACATCCGGGCTCCGTCTTCGGCGAACGGGTTGGGCAGGAAGCGATCCGCCGTCAGATCCGCTCGCCCGACGTAGCCCCGAGCAAGCTGCGTTCCGGCGAGGTAGAGCTCTCCGTGCACTCCGACCGGCACCGGTCGCAGAGCGGAGTCCAGTACGTACACGGCCGTGTTCCAGACCGGCGCACCGATCGGTACGACGGCGGTGTCGTCGTCGGTGACTCGGTGGTACGTCACGTCCACCGCGGCTTCGGTCGGGCCGTAGAGGTTGTGGATCTCGATGGCCGTCAGCGCCCCGCGCAGCGCCTGCGCAGTCGTCGGTGCCAACGCCTCACCGGAGGCGAACACCAGCCGCAGGGTTGCTGCGGACTCGGCGCGCGCAGCGACCTCGGGAACGAACACCGACATCATCGATGGAACGAAGTGAACCACCGAAACGTGTTCGCGCGCAATGACATCGAGGATATATGCGGGGTCGCGATGGCCGTCCGGTACAGCGACGGCCACCGAGGCACCGTTCTGCAGAGCCCAGAAGAACTCCCAGACCGAGACGTCGAACGTCGCGGGCGTCTTCTGCAGCACCACGTCGGAGGCGGTCAGTGGATACTCGTGCTGCATCCACGACAATCGGTTGACGATCGATTCGTGCGAGACGCCGACGCCCTTGGGGCGGCCGGTGGATCCGGACGTGAAGATGACGTACGCGAGGTTGTGCGGGCGCAACGCTCCCCGGCGATCGGCGTCGTCGAGGGGTTCGGCCGAATGTGTCGAGACGTCCAGCGCGTCGATGTCGACAGTGTCGAATCCGTCGAGTTCGAGGTGATCACGGGTGGAGGACAACACCAGAACCGGATTCGCCGTTTCGGCGATGTAGTCGTTGCGCTCGCGCGGCTGGCTCGGATCGACGGGCACGTAGGCCCCACCCGCCGTGACGACCGCGTACATGCCCACGAACAGCTCGATGCTGCGGTCCATCGCGAGAGCGACCAACGTGTCCGGACCGACACCACGCGAGACGAGTTCTCGTGCAACACGATTGACCCGGGCGGCGAACTCGACATAGGTCAACCGTTCGCCCTCGAACACCAGCGCCTGCGCATCGGGCGTGGCCTCGACTTGGGCTCGGAACATCTCGACCAGTGTTCGGTCGGACGACATGTCGTGACCGGTCGCGTTCCATGCTCGAAGCACCTGGAACCGTTCCTCGGCATCGAGCACATCGATCTCGGCGATGGGTGCGGCAGGCACACGGGTCACCGATTCGAGGACCCGCAGGAACCGCTCGCCGAAGGCGGCCATCGTCGACGCGTCGAACAGATCGGCCGAGTACGTCAGCGCTACGGTCAATCCGGCCGGATCGGTGCCCTCGGCCACCGAGTTCCACAGGGTCACTTGCAGATCGAACTTCGCGAGATTCGCCTCGTAATCGAGCGCGCTCACCCGAAGACCGGGGATCTCCACGGACGTGGCGTCCAGGTTCTGGAACGTCAGCATGACCTGGAACAGCGGATGACGAGCTGTCGAGCGAGTGGGCGCGAGAACCTCGACCAGTCGCTCGAACGGAACCTCGGCGTGCGAGAACGCGGCGAGATCGGTCTCGCGGACTCGGCCGAGCAGATCCGCGAAACCGGCTGCGGGGTCGATCGTGGTGCGCAGCACGAGCGTGTTGACGAACATGCCGACGACGTCGTCGAGGACGGCGTCTCCGCGACCGGCGACCGGTGTTCCGATCGTGACGTCGTCGGTACCGGACAACGTCGCCAGCAGAACGGCCAGCGCCGAGTGGACCACCATGAAGGTCGTGGCCCCGTGGGTGCGCCCGAGTTGTTCGACCGCCGCGACGAGGTCCGCATCGATCTCGAACAGATGTGTACCACCGTGGGTGGTCGCCACCGCCGGCCTCGGTCGATCCGTCGGTAGGTCGAGCTGTTCGGGCGCGCCGGCCAATTGGGAGCGCCAGTAGGCCTCCTGTGCGGCGATCAACGAGGTCGGATCGTTCTCGTTTCCGAGTACCGACCGCTGCCAGAGCGTGTAGTCGGCGTACTGGACCGGCAACGGCGTCCACGCCGGCTCCTGTCCGGAACTGCGGGCCACGTACGCGGTCACCACGTCTCGCGTCAACGGTGCCATCGAGAAACCGTCGGCCGCGATGTGATGGACCACGAGGGCCAGGATGTGTTCGGTCGAAGACAGCGCCAGTACGGCTGCGCGCACGGGCAAGCCGGTCGAGACGTCGAACGGCCGAAGAGCGAACTCGAGCAACGTCTCCGGCAGCCGGGCCTCCTCGACGCCCGAGAACTCCACGTCCACTGTGGCGGAGTCGGGTTCGAGCACCTGCTGGTACCCCACTCCGGCGTGATCCGGATAGATCGTCCGCAGGGACTCGTGCCTGCCCAACACGTCCGAGACTGCCGCGCGCAGCGCATCGAGATCGAGATCGCCGGACAGCGAGATGGCGACCGGGATGTTGTTGACGGCCGATTCGGGCTCGAACCGGTTCAGGAACCACATCCGCTGCTGAGCCAACGACAACGGAACGCGCTCCGGCCGCGGCTGCGCGGTGAGGGCCGCACGGGGTGCCGCACTCGATGTCTCCGCCGCATCGACGACAGCGGCGAGCTCGGCCACGGTGGGAGCATCGAAGAACGCGCGAACGTCCACGGACACACCGCGTTCGGCGTTGACGCGCGCGACGACTCGGGTGGCGTTGAGAGAGTTTCCCCCGACCGCGAAGAAGTCGTCGTCGATGCCGACGCGGTCCATACCGAGGACGTTCTGGAAGATCTCGACGAGCGCGGACTCGGTCTCGGTGTCCGGAGCTCGATATTCACGGACGAGCGACCCGAAGTCGGGAGCCGGCAACGCCTTACGGTCGAGCTTGCCACTCGAATTGAGCGGGAACTTTTCGAGCACGACGAACAACGACGGCACCATGTAGTCCGGTGTACGACGCCGTACCGCGGCTGCCAGATCACTGTGATCGATCTCGGGGTCGGACGACACGACGTAACCGACCAGATGCTCACCCAGCTCCGCGTGGGCCTCGTCGGAATGCACCAGCACCGCAGCCTGACTCACGTTCGGCTCGGCGAGCAGAGCCGATTCGATCTCGCCGAGTTCGATGCGGAGTCCGCGCAGCTTCACCTGGAAGTCGGTGCGGCCGATGTAGTCGATCAGCCCGTCGGAGCGCCTGCGCACCAGGTCTCCGGTGCGGTACATCCGATCGCCCGGCCCGCCGAAGGGGTCGGCGACGAAACGATCCGCGGTGAGGTCGCCTCGGCGCAGGTAGCCCCGCGCGAGCTGCACACCGGCGAGATACAGCTCGCCCTCGACGCCTCTCGGCACCCGGTGCAGCGACTCGTCGAGCACGTAGAGCTCGGTGTCGGCCACCGCGGCACCGATCGGGACAGCACCGTCCTCGACATCCTGCGTGCGGTAGTACGTGACGTCGACCGCGGCCTCGGTGGGGCCGTAGAGGTTGTGCAGCGACGCGGCAGAGATCCGGTGGAAGGCGTTGACGGTGCGTGCCGGCAGTGCTTCACCCGATGCGAACACGGTCGTCAGCGACGTCACCTGTGCTGCAGCGGGTTCGGCGACGTACACCGAGAGCATAGACGGCACGAAGTGGGTAATCGTGACGCTCTGCTCGCCGATGATCCGGGCCAAGTACGCGGGATCTCGATGGCCGTCGGGCTCCGCGATCACCAGTCGGGCACCGATCTGCAACGGCCAGAAGAACTCCCACACCGACACGTCGAAGGTGAACGGCGTCTTCTGCAGCACGACGTCGGCGGCAGTCATGACGTATTCGCGCTGTCGCCACGCGATGTTGGCCACGATCGCGCTGTGCCCCACTGCAACGCCCTTGGGCCGACCGGTCGAACCGGAGGTGAAGATGACGTACGCGAGATCGCTGGACGACAAGGGGGCGCGGCGGTCTTCGTCGGTCACCGGACCGGCGGAGTACCCGGACAGATCGACCGTATCCACCGACACGGTCTCGGTGGACGCCGGCACGTCGGGGTGATCGGTGGAGGTCGTGACCACCACCACCGGCTCGGCGATATCGAGGACGTACCCCAACCGATCGGACGGATGATCCGGGTCGAGTGGAACGTACGCGCCGCCGGCCGCGGTGATCGCGTACATGCCGATCAACAGGTCCATCGACCGTCGAATCGACAGGCCGACTCGGGCGTCCGGGCCGACACCGCGCTCGATCAGGTGGCGGGCCAACCGGTTCACCGAATCGGCGAACTGCGAGTACGTCAGCGTCTCGCCGTCGAACGTCAGGGCAGGTGCGTCCGGGGTCTGCTCGACCTGCTCGACGAAACGCCGATAGAGTGTGTCGGCCTCGGCAGAGCTCTGGGGCCCGGCCGCTGTGGACGAAGCGGCTGCCGTGTCGTGTCCCAACACCGACACCGCGTCGCCGATGAGACCCGCGACGACGGCGTCGAGGCCACCCTCGGTTGCCTCGATCAGACCGGGGACAGCGGTGGACAGCACCACGGGCACCAGAGCGTCGGGTCCGAGGGCGCCGCCCATCGCCGTATCGAGGGCGGTGATCTCCGCATCCAGACCGACGTAGGTCAGCTCCACACCGAGGTGCGTCAGCGCCACCCGATCCGGTTCGAGCGCACCGACGCTCCGAACCAGCCGAGGCAGGTCCTCGATAGTCGAAGAGCCACCGCCGAGGCCGCCTGACGCCATCTATCCATTCCTCCTGATCGAAAACCGTGCCGTGTCGTTCTCGTTGGCCCCGCCCGGTCGGCGGGGATACGTACTGCCGGGATCGGCACCGCTCACGATGACGCGATCACCGACTCCGCACGTTCGATCAACGATGCCAGAGCCGTGGTGAGCCCTTGTGCACCGAGGGCCGGAAGTATGCCGGGCACCAGAGCGGACAATGTCACCGTCATGAGTGCCTGCGGCTTCATGGCACCGCCCATCGTCGCCGACGTCTGCGTCACCTTGTCGTTCATGGCGGCGAACGTCACCCGTGTCGACTCGTGCTCGAACGCAATCTCGTCCGGTGCCACGGCCGCGGCCTGCGCCACCAACTCGGGCAGGTCGTCGATCGTCTTCGGAGTGGCCTTGGGTGCGAACTCGGCCTTCTCGTCGTCGGTGAGAACGTCGATGGAGCCCACGGCCACCATCGGATCGGCCGTGACCGCCTCGAGGATCTTTCCGAAGCGCTCGGCGAAGATCGCCACACTTGTCTCGGTGAACAGCTCCGTCGCATAGGTGAACGTCGCCTCGATCGCAGCGAGTGATCCCGCCTCGTCGAACGACTCGACCGCGGTCAACTGCAGGTCGAACTTCGCCTGGTCGTCGCCGGCGTCGAGCGCCTCGATGCGCAGTCCTGGCAGCTCGAACGTTCCGGTGGTGTGGTTCTGGAACGTCAGCATCACCTGGAACAACGGCGTGTATGCAGTGGACCTGGCCCGACCGAGCGCATCGACGAGACGCTCGAACGGCACGTCCGCGTTGCCGAACGCGGCGAGATCGGTCTCCTTGGCCTGCTGCAACAGATCCAGGAACGAATCGGCGCGCTGCACGCGGGTACGCAGAACCAGAGTGTTGACGAACATGCCGACCAGGTCGTCCAGTTTCTGCTCACCGCGGCCCGCGCTCGGCGTGCCGATGCTGATGTCGGTGGAGTTGCTCAGCCGCGAGAGCAGGACGGCGAACGCGCTGTGGACCACCATGAACGTGGTGGCCGCGTGCTCCCGCGCGATCTCCTCGATGCGACCGGCGACATCCCGACCGATGGTGAACCGATAGGCAGCGCCGTGCATCGACGGCCGAGCCGGACGCGGTGAATCGGTCGGTAGTTCCAGCACTTCCGGAGCTCCGGCCAGTCGTTCGGTCCAGTAGGACAGCTGTCGGGCGAGCGCGCTGTCCGGGTCGGCCTCGCTGCCGAGTACCTCGCGCTGCCACATCGCGAAGTCGGCGTACTGGACGTCGAGCGGCTCCCACGTGGGCATGCCTCCGTCGACGCGTGCCGTGTAGGCCACCATCACGTCACGGATGAGCGGGCCCATGGAGAAACCGTCGGCGGAAATATGGTGCGCGACAACGGCCAGTATGTGTTCGTCCGCACCGACCTCGAGCAGAGCTGCACGTACCGGCACTTCGGTCGTGACGTCGAAACCTGTCCCCAGGACTTCCATCAGGCGGGCAGGCATCGCGTCTCGGTCGACCTTCTCCGGGGTCAGGTCGACCCCGACGTCGGCGACCGATCCGATGAGTTGCATCGGACCGTCCGCGCCCTCCGGATACCGGGTCCGCAGAATCTCGTGTCGGGCCACCACGTCGTCGAACGCAGCCGCGAGAGCAGCTACATCGAGTTCGCCGGTCAGTCGGACCGCCACCGGGATGTTGTACGCGGCGGACTCCGGATCGACTCGGTTGATCGTCCACATTCGGTCCTGTGCCACCGAGAGCGGCAGGACCTCGGGCCGCGCGACCGAGGTCAGCTCCCGACGCGCTCCCCCGCCGACGAGGGGCGCGATGTGTGCTGCGAGGCCCTCGACCGTCGATGCGGTGAACACTGCGCGCACCGGAACCTGCGCATCGAGCGCCTGTCCGAGACGAGAGACCAACTGCGTTGCGATCAACGAGTTGCCGCCGAGCGCGAAGAAATCGTCGTCTCGTCCGGCGCGGTCGAGGCCGAGCAGATCGACGACGGTCTGCGCGACGATCTCCTCGACGGGCCCCACCGGTGCCCGGAACTCGGCTGTCGCGAACTCCGGGTTCGGAAGTGCCGCGCGATCGAGCTTGCCGTTGGCGTTGAGCGGAAGCCTTTCGAGCACGACGAACGCGGCCGGGATCATGTACGACGGCAGGACGCGCGCGAGATCCTTCTCGGCTGCCGCCGTATCGGGAGCCGATCCGTCGACACCTACCAGGTACGCGACCAACTGCTGACCGACCACCGAGTCCCGGTGGACCACGACGGCGGTTTCGGCGATCTGCGGCAGTGTGCGCACTGCGGCTTCGATCTCGCCGAGCTCGATCCGGAATCCCCGGATCTTGACCTGGAAGTCGACTCGGTCGACGTACTCGAGTCGTGCCCGTTCGGCACCCTCGGAATCGCCGTCCGCCCGACGCCACCGCACCAGGTCTCCGGTGCGGTACATCCGCTCGCCGTCCGCCGAGAACGGGTTCGCAACGAACCGTTCCGCAGTGAGATCCTCGCGGCCGAAGTATCCGCGTGCGAGCTGATCACCCGCGAGGTACAGCTCGCCCGTGATTCCCGCCGGAACCGGGTGCAGACGCGAATCGAGAACGTGGACAGCAGTGTTCGCTTCCGGCACACCGATGGGGACGACAACCGTGTCGGCATCGGTCACCGGGTGAGCCGTCACCGATACAGCGGCCTCGGTCGGCCCGTAGAGGTTGTACAGCTCGGCGGTGTTCCGACGCCGGAAGTCCTGCGCCAGAGCAGCCGGAAGTGCTTCGCCGATGGCCAGCACACGACGCAAGGAGGGTCCGAGGGAACCGCCGGCGACAGTGGTCAGCATCGTCAACGTCGAGGGCACCAGATGCAGCGTCGTCACCTCGTGCTCGCGGATTGCCGCCAGGAGGTAATCCGGATCGCGATGCGCGTCGGTAGCCGCGATGACGACTCGTCCGCCCGACGTCGGCTGAGACCAGAACTCCCACACCGAGAGGTCGAACGTTGCCGCCGTCTTCAGCAGCGACGCGTCCTCGCTGCCGAGGCCGTACTCCTCCCGCATCCACTCGAGTTGGTTGACGATGGCACCGTGGCTCACTGCGACGCCCTTGGGTCGCCCGGTCGAGCCCGAGGTGAAGATGATGTACGCGGTGTTCTCCGGGCGCAGTAACGACGACCGCTCGTGCGGAGTCACCGGCTCGGCGGAATAGCCGGACAGGTCCAGTTGCGTGATGTCGACGGCCGTCGCGATCGAGGCGATCCCGTCCTCGTCCGCACCGCTCGCGGCGACGAGCACACACAAGGGTTCGGCCGTCTCGAGGACGAACGAGTTGCGTTCGAAAGGCTGATCCGGGTCGAGCGGAACATAGGCACCGCCCGCGGCCGAGATCGCGTACATGCCGACGAGGAGATCGACGGAGCGCCGAATCGCAAGGCCCACACGTACTTCGGGTCCGACCCCCACAGAGATCAGATGCCGCGCCAGCCGTGCAACGCGATCGGAGAATTCACCGTAAGTGAGTGTTCCGGTGTCGTGGATCAGAACCACGGCGCTGCGATCTCGCGCGGCCGATGCAGCGAAGAGGTCGGTCAGCGTGCTCTCGGCGATGCTGCGATGCGTGTCGTTCCAGCGAGCGACGATGGTCTCGCGCTCTTCGCCGAGCAAGAGATCCAGATCGCCGATGGCGGTCGAAGGCGATGCGACTATCGCGGCCAACAGTTGCTGGAACCGATCGACCAAAGTCCGGGCAGTTCGCTCGTCGAACAGATCTGTGGCGTAGGTCAACATCGCCCCGAATCCGCCGGGCTCACTGCTTTGTGGGTCGCTCGATCCGGGCGCATCGGTGACGATCAGGTGCAGATCGAACTGAGACGTCGTCGAGTCGGTGTCGAGTGCCGAGATGTCGAGACCGTCCAACTCGAAGCTGCGGCGCACGAAGTTCTGGAAGGAGAAGCCCACCTGGAACAGCGGATGCCGAGCCGTCGAACGTGTCGGATTCACCACCTCGACCAGACGCTCGAACGGAATGTCCGCGTGCGCGAACGCCTGCAGGTCGGTCTCGCGAGCCGCTGTCAGAAGATCTTCGAAGCTGGCATCGGCGCGCGCGTCGAGACGCAAGACCAGCGTGTTGACGAACATGCCGACGAGGTTCTCGATCTCCGCTTCGCCGCGGCCGGCGATCGGGGTGCCGACCACGATGTCCTGCGATCCGGAGATGCGGGCCAGCAGTGTCGCGAATGCTGCATGCACGGCCATGAACACCGTTGCGTTGTGGGTACGTGCGAGCGCAACCAAGGCGTCCCGAATCTCGGCATCGATGTGGAAATCTATGCGGCTGCCGCGGAAGGTCTGCTCGGCAGGCCGTGGGTGATCCAACGGCAGATCCAGTTGCTCGGGAAGGTCGGCCAACGCGTCCGTCCAGTACCGAATCTGTTGCGCTGCGATCGAGTCGGCATCGCTGTCGTCGCCGAGTACCTCCCGCTGCCACAGCGCGTAGTCGGCGTACTGGACGGCCAACGGAGACCACTGCGGATCGGACCGGCGGGAGCGCGCGGCGTACGCCGTCATCACGTCGGTCGAGAGGGGAACGGTGGACAACCCGTCGGCACTGATGTGGTGGATGACCATTCCGAGTACGAACTCGGTGTCGGACACCCGAAAGAGCTCCGCTTTCAACGGGATCGACGCGGTGACGTCGAACGTCGTGGCCAACAGTTCACCGACGCGAGTGGCGACGGATTCGGCATCGGTGTCCACGACGGTCAGTGCTGTGCGCACCTCGGACATCGGCACGATCACCTGATGTGGTCCGTCCGGCGAGTCCGGGTACACCGAACGCAAGGTCTCGTGTCGTTCGATGACGTCGAGGACGGACTGCTCGAGCGCGTCGACGTCGAGGTTGCCGCTCAACCGCATCGCGAACGGGATGTTGTAGGCCGTCGACGAGTTGTCGAACCGGTTGAGGAACCACATGCGCTGCTGCGCCAGCGACAGCGGGACGAAGTCCGGTCGCGGCCGCGCCACCAGCGCTGGTCGCTCGGGCCCGGAGCTTCGTTCGACACGGTTCGCCAGCGACTCGACCGTCGATGCCTCGAACAGCGTCCGCACCGGCACGTTTCGGCCGAGGGCGGCACCGATCCGAGAGACCACCTGGGTTGCGACGAGCGAGTTTCCACCCAGCTCGAAGAAGTCGTCGTCGAGTCCGACGCGATCCACTCCCAGCACAGCGGCGAAGACACCGGCGACAATCTGCTCGATCGGAGTGGACGTCGAACGGAACTGCCGAAGCTGAGCTGCGGGCGCGGGAAGCGCGCGCCGGTCGAGCTTTCCATTGACCGTCAACGGAATGGTGTCGAGTACGACGAACGCGGACGGCACCATGTAGTCGGGGAGGTTCTCGGCGACCGACGAACGCACGGTGTCGACGTCCACGACAGAACCCGCAGCGGGCACCACGTATGCAACCAGTCGCGCAGAGCCCGGAGCGTCCTCGCGAGCGATCACGGCTGCCTGGCCCACGGTCGCCGCGGCGGCGACAGCGGATTCGACCTCGCCCAGCTCGATCCGGAATCCGCGGATCTTGACTTGATCGTCGGCTCGCCCGACGAACTCCAGTTCACCCGAAGCGGACCACCGTGCGACATCGCCGGTGCGGTACAGCACCGATCCGTCCGCAGCGAACGGATCGGCCACGAAACGGGTGGCGCTCAATCCTGCTCGTCCGAGATATCCGCGCGCGACCTGGCCGCCCGAGACGTACATCTCGCCGGGAACTCCGACCGGCAGAAGCCCGAGCCGGGAGTCGAGTACGTAGACCGCGAGTCCTGAAATCGCCCGTCCCACCAGAGATCCCGAGGCGGACGCGGCCGAGGTCACATCGAGCTCGCGGTGCGACACGTGCACCGTGGTCTCGGTGATTCCGTACATGTTGACCAGTCGCGGACTGCTGTCTTCGTGCCGGGCGAACCAGCCGGACAGCCTGCGCAGCTCGAGTGCCTCGCCGCCGAAGATCACGAACCGCAGCGCGTAATCGGCTGTCGTGGCCGCAGTTCGATCGGCCTCGTCCAACTGGTAGAAGGCCGACGGTGTCTGGTTGAGCACGGTGACACGCTCGGAAACCAACAAGTCCCGCAGAGCCTCCGGCGACCGTGAGGTGTAGTAGTCCACGACGACCACGGTGCCGCCGGTGGTGAGCGGCCCCCACAGCTCCCAGACCGAGAAATCGAAAGCGAAGGAATGGAACAGCGTCCACACGTCCTCGGGACCGAAGTCGAACTCGCTCTGCGTGTTCGCAAGCAGGCGAACGACATTGCGATGCGGAATCACCACGCCCTTGGGCTTACCGGTGGACCCCGACGTGTAGATCACGTAGGCGACGTGTGCGTCGGAGCGCGGTGAACGCAGTTCGGTCGGTTCCAACGGCGCAGTGTCGACCGCCTCGTCGGACGAGTCGATCTCCACGCGCGGCAATGTCGTCGGTAGATCCACCTCGACCCCGGACCAGGTCAACAGGGCGGTAGGACGCGAGTCGGTCAGCACGAACTCGATGCGATCGAGCGGGTAGGACGGATCGATCGGGACGTAGCCGCCACCTGCTTTGAGCACCGCGAGCAAACCGACGACGAGGTCGGTGGACCGCGGAAGCACCACGGCGACAAGGCTTTCCGGCCCCACTCCGACCGCCGACAGACGGCGGGCCAGTGCATTGGATGCCTCGTCGATCTGCCGGTAGGTCGAGCTGCGATCGCCGAACACCACGGCCACCGACTCGGGTGCCTCGGAGGCGCGAGCGGCGAACAGGTCCACCAGCGTATCCGGCGTATCCGCGACTGCGGGTGCCGTACGGGCAAGCGCCAGAACGTGGTCGCGCTCGGCGGTGTCCATCAACTCGATGGTTCCCACCGAAGCGCCGTAGTTCTCGGCGACCGTGTCGAGAATGCGCAGCAACCGGGTACCGAAGCTGTGGGCGGTGTCCTCGTCGTAGAGGTCGCGAGCATAGGTGACGTCGAGTCGCGTGCTGCCGTCGGCATTGTCGGTGAACGTGAACTGCAGATCGAACTTGGCCGTGACGATGTCGAGGTCGAGTCCGCGCACGTGCAGTCCGGGCAGCTCGAGTTCGGTCTGCTCCATGTTCTGCACCGTCAGCATCACCTGGATCAACGGGTGTCGCGCGGCCGAACGAGCCGGATCGAGAGCCTCGACGAGACGCTCGAACGGAACGTCCGCGTGGCCGAAGGCCGACAGATCCGTATCCCGGACATGTTCCAGAGCAGCGACGAACGACGAATCCAAGGCAACGTCCGTGCGCAACACCAGGGTGTTGACGAACATGCCGATCACATCGTCCAGTGCCTCGTCGCCGCGGCCTGCGACCGGTGTACCGATCGCGATGTCCCGTTCACCCGACAGTCGCGCGAGCAGTACGGCGAGTGCGGTGTGCAGCACCATGAACAGAGACGACCGATGGTCGCGGGCCAGATCCACCAGGCTCGTACGGGTTGCAGCACCGACAGTCAGGACGACGTTTCCACCGCGATACGACGAGGTGTCCGGGCGAGGCCGATCGCCGGGGAACGTGATTTCGTCGGGTAGTCCGGACAGCGTGCGCGACCAGTGCCGAATCTGCGTCGAGATCGGCGACTGCGAATTGTCCTCGGAACCGAGCTCCGCGAGCTGCCACAGGGTGTAGTCCACGTAGCGAACCGGCAGCGGTTCCCAGTTCGGTGCCACGCCGGAAGACCTGGCCCCGTAGGCGATCATCAGATCACGAGTCAACGGTCCCATCGAGTAGCCGTCGGCAGCGATGTGGTGGGTCACGAACGCCAGGACATGACGGTCCTGTTCGATCCGCAGCAGCGCTGCCCGCAGCGGCGGTGCCGTGGCGACGTCGAATCCGCCCATGAACAGATCGGTGAGTTCACCGACGATCTCGGCCTCGGTGACCGGACGGGCGCGAAGTTCCGGAACGACCTGCGCGGCGTCGACGATGACCTGCGACGCAGTTCCGTCGACCTCCGGATAGACCGTGCGCAACGACTCGTGCCGCTCGACGACGTCGGCGACGGCAGCAGCCAAGGCATCGACGTCGAGCGTTCCGGTCAGCTCGATAGCGACCGGGAGGTTGTTCGTTGCGGCGTCGACGTCGAACTGGTTCAGGAACCACATGCGGCGTTGTGCGAGCGACAGCGGGACCGTATCTGGCAATTGGCTGCGCACCAACGACTTTCGTCCCCGCGAACCGGACTGCTCGTCCAGCCGGGTTGCGAGCGCAGACACCGTGGCGGCCTCGAAAATTGCGCGAACCGACACGGTGGTGTCGAGTGCGACGCCGATACGCGACGCCACTCTCGTCGCCACCAGCGAATTTCCACCGAGTGCGAAGAACTCGTCGTCCGCACCCACACTGTCGACGCCCAGAATCTCGCGGAACACATCGGACACGACGATTTCCGTGGCGGTGCTCGGTGCTCGGAACTCGCGTTGAACGATCTCGGGATCCGGTAGTGATCGACGATCGAGCTTGCCGCTCGGTGTGAGAGGCAGTGAATCGAGTACGACGAATGCCGCCGGGACCATGTACGAGATGAGCGAACGTGCGGCTGTCGCGGTCAGCTCGGCCGGGTCCAGGGTCGACCCCGGAGTGGGTACGACATAAGCGACGAGCTGGTCGCCGGTGACCTCGCTCGAATGAACGAGCACCACAGCCGATCCGACACCGGGATGGCGCCGCAACACAGTTTCGATCTCGCCGAGTTCGATACGAAGTCCACGGAGCTTGACCTGGAAGTCGGTGCGGCCGAGGTATTCGATCACCCCACCCGATCCGGCTGCACCAGAACGGTTCTCGTCACGCCAACGCACCAGGTCGCCGGTGCGATACATTCTCTCGCCGCGCTCGCCGTACGGGTCGGCGACGAATCGGTCGGCGGTCAGGTCGGCACGGTCCAGATATCCGCGCGCCAACTGCACGCCCGCGAGATAGAGCTCGCCTGCAACTCCGGGTGCCACCGGCCGCAAGCGTGGATCCAACACGTACGTCCGGGTGTTCCACACCGGGGCACCGATCGGCACCACGTCGAGGTCGGCCTCGGTCACGTCGTATGACGTCACCTCGACCGCAGCCTCGGTCGGACCGTACAGATTGTGCAGCGTCGTGTTCGGCAAGACGGCCCGGAGCCGAGCGCCCACCCCTGCGGAGAGGGCCTCACCGGACGCGAACACCATCCGCAGCGACTCGGCGCGCGAAACACCGTCCTCGCCGACGAACACCTCGAGCAGTGCAGGCACGAAATGAGCAGCGGTGATGGATCGTTCGACGATGAGGTCGACAAGATACGTCGGGTCGCGGTGACCGTCCGGTTTCGCGATCACCAACGTCGCACCGATCTGCAGCGGGAAGAACAGCTCCGGTACGGACACGTCGAATGTCACCGGAGTCTTCTGCAGCATCACGTCGTCGGCGGTCAGAGGGAAGTGCTCTCGCATCCACGACAGGCGGTTGACGATGGACATGTGTGCCACGGCAACGCCCTTGGGGACTCCGGTGGAGCCCGAGGTGAAGATGACGTAAGCCGCATTCGACGGCAGCAGTGGGGCGCGTCGATCCGCGTCGAGGATCGGAGCGTCCGACACGTCGAGGTTCTCGGCGGAATTCTCGGCGATGTCCAGGGCGGGAACACTCGCGTCGAAGGTGAACCCGTCGCGGCCGGTCGTCAGAATGCACACGGGTGCCGCAGTATCGAGAATGTGGCCGGTACGTTCGGCAGGCTGATCCGGATCGATGGGGACGTAGGCACCGCCGGCCGTCACGATGGCATGAATGGCGACCAGCAGCTCTATCGACCGGCGAGCGGCGACGGCAACCGATGTCTCCGGCCCGACTCCGCGAGCGATCAGCACGCGAGCGAGTCGGTTGACGCGACTCGAGAACTCCGCGTACGTCAGTGACTCACCCTCGAACACCAGAGCCGTTGCGCCCGGCGTCTTCTCGACTTGGGCCTCGAGCAACGACACCAAGGTCTGCGAGCGGTCGACGGGGTGTTCGGTGTCGTTCCACTCACGGAGAACTCGAGTGCGTTCGCTGTCGTCGAGAAGCTCGATCTCGCCGACCACGGCCGTGGGGTTCTCCGCTACCGAACCCAGAACGGTGACGAGTCGCTCGCACAGGACGAGGACGGTGTCCTCGTCGAACAGATCGGTCGCGTAGGTGACGTCGACGACCATGCCCTGAGGGGCACCGGCCGGACCGATCTTTTCCACGAACGTGAATTGGAGATCGAACAGCGAGACCACGGTTTCGAAGTCGACGGTGGACACCGACAATCCCGGCAGTTCCAGATCTTTCTGACCCAGGTTCTGGAACGCGAGAACCACCTGCACGAGGGGGTGACGCGCCGTTGAACGGGCAGGATTCAGGATCTCGACGAGCCGCTCGAACGGAACGTCGACATGTGCCAGCGCCGACAGATCGGTCTCGCGAGCATCGGCGAGCACCTGGTCGAACCGGCGGGCGGTATCGATCTCGGTTCGAAGGACGAGAGTGTTGACGAACATACCGATCAGGTCGTCGAGTGCGGCCTCGCCGCGACCGGCGACCGGAGTTCCGATCGCGATGTCGGCTTCACCGGACAATCGCGACAGCAGCACGGCCAGCGAGGTGTGGACCACCATGAACAGCGAGGCGTTCTCGGCTCTCGCGGCGTCGATCAGGCCGCGATGCAGATCCTCGTCGATGGAGAATCGCACCAGCGCACCATTGTTCGAGGCGACGGCGGGTCGCGGTCGATCCGAAGGCACGTCCAACTGGTCGGGTAGACCGGCCAGTGCCGTTGTCCAGTAGTGGATCTGCTGCGAGACGATGGAGGTGGGATCGTTCTCGGACCCGAGCACCTCGCGCTGCCAGAGGCTGTAATCGGCGTAATCGACGGGCAGCGGAGACCAGTACGGCTCCTGGCTCATCGACCGCGCTGCATACGCATTCATCACGTCACGAGTCAGCGGGCCCAACGAGAATCCGTCGGCCGCGATGTGGTGGACGACGAATACCAACAGGTGCTCGGTAGGACTGACCTCGAACAGCCTCGTCCGGAACGGGAGATCCTTGGACAGGTCGAAGCCGGTGGTGGCCAATTCACGCATCGCGTCCGCCACGTCGTGTGCGGCTATGTCGACAGGCGTCAGGTCGGGGGTGGCCGACTGCGCGTCGACGATGACCTGATGAGCGGTGCCATCGGTCTCGGGGAACACCGTGCGCAGAGACTCGTGCCGAGCAACGACATCGGACACGGCGATCTGCATCGCGCGGCGGTCGAGCAGACCGGACAGACGTACGGCGATCGGGATGTTGTTGGCGGCCGATTCCACGTCGAACTTGTTCAGGAACCACATGCGCTGCTGGGCCAACGAGAGCGGTATGTGTTCCGGACGCTCCTGCGAAACCAGTGGCGGGCGACTACCGGTAGCGACCAGCGTGCCCAACCGAGCAGCAAGGTCGGTCACGGTCGACGTGTCGAAGAGCTCTCGCACCGCGATGCGAGTATCCAGTGCGACACCCAGCCGAGACACCAACTGTGTTGCGATGAGCGAGTTACCGCCGAGATCGAAGAAGTCGTCGTCGAGACCGACCCGCTCGATACCGAGCACCTGAGCGAAAACGTCGGCGACGACACGTTCGATGTCGTTCGTGGGCTCCCGGTACTCGGTCACCTCGAAGGCGGGATCGGGCAGGCTCTTTCGATCGAGCTTTCCGCTCGCGCCCAGTGGGAACTCCGCGAGCACGATCAGGGTCGACGGCACCATGTATTCCGCGAGCCGAGCCCGCAGCGACGCCAGGACGGCTCCGGTGTCCACCGAGGCACCGGACGGCACGACGTACCCGACCAGTTGCTCGCGACGCACGACGACGACCGCCTGAGAGATCGAACGTTGCGCCAGCAGCGCCGACTCGATCTCGCCGAGTTCGATGCGCAGGCCGCGAAGCTTGACCTGGAAGTCGGAGCGTCCGACGTATTCCAGTTCGCCGTGCCGGTTCCAGCGCACGACGTCGCCGGTGCGATAGAGGCGCGCGCCGGCCGTCGCGAACGGATGCGCCACGAACCGATCCGCGGTCAGGTCCGGTCGCCCGACGTAGCCCCGAGCCAACTGTGCACCCGCGAGGTACAGCTCACCCGCAACACCGACAGGAGTGGGGTTCAACCGTGAATCCAGCACATAGACCGCGCTGTTCCACACCGGAGCACCGATCGGCATGACATCCGAGTCTTCGTCCGTCACTGCGTGGTACGTGACATCGACGGCAGCCTCGGTGGGTCCGTACAGGTTGTGCAGCCCTACGCCCTTCACCGCACGGCGCAGCGCGAGGGCCGTAGTGGGAGGCAGGGCTTCGCCGGAGGCGAAGACCAAGCGCAACGACGCACCCGACGCGCGGCGGCGCTCCACTTCGGGGACGAACACCGACATCATCGACGGCACGAAGTGCACCACTGAAACATGCTCGCGTGCAATGACATCCAGTAGATACAGCGCATCACGGTGGCCGTCGGGAATCGCGATGGCCACCGAAGCACCGTTCTGCAACGCCCAGAAGAACTCCCACACCGACACATCGAAGGTCGACGGTGTCTTCTGCAGCACCACGTCCTCGGCGGTCAGTGGGTACTCGTCCTGCATCCACAACAGTCGATTGACGATCGCATCGTGTGAGACCCCGACACCCTTGGGGCGGCCTGTCGATCCCGACGTGAAGATCACATATGCCGTGTTCGTGGGTCGTAGCGGAGAGATTCGATCGGCATCGGTCAGCGGAGCCGAGGACAGCGTCGACACGTCGAGCGTATCGATGTCGATCGTCTCGACGCCTGCGAATTCGACATGATCTCGCGACGTGGACAACACCCGTACCGGCGCAGCCGTGGCCACGATGTACTCGTTGCGGTCGGCCGGCTGCTTGGGGTCGATCGGGACGTAGCCCGCCCCCGCCTTGACGATCGCATACATACCGACGAACAGATCGAGGCTACGACCGACAGCGAGCCCGACGAGCGAGTCGGGGCCCACACCCAACGACACCAGATGCCGCGCAAGACGATTCGCACGCGCAGCGAACTCCGCGTACGTCAACTGCTCACCCTCGAACACCAGTGCCTGCGCGTCGGGAGTCGCGACGACCTGACGGTCGAACAGGTCGACGAGCGTCACGTGCTCGGGCACATCGTGTGCGGTGTGGTTCCACGCGGTCACGACTCTCTCGCGCTCACCGTCGTCGAGAAGATCGATGTCGCCCACCGACACCGAAGGATCGGCCACCACAGCGGTCAGCATCCGCACGAAACGATCGGAGAAGCCGCGTACCGTCTCGGCATCGAACAGGTCGGTCGCGTACGTCAACTCGGCGGCCATGCCCTGTCCGCGTCCGTCTACTCCGATGGACTCGGTGACGGTCAACTGGAGATCGAACTTCGCCACCTCGGCGTCGAGCGCGACGCTGTCCACCGACAGACCTGGGAGGTCCACGTGCGTACGGGTGAGGTTCTCGAACGAGAGCATCACCTGGAAGAGCGGATGCCGTGCTTGCGAACGAGACGGATTCAGCACCTCGACCAGCCGCTCGAACGGAAGATCGGCGTGCCCGAACGCGCCGAGCGCCACTTCCCTCGCGCGCCCGATCTGCTCCGAGAACGTGCGACCCGCTTCGATGTCGGTACGCAGTACCAGGGTGTTGACGAACATGCCGACCACGTCGTCCAGGGCTGCGTCGCCGCGACCGGCGACCGGGGTACCGATCGCAATGTCCTCGGTGCCCGAGAGTCGTGCGAGCAGGACTGCCAGTGCCGCGTGGACGACCATGAACAGTGACGCGTTGTGCGTGTGGGCCAGCGCAGAGAGGCCACGATGGACCTCGGCCGGCACCTCGAACCTGATCGACGAACCCTGGTAGGACTGACGATTCGGGCGAGGCCGATCGGTCGGCAGATCGAGCTGATCCGGCAACCCTGCCAGCATCCGAGCCCAGTAGTCGACCTGGCCGGAGATGAGCGATTGCGGATCGTCCTCCGACCCGAGGACCGAGCGCTGCCACAGGCTGTAGTCGGCGTACTGGACCTCCAACGGCATCCATGCCGGGTTCTCCCAGGCAGTTCGTGAGGCATACGCGATCATGATGTCGCGCGCCAGCGGACCCATCGACCATCCGTCGGCCGAAATATGGTGCACCACCATGGCAATGACGTGTTCGCGAGGGCCGATCTCGAAGAGTCGGGCCTGAATCGGGACATTGACGGTCACGTCGAACGTCGTCGACGCCAACGTGAAAACCTGCCGCTGGATATCGGCCGCGGACGTCGGAATCGGCATCAGGTTCGGCACCGTCTGAGCGGCGTCGAGAATGGACTGCTGCGGGCCGTGGGCGGTATCGGGATACACCGTGCGCAGCGACTCGTGCCGGTCGATCACGTCCATGATCGCAACCTGGAGCGCCGCGACATCGAGTTCGCCGGTCAACTTCAATGCGAACGGAATGTTGTATGCGGTGGAATCGGCGTCGAACCGGTTGAGGAACCACATTCGCTGCTGCGCCAGCGACAGCGGAATACGCTCCGGGCGCACTGTCGCGACGAGCGCGGTGCGTCCACCTTCCCCTGCGGCCTGCTCGACGCGCACGGCAAGCAGGGCAACCGTCGAGGCCTCGAACAGCATGCGCACCGGTACGGTCGCATCGAGAGCGACTCCCAGGCGCGAGACCACCTGCGTGGCAATCAGCGAATTACCGCCGAGTTCGAAGAAGTCGTCGTCGAGACCCACGCGTTCCACGCCGAGAACGTCTGCGAACACGTCGGCGACGATCTCCTCGATCGGTGTCGTGGGAGCGCGGAACTCGCGCACCTCGAACACCGGAGCCGGCAGTGCCCGGCGATCGAGCTTACCGTTGACCGTCAGCGGAATCGCGTCCAGCACAACGAATGCCGACGGCACCATGTATTCCGGAAGGGCTGTCGCGATACCGGACCTGAGGTCCTCGATGTCCACGATCGGTCGACCCTCGACCGCAGCGGAGACCACGTATGCGACAAGACGCGCCGCACCCGGCGAATCCTCACGGACGACGACGGCAGCCTGAGTGACCGTCGGCTGGGCCGTCACCGCAGCCTCGACCTCGCCGAGCTCGATGCGGAATCCGCGCACCTTGACCTGATCGTCCGAGCGTCCGAGGTATTCGAGCTCACCCCCGGCATTCCATTGCGCCAGGTCACCCGTTCGGTACAGGAGCGAGCCGTCCTCGGACCCCGAGGCGAACGGGTTCGCCACGAAACGAGTCGACGTCAGGTCTCGGCGACCCAGGTAGCCGCGAGCGAGTTGTCCACCACCGACGTACATTTCGCCGGGAACACCCACCGGGACCGGATGTAGTCGGGTGTCGAGCACGAACACGCGCAGACCCGCGATCGGCTTGCCGACCACCGACGCACTGTTCCCGAGGGACGCAGAACCGAGCTGTCGGTAGGACACGTGGACAGTGGTCTCGGTGATGCCGTACATGTTGATCAAGCGCGGCGCGGTGTCCCCGTGCCGCTCGAACCACCCGCTGAGCCGGCGCTGTTCGAGTGCTTCACCGCCGAAGATCACGTACCGAAGCGACAGCTCGCCGCCGTCCGTTGCCGCGACGCGATCGGCCTCGGAGAGCTGATAGAACGCCGAAGGCGTCTGGTTGAGCACGGTCACTCGCTCGTCGACGAGCAACCGGTGGAATGCCTCCGGCGATCGCGAGGTGAAGTAGTCCACGACCACCAGCGTGCCGCCGTAGAGCAACGGGCCCCACAACTCCCACACCGAGAAGTCGAATGCATAGGAGTGGAACATCGTCCACACGTCGTCGGCACCGAAGCCGTAGACCGAATCGGTGTTGGCGAGCAGCCGAACCACGTTGCGATGCGGCACCATCACGCCTTTGGGGCGACCGGTCGAGCCCGAGGTGTAGATGACGTAGGCGACGTTGTCGGGCCGCAGCGGACGCACCCGATCCTCGTCGGTGACACGCGCATTCGATTCCGCCGAGAGGTCGATCGTGTCGAGATCGAGCAGCTCTGTACCGATACGAGATTCGACGTCCGAAGGCAGCTCTACCCGGTTCGCACCGGAGAACAGAATCGACGTGGGTCGTGCATCGTCGAGCATGTACTCGACGCGGTCGAGCGGGTAGCTCGGGTCCACCGGTAGGTACCCGCCACCGGCTTTGACCACCGCAACGAGAGCGACGATGAGCTCTGCCGACCTGGGCAGAGCGACCGCGACCAGGCTCTCGGGACCGACTCCGCTGGAAATCAGCACTCGCGCAAGACGATTGGTACGTGCATCGAACTCGGCGTACGTCATCGACGTGCCATCGAAGCGAACTGCGACTCCGTTCGGGTTCGCGGACGCCGCTGCGTCCAGAAGGTCGACCAGCGTCACCTCTCGGGAGACGTCGACTCCCGACACGTTCCACTGCGATGCCACGCGCTCGTACTCCGCGGCATCGACGATGTCGACGTCACCGACCGGAACCGTCGGGTCATCGGTGACGGCACCCAGAATGTCGAGGAACCGACGGGCGAAACTGTCCACGAGTTCTGCGTCGAACAGATCCGTCGCGTACTCGAACACCGCGTCGATGCCCGCCGGCACACCGTCGTCCAGATGCTCGGTCAGCCACAGCTGTACGTCGAATTTGGCGATGGGGACGTCGAATTCGGCAGCCACCGCGCGGAGTCCGCCGACCGTGAGCTCCCGCGACATCGCCGATTCCAACGAGATCGCAACCTGGAACAACGGATGCCTGGACGTCGAGCGGACCGGGTTGAGGACCTCGACGAGTCGCTCGAACGGAACATCCGCATGGGCGAATGCAGACAAGTCGGTGTCGCGGACTCGTTCCAGGAGTTCCTCGAACGTCAACCCTGGATCGACATCGGAGCGCAGTACCAGGGTGTTGACGAACATGCCGACCAGATCGTCGAGCGCGGGCTCACCGCGACCCGCCACCGGCGCTCCGATGGCAATGTCGGTGGTACCGCTCAGTCGGGCGAGTAACAGCGCGTACGCCGCCTGCATCACCATGAACAGCGAGGCGTTGTTCGCGCGCGCCAGCTGCGTCAGCGAGGCGTGCAGGTTCGCCGGAACGTCGACGCGCAGCTTGCTGCCCGCGTTCGAGGACACGGCGGGGCGGGGCCTGCTCGACGGCAGGGACAGCTGGTCCGGCAGATCCTCGAGAGTCGCGCTCCAGTAAGCGATTTCGCGGGATGCCATCGACAGCGGATCGGTCTCGGGACCGAGCACAGCCCGTTGCCACAACGCATAGTCCGCGTACTGGACCTCGAGCGGCGTCCATTCCGGTGCGCGCCCGTTGATCCGGCTCGCGTAGGCCACGAGCACGTCCCGTGCGAGCGGACCGAACGACGCGCCATCAGCGGCGATGTGGTGCAGCACCATGGCGAGTTCGTGTTCGGTCGGTGAGATCTCGAAGAGCGCGATTCGGAAGGGTGTGTCGACCGTGACGTCGAATCCCTTTCCGACCAATTCGTGCAAGTGACCGCCCAGATCACGCCTTTCGATGCGCACCGGCTGAATGGTCGCCGGGGTTCGAGCCGCCTCCAGCACGACCTGCTCGGGTGAACCGTCCACCTCGGGGTACACGGTCCGCAGTGTCTCGTGTCGATCGACGACGTCGGCGAATGCAGCCGACAGGGCGACCACGTCGAGGGGTCCGGTCAGACTGACGGAAAAGGGCAGGTTGTATACCGCGGTGGTGGGGTCGAAACGGTTGAGGAACCACATCCGTTGCTGCGCAGGCGAAAGCGGGATGCGCTCGGGCCGTTCCTTGGCCTCCAACACCGGTACGTCCGCTCCGAGCCGGGCGGCCGATTCCGCCCTGGCCGCGAGCGCTCCGACAGTGGGTGCCTCGAACAGCTCTCGAACGCCGAGCCGCACTCCCAGCGCACTGCCCACACGGGTCACCAACTGGGTAGCGATCAGCGAGTTGCCGCCGAGCTCGAAGAAATCCTCGTCCAAGCCGACCTTGGAGGCCCCGAGCAGATCCTCGTAGATGCCCGCTACCACGTAGTCCGCGCGGCTCTTCGGTGCCCGATATTTCTTCGCGCTGCTGAACACGGGTTCCGGCAACGCTTTTCGATCCAGCTTGCCGCTGGTGTTCAGCGGTAGTGCATCGAGAACGACCACCGCGGCCGGCACCATGTACGACGGCAGCGCGTGTCCGGCGAATTCGATTGCCGCTGCGGATTCGATCGATCGTCCCGGAGCCGCGACGACGTACGCCACCAACTGGTCGCCGGTGACCGTCTGCACCACGAGGGTCACTGCCTGCGAGATGGATTCGTGGGAGAGCAGAACCGTCTCGATCTCGCCGAGCTCGATGCGCTGGCCGCGGAACTTGACCTGGAAATCGGTCCGTCCGATGTAATCCAGCACTCCGTCGCTGCGCCAACGCACGAGGTCGCCGGTGCGGTACATCCGGTCGCCGCCGACGCCGAACGGGTTGGCCACGAAGCGATCCGAGCTCAGATCGGGTCGGCCCACGTATCCGCGTGCGAGCTGAACTCCGGCGAGGTAGAGCTCACCCGACTCACCGATCGGTGTGGGGCGCAAGCGGCTGTCGAGCACGAACGCCTTGGTGTTCCATTCGGGCACACCGATCGGAACTGTTCGGCTGTCCTGCGGGCCGCTGGGGTAGTACGTCACCGAGACGGCAGCCTCGGTGGGTCCGTAGAGATTGTGCAGTCCAGCAGTGGAGATCGCCCGGAACGACGCAGCGGTCTCGACCGGCAGCGCCTCACCGATCACGAACACGTGCCGCAGTGAACTGCAGGTGTGCGCCGGCGCATTGGCTACGAACACCGTCAACATGGACGGCACGAAATCGGTCACGGTGACCCGGTGTTCGGCGATCTTGTTGGCTACGTACACCGAGTCGCGATGCCCGTCGGGTGTCGCGAGCACCATCGTCGCGCCGACCCGCAGCGGAAGGAAGAACCCCCACAGCGAGACGTCGAAGGTGGTGGCCGTCTTCTGCAGATAGACGTCGGACGCGTCCATCGGATACTCCGCGAGCATCCACTCCATCTGGTTGTGGATCGCCCGATGCTCGACGGCGACACCCTTCGGGCGACCGGTCGAACCCGAGGTGTAGATGACGTACGCGGTGTTCGAAAGAGACAGTGGTGCAGTGCGTTCGGCATCTCGGATCGGGTCCGAGGACACCGATGAGTGGTCGACGAGATCCACTGCAACCGTTTCGGTTCCCTTCGGCAACGTCACATCGTCGCGGGAGGAGATCAGCACACACCGTGGCCGAGCGGAATCGAGGATGTACGCCGTGCGATCGGCGGGATGATCGGGATCGATCGGGACCCAGGCACCGCCGGCCGCCACGATGGCGTACATGCCGACTACGAGGTCGAACGAACGACGGATCGACAGGCCTACGAGGGTCTCGGGGCCGACGCCCATGTCGATCAGCTGACGAGCGAGGCCGTTGACTCGACCGGCGAGCTCACCGTAGGTGAGCTTCTCCCCCTCGTACACCAACGCAGTCGAGTCCGGGTGCGCCGCCGCGGCTGCCTCGAAGGCGGACAGCAGCGTACGCGGACTCGTCTCGTGCTCGGTTGCGTTCCACTTCTCGACGACCAGCTCACGCTCGTCACCGTCGGTGAGCGCGAGATCCCACACCCGATCGTGGGGAGCCGAGGCCACGAACCGGCCGATGAAGTCGACGAACCGTTCATGATTTCGCCCGGACTGCTCCGGCCCGTACAAGTTGGGGTTGGACTCGAAGTCGATGTGGGTCGAAGAACCGGCGACGCTCGTGTAGAGGTTGAGCCCGAAGTCCTCGATCAGGCCGGTGGAGAGGATGTTGATACCGCCGACCATCGAGCCGAGGCGTACCTCGCCGAAGAACAGCATGATGTTGACCCATGGGCCGAAGAACGATGCCTGACCGCTGGCACCGCCCGCGTCACGGCGAATGTCCTCGTGCCGATACCGCTGGTGCCGTAGGGCTCCGGAGACCTCGGCGTTGACGCGCGCAAGAAGCGTTTCGACGGTGGTGTCGCCTGCGACGTCGAGCCGCAGAGGCACGACGTTGGAGACCATTCCGCCGGAACGGCGAAGCACCGCGGTGGTGCGCGCGGTCACCGGCAGCGAGAGCACGACGTCCTCGCGACCGGTCATCTGGGCGAGGTAGGCAGCGAATGCACCGATGACGATGGTGGCCATCGTCGTGTCGGTCCGGGTGCGCAGGGCCTCGAGCTGTTCCATGGTCTCCGCGGACAGAGCCGTGGTGTCGATCTGACTCTTCGCCGCGGGCGGGGCCGTGTGACCGGCGAGGGTGGTGACTCCGTCGATGCCGTCGATGCGCGACGCCCAGTACTCGCGGTCCGCCTCGAAGCGGCTCGAGTCTCGGTAGGCCACGTCGATGTCGTAGACCTTGGTCAGGTCCGACGCCAGATTCTTGGTCGGCTCGATGCCCTCGACTGCTGCCGTGTAGAGCTCAGCAGCGCGATTCATGAAGGTGACGGCACCGAAACCGTCGAGGACCACGTGGTGCACGCGCTCGTACCAGAACCACACATCGTCGTCCAGACGCAGCACGGTAGCGGCGATCAACCGGTCCCGAAGGACGTCGATGGGCGCGCTGTAGTCGTCGTGCATCCACTTCAGAGCGGCAGCGCGCGGATCGGCTTCACCGCGCAGGTCCAAGCAGTTCAGGGAGTCGTCGAGCGTGGGGTCGACGATCTGCCGAGGCTCGGCATCGATTTCGAGGAGGCGCACGAATCCGGACTGCAGCTCCAGCGCAGCCTGGGACGAGGCCCGGCGAAGAAGCTCCACATCGAGGTCACCGTGCAGTTCGATGTACTGGGCGATGTTCGCGGGTACCGCCGGGTCCACATGCTGCGCGAACCACATTCCCAATTGGGCCGGTGACAGGGGGAACGACGAATGCTCAGGACTACCGACTCCGTCGTCGTGTCCAGCATCTTCCACACCTAGCGGGTCCAATCGAAGCCTCTCTTTCCCACAATCACACGCGCCCCCACCGACTGCTGAACCAGCAGCGATCGGTGGGCACCGAACACGTCGAGCAAGTTGCTTACTTCGTTCTCTATTTTCTCACCGGTGACAACTCGAAGTTACCTTTCAGTACATATCCGTACGTATGTACAAGACCGTTACATGCCGGTACCCGTTTCGGGTTCACCCGACACACTCCGACTCGATTCGGCACCCGGTCAATCTACAGTGCCCAGTGCGGAGAGATCGTCGGTCGTCATGCCGTCATGTCGAAAGCGGCGATGACCTTGTTCGGGGTCACCCGAACGATCAATTCGCCCGGAACACCGTTCCTGGTGCCGAACTCCTCGGCACGCTCGCGGCCCATGTACCGGGCTGCGATCTCGGTTGCGGTGCGAACCAGCTCCGCCGGGTCCTCGTCGACCGATGCAATTCCCTGCACCTGGACGAAACCGTACGGTGGCTGCTCGAGATCGACGGTCAGGACCACACGGGGGTCTCGGCGGATGGACTTGCCCTTGGCCGTGTCCGCACCCGTGTTGAACACGATCTCGTCGCCCTCGACGAGGAACCAGATGGGTGCCACCAGCGGCCTGCCGTCGGAGGCCAGGTACCCGAGCTTGCCGGTGCGGGTTCCCGCGGAGAGGAACTCACGCACACGCGGATCGGTGATCGACGTCATCGCAGATACGCTACGCGGCTGGGCCGACAGGATCTGCGATCTCGCGTACTTCGGCAGGTCTGCCCGACCCGACTCAGCGGCCCAGGGTCGCTCCGATCAAAATCAATCTCATCGCCCGCTCCGTGGCATCGGTCAGAAACTCGGCACCTCGTTCGAGCGCTTCGACCAATTCGACCGGCGAAGGCAGAATGCCGGCAAAGGCGTCGATACCCGAGTCGTAGTTGGCCCGGGCGTCGAGACCGATGGTGCCCGCGAGCGCGACCACAGGTTTGCCGTGGAGCTTTGCTCGGCGGGCGACCTCCGTGGGGATCTTTCCCTTCGGCGTCTGCTTGTCGATGGACCCCTCGGCGGTCAACACCAGATCTGCCGTCGATATGAGGCTGTCGAGGTCGACATGATCGAGCATCACCTCGAAGCGCGGTAGGAGCTCCGCTCGCAGGACCGCCGCCACGCCGGCACCCATCCCGCCCGACGCCCCCGTCCCGGGCCCGGTGCGCAGGTTCAGGCCTCCAGGCCGTGTCGAGACATCACGCTCCAACACCTCGGCCCAGCGGTCCATTGCTGCCGACAGCACCTCCACTTGCTCTGGTGTAGCTCCCTTTTGCGGCGCGAAGATTCGGGCCACTCCCCCGGGTCCACACAGGATGTTGTGCGGATTGCACGCAACCCTGATCTCCACCCCGCTTCCCGGAGCCAGACGTGGATCGAGGCCGGACACATCGATGTGATCGAGACGGACCAACTGTCCTCCGCCATCGCCCAACTCGAGGCCGTCCGCATCGAGCAGTCTCACACCGAGCGCCTGGAGCAGTCCCGCGCCGCCGTCCGAAGTACCGGAATCGCCGCATCCCAACAGTATTCGCTCGGCACCGTAGTCGAGGGCAGCGCGGATGAGCTCACCGACTCCCCGACTCGTGGTGACCGTCGGGTCTCGCATGTCTCGCGGAACCAGCGACAGGCCGGCAGCCGCCGCCATTTCCACGACCGCGGTGACCGGCCCGTCGGTTCCCAGTAAAGCGAAATGGGAAGCGACCGGCGCGCCTACCGGTCCGGTCACGACGGCATCGATCACCTTCCCCAGCGTGGCACCGGCAAGTGCACGGGCGGACCCTTCACCCCCGTCCACCAGGGGAACCGAGCTGACGATGGCGCCGGGCACCACCCGGCGAATACCCGCAGCGATGGCCGATGCGACCTCGTCGGCACCGAGAGATTCCTTGAACCCGGACGGGGCGACGACGAAGCGGAGAGGAGTAGAAGAGGGCATGGTGATCGGTTCCTTGTCGAGTGTGGGAGATCAGGAGATGGGGGTGCCGAGCAGAGGCCACACGGCCACGGCGAAGAACAGCACTGTCACCGCGGTCAACGGCGCGAGAAATGCGGACAGCCGCAGTAGGTCCTTCGGTGAATATGTCGGCACACCTTGAATTTTGGCGAATATTGCCACCGGCTTCGCCGAGGACGGCATGGTATGACAGAAGCCCGCTGCAGCCGTCGAGGCGAAGGCCGCGGCCACTGGATCGACGCCGAGCGCCAAAGCTGTGGTCACGACGAGCGGAACGAGGACGGACGAACGCGCCGAGCGAGATTGAATGAGCAGATGGGACGCCACGGACACCACGATCACCACCGCAATGAACACCCAGGCCGGTGCCGATCCGATCGGTACCACCGCGAACAACCCGTCCGAGAGCCACCCTGCCGCGCCGGACGTCGTCAGCGCGGTCCCGAGGGCCAGTGTCGCCGCCATGAACAGCAGCAGCGACCACGGCACGGTCGAGAGAGCCTTTCCGAAGTCGGTGGTACCGAAACGCGGAGAGGTGGAGATCAACGCACCGAGCAGGGCGATGATGGCCGGGTGCACGCCGTGCAGCGGTTCCGAGCACCACAGTACGATGACCACGGCCAGCAGCGTCGCGGCCCGGTTCTCCGCGATGGTCAGCGGTCCGGTCACCGGCGTCGGAAGCCGCGACGCCATGTCGGATACGTTCACCGTCAGTGGGATTCGGCGATCCTCACGATCGGTGAACAGCACGAGCACGAGTTCCGCTGCGCTATGGCTGCTGACCACGGCCAGCGGTACACCGAGCAGCAACCACGCGGTGAAGCTGATACCGGTGCCCGTCGCACTCTCCAGTACCTGGCTGGTGATCAGGTGCGCGCCTGCACCGATGAGGGTCGCCACAGCGGACAGCAAAATTACGGTAGGAAACAGAATTGCCAACGCCCGCACCACTCGCCTGCGCTCGGCAAGCGCCTGCGCCAACGCCAAGAACACCGGCAGCGCAAGAGCAGCACGGCCCGAGGTCGCCGGAATTGCGAATGCTGTCACGATGAGTGCGGCCGTCACCAGATGAGCGAGCTGACGCACAGTCCCCGCACCGCTGACGATGAACACTGCTGCGCGCGTTGCCAAACCGGACTCGCGAACTCCAGCGGCGATGATGAATGCCGCGATGAGAAGCCAGATGGTCTCCTCGCCGAGGGTATCGAACAGTGCGTCCGTACTCACCACACCGGTCAGCACCAGAGCCAGTGCGGCACCGAGAGCGACGTAGGTGTCGTCGATCTTGGTGAACACCCAGAGTGCAACAGCTGCGGTGAACACGACGAGCGTCGTCCGTCCCGCGCTGGGCAACCCTTCTGCCGCTCCGGAGAGCACAGCCAGAAGCGCAAGCAGCGCAACCGAACTCATGATGATTTGAATCACCCGACGGGTCATCAGATCGCGAAATCGCCACGCCCGCATCGGCTGTGGAAGGGGAGGTGGTTGCGTCCTGAAGCTGACCGTGTTCATATCGACCAGTCTCGGACCGACCGATGAAACGGCGATGAACAGTCCATGAGCGTTCTTTCATGAGCTGCTCGGCTCAGGCCAGTCGATACCCCATCCCGCGCACCGTCTCGATTCGGTCGGAACCGATCTTCTTGCGCAACATACGAACGTACACATCGACGACATTCGAACCGGGGTCGAAATCGTACCCCCATACGTGACTGAGGATCTGCTCGCGCGCGAGCACCTGCCGTGGGTGACGGAGAAACATCTCGAGCAGAACGAACTCGCGCGCGGTCAGCGACACCACCACACCGTTCACCACCGCACGCCTGGTGAGCAGATCCACAGCCAGAGAGCCGGATTCCAGAACGGAGACCGAGGGCTCTCGGTCACCGCCGCGCAGACGCAATCGAATACGTGCAAGGAGCTCCTCGAACCGGAACGGCTTGGTCATGTAGTCGTCCGCTCCGCCTTCGAGTCCGGTCACGGTGTCGTGCACCGAGTCACGGGCAGTCAGGATGATCACGGGAACACCGACACCGGCACCGCGCAAAGCTGCGATCACCTCGAACCCGTCTTTGCCGGGCAGGCCCAGATCCAGCACGACGAGGTCGAAATCTCCGGTCGTCGCATAGTCGATCGCGGTGATACCGTCGGCAACAGTGGTCGTGGTGAAACCGTTGGCCCGCAATCCCTTCTCGATGAAGGACGAGATGCGCTCGTTGTCCTCGGCGATCAATATTCGGCTCATCGTTCGTCTCTCATCGGGCCGGCAGGTCCAGTCCGAATGTCGCACCCGCGCCGGGTCGACTGTCGAGCGTCGCGGCACCGCGATGCCCATCGGCGATTGCTCGCACGATGCTCAGTCCCAGACCTGCACCCCCACTGTCCGATCGGCTCGAGCCATTACTTCCGCGGGCAAACCGTTCGAAGATGGCTGTCGCATCCGCGCTGGACACACCGGGACCGGTATCGTTCACCCACAATCGAACTCGGTCTTCGACGAGCTCCGAGCCCACGGTGATCCTGTCGCCGGGCCTGGTGTGCGATACCGCATTCTGCGCCAGCTGAAGCACTGCCTGCGTGACTCGCTGCGGATCGACCCGCACCGAGCCCCTGCCCACGTGCCCCAGTATCCAGTCGCGGTCGGCGAGCGCCCGCACCTTCGCGTCGATGTCGCGCGTGAGGATCTCGAGGTCCACAGGTTGTCTGTGAACGAAATCCGGCCGCTCGGCTTTGGCAAGAATCAACAAGTCCTCCACGATCCGGTTCATTCGGTCCAGTTCGTCGGTGACGAGCCGAACCGTTTCTTCACGCTCGCGTGGATCATCACCCATCAGTTCGAGATGTCCACGAACGATCGTGATCGGCGTCCGTAGCTCATGGCTCGCGTCGTCCACGAATTGTCGTTGCGCGGCGAACGCGGACTCCAGCCGATCGAGCATGTCGTTGAACGTGTCGGCGAGTTCGGCGACATCGTCGCGGCCCTCCACCTCGATCCGCCTGGACAGATCGTCCGTGGTGATCTGGGCTGCGGTCCGGCGAACGAGGCGTACGGGCGCGAGAATCTGCCCGGCCACCACCCAAGCGATACCGCCGGTGAACACCAGTGCCATCAGTGATACCCCGACAACCACGCGAACGGTGTTGGATACGTCTGCGCGCTCGCGGTCGACGAGGATTCCGATCGCGAACGTCCCGGCCTGGCCCCCGCCCGAAGGTTCTGCCACCTGCTTGGCCCAGGCGACTTCTCCTTCCGAAGTCTGTGTGGAGCCCACGCTGTCGGGTGAGTCGACAATGGCAGATACGACGGCCGTATCGCTGACCAGATCGCCCGGACCGCTGCGTTCCTGACGCAGGAGTCGATCGGTGTAGCCGAACAGGATCTCGTCATCGTCCGGGTATTGACGCTGCAGGTGCAACTGGAGCAGATCGGCGACGTTGGTGAACGGCAACCCATCGTCCGGGTCGCGGCCGGTCGCAGCGAACTCACTGAACTCGCCGATCTCCTGCTCGAGCGCTACTGCAGTATCTCGCTCGACGTCGGCGAGAAGAATTGTTCGCACTGCAACGCCCACGGCCAGCATGGCCAGTGCCATCACGAACAACAGCCAGCCCAGGATCCGCACTCGCGCAGGAATACGCGTTCCTACCCGGGGGCGACGAAGCGCAGGCTCGGGCTCCGGCACCTTCGGCGCGAGCACCTCGGTGCGGGCGTCACTGCCGTCGATCATTTTTTCGGTCGAGTTCACCCGTCGTCATCTTCCGCATCGTCGTCGCCGCCCAAATCGTCCTGGTTGCCGACGTCGTCATCATCATCCCCGTCCGGCAGAACTTCCACGGGCGGCGGGGCCGGCACGACGATGGACTGCGGTACAGCCGGAGGGTCCGCTGCAGCAGGGGCCGTCCCTCCTGCAGAACCCGTGTCGACAGAAGGGCCCGCGGTGGCCGGTGGGGCTCCGGTAGTCGGCGAGGCTCCGGTAGTCAGCGAGGCTCCGGTAGTCGGCGAGGCTCCGGTAGTCGGCGAGGCTGCGGTAGTCGACGGTGCAGCGCTCGACGCCGCGACCCCGACTGTGACTCGCGGCTCGAAGCTCGGCGGCTGTGGGGTGTCGGCGAGCACGGTACTCGCGAGCGCTACGCCTACCGGCACGATCACCACGGCCGCCAGGACTGCGATCTTGGGTGCGAACTTCACATCACCACATTCGCTTCGATGTGTGAGACGACGATGAAGGCAACATGAGTAGATTTTCATCTTCGCCCCGAGGCCGAACTCGCAAGCCGCCGGATCCTGGTGACTAGACCGCTGCGTGGGTCAGCGCGCCTGCACAGATCGTGGCCCTGATCTCCGTGTCCACGAGATCGCGAACCGTCCGGTGCTCAGGATGCTCGACGAGTACGACGATGTCTGCCGCGTCTCCCACTCCGAGGGCCCCACGACCACCGCAGGCGGCCTGCAGCGCGACGTCCAGGGGCACAGCCTCCTCGGGAAACCACGCCGGTCGGTCGTCGTCGGTTCGAAATACCGCCGCAGCGACCCCGGCCAACGGCTCGGGCGGACTGACCGGGGCGTCGGAGCCGAAGAGCAGCCTCGCACCGCTGCGATGGAGCGTTCCGTAGCCGTACGCCACCGAGCGCCGGCCGGACCACAGATTCTCCGCGATCTCGCGATCGGACATGGCGTGCTGCGGCTGCACCGAGGCCGCGACACCCAGTTCGGCGAAACGTCCGATGTCCTCTGGAAGGATCTGCTGCGCATGCTCGATTCGTCCCCCGCAGCCGGCCCGCTCGAACGCGTCGAGTGCGATGCTGTTGGCGCGGTCGCCGATTGCATGGATCGCCGGCACGATGCCATTGCGCGACGCCCGCGACACGAGCTCGAAGAGACTGTCCTGGGTCTCGAGCAACAGACCGTAGGCGTCGTCGCCGTCGACGCCCGGGTAACGGTCGTGGCAGCAGGCCGTTCTGGTGTTGAGTGAACCGTCGAGCATCACCTTGAGCGGTCCGCGCCTGATCAACTCCGAGAGCGCCGAGACGTCACCGGTTCGCTCGCCGCGTTCGATTGCCTCGTCGAGCCACTGCGGCCATACCGTCGTATCGACGCGTACCGCGGGAGAACCGGCCGACAGGCGTCGATCCCAGACGGTCCTGTTGTCCGCGAACTCGAAATCGACGACGCCGGTGACTCCGCGGACCGCCAGCGCTGCGGTGGCGTCGAGTACGGCCCGATCGAGTTCCGCCGGGTCTTCCTGTTCCTCGAGTGCCATGACCGCTTCGAGGCCGTCGACATCGCGGAGCACCCCGGTGGGGTGATCGATTCCCAGATCTGCGAGCAATGCCGGGCTCAGCCACAGCGTGTGCAGGTCCATGCTCGTCATGGCCACCCGGGCACCAGGCAGTGCATTCTCTAGCAGATCCTTGTGCGGCTCCTCGGGCCACTGTGCGTCCCGGAAGCCGTTGGCGCGCAACACCGAATCGCCTGCTGTCCGCGCATAGGGATACACCAGTGCGACGGCATCGGCCGCCGACATGGCCGGCCCGACGTCGATACGCCGACGCGCCGCCGCCCATTGAGTCAGGTGTACGTGGCTGTCCACGAACCCGGGCAGGGCAACGCCACCTCCCCCGTCGAGCACCTCGACACCGGCACTACGTGCACTGCGGGCGGGGACGATCGACGCGATGACCGAGCCGACGAGTTCGATGTCGAAGAGCACGCCGGAACCATCCAGTGCGACGTTGGCGATAATCACCCCTGGGACTCTAGAGCGTCGCCATCGTCGGCGCGCATGCCATCCTCTAGCAATGAAAACAGAGCCGACCGGACCCGTCGGATATCACGCGACCGTCACCGTGCGCTGGTCGGACATGGACGCATTTGCGCACATCAATCACGCCCGCATGGTCACCTTGCTCGAAGAGGCGCGTATCGAATGGCTGCTCAGTGAGGGCGAGGCGAACGAGAGCTTGATCAAGAGTGCGTTGATCGCGAATGTGACCATCGCATACAAGAAACCGCTTCGGCACTCGGACGGCCCACTCGACGTCACACTCTGGTTCGAGAAGGTGCGCGCCGTCGACTTCACCATCGGATACGAGGGGCGGGCCGCAGGCGCAGCACCGGATTCGCCACCGGCTGTGGTGGCGACCACCCGGATGGCGATGGTCGACGTCGGTGCCGAGACCTTGCGCCGCATCGCGCCGGAAGAAAAGGCCTATCTCGCCCGCTGGACTCGCTGATATTCGGCCGCCCGGTCGACGAACCACGCCAGGGCAGCCGGATCGTCGACCGCGCTGGATTCGAGAGTGCTTGTCGCCGTAGCTCCTTGGAAGAGTCGCTTGAGTGGCACCTCGAGCTTCTTCCCGGTACGCGTATGCGGGATTGCCTGCACCGCGATGACGTCGTCGGGAACGTGCCGCGGCGACGCCTGCGTTCTGATGACCGATTCGATGCGGCCGCGCAGTTCATCGGTGAGACCGTCCGGAACGACCACGAACAAGGGCATCCAGTAACCACCGTCCGTCAGCTCGATGCCGAGAACGAGCGCCTCGGTGATCTCATCCAGTGACTCCACAGCCTGGTAGATGTCGGCGCTTCCCATTCGTATGCCGTTGCGGTTCAGGGTCGAATCGGACCGACCGTGCACGAGAACACTGCCGTGATCGGTGATGGTGATCCAATCACCGTGACGCCAGATCCCTGGGTAGGTATCGAAATAGGCATCGCGATAGCGAGTTCCGTCGGCGTCGTTCCAGAAGTACAGCGGCATCGACGGCATGGGCTCGGTGACGACCAATTCGCCCACCGTCCCGCGCACCGAGTTGCCGGCCTCGTCGAAGGCGTCGAGCGCAACACCCAGGAACGGCACGGACAGCTCTCCGGCCCATACCGGGGCGGTTCGCACTCCCCCGGCGAATGCCGATACGACGTCGGTACCACCCGAGATGGAGAAGACGGGTATCTGCGCACCGATGTTCTCCGACAACCAGATCGACGAGGACGCAGGCATCGCGGACCCGGTGATCCCGACCGCTCGCAGAGCCGACAGGTCGTGATCCGTGCCGGGATGCGTGTCGGCCTTGATGCGCGAGAGCACGTAGCCGGGGCTGGTACCGAGGTAGGTCACACCCAGCCTGGCCGCGATGTCCCACAGCGCATCCGGCGAAGGGAACGACGGATTTCCGTCGGCGCACACGATGGTGGCACCGGTCAGCAGGCCCGCGATCTGGAAGTTCCACATCATCCAGCTCGGGCTGGTGTACCAGAAGAAGACATCCTCGGGTCCGAGATCTGATTGCAGGGCAACAGATTTGAGGTGCTCGAGCACCACACCACCATGACCGTGCACGATTCCCTTGGGTAGACCTGTGGTACCGGACGAGAACACGACCCACAGTGGGTGATCGAACGGGACGGCCACCGGTACCAGTTTCCGGCTCTCGGCGGTGGCGTCGGACCAACTCTGCGCCGTTCCCGACGGTTCGCCGATCGTCACCACTACCCGCAGTGTCGGAAGGCCTTCGACGAGAACATCGACATCGGCGGCCTTGTCTCGGAACTTTCCTCCGTAGGTGTACCCGGCGGCGGTGATCAGTGCCGATGGTTCGAGTTGTCCCAGACGATCGAGAGCTGCCGAGGCCGAGTAGTCCTGCCCGCAGGCGGACCACACCGCACCCAGGCTCGCAGTCGCCAAGAAGGCGATCACTGCCTCCGGGATGTTCGGTAGGTACCCGACGACGCGATCGCCGCGCCGAACTCCCTTGTCTGCGAGTGTCCCCGCGAGCGCGCCCGCCTGCTCGATCGTCTCCGCCCATGTCACGGTCTGCACAGAACCGTCCTCGCGGGCATGAACGATCGCGGCGCGACCGGGTCGAGCGTGCCTGATGACCTGGTCCACGTAGTTCAGCTCGGTTCCCGAAAACCACTGCGCGCCCGGCATTCCGCGTTCACCGAGTACGACGCTCGGCTCGTCGGCCGAGCCGATCTCGAAGAAATCCCACACTGCTCGCCAGAACAGTTCCAGCTCGGTCGTCGACCATCGCCACAGAGCCGAGTAGTCCGGTAGGAGCACATCGTGACGTTGCTCGACGAACCGCGCGAACTCGGTCACCCGAGCCTCGGCGAGATCGGAATCCGTCGGCGTCCACAGCGCACTGTCCATGCCTGCGAGTATGTCAGCCGAGCGATCGCCGTCAGATCAATCCGAGCGACCGCTCACGCATTTCCACCTTGCGCACCTTGCCGGTGACCGTCATCGGGAACTCGTCGACGACGTGCACGTACCGCGGAATCTTGTAGTGCGCGAGCCGACCATCGCAGAACGCCCGCACCGCATCCGAATCGAGCGGCGGGGCATCGTCTCTCATCCTGATCCACACCATGAGCTCCTCGCCGTACTTCTGGTCGGGAACACCGATCACCTGGGCGTCGAGGATGTCGGGATGGGTGTAGAGAAACTCCTCGACTTCGCGGGGATAGATGTTCTCACCGCCGCGAATCACCATGTCCTTGATCCGTCCGGTGATGGCCACGTAGCCGTCCTCGTCCATCACCCCGATGTCGCCGGTGTGCATCCACCCCTCGGTGTCGATGGCTTCGGCGGTCTTCTCCGGCTGCTCCCAGTAGCCCAGCATCACCGAGTAGCCGCGCGTGCACAGTTCGCCCGCCTGACCACGTGGCAAGGTGCTGCCGTCCATCGGGTCGACGATCTTCACTTCGAGATGCGGACCCACCCGACCCACGGTGGACACTCGCTGTTCGATGGAGTCGTCGCTTCGAGTCTGCAGCGACACCGGGGACGTCTCGGTCATGCCGTAGCAGATCGACACCTCCGTCATCCCCATGCGCTCGATCACCTGCTTCATCACCTCGGTGGGGCACGGTGATCCGGCCATGATTCCGGTCCGCAGACTGCTCAGATCGAAGGCGTCGAAGTTCTCCAATGCCAGCTCGGCGATGAACATCGTCGGGACGCCGTAGAGCGACGTGCATTTCTCCGATTCCACGGCGGTCAGTGTCGCGACCGGATCGAAGGAGGGTCCGGGAATGACCATCGCCGAGCCGTGCGAGGTAGACGCCAGATTGCCCATCACCATGCCGAAGCAGTGATAGAACGGCACCGGGATACACACCCGGTCCTCGGCGGTGTAGTGGCAGAGCTCGCCGACGAAGAATCCGTTGTTGAGGATGTTCCGGTGACTCAGCGTCGCACCCTTCGGGAAACCCGTTGTCCCCGACGTGTATTGAATGTTGATCGCGTCATCGGCCCGAAGCTGCTCGGACACGTCGGAGATCATCCTGGGAGTCTTCGCCAAGGCACGGTGCCCACGATCGGTCATAGCTTCCCACTGGATGCTCCCGATGAACAGAACCTCTCGCAGCGACGGCACCTCGGGTCGCGCGTTCTCGATCATCGCGGCGTAGTCCGAGCCCTTGAACTCGCTGGCCGACAACAACACCGAGACAGCGGCCTGTTTCAGGACGAATTGCAGCTCGTGTGACCGATACGCCGGGTTGATGTTGACCAGCACCGCCCCGATCTTCGCTGTCGCATACTGCGCCAGAACCCATTCGGGACAGTTGGGTGCCCATATTCCCACTCGATCACCGACCGCGACGCCGGCCACCAGTAGTCCAGCCGCCAACAGATCGACGTCGGCGACGAACTCCGAGTAGGTCCAACGTCGTCCGGAGGGTACGTCGATCAACGCGTCACGCTCGGAGAACGTCGCCGCGGTTCGATCCAGATTCGCGCCGATGGTCTCGTCGAGAACCGCAATGTCCGACGCACCGGAAGAATAACTGTCCATGCACCCCACGGTAGTGACCGCCGTCACGCGCAGCCACCCCCGAATAGGGGGGATGTCATTCCAGCGTGAGTGCCTCCGTCGCCTCGAGCACATCCGCTCGAGAGGTGTCCTTGAGCGCCACTCCGGACCGTCCGAGCTTCCTTGCCCCAGCCAGAAGGCCCGCTACTATTCGCGCAGACTGCGCGTAGCCCTGCCCCTCGGGCGGATGAATATTGGAGATGCAGTTGCGGTCGGCGTCGGTGCAGCCAGGCTTCGGCAGATGCGTCAGGTAGATGCCGAGACTGTCCGCAACCGACAGGCCCGGACGCTCCCCGATCAGAACCAGTACCGTCCGCACACCCATCGCCGCGGCGATGTGATCACCCAGCGCCACCCGCGCCTCGGTCGCAATGACCGGAGGCGCAATCGAATATCGATCGGCCAGTTCGGCTTTCAACGCCTCGAGCATCGGCACTCCGTGATCGGCCAGCGCGCGTGGGGACAACCCGTCGCTCAACACGATTCCGATCTCGTCCTCGGAGTTCACCACCGCCGACAGATCCTTCGGTTGCCGACCGAGGTCGGGTCGTCGTAGGTACTCCGCACGACTGGTCGCCAACGACGTCACCACGGCCGGCCCACCGAGACCGACCTGCTCCACCCGGCTCACGAATTCTTCGACGTCGAGCGGCATGTGCACCGCATCCCTGGCGGCAGCGTGCGCCGAGCGAAACTCCAATACCCGGGTGGTCGGCAACGAATCACCGATACGCCCGAGCCCGATTCGGGCCTGCGTCATGGCCCGCAACTCGCCCCAGAACTCCACTTCTGAATCTGGTCGTTCCGCAGGCGTGCTCATCGCGCACTCATCAAGGCCCGCAACGGTGAACCCGCAGCATCGATGTCCAGGACTCGACCGTCGGCGTCCACCATGCCCAAACGCGAGAGCCACGACTCGAACTCCGGTGCAGGCCGCAGGCCGAGGACCTGTCGGACGTAGAGCACATCGTGAAAGCTCAACGACTGGTAGCCGAGCATGACGTCGTCGGCTCCCGGCACCGCGATGACGAATGCAACTCCGGCCGCACCCAGCAGCGTGAGCAACGTGTCCATGTCGTCCTGATCGGCCTCGGCGTGGTTGGTGTAGCAGACGTCGACGCCCATCGGCAGTCCCAGCAGCTTGCCGCAGAAGTGATCTTCGAGTCCGGCCCTGATGATCTGCTTGCCGTCGTACAAGTACTCCGGCCCGATGAATCCGACAACGGTGTTGATCAGCAGCGGCTCCAGATCGCGGGCCACCGCGTACGCGCGTGTCTCGAGGGTCTGCTGATCGACCGGTCGGTCACCGGTGCCGATGTGCGCGCCCGCCGACAACGCGGAGCCCTGACCGGTTTCGAGATACATGACGTTGTTCCCGACGGTTCCGCGGTGCAACGATCGGCCGGCCTCGTTGGCCTGCCGAAGAAGCGGAATGTTCACGCCGAAGCTCGAATTGGCTCCTTCGGTGCCTGCGATGGACTGGAACACCAGGTCGACGGGAACTCCCTTGTCGATCAGTTCCATCGTCGTCGTCACGTGCGAGAGCACGCACGATTGCGTGGGAATCTCGAAGCGCTGTCGAATCTCGTCGAGCAGATGCAGCAGGTCGGCTGTGGCCTGAGGCGAGTCGGTTGCGGGATTGATCCCGATGACCGCATCGCCCGATCCGAGCAGCAAACCGTCGAGCGTGGCCGCCGCAATTCCACGCGGATCGTCCGTCGGGTGATTGGGTTGCAAACGCGTGGTGAGGGTTCCGGGTAGCCCGATCGTCGTCCGGAACGCCGACGTCACCTGCACCGCCCGAGACACTGCGATCAGATCCTGGTTTCGCATTATCTTGCTGACGGCAGCGACCATCTCGGGCGTCAATCCTGCCGCGACCGATCGCAGTGTCGCTGCCGCGTCGGGCCCTGCGGTCACCTGCAGCAGCCAATCCCGTAGACCTCCTACGGTCAGGTGCGAGACGGCCCCGAATGCGATGCGGTCGTGCGAATCGATGATGAGCCGAGTGACCTCGTCGCTCTCGTACGGAACGAGCAGATCGTGCAGGAAGACATCGAGTGACACCTCCGACAGAGCCCACTGCGCCGCGGCGCGCTCGGCATCCGATTCGGCTGCGCAACCGGCCAACTCGTCACCCGACCGCAGCGGGGTCGCCTTGGCCATCAGGTCCACCAGACCGTCGAACGTGTAGGTGGTACCCGAGACCTGTTGGGTGTAGATCGTCATTCCAGTTCGGCCTCGGCCTCGGCCAGTGCGGCGAACTCCTCGTCCGGCGAATTCGCGACGAGGTGATGCCTGCTGTAGATGCCGAAGTACGCCATGAACGCCACGAACACGGCCAGACACCACAGTGCCGCAGTGGAATCGACGACGAAGGTGGCGACAACGGCGAGAGCCGCGATGATCAACGCGAATCCGGTGGTCACGACACCCCCGGGGGTTCGGTACGGCCGTTCCATGTTCGGCTCGTTGCGGCGAAGCACGATGTGGCTGACCATCATCAGAACGTAGCTCAGTGCCGCACCGAAGACGGCCATGTTGAGCAACATTCCTCCCTGACCGGTCAGGGAGAGCAGGAAGCCGATGACGCCGGGCACGATCAGTGCGAGAGTCGGGGCCTTGCGAGAGTTGGTGATGGACAGTGTCTTCGGCAGGTATCCCGCGCGCGAGAGCGCAAAGAGCTGGCGCGAGTACGCGTACATGATCGAGAAGAAGGACGCGACCAATCCGGCCAGGCCGATGTAGTTGACGATCTTGCTCGCCGTTCCGTCACCGAGGGCTTCCACCAACGGGTTTCCCGATTCCTTGACGGCGTCGGCCCCGCCTGCTCCGGTCACCAGAAACAGGACGACAGCACCGGTGACGAGCAGAACACCCATGGCGGCGATGATGCCGCGCGGGACGTTCTTGGTCGGATCCTTGGCCTCTTCCGCGGCCAGCGGCACGCCCTCGATGGCGAGGAAGAACCAGATGGCGAACGGCACGGCCGCCCAGATGCCGAGATAGCCGAACGGCAGGAATCCCGAGGCCCCGGCAGCGTCGGTGGGCGCGATGTCGGTCAGGTTGCTCGCGTCGAACTGACCGATGGCTGCGATGGCGAACACGACGAGTCCGACCAAGGCGATGCCGGTGATGACGAACATGATCTTGAGGGCTTCGCCCGCGCCGGAGAGGTGGATTCCGATGAACACCGCATAGACCACCAGGTAGACCCACCACCCGTCGGTGATCCCGAACAGTCCGAGCGATTCGACGTAGGCACCGATGAACGTCGCGATTGCGGCAGGCGCGATCGCGTACTCGATGAGAATCGCTGTACCGGTGGCGAATCCGCCCCACGGTCCCATGGCCCGGCGGGCGAAGGTGTAACCGCCGCCTGCCGCGGGCAGGGCAGACGACATCTCTGCCATGCCGAGGACCATGGCGAGGTACATACCCGCGATGATGATCGCCGCGATCAGAAGGCCACCGAAACCGCCCTCGGCGAGACCGAGGTTCCACCCCGAGTAGTCGCCGGAGATGACGTAGCTGACTCCCAGGCCGGCCAGCAGTACCCAGCCCGCTGTCCCCTTCTTCAGGGTGCGTTTGGCCAGGTAGTCACCGCCCTCGACATGAGCCTGAGTGCTGTCGTGGGAACTGGCCTTCGGATGAGGCGACTGTGGATCTTTCACGGACATTGCAAGCCTCTCGTACCAGGTCACTCGCGAGGGGACGCTCCATCGGGTGCGGGGCGCGCGAACCGGTTCACAGTAGGTCGATGATGTGATCGGGGTGTCATCGATGAATGACGGGCGAATTACGGCTGCTGTGCAACCGCATTGACGTCACCGATGTCTCCCTCGTCCGGTTCGGCGACTGTCAGTACTGCGTCCACTACGGCTCTGTTGGTTTCCAGCTCACGCTCCAGCCGCCGGAGCGTGTGCGCAATGCGTGATTCTGCGAAATCACCGACGAGATCGACACTCGCCACCACGTAGATCTGTTTGGGACCGACGAACTCGATGCGCACGAATCGGACCGATGCCACCTCGGGCAGTTGCTCGATGCGCTGCACCACCGCGTTCCATAATGCTCTCGAACCTGGTTCCCCGGTGAGGAATCGGCGGTTTCGATCGATCAGGACGAAGGCCACGATGCCGAGCAACACGCCCACCAGAATCGACCCGATCGCGTCGAACGCCGCGGATCCGGTCAGTTGGTGCAAGCCGATTCCTACACCGGCGATCACGATGCCGATCAACGCGGCACTGTCCTCCGCGAACACCGCTCGCAGAGTCGGGTCCGAGGTCTCGAGTGCGTAGTCGAGGAAGTCCTTGTCGTACTCGGCTGCTTCACCGCGAATCTGCCGAACCGACTGCAGGAACGAGATTCCCTCGAGCAGAAATGCAACCGCGAGGACCACATAGGCGACGAGGTAGTTCTCACTGCTCGATTCGCCGGCGAGCAACGAGGTGATGCCGTGCCACACCGATACTGCGGCACCGGCGACGAAGAGCCCGATGGCCGCGAGAGTCGACCAGAAATACGTCTCGCGTCCGTAGCCGAGCGGACGTCGGTCGTCCGGCCCGCGTGAACCCCGACGATTGGCCACGAGCAGAAAGATCTCGTTACCGGTATCCGCCCACGAGTGCGCAGCTTCGGCGACCATCGACGCCGATCCGGTGAAGACGGCCGCGAACGTCTTGGCGATCGCGACGCCGAGGTTGGCGACGAACGCAATCACCACTGTGCGCAGGCTTTCGCCGCCCTCGGCCGCGTCTGATTTCGATGAGCTTTTCATCGTTCGCACTGTATGCGCTGCGCGCAGCCGCACTCAGCCCTGGAGCATCCCGGGCACGGGACAGGCGTCGACGGCCTCGGCGACCACGAGCGGATCATCGGGAACCTCGGGTCGTCGACCTTCTTCCCAGTCGACGCCGACCAGTGGTGGATGCTCGGCAAGGATGTCGTTCTCCTCGGCGGTGTACGCCCGCCCCCGGCTGAGGAAACGGACCCCCTCGGGTGATTCGAGCGAGAATCCACCGCCGCGGCCGGGAACCACGTCGAGCACGAGCTGCGTGTGCTTCCACGCTTGGAATTGTGATCCCGAGATCCACACCGGCACACCGTCGCTCCCGGTCGGCAGCTCCTGTGGGACCTCACCGACGCCGAGCCGAAGGTCGATGTACCCCAGCAGCACGTCGCGGTCACCCACGATGAATTCGCCTGCGGGATAACACATCGGCGACGAGCCGTCGCAGCAGCCACCGGACTGATGCATCATCAGTTCCCCGTGGATACCGCCGAGGCGACGGAGCAGGTCCATCGCCTCGACGGTTGTCTTCAGCCGCGCAGGCGGCCGAGGGGCATTCATCAGAAGAATCCCTGTGCCTTCTGCGCGTAGCTCACCAACAGGTTCTTGGTCTGCTGGTAGTGATCGAGCATCATCTTGTGGTTCTCGCGACCGATACCGGACTGCTTGTAGCCACCGAACGCGGCGTGCGCCGGGTACTGGTGATAGGTGTTGGTCCACACGCGACCGGCCTGAATGTCGCGGCCGGCGCGGTAGGCGATACCGCCGTCGCGAGACCAGACGCCTGCGCCGAGCCCGTACAGGGTGTCGTTGGCGATCTCGATGGCGTTGTCGTAATCGGTGAACGACGTGACCGACACGACCGGCCCGAAGATCTCTTCCTGGAAGATGCGCATGTTGTTCTTGCCGGTGAAGATGGTGGGCTGCATGTAGTAGCCGCCGTTGAGGTCGCCGCCGAGCTGTGCGCGCTCGCCGCCGGTCACGACCTGTGCGCCCTCACTTTTGCCGATCTCGATGTACGAGAGGATCTTCTCGAGCTGGTCGTTGGAAGCCTGAGCACCGATCATGGTCTCGGTGTCCAGCGGATCTCCCTGTCGTACAGCCTTGGTACGGATGGCAGCGAGGGCGAGGAACTCGTCGAAGATGTCCGCCTGGATCAACGAGCGCGACGGGCAGGTGCAGACTTCACCCTGGTTGAGGGCGAACATCGTGAAGCCCTCGAGGGCCTTGTCCTGGTAGTCGTCGTTGGCCTGCAGCACGTCGGAGAAGAAGACGTTGGGGCTCTTGCCGCCGAGCTCGAGAGTCACCGGAATCAGGTTCTGCGATGCGTACTGCATGATCAGGCGGCCGGTGGTGGTCTCGCCGGTGAACGCGATCTTGGAAATACGCGGGCTCGATGCCAGGGGCTTGCCTGCCTCGACGCCGAATCCGTTGACGATGTTCAGCACACCGGCGGGCAGCAGATCGCCGATGATCGAGATCAGGTGCAGGATCGATGCGGGAGTCTGCTCTGCGGGCTTGAGCACCACGGCATTACCGGCCGCGAGCGCCGGGGCGAGCTTCCAGACCGCCATGAGGATCGGGAAGTTCCACGGAATGATCTGCCCGACGACTCCGAGCGGCTCGTGGAAGTGGTAAGCCACTGTGTCGCTGTCGATTTCGGACAGCGAGCCCTCCTGCGCGCGAATGCAGCCGGCGAAGTACCGGAAGTGATCGATGGCCAACGGAATATCGGCGTTGAGGGTTTCGCGGATCGGCTTGCCGTTGTCCCAGGATTCTGCCAGCGCGATGGACTCGAGGTTCTCGGCGATGCGGTCGGCGATCTTGTTGAGGATCACTGCGCGCTCGGCGGCGGACGTCTTGCCCCACGCTGGTGCTGCGGCGTGTGCCGCGTCGAGTGCGAGTTCGATGTCTTCGGACGTGGAGCGGGCGACCTCGCAGAAGTTCTCACCGGTGACGGGAGTCGGGTTCTCGAAGTACTGGCCCTTGACCGGCGGTACCCACTCGCCGCCGATCCAGTTGTCGTAGCGCGACTGGAACGACATGACGGAATCGGCGGTACCTGGACGGGCGTAGACGGACATTGATAATCCTCCTGATCGACACGTGCTTCACAGTTGATGCGGTGTGTGATTCAGGACACTAGGCCGTGCGACGTTGCAAGTACGTTGCCGATATTTCGCACCGGCGGGGCGCGACGGGTGCGTCAGATTCCGAGTTCGCGATCGAGTAGGTCGATGCGCGCGCTCACCTGACCGTAGAGCGCGGAATCCCTGCTCAGAGTGGCCCGGTAGGCCTCCCAAGCGATGACGTCCGTGCGCCCGTGGATGGACGAGGTCCACTGCGCGAGCAGCACCGGGTCTCCGAGCCGGAGCAACGCGGCCTGCATACGAGACCGCAGTTCCTCCCGGATGCTCTCGATACCGGGCGCGGACGACCCCGGGAGCACCGGACCGGAGTAGATCCGTAGAGCAGCGTCGACGTCGCCGCGGTCGAGGGCGCGCCGAATGTCGCCGACATCGGAGGTCAATTCGCCGACCAGACGGTAGGGCCGCGATGCCAGACCTGCGGTGCCGAAGGTCTTGCGCAGTCTCGACATCTCGGCGCGGATGGTGACGGAGTCGAGTTCCTGCTCGTCGAGGAGCACCGCGAGGTGGTCCGAGCTGAGCCCTTCAGGATGCTCACCCAACAGCAGCAAGATCTCGGCATGTCGCTGGGAGAGCGGCACCCGGCCGGATCCGCGAACCACCCCCGGCCGACCGGATCCGAGAACTTCGAGACGAGGAGCCGTGTCGCCCAACGATTTCGGCGAGTTCATCAGGTGCAGACGCAACTCGGATTCGGCCGCGGCGACGGTGGCACGCACCAGCGAGAGCACCTCGGGCACCGCCACCCGCGGACCACCGGTGATGTCGATGGCTCCCAGAATGTGACCGCTGGTGGGGTGGTGCACCGGTGCCGCCGAGCAGCTCCACTCGTGCACCGACCGAGAAAAATGCTCCGACGCGAAGATCTGCACACTGTGGTCGACCGCAAGCGCGGTACCGGGAGCATTGGTGCCCTTGCTCTCCTCGCTCCAGTCGACGCCTTCGGCGAAGTCCATCGTGAGCGCCCGATCCTTCGCCGCAGAATCACCCTCCACCCACAGCAGGCGTCCCTCCGCATCCGAAATCGCCACGAGCAATCCCGTATCGGAGGCGTCCTCGACCAGTAGCTTGCGAATGACCGGGCGGATGATGGCCATCGGATGACCGTTTCGGTAGCGCTCGAGATCCGGCCCGGTCAGAATCGGAGTGTCGTTTCCACCGTCGGGATCGACGCCCTTGGTGCGACTGCGCATCCACGAATCGAGCACGACGGACCGAACCGTCGAACCGTGCGTACGGATGTCGTCGACGAAAGACTGATGGGCACTGGACATTTGGCGCGCCAGAACGGCGACGTCCTCGCCCGGGCGCACTGCGACCCAGGGGTTGCCGCCACTGTCCGATCGGCTTGCCATTCGACGCTTCCTCCGTGACCTGTCCACATTGCTGTAACCCAGCTCACAAGCAAGGATACAGCCGTGGTCGACGCGAGCGGTGGGCCCGGTCACGTCGACCGCGAGTGGCTACTTCTTCTTGACGGCCGAGGTGATGATGTCGTTGCTGGTGTCACCGCTGGACTTCGCCCGCTTGTCTGCGCGCTTGTCCTTGAGAGATTTGCCTGTTTTCTTGGTCATCGTGTTGCGAGGCGATTTGTCCGACATGGCAGTAACCCATCTATTGGGGAACCTGAACGGTCCCCAGACCACGAACGCTACGCTCCCCCGCGCCGATCGTGGTCTGCAATCAAATCGGCGGCGCGCTCAGCGAACATGATGGCCGTCGCGTGTGGCCCACGGCTGGGCACCACCGGGAATGCCGAGGTATCGACGACGAAGAGTCCGTCGACACCGCGCACCCGGCAGTGATCGTCGAGTACCGAACTCGGATCCGACTCGGGCCCCATCCTGGCGCTACCGGACAGGTGCAGTGATGTGCCGAGCGCCGTGAGGGGATTCTCGATCGTGGGCACATCCACGGTCTCCGACATGATGGGCGACGCCAGCAGATCGCGCGCAAGTTCGACGCCCTCGCGCATAGCGCGCCGGTCGACCTCCGATTCGAGATAGTGGTACCGCACGTCCGGAGCCTCGAACGGGTCCGTACTGCGCAGCGCAATGCTCCCGCGACTCGTCGATCGCATGAGGCCGACGCCGACTACGTGGGGCCCGGGCTCGAGACCGGAGATCAGCCGGTCGAACTTTCTGGTGTACGGCCTGATCTCCACAGCGCCGGCATGTAGAACTGCCTCCAGTGCAGACGATTTCGACGGAACTTCGTTCCTTTCGACGACAGGAACAGCAACCTCGGGATGGTCACTGAAACCTCGACCCACACCAGGGCTGTCGACCACGACCGAAATCCCCAGCGCAACAAGATCATCAGCTGGACCGATACCTGATCGAAGCAACAGTGCCGGGGTGTGCACAGAACCGGCAGACAGAATCACTTTGTCGGACCTCACGATACTGCGCACGCCGTCGACGACCATCTCGACGCCGATCACCCTGCTGCCGTGGAACATCAACGACGTCACCGTCGAATTTCCCTGCACGCGTAGGTTCTGCCGATCCAGGATCGGCAAAAGATATGCGAGAGCTGCACTTACGCGGGTGCCGTTGCGGATGTTCAACGGCACAGCACCGACTCCCCCGGCGGACGCTCCGGGAGAGTTCAGGTCCTGTTGCATCGAAAATCCTGCATTCACTGCAGAATCGACGAATGCCGTCGTGATCGGATGTCGAGCGTGTACCGGGGTGCGCGCGACCGGCATGGGTCCGCGAGATCCGTGCCACCGCCTCTGCATCCCGGCATCGAGATCTGTTTCGGAGCCGAGGTAGAACGGCAGCACCTGCTCGAAAGACCACAGCGACTGCGGCCAGGTGTCGAAGTCCGTGGGCGTGGCACGAACGAAGTAACCACCGTTCACTGCGCCCGAGCCGCCCAGCACCCGGCCTCGAGCAATCGTTCGGCCGACGCCGGGCGTCAGTTCGGCCGAATACGTTCCTACCCATCGACTGCCGGGTCCGATGGGAAGCATCGATGCGTCGGTCAGGTCGGCCGGGACTTCGGCGACAGAAGAGAAGGCGGGTCCGGCTTCGAGCAACAGCACCGACCGATCGGGATCCTCACTCAACCGAGAGGCGACGACACAGCCGCAGGAGCCACCGCCGACGACGATGACGTCTGCGTATTCGATCCGGTTCACACCATCCACGGATCGGGCCGGGCTGGCACCGGTCAACCGTCCAAGCGTGGCTTGAGCGCGTCGATGCTTCGCGCGGACAGAGCGCCTTTCCACAACCCCGCACCGTAGGCAATATCGTCGGCTCGTTTGTAGAAGGCATAGCGCACCGGATCGAGACCGCCGAGCTCGCGGTGCTTACTCCAATCCGAGAATGCTTCTGCCACAGCCAATCCGAGCGCAATCTTTCGAATTCGACTGGACAGCACTACGGCGAGAAGAGTGATAGGCCAATAATGTCGGCACAACGCCGACGCGAGTTGCCACAACCCCGCCACGAAACCTTCCGCGGCAAGAATCGCCGCGATACGAGTGGGCTGGTCCAAGCCGACGAACATCTTGCGAAGTCGAACGACCGTCACACCGAGTGTCGCAGCTGCGCCGACGAGTCCGATCCGCGTCAGGCTCGCAGCGAGCAGGCAGGCGATGAGCGTCCACGGCGACATCGCGATCGGCGGCACCATTCCCGGATGACGAGCGGACAACGGTGTGGCACCGGTCCCGTAGAACAACTTGCGAGTGAACCATTCGACGAAGGTGACGCGGTGCTCGTGTGCAACGTGGGCGACGGGCTCGTAGCGCAACCGCCACCCCGCCTCCTGCAACCGCCAGCACAGGTCCACGTCCTCGGCCACGTGCATCGACTCGTCGAATCCCTCGCAGTCCATCGCCACGGACCGGCGCAGCAACATCGCGGCGCTGGGGACGTAGGACACCGAACTCCCGGCCCGCACTGCCGCTTCTCTGCGACCGAGATCGAGCGACGACCGTGCGTGCTCGTATCGGGCCAGCGCGCTGCCCTCGGGCTCGAGCGCGACGATGCGGGGTGCCACCAACGCAACAGCCGGGTCCGAGAAATGGCCGAGCATGACCTCGAGCCAGCCCTTGCGCGGTACGACGTCCGAATCCAGAAATGCAACAAAATCCGTTGTAGCGCAACGCAATCCCGTGTTTCTCGCAGCCGCCGGTCCACGCGAGCGCTCGTGCCGGAGCACCGTCACGCTGCCCACGGCGGACGCCATCCGCGGTACCGCGACCGGGGTGTCGGACCCGTCGTCGACGATGATGACGTGCAGCCCGTGCAACGCCGTGATCAGACGCTCGAGCCCGGCCTCGTTGTTCTTGAGCGGCACCACGACGGTGACGTCGGACGGCGACGGGATCGACATCGGGCGCGGGTTGCCGACTCCCGAGTCCAGAAGTTTGCGTGCGACGAGTGCGGACTGCGAGTCGGTCACTTCGATGAAACCGTCGCCGATCATCGCTGCCGCCGTCGGTGCGAGGGTCAGCATCCGGGTCGGCGAACCACCGATCAGGACGCGTCCCTCGGAGAATGTGCGTACGCGTGGATCGACTCTCACCCCGAAGCCATCAGGCAACCGACCTTCACCCATCAGGAGATCGTAAGCGGACAAGCCTCCGGTGTGTCGGCCACCCGTGAAATCGGACGGAACATACCTGCTGCCCGTTTCTTCGGAATCGCTCGCGGGTCTCTGAACAGGCGTTCCGCCCAGGTCGGTCACGCGATCACTCCGTGCTCGGAGGGACTCCATTTCCGCACGGCATCGCCGGCGCGGGTACGAAGCAGCTCGAACGCTCGACGCCCCTCTTCCGGGTCGGCTCCGGAGGGGTCGCCGAGGACACCGTTCGCAGCGATCGATGCGACGCCGTCGGCGCGCAGCGCAGGAAGTAGGGCGGCGATGTCGGTCGTATTGCCCACCTCCGCCTTGCTCATGTCCACTACCTCGGGCGAAAGGTGCAGCAGCATCGACGTTTCGGAGCGCCCAGCGTGAGCATCTGCTCCGGGCACGGCGCACGGAAACCAGACGACGTCACGCCCCTCGTAGCGCAGCAGCAGCACTGCAGATCGCAGTGCGGGCCCGTTGCCGCCGTGCCCGTTGACGAACACCACCCGCTCCGCCCACCGGCACGCGGAGCGCCCGTATTCCACCAATACGGTCTCGAGTGCTGCAGCGCCGATCGACACGGTTCCGGGAAAGCCTTCGTGCTCGCCGCTCGACCCGTACGCGATCGCGGGACCCACGAGCGCGTTGTCGATGGTGTGCGCAACGGCGGTGGCGATACGGGTGTCGGTATCGAGCGGCAGGTGCGGTCCGTGTTGCTCGATCGAGCCGACCGGCACGACGAGGGTCCTGGACCCAACGACGTCCGGCCAGTACTGCGTACCGAGGGGGTCCGTGGCCATGGGTGCCGATGCTATCGGTATGGAACGAGAACGTCACGCCGTCGAAACACTGCGCCGCTAACGTTCGCTGAGTGCCACCTCGTCGCCGGTCGATATTTCTCTCGCAATTGTCGATAACGACGCCGGGTGGTCCACAACCGACAATTCTTCGGGAGCTGCGCCGAGTAATTCTGGCCGGCGATGCGCCACCGAATACCCCGATTCCGCTCAACGAAGTGGCGGAACTTTTCGGGGTGAGCAGAATCCCGGTGCGCGAATCCCTCAAAACCCTCATCGGTGAGGGATTGGTCGATCATCGACCGAACCTCGGTTACACGGTGGCTCAGTTGACCGCGGCCGAGCTCCGCGAAATGTACATCGTCCGAGAGGTTCTGGAGACTGCGGCGCTTCCGGTGGCGGTCGATCTCGCCACCGAGGACGACCGCGCCCATCTCATCGAGGTCAATCGCCTACTCGAGGCTTCCCTCACCCAGGACGACTCGCGTGAATACCACCGGCTCTCGCGCGAATTCCACCTGTCCCTGACCCGCCCGTGCCGTATGCATCGGTTGCTTCACATGCTCGAATCCGCCTGGAACATAACCGAACCCATCCAGCCGATGGTCCATGTGGCCGGATCGGACAGAGCATCACTGCACAGCGATCACGCAGATATGCTCACGGCCTTTCTTGCCGGCGATTCGGCGGGCTTGATGCGCGCAGCGCAGCACCATCACACGCGTCTCAATTCGGTCATTTCGACATTGTCGAACGACCACGGATTGTTCGCCGATCCACCGCCTGACCAGACACGGTAAAGATTCCGCCGAAGATATATCGGTTTCGTCACGAGCACGCAACACTTCGCCGCTAACTTTTCTTCATTCGCTCACCTCATATGCCATGCCGTCAGGAGCATCGATGACAGATACAGCGCACGGTCCCGCCCAAACGGGAGATCTTGTGGAAGCCGCGGGGCACCCCGTCGGTGGTGGTCTGATCAAGGACAGTTACGACCCGCGACTGACCAACGAGGACCTGGCTCCGCTGAAGAAGCAGACCTGGACCTCCTACAACCTGTTCGCCTTCTGGATGTCGGACGTGCACTCGGTCGGTGGGTACGTGACCGCAGGCAGCCTGTTCGCGCTCGGGTTGGCCAGCTGGCAGGTGCTGATCGCACTCCTCGTCGGCATCACGATCGTCTACTTCTTCTGCAATCTCGTCGCCAAACCGAGCCAGGTGTCAGGCGTCCCGTATCCGGTCATCTGCCGCAGTGTTTTCGGGGTCCTCGGTGCCAACATTCCGGCCATCATCCGCGGTCTGATCGCGGTGGCCTGGTACGGCATTCAGACGTTCCTGGCCTCGGCCGCACTCGACATCGTGCTGATCAAGTTGTTCCCGTCGCTGGCTCCGTACGCTGTGACCGCAGACTACGGTTTCGTCGGACTGTCCCTGCTCGGCTGGGCGAGCTTCCTGTTCCTCTGGGTCGTCCAGGCCGCGGTGTTCTGGCGCGGTATGGAGTCCATTCGTAAGTTCATCGACTTCTGCGGCCCCGCGGTCTACGTCGTGATGTTCATGCTGTGCGGCTACCTGATCTGGAAAGCCGGCTGGGGCGCGATCGATCTCAACCTCGGCGAGGTCGAACACACGGGTCTGAGCTCGATCCCGGTGATGCTCGGCGCCATCGCGCTCGTGGTCTCGTACTTCTCCGGTCCGATGCTCAACTTCGGCGACTTCTCGCGCTACGGAAAGTCCTATGCCGCAGTGAAGAAGGGCAACTTCCTCGGCCTGCCGGTGAACTTCCTGGTGTTCTCGATTCTTGTCGTCGTCACCGCGTCCCTGACGCTGCCGGTGTTCGGTGAGCTGATCACCGACCCGGTCGAGACCGTTGCCCGAATCGACAGCACGTTCGCGATCGTCCTCGGTGCCCTGACCTTCACGATCGCCACCATAGGCATCAACATCGTCGCCAACTTCATCTCGCCGGCATTCGACTTCTCCAACGTCAGCCCCCAGAAGATCAGCTGGCGTGCCGGCGGCATGATCGCCGCCATCGGCTCGGTGCTCATCACCCCGTGGAATCTGTACAACAATCCCGAGGTCATTCACCTGACGTTGGAAACTCTGGGCGCATTCATCGGGCCGTTGTTCGGCATCCTGATCGCCGACTACTACCTGGTTCGCAAGCAGAAAGTCGTTGTCGACGAACTGTTCTCGATGTCGCCGACCGGGTTGTACTGGTACTCGAAGGGCTACAACCCGGCAGCGGTGTACTCCACCGTCGTCGGCGCGCTCGTAGCGATGTTCACCGTGCTCTTCAACGGAGCGATCGACGGCATGGAGATCGCCGGTATGTCGACGGCCTCGAAGTACAGTTGGTTCATCGGCTGCGGCATCGGCTTCGTCATGTACTTCTATCTGGCGACGAAGACCAAGCTCGCTGTCACCAACTTCGACGTTCCAGCCAAGGCATAGGATTTCGTACGTGCTCATCAAGGTCATCAATCCGAACACCACCGGTTCGATGACCGCAACGATCGGCGACTGTGCCCGGGCCGTAGTCGGCCCGGGCACCGTCATCGATGCGGTCAGTCCCTCGATGGGGCCGGTATCCATCGAAAGTCATGTCGACGAAGCCCTCAGTGTCCCCGGCATTCTCGCCGAGATCGCCAGTGGCGAAGCTGCGGGGGTCGATGGTTACGTCGTCGCTTGTTTCGGCGATCCGGGTATCGACGCGGCCCGAGAACTGGCGTCCGGTCCGGTCATCGGTATCGCCGAGGCTGCGATGCATGCCGCGAGTTTCCTGGGCCGTGGGTTCAGCGTCGTCACGACACTCGGGCGCACCGTCGGGCGAGCGCAGGATCTGGCGAACCATTACGGCTTCGGCCGCCACTGCCTCGGTATCCATGCGTGCGACATGCCGGTCCTCGATCTCGAGACCGACCCCGATGCCCGCAAGATCGTCACCGAGGCGTGTCGCGTCGCCGTCGAGACGGACGGCAGCGATGCCGTGGTCCTCGGTTGCGCAGGCATGGCCGATCTCTGCCAACACATCTCGGCCGAGATCGGTGTACCCGTCGTCGACGGTGTGGCCGCGGGAACGTTGTTCGTACAGTCCCTGGTGAACCTCGGACTGCGCACTGGAAAGCGCGGCGAATTCGCCACCCCGCCGCCCAAGCTCTACACGGGAATGCTCGAGGGATTCAGTAGGCCCTGAGCGTTACCTGGACCGACCGAGCGTGGCGACGGTGTAACCGATCGCTGCGCCGGCAACCAGTACGCCGACGAGCAGCAGCACAACCTGCACGGTGGTGGACATCGAGTCGTCGAGCAAGCCGACGTAGATCACGACACAGGACGCCACGATCGCGACGAGAGCAGATACGCCGGCGCGTCTAGGAAACTTGTCGGTCATTGCGCAAGTACACCATCACCGGTCGGTCAGCTGCCACACAACTCTCGGTAGGGAACGCCAGGCAGATACTGGGCCCATTCGGCCTCCGTGACCACCGATGCTCCGGATCCGCACAGGCGACTACGCACCTCCTCCGGCTCGGTGCGCCAGATGCGAACGTCACGGGCCGTACCACCGCCGAACACCACCTGGCCGTCCGAGGCGAAGACAGCATCGTTGACTCGCTCACCGTACGCGGAGAGGGCGGCGTACTGCTCGGGTGCGGTGCGGTCCGCCACGTTCCACAACCACAGCGTCGATCCCCCGTCACCGGCGGCCAGCCGCACACCGGACCGATCGAATGCCAGCGAGGAGATCGGGCTGGACGGCCCGACGATACGAGCAAGGTGCTGCGGCTCGCCCGAGTTTCCCATGTCCCACAATCGAATCGAGCGATCCGCACTGCCCGCGGCAAGAGTTCGCCCATCCGGTGAGATGGCCACGGCCTGGACGCCACTCCCGAAACCGCCGAGCACGGCCGTCCGGCGCGGATCGGTCGGGTCGCCGACATCCCACAGTTCGACCACGCCCCCCACACTGGCGATGGCGAGTACCGAACCGTCGGGCGACAGCGCCATTCCCGCGGGGTAGTTACCCGCCTCCAGGGTCGACAACGCTCGCGGGTTTGCGGGGTCGGCCAGCGACCACAACGACACGTCGTTCCCGTTCTGGCCGGACGCGACCAGCAAGGATCCGGTGCGGTCGAAGACCAATACAGCAGTCAAGCTGGTGGTCGCCGTTCGAACGGTACCGAGCGCCACCGGGTCGGCGAGATCGGTTGTGTCCCAGAGCTGAAAGCCACCGGTCGTCGTACCGACCGCAGCGCGGTTGCCGTCGGCGGAGAGCGCCACCGCACCCGTTTGGGCCATGCCGTCACCGATGACCAACGGCTTCGACGCCACCGGATTGTCCACGTCCGAGACGTCCCAGACCAGCGTGGCGGAGGCTCGGGTGCCAGCACCGACGAGCAGCCGCGTGCCCGTCGCACCGATGGGGTTCTGATAGATCGTGTCGCCGGCATCGGCGAGAGCCGGTCCGGGGAGCGGCCAGATACGGGTGATGCCATCGCCACTGGCAGTGACGATCGACGAGCCATCCGGCGTGAACACGAGCGAACTCACCTCGGAAGGACCCGGCAGCGTCAGCTGCGCTGCACCCGACTCCGAGTCCCACACTTTCGAGGAATTGTCCGAACTCGCCGCAGCGATCAGAGTCCCGTCACCACTGAACGCCACATCGTTGACATAGCTGGTGAACCCCGTCAATGCAGGCAGTGGCGACAGGCGGCCGTTGCCGACAGCCCACCGCAGAACCTCGCGACCGGTAGTACCCGCGATCAGCGTGGTGCCGTCGGGAGAGAAAGCAAGCTGTTGCGCGGTGTAGGTCGATCCGTCCGAGGGGATGTCCACCAGCGGAACGGTGGCGGCTGCTGGAGACGCGGTCAGCCTGCTCGCGTCCCACAATCGCATCGCGCGCCCGGGGCCGACCGTCACCAGGTACCGACCATCGGGACTGAATTCGGTCGCTGTCGGCGAACCGGGTTGAGCCACCTCGGCCGCTGCGGTCGGCCGGGCGGGGTCGGCGACGTCGAGCAGAGGCAACGACTCGGCCCCGGTACCGACGATGAGCAAGCGGCCATCAGCAGAGTAGGACAGGCTTCGTACCTCGTCGACATCGTTGCGCGACAACAGTATCGGTGCCGTCGGATCCGACACGTCCCACAGTTCGACGCCGTAGAACCCACCCACGGCGAGAACGCCACCCCGCGGATCGAACGTCAGCGCGGACACGTCCCTGGAGACGATCTCGCCGAGCTGCGCGTGTCCGTCCGCGAGGGACCACATCCGCACGCGCCCGTCGGAACCCGCTGTTGCCACGATGCTTCCGCGAGGGTCGACCGCAGTCACCGCCCCGCCCTCCACACCGAGTAACCGCACCGGTGTGTGGATCGCGGAGGAATCGAGCAATGCCGATCGCGCCTCCGACGTTCGGTCCACCTCGTACGACGCCAACGCGAAATACGCCGCCAGACCTGGATCTCGGTCCCTCAATCGAACTGCGACACCAGCGATCTGACGAGAGACAGCCTCGGCCTCGGCGAGTTCGGCATCGACCCGTCGGCTGTTCGCATCCGATCGGGCAACGAACGCGGTGACCGCCAGTGTCATGGCCAGTATGGTCAGAAGCGCGAGTGCTGCGACAAGCGTCTCGAGGGTGCGTCGACGACGACGATCGCTTCGGGTCTGGTGCTCGACCCGGTCGGCGCTCGCTTCGAGATAGTGCCTCTCCACGGAATTGAGATCTCGCCGGCGTACCGGACCGATGGATTCCTGCACGAGCGCCAGTCTCGACGCAGACAACAGCGAACCGTCGTCCCGATCGTTGTTCTTCCACAGTTCTGCCGCCTGGGTGAGTCGACGGTGTTCGACGAGCCACTGACGATCGTTGTCGAGCCACTCACCGAGCCGCGGCCACGCCGCGAGCAACGCCTCGTGGGTCACCTGGACCGTCTCTTCTTCGACGGTCAGCAGTCTGCGCGCGGCGAACCGCTCGACCACGACATCGACGTCGCTGACGACGTCTGTGTTCTCGTCTCCGTAGAACAGCCCGACACGATCGACGCGACGACGAGTCACCACGTCGTCGTCGAGATTGACCAGGCGCATGAAGATGCGTCGTGCTTCGCGTTGCTGTTCGTCGGTGAGAGCCGAGAACACTTCCTCGGCGCTCTGGCCCACCGCACCTCCGATCCCGCCGGTCGCAAGATAGTCCGCGACTGTCAGTGTCTTACCTTTCGACACCTGCCACGTCGTCAGCAGCGCATGCGAGAGCAACGGCAAGGCACCGGAATCGTGAGCGAATTGCGATCCACGCGGACCCAATTCGCCGAGCAACACCTGCACGAGGGCATCGTCGACGGTCACTCCCGCCTTCGCGGCTGGTGCCACGATGACGTCCCGCAGCTGCATTTCGTCGAGACGTCCGACGACAACCGGGCTGTCCGAAAGTCCCGCAAGCAGCGCTTCCTCCGACACTGCGTTCTGATAGAAGTCGGCCCGCAGGCCGATCACGAGGACCGAATCGGACTGTGGCAGAACCGATGCCGCCAGGAGAAAGCTCTCGCGCTCATCCGCTGACGCGAGTGTCCACAACTCCTCGGCTTGATCCAGAACGAGGACAGAACCCGGCGCGAACGATTCCACTCGCTCAGGGAATGCCCGGACGTCACTGATGCCGGAGCGGACTTCCGCAGCCGGAAACCTCGATGCCAGTCCAGCACGCAGGAGCGAGGACTTACCCGAGCCCGAAGCACCGACGACGAAGACAATGCCTCCGCCGGAGTCGAGGGCATCACGGACGCGCTTCCGTAGTCGCTCGATCAGATTGTCTCGCCCGAAAAACCACTCTGCGTCGGCGGACTCGAACGCTTCCAGGCCCTTGTATGGAGCGGCGCCCTTCACCGGATCGACAGTCCGCCTCCCCGAGATCGACCGCACCCTGGACACCGCGTCCCACCACAAGGCGCGCTCGTCCTCGTCCTCGACTCCGCATGCGACGAGGACAGCCGAGAACATCTCGGCGCTCGCTTTGGTCGGAACATGGTGACCGGAGAACCAGCCGCTGATGGTGCCGTGCAGACCACCGGAACGCTCGACGATTTCCCGGACTGTTGCACCCGCCTCGGTCCGGATCGCACGCAATGCCGCCGCGAATTCGGTGCGGTCCGAGATCGACGAGGGATCCGGGCGATCGGTGGTCATGAGCGCACTATAGAGCCGGAAAATAGCCTGCGGCCGCGCGCAGATGCTCGGCTGACCAGCTGAAACAATAATTTACTTCAGTTGAATGACGGTTGCGCGGAATGCGACGTCGGTCGTATTGACCCTGTATGGACTTCCGCGCTGCGCTGGATCGGTCGCCGATCTTCTTCGACGATGGACGCTGCGGTACAAGATCGGTCGATAGTCGAGGGGGAATTTCATGCTCGAACAGATGCTGACGTCGGCGGCGCATCACTCGTTCCGGACGCCGGGACAACCGGCACTCGTCACGCACTCGACGCGACTCGCCCCTCTTCGCCGCAAACCTGCGCTGAGCGCTCGCGAGATCGAGGTCATGCTTGCCTGGTTTGCCTCGGACTCCAAGACGGTCGCAGCTCGGACCGTGTACATCTCGGTCGGCACGATCAACACGCACATCACTCGTATCCGGCAAAAATATGCGGCGGTCGGACGCAGCGCTCCGACGAAGGCCGCCCTGTTCGCACGGGCGCTCCAGGACGGTCACACTCACCTGTCCGAATGGTGACTGTCGGTTCGTATCAAGTGCGCCGGGCGGGCTGAGTCGAGCGTGCGAACCCTGGCGGTACGACGACATCGGCGGGTCCGAGAGTGTGCACCGATGCATGTCCGAGACCGAGGACCGCGGAGTCCAGGCCGCCGCGCAGAATGTCGAGGACGTTCTCCACCCCGGCCTGACCGGTCGCCGCCAGACCCCACAGGTATGCGCGTCCGATCAGCACTGCGCGCGCACCGAGCGAGAGTGCCTTCGCCACGTCACTTCCCCGCCTGATGCCACCATCGAGAGTGATCTCGACCTGATTGCCCACCGCCTCTGCGATTGCCGGCAATACGCGAATCGACGCCGGTGAACCGTCGAGATTGTTCCCACCGTGATTGGACACCGAGATCGCCGTGACACCCGCGTCCACGGCCCGCAGCGCGTCGTCGACCCGGCCGATGCCCTTGAGCATGAACGGACCGTCCCACTGCCCACGCAACCACGCGATGTCCTCCCACGTCGGCAACGGCGTGGACTTCCAGTCGCGGTACGCAGCGAAGAACGTCGGTGCCGGTCTTTCGGGCCCGGCCAGATTGGGTGCCGTCAGATCCGGAAACGTCCCCGACCGCGCCCACTGCGCGAGCCACCGCGGACGGGCGAGTACTTCCGGTGCCAGCCGGAGCATCGCCCTGGCGTCGAGGCGTTCGGGTATCACCGGACTCCCCCAGTCGCGGCCCTCCGAGAACGACCAGTCCATCGTCACGATCAACCCGACCGCACCCGCGGCACGTGCACGATCGAGCATGTGCCCCAACAACTCCCGCGAACCCACCCAGTGGACCTGAAAGAACGTCTGCGGGTTCGCCGCGACGACCTCCTCGATGGGCTTGCTCGCGAACAACGACAAACCCATCGAAACACCACGCGCGGCTGCAGCTCTGGCGACGGCGACCTCACCGTCCGGATGTACCGCCTGCACACCCGTCGGGGAGATCATCACCGGAAACGACAGCGGTTGCCCCATCAGTGTCGTCGACAGATCGCGCGTGCCGAACAGTCCTGCCACCCGCGGAGCGAAACCGAGCTCGGCGAAGGCAGCGGTATTGTCCGACGCAGTCAGACCACGTTCCGAACCCGCCACCAGCGCCGAGTACACCGACCTCGGGAGTCGTTTGATCGCTCGGCGCTGCGCCTCGGCGACAGTCTCGAACCACCCCGACGTATAGGGCACTGGTGACCTCAGCTCGATTCCGAGTGTTGTCTACTCGACGCCGAGCCTGCGGTCGAATCCGGCCGGCATCACCACATCCGACGGCGACAGGTCGTGCACCGAGGTGTGTCCGAGCCCGAGAACCGCCGAATCGACTCCGCCGCGCAGGATGTCGAGCACGTTCTCCACACCCGCCTGCCCACCGGCGGACAGACCCCACAGATACGCCCGCCCGATCAACACCGCACGCGCACCCAAAGCGAGCGCTTTCACCACATCACTGCCGCGCCGGATACCGCCGTCGAGGGTGATCTCGATCTGATCACCCACCGCCTCCGCGATCGCCGGCAACGCCCGGATCGGAGCCGGCGTGCCATCGAGATTGTTACCACCATGATTGGACACCGAAATCGCAGTCACACCCGCATCGACAGCCTTCTTGGCATCGTCGACCCGCATGACACCCTTGAGCATGAACGGCCCACCCCACTGCTCACGCAGCCACGCCACGTCCTCCCACGTCGGCAACGGAGTCCCCATCCACTCCCCGTACGCCCCGAAGAACGTCGGGGCCGGCCCACCCGTCGGCGGGGTCAGATTCGGGGTCGTCAAATCCGGGATCTTCCCGGTCTTGGCGAACTCCCACAACCACTTCGGACGCATGATGCCCTCCGGAGCGAATTGCACCATGGCTTTGAGGTCCATCTTCTCCGGGATCGACGGAGAGCCCCAGTCGCGGCCGTTGGAGAACGACCAGTCCAGGGTCATGATCAACCCGACCGCCCCCGCCGCGCGGGCCCGCTCCATCCGCTGCAACAGAATCTCACGCGAGCCCACCCAGTACATCTGGAAGAACGTCTGTGGGTTGGCCGCGGCGACCTCCTCGACGGATTTGCTGGCGAACGACGACAGTCCGATCGGAATACCCCGCGCTGCAGCAGCTCTCGCGACGGCCACTTCACCGTCGGGGTGCACCGCCTGAACACCTGTCGGGGAGATCATCACCGGGAACGACAGCGCCTGTCCCATCACCGTCGTCGACAGATCTCGCTTGTCCGACAACCCCGCCACGTGCGGAGCGAAGCCGAGCTCGCCGAACGCCGCCATGTTGTCATCGATCGTCAACCCGCGTTCGGAGCCGGCCACCAGCGCGGCATACACCGACTTCGGCAGACGTTTCTTTGCACGCCGCTGCGCTTCGGCAACGGTCTCGAACCACGCACTCTTCGCCATCAGCTTTCCTGTTCCATTCCCGCGAGCGGGTTCTCGTCGCAGATCTTCGCCGGCGGACGCATCATCAACGTCAACGGCACCGACTTACGAGGGGTCTTACGCTGCCCGGTCCGCGAATGATCGACACTGGACTTCGGGATCTCGCCCGCCGCCGCCAACGCCATCTCACCGTTACCGATCACGCATTCGGGGTCCGGACCATCCATCGGCAGACCGGTGAAGAACTTCGCTGCCATACATCCACCGCGGCACGAGTCGAAATGGGCGCATTTGGTGCACGCACCCGAAGTTTGCGGTGAGCGCAACTCCTGGAACAACTCCGAGGTCTGCCACACCGATTGGAAACCGCCCATGCCGTCTTTCGCATCGCGGACGATGTTGCCGGCAAGGAAGTTCTCGTGGATCGCGAACGGGCACGCGTACACATCACCGATCGGATCGATCAGACACACCACCCGCCCCGCACCACACAGGTTCAGACCCGGCAGAGCGTCACCGAACGCCGAGAGGTGGAAGAACGAATCCCCCGTCAACACTCCCTCACCGTTCGCGACGAGCCAGTTGTAGAGCTCGCGCTGCTGACCGGCCGTCGGGTGCAGATCGTCCCAGACATCCGCGCCGCGTCCCGACGGCCGCAGACGCGTGATCCGCAGTGTCGCAGCATATTTGTCGGCGAGGGCTTTGAAGTCGTCGAGCTGACTCACATTGTGGCGGGTGACGACGACGGAGATCTTCGCGTCCCGGAACCCGGCCTCTTTCAGATTTTCCAGAGCGCGGCAGGCCATGTCGAACGAACCCGGACCGCGGACCGCGTCGTTGACCTCCGCCGTCGCACCATCGATGGAGATCTGCACATCGACGTAGTCCGACGCCGCCAGACGCGCCGCCACCTTCTTGTCGATCTTGACCCCGTTGGTGGAGAACTTCACGCCCACCTGATGCGCCGTCGCGTAATCGACCAGCTCCCAGAAATCGCTGCGGACCGTCGGCTCACCACCACCGATATTGACGTAGAACACCTGCATCTTCTGCAACTCGTCGATGATCGACTTGCACTGCTCTGTGGAGAGCTCACGCGGATCACGACGACCCGACGACGACAGGCAATGCACGCACGACAGATTGCAGGCGTAGGTCAGCTCCCACGTCAGACAGATCGGTGCGTCGAGTCCGAGTTCGAATTGATCGACCAGTTTTCCTACCGGAGCTGGTCTTTCGAGGGTGGAGGTCATGGGCGGAAGTCCTCTTCTACGAATGGGTCAAGGCTTACGGTCGAGTGATCATCTTCGAGTGGGCCAGAGTCGCGAGTGCTTTCACGTACGGAGCAGAACTGGAGTCGGTGATCCCCGCGGCGGCGATCGCCGAACGCATATCGGGATGATCGGGGAACGATTGGATGATCGCCACGATCGTGCGATTCTTCAGGAAGGAGAGCTTGCGAGTTCCGAAGTGGTACAGCAGCGCCCCGAACGACTCCGGACGCAACGCCACCTGCGGATGCAACACCCACCGCACATCCAGATCGAGTGCATCCTGCACTGCAGCAGTCATGATCAGTACACGCCGCACATGCCGTCGATCGACACTTCCTCGACCAACGACTCTTCGACCAGATCGGATTCGACGACAGCCGTATCGACCACAGCGTTCTCGTTCTTCTTCGACATCGGAAACCTCCTGCGAAATTTGCTCGGTCACAATCCAATTGGTTGTGTCTCGGATCACCACGCTAACGGCCCACATCGCCCCTGAACCGGCATGACGGTCGGAACTGGTCGACCGTCGCGATCAACCGTCCGATCGGGTAGGTACCGGCCCGTCCGGCGCGCGGGGACGACTGTGCCCGGGCGGGCCGACCTGCATGACACCCGCGACATCACCCGATGGGTATGAAACGCTCGACCTCACCGATGGGACAGCCCTACCGAGCGGCCGACCTACGACGAACAGAAATGACTCCGATGACCGAAGTGGACGCACTGGCACCGAGCCCCGACGGGGTGTGGGCTCACGAGAACGTGGTGGTCCGACACCTCCACGGTCTCGAGTTGGACGCTGTCCGGACGGGGACGACAGTTCAGGTCTGTCATGGCCTGACGTCGGCCGAGATCGGAGAGCGCTTGATTCCGATGATCACCGCACAGGCCCGGCATGTAGGACTTTCGCAGCGCGAATTCGAGCTGGTGCTGGTCGGAGTCGTCCGCTCCACCATCTCCGATCCGGTCGACGCGTGGACTACGTACTATCGAAATTCACTGCGCGAGCTGAACTCCGGCACAGCCGATTTTGCTTCGGTCCATGAGCGCGCAGAGACTTCGATCGTCGGTTCGGTGCTCGACTTGGGTTCGTGCTTCGGCTTCTTCCCACTGAGGCTGGCCATGAAAGGCCACTCGGTGACAGCCACCGATCTGTCCGCCGGCACGATGCGTCTGCTCGCCACCGTCGCTCCGCGTCTCGGAGTCACGCTCGACACCATTGTGTGCGACGCCGCCGACGTTCCTGTTGCGGACAGTAGCGTCGATACAGTGACGGCATTGCATCTGCTGGAACACGTCGATGCCGAGACGGGCTCACGAATCATGGCCGAAGCACTCCGGATCGCCCGCATACGCGTGGTCGTAGCCGTGCCCTACGAAACCGAGACCACCACCTGCCACGGGCACGTTCGCACGTTCGACAGGGCGGCGCTGATCGAGCTCGGTCGGTCGACAGACGCGAGATTCCAGACGTCGGAGCATCACGGTGGATGGCTCGTGGTCGACAAAGCCGCTGCACCACAGTTGACCTGAACAGGGTTCGCGCCCCGGGTATCTCACCGACGCACCTAGAACGGCGGCTCATCGGCATCCTCGATCGTTGGTTCTGATTCCTGGTCGTGGTTGTCCGGTGGGTGGGGGTAGGCGATGATGCCGGATCGTCTGGGTTTGGTGGGGATGTGTGGTCTCAGGTCGTTGTCGAGGATGGCTACGGCTGTGCCGTTGGCGGGCAGTGTGATTCGGGTGGTCTTGGAGGTGGATCGCCAGAGGATCGCGCCGCCGGGAAGCATGACCGCGCTCCAGTAGCCGGCGGATTTGACGGTGTGGTGGAACTCGCAGAGGCATTGGAGGTTGTTGACCGTCGTCCAGCCGCCGCCGAGGGGGTTGGCGTGATCGAACGGGGTGATGTGGTCGAGTTGGCAGCGGTCTGCTGGTCTTTGGCAGCCGGGGAATCGGCAGTGGCGGTCGCGGAGTCGGACGGCGGCGGTGGTGAGGGCATCTGGTCGGTAGATCAGGGCCCGGTCGGTCAGTGGATCCCGTGCGACGGACTTTCCGAGGGTGGGGTCGGCGGCGATCGCTGCTTCGAGAGCGGAAGCGAGGGAGGCGTTGCCGAGGTAAATACCTGAGGGTGTGCGGGCTCCGGGCGTGTGGCCTGTGGTGTGGCTGACCGGGTTGTTGCGCCGACTCGCGGTGGGCAGGTCGAGGGCAGAGCTGTGCCGTGTGCCCTTGCCGACGGGTGTGTGGGTACAGAACAGCGCTGCAGCGGAGGCCAGTGATCCCAGTCGACGCTGGTGCCGGTCGTCGCTGGCGGCTGCGGCTGCGGGTGCCGGGTCTGTTGCTGGTGCCGGGCCTGTTGGTGGTGCCTGGCCTGTTGGTGGTGCCGGGCCTGTTTGTGGTGCCGGGCCTTCGGCTGGTCTCGGGCCGGAGGCTGCGGGGCCGGATGGTGTTGCAGACGAACGTGATTGCGCACAGCTCGATGCGAAGTCAGGTACCGGCGATGCCTGTTCCGGAGACAACCCTGAAGCTGGCGCGGTTTCCGAGGGAGCAGCTGCCACGGGGTCGGTGGCCGACGGTGCGTCCGCTTGCCGGTCGGGCACTGGTGCCCCTGCACGTGTCGCTGCGTTCTTCCGGACAGGCTCGGCGGCATCAGTTTCGGGAATTGCCGACGGATCGGTCGCAGGTACGGGTGTGGACTCGTCGTCCTCATCGGACCCGGCAGTCTCGCCGGTTACGCCATTCTTTTCGATCCCCTCGGACCCACCGGTCCCGTTTGTTTCGTCGACCGCATCTCCCGGCGTCTCCGCTGAAGGGGTGCTGTCCGGCGCACGCTCAGATGCAGGAGTACTGGCCGAAGTCGGTGAGGTCGGGGGATCAGCCTTCGCCCCCGAATCCGTAGCCGACCCCGTTTCCCCTGCATCAGCATCAGAGTCCGGATCTGCACTTGCATCCGAGTCTGCGTCTACATCTGCGTCGGCATCGGCATCGGCATCTGCATCTGCATCTGCGTCTACATCTGTGTCGGTGTCAGTCACCGTTTCGGCGTCGGATCCCGTTGCAGCCCCATCTGTCTCGCTGCCCGATCGCTGTTCCCATTCCCCGGTCTCCGGGTTCTGCACCGCCAGACCGAGCTTCTCCGCGAGAGTGACCGCCTCGGTGAGCAGGACCTGCCACTGACTGTTACGCGCCAACTCCCGCGCCAGATCCGGATCGATCGAGCCATGCCCGGCGAGATACGCAGGGTTCGCGAGTAACCCGATGAGGGTGGCGATGTCGACGGTGACCATCGTCAACGGCACCCGACGATCCGGCAACGCCGCATCGGCTTTCGGGCAGTCCTCGCGTTGGCACAGGCATGCCAGGCGGGGTTCACCGTGCATCCTCGCCATGAACGCATCACACAACCGGTCCTGTTTACCGCGGGGGCGTCGGACACTGCGGTGGCCACGGTGACGATGCTCGACGGCTCCGGGCAATCGCTCGNATCGAACCGTGACCGGCCAGGTATGCCGGGTTGGCGAGTAGTCCGATGAGGGTGGCGATGTCGACGGTGATCATCGTCAACGGCACCCGGCGATCGGGCAGCTCTGCATCTTTTTTCGGGCAGTCCTCGCGTTGGCACAGGCATGCCAGGCGGGGTTCACCGTGCATCCTCGCCATGAACGCATCACACAACCGGTCCTGTTTACCGCGGGGGTCCTTCGGGCAGAGGGTGTCGGCCATCTCCTCGAGCAGCTGCCACGCCGCAGCAGCCTCGGGGGCAGTCAACTCCGCGCGTATCCGCGCCAACTCACCGGCCGGGTTGTAGGAGATGTGCCTGAATCGTTTCGCGAACTCCCGTAGTGCTGCCGCTTCCTCGGGAGCGACGCGTAGCAGGATGTCCCAGATCTCCGTCTCGAGTGGACCGGGCGGAGTGCGGCGGGCGGCTTCGACGATCTCGTCCTCGACCATGCGCACGATCTCGTCGGAGAGATTGTCGAGGATCCGGCACACCGTCCGCACTCGCGGAAGGTCGATCTCCCCGGCCTCGAATGCCTTCTTCACCAGGGGCAGTCGCGTGTGCAGCGCGACTCCGACGGAAATGTACGATTCGGCGACCGTCGCCGAGCACCCCAACGCGGCCGCCATCTCGGTGCGCCCGTACCGGCTGTAATGCTTGAACTTGATGTCGTGGGTGATCCAGGTCCGATGAACGTCGTAGCAGGCGGCAATCTTGCGGAACGCATGCTGGTTTTCTGCCTGCGCAGCGGCGGTCAACGCCACCAACGACACGANATCCAGGTCCGATGAACGTCGTAGCAGGCGGCAATCTTGCGGAACGCATGCTGGTTTTCTGCCTGCGCAGCGGCGGTCAACGCCACCAACGACACGATCGGTACAGCCATCCCCATTCACCCCCCGGTGACCCAAAACAAGAACGCATGTTCGAACAAGATGAACAGTAACCCGGACCACCGACAGGAACGGAAGTCCAGGCTCACCAGGCCGAATTGACGAGTCCGACCAGGACCGATCAGCCGAGATCGGACTTCCTGCCGTGTCACTCGAACAGCTGAAGACCGAATCGAGGGCCGCCTCGAGCAGGCTGGCCTGTAGTCGATACCTGTAGAACGAGCCGCATAGCGTCAGGATCCGTGGTCACCCGAAAGGCGACCGAGACCACTATCGTTCGGGCCTCTGGATCGTGCAGCCGAGCTCGCTGTCGAATCGCTCCGAAGAGATGATGTCGGAGGCGCGCGCTTCGCTGCGACCGATGTTCACGACATCGGCGGGCTGAGTACAGCCCGCCGGGCATCGAGCGGTCTCCTCGTGCAGCCACTACCAAGCTTGTCGAGTCACGATGATCTCGACAGGTCCGCAACGTCAGATCAACCCCTGCTTACTCGCCGCGTACACCGCCTCGGCACGCCGAGACACTGCGAGTTTGCGCATGATGTTGCTGACGTGAAACTTGACGGTTGTCGCCGAGATGAAGAGTCTGGTTCCGATCATGTTGTTGGACAGACCCGTTGCCAGCAGGCGGAGCACTTCGAGCTCGCGCTCGGTGAGGCGCTCGATGCTGCTCGGTGTGCCGTTCAGAGAACGGACGACAGCCGATGCGCTGCGCGAATCGAAGGCGCTCTCCCCGCGCGAGACGGCCCGGATCGCACGAACCAACTCGGTGGTGTCGACGTCCTTGACCACATATCCTCGTGCACCTGCGTGCACGGCCTCCACCACGAGCCGGTCGTCGAGGAACGTCGTCAACACCAACAGACCGATTCCATTGTGCGCCTTGGCCAGCTGCGCACACAAAGCGAGGCCCTCGTAGTCCGAACTGGCCGAGAGCTTCAGATCCATCAGCACGATATCGGGCTCGACCCGCGCAACGACGGCCAAACCCTCCTCCCGGGTGGACGCCTCCCCCACGATCGTCAGATCCGACTCGCGTTCGAGTACCGAGCGAAGCCCGTCCCGAAGAATTGCGTGATCGTCGACCAGCACGATGCGGACCGTGGGTGCCGAAACCTGCCCTGCGCCTGCGCGAACCGTCGGAACGCTCACTGTGTTTCGCCCTTCTCGGATTGGTTCTGGAACGGAATGCGCACTGCAACTCGCACTCCACCGGTTCGGGCTCGGCGGATCTCGAGGACCCCGCCGTGTTCGCGGGTACGAGCCGCCATGTTCGCCAGTCCGCGGTGCCGGCCGTCGACATCGGTGGATTCGGCCAGGTGCAGCATCATGCGCAAGTGGGCCGGATCGCCGTCACCGTCGTCCGCAATGGACAGCTGCACCTGATCGGGCGAATAGGTCAGTCGCAGTATTGCCCGCGACGCGTGTGCATGGACCGCGGTGTTGAACAGTGCTTCTCCGGCTATGCGAAGCAGTGCGTGCTCACGCTCGCTGCTCAGCTCGACGGGAGTTCCCTCGACCCGCAGCGACACCTGTAGCTCGTCGGGCATGTGGACCACGGAAAGCTGTTCGAGCATTTCGGGAAGCGACGTGCGGTCGGCGTCCTGCGGGTGATTGAGCGAGTAGATCGCCGACCGCAGCTGATCCACCGCTCGACGCGTCAAATCCTTGGCCAGATCCAACCTGTCGCTACGTTCTTCGGCCGAGATCTCGCTGCGACACACTTCGATCTGCATTCCCGCGGACAACACGGCCTGGGTCACGCTGTCGTGCAGTTCACGAGCGATGCGGTGACGTTCGTCGTCGAGCACCTGATGGCGATGCGCGGCACCCAGTTGTCGTTGTGTCAGCAACAGTTCGGCATTTCGGGCCGCGAGATCTGCCGCTGTTCGGTTTGCCTCGGCATAGGCACTCTCGGTGCGTTCGAGCAATTGCCGTCGGCTCTGGAACAGAGCCGAATTCTGCAGTGCCACCGCAGTTTGGCTGGCAAGAATGCTCAATACCGCGGCGTCGGTGGCGTCGAGTACCCGTTGCTCTCCCGTCCACGCCGCGAACGCACCGACAACGCGGCCGTCGAACGCGATCGGTACGAATGCATGATGAGCGGAGATCACCGGAGTCAGCCCGTCGCCGCAGGTGGACGTCCGAATCGACTCGAGGCAGTCGACGACGTCGTCGGGCAACGGTGGCCCCTCGACGTTGTCCACCAGAAACGGTGTGGCGTCGGGACCGAGTACCAGCCGACGAGGCCCCGCGTCCGGCAAGGCACCATCGGCGAGAGCGAAGACCACCCAGCGGGCACTCAGATGAGCGCGAGCCGCCTCGGCCACGGCGCACACCAGCGTTTCCGGACCGTCGACCGTGCGCACCAGCGCTCGTGAGATGAGTTCCAGGGCGTAGACCACTCGTTCCAAACGTTCTGCGGCGCCGCGATACTGCGGGTAGAAGGTGTTCTTGCCCGATCGGAGTCCCGTCAACAGAGACAGGTCGGGTCCGGAACTCACAGCGCGATCCTGAACAGGTCGACCATCTCGCGGTGTGTGGCCGAACGCGGATTCGTGGACATGCACGCATCACGTAATGCATTGGTTGCCAACACATCCAGATCGGATTCGCTCACACCGATCTCTGCCAGACCCGCAGGAACACCGACCTGACGCGCGAGGCGGTCGACGCGGTCGGCCACGGCCATAGCGGCCTCCTCCGGCCTGGCCCTCCCCTCGGGCAGTCCGAGGCTCGTGGCAATGGCCACGTACGGCAGCGGATCCTCTGCAGCGTTGAAGCGAATGACGTGTGGCAGCAGCACCCCGTTGATCACCCCGTGCGGGAGGTCGAGCAACCCTCCCACCTGATGACTCATGGCATGAGTGGCACCGAGTATCGCGTTCGTGAATGCCAGGCCTGCTTCCAGGCTTGCCTGCGCCATCGACCCGCGCGCCGTCATGTCGGTGGGCTCGTCGATGGTCCGAGCCAACTGTGACATCACCATGGTGATCGCTCGAAGAGCATGATGGTCTGTGAGCTGGTTGTGACCCAGCGAGACGAATGCCTCGATCCCATGCGTCAGCGCATCCAAACCGGTTGCAGCGTTGAGCCATTCGGGCATCGTGGTCAGCAACATCGGATCGATCACGGTGATGTCCGGAACGAGCGCCCGGCCGAGGATGGTGATCTTGGTCGAGCGCGCGGTATCGGTGACGATGCAGAACTGCGAGACGTCTGCTCCGGTACCGGATGTCGTCGGCACCATCACCAGCGGTGGGATGGGCCGGGTGGCCTGATCGACGCCCTCGTAATCGAGGATTTTGCCGCCGTTGCCGGCGAGAACGGCGATCCCCTTGGCCGCGTCCATGACCGATCCCCCGCCGATGGCCACCAGCACATCGCAGCCGAAATCGGAGTAGTACTCGTGCCCGGCCTCTATCTCGATATCTTTGGGATTGGGGGTCAACGCACTCCAGATCTGGGGCTCCAGTCCCTCTGCAACGAGAAGGTCGACCAGCTGCCCGGCCCAGCCACTCTCGATCAACCCCGAGTCCGTGACGAGCATCGGCCGTACCCCACCGAGCCGGCGCGTCGCGTGCGCGACCTCACCCAGCGAATCCGGACCGAACACGATTTCGGGTGCGTGGAACTTGAGAACTCGTGGCGTCTCGGTTCTGCTGCGCTGCGCATCGAGGTCGTGCAGCGCCTTACCGACATTTGCCGTAGCTGCCTGGTCCACCGTTCACACCCTCACTGTCTTCGGTCCACACAATCCGGACCTGTGATTCAGGTTACAACCTTACGATCGCAGAAGGTTCGATCCCACCAGCGCCGGGCCAGGTTCCGACCTACCCGATTGGGTAGGTAAGTGGCGCGATGAGGTCAGGACAGCGCATGCCCCAGTTCAGCCGCCTGCGCCGTCAACTGTTCGCCATCCCGCGCGACCACCACCCGGTCGCAGATCTGCTCGTAGTCCGCCATCGAGCATGCAGCCTGCGCCCAGTAACGCCGGGCCTCGGGAGTGATCCAGGCGATGCGGTGCACCTTCGAACGAATCTTCTCCAACGCGTCGAGTCCGGCCGGCCGGCCGTTGCATCGACCGTCCCCCACGATGATCACGGCAGTGCGCTTGTTCAGCACATCCCCGTGCGAATCCAGGAGGTCGGTGAAGGTCTTGCCGTAATCGCTGCTGGCTTCGAGGTCCAGTCGCGCGTCCGCGAGTACGGCAGCCAGTGCGCCGTCGCCCGTACTACCGAGCAAGATGGTCGTGACGTCCACGGGCGCATCCACGAAGCCCATCACCGTGCACCGATGCGCGCGCGAATGCATGGCCTGCGCGAGTCTCAGCGTGAATGCGGTGATGGGCCGAACCGAGAGCGAGACATCAGCCAGAACGAGCAGTCGTACCTTGTCTGGTACCGGCGTTTTCGTCACCAGACGGAAGGGAATCCCGTCGGTACCCAGACTCGACCGGACGGTACGTCGCATGTCGAGCGGGCCACGGGAATGCACGCGTGGCCGCGGCCGCGGAGTACCTCGCATATGCCGCAACACTTCGTGGCTCGCGCGCTCGATCTCGGCATGGCGGCCGATCGCCTGCACCGTGCCGTCGACGGGCATCGGCGACGACATCGTCCCGGTCACATCGCCCAGCGCCGCCACGAATGCCTCGACGGCATCGGTGATTCGATCCAGCATTGCGGCACTCAGCTCGCCGGAATCACCGCCGTCACCGTAGACGCTGCTCGGGTCGTACGCGTCGAACCACGCCAGGATTCCGGCCGGGTCTTCCCAGTTCAGCTGTCCCGCAACCGCTCCACTGGTGCTCGACGCCAACTCCCCCGCCGCCGTCGAACCGGAACGCTCGAGGTCGACGGTATAGGTGACGCCCCGTCGGCCCATGTCACCGTCGGTGTCGATCGACAGGTCGTGATCCTCGGCTGAGAGACTGATGTCGTCGTCGTCCTTGTGCGGGTTGAAGCCCTTGTCTGCCTCGGGAGCGTCGAGCAGATCTCCGATCTCGACGGCACGCTCGTTGTACTCGGCGTATTTCGCCGCCTCCTGATCTGCGCCCACGTCCAAGTCGGTCGGCAGTCCGCCCGCAACCTGGGCACCGAGCATCGAACGACTCTCGTCCACAACATCTTCGGATGCGATCATGAACATCGACTCGAACGCGAGCTCGAAACCGTGCTGTTCGTGGTCGTACTTCGCACACGTCGCGCGTAGAGCCGCGCGCAGAACCGTCAGGTCACGGGCCCCGAGTAGACCGAGGACGCGTCGCACTTCGATGACCTCGGCCGGCGACGCGGCAACGCCGTAGCGCCGCAGGATTCGCCCGAACACCGCCGCCAATACGTCGAGCAGTGTCGACGGCGTGAACGGCTCGCCTGCAGTCATCGCCGAATCCCGATGCCGCCCTTGTCACGTCCACCGTGCCCACGAAATGCCGTCGCGGTCGTGTTGACTGTCGCGCCCAGCGATGTTGCTGCCGAGGACGTCTCCACTGCCGGCCCAGCCATCGCTATTTTCATGTCCGACGAGTATTTGACCAAGGCGGCGAGCAAGTATTTGCGCGTCTCGTCTGTGTGTCCGAGTACCGATGCGATACGAGCCGCGTCGATCACTTCCGAGATCGATGGGCTCTTGCGAAGCGGCAACTCACGCAATTCGGTTGCCATTTCGACGATCTCCGCAATGATCTGCGCGGGCACCTCGGGAGCGCGAGCGGTCACGATCTCTCGTTCGCGGGCAGCCGTCGGGTAGTCGAGGTGGAAATGCAGGCAGCGCCGCTTCAAAGCCGACGACAGTTCTCGAGTGTCGTTGGAGGTCAATATCACCCACGGATCGCTGCGTGCGGTGAACGTGCCGACCTCGGGAATGGTCACCTGCTTCTCGGCGAGCACTTCGAGCAGCAGGGCCTCCATGGACTCCTCGGTGCGATCGACCTCGTCGACGAGCAGAACCACCGGCTCCTCGGACAGCACCGACTCGAGCAGGGGCCGCACCGACAGGAACGGTTCGGAATACAGACCGAAGTCTTTGGCAGCGAGCATCTTCGAGGCGTCGTCGATATCGGTGACGTGCTGGGTGAGCGCACCGATGTGTTCGCGCAGCATCTGCACGTGCAGCAGCTGCTTGGCGTAGTCCCACTCGTACAGGGCGCGGTTGTCGTCGAGACCCTCGTAACACTGCAGGCGCACGAGCTTGCGACCACTGGCGGCGGCAAGAGATTTCGCCAGCTCCGTCTTGCCCACGCCCGCAGGGCCTTCGAGCAGAAGCGGGCGATCGAGCGCCGTCGCCAGATGCACCACGGTGGCAAGGTCGTCGTCGGCGATGTAGTCCTGCTCCCCGAGCGCGCGCTGCAGATCGGCCGCGTCGGTGAACCGAACGGTGTCTGTGTCGTCGTTGCGCACTGTCGACAGCGAGGTCATATGTTTCCCTTCGAAGAGCGGCTGCGCCGCATGTGAACGGAACTTCGTACCCTGCTACGAAGTTCCGTTCACATGGGTCGCGGTTAGTACGACTCGTTGATCGCGTGTGAGACGACGGGAATCATTGACTCGACGGTGACCTCACGCGGGTTGCCCGGGGTGCACCAGTCTTCCTGGATGTGCTCGGAGATCTTCAGAACCGACTTCTCGTCGCCCTTGATCACGTCGCCCTTTCCGGCGTACTTGCCGGTGTTCATCCGGTTCTTGTCGTAGGTCGCCGAGCGAATCGATCCGAAGTTGTCGGGAATGCCGACGTCCTTGGCGAGGCGGATGGCGGCTTCGACGGCAGCGTCGGCGGCCTGAACGGTGGTCATGTTCTTGGTGTCGACGCCCATGGCCACGGCGATCTCCGCATAGCGCTCGTAGCGTGAGGGCAGGTTGTACTCCCACACGCGCGGCAGAGCGATGGCGTTGTTGAGGCCGTGAGCACTGTCGTAGAACGCACTGATCGCGTGCGAGATCGAGTGAATGACGCCGAGTCCGCCGGAGTTGAAAGCCTGCGTGGCGATGTACTGAGCATTCATCATGCCCTCGCGAGCCTTCAGATTGCCCGGGTCGTACACGGCCTCGCGAAGGTGCTTGGACACCAGGCCGATCGAGTAGATCGCGTTACCCAGCGACGGCGCAAAATCCAGACGCGAGACGTACGGCTCGGCCCCGTGAGCAAGAACGTCGAAGCCACAGAACGCGGTCCATTGCTGGGGGCAGGTGTAGTAGAGCAGCGGATCGTCCAGTGCCAGAGTGGGGGTGGACGCCTCGTCGAAGGCGAGCCACTTGTGCGGCTTTTCCATGTCCGAGGTGTCGGTGATGACGTAGGCCCAGGACGTCTCCGAACCTGTTCCGGCTGTTGTGGATACGGCGATATGGGGTGGGTTCTGCTTGTTCGTCGACTTGGAGAAGCCCTCGAACTCGTTGATGTTGCGACCGTCGTGCGCGACGACGACGCGGATACCCTTGGCTGCGTCGTGGCTCGAGCCACCACCGACGGAGATGACGCTGTCGCACTTCTCCTTCTGGTAGAGCGCCGCACCATCCATGACGTTGTAGTCCTTGGGGTTCGACTCGACCTTGTCGTAGAGAACCACCTCGACGCCCTGATACTCGATCTTGCCGATCAGTTCCTCGATGATGCCCGATCCGCGCAGACCGGTCGTGACGAGCAGTGATCGCTTGAACCCGAGTTCCTTGGCCTCGACACCGATCATGTCGTGGGCACCGACTCCCAGCTTGGCGCGCGGTAGCGGGTGAAACTCCTTGATGGGAAATTCCCAGATCTGATTGAGCTCGATAACCATCGGTGTCTCCTCGGTGAGTGTGGGTCGAAGACGCCTGTCTCTGTGATCGGCGTCTCACTGAAGACCACACTGTCCCCCCGACGGCGCGATGGGAACACCCAGCACCTCGAACCCTGCCAACGATCCCGGCGAACTACCCGATCGGGCAGGCCTGCTCGCTCATCCTCGGTAGGGGTCGCTCGACCGAGATTGCTGCACTAGCGATCTCGACGCCGAGCCACCGAGAATCCGAGAACGGAGATCATCGCGAGCGCGATGACGAACGCCCCGTACACCTCCACCGTCGTGCTGAGTCCCAAGCGGTGGACTGCCAGTCCGGCGACCACCGCGGGCACACTGAACGCGAGATAGCTGATGACGAAGGTCGTGGCGAAGACTCCGCCGCGCTGTGCGGCGGGAACGAGGGCACCCAGTGTGCGCATTGCACCGAGAAAGGTTGCTCCCCAGCCCGATCCAGCAATCACCGCCCCGACGAAGTACAACACGATCGAGCCGATCTGCACCGACACCAGAGTGAGTGCGACGCCGACCGCCAGCACCGTCGCCCCGATCATCATCACCGAGCGAGGAAACCCGTTGCGCACCACAGCAGCTGCAATCGAACCGGAACCGAACAGCGCGAAGATCTCCAACCCGCCCACGATGTGGTTGTCGATGCCGAAGACGGTGCCGATGATCGACGGACCGAGCGAGAGATGGAACCCGCCGAGCGACCAGGTCGCGAACAGAGCGGGAGCGATAAGGAGAAACGGTGCCCGGACGGACTTCGGAATCGACGCTCGCGGCAGCAGCGTCGACGCGAGGTGGCGACGGGAATCGAAGCCACGCATCGCAGACGTCTCCGGTACGAACAACAGCGCCACCGCAAGGACGAGCGCCGCGCCGATCAACAGGGCGAACACGAGGATTTCCGGTGCCGGTGCCAACTGCACCAGCAACCCGGCACCGAGCGCCCCGGACGCCAGGCCGAACGACGGGGCAACGCTGTTGAGCAACGGACCGGTAGCTACGTTGGGTTGCAGATCGATGATGGCCGCACTCATCGCGCCCGTCGCCGCGCCTGCTGCGATTCCTTGCACGACGCGTGCCGCGATGAGGAGCGGCACACTGTCGGCGACGATGAAGAGCACCAGGCTGACGACCAGCAACAGCAGCGACGCGACCAGAATCGGCTTGCGCCCGATGTGATCCGACAGGCTGCCGACGACGAGCAACGTGAGCAGCAGAGCCAGGGCATACACGGCGAAGATGACCGTGAGCGTGATCGCGCTGAATCTCCAGGACTGCTGGTAGACCGGATACAACGGGGACGGTGCCGCGGAGGACGCCATCAGCACGATGAAGGCAACGCCGACAACCCAGAAGGCGTACCGATGCGGCATCCTCGCCGCAGCCTTTCCGGCACTACCCCGCACGTCCACGTCGACCATGTGTTGTCCCTCCACCGCAGTGATCGTTACTTCAGTGAAGGACAACGCGTAGGAGAGAGTGGCATTCCCGAGGACTCAGAATCCGTGTACTGCTGCGCCGTCGATCAGCAGCTGTCCTTCGCGATAACGCAGAGCACTGTCGGGCAACTCACCCTCTACCCCACTGAGCCACACCGATACGCGACCGGTTCCGGAAGTCGCCGAACCGACCTCGTCGACCCGTCGGACGGTCTGGTTGGCCACGGCCTCGGCGCTGTCGAACATCGTCACCTCGGAGGGCAACTGCCCCGCGATCTCGTCGAGTACCAGCGGATAGTGCGTGCAACCCAGCACGACCGATTGGACGTCGTCGGGGGTGGCTGCCACGGCGGCGGTGATGGCGGCACCGATCCCACGCGCGTCACCGCGATCGATCGAGTCCGCCAGACCGTGGCACGCCACGGTCGTGACCCGTCGGTGCGAGGCGAACTCCTCGATCAAACGCGCTTGATACGCGCTCGCGGTCGTTGCTGCCGTCGCCCAGATCGCAATCCGATCCGTTACCGCCGCAGCGGGTTTGATCGCCGGCACGGTCCCCACCACCGGCACGGAATCGCCCAGCGCGGCGCGAACGTGGTTCAGTGCCGTCACGCTGGCGGTATTGCACGGCAGCACCACCACCTCGGCACCGAGGTCGACAGAGTGCTGGGCCGTACCGACCACCCGATCGATGACCCAGCTGTCCGGCTTCGGGCCCCACGGGGCGTTGTCGGGGTCCATCATGAGCACCAGATCGAGCTCGGGACGCAGGCTGCGCAGCCGCGCGGCCGTCGGGAGCATTCCCAGCCCCGAGTCGATCAGTGCGACGATCATGCCAGCGCTTGCTCGACGTCACCGACCAGATCGGCACCGTCCTCGATGCCGACCGACAGCCGCACCAGGTCGTCGGGCACCTCGAGCAGCGAACCGGCAGTCGATGCGTGAGTCATTGCTCCGGGGTGTTCGATCAACGATTCCACGCCACCGAGCGACTCGGCGAGGGTGAAGATCTCGGTCTTCGCGCAGAAGTCGAGTGCAGCCTGCTTGCCGCCGGCCAGACGAACCGAGACCATCCCGCCGAAGCGTCGCATCTGCTTGGCAGCGACCGCGTGAGACGGGTGCGATTCGAGTCCGGGGTAGATGACCTGCGAGACAGCCGGGTGCCCGTCGAGGAATTCGACGATCTTTTCGGCGTTGTCGCTGTGCCGTTCCATCCGGAGGGCGAGGGTCTTGATGCCGCGCAGGGTCAGGAACGCGTCGAACGGTCCCGGAACTCCGCCCGCGCCGTTCTGCAGGAACGCGAATGCCGTATCGAGCTCTTCACTGTCGGTCACCAACGCGCCGCCGACGACATCGGAGTGTCCGCCGATGTATTTGGTGGTCGAATGCAGCACCACATCCGCACCGAGCGACAGGGGCTGCTGCAGATAGGGCGAGGCGAACGTGTTGTCGACGACGATCTTGGCCCCACCCTCGTGGGCAACACCCGCGAGGGCCTCGATGTCTCCGACGTTGAGCAACGGGTTGGTGGGCGTCTCGACCCAGACGAGCTTCGTGTTCGGACGCATCGCCGCGCGAACCTCGTCGACGTCCGACACCGCGGCCACCGAGTACTCGATGCCCCACTGGGTGAAGACCTTGTCGATCAAGCGATACGTGCCGCCGTAGGCATCGTTGGGGATGACGAGATGGTCACCGGGACGCAGCGCCGAACGCAGCAGGCAGTCCGTCGCCGCCATGCCCGAGGAAAATGCGCGGCCGTAAGTGCCGGATTCGATGGCCGCGAGGTTGGCTTCGAGCGGCCGACGCGTCGGGTTGCCGGTGCGTGCGTACTCGAATCCGCTGCGCATGCCGCCGACGCCGTCCTGCGCGAAGGTGGAGCTGGCATAGATCGGCACGTTCACTGCACCGGTCAGCGGATCCGGCTCGTAGCCGGCGTGGACCGCCTTGGTGGAAAAGCCCTGCCAGGAGGTGTTGTCTGCCTTGCTGCGCTGCTCACTCATGGCCTCCACACTAATCGGCCTGCTGCGCCCGGCGGGGGCGTGGGTAACCTGCGAAGACAACCCCCAGCGGAAAGAGGCACCGTGGCCAACTCCCAGAGCGTCGACGAACTGTTCGCGATCGATTCACTCCTCGACGACGAGGAACGCCAGATCCGGGACACCGTGCGCAAGTTCGGCAACGAGCGCATCCGTCCGCACATCGCCGACTGGTTCGAAGAGGGCACGGTGCCGGCTCGTGAACTGGCCAAGGAACTGGGCTCGCTCGGCCTGCTCGGCATGCACCTCGAGGGCTACGGTTGCGCCGGAACATCCGCGACGGCATACGGCCTGGCCTGCCTCGAACTCGAAGCCATCGACTCCGGCATCCGCTCACTGGTGTCGGTGCAGGGCTCGTTGGCGATGTTCGCCATCTGGAAGTACGGCTCCGAAGAGCAGAAGCAGCAATGGCTCCCGGGAATGGCCGAGGGGTCGCTGATCGGCTGCTTCGGACTCACCGAGGCCGACTACGGGTCCAACCCCGGCGGCATGCTCACTCGTGCCAAGCGCGACGGTGACGACTGGATCCTCAACGGCAGCAAGATGTGGATCACCAACGGACCGGTCGCCGACGTCGCCGTCGTATGGGCCCAGACCGACGACAAGGTCCGGGGTTTCGTCGTACCGACCGACACGCCGGGATTCACCGCCAACACGGTCAAGAAGAAGCTCTCGCTGCGTGCCTCGGTCACGGGCGAGTTGGTGTTCGACGACACCCGACTCCCTGCCGACGCGATGCTGCCCGAGGCCCGCGGCCTGAGCGGGCCGTTGAGCTGCCTCAACGAGGCACGCTTCGGCATCATTTTCGGCGCGATGGGTGCCGCTCGCGACTGCCTGGAAGCCGCAGTCGAGTACTCGCAGACCCGAAACATCTTCGACAAGCCGTTGGCCGGTTATCAGCTGACGCAGGCGAAGATAGCGAACATGGCGCTGGAACTGGGTAAGGGCGAGTTGCTCGCAATCCACCTCGGCCGGTTGAAGGATGCGGGCGAGTTGAAGCCCGAGCAGGTGAGCATCGGCAAGCTGAACAACGTCCGCGAAGCCATCGACATTGCCCGCGAATGCCGAACGATATTGGCAGCCAACGGAATCACCCTCGAATACCCGGCGCTGCGACACGCCAACAACCTCGAATCCGTGCTGACGTACGAGGGCACGTCCGAGGTCCACCAATTGATCGTCGGAAAGGCATTGACCGGAATCGACGCATTCCGCTAAGGCATCATTGTCGTGCGCGTTTTGCATTCTTCTGGGTACGCAAAACGCGCACGACGGTCAGGCACCCTTGCTGAGAAACCCGAGCAGATCGTGGCGAGTGATGACGCCGACGGGCTTGCCTTCTTCGACCACCATCAGCGCATCGGACTCACCGAGTGCCTTGGTGGCGTCGGAGACGGTTTCCCCGGCACCGATCAGGGGGAACGGCTCACTCATGTGCTTGGCGACCGGATCGGCCAGCGCGGCGCGACCCTCGAAGACGGCGCTGAGCAGATCCCGCTCGGTGACGCTGCCGGCAACCTCGCCTGCCATGACGGGTGGCTCGGCTCCGACGACCGGCATCTGGGAAACGCCGTACTCGCGCAGGATCTCGATGGCGTCACGCACGGTCTCGGACGGGTGGGTGTGCACCAGATCCGGCAGGGCACCGGACTTTCCGCGCAACACTTCGCCGACCGACGTCTCGTGGGTCTTGCCGTCCAACCGCGAACGCAGGAATCCGTACGACGACATCCACGAGTCGTTGAAGATCTTCGCCAGGTAGCCGCGGCCACCGTCGGGAAGCAACACGACGACCAAGGCGTCGGGACCTTCGCGCTCGGCAACCTGGATTGCGGCAACGGCGGCCATACCGCACGAGCCGCCGACCAGCAGGCCTTCCTCGCGGGCGAGGCGACGGGTCATGTCGAAGGAGTCGTTGTCGGAGACGGCGATGATCTCGTCCGGGATGGACGGGTCGTAGGCCGTCGGCCAGAAGTCCTCGCCGACACCTTCGACGAGGTACGGACGCCCGGTTCCGCCGGAGTAGACCGAGCCCTCGGGGTCGACGCCAATGACCTTGACCTTGCCGCCGGAGACCTCCTTGAGGTACTTGCCGGTGCCGGAGATGGTGCCGCCGGTGCCGACGCCTGCGACGAAGTGCGTGATCTTGCCGTCGGTGTCGGCCCAGATCTCGGGACCGGTGGTCTCGTAATGGCTGGCCGGGCCGGCCGGGTTGGCGTACTGGTTGGGCTTCCACGCTCCGTCGATCTCGCGAACGAGTCGATCGGAGACGCTGTAGTAGCTGTTGGGGTCCTCGGGCGCGACAGCCGTCGGGCAGACGACGACCTCTGCTCCGTAGGCGCGCAGCACGTTGCGCTTGTCCTCACCGACCTTGTCGGGGCACACGAACACACACTTGTAGCCGCGCTGCTGTGCGACGAGCGCGAGACCGACGCCGGTGTTTCCGGACGTGGGCTCGACGATGGTGCCGCCGGGCTTCAATTCGCCGGACGCTTCGGCCGCGTCGATCATCTTCACGGCGATGCGGTCCTTGGACGAACCACCCGGGTTGAGGTATTCGATCTTGGCCGCGACCGTGCCTGCCCCGTCGCCGATGACGGAGGACAACTTCACCAACGGGGTGTTGCCGATGAGTTCGGTGATGTGCTGTGCGATGCGCATTGCACCATCTTCCCAGATGGAGCTATTCGACTCTCGGCCACCGCTACGGACACCCGCATACGATGGTGTGAGGGCACGACGAGAGGGATCGATCTGTGACGGCGAGCGGATGGCGCACCGCTGCGAAAGCGAGCGCCGCGACGGTACTTGCGGGCTCCGGAGCAGGGACTGCGTCCTGGGCGGCCTATCGACATCTCATGGGGCAGGCCGCTGCGGCACGCGGCGTCATCGGCCGCAACATAGCCAAGCCGCCCGAGGCCGACGGGGTCTACACCGCTGGTTGCGCGGCCCCCGAACGGTGGCGACTGGGAAGTTCAGCAGATATTCATCTGATGATCTTCGGCGACTCCACGGCCGCGGGCGTCGGCTGCACCGTCGCCGACGAGGTTCCCGGCGTTCTGCTGGCACGCGGTTTGGCCGACGAAACGGGACAGCGAATCCGATTGAGTACCAAGGCGATTGCGGGTGCCACCTCCAAGGGGCTCGAAGGTCAGGTCGACGCGATGTTCGTCGCCGGGCCACCGCCCGATGCCGCAGTGATCTTCATCGGCGCGAACGACGTGACCAAGAAATTCTCCGTTCCCGCATCGGCGGCCAGACTGGGCGACGCGGTCGAGCGGTTGACGGCCAAGGGCTGTGTGGTCGCAGTGGGCACGTGCCCCGATCTCGGTGTCGTGACGGCCATTCCTCAGCCGCTGCGCACCGTCGTCCGCAATTGGGGTCGCCGCCTGGCACACGCCCAGACGGCCAGGACGCTCGGTGCCGGTGGCCATCCCGTCGCGCTGGCAGACCTGCTCGCGCCGGAATTTCTCGCCGCCCCCGACACGATGTTCTCGGCGGACCGCTTTCACCCCTCGGCCGCGGGCTACGAACTCGCCGCCCAGCAGATTCTGCCGGTACTCGCGTCCGCGTTGGGCGTGTGGCACGGCGGTCCTCTGCCCGAGCTTCCGACGGTCTCGGCCGCCGCCGAGTCACGTAAGGCCATCCCCCGCGCCACGGCCGCACTCGACCGATTCCTGCGGAGAAGAACCGCCGAGCTCGATGCCGAGATAGTCACTGCGTCGGAGGATCTCGTACGTCGTGCCAACGTCGATTCGTCGGGGTTGTAGGTTCGGTCAGGAGGCATCGCCTACTCGGCGGTAGCAGAGCAGATTCGATCAGAAGGAGATCACATGCCAGAGGCAGTCATCGTCGCCACCGCGCGCTCACCGATCGGCAGGGCGATGAAGGGGTCGCTCAAGGACATTCGTCCCGACGACCTCACCGCACAGATGGTCGCCGCTGCGCTGGCCAAGGTGCCCTCGCTCGACCCGAAGGACATCGACGACCTGCTCCTGGGCTGCGGTCTGCCCGGTGGCATGCAGGGCAACAACCTTGCCCGCATCGTCGCGGTTCAGCTCGGCTACGACTCACTGCCCGGTACGACGATCACGCGTTACTGCTCGTCTTCGCTGCAGACCACCCGGATGGCCCTGCACGCGATCAAGGCAGGCGAGGGTGACGTGTTCATCTCCGCCGGTGTCGAGAGTGTGTCCAGCTTCATCCACGGCAGCTCCGACTCGCTGCCCGAGAGCCACAATCCGATCTTCGTCGACGCCGAAGCGCGTACCAAGAAGGCACAGGAAGAGGGCGCGGACAGCTGGACCGATCCCCGTGAGAACGGCGAACTCCCCGACGCATACATCGCGATGGGACAGACCGCCGAGAACGTCGCGCTGCTCACCGGCATCACCCGTGAGGATCAGGACCACTGGGGCGTGCGCAGCCAGAACCGCGCCGAAGAGGCCATCAACGCCGGCTTCTTCGAGCGGGAGATCACCCCGGTGACCCTGCCCGACGGCACCGTCGTCAACACCGACGACGGCCCTCGCGCCGGCACCACCTACGAGAAGATCAGCCAGCTCAAGCCGGTCTTCCGCCCCAACGGCACCATCACCGCGGGCAACGCCTGCCCGCTCAACGACGGTGCCGCAGCGCTCGTCATCATGAGCGACACCAAGGCCAAGGAACTGGGCCTGACGCCGTTGGCTCGCATCGTCTCCACCGGAGTCACCGGCACGTCCCCCGAGATCATGGGTCTCGGACCCATCGAGGCCACCCGCAAGGCGCTGAAGATCGCGGGCATGTCGATCTCCGACATCGACCTGTTCGAGATCAACGAGGCCTTTGCTGTTCAGGTCCTCGGCTCGGCACGCGACCTCGGCATCGAGGAGGACAAGCTCAACGTCTCCGGCGGTGCCATCGCCATCGGCCACCCGTTCGGTATGACCGGTGCCCGCATCACCACCACGCTGCTGAACAACCTGACCACACAGGACAAGACGTTCGGCGTCGAGACCATGTGCGTCGGCGGCGGCATGGGCATGGCCATGGTGCTGGAACGCCTGAGCTGACCCCTGGCAACGAAAAAGCCCCGCCCTCCTCGAAGGAGTGGCGGGGCTTTTCGCGTAGGTACTAGTCGTTCTGGAAGTAGCTCAGCAGACGCAGGATCTCGACGTACAGCCAGACCAGGGTGATGGTCAGACCCAGGGCGACGCCCCAGGCTGCCTTCTCCGGTGCCTGCGCACGGATCAGCTGATCGGCCTGGTCGAAGTCCAACAGGAAGCTGAACGCCGCGATGCCGATGCAGACGAGGCTGAAGATGATGGCCAGCGGTCCGCCCGACCGAAGTCCGAAGCCGTCTTCCATGAAGAAGCTGGCAACGAGGTTGCCGAGCATGAGGACGACGACACCGATGAGTGCGCCGACGACCATGCGGGTCAGGCGCGGGGTGACACGAATCGCGCCGGTCTTGTAGACGATCAGCATGCCGAAGAACACGCCGAAGGTTCCGAGGACGGCCTGACCGATGAGGGCAGATCCACCGACCCCACCGAACTCGACACCGGTGAACATCAGTGACAGTGCGCCGAGGAACACGCCTTCGGCGGCGGCGTAGGCGAGGACGATTGCCTTGTTGTCCATCTTGCGACCGAAGGTCGCGAACATGACCAGGCCGAAGCCGATCAAGCCGCCGCCGATCACGAACGGGATGGCCAAGTCGGTGTTGTTGGAGACGAGGAGGTACGAGATGATCGCCGTCACGCTCAGCACACCGAGGGTGATGCCGGTCTTGGTGACGACGTCGTCGATCGTCATGGCCCGCTGTGCGGGCTGCGTGGTGTACGGATCGGCCTGCGTTCCGGGATGCTGGCCGAAGGTCGCGGCCTGCGAGGCTCCAGCCGTCGCAGATCCGAATGTGGCGTAGCCGCCGCCCTGCTGCTTGGGCAGGTTGCGGAACACCGGGTTGCTGGAGGTGCGCACCGTGTCTCTTCCCTTCGTAAGTTCTGATCCCCATCCGGGGATCTCCCCGTCGGTCATCAGTAGAACGTCTGACATCCGGACAAAAGTTCCCGAGCGGGGAACTTCTACGACGGACAAAACGGACTCTACCGGCTACACCCTCGACACGCGGCGACGACCGCGTGTGTGACACCGAATCGAAACGGGCACTATGAGGAAATGGCAATCGAAGACGGACCCGACCAGACCTTGGACCCCAGTGAAAGCGTCGACTCCGACGAGGTGCGCAACGACGACGGCGACACCGTGGTCGATCCCCCCGATCACTGGAGTGAGGCCAACAGCTTCGGCACCACCGCTCGCGAGGCCGCCGAGGGCGAGAGCCTGGACCTCAAGCTCAGCGAGGAAGAACCCGACATCGCGGTCGAAGAGGAGCTCGACCGCCCCATCACCGAGACCCCCGACGACGAGTTGACCGAGGAACTGGTCGATCACGTGATCGAGGAATCCGACGAGGATCCCGACATCGACTATGCGGAAGGCCAGCGTCAGGCCGAGATCGTCGAAGGCACTCTCGTCGAGGATCGTGGACGCAACCGCGGCCAGATCGACGGAACCCCCGAAGACGGCGGCCCGGTCACCTGATCGCTACCGTTGCTCGCTCGGACGTACCGAGCGGGCAACGGTGAATTTTCCGTTGCGTCCCATCAGATCGGTCGGCCCCACCGCATCGGCCAGTTCACGCCGATAGTTCAGGTGGGTGTTGAACACCGTCCACATCTGCCCGCCCGGCCGGAGTACCCGCCCGGCTGCTGCGAAGAGCTTGCTCGCTCCGCCCGTGTGCACCGCGGCACCCTCGTGAAACGGCGGATTGCACACCACCAGATCGACCGAATCAGGTTCGAAGGTGGACATCGCATCGTCCGCGATCACCGCCACCTGCGTCCCGTTCGCCTCCGCCGTTGCCGCTGCCGACGCGATCGCTGCCGCCGAACGGTCGGTGGCGATCACCTCGAGATCGGGCCTCGTCCGAGCCAGCTCTGCTGCGAGAATTCCAGTGCCGCAACCCAAGTCGACGGCAGTGCGAGCTCGCGGCAACATCTTCGGGACGAACTCGAGCAGAAACCGGGTACCGATGTCCAGGCCTGCCCCCGCAAACACAGCGCCATGAGCCACGACCGTCATGTCGATATCCGCGAGACGTTTGCTCACCGGGTAAGTCATGCCCGACGCCACCGCCCCGGTCGCGGTGAGCACTCGCGCTTTCTGCCGTCCGCGGCCGGCCGTGACGGTCGTGAAGGACCGTCGCAGCACGTCGTTCATGGCGGGGGTCATGTGTTTGTCTCGCCCACCTGCCAACACCACCACGTTCGCGGTGGCGTGCGCCGCGATGTGCTCGGCGATCTCGGTGAGCTCGGCCAGTCCTCGCGGCAGTTGCATCAGCACCGTGCCGACTCCGTCGAGTAGTTCGGCACCGAGTTCGTGCTGGGTGTACGAGCCGGTCATCGCAACCCGCGCAGCGTTCAGTTCGAGCGCCCGAACGCCGGTGACGGCGTCCTGATGGACCCGCACATCCGTGAAGCCAAGCGCCAAGGCACCCAAGGTGAGTGCACCGTAACGATCGCCGATCACCGCGATCGGTGCCGTTCTGTCGACTCCCGGACGCTCGTCGACGGTGTCGAGTACAAGGCGGTCCGCAGCGTCGACGGCATGGAGGTTGGGTGCCTCGGCGTCGGGCTCACGGCGCAAGGCGTCGAACAGTGTTTCATCGGGCACCCGAGGAGTATCCCACCGGCGTAGGCGCGCCCTGATTCCTTGTGCGCGTTTTGCGTAGCTGGAGGTACGCAAAACGCGCACGACCGGCCCTGTCCGCGCGGCGAGTGGCTATTGAGCTCGACTAGGGGCATGCTCGGGGAATGGAACACAAGGACAAGAACGAGGCACTCTTCAGCCATCCCGACGATGCCTCGACCGACGCGCACGCCGAATCGTCCAAGCCTGCCGTCTACACCGCCCTGTTCAGCGGCACCAACGAGTAGCGACGCCCTTCGCAGTCACGACAGATAACGCAGGTATTCCAGGGCCTTGGTCGCATGCACGTGACCACGTTCGCTTTGCACGACCATCCGCACCACACGGTGCCGATCGATCACGAATGTCGTCCGCTTCACGGACAGCAACTGCCGCAGATACCCACGGTCGGCCGCATGAGCCCGCCCGCGTTCGAGCTCACGAAGCCGACGCCGCCGGGTGAACCACCCACCTCGCCGCACTCCGAACTGTTCGGCAACCCCGCCGTCGGAATCGGACAGCAAAGGAAAGTCGAACGATCTCTGCAGTGCGAAATGCTGATTCTTGTCGCGGGTGTCGGTGCTGATCCCGACTCGCTGCGCACCGAATCTGCTGAATTCTGTTCCGAGATCCCGGAAATGGCAGGCCTCGGCGGTGCAGATCGGACTGTTGGCCGCCGGATAGAAGAACAGCACCACCGGGCCCGATGCCGTCAGCTCGGAGAGAGCACGGTGTTCACCCGAATGATCCGGAAGCTCGAAATCCGGTGCCGTCTGTCCGATTCGCATGACGGAGAGGGTACCGCTCAGTCCTGTACCAATTCGGCGACAAGTCGTCCTCGCAGGTGTTCGTCGATACCCAGGTGACTCAGATACCCCTCGAAAGACCCGTGACGGGACGTCACAGCCTGCATTCCGCGCTCCAGGTAGGACGCTCGGACTCCCAGCAACGCCGTCCCGGGCACGTCGGCGTCATCGATACCCGCCCACGTCCGCCGCACATGGGCGAGCAACGGCTCCACTGCAGCATTGCTGGCGAGGTAATCAGCAAGGATCTCGTCCTCGCTCACTCCGACGGCCCGCAGCACAGTCGCGACCGTCCACCCGGCCCGATCCTTACCTGCGGCGCAGTGCACCAGAACCCCGCCCCGTCCGGCGGCAACAGCCTCGACCACATGCTTGATCGCGTGCGCTGCCCCGGGCAACACCGGATACGTTGCGTACGAGCGGTGCAGGTAGTCGACCTGACTCTGTTCGTCGTGGATAGGGGCCTCGTGCGGAGCGCGGTCACCGGTGTCGTCGCGGAACGGCATCGAGATCGACTGCACGCCGTCCGGAACTCTGTCGACACCACTTCGTACGATCTCGGAATTACCGCGAAGGTCGAACACGGTGCGTATGCCCAGATCGAGGACGGCTCGTTGTCCACTCTCGGTGAGAGCACTCAATTCCGATGCGCGATAGAACTTTCCGGGCCGGATCTTCGAGCCGTCGACGGTACGGACACCGCCGAGGTCTCGAAAGTTCCAGGCCCCGTCGAGCGCGAACTGGTTGTGCACACGGGCGTCGGGCATGATCTCGACTGTATAGAACGGAGGCTGCGAACAAACGTAGCTGGGCTCAAGCGCGGGGAACCAGCCACTTCCGCAGCCGGGAGGTGACGAACGGCATCACCACGTACACCATCAACGGTGTGCACATCATCACCACGACCGCCGTTCGCAGGGCCACGTTCAACCCCGTCAAATGCGGAGTCAGGACGATGTTGACCAACAAGCTGACGGCATAGAACGCCACACCGATCGAGATCGCCTGCTTCCAGCGGGGCGGCGGACCACCGATCACTCGAACTGCGTCGGTCAGATTGGACTGCGGCTCGAACCATCCCTCCACGCCGGAAAGCCGATGTGTTGCAACGTCGTCGGCGATAGGGCGACCGCTGCTGAGCCAACTGCGTCGAGAGTCCGAGTGCAGCCACGCGTCGAGGTGGTCGTGGGTCTCGAACCGGTACACCACGTGGTAGTCGTTGGATCCGCCGGAACTGCGCAGCCAGCCACCACCGAGGAAGCCGGGGAAAGTGCGGACGAGATCGATACCGCGATCGGTCCATTCGACGAAATCTGCTTCGTATCCCTCGCGAACGCACCGCGCGACCGAGGTGGTGACGTGATCGAGCGTGTCCGTCGTGGTCATGCGGTACCCCTTCTGCACGTGTTCGTCTCGGCTTGTCTGTTCTACACAGAGTGCGGGTCAGTGGACCAGCTTTCAAATCAGAGACACAAATGTAGATGTATGGCTCATATACATGCCTCCTGTGGCATTCTGTCCATGAAGACCCCCCATGGACGACCTGGAGTGGACGGATGGCAGAGACCGAGTACGAGCTCGACGACGTGGATCGACGCATCGTCACCGAACTGAGCCGCGACGGCCGAATGTCCATGCGCGCCTTGGCCGAGGCAACCCACATCTCCCGTGCCCACGCCTACGTGCGCGTCGACCGCCTCCTCGACGAGGGCGTCATCGAGGGGTTCACCGCACGCATCGACTACGAGAAGGCCGGAGTCGGCGCATCCGCCTATGTGGCTCTGTCCATTCGGCAGGATTCGTGGCGTGCCGTGGCCGACGACCTGAGTACCTATCCGTTCGTCGAGCACGTCAGCTTGATGGGTGGTGATTTCGATGCGCTCGTTCTGGTCCGCGCTCCCGACACATCGGCGCTCCGACATTTGGTGCTCGACAAGTTGCAGGGACTGGACGGGATACTGTCGACCCGAACCTGGCTGATCTTCGACGAGGCGGTCGGCCCCGGCGCTCAATGGACCTCCGAGCCGAAAATCAACCAGCCGAAGAACGGGAGAACTCGATGAGCACGTCTGCTCACGACACGCCTACCACCGATGTACTGGTTGTCGGCGGCGGAATCGGGGGTGTCTCGCTCGGATACGAACTCGCGATCGATCACCGAGTCACCCTGCTCGAGCGCGAGGACACTCTGGCCTTCCATACCACCGGACGCTCGGCTGCTCTGTTTCTGGAAACCTACGGCAACAACACGATTCGCGCTCTCACGACGGCCAGCCGTGACTTCCTGGAGAATCCGCCGGAGCACTTTCGATCCGAACTGCTCGCCCCGCGCCCCCTGCTGCAGTTCGCGTCCACCGGACGAGGCGACGCAATCGAGGCGATGTACGCCGACGTCAGCCGATTGACACCCGACGCACAACTGGTCTCACCTACTGACGCGCGCACGTTCTTTCCGCCGCTGCGCCCCGAACTGATCGATTGCGCTCTGTACGAGCCGCATTCGATGGAAGTCGACGTGCATGCACTGCATCAGGGCTACGTGCGGGGACTCCGCGATCGAGGTGGGCGTGTCCACACCGGGACCGAGGTGAGGTCGCTGAGGCGCATCGACGGCCTGTGGCACGCGCACACCACCGACGGGTCTGTCCACACTGCTCCACTCGTCGTCGACGCCGCGGGCGCATGGGCGGATGTCCTCGGAGCGATGGCGGGTGCCGAGCCCATCGGACTCGTGCCGATGCGTCGTTCGGTGTTCATGGTGGCTGCACCGGACGGTCTCGATACCGCGCACCTGGCGACCTTGAGCGACATCGACGAGAAGTTCTACATCAAACCTGAAGGCGCACAACTGTTGTGCTCGCCTGCGGACGAGACGCCCACCGAGCCGAGCGATGCCCGCCCGGACGAGTTGGAGATCGCCCGGGCGTTCGACGACATTGCCGAGGCGACCACGTTGACCGCCCGGCACGTGCGGTCGTCCTGGGCCGGCTTGCGCAGCTTCGTGCCCGACCGAACGCCGGTCGTCGGATTCGATCCGAACATCGAGGGTTTCTTCTGGTGCGCCGGTCAGGGTGGGTACGGAATTCAGACGTGCGCGGCACTGGCCCGAGTGGGGGCTGCACTGCTTCGTCGAGAACCTCTGCCGGTCGATGTGACCGAGCGCGGACTACGGGCAGCCGACCTGGATCCGCAGCGCTTCCGGTGAGAGGCGCTGCGGGCCACGTGCACGAAAACTCGACCGGTACTACGAAGTTCCACGCACGACCAGCGGCTCAGCCGGAGACGACACGTCGCAGATCGTTCACCGTGGTTCGGTAGATGTCCACCAGGTCGGCGTCCTGCCCGCCGTCGACGCGCTCGGCCCAGTCGTCGAACGCGATTCGCATGGCCATCCCGGACCCCTCGACCAGCAGCCTTGCGTAAGAACGTGATTCGTGGCCACCGATCTTGGCGGCCACAGAATCGGTGACGCGGCACAGAGTCATGGCGTCGGCCGCGAATGCGGCGGCCCGCAGATGGTCGTCGCGACCGATCAACCGCCGGGTACGCAGGAGACGATCCCTCGCCTCGTAGGGTGCAGCGGAAAATCGTTCGACGGATCGCTCGTACAGTGCTTCGATCGCGGTGAGGGTGACGCCTTCCGGTGCCGTCGACGCCAGCCAGGCGTCGAAGTCGAGCTCGAACTCGGGAGCGAGGCCGAGAACGGATTCCTCCTTGGACGCAAAACTACGAAAGAACGTGCTCGGCGATACACCGGCCCGGCGTGCGATCTGGTCGACTGTCGTCGCAGCGCAGCCCTGTGTCTCGAACAGATCGAGCGCGGCACGGGTGATCTCGAGAAGGGTTTCGCGACGACGTCGCTCTCGCAGATCCGGTACTCGATCGCTCATCGTCCTCCGTTCATCGGTCACTCGCCCATTCCGCTGTCAACATACCAGTGATTTTCAAGTTGACAGTCACTGTCAGAATGGTTCAAGCTGTCTTGGTAAGAGTCAGCTCCACAATTAGCACCCATAACCCGAAAGTTCTCGCCACATGACCACATCTGACATCGACCGGAAACCCGACGCGCAACTCGCTCCGGGCAGCAAGTTACTGATCGGCATCCTTGTCATCGCGGCGTTCGTCATGATCCTCAACGAAACGATCATGAGCGTGGCGCTGCCCACCCTGATGGTCGACCTGAACATCTCAGCGACGACGGCGCAGTGGCTCACCACCGGATTTCTGCTGACGATGGCGGTCGTCATCCCCGTCACCGGCTTCCTGTTCCAGCGCTTCACTCTGCGTCAGGTGTTCGTAGCGGCCATGACGCTGTTCACCGTCGGCACTCTGCTCGCTGCTTCAGCGCCGGGCTTCGAGATGCTCCTGCTCGGACGCATCACCCAGGCCAGCGGCACGGCGATCATGTTGCCGCTGTTGATGACCACCGTCCTCACTGTGGTTCCAGCGCACAAGCGCGGCGCGATGATGGGTGTGATCTCCATCGTCATCGCTGTGGCACCCGCGATCGGTCCGACGATCTCGGGAGTCATCCTCGATTCGCTGGACTGGCGTTGGATGTTCTGGCTCGTACTTCCGATCGCACTCATCGCGTTCGCCATCGGAACCACTCTGGTGAAGAACGTGACCGAGACAAGTCGGCCGTCGTTCGATCCAGCCTCGGTCGTATTGTCCGCGTTGGCTTTCGGCGGCATCGTCTACGGCTTGAGCAGCCTCGGCCACTCGGCCGAGGAGTCCGTGGTGCCGGTATGGCTGCCGCTGATCGTCGGCATCGTCGCATTGGTGGTGTTCGTTCTCCGGCAGGTCTCGCGTCAGGAGCGGGGTGGCGCGTTGCTGGATATGCGTCCGTTCCGCACTCCCACCTTCAGTATCGGGCTCGGCATGATCGCGATTTCGATGATGGCCTTGTTCGGAGCACTGATCCTGCTACCGATGTATCTGCAGAACGTCCGCGGACTCGACACTCTCGACACCGGACTGATGCTGCTCCCCGGCGGACTGCTCATGGGGCTGCTCGCACCGTTCGTCGGGCGCATCTTCGATCGAATCGGGCCGCGTCCCTTGGTCATTCCCGGTGCAATGGTGGTGAGCGGCGCACTGTGGTCGATGACCGTGCTGGACGCGCAGACTGCATTGCCGCTCGTGATCGGTATCCACATGTTGCTCTCGGCGGGCCTGGCTCTCATCATGACGCCGCTCATGACCTCGTCGCTGGGATCGCTACCCACCCAGCTGTACTCGCACGGCAGTGCCATCTTCAGCACGGTTCAGCAGCTGGCCGGTGCTGCCGGTACCGCACTGTTCGTCACCGTGATGTCCAACACGGCGGCAGCCGAAATCGCCGACGGCGCAACCACTGCGAGTGGCTCGGAGGCCGGTATCCACACTGCCTTCCTCTACGGCGGGGCAGTATCACTGGTGGCAGTCGCCGCGTCGTTCTTCATCCGGGCACCGGCACGCAGCGACAGCGATGCGCCCATCCCCGCACAATCGGTTCACTAGGTCAACCGACGTCCATCATCCGCACGGCCGCAGCGACGATCTCGTCCTCCGACAGGAGGACGAGATCGGCCGCACCGCCGAGAGGGACGAACGAATTCGCGCTCGACACTCGGGTGATGGCACCGTCATAGCCACCCTCTACGAGAGCGGTCACGACGCCCTCCCCCACTCCCCCGTCGTGCCGGGTCTCGTCGGCGATCAGCACTCGATCGAAACGTGCAAGCCGGTGCAACAAATCCTCGGCCGGAAGGGGAACTATCCAACGTAGGTCCACGACCGTCACCGCAATCCCGCGTTCGCGCAACGTCGACGCCGCGCATCGGCTCATCACCACTCCGTTGCCGAACGTGACGATGGCCAGATCATCTCCGTCGAGATGGCTTGCGGCGGTGCCGAAATTAACCGATGCTTCGTCGATGCAGCGCAGTGCGCCGTCGCCGTCGAGCAGATCAGTGCGGTGATAGAGCGCAATGGGCTCCAGAAATACGCACACTCGCCCCTCCTCAACGGCCAGTGCCACACAGGTTCTCAGAAGACCGGCGGCCTCGGCCGCCGAACTCGGAACCGCAACCACGATGCCCGGAATGTCGCGTAGAACGGCGACCGCGTTGTCGTTGTGGAAGTGCCCACCGAAACCGCGTTGATACGCCAGACCGGCGACACGCACGACCATCCCGTTGGTGAACTGCGCATCCGAGAAGAACTTGAGCGACGCGGCCTCACCGCGCAATTGGTCCTCGGCATTGTGCAGGTACGCCAAATACTGTATCTCCGGTATCGGGACGAAGCCGGCGAGCGCAGCACCCAGGGCGGTGCCGAGCACCGTCTGCTCGTCGAGTAGCGTGTCGAAAACTCGTGCTGCGCCGAACTTCTTGCGCAAACCCTTCGTGACGCCGTAGACGCCACCTTTGACGGCCACGTCCTCGCCGAACACGAGCACGTCCGGTCGCGCCGTCATGATGTCGGTGAGGGTCCTATTGATCATGGCGGCGAGTGTCAGACGGTCCCCGACCACTGCAGGTCGAAGGCTCTGTTCGGTGGCGGTTACAGCAGTCGGTCGCCGATCGGTGAGCGGAGCCATCACGGCCTCTGCGGTCGACAGTCGCGTCGATTCGCCGGAGCGCAGGGAGTCGGCCGTCGCCTCGGCCTCGCTCATCACGGTCTCGCGCATCGTCTGGTAGCGGCCCTCGACGTCGGCGACGGTCAGGATCCCGGCGTCGACCAACGCACGAGCACTGGCCAGCAACGGATCTCGCTCGTAGTCACCGATGATGTCCGCACTCGAGCGGTAGGCGAGTTCGGCATCCGAGCCGGCGTGTCCCATCAGCCGCACCGTCTCGAGGTGGAGGACTACCGGACGCCGCCTCGCCCGTACCGTTGCAACCGCGTCGTCGACGGTGCGCATCAGTGCTACCGGATCGTCGCCGTCGGCCCGCACGTACTCGATGGACGCAAATCGGCTGAGCGACTGAGCGATCCATCCCCGCGGCGATCGGGTACTGATGCCGATCCCGTTGTCCTCGCAGACGAACAGGATCGGCATCGGAACGGACTGATGCGCACAGTAGGCAGCCGAATTGAGCGCACCCACCGTCGTCGAATGGTTGGCCGAAGCGTCACCGAAGCTGCACACCACAACGGCGTTCTCGGGCCATGGAGTTCGGTGACGCAGCGCCTTCGCCCGACCGAGCGCGAACGCCAGGCCGACCGCGCGCGGCACCTGGGACCCGATCGTCGACGTCTGCGGGACGATGCCCAGAGCCGGATGTCCGAACACCTTGTGGCGACCGCCGGACATGGGGTCGCGAGTCGAGGCGACCAGACTCGCCAGCACGTCCCGAATGGGGGTCGAATCCGAGTACTGTTGTGCACGTGCGGCATAGAAGCCACCGGAGCGGTAGTGCAGTAACGCCGGGTCGGTGACCTCGGTTGCTGCCCCGACGGCTGCGTTGGCTTCGTGGCCGGACGATCCGATGGTGTAGTAACCGAAGCCCTCGGATTGCAACCACCGGGCCGCGAAGTCGAGATGCCGGCTGGCGAGCTGCGCATCGAAGTACCGGAGCAGACGATCCGGGTCGGCGACGACGGACCCACCGGACCGGGCGGACCGAACCTGCTTCAGGAAGTACTCGTCGATCGCCTCGGCCACTCTCGCACCCTTGTCTCTGTCGAGCTGTCTCCAGCGAGCCGAGCTGCCTGCATCAGCTCAGGGCGATCATATCCATCGGACTACTGAGCAACCGACCGACGAGCGCAAGGAACTGCGATCCCTGCTGACCGTCGACGAGACGGTGATCGAACGACAGGGACAGCGTCGTCACCGAACGCAGAGCGATGGCACCCTCATGTTCCCACGGCATTCGGCGAATCGAACCGAAGCACAGGATGGCCGCTTCGCCGGGATTGAGAATGGGCGTCCCGGCGTCGACTCCGAACACGCCGACGTTGGTGATCGTGATCGTGCCGTCGGCGAGGTCGGCCGGACTGCTCTTACCTTCCTTCGCGGTACGCGTCAGATCTGCCAGTGCACGCGCGATGTCCACCAACGAGAGCTCGTGTGCGTCCTTGATGTTCGGCACCATCAGGCCGCGTGGAGTCGCCGCGGCGATGCCCAGGTTGACGTAGTGCTTGGTGACGATCTCCTGAGCCGCCTCGTCCCAGGACGAGTTGAGGGACGGATTCGATTTCAGGGCAACGAGAACTGCCTTGGACACCAGCGCCAGCGGTGTCAGGCGCACATCCGTGAAGTGGTCGGACGCTCGCAGCGAATCCAGCAGTTCCAGAGTCTCGGTGACGTCCACCGTGACGAACTCGGTGACGTGCGGGGCCGTGAACGCACTGCGCACCATCGCATCCGCCGTGTGCTTGCGCACGCCCTTGATCGGGGTGCGCTCTTCGCGGCCGCGCCTCTGAGGGACCTGCTCGGCGGCTGTGGGTTCGCCCTGCAGGTACGACTCGACGTCCTCGCGGGTGACGTCGCCGCGAGCTCCGGTCGCGGGTACCTCGGCAAGGTCGACGGCGTTGTCCTTGGCCATCTTTCGGACCGGCGGTGCGGCGAGCGGCTTTCCGTTCTGCCCGTTCGGTGACGCAGTGACCGGTGGTGTTCCCCGGCCTCCGCGTCGACTCGAGCCTTCCTTCGCCACGCCGTAGCCGACGAGAACCGGGACGCGTTCGTCACTGTCTTCGGCCGGGCTTGCTTCCTCCACACCTGGTACAGCTGTGTCATCTTCACTGTCGCCGCCGACTCGGATGTCGATGATCGGTACCCCGACCTCGACGGTGTCGCCCTCCGAGACATGCAGCGCGACAACCACCCCCGCGAACGGTGAGGGAAGTTCGACGGCGGCTTTGGCCGTTTCGACCTCGGCGATGTTCTGGTTCAACTCGATCGTGTCACCGACGGCGACGAGCCAGGTCAACAGGTCGGCCTCGGTGAGGCCCTCCCCGAGGTCGGGCAACGGAAAACTCTGGATGGTGGGCATCGTCGAATCCTGTTCGGTGTCTGTCGGCGGCAGCGAGCGGAAGGTCAGTGGGAGCGGCAGCGGTCGACCGCGTCGAGAATCCGGTCGACGTCGGGCAGATAGAACTTCTCGAGCTTCGACGCGGGGTACGGGGTCCCGAAGCCGCCGACGCGCAGTACCGGTGCCTCCAGGTTGTAGAAGCAGCGTTCGGAGATCCGTGCGGCGATCTCGGAGCCGATACCCATGAAGACCGGTGCCTCGTGTGTGACGACCAGACGTCCGGTCTTGCGCACCGAGGCTTCGATGGTTTCGAAGTCGATCGGGGAGAGCGAGCGCAGATCGACGACCTCGATGGAGATTCCCTCGTGGGCAGCAACTTCGGCGGCCTTGCGGGCGGTGGCGACAAGCGGGCCGTAAGCGATGAGGGTTACGTCCGTGCCCTCGGTGACCACCCGGGCCTGGTGCAGCGGGTACGACGCGTCGAGGTCGGTGGAGTCCAGGTCGATCGCGCTCTTCTCCCAGTATCGCCGCTTCGGCTCGAAGAACAACACGGGGTCGTCGCTGGCAATGGCCTGCTGGATCATCGAGTAACCATCCGCGGAATTGCTGCAGGTGACGACGCGAAGGCCCGCGGTCTGCGCGAAGTAGCCCTCGGGAGACTCCGAGTGATGTTCGACCGCACCGATTCCGCCGCCGTAGGGCACGCGAATCGTCATCGGAATCTTGACGTTGCCACTCGTTCGGTAGTGCAGTTTGGCGACCTGCGAGACGATCTGGTCGAAGGCCGGGTAGATGAAGCCGTCGAACTGGATCTCGCACACCGGCCGAAATCCCCGCATCGCGAGTCCGACTGCGGTGCCGACGATTCCCGATTCCGCCAGCGGCATGTCGAGTACTCGACCGGGTCCGAAGTCCTTCTGCAGTCCGTCGGTGACGCGGAAGACGCCGCCGAGCTTGCCGATGTCCTCACCCATCAGCAGGACTTTCGGGTCGTTCTCCATCGCTCGTCGCAGACCTGCATTGATGGCCTTGCCCAACGGAAGACTGGTGGGCCGTTCCAGGGTGGTCATGACGTAGCTCCTTCGAATCCGGCTTGGTACGAGGCGAATTGGGCCCGCTCATCGTCAAGGAGGGGGTGTGGATCGGCGTAGACGTTGTCGAACACCGACATCGCTTCCGGCTCGACGGTCTCGAGGCACCCACGGCGAAGTTCCGCAGCGACGTCGTCGGCGGTGCGCTTCACCGACGCGGCGAACGCGTCGTCGAACACGCCGATTCGCTTGAGCAGCTTCTCGATTCGGTCGATCGGATCCTTGGCGCGCCATTCGTCGTCGGTGGCACCGGAGCGGTATCGCGTCGGATCGTCGGACGTGGTGTGCGGGCCCATTCGGTAGGTGACGGCCTCGATGAGCGTCGGGCCGCTGCCCTCTCGGGCTCGAGCGAGGGCGGCTCTGGTCACGGCCAGGACGGCGAGAACGTCGTTGCCGTCGACACGTACCGACGGGATTCCGTATCCCTCGCCGCGGGCGGCGATCGTCGTCTTGGTCTGTACCGTCACCGGTTCGGAGATCGCCCACTGGTTGTTCTGACAGAAGAACACCACCGGCGCATGGAAACTGGCGGCGAAACCGAGTGCCTCGGAGATGTCGCCCTGGCTGGTTGCACCGTCACCGAAGTAGGTGATGGCCGCGCCTTCGGCTCCTTCGAGTTGCATGCCGATGGCGTATCCGGTTGCGTGCAAGCCCTGAGATCCGACGATGATCGCCGGCGTGGTCATGCGGTATTCGTACGGGTCCCAGCCGGACAGCGTCGATCCGCGCCAGAACCGGAGCATCTGGGTGGGGTCCACTCCGCGGCAGTAGGCGACGCCGTGCTCGCGGTAGCTCGCGAACACGAAGTCCTCGGAGTCGAGCGCACGAGCGGATCCCACCTGCGCCGCTTCCTGACCGAGCAACGGCGCCCACAGACCCAGTTCGCCCTGCCGCTGCAGCGCGGTGGCCTCGGCATCGATGCGCCGGACGACGACGAGATCGCGGTACATCTCCATCATCGCGGCCGTGTCGATATCGGCGACGAGAGGCGAGTAGGTCTCGTTCCGCACCACTGTTCCCGATTCTTTGATCAGCTGAACCAGCGAGTTGGTGTTCATGGTCCTGGCACTCTCCGTCCTGATGTGATGTCCTTCACAAGGACACCACCGACATCCAGAGTGCACAAGTGATGACTTCGAGACTGAGCAGCGTGCACAATATTGCGAGTCGACGGAGCTACAGGAAGTGCGCAATGACCGATTTGGACAAGACCGACGCCAAGCTTCTCCTCGCCCTCTGCTCGAAGCCTCGCGCCACCGGGGTCGAACTCGCCACGACACTGGGCTTGTCGCGCAACACCGTCCAGGCGCGTCTCGGTCGATGGGACGACAAGGGCTCACTCACCCCGATCGATCACCGCATCCCACCGAAGTCGCTGGGGCGACCCCTGCAGGCGTTCGTCACCGCACGGGTCAATCAGCACATGCTGGCCGCGGTCACCGAGAATCTCCGCACCATCCCCGAGGTACTCGAGGTGTTCGGACTGTCCGGAGCTGCAGATATGCACATCCGCATCGCCGCCGTCGACGCCGACGACCTGTATCGCATAGCCGGCTTGATTCTCGAGATACCCGGAGTCGAGCGCACCAACATGTCCATCGCCATGTCGGAATTGATCCAATACCGCACCAAGCCGTTGCTCGAACAGCTCGCCGAAGACGGCCGACGCTGAGCAGGCAGACCAGCTCTGCCAGACCGATTCGCTCGCCACCGTGCAAGATGCATGATCTCGGCAACGGCGGTTGACCAGCGTGCACGTTCACGGCAGCCTACGACGGACATGATCCCGGATACCACCCATTTCCGGTACCGCCGCCTCACCACCGAAAGAGACGCCTGTGTCCGTCGTTGCCGACCGCCCCGCCGCCGTGACCACCCCGCCCGACCACCTGCAGTCAGGTGTCTTCGATCGTTCCGACATGCCGCGCGACTCCGCGCACGAGCGTGTCGTGTTCTGCCAGGATCGCGACACCGGGCTGCGCGCGATCATCGCGGTGCATTCCACGACCCTGGGACCGGCGCTCGGTGGAACGCGCTTCTACCCCTACGCATCCGAGCAGGATGCGCTGACCGATGTACTGCGGCTCTCCCGCGGAATGACGTACAAGGCAGCCGTCGCGGGCGTCGATCTCGGCGGCGGAAAAGCCGTGATCCTCGGTGATCCCAACGCCATCAAGACCCCGACGCTGTTGAACGCATACGGTCGATTCGTCGAGTCCCTCGGCGGAACCTACGTCACCGCAGGCGATGTGGGCACCAACAGCAACGATCTCGACATCATCGCCGAAGAGACGGCGCACGTCGTCGGCAAGAACACCACCGCGGGCGGCACCGGAGACAGCGGTCCGCAGACCGCACTCGGAGTCTTCCTGTCACTCCGGGCGGCAGCCGAATCGGTCTGGGGCTCCGACGATCTGACCGGCAAGCGCGTCGGCGTCGAGGGGGCAGGCAAGGTGGGGTACAACCTCGTGGCCCTGCTTCGTGACGCCGATGCCGAGGTGATCGTCAGTGACTCCTACCCACCCGCCCTCGATCGCATCGCCCTGGATTTCCCCGGGGTCACCATCGGTTCCGACATCATCGGTGCGGATGTCGACGTCTACGCACCGTGCGCCATGGGCGCCACCCTCGACGCCTCCTCGGTAGCCCGATTGACGGCGTCCATCGTCTGCGGCGCGGCCAACAACCAGCTGCTCACACCCGACGTCGAAGCGATGCTGGCGGCGCGCGGAATCGTGTGGGTACCGGACTACGTCGCCAACGCCGGCGGCCTGATCCAGGTGGAAGGCGAACTGCGCGGCAAGGATTCGGCCCAGGTGATGGCCACGATCGGGAAGATCCGCGACACCGTCTCCGGCATCTTCGCCATCGCGCGTGCCGAGGGCATTCTGCTGGGAGCCGCAGCCGATCGTCTGGCCGAAGACCGGATCGCCGCCGCGCAGGGCTGAGAGCGGGCCGGCACGTGTCGCTCCACTCTGGGCCGTCGATCGGGGTTTTCCGCACGGACGGTCGCAGAGTGGAGCGCTACGTGCACCGGCTACTGCAGCGCGATGTACTTGGTCTCGAGGTATTCCTCGATGCCCTCCGACCCGCCTTCGCGCCCGAAGCCCGATTCCTTGACGCCACCGAACGGGGCAGCCGCGTCCGAGATCGCACCGCGATTGACCCCGACCATGCCGGTGTCCAGAGCCTCCGACACCCGGAGGGCGCGGTCGAGGTTCTCGGTGTAGAAGTACGCCACCAACCCGTAACGGGTGTCGTTGGCGGCCCCCACCGCCTCGTCCTCGGTGTCGAATCCGATCACGGCCGCGACGGGTCCGAAGATCTCGTCCTGCAACAGATTCGCATCCGCCGGGATACTGTCGAGAACCGTCGGCGTGTAGAAGAATCCAGGTCCGTCCGGCACCGTGCCGCCCGTGCGCACCCGAGCACCCTTCGCGACGGCATCGTCGACCAAGGCTGCGACCGTTCTACGCTGTTTGTCGTTGATGAGCGGCCCGATGTCGGTGCCCTCTCGGTCACCCGCACCGACCGTCAAGGCCTCGATTCGCGCCGTCAATTTCGTGGTGAATTCCTCCCGCACCGAGTTCGCGACATACAGGCGGTTGGCTGCCGTGCAGGCCTCGCCGCCGTTGCGCATCTTCGCGAGCATTGCCCCGTCCACGGCCGCGTCGATATCCGCGTCGTCGAACACGATGAAGGGGGCATTGCCACCGAGCTCCATCGACGTCCGCAGCAAACGGTCGGCTGCGCTGCGTACCAACAGCTTTCCGACTCCGGTCGATCCGGTGAACGTGACCTTCCTCAGTCTCGGGTCGTCCATCAGCGGTCCGGTGACCGCCGCAGCGTCGGAGGCCGGAAGTATCGAGAGCACCCCGCTGGGCAACCCCGCATCGGCGAACACCTGCCCGAGAAGGAGCATCGTGAGCGGAGTGTCCTCGGCCGGCTTGACGATGACGGTGCATCCGGCAGCCAGGGCGGGCCCGATCTTGCGCGTTCCCATGGCCAACGGAAAGTTCCACGGGGTGATGGCCAGCACCGGGCCGACGGGCATCTTGGTCACCAGAATTCGGCCGTTGCCTGCCGGCGCAGGGGTGTACCGTCCGCCGATCCGAACGGCTTCCTCGCTGAACCAGCGTAGGAATTCGCCGCCGTAGTTCACTTCACCGCGGCTCTCCGCCAACGACTTCCCCATTTCGAGGGTCATCAACAAAGCGAAATCGGCGGCGCGCGCCTGCAGCAGGTCGAAGGCACGCCGCAGAATCTCCGCCCGCTCCCGGGCCGGAGTTGCCGCCCACGCTCCCTGTGCCGCAGCCGCCAGATCGAGCGCGGTGATCCCGTCGGCCGCCGTGGCGTCGGCGACGGTGGTCAACTCCTCGCCGGTCGCCGGGTTCAGTACCGAGAATCGGGCACCCGACGCCGACGGAGACTGGGCTCCGCCGAGCCAGAGATCGGTGGGCAGCGAGGCGATCAAATCCTGAGCCGACATGTCAGTTCCCCTGTGCCACAGAGCGAAGCGCACCTTCGAGGACGGTGAGCGCGTCGTCCAACAGCTCGTCGGACATCACCAGGGGCGGCAGCAAGCGGATGACGTTGCCGTAGGTACCGCACGTCAACACGATCACCCCGGCCTCGAGTGCCGCAGCCGCAACGGCTTTGGTGGCCTCGGGGTTGGGCTCGCGTCCACCGGGCACAACCAGCTCGACGGCCAGCATGGCGCCGCGTCCGCGAATGTCACCGATGATGGAGACGTCCGGAGTCAACGCATGCAGTCGGTCGAGCACGATGCGTTCGATCTCGCGGGCGCGGGCATTGAGGTCGAGCGTCTCCATCTGCTCGATGGACGCCAGTGCGGCAGCGCACGCGACAGGATTGCCGCCGTACGTCCCGCCGAGTCCGCCGGGGTGCACGGCGTCGATCAGGTCGGCGCGGCCCGTGACCGCAGCCAGCGGCATTCCGCCCGCGATGCCCTTCGCCATGGTGATCAGGTCCGGCACGACGCCCTCGTGCTCACTGGCGAACCAGGCACCGGTTCGGGTGAATCCGGATTGCACCTCGTCGGCGATGAAGACGACGTCGTTCTCGCGCGCCCAGTTCACCAGTGCAGGCAGGAAACCCTCGGCCGGTACGACGAAGCCGCCCTCACCCTGAATCGGCTCGATGAGGATGGCCGCGAGATTGGCTGCGCCCACCTGCTTCTCGATGACCGAGATCGCTCGTGCGGCAGCCTGCGCGCCGGTGACCGTAGAACCGTCGGCGTTGAGTCCTTCCCGGAAGGGGTAGGACATCGGGGCCCGATAGACCTCGGGAGCGAACGGCCCGAAACCGCTCTTGTACGGCATCGACTTCGAGGTCAGTGCCATCGTCAGGTTGGTGCGGCCGTGGTAGGCGTGGTCGAACACGGCGACCGCTGTGCGTCCGGTGGCGTGCCGGGCGATCTTGACCGCATTCTCGACTGCCTCGGCACCGCTGTTGAACAGGACCGTGCGCTTGTCGTGATCTCCGGGGGTGAGCTCGGCCAACTTCTCGGCAACGGCGATGTAGCCCTCGTACGGCGCGATCATGAAGCAGGTGTGAGTGAAGTGCGCGACCTGATCCTGCACGGCGGCAACGACAGCCGGGTTCGAGGCACCGACGGTCGTCACGGCGATTCCGGCACCGAGATCGATCAGCGAGTTTCCGTCCACATCGACGACGACGCCGCCGTCCGCGTCCGCCACATAAACCGGCAGCGTCGACGCAACGCCTGCACCGACGACGGCCTTGCGGCGCTCCGCCAATGCCGACGACTTGGGTCCGGGGAACGCGGTGACAATGTTGCGCTCTTGCGGAAGTCGGTACTCGATCGAGGCCATGGTCGCACCTTTCATCTGGGCTGGTCCAGCAAGTATGCGGCTGTTCGATCGCCCGGTCGGCTGCCATTTCGTCCATCTCATAGGCGGATCACACTCCGTTTCGTCGACCCTGGGATTACAGTGCGAGATGTGAGCGTGCAGATGTCCTGGCTGCTGAGGCAGCGACACCTTCGACTGAGTCATCGCGGCGGGCCCGAGCGCAGTTCTGAGTCCATCACCTTCGCGCAAGCAACCGAACTGATCGACCCCAGCCCCTGGCTATCGGGTGGCGAGCTGATTCTGACGACCGGGCTGGGCTTCGACTCCGACGGTCCCGCGCTCGACACCTACGTTCGCACCCTGTCGACCGCGGGTGTCGCGTGCCTCGGATTCGGAACCGGTCTGTCCCACAGCACTATTCCCCAACATATTCTCGACGCCGCAGACGACGTGGGCCTGCCGGTCGTGGAAGTTCCGTACGACACTCCGTTCGCTGCCGTCATACGGGCGGTCATGAAGCGAATCTCCGAGCAGGAGTACGAGCAGGTCGTTCGCGCTGCGTCGGTGCAGAACCGCATCACCCGGGCAGCTCTGCACGGCGGCGTCGACGCGATCGTCCGGGAACTCGCCGTTGCGACATCGACATCGGTGGCATTGATCGGCCGGCGCACCGAATCGTTTCATCCGACAGACGCGTCGAACCTCGTCGACCAGGCTCGTGACATCGCTCGCAGCATCCGTCCGTCGGCGTCGCCCGCCACGGTCTCGGTGAGCGAACCGGGTCGAACGGTGAGTCTGCATTCTGTCCCGATCACCGGCAGCGCTTCGACTTTCCTGGCCATCCGCACCACTGGACCGATGACCGGCGTCGAGCAAATCCTGCTCGGGCATGCCGTGTCACTGGTGACGCTCGAACTCGAGAAGCCGGCGCGCCTGCGCGCCGAACAGTCCAGGCTCAACACCCTGGCGCTCGGACTGCTCCTCGACGGACACCTGACCACGGACGTTCCCAGCTACCTCACCGATGCCGCCGACGAGGACTCTCTCATCAGGGTGGCAGTGGTTCGCGGACCATCCGAACGCATCGTCGACGCGATCGATGCCGAGTGTCGGCTCCGGGGGCGGCCCACCTTCGCCCGAACCACCGACACCGGCTGCGCGCTTCTGCTCCGCGGCTCCGACGACATCACATTCGTTGCGCGCCTACTGGATTCGTTACCCCGATCGACGTGCGCCGGCCTCAGCGCCCGCCTGCACATCACCGAGTCCCCCGCAGCGCTCCGACAAGCCTCGCTCGCCTGCGCGGCTGCCGGATCCCACGATCGCGTCGTCGAATTCACCGGATCGATGTTGTTGGCCTCCGAACCGGTGCAGGAGTCGTTGCGTGCCATGGCCGCGGTGACCATCGCCGTGCTGGCCGAGTACGACCGCGTCCACACCGCCGATCTGGTGGCGTCACTTCGGGCCTTCCTCGAGGCCAACGGGCACTGGGAGACCGCGGCCGCGCAATTGTCCGTTCACCGGCACACGCTCCGTAACCGCATCACGCGCTGCGAGGAACTACTCGCGGTGGATCTGACATCCGCGCGGGTGCGCGCGGAGTTGTTGCTCTCACTGCTTGCCACGACGGCGTGACCGTCGGCAATCGTGTCAGGATCTGTCGATGACCACGCCTCGTCCTGAACCCCACATCGCTGTCGCTACCGCGAAGTCGGTTCGACTCGGGGTACTCCTGGCCGCAGTCGGGGGGTTTCTCGACGCCTACACCTACGTCACTCGCGGCGGTGTGTTCGCAGGTGCGCAGACCGGAAACGTGGTCCTTCTCGGCGTCGACGTCGCCGGCGGTCGGTGGGTCGAAGCGCTGGCGTTCCTACCCCCGTTGACGGCATTCGTACTCGGCGTTGCGACCGCGGAGTTCATCGCCTTACCCGCGGTGGCAAAGATCGTGCGACGGCCGGTGCGCGCGGTGCTGGTGTTCGAGATCCTGGTGGTCCTGATCGTCGGCTTTCTCCAGGCCACCGTGCCCGACGCCGTGGTCGCGGTCATCCTCGCGCACGTGGCGGGCGTGCAGGTGACCACCTTCCGTGTGTTGGTGGATTCGCCGTTCAACACCACGATGACTACCGGAAACCTCCGCAGCATGGCGATGGCGGCATTCCATCGGGTCGTCGACCACGATCGCGAGGCCGGCACGCGGGCACGACGGTTCGGCGCGGTGATCTCCGGGTTTCTCGGCGGGGCGATGGTGGGCGCAGCTGCGGTAGAACTGTTCGGGCTACGAGCGATCTGGGTCGTAGCCCTGATGTTGACGATCGCGTTGGCACTGTTCGTGTTCGACGAGCGAGCACCGCGGTCGCTGCCGCCGAAGGGCTAGTCGCCCAATCGAAGTGGCGCAATGGCCTCGAATACGTCGCCCGGTCCCGGATTACCCTCGGCCGAAGAACCGCCCAGATGATGCACGACGCCCCACACCGCGTTCAGGGCCGTATGAATTGCACCTTCCGCCCAGCCCGCGGTCCACGAGATGTCGTCGCCGGCCAGGAATATCCCTCGGTGTCGGGGGTCGAGCTCGTCCTGCACGAAGTGGGTGAACAGTCTCTCCTGATAGCGGTAGTGACCCGGCAAGTTCGCCTTGAAGGCCCCCATGAAATCGCGTTCGGTTTCCCAGGACAGCGTCACCGGCGTCGAGATGATGTGGCTGCGGAAATCGACGCCGGGATAGATCTCCTCGAGCGAGCGCAGCATGATGTTCATCCGCTCGGTCGGGTCGAGGGCGAGGAGCTTGAGCGAATCGTCGGACCAGGTGTAGGACAGGCAGATCAGCCCGGGCTTGCCCTCGCCTTGTTCGAGCAGGTAGGTGCCGCGGCTCATTCGGTCGGTCAGCGTCATGCTGACCAGGTCTCGCCCGGTGACCGGATCCTTGTCCTTCCAGAACGGCCGATCGACGAGTGCGAACACTTTGGTCGACCCCATGTAGTGGGTGCGTTCGATGGCGGTCCAGTGATCGATGGGGAACAGATCGTCGTCACATCTGATGTTGCTGAGCAACATCCAGCTCTGCGCAGTCACAACGGCAGCGGCATAGGTTCGGATGTTGCCGCGGTCGTCGTGGATCGTGGTGCCGCCGTCGGTGCGCCTGATCTCGGTGACCCGCGACATCGTGGTGCCGCCGTTCAGGGAGGACACCGACGTACCCGCGGGCCAGTGCGCCATGTTCGTGGGCGAGTCGGTCCACAACCGCATCGGCAGTTGCTGTGAACCGCCGACGATTCCGCGATGGTGATCGTCCGCTGCCGTGATGACGACGCGAAGGATCTCGAGAATCGAGTTGGGATAATCGGTGTCCCAACCACCCGTTCCGAAACCCACCTGCCCGAACAACTCTCGCATCCGGAACGACGAAAAGTGCTCGGACGCAGCGAGGAAGCCGTAGAAGGTCTGATCGTCGAACTTCACGATCAGCTCGTTCCATATTCGCTTGATCTCGGCGACGTCCCGCTTGCGAATGGCACGCTGGAGCGGAATCAGTTCGGCATGGTCCTCGAGCGTCCGGTTCCACGCGTCGGCAACCTCGGCGAACATCGGCGGAAGGTCGTCGAGCTTGCGGGCATAATGGCTCTCCCCCTTGAGGTCGATCACCGTACTGGGAGTCACCTCGGCCAGCGGGTTCGGAAACGGTGTCGTCTCGAGCCCGACGGCGTCGAGATAGTGGAACAGCGTGGTCGACGACGGCGGAAACCGCATCGCACCCATCTCGGCCACCACACCGGGGTGCCCCTCGAACGGTACCGAGCGCATGCGCCCACCGATCCGATCCGACTCGTACACCACCGGTTCGAGACCGAGCGCGAGCAACTCGCGCGCGACGACCATCCCCGCGAGTCCGCCGCCGATCACCGCGACCTGGGTACCGAGGGCCGACTCCGGAATGCTCCCGAGACCGGCCGGATGCGCGAGGTAGTCGTCGTACGCGAACGGGAAATCCGGGCCGAACATGGTGAGCGGCTGATCGTTCTCGACTTCGATCGAACTGTCCGGGGTGACGGGTGTGGTCATCGGTCGGTCTCCTGCTCGGCCCGCGAGGGTCCTGTCGGGTAGAGGTCGCTACGGCGATCGGCCAGGTGGGTATTGACGGCGCGTGATCGTTGGAGTTCGGACGGATCCAGATCCACCGTCAACAGCTGTTCGTGCACGCCTGCACGCGCGATGTCGGTGCCGTCCGGTGCAACGGCGCACGTGAGTCCGCAGTACGTCAGACTCGCCTCGAATCCGCAGCGGTTCACGTAGGTGATGAACAGTTGACTCTCGTACGCCCGCGTCGGGACCACGTGGGTTGCGATGATCTCGAACGGCGTCATCAAACCGGTCGGGACGATCAACCAGTGCGTTCCGGCATCGGCGTGGGCACGCACCGTCTCCGGGAATTCGACGTCGTAGCAGGTGAGCAGGCCGCAGCGCAGACCTCCGAAGTCGAACTGCACCAACAGTTCCGGCCCGGGAGTGAAATGCGTGCGATCGAGATCACCGAACAAATGGGTCTTGCGGTACCGCGCGATCGAGCGCCCGGAAGAATCCACCACCTGCACCGAATTGAACACGGAATCACCGCTGCTCTCGGGATACCCGTACACGATCGCAACAGTTCTCGATCGCGCGATCGCGGCGATGCGCTCGAAGATCGGACCGTCGAACGGTTCGGCGCGCTCGCTCACGAGATCCCCGATGTCGTAGCCACTGGCCGACATCTCCGGCGTGACCAGAATGGATGCCCCTGCTGCGGACGCGCTCGCCGCGGCAGCGTCGATCGCCGAGAGGTTGCTCTCGACATCGCCGGAGAACTCCGGACCCTGGAACAGCGCTGCGGTGACGCTCACGAGGAAGGACCCTGTGTCGTCTCGGGTAACGCCGGGGCCAGAACCCACAACACCTGTGCGCCACCGCCGCCCTCGCTGCGAAAACTGTGCGGTCGCCTGGGCGAGAAGGTGAACGCGTCGCCCGCACCGAGCAGAACATCGTCACCGCCGAAGGTGCCGTCGGGGTCCGCCTCGAAGGTCACCCGCACCTGGCCGGACAAGACGTGCACGAAGGTGACGTCCAACGGCAGGGTGTATGCCTCCGCGCCGCTGCCGCCGCCCTCCTCGATATCGCCCAGCAGTACCTGCACACGCCGCTCCCCCGCCGGAGTCAACAGATATTCCGTCATCGCCTCACCACCGAACACGATGCGCGGCAACGACTGTGCTCGAACGACGTCACCCGCCGGGGCATCGTCGAACAGCGAGCCGACCGGTACGTCGAGCGCAGCACAGACCCGCACCAACGACGCGACCGACGCATTCACCTGATCACGCTCGAGCTTGGAGAGGTACCCCTTGGTCACCCCGCACGTATCGGCGAGCGCGTCCAGGGTCAACCGTTTCTTCTGCCGTGCCTCCTTGAGCCGCGCGCCGATACGCGGTGCGTCGTTCTCGACCGAAGCAGCAACCGACACCGTTATCGCCTCTCAGGAAACTCGTGTTGACAAGATCGAGTATCAGAGTAACGCTTGCCGGGCGAACTGGTCGACCTTCGTCACCGGAGCCCTCGAAATTCGAAAGGAATTCTCGATGAACCTGAGCAATCCCGAGCACCCACCGATCGGTCCGGTCGACGCCACCAAGGTCCCCCGCTACGCCGAGCCGACCACCTTCGCGCGTCTGCCCCGTCTCGACGAGGTGTCCAGGGCCGACGTGACCATCCTCGGCGTCCCGTTCGATTCCGGCGTGAGTTACCGCCCGGGAGCGCGTTTCGGCCCGGGTCACATCCGAGCGGCCTCCAAACTGTTGCGGCCCTACAACCCTGCGCTGAAAGTGTCACCCTTCGCCCGTCAACAGGTGGCGGACTTCGGCGACATCGGGGTCAATCCGTTCGACATCAGCGAGGCCCTGACCACGGTGCACGACGCGGTGACGGACTTGCGCGCGGACGGCTCGTCGGTTCTCACCCTCGGCGGCGACCACACCATCGCTCTGCCGATCCTGCGATCGCTCGCACGCGATCACGGGCCGATAGCGGTGCTGCACTTCGATGCTCACCTCGACACGTGGGACACGTACTTCGGCGCGCCCTACACACACGGGACGCCGTTCCGGCGAGCCAGCGAGGAAGGGCTCATCGACCTCGAACGCTCGCAGCACATCGGCATTCGCGGCCCTCTCTACAGTGAGCAGGACCTCGAGGACGACCGGGTGCTCGGCTTCCAGGTGATCCGCTCCGACGACTACGAGGTCGACGGCGTGGCGAGCATCGTGGAGCGGATGCGTCGCCGCCTCGACGGTGGCCCGGTGTATGTCTCGGTCGACATCGACGTACTCGACCCGGCACACGCTCCGGGCACCGGTACTCCCGAAGCCGGAGGAATGACCTCTCGCGAACTGCTGAACACACTGCGTGGACTCGTCGGACTGAATGTGGTCGGTGCCGACATCGTCGAGGTCGCTCCCGCGTACGACCACGCCGAGATCACCGGAATAGCGGCGGCCCACGTTGCGTACGAACTGCTTTCGGTGCTGGCCCTCAACCGATAGAACGTCATCGCCGGGGCAACACCAGGATCGGCACCGGCGAATGGCGGATGATCTTGGTCGCCCGCGAACCGAGGAACACCCGAGCGATGGGCCCCAACGGTCCGGACGATCCGATGGTCAGTACTTCGCCGTCCTGCCAGTGCACTTCGTCGAGGGCTTCGCGCCAGCTGCCGGCCGAGGCCAGCTCCGTTGTCACCTGTTCGGCCGGAAGTCCCACCGCAACAGCGTCGTCCACCGCCGCGGTGAGTGCCTCGCTCAGCCCCCGGGCGAGTTCGGCGGCAACATCGTCCTCGGCACGCAGTCCGATCTCGGGTGGGTACATCGTCGCCCCGCGCACGACGAACGACGCCAATCGCAGTGCAATGCCCGCATCCCTGGCCAGTTCCGCGGTCGGTCCCACCACGCGCGAGGCCTCGCTGTCACCGGAGAACGCACAGGTGATCCGTGTCAACGTCGCACGTTCACGCATGCGATATCCGCGCGGAGCGAGCGCCACCGTCACCGGCGAGGAGTGCAGCAACTTGTCTGCGGTCGACCCGACGACCACCTGCCCGAGCGCCCCGTCGCCCGAGGAACCGAGAACCAGAACCGAAGCGGAGAGGTTCAGTGATGCTTCGGTCAACGCGGTCGACACCGAGCGATGCGCCAGACGATGGAACGATGCCGTGATGTCCGGGGCCCGGTCTTCGAGGTAGTGCCGGGCCTTCGCCTCGGACTCGGCGGCCGTCACCGCCGCCCAATCCGCGAACTCGGCATCGACGCGAGCCATGGACGGCGTGGACCACGGCTTGGGCACCACCGTCGCAACGTCGATATCGGTACCCGAAGACCGCGCGAGTTGGGCACCGAGGTCGAGGGCACCGACACTGCCCTTTCCCGGCGCGAAGGCGATCAGAACGCTCATTCCGCGTCCTTTCCAACCGATCGAAGCGCCGAATGATGTCGACCCCACAGGAAGTAGAACGCGAGAACCACGGCGAGCCAGAGCCCGAACCAGAACCAGGTGGTCCACCGCAGACCCGAGAGGATGTACACGCATGCAGCAACCGACAACACCGGCGTCACCGGGTAGCCCGGCACCTTGAACGGGCGCTCCAGCTCCGGCATCGTCCGACGAAGCACGACAACCCCGATCGCCACGACGATGAACGCGACGAGCGTTCCTATCGAGACCAGATCGGCCAGCTTGTCCAGCGGAATGAACGCAGCGAGTATCGAGATGATCACTGCGACCACGATCGTGTTGTTGACCGGGGTGTGCGTGCGCGGACTGACTTTGGCAAACGCCTTCGGCAACATGCCGTCTCGGCCCATGGCAAACAGAATGCGTGTCTGCCCGTACATCGTCACCAGGGTCACCGAGAAGATCGAGATGACTGCGCCGGCCGCCAGAATCGTTGCCGGCCAGGCCTGCCCGGTGACGTTGCGGAGAATCTCGGCCAAGCCCGCTTCCTCCTGACCGGCGAAGGCGGTCCACGGCTGAGTCCCCAGAGCCGACACCGCGACCACGAGGTAGAAGACGATGACGACGATGAGCGCCGCAATGATGGCCCGCGGCATGGTCTTCTGCGGATTCTTCACCTCGTCGCCCGCGGTGGACACCGCGTCGAGTCCGATGAACGAGAAGAAGATGGTGCCTGCGGCTGCCGTGACACCGGCAGTACCCAAGGGCATGAAATCGGAGAAGTTCCCCGAATCGAAGGCGGAGAATCCGACGACCGCGAACAGTGCGAGCACACCGAGTTTGATGACGACCATGACCGCATTGACTGCAGCGGATTCACTGGCACCGCGAATGAGGAGCACTGCGCACAACACGATCAGCACCACAGCAGGCAGGTTCATCACTCCCGGATCGGCGTCACCCGGTGCAGCGGACAACGCATGCGGGATGGTGAAACCGAAGAGATTGTTGAGCAGTTCGTTGAGATACCCGCTCCACCCCACCGCTACGGCGGCACTCGACACCCCGTACTCGAGCAGCAGACAGGCAGCGACCCCCATCGCGACCACCTCGCCCATCGTCACGTACGCGTACGAGTAGGTAGAGCCGGAAACCGGCACTGCCGACGCCATTTCGGCGTAACAGATAGCGGCGAGACCGGCCGCGATACCGGCCGCCAGGAACGAGAGCACCACCGCCGGACCGGCTTCCGGGACGGCGAGCGAGAGCACGAAGAAAATACCGGTGCCGATGGTGGCCCCGACTCCGAACATCGTCAGTTGGAACGTGCCGATGGTGCGTTCGAGCCCCCCGCTGCCCTGCTGATCGGGGTCCACGATCGGCTTCTTGCGGAGCAACTGTGATCGCAGCCCCGATGCGGGTCTCTTCGACGAAGTCATGGTCGGCTCTCCCACCGTGGAGGCGAACGTGCGGATCGGCTGATTGTGCTCCCGGATGGTGCCTGTCGCATATCGAACACGCCGCGAAAGGCTCGATTCACGCAGCGACTCGTTTCGGGACTGCCACCGCGATGCCTACGATTGAGCTTCGATCGGATGGAGGACGGGCGAACACATGGCCACACAGGATGGCGGGGCACGGCTCGATACGGTCGCAGGGCTGGCCGCGTCGGACGCCGGCGGCCTCGACGTCGTGTTCCTCGGCAACTTTCTCGACGTCCTCACCGATGCGGTGAACGCGGGTGTTCCGCTCAGACGACAGCAGCTCAGAGCGTTCCGGGCACAGGGTGATGCTGCTGCGCGTGCCGGAGTCGCATTGCGCGCACTGCTCGACCTGTATCTGTCCTCGGCATGGCGGTTGTGGCGAGAACTGCCCGCAGTGACGGCAGCCGCCGACAATCCCGCCGGCGTCGTGACGGCAGGCGAGGTGATGCTGCGGGCCGTCGACGACGCAGTGGCCGAACTCGCCGAGGGCTTTCAACTCGCCCGTCGCACGCTCGTTCGTGCCGAGGTACTCGCCCGCCGCGAGTTCGTCGACGATCTGCTGTCCGGAACATCCGACGTCGCCGGGGTACTCGGACGCGCCCAGACGTTCGGACTGGATCTGTCGAGTCCGCACGCGGTAGCGGTGGTCACGTCGAGCAAGCCGTTCACCGACGCGAGTTCGGCGATCGGGCTCGTCGAGCGCAGCGTGCAGGGCAGCAAGGGTGACGCCGAGTTGCTCGTCGCAACCAAACAGGGCCGGTTGATTCTGGTATTCCCGGCACCTGACCGCGAGGCCGTCGAGTACGTGCTCACCAGAGCGGGACGTGTGCTCGGTACGTCTGCACGGACCCCGACCGACTCCGTCGACCTCCGTCGCGACGGCGAGTACGGAAGGACGCAGATCGGAGTCGGTCGCCCACGCGGAGGAGCAGCGGGCGTCGCCGCGTCGTACCGGGAGGCGCTCGACGCTCTCGAACTCGCCGCCGCGCTCGGGCTCGATACGCCGGTGGTCGACGCCCGAGATCTACTCGTCTACCGAGTTCTCATCAGTGACCGAGCCGCCATCGCCGATCTGGTCGACACGTTGCTGACGCCGCTTCTGGTCGCCCGCGGTGGTGCGGGTCCGTTGCTGGAAACGTTGCAGGTGTACTTCGACACCGGCGCGAACTCCGCATCCACCGCGCGGCGCATGCACTTGTCGGTGAGAGCGGTCACGTACAGATTGTCACGAATACATGATTTGACCGGCCAGGATGTGGGCAACCCCGTCGAGGCATTTGCGCTGCATACAGCCGTGCTCGGTGCCAGGTTGCTCGATTGGCCCGGCGGTCGCGTGCCGTCATGACGGGTTGAGTCGAACAAATTGCCGGGTTCCGGCAATCAAACCCGACGAAACATGTCCGCAAAACAACCCTGCCTGCTTGAAACTGAACAGTCACACTGGAGTAGTCGCGGTCGCACCCACCAAGCGTGGGGCCCTGCGGAAGGACCCACGATTCCCGTCGAGCAGAACGCTCGGCCGGAACGCCACCGGATCAGCAGAACGAGAACGTGAAGGAGCATGTGACAGATGTCGTCATTGGTACAGAAGTTGACCTCATTCGCTCGCAGCCCACAGGGCAAGAAGATGGTCGATCAGGCACGTAGATACGCAACCAAGCCGGAGAATCAGGCGAAGTTGAAGCAGCTCGGCAGCAAGTTCACCGGTAAGGGTGGTCGTTCATGAACGTCGTTCCATGGTGGGCGTGGGCGGCTTTCGGTGCCGTCGTCCTCATCCTGCTGGCAATCGACCTGCTGGCGCACCGCGGTGCCCACATCATCGGCTTCAAGGAGGCCGCATGGTGGAGTGCCCTGTGGGTCGGCGTGGCCATCATCTTCGGCATCGTCGTGTTCTTCACGCTCGGCACGACGGCCGGCGTCGAATACACCACGGCATGGTTGTTGGAGAAGAGTCTGTCCGTCGACAACCTCTTCGTTTTCGCGCTGATCTTCGGTTACTTCAAGGTTCCCCGTGAGTATCAGCACCGCGTGTTGTTCTTCGGTGTCATCGGTGCCCTGGTCTTCCGTGGCATCTTCCTGGCCGCCGGTGTGGCCATCGTCAGCAAGTTCGCTGCCGTTCTGTTCGTATTCGCAGCCATCCTGCTGTACAGCGCATGGAAGCTGATGAAGGACGAGGACGACTCGTACGACCCCGGTACCTCCATCGCAGTCCGCTTGCTCAAGAAGATCGTCCCCGTTCAGGACGAGTACGCCGGTACCAAGTTCTTCGTCAAGGAAGCGGGTAAGCGGGTGGCCACGCCGCTGCTCGCCGTCGTAGTGGCGATCGAGGCCGCCGACCTGGTGTTCGCAGTCGACAGCGTTCCTGCTGTTCTGGCCGTGACCGACGACCCGTTCATCGTGTACTCCTCGAACGCGTTCGCCATCCTCGGACTGCGTGCCCTGTACTTCTTGCTCGCAGGGTTGCTCGAGAAATTCCACTACCTGTCCAAGGGTTTGGCGATCATCCTGGCCTTCATCGGCGTCAAACTGATGCTGCAGGCCGGACACAAGGTGATCAGCACGTCGATCCCCGAGATTCCCTCCCTGGTCAGCCTGGTGGTCATCATCGTGGTCCTGACAGGCTCGATCATCCTGAGCCTGAAGAATCCCCCGCCCGAAGACGACAGCGCAGACGCCGTCGACAAGGTCGCGGCCGACAGTCCGATCGTCGATCCGACGGATGGAACATCCGCCGCCGGCAGCTCTACGACGACAACGTCGGGTACGGATTCACCGAGACTCGACAAGTCCTAGCACCGCACCGCACATGCCCCGCCGATCAGTTCGGCGGGGCATGTTTGTGTTCCGGGGCGTTGGGGCAAACACTGATCATGGCTGAAAAGAACTCGTACACCGTTCCCGGACTCACCTCGGAAAAGGGCGCGCGCGTCGCCGAAATCTTGCAAGATCGACTGAACGCGTACAACGACCTACATCTGACGCTCAAGCACATCCACTGGAATGTCGTCGGACCCAACTTCATCTCGGTGCACGAGATGCTCGACCCGCAGGTCGAGGCGGTTCGCGGTTTCGCCGACGACGTTGCGGAGCGCATCGCAACCCTCGGCGCATCGGCCAAGGGCACGCCCGGCACCATCGTCTCCGAACGTAGCTGGGACGACTACTCGATCGGACGCGCGACGGCCATCGAGCACCTCGGCGCTCTCGATCTCGTCTACACCGGCGTCATCGAGACCACGCGCAAGAACATCGAAGAGGTCGGCGACATCGACCCCATCACCGAAGACATGCTCATCGGCCAGAGCGCCCAGCTCGAACTGTTCCACTGGTTCGTCCGCGCGCACCTGGAGAACTCCGGCGGGCAGCTGTCCACCGCGAGCGCAACCACCGAGGTCGACGCAGCAATTCAAGCAGGCTAGACCCTCTCCACCACAACACCGCCCCCGCCGATACCGGCGGGGGCGGTGTTGTTCGTCCGGACGTCGTCAGTCGGTCGGTCTTGCCTCGTGCCCGCGGCGGCCGTGCGTACGACGCTGCTCCTTCATTTCTGCCTCGAAGACGTGACGGCGACCGTCGAGCAGTTCGTCTCGCACCGCCCGTTCATGTTCGCGTAAAGGACTCCAGTAGCCGTCGTCGAATTCCTCGACGAGCTGGAACGTCCAGCGGCCCGGCGCGATGTTCCTGCCGATCATGTCGTCGCCGATTCTCTCCGCGAGCGCATCGTGGTCTGCGTCGGCGAGTTCCTCGACCGCTTCTCCGAGAAGGAGATCGGAATGCCCCATCAATTGGTGGAACGAATAGAGGTGCCCGCGGGCCCGCTCGACGCATTCGAGCGCCTCGGACAACTTGCCTACTGCGGCCACAGTTGCGTCGTTCACACCGCTCGGACGCCGATGCTCCGGAGACGGCGTTTCGTGGGCGGGGAGGGCGTCGCTGTCTGAGTTCATGGTCGACGGTTACCCGGATCGCATCCGTACAACCGCACCCAGAACGGGGATTACCGCGTCCGATCGTGGGTATAGCTCTTCGAGAACGAGTAGGACAATCTATTTCGAGGAGTTCACATGGCTGATTTCATCGACAAGGCAAAGCACAAGGCCGAAGAGCTGGTGGGCGAAGCCAAGGAGAAGATCGGTCAGAAGACCGACAACGACGATCTTGCCGCCGAAGGCGCAAAGGATCAGGCCTCGGGCAAGACCAAGCAGGTCGGCGACGATGTCTCCGACGCTGCAGGCAACATCAAGGACAAGTTCAAGAACTGATCCTTACGATCGCACTCGACCCCGCACCTCGAACTGTTCGAGGTGCGGGGTTTTGTCGTCGGTGCACGATGTCCGCGTCACATCGGCGGATTCGGGAGCGGCATCGGACGGCCGAACAGCCAGCCCTGCCCCAGGGTCGCGCCCAATGCCCTGGCACGTCGAAGATGCCGACGAGTCTCGATTCCTTCCGCCAGCAAAGTAGCGTCGCTCGTGGCCAAGTAATTTTGCACCTGCCGCATCGCGGTACGTGATCGGTACGGCGACCGGACGATCGACGCGTCGAGTTTGACGATGTCCGGCCTCACCGACGCGAGCAGACCGAGCGTCGCCGGGGTGGCACCGACGTCGTCCATCGCCACCGACATTCCGCGAGCGCGAGCACCCCGAACCAGCGCCATCAGCATCGGTACGTTTCGATCGAGATCTCGCTCGGTGATTTCGAGAACCACATCGAGGTCGTTGCCGATTGCATCGAGGTGGGTGTCGACGTCACGTTCGTCGACGAAGCAGCCCGGCTCGATGTTCAAGAAGAATCGCACTCTGCGCGAGTACGCGCGCTCGCGAGCCGCCCGCAGCGCAGCCGCCCGGCATGCGACGTCGACACGGCCCACCATGCCGCGCTCGCGGGCCAGTGCGAACACGGCCTCGGGTACAGCCAGGCTGGGCGAGGGCCACCTGGCTAGCGCCTCGTAGCCGACGACCGCCCCGGTCGACAGCTCGACGACGGGTTGGAACATCGCGGCCACCGACTCGACCGAGTCGAGGGCCGCCGATGCTGCTAGTACCGCGCCGTCCGACACGGTCACGATATTCGCTCGTCGACCGGAGCGCGCCGGGCCTCGAGGCGGTCGGCAATCAGTGCCGCGTGCAGTCGACGCAGTCCCGACGGCTTCATCGGATCCAGTCCGGTGAGCTGCTCGACGCGCTTGAGTCGGTAGTCGACCGTGTTGGGGTGCACCGTCAGCCAGGTAGCCGTCTTCTTTCGGTTGGAGTCCGATTCGACGAAGGCCTGCAGCGTCGGCAACAGATCGACCGAATCACGCAGTGGATCGATCAACGTCACGAGATGCTTGCGTCCCAGACCTGGCCTGCTCACCTGATACTCGAACACGAGATCCGCGATCCGATACGTTCCCGGCGAGTATCGCAGCCGACGAACGAGACTCAGCAGCTCGTACAGATGCGGCGCAGTAGCAGCGATGTCGTCGATCGCTGCCGATGCAGTGGTTGCGGTCACGGCTATCTGCCCGCCGTCTGCGAAACGCCCGACCAGTTCGTCGACGTCGACGCCGGGTATGTCGGGCAACAGAATGGTGCCGCCGGTAGCGCTGACGGATGCGATCGGCGCACAATCCGCGTCCAGCGTGGCCAGGGCAGCGTGGATTCTTCGCAGCTTTCGGGCCGCCATCATGCCGGCGTCGCCCCTGCGGGCACCTTCGTCGGCGTGGTTCGGAAAGTGCAGGGCCACCACGTGATAATCCTCGGCGAGCAGTGCGCCCATTCGGTCCGCGATCTTGCGAGCCGTGCCGTCGCCGGTCAGCAGTGCGTCGAGCAGTTCCGCGTCGTGCCGGGGACCGTTCTGCGTCAGCGTGCGAAATTCTGTGAGGTACGCATCGGAGACGGATTCGGTGACGGCGTCGAGTAGCTCCATGATCAACACGGTGCCGTCGACCATCGGAGCATCGGCATTGTCGTCGGCCACGCGTGGGGCAGTGCGCAGTCCCAGTGCGCAGCCCTCGTTTATCGCGTGCTGAATCCGACCGAGCGGGACACCGTCGCGGGCCCACCTGGTTGCGGCGTCACGAAAGATGTCCATGGCACCAGCTATAGGCAGTCGGCCGGATTCCAGGACCCCCGTTGCCAGTTCGCAACAGGTGGTCGTCATGTCGTCGAGCTCACCGCGAGCACAGTCCCGGGGCGGTGGAGTGTCTTCCGGTTCCCCGATGTCCTGATCCAACATCCGGGCTACCGTCTCCCGCGGCGTCCGCAGGCGATCGGATGCACGTCGCCCGCCCACGTATTCCTCCTGTGACACGTGCACGCTCTCTGTCGTGGTCACCCGACTCCACCCCTCGCACTCGAAACCTGTAACAGGTTTGTCTGTCGTATCGGCTCGGCACCCCACTGCTGCGGCATCGACCTCGTGCGTCGCTCTCTACTGAGCCCGCGCAGGTATACCGAGCGGCGAAGCGAACACACGAACCGTAGAACAAAAATCAAACCTACGGATTGTTTTGGTCAATATATCCGGCAACCCATCTTGAATAGAGGTGGCCCAACTCACTTGTGACGCCATCTCACAAATGACGCAGTGGTTACGGGCAGATTCCAAACGCCATGCCGGAGGCCGTATTCGACCGAAATCCGCGCCTACTGTTCCGGCTTGTCCATCAACCCTCGTCGAAAGTCAGGCTCCATGACCACTTCTCGGTCCACTTTCCGCGCAACGCGGAAAGCCACCACGGTGCGCGCTGCGATGATCGCGGCAATGGCGTGCTCGCTTGCCCTCGGTACCGGTGTTGCAGCACATGCGCAGCCCACTACCGCTCCCGCTCCGCCCGCCACCGTGCAGGGCGACGACGTCATCCCGCCCGCACCGACCGAGGCGTCTCCCAAGGCCTCCGACCAGGGCATCGTTCCCCCGAGTCTTGATTCTGCTCTCCCCGCGACCAGCACCTACGATCCGAAGACCGAGACGAAGGGAACCGGCCCGGTATTCACCAACTTCATCGCCGGCTTCCTGTACAGCGTCGTCAACCCGGACATCGCGCCGCAGGGTGCCAACGACTGGAACTGCAAGCCATCTGCAGCGCATCCACGACCGGTTGTCCTGCTGCACGGCACCTGGGAGAACGCATTCAACAACTTCGCTCGGATGTCACCTGCGCTGAAGAAGGAAGGCTACTGTGTCTTCGCGCTGAACTACGGTGACACGGACGCCAGCATCGCCGGTCACCTCAAGTCGCTGCGCGGCACCGACTCCGTCGCCTCGAGCGCCAAGGAAATCGCTACCTACATCGACGCTGTACGCACCGCCACCGGCTCCGCGCAGGTCGACATCGTCGGTCACTCCCAGGGTGGTCTCGTCACCCGCCAGTACCTCCGCTTCGAAGGTGGCGCGAACCCGGCCGATCCCACCAAGAACAAGGTGAACACCGTTGTCAGCGTCGCCGGCTCGAACCACGGCACCACGCTGGTCGGAATCGGCACGCTCGGTCGCACCATCAACAACATCGGCCTGAACGTGCTCGGCGTCGTGGGTGCAATTGCCGGTCCCGCGGCCTCCGACCAGGTCATCGACTCCCCACTGGTCAAGGCACTGGCCGTGGGCGGTGACACCGACCCCGGAATCAAGTACACCGTGATCGGCACCAAGTACGACGAGGTGGTCACCCCCTACAAGACGACGTTCCTCACCGCAGGCCCCGGCGCCACGGTCAACAACGTCACCCTGCAGGACGGCTGCGGAATCGACCTGTCCGACCACCTGTCGATCTCGGTCTCGCAGCGCGCGATCGGAATCGTGAAGAACGCACTGGATCCGAAGGGCTTCCCCACGAAGTCGATCCCGTGTGCGTACAACTCCCCCATCACCGGCGGATAGTCACCCGCTCGGCACTACGTCGATGAGGACGATCGACCGTACGGTCGGTCGTCCTCATTGCGCTGCAGGGCTCCACCCCAGGGCCGGACCCAGCTCGAGCGCCATGTCGGTGAGGATCTGCACGTAGTCCTCGTGGTCGAAGCTGAACGGCAATGCGAACGCCACCTCGTCCACCGCGCAGAACGACTTGTTGGCATACAACTGCTCGGCAATCCGATCCGAGGTACCGACGAGGTCGGGTGCGAACGTCATGCGCGCCGGGCCCTGCGGCTCGTGCGTACGTACCGATCGACCCCGCGCATACTCCTCGTACTTGGCGATCTGAGTGGCACTGGCGCTGTCGGTCGGAATCACGACCAGTCCCTGCGACACCCTCGCATTGGGCCCTGCCGGGTGGAACTGCCGGAACCTGTCGATGTGCGAGAGCTGAATCTCATCGAAATCGATCGACTCCTCGGCACGTACCACGCTGCTCACCAGGAGATTCATCTCGTTTTCACCGGCCCACTGCGCCGAGCGAAGGCTTGCGCCGCCGTACCACATGCGATGGCGCAAGCCGGGCGAATGCGGTTGCACACGATCGGAATACGATTCGATTCCTTCGGTTCCCGCCCACGTCGACGCCGGCTCACCGGCAACGAAACCGAGCAACCTCGATACGCGTCCGTACCCGAAATCCTCGTCGTTCGCGGTGTCCGGATACAGCGAGTCCTTGACGCGCTCGAACTGCATCGGTGGACCGACACTGACGCCGGGATTGATCCGTCCACCCGAGAGCACATCGACCGTCGCGAGATCCTCGGCCAAGCGCAGTGGGTTCTCCCAACCCAGCGGGGTGACCGCCGTGCCGAGCGCTATCCGATGGGTCCGCTGCGACGCCGCAGCCATCACCGCAACCGGCGACGAAATTCCGTACTGCAAATGTCGGTGTCGAAGCCACGCGCTGTCGAAGCCAAGCCGTTCGCCGAGTTCGATGATGCTCAACGTCGATTCGTGCCCTCGCGCGGGATCGGCTTCGTCGAACAACCCGATCGTGAGGAAGCCGAGCGAACGCAGCGGCTGAGAAGGCTGGGGCACTGGCTTACTCCTCGGTGCGAATGTTCGACCAGCCTAAGCGACGTGACCGGAGGTGCGCCGAATCCCGGAGTTGCCGAACTCGATGAGACCGCGGGCCGCGAACGCATCGAGCCAACCGACCATCGGCCACCGACCCCACCGATCGAAAAATCGGCGCGCGTTGGCAACGATGTCGTCGAGATGCTCCACCGGTGGATCGGAGACCGGATGCCACTGGTGATACGCATGCGCTCCACCCACCCACCGCAACCCGATGCCCGACGCCACCGCCGTGGCAGCAAAATCGGTGTCCTCGCCGCCGTAGCCGGTGTAGTCCTCGCAGAAACCACCCAGTTCGGTCCAGGTCTGCGTGGTGACGGCGAAGGACAGTGACCAGAAGAGATCGAAGTTGTCCCCGTGCTCGACGGTTCCGACCGGCGGATTCGGGCGGGCCGGATGCGGCGCAGTCAGTGCCGCCAACGCCGGACCCTCGGTACCGACGTCGCGTTCCTTCAGATAGGTCACCGGACCGCACAGCAGGGATCGCTCGTTGCCGGGAGTTGTTGCCGCACAACGGTATCGCTCCAGCAAGTCCGGCCCCGGGATGCAGTCGACGTCGAGGAACACCAACAACTCCGCGCCGCGCTCGACTGCAGCCGCCGCGCCGAGATTACGAGCACGTGCGAGCGGCAGCGCCGCGTCGGCGGGCATCTCGATACACCTGGCGGCGGAACCGGTCCGGGTCAGCACGTCGGCAATTGCGTCGTCGCCCATGGACACGACGATGTGGTCGACCGGTCCCACTGTGGTCCGCCGCAGACCGCGCACCTGAGCGCCCAGGTGCTCGTGTCGACCGGCCACCACGGTGACGACCGCGATGTTCACTGCCGACTCCGTCGAGCTACGGATTGTTCGATGGCCCGGGCGGCTCGCGCGGGCGCACCGTCGGTGTGCAGTGCCGACCACCGGGCACCCCCGAGATCGAGCGCGCGATCCGCCGTGCCATGCCACCGGGCTACGGACGGCCACGTATCGAGCACCTCGGCGATCGACCCGTCGGCCAGGGCCCGGGCGGTGGCCGACTGTTCGCCGAAAGGCCGGGCCTGTGGGACGACGATGGCCGGCGCGCCCGAGGCGGCGACGTCCGCGACGGCGTTCTGACCGGCGTGCGTGACGACAAGAGCAGCCGAACACAGCACCGGCCAGACATCGTCGATCCATTCGCCGCCGGCGACGCCAAGGGTGCGAAACTCGAAGCGGGCATCTACCGCGGACCACGAGTCCACCAGATCGCGGGTGAGCGACGTACCGCCTGCCGCACCCAGCACCACCACCGTCGGAACAGCAGAAGGCGAGGTTCGCTCACGTCCGGCGAATCGGCTGATCGAGCCCGAGAACGTCGTCTTGTCCGCGAAGGGCAACAGCCAGATCGGGTCGTAGACCTCGCGTGACCATGGCGCGACGATGTGTGTCGCGGCCCGGTAGGCCAGACCGTGGATCGGATCCGTGCGCTCCCCCGGAATCGCCATCACGATCACCCGAACTCCCATGAGACGCAGGAACGTCGCCACTTCCACCGACACGTCCACCACTACCGCCGACGGCTTCTCACGCGCCACCCACTGCGCGATGATCGCCATCCGCTCGGTCAGCCCGTCCACGTCGTGCGGTGCCCAATGCAGCACTCCTCCCGCCGAACTGTCCTGCGCCACTGAATCTGTGGAGTCGTCCACATCGAGCGGCAGCGAGATCCATTCCGCCGCCGCGTGCGCGGGAGGTCGAGTTCTCGAGGACAAGACGGTCATCGGTTCCGACATCGAGCGTGCAATGGCGTCGGCGCGGGTGACGTGACCGACCCCGTGATGGTGCGCGTAGTAGCCGATCATGCGATCGCGAGCCGATCGTCGACCGAGTCCTCGACTGCACGGAGCGTCGAGCGGTACAGCGCCTCGTACTCGTCCACCATCCGATCCATCGAGCACACCGCTTCTGCGCGCGCCCTGACGTCGCTTCTCTTCAGGGCCGCTGCTCGTGGGATCGCAGCGGCGAGGCCCTGCACATCATCGGCCGGTACGAGAACGCCCGACGATGCATCGACGATCTCCGGAATGCCGCCACGCGCGAACGCGGCGACGGGAGTGCCGCAGGCCAGAGCCTCCGCCACCACGAGTCCGTACGGCTCGGACCACACCGGCGACACCAGCGCGACCTCGGCACCGGCCACCAAGGCCGCCAACGCCGGCTGATCGAGGTGACCGACGTAACGAATGTCGTCGTCGAGCAGCGGTTCGACGACGTCGTGAAAATAGTCGAGATTACTCAGTGGACCCGCGATGCGAAGTGAGCGTCCTGCCAACCTCGCGGCGGCGATGGCCAGGTGCAGTCCCTTCTCGGGAACGACCCTGCCGGACCACACCACGTAGTCACCACCGCTGCCGAAGGGCCACTCCTCCAACGAGATTCCATTACGAATGACGACGGTGCCGGTAGTGACATCGGCCCATTGCGAGGCCGCGAACTCACTGACCGCGGCGAAAGTATTCGCTCCGGCAGGGGCCAGCGCCACAGCCGACTCCAACCATGCGAACGGCGGTGTGTGCAGGGTCGTCACCATCGGCACCGACAACGTCGAAGACATGGCCAGCGGCAGGTAATGCAGACTGTGGTTGTGCACGATGTCGAAGGACTCGCACAACGTCCCGGCCAGTTCCATCATGACCGCGAGATACGCGTGGTGCTCGCGAATGGCGGTCGGCGTGATCGCGACGTCGGCAATCGATATCGGCGTCAGATCCAATGTTCGGACCGGCAGCAGCGTCGCGTCCAGATCGACGCTCGAGCCGTCCGCTGCGAACAAACTCACTCGGTGCCCGCGCTCGGTGAGTGCACGCACCAGGTTGTAGACGTGTGCCTCCAGACCGCCCGCGAAAGGCTGAGCCACCGGAAAACTCGATGACGCCAGCACCGCGATGCGAAGTGGGTTCTCGTTCAACGCATCTCCTTTGTCACTGCTGAATAGATTGCTGCATGGGTTTCTGCGATCGTTCGTCTCTGCTTCGCTCGGCAGTCGGGATCGAGTGCGGGCGTTCGATCGTCGTGTGCTGCCTGCACGGCCGCAACGAGGCCGACCGCGTCGAAAGAGTCGATTCCCATTCGGAAACTGTGCACCGGGGCCTGATCCGAATAGAAGCCGCAATCCGACGCGACCACGGTCGTCCCCAGATCGCGGCATGCTTCCAGCCAGCCCGAGTGGGTGCCGAATCTGTACGGCAACAACGACACGTCGATCTCGGTGAGATAGTCCCAGAGCTCGCCGTCGTCGAACCGCTGATGGACCCGCACATCGACGTCGGGAAACGTATTGTAATCCAACAGTTTTGCGCCGATAGTGGGGCTGTACCAGTGGCTCGAGCTCTCGAAGACATCCTGGTCGATGTCCAACCGAACCGTCGCATCCGGCAGCGATCTCGCTGCCTCGACCACCGCGTCCATCACCGTCAGCGGGTCCATGTTGGATCGGAGATTCTTGGCGTGAACACCGATGACGAACGAGTTCGACCGGAGTCGGGCGCGTTTCATTCGCTCGAGCGGCACCACGTGCGGATGCTCCACTACCGTCGCGCGTACCCCCCATCGATCGTGGATCCACGCGGCTGCGCCCTCGGTCAGGGTGATCACCGCATCGGCTCCTGGAACCAGAACGTCCAGTTGCCGAAGATGATCGGCGTTGTCGGCGACGTGGGGATTGTGCAGATCGTGAACGGTCAGAACGAACGCCTGCCGGTTGGCGCGTAGATGTTCGACGGTGCGAGCGAGCTCCTCGGGGCCGAACGTCTCGAACCCGAAATGTACGTGCAGAACGTCGAACTGGACGTCGGTCTGCTCGGCGAGCCACCGAGCGTCGAGAAGCCGCGGCGGCCACCACTGCCCTGGGACATCCACGCGGACGGGAGGAGGGTCAGGCAGCAACACGACGGGCTCCGAGGTTGACGCCGTACCGTCGCCGAGCACTGGCTGCAGATGCTGAACGTAGACGTGCGAGGACGGAACCGAGGCAACACGAATCATGACTTCCTTCGGGTACAGGCAGGGCAATCGTGCCTGGTCCCGACACGCGATACGAGTCCTGTACCCACTTTTGCCCGGGTTCAATCGGGGTTGGCGCAGCAGGTCGTGCGGGGTTACCTTGACGAGGAAATGGTCCACTACGAACGAGCACACGACGTCGGGGCAAGCATGGACGGGCGCACCCGCCACTACGGCGAATTCTACGAACTGGCCGAACGAGCACAGGGCAGTCACGCCCTGGAACAGGACGACCGGCCGCTCCTTCTGGTCTGGGGAAATTGTCAGGCCGAGGCACTGCGCATTCTCCTCGATTCCGATCCGGCCATGCCGCTGCGGACGGTGCGGATACCGCCCGTCCACGAGCTCGAGTCCTCGGACTTGCCCTACGTCGACCGGCTCGTGGGCCGAGCGTCGGTCCTTCTCACCCAACCGGTTCGAGCTGGCTATCGTTCGTTACCGCTCGGGGTACCCGATCTGACCGAGACCTTGCCACGCGGCGCCACCGTCGTGCGATGGCCGGTGCTCAGATATGCAGGGCTGCATCCCTTTCAGGTCATCGTTCGACATCCGAGCGATCCTGCCGCCGTTCCGAGCCTGGTTCCGTACCACGACCTGCGCACAATACTTGCCGCCGACAGCGGACTCGGCGAAAACGACGACTGGGACCGCTCTGTCTCCGGCGACGGTCTGCGGCACGCCGCCGAGGCGAGCCTCGGCGAATTACGTCGACGCGAGAGCCGAGATACCGACATTGCAGCATCCGACCTGTTCGCCGATGCCGGGCGCGCTGCCACCCACACGATCAATCATGCAACCAATGTGGTGCTGACTGCGCTGGCCCAGCGAGTACTCGACCAGCTCGGAACCGGCTGCACCGCCGCGGATCCGGGCCGCGAATTGCTCGGTGGTGTTCGGGCACCGGTCGAGCAACGAGTCCTCGACGCACTCGATCTCGACGGCGATTCACGGCCCGAGTGGTCGGTGGACGGCACGCCGCATTCACCGAGTTCGGTGCACCGCGCCCATCTGCGATGGTACGCAGCTCATCCAGAATTCGTCGATGCGGCACTGGAGCGGCATGCGGAACTGATTCGCATCCTGGGGCTCGTGCCGTGACGCAGGCTGTGCACCATCTCGTCGTGGGCCCTCCTGAGCATGGAGTGATTCGCTGCGCACGCGAACTCGCCTTTGCGACAGCCAGTCCGGTTATCTCGGACTTCGAAGATCTGCCCATCGACATTCCGATACACGTCCACTTCACCGACCGGCTGTTCGGCCGAACCGCCACCGAGGCCGCGGATGCCTTCGTCTCCATTGTGGAGCGGCACCGAGCCCCGGTGACCGTCACGCTGCACGACATCCCTCAGGCATCGGACGGAACCGCCTTCGAAGCGCGAACGACATGCTATCGGCGGGTGATGGGCTGTGTATCCGCAGTCGTCGTCTCGAGCATGCACGAACGACTACTGCTCGACGACATAGCGAACCGCCCCATCGATGTTCGCGTCGTTCCGCTCCCTATCCACAGTGCGACGCCGCGACCCGGACAGCGCGCTGCCATGCGCAACGTTGTCGGTGTACTGGGGTTCGTGTACCCGGGCAAAGGCCACGAAGAAGTACTGGAGGCCATGAGACCTCTCGACAATGCCGTCGACCTACTGTCGATCGGATCCGCATCGCCGGGCCACGAGACCATGATCGACGAACTCACCGGTGCTGCCGAAAAACTCGGCCGATCATTCGACTCCACCGGCTTCGTTCCCGACGCCGACCTCGACGAACTTCTTCGATCGATCTCAATACCCGTCGCCTTTCACCGGCACCTGTCGGCATCCGGTTCGATCAACTCCTGGATCGCGGCAGGCCGTCGACCGTTGGTCCCCCGTGGTCGGTACGTGGAGGAGATCGAGGCCAATTCTCCAGGCACACTGTGGATCCACGAGAACTCCGTCGACGGCCTCGCTGCGGCCATGACCGAAGCGCTCGATCATCCCGACAGGACCTGGCAACAACCCGGCGTCGTTCCCTACCCGACACTTCACCAGGCAGCGGCACTGTATTCCGCACTGTTTCGAGAACGGTGCGAGCGGACAATTCAGGAGCTGCCCGATGGACGCTGGGTGATACCGGGCAATCGGTGGGACCTGGTGCCACCTGTCGACCGGAACCCGTCGGTGTCGGTGGTGATCCCGTACTTCGAGCAACAACGCCAGTTGGAGTTGGTTCTGACCGCGCTGACCGTACAGTCGTATCCGGGCTCCCGCATTCAGGTGATCGTGGCCGACGACGGTTCCGCCATCGCGCCCGACGTGGATGCCTTTCGTTCCACGCTCGACGTCACCGTCGTACGACAGTCCGACCTGGGGTTTCGTGCAGCAGCTGCCCGCAATCTCGGCGCGTCGGCCGCCCACGGTGAGATCCTGTTTTTTCTCGACGCGGATACCGTTCCCGAGCCCGGGTACATCGCGGAATCGGCCCGGCTGCTCGCGGCCCTGCCCGACGCCCTCGCCGTCGGACGTCGACGCCATGCCGATATGGCGGGCTGGACCTCGAGCGATGTGGCGGAGTGGCTCGGCGGACGATCGGCCGGACCGCCTGAGTTGAAGGAACCGCGGTGGCTCCGAGACGGATACGCAGGCTCGCGCGACTTGCTCGACGCCGATCGACGCTCGTACCGGTACATCATCAGCGCGGTCATGTCCTGTACTCGGCAGCTCTTCACGGAGATCGGCGGGTTCGACGAGAGCATCGTCGGATACGGCGGAGAGGACTGGGATTTCGCGCACCGCGCCTACGACTCCGGAGCCGTCCTGGCACACCTTCCGCGCGCGGTCGCTTGGCACGACGGGCCGGAATGGGCCGAGCGGACGGGCGGAGACCGCGAACGAAAGAACCTCGAGGCGATGACGCTGGCGTCACGGATCACCGACCCGGCGGCGCGTACCCACGGTCTGATCTACGCCGTGCCCGAGATCGTCGTGGTCGTGAATTCCGCGGGGCACAGCTCGGCGTCTCTGCTTCGCACCGTCGGATCCGTTCTTCGCGGAAGCGATTGCGAGTTATGGCTTCAGGGTCCCGACGCAGCCGAGTTGCGACGGCCGTGGGGGGACGTCGATCCGCGGGTGAAGCACGGGCAGCCGAACGACACCGGCCGCAGCCACGCTGTTGTGCAGGTGCACGGCCCGGTGCTCTTCGGCAAGTACGCCCTGCGCCGAATGCTCGCCACCGGGGCCGATCGGATGATCGTGGACGTCGGGGGTACGGGAGTCGTCGAATTGAGCACATCTCGGGCCAATGCACGTGCGGCGCGGTGGGCAGCGGCTCTGGGGCGCACACCGGAGGACGTCGCCGACGATATGTTCGGCCGTATGCACCGCACCGGTGTCGAATTCGGGCTCTCGATCGGCGAGCAGCAGCCGAATCTGGCCTGGTGACGAGCAATACCGTGTCGAGCAAACGATTCAACGAAGGCCTGGGACGTATACGTGTCGAGGCTCGTCGGGACGAAGTGAAGAGCAAGGTCGGATGAAGATGAACAGAACGCTGTATTCGATGATCTGCATGATGGCAATCATCGCTTTTGTCGCATTGCTATGGGGCACAGTCGGTTACGTCTATGCAGATTCCCACCCGTTACGCCGCGCGGCGTTCGTCGGTGGCGGAGTGCTGGTCTCGGGATGGCTGATCGTGCTCGTTGCCGCAGGCGTCAAGATCTCTCGGTTGAAGGCCCGCAGACGAGAGAGCAACTCCGACAGCGATTGAGAACGTCGGCGACGGGTATTCGGTTCCGAAGTCTCGACGCGCACCGTCCTGCTCGGCGCTCGGCCGAGTTCCCAGCAACACCGAGCAAGGATCGTCGATGGTCAGTCAGCACAGTGTGTCCGGTCAGCGGAATTCCGCGAGTCACCCGGCGACTCGCGACGAATACCTGGCGACCTGGTCGACGCTGCACAACAGCATCGATCCGTCGTCGTCGGTGTTGGTCAAATGGTGGCTCCGGGTGGTCTACGCACTGAGTGCGCCGCTGGTTCGCGCATCCGTGTCCGCCCATGCCGTCACCTTCACCGCTGTTGTCGTGGCCGGCGCGGCAGTCGCTCTGTCTCGGCCCGGCACCTCGGCACCTCTGCTCGCGGCAGTGCTCATCGCTCTTTCGGGCCTGCTCGACAGCATCGACGGCGGCGTCGCGATGATCGGCAGATCCCAGTCACAATGGGGTTATCTCCTGGATACGGTGGCAGATCGCTGCAGCGATCTGCTGTTGCTCGCGAGCGGCTTCGCGTTGGGAGCCCCGATGCCTCTGGTCGTCGCGGTCGGGGTGACGACTCTCCTGCACGAGATGGCGCGAGCCCGGGCCGTCGGTGCCGGCATACCCGACGTCGGATTTCTGACGGTATGGGAGCGCCCTTCCCGAGTTATCGCTGCTGCAGTCACTGCCACCGTTGCCGGTGCCGCTCCGGCGAGTGCCGGTTCATCGGCGACCATCGGTATTTCCGTGACGTGCACACTGGCCGTTGTCGGCTTCACTCAGTTGATGTTCGGGCTGCATCGTCGGGCCGATCGAACTCCGCGGTGACCAGCCAACCTGCGAGCGCCAAGATGTGGAACACGAACATCCACAGCATGATTGCCACGCCCCCGCCGATCGCGGTGAGACCGCCGAACGGCGCGCCGAGATCCACCGGAATGGCCAGAAACAGAATGAAGCCGTGTACGAACCCGGTGACGATGGACGAGGTGACCAGCGATCCGACGATCAACGCTCGCCAACCCACCGCCCGTGGAGCAATCACTCGGTAGGTCCACGCGAGAGGAACCGACAGAATCAGCCATAGACAGTTGAACCCGAGGAACACGCGCAACGTCATCGCACCGATCCCGCCGTCGCCAGTTGTCGCCCCCAGTAGCCGCGCAACACACAACACGCCGGCCAGCAGGACCGGGGCGGCCGCGAAGAACGGGACCATCGCCAGTCGGCCACGCCATCCGGTGAACGACTCGCGGGTCGGCGAGAACCGCACGATCGCTCTGCGCAGCCCCTCTCCGTAGAAGGTGGCCGGAAAGATCGATATCAGAACCCCGATCGGGCTCAGCTCGATCCCGGCGGTAGCCAGCCCGTCCACTGCGGCGCGCGCATCCAGCGCGTCGGGCAGCAGCGCCGCCACCGCATCGAACCCGGACCTGACCCACTCCGCCGATACCAGTAGAGCAGTCGCGCGAATGGTGAGTAGCAGCAACGGAACGACAGCGATGACGGCGTAGAACGTGAGTCCACCTGCGATCAGCGTGGTGTCCTCGCGAGCGAACCCCGCTTTGATGGCACCCAGGCTTCGACTCGCTCGCCTACGAATTGTTGTCACGGCTGGAAATGTGTCACAGAATGCCGGTGCAACGTCATTCGAGGGTGACATCCACTCCGTCGATGGCCTTGAGGAACGGGCAGATCGATGTCGCCTGAGCCAACACCGCTTCCGGATCGTCCGTGCCGGGCAGGGATACCGAGAGCGCGAACTTCGCGTCGTATCCGGATGCGTCGGAGTCGGTGAGAACCACTGTGCCCGTAACCGCCAGTTCGTCGACGCTGCCGCCGACTGTTCCCAGAGCGATGCGCAGCGATTCGACCAGGCAGCTCGACAACGCTGCGGCCATGAGCTGCTCAGGATTGGTTGCTTCGCCGGGGCCACCGAGTTGTTTGGGCTCTCGCACACCGAGTGACAGGACGCCGTCGTCGGACGTGACGCCGGTCGCGCTGGCGGAAACGGTTGCGGTGTATAGCTCGGTGTTCATCCACGAAGAATGTCCACTCCATCTGCGATCGAAACCGGGGCATGTCGCGAACGACCCGTCCGTCCCACCGGCACGTGTCGCTCTTCACACATCCGCGACTCCTGTTTGACCGAACCTACTCACGGGTAATGACCCAGACAGGGCCGGGCATCTCGCTGTCACGCACAGGCATCGGCCGCACGATATCGACCATCAACCGAAAGGGGAGCACCATGAGCACATCCACTTTGATCGCCCAGTTGCGCGTCGCGCTGCAGCTGACGAACACGGAAATCCAGATCGCGGAAACTCGCGTCGTTCAGGCGCGCACCGAGGCGGTTCGTCGAGAACTTGCACAGAACGCCGCGAACGGTCGCGATCGCGCCGCAGCCATCGAAGAGGCCCTCCGCGGTCTCGGCGGCCTACCCGATCTCGTATCGCCGTTCCTGGGACGCACACTCGCTGCTGTCAAGGCCGTCGCCGAGCAGGCTCAGCCGTTCGACGAGGCCCTGCTGGGCGATCTCGCCCTCGAGCAGCAGCTGCTCGGCCGCGCCAAGTACATCAAGGCGCTGGCAACCGCTGCGCACGAGCCGTCCGTGGTTGCTCTGGCGACTCGACTGGCCACTGCCCACACGGCCACAGTCGAGTGGATCGAAACGGTCCTCGCAGAAGACGCACTGGGCGGACCCGCGGCACTGCGTCGCACTCCGTTCCAGGCCGCCGCAGGTACCGCGGTCAAGATCGTCAACGCGCCGGCAACGTGGTCGGCACGAGGCATCGACCGCGCGCTGGATGCAGCTCGCGCCACCCCGGACCGCCTCAGCGCACTGCTCGGCCGCGGCGCACATGCCGGTGACGTCGCAGTCAAGACACTGACCGCGAGCCGCGATGCAGCACTCGAAGCTGCCGAGGACGTCACCCGCAGCGAAGGAGTCGACGCCGTCGCCGACGCGATCCACACTGCCCGTACGGCCAGCGGGACCCTCGATGCCGATGAGCTACCGATCGCAGATTACGACGATCTCAACGTCTCGGACGCGGTCGCCGCGATCAAGGACCTCACCGACCCGACCGACGTTCGCACCGTCGTGACGTACGAGGAGGCACACAAGAACCGCCACGGTGTCGTGTCCGCAGGACAGACGCGCGTGGCAGCAATCGCTAAGGACGTCATCTCCGTCGACTGATGTAGATCGATTCACCCTTTTGCGAATACCGATGCGGCCCGTGAGTTTCCGGGCCGCATCGCTGTATTCGAAGACCTATGGCTTCAGCAGAACCTTGATGGCACCGTCCTGCTTCTTCTGGAAGATGTCGTACGCGTGCGGAGCCTCGTCGAGAGGTAGTTCGTGTGTGGCGAACGAATCGACGCCGAGAGGGTCGTCGTCACCGAGCAACGGCATGATGTCGTCGACCCACTTCTTGATGTTCGCCTGCCCCATGCGAAGCTGAATCTGCTTGTCGAACATGGTCATCAGCGGTAGCGGATCGGCCATGCCGCCGTACACGCCGATGATCGAGATGGTTCCTCCGCGGCGAACGATGTCGATGGCCGAGTACAGCGCACCGAGGCGATCCACACCGGCTTTCTGCATCATCGGAGCCGCAACGGCGTCCGGGAGCATCCCGACTATCTGCTGCGCCATCTTGCCGACCGGTGATCCGTGAGCTTCCATGCCCACTGCATCGATGACGGAGTCGGTTCCCCTGCCGTCGGTCATGTCCCGAATAACGTCGCCGACGCCACCGCTGTGTTCGGCGAGGTTCACCGTTTCGATCCCCCGCGCAGCTGCCCGGGCAAGCCGTTCGGGAACGAGGTCGACCGCGATCACTCGGGCACCCTTGTGCTGCGCGATGCGAGCGGCCATGTCACCGATGGGCCCGAGACCGAGCACGGTCACCGATCCGCCTTGGGGAATCGCTGCGTATTCCACGGACTGCCACGCGGTAGGCAATACGTCCGACAAGTACACGAATCGCGAGTCCGGCGGCCCCTCGGGGACCTTGATGTGCGTGAACTGCGCCTGCGGGACACGGAGGTACTCGGCCTGTCCGCCGGGCACCTGTCCGTAGAGCTTGGAAAAGCCGAACAGTGCTGCACCCATTCCCTGTTCGCGAACCTGTGTGGTCTCGCACTGGGTGTACAGACTCGAATTGCACATGTAGCAATGCCCACACGAGATCTGGAACGGGATGACCACACGGTCTCCGACGGCCAGATCACCGGCGTCCGAACCGACTTCCTCGACGATGCCCATGGGCTCGTGACCCAAAATGTCGCCCTCGTCCATGAAGGCTCCGAGAGTTTCGTACAGATGCAGATCGGAGCCGCAGATGTTGGTGGTCGTGATCTTGACGATCGCGTCCGTCGGCTGCTCTATCCGCGGATCTGGAACGGTGTCCACGCTGACTTTTCTCTTGCCCTGCCACGTGACTGCGCGCATGAGGTCCTTCCGGTGGAATCGACACCGGAGTTCGATGTCGTGCAGAACGCATTGCCTGTTGTGACGACTCACAAACACCTGCGAGGACTGCGATTGGTACTGTCCGGCGGTGGGTAGCCTCAGGTATGACCGAGCTTCTCCACGCCCGCCCGACCGTCGCACTCTCTCCAGTCCTGCCGGTACCGTGTGGGCCGATTTCCGAAGCCGTCGTACGGTGCCTGACCACAGGTGAGCCGGGCAAGACCTCGAATTTGCCGACTCTCACGGATGTCGATTCGACGTCACGAGACGTACAACTCGCCTTGTTGATCTGCTACGAATTGCACTATCGCGGCTTCGTCGGCGTTGCCGACGAATGGGAGTGGGACCCCGATCTCCTGCGCCTGCGCGCATCCCTCGAATCCGCTTTTCTCGAGTATGTTCGGGCTCACGTCGAACCCGGGAACGATGCAGCCGCGGAGATGGACGCACTGTCCGTCGAGGCGACATCGGGAACCGGACCGTCGTGGTATCTGCGCGACGAGGGATCGTGGGAGCAGATGCGCGAGTATTTCGTGCATCGGTCGATCTACCATCTCAAGGAGGCCGATCCGCATGCCTGGGCCATCCCCCGTTTGACCGGTCAGGCCAAAGCGTCGTATGTAGCAGTCGAATTCGACGAATACGGCGGTGGGAAAGGTGACCGTGTCCACCAGAAGCTGTGGGCCGACTCGATGGTGGCCGCGGAACTCGATGCGTCGTACCTCGGCTACATCGACCGTGTGCCCGCTCAGACTCTGGCGTGGGTGAACCTGATGTCGCTCCTCGGTCTACATCGAGGGCTCCGTGGTGCCACTGTCGGACATCTTGCCGCCACCGAGATCACGTCGTCGCCGGGCTCACAGCGATACGTACTCGGTCTGAAAAGGTTGAAGGCACCCCAGGCCTGCATCGCGTTCTACGCAGAGCATGTCGAGGCGGATGCGATGCACGAGCAGGTGCTCAGGCACGATGTCGTCGGGAATCTGCTCCGTGACGAGCCCGAACTCGAGGCCGATGTGGTGTTCGGAATGCGCGCACTGGACTTCGTCGAGAACGAACTCGCCGATCACGTCATGTCGCGCTGGTCCACCGGTCGGTCCTCGCTCGACTGAGCCGGACGCTTCTTGGCGCGATGACTGGTGTCGCACAACGGATAGTTCCTACTCCGCCGACATGTGCACACCGCCACCGCGAACCTGTCGGAACACACTCGCGTGCCGTCGTCCAACACGATGTCGACGGGGCCGTCGATGACCATGGGCCCGCCCTTGACGATGCGGACCGTCGTGCGCTTCGTTGCGGACGCCGTTGGACCGGCGTTGTTCTCGACGGCGCTGTCGTCGTCATCGGTCGGCACGAATGACCACCAAATCCTCGATGTCGCGAGATGCTTCGAGAAGTCCGACCTGCTCGAGCCAGGCAGCCCTCTCGGTCATGACCGGACCGAACGAGATCGATCGACGTGCCGGAACGGACACGGTCAGGCCCGTACGACGCAGCATTGCCTCGGTTCGTGCAGGGTCGGAATACTCCGACTGCACCACTAGAAGGGTGCCGCCGGGAACGAGCAGGTCGTACGCGGCGTCGCACAGCGGATCCAACACCACTCGGCCGTCGTGGCCGCCGTCCCACGCTCGGTGCGGACCTACGCCGGCGGGCACCGACTCGGAGGGCACGTAGGGCGGATTGCACAGAACCACGTCGAACGGCTCGAGCACCGACGCGTCCGCGAACGACCCGAGGCGGACATCGACGTTCGCATCGAGGGCAGCTGCGTTGCGACGAGCGCACGCCACCGCGAGCGGCGAGATGTCGAACGCCAGCACTTCACGTGCGCCCAGCGACGCCGCAGCGAGCGCGACGGCACCGCTGCCGGTACACATATCGAGCACACGGGCACCCTGCACCACCCCGGCCCGCGACGCCATCTCGCACAGCAGCCACGAATCGTCCTGCGGCTCATACACTCCGGGATCTGCGTGAACCGCGCGGGTGGATCTGAACGTATCGAAATCGGCCGTCGTCATCGAGGTGTCCTCTCGGAGTTCGTCATCGCAAGACGTGCCCTCTCGGGCTGTGTGCCGAGCGTGGACTCCACTCGAAGGTGGGTATCGTATGCCCGATTGCATCGGCCGCAAACAAGCCGCTTGAAACCGCACGAATCGGGTAGTCCATCGACACCTTGCGGTGAAGAAAATGCCGCCGTTCGCCCGAGTCGGGCCCATACCGTCTGCGTCGGCAGCACTGCCGCGTCGTTCTTCGAGGAGATTCTCTTGTCGGTTCTACCGTCCATCGACCCTGTTCCTGCCGTCGTCGTGCCGTCGCTTCGGCAGGTGGTTCCGGCACCGACTGCCGGTGCCGGCATCACCGTCACCGAACTCGTGGGTGCCACCGTCGTTCGCGTTGCCGGAGACTTCGGTCGTCAGGATCTCGGCGTGCTGGCCGAGACACTCGGTGAAGCATCGGTCGAAGGCTCCAGGTTGGTGCTCGATCTGACCGCAGTCGACGTGGTGCCGGCGGGCACGGCAGCAATCCTTGATGCCACGTCGATGCACCTGAGCCGGTGGGGCGCTCGACTGGCTGTGGTCGCCGCTGTCGAGTCGACCCGAGCGCTGGCCGCGGACACACTCGGCCGCACCGTATTTCACACCACAGCCGACGCTGCACTCGCATTCAGAGAGATGTCGGCTTGACCTCGGTTGGCGTCGACGGCCACCACGACGTTCTCGTCCTCGGCGGGGGCAACGCGGGCATCAGCGCGGCAGCACGCGCACTTCGACTCGGTATCGACGACGTGGGAGTCATCGAACCCCAGTCCGTGCACACCTACCAGCCACTGTTGTCGTATGTCGGAGGAGGCCAAGCCCGACTCCGCGACGCCGAGCGAACCCAGCGCTCGGTGATGCCGAAGAGCAGCACCTGGATTCAGGACACGGTAGCCCGGGTCGACCCCTACGAGAAGGTGGTCACGACCGCATCCGGTCGGAGCTACGGCTATCGGGACCTGATCATCGGGACCGGTCTGGTGCCCGATCACGACGCGCTGCCAGGAATTGCCGATGCCGCCGACTCTGCCGCGGTGACGAGCAACTACCTGGGGCTGGCAGAAAAGACCTGGCAGCTGATCTCCCACTTCCCGTCACCCGAGGTCGGCGACTCATCCGCGCGCGGGACGGCAGTATTCACAGTGCCGCGGCCACCGGTGGGCTGCACCGGAACCACACTGAAACCGTTGTTCCTGGCCGCCGCCCACTGGCGAGCGACCGGGCAACTCGCAGACATCGACATCACCCTGGTGATCGACCGCGAGGTGCTACTCGATGTGCCACGGCTGGATTCGATGTTGCTCGATCACCTTCGCGACCTCGACGTACGGATACTGCACCGCACCGCGGTGACCGCACTTTCCCCCGACACTCGTCAGATCACCGTCACCGATCACCTCGGCACCCAGCAGATCATCGACTACCGGATGCTGCACCTGGTGCCCCCGTTCCGCGGACAGCCGTGGGTCGAGGCGTCGAACCTGGCTGCAGACGGACAACACGGTCTCGTCGACATCGACCCCCACACTCTGCGCCACCGCCGACACAGCGAGATCTGGGCCGCCGGTGACGGTGCCGCAATCGACACCGATTCTTCCGGCGGTGGGCTGAGAAAGCAGATCGCCGTTCTGATCGACAATCTGCTGGCCGCCAGAGCCGGACGAGAACTGTCCTCGTACGACGGGTACACCGTGGCACCGGTGACGATGGACGCCCACCGTCTCGTTGCGGCCGAGTTCGACCGGACCGGGTCACTCACACCATCGCTACCGTCGTTTCTCGATCCGCTGAAAGCACGACGATCGGCCTGGCTGTTCGACCGCTACGGCCTGCCACTGAGTTACTGGAACATGATTCTCCGCGGACGGCTCTGACAACACCGCCCAGCGATCAATCGACGTCGACTGCTGCCATCAGGCCATGGGGATCATGGATGTCGACCTCGTGGCCGTCCTCACGCAAACCGGCGGCCGCGTCGTCGAGCAGTCGACGGGCGACGTCGTCCATTGCCCGCACGTGATTCAGATCGAGGGTGATACGGCGATCGGCACCGATAACCTCGGCCAGCGTGGTCAGCACCGATTCGGCTCCGGCGAAACGTAGGTCACCTTGCAGGTGCACGGTCGTTGCGTCCTCGCCCGTTACCTCACGAATGGCCGACGTACCGCTCGGCGCCACGTGCATCATGTGTAATTCCAGATCCCGAGAGAGACGCTCGAACACCGCGACGCCCCGCACACTGTTTCCGTGTTCGTTCAACTTGGGCGACAGCACGGCCAACCCGACCTGGCCCGGCAGCACACCCACGATCGCACCGGCCACTCCGCTCTTGGCCGGAATCCCCACTGTCGCAACCCAACTGCCCGACCCGTCGTACATCCCGCAGGTGGACATCACAGACAGTACGTGGCGGTTGACTGCGCCGTCGATCAACCGTTCTTCGCTCACGGGATCGACTCCCCCGTTGGCCATTACCGACGCAATGGTGGCCAAATCCACGCAGTTGACGTCGACCGAACATTGACGGGCGTAGCCGTCGACCACCTCGGCCGGATCGGCTGCGAGAATTCCTACGGATTTGAGAAGATGTGCGATCGCGGTGTTGCGATCGTCCGATTCGATCTCGGCTTCGTAGACGGACGTATTGGTGCTCAACTGTCTTCCGGCGCAGCGGCTGTGCAAGTCCCTGACGCGTTCGGCACGCTCCTGGGCCGAGCTCCCGCGAATCATGGAGTGCACAGCGAGTGCGCCTGCATTGATCAGCGGATTGCGCGGCCTGCCCGTGGCGCGTTCGAGCGAGATCTCGTTGAACGAATCGCCCGAAGGTTCGACGTCGGTGGCCTCCAGCATGCGTGCGAGTCCGTTGTCTTCGACAGCCAATGCATAGGCGAGCGCCTTGGAGATGGACTGGATGGAGAACTCGGTATCGCAATCACCTGCGGCATACACCGATCCGCCGACGGTCGCCAGGGCCACCGCGAAAGTATCGGGGTCTGCTCGCTCGAGTTCGGCGTTCCCCTTCGCGATTGCCCCGCCGTCGAGTCGACGGCAATCGTCGAGGACGGATTCGAGGTAACGGGTAATCGGTGACTGCATCGTTTCACGCTAACTCGACGAGGAAGTCATTCCCGCATCAAGTGATTCAGTGCTCGCGCTCCGAGTCCGTCGTCGACGCGCTCTGGAACATTTCCAAGAAGGATCCGAAGCTCTCGCCACCCGCTGCTTTGTCTCGTGTGTCCTGTGCGGGTCCGACCGCCGCATTGTCTGATTCCATGCCTCCGATGCTGCCGTTCGGACATGTCGGAAAATCCAGGCGAAGTATCACGATAGGGCCACAAAGTATAACGAATCGATAACGGCCGCCAAGATACCCGTCGTGACCAGTGACAACTGGCCGACGGTGTTCTCGGGTTCGCGCACGGCCGCCCATTGACGTACGCGGTTTGTCGGAAGTGCGACGGTAGAGTCGGGCCCGACCGAAGGGACGATGTGACGGACGCGATACCCGGACGGCGCACCGTATCGCGCCGCTCGTTCTTCACCGCAGTGGTGGCGGGCTCGACGCTGATGCTCGTGACGCGGGCCAGGGCCTCGGCAGATCCGGCCCGCATCGATGAACCCGAACAGGTCCTCACCACGCTTCCGGCCGACTCGAATCTGGTGATCCTCGAGGTGCGTGGTGACGGATCCGTGCACTGCGCATTACCCCGTGCCGAGATCGGACAGGGGCTCACCACCTCGGTGGCGATGCTGATCGCAGAAGAGCTGGACATCCCACTCGACAAGACGGTCGTGTCACTCTCCCGCGGCCGGCAAGAACTCATCGGCAACCACTACACAGGCGGCTCCAACTCCATCCAATCTCTGTGGGAGCCCGCTCGGTTCACCGCTGCGACCGCGCGGGCGCGACTGTTACGCGCGGGCGCCGATCGATGGGGTGTCGACGTCGGCACGCTGAGGATCGTCGACGGCGTCGTCAGTGCACCGGACGGACGGGCCGCACACTTCGGCGAGCTGGTGGCCGCGGCTGCGGCTCCGGAACTGCGCTTCGAGGCGATGGACCCGAAGTCGGAGGCAGGCCTGCGCGTGGTCGGCACACCGACCACGCGCCAGGATGCTCGCGCGATCGTCACCGGCCGGCTCACCTACACGCTCGATCTCGACGTGCCCGACGCCATGCCGGTCGTCGTCCGGCGCCCACCGACGATCAACGGAACCGTCGCTTCGGTGGACGAGGCGGGGTTGCGAGCGATGCCAGGGGTGATCGATGTCGCGGTCGTGTCCACCGGGGTCGCCATCATGGCGCGAACCTTCGGATTCGCACTCGCCGCGAAGGATGCTGCGGTGGTCACGTGGAACGCCGGAACTATCGACGACGAGTCCACCCGGTCCATTCAGGACCGGCTCCGCCGCAGTACTCCGGCGTTCACCGGCTTCGGCGGAGTGGGCAGGCCCGAGCTGCCGGGCGAGACGAAGCTGAACGTCGACTTCGACTTCGCTCCCGTCTCGCATGCCGCGATGGAAACCAATTCGGCGGTCGCCGACGTGCGATCCGATCGTGCAGATGTCTGGGCGTCGATGCAACTACCCAACTACGCCGGGCAGAAAATTGCTCTGACACTGGGCCTTCCGCTGAATCGGGTCACCACCCACGTGATGAACGGCGGGGGCTCGTTCGGGCGAAGGCTCTACCTCGACGGCCCGCTCGAGGCAGCCGTCATCTCCCGCGCAATGGGCAGACCGGTGCGCTTGATGTGGTCGCGGGTGGACGACATGCGGCACGGCCGCGCCAGGCCCGCGGTACACACCAAGTTCGACGCAGTGCTCGCACGCGGCTCGGTGATCTCGTGGGAGCAACGCGTGGCCGCAGTCTGCACCGATTTCGACGGCGGTTTCGGTGACCTCGTCACCGACGCACTGGCACCGTCCCCGCTGATCTCCCAGACGCTGTTCCACAGCACCCGCGACCCGTACTCGTTCACCGAGAGCAGTATCAGAACCCTCGTCGAGGTACCGGTCCAGATGCCCACCGGCAGTTGGCGATCGGTGTTCTCCGGGACCGTACGTACCGCAGCCGAGATCATGGTGGATCGCATCGCCGACGCCCTCGACACCGATCCATTGGAGCTCCGCATCGGTGCGGTGGCGAGCGACCGCCACCGTGACGTCCTGCGCACGCTCGCCGCAGAGGGCAACTGGGGTGCAGATCTCGGCCCCGGCCGCGCGCAGGGCATCGGGTTCCATGCCGAATTCGGTTCCAGTGCGGGATATCTCGTCGAGATCGACGCACAGGACCCGCGGGTGCCCCGCGTGAGGAAGGCCGTCATCGTCGTGGACGTCGGCCGCGTGGTCAACCCTCGCAGCCTCGAGGCTCAAATGATCGGCTGCCTGATGGACGGCATCTCGACCACCCTCAGGGCCGGGCTGCACTACGAGCAGGGGCTGCCTCTCGAAGGTAGTTACTCGCAATTCCACTATGCCCGCCAACGCGATTCACCACCGGATGTGCGGGTGGTCATCATGCCTCCCACCACCGAGACCCCCGGTGGCGCAGGAGAACTGGGGGTGCCCGCTGCCGCCGCTGCGGTGGCCAACGCGTACGCACGCGCCACCGGCACCACCCCCACCAGCTTCCCGATATTGTTCGACGTCGACTTCGAACCGTTCCCGAAATGAGGATCCGTGGCTGAACAGAAGTTCGTCGTCAACGGGGTCGAAGTGTCGGTCGACCTACCCGACGACATGCCGTTGCTCTGGGCCCTGCGAGACGAGCTCGGCGTCCGCGGCCCCAAGTACGGGTGCGGCATCGGCGTGTGTCACGCCTGCACCAGTCACCTCGACGGCAAGGAGGTACTCCCCTGTGTCACACCCGTCTCCGATGCCGTCGACAAAGAGGTCACGACCATCGAGGGACTCGCCGACGGCGATGTTCTCCATCCGGTGCAGCAGGCGTGGATCGACGAGGACGTCTCTCAATGCGGTTACTGTCAGCCGGGCCAGATCATGGCTGCCGTTGCTCTCCTGAAGCGCATCCCCGATCCGACCGACGAGGACATCGACACCATCGAAAACGTCTGCCGGTGTGGTACCTACCCCCGAATTCGACGGGCCATCAAGGCAGCCGCGAAAGCGATGTCGCAGGGCTGATCGAACGGTTTCTGCCACAGCACAACACCCCGCGAACCACAGGTTCGCGGGGTGTTGTGTTTACTACCCGATTCAGCTCAGTTCGAAGCGATCGAGCATCATCACCTTGTCCCACGCAGCAACGAAGTCGCGGACGAACTTTTCCTTGGCGTCGTCGCAGGCGTACACCTCTGCGATGGCGCGCAACTCGGAGTTCGAGCCGAAGACCAGGTCGTTACGAGTTCCGGTCCACTTCTTCTCACCGGTAGCGGCATCCTTGGCCTCGTAGATGCCCTCCTCGGCGGCGGGAACCCACTCGGTGCCCATGTCGAGGAGGTTGACGAAGAAGTCGTTGGTGAGCGTGCCGACCTTGTCGGTCAGAACGCCGTGGGTCGACTGCTTGAAGTTTGCTCCGAGCACGCGCAGACCACCGACGAGCACGGTCATCTCGGGTGCACTGAGCGAGAGCAGGTTTGCCCGATCGACCAGGTTGAACTCGGCCGGCAGCTTCTGACCCTTGCCCAGGAAGTTACGGAAACCGTCGACCTTGGGCTCCAGATCGGAGAACGAGTCGACGTCCGTCTTCTCCTGCGTGGCATCCATGCGGCCCGGGGTGAACGGGACCGTGATGTCGACGCCGGCGTTCTTGGCGGCCTGCTCGACGGCTGCGACGCCACCGAGTACCACGAGGTCGGCGAAGGACACAGTTCCGGAGAACGACTGCTGGATTCCTTCGAGAACGCGGATGACCTGTGCGAGCTCGTCGGGCTCGTTGACCTCCCAGCCGGCCTGCGGCTGCAGACGCAGACGGCCACCGTTGGCACCGCCGCGCTTGTCACTGACGCGGAACGACGACGCCGCCGCCCACGCAGCCGAGATCAGCTGATCCTGAGTCAATTCGGATCCGAGGATGGCCTGCTTCAGTTCGGCGATCTGTGCGTCACCGATCAGCTCGTGATCGACGGCCGGGATCGGGTCCTGCCAGAGCAGGGGCTCCGCGGGAACCTCGGGGCCGAGGTAACGCGTGACCGGTCCCATGTCGCGGTGGGTGAGCTTGAACCAGGCCTTCTGGAATTCCTCTGCGAGCTCCTCTGGATGGTCGAGCCACCGCCGGGTGATCTGCTCGTAGATCGGGTCGACGCGCATCGCGATGTCGGAGGTGAGCATCGACGGGTGACGACGCTTGGAGGGATCGGCGGGGTCGGGAACGAGGTCCGCACCTTCGCCGTTCTTCGGGCGCCACTGGTGGGCACCGCCCGGGCTCTTGTAGAGCTCCCACTCGAATCCGTACAGCGTCTCGAGGAAGCTGTTGTCCCACTGCGTGGGCGTCGGGGTCCAGATGACCTCGAGACCACTGGTGATCGCGTCTGCGCCGACGCCGCTCTGGAAGCTGTTCTTCCAGCCGAGACCCATCTGTTCGATGGGAGCGCCTTCGGGCTCTGCCCCGATGTGCGCGTCGGGATCAGCAGCGCCGTGTGTCTTGCCGAACGTGTGTCCACCGACAGCCAATGCGGCGGTCTCGATGTCGTTCATGGCCATGCGGCCGAACGTCTCGCGGATGTCCAGTGCGGACTGCACGGGATCCGGGTTACCGTTCGGGCCTTCGGGGTTGACGTAGATCAGGCCCATCTGCACTGCGGCCAACGGGTTGTCGAGGGTCGTGCGATCACCGTGGTAGCGCTCGTCGCCCAACCAGGTCTGCTCCGGGCCCCAGTAGACGTCCTCGTCCGGCTCCCAGGCGTCGACGCGTCCGCCGGCGAAGCCGTAGGTCGGCAGACCCATCGACTCGATGGCGACGTTGCCGGTGAGCACGATCAGGTCGGCCCAGGAGAGCTTGCGTCCGTACTTCTGCTTGACCGGCCAGACGAGGCGGCGTGCCTTGTCGAGCGAGGCATTGTCGGGCCAGCTGTTCAGCGGCGCGAAGCGCTGCATACCTGCTCCGGCACCGCCGCGTCCGTCCTGCTTGCGGTAGGTGCCCGCTGCGTGCCACGCCATGCGAATGAAGAAGGGGCCGTAGTGGCCGAAGTCCGCGGGCCACCAGGGCTGCGAGTTCGTCATCAGGGCTTCGATGTCGCGCTTGACCTCAGCGAGATCGAGAGAGTTGAACTCGGCTGCGTAGTCGAAGTCCGGCCCCATGGGGTCGCCGACTGCCGGGTTCTTCTTGAGGATCTTCAGATTCAGCGACTTCGGCCACCACTCACGATTGCTACCGCCTTCGACGGGCATCGGCATCGAGTCGTGCATGACCGGACACTTGCCGCCGCCACCATCCTGCGGCTGATCCTCGTTCATCTCTTTTTCGCGTGTTACGTGGTCTTCAGACACGTGCTTCCTTCCAAGTTATGACGATCGGGCTGTGATCGGTGGTCACGAACTCTGCTGTGTTCGAGACCGGGGAGGGAACTGAACGGGAACCGCCGGCTGCTCACGAGCGGCCGAACACTGTGCGCAGAGGCCCCAGTAGATGACCTCCGCCTCGTCGATCGTGAAACCGACGGAGTCCGATGCCGTGAGACACGGCGTCTCGCCGACGGCGCAATCGACATCGGCGATGACGCCGCACGAACGACACACGGCGTGATGATGGTTGTCTCCGACGCGCGATTCGTAGCGTGCGGGCGAACCCGCCGGCTCGATCCGCCGAACCAAGCGCGCCAGCGTCAAGGCATTGAGGACGTCGTAGACCGTCTGCCGCGACACCTCGGGCAGCATGGATCGCACGAGACCGAGAATGGTGTCGGTATCTGCGTGCGGGTTGGTTTCGACAACCTCCAGTACCGCGACCCGGGGACGGGTCACGCGCATATCGGCGGCGCGCAATTGCTCCGCATGCGGCGAGATCGGCATCACGGGATCAGTATCCACCCGCTTTCTGGACCAAGTCAAGTATTCGGTTGGAATTTACCGGCCGTTCTTCACGCAGCCCATCCGAGCAACCCGTCAGGCCAGCGCCAGAAACAGTTTCTCGAGTTCCGCCTCGGTCATCGGCTCCTTGTCGCCTGCGCTTTCTCCCGTCATGCACTCACGTAGACCGGTGGCCACGATCTTGAATCCGGCCTTGTCGAGTGCACGCGAGACGGCGGCGAGTTGGGTGACGACGTCCTTGCAGTCCCGACCGTTCTCGATCATTCCGATGACGCCGGCGAGCTGGCCGTGCGCGCGCTTGAGTCGGTTGAGTACCAATGCGATGCTGTCTTCGTCGCCGATCATGTCGATCCCCTCGGTGGTTGTGGTATTGAACCCGATGGTACCCCCGGGGGCATCAAGCGTGATCGGATCCGGTACCGCCCAGTGCCGCGATCGCTGCCTGAAGTTTCGCGGTGGCCTCGGAGGCGACCGCACCCAACTCGGGCTCACCGGTGACCTCGACCATGATGGCCGGGTTCATCGCCTCGACGATCACGGACCCCGGTGCCGTCGTGTCCTCGCGCACGATCACGTTGCACGGCAGGAGCAGACCGATCTGCTTCATCACTCCGACAGCGCGATGGGCAAGTCCGGGGTTGCAGGCACCGAGGATCATGTAGCGCTCCATGTCCTCACCGAGTTTCGCCTTCAGGGTGGCCTGCATGTCGATCTCGGTGAGAACCCCGAATCCTTGCTCCGACAACGCCTTTCTCGTGCTGTCGATCGCAGTGTCGAAATCGGTGTCGGTCAACGTGGTGGACAATGCGATGTTCATGGTGACTCCTGAAAAGTTGTCGTGTGTGATGAGACGTCAGTGAGAAAAGCGGATGGCGGGCAACGCGGCACGTAGCCATGCCGGCGACCACCACGCGCCGTGCCCGGTCAGCCGTAGCAGGACCGGAAGCAGCACGAGTCGAACCAGGAACGCGTCGAGCAGTACCGCAACGCCGAGGATGATGCCCATCTCTTTCGGAGGCAACGGATCCGACAGTGCGAATGTGAAGAACACTGCCACCATCACCGCCGCAGCGGCAAAGATCACTCGTCCGGAATGGGCCAATCCGTCGACCTGAGCAACCTTGGCGTCGCCCGAGCGCTCGTAGTGTTCCTTCGCGGTGGCCAGCAGGAACACCGTGTAGTCCATGGCGATGGCGAAGATCATCGCAAAGAAGAACACCGGTCCCCAGCCGTCCAAGAATCCTTGTGGGGTGAAACCGAGCAATGATGCGCCGTGGCCGTCCTGGAAGATCGACTTGGCGACTCCGAAGGCTGCTGCCGTGGACAGCAGGCTCACCAGAGTGCCGAGCAGCGCGATCAGCGGGGCCTGCAGCGCCACCAGAAGCAGCACGAAACCGAGGACCAGGATGATCCCGACGACGATCGGCAGGTAGTCGTTCAAAGCCTGCTGAAGATCCAAGTTCTCTGCAGGTGCGCCACCGACGAGTGCCGAATCGGGCAGCGTGGCGCGCAGATCCGCGAGAATCGAGCCCATCGCTTCGTCGGACGGATCCACTGACGGAATTACCTGCAGCAGTGCATATCCCGAGCCGTCTGCGGCACTCTGCGGCGGCGTCACCATCGAGATCCCGTCGACCGCGGCAGCGACGGTCGCGGTCTCGACTGCTGCCGCGTCGGGCACGATGATCTGTAGCGCTCCCGGCGCACCCGGTCCGAACTGGGCCTGCACGAGGTCGTACCCCTGGCGCACCGGTGCATCCTCCGGCACCACCGCGATCGACGGCATCGCCACCTTCAAGCCGAGTACCGGAAGTGCCAAGGCGATCAGAATTCCCACGGAGACGACCGCGAACGGCCACGGATGCTTGTGCAACAATTCGCCCCATGCCGCGAACTTCGGGGATCGATGCTCCTGCCGCTTGGCATACGGCAAGGAGGCGGCGTTGACCTTCGGTCCGAGCGCCCCCAATGCCGCAGGCAGCAGCGTCATGGTCGCCAGCAACACGAAAGCGACGGCCAGCATGATGCCGACAGCCATCGTGCGTACCGCGGGCGCGGGAACGAGCAGCACGGCGGACAGACTCACCAGCACCGTCAGCCCGGACAACACGACGGCTTTACCTGCCGTATCCATGGTTTCGGCCACCGCGGCCCGAGTGTCGGCGGTGCGCAACGCGTCGCGGAATCGAGCGACGATGAACAGGGCGTAATCGATCCCGAGCGCGAGCGCGAACATCATCGCGAAGTTCATGGCCCACACCGAGATCGGAGTGACACCGTTGAGCAGAACGAGACCACCAGCGGACGCGACGAGTCCGGCGACGGTGAGCAGCAGCGGCAAGCCGGCGGCGACGAGTGATCCGAACGCAAGCACCATGATCGCCAATGTGACCGGCCACGAGAACAATTCGGCCTGAATCATGGCATCGTGGTTCGCCTTGTTGAAGTCCGACCACAGGGCCGACGAGCCGGTGGGATACACCTCGATTCCGTCGGTCGAGAGCGCGGTCAACCGCTCCTTCACATCGTCGACGGCCTTGACCATCTCGTCGGTCGTGCCGTTCGCTCCGGCCATGACGATGCCGGTTCGTCCGTCCGGGCTGATCGTCATCCCCGGTTGCGGCAGGACGACGTCACCGAATCTTGTGTCTCCCGAGAACACATCGGACACGTCACCGATCACTGCCTGAACGGCGGGATCGGTGACGGGTGCCGCGTTGGAGTGGACGACCACCTGCACCGCGGCGGAGGAATTACCGCCGAAGTGCTGCTGGGCCAATTCTCGAACCTGGACGGATTCGGATCCGTTCGCCTGCCATCCCGCTCCGGCCAGCGACGAGAACACCGAGGGCGCAAAAGAACCCAGGCCCACGAGCGCGATGAGCCATACGCCGAACACCCACCGCCGATGAGTCACCATCGAGCCGCCGGCGCGGCCGAGCACGCCAGGCCCGGCTACCGGCCTGTCATCCGGTGGGCGAAGAAGTTCGGCATCGCGCAGCGACATGGTGCTCCTATACGGGTGGGGGTATCGATCGGAGTAGTGGAAACCCCGAACGATCGAACGAGACCACCATCGCATATACCCAAGGGGGTATGCAAGTACCCCTGGGGGTACCGGCCCCAGGGGTACTCGAATTCGCAGCGGGCGCGCCGCTGACGTCAGTCGTCGATCAGCGGCGGCCGTTCCACTGCTTCTCTATCCCCCGCAGAACCTCGAGCGTCTGGGCCGAGTCTGCATCGACGGCCATCCGCGACCGAGCGCGCTCGAGCGCACGCTCGGCGCGCGTCACGGCACGGTGGCCCGAGTCGGTGGCCTCGACCAAGTACTGCTGCCGATTCCGCGGATTGACGCTTCGCACCAGCAGTCCGGCGGCCACCAGGGTCGCGGTGGTCGCGGTGATGCTTGTTCTGTGCCGCACCAACTCTCGCGACAGCATGCTGTACGACGTCGGCCCTCGCCTGCACACCAGTTCCAGAACCTCGTACCTCGCCCAGCTCAGCCCATGCGCGTCCAGTGCCTCCGCTAAACGGACCCGCGCGGCCGACGCCATGCGCAGCACCGTCGACACGATTTCGAGCTCGGTCGAATGTGCCGGAGACGTATCACCGTCGAAGGATTCGGCGAGGGCAGTCATCGGATACTCCCTATTTGATTTCGGTGAGGACGGTGCCTTGGGTGATGGCGTCGCCTGCGGTGACGGACAGGCCGGTGACGGTGCCGGCTTTGTGGGCGGTGACGGGGTTTTCCATCTTCATCGCTTCGAGGACGGCGATGAGGTCNGGCGTCGCCTGCGGTGACGGACAGGCCGGTGACGGTGCCGGCTTTGTGGGCGGTGACGGGGTTTTCCATCTTCATCGCTTCGAGGACGGCGATGAGGTCTCCGGCTTCGACGGTTTGTCCTTCGTCGACGGCGACTTTGACCACGGTGCCTTGCATCGGTGCGGTGACCGCGTCACCGGACGCCGCCCCTGCTCCGGCACCGCCACGGGTGCGGGCTTTCGGCTTGCGCCGCACCGCACCGGCAGGTCCACCGTTGCCGCCGCCTCCGTTGCCGCCGAGGGACAGTTCCCCGGGCAGGGAGACCTCGACGCGGCGGCCTCCGACCTCGACGACCACCGATTGGCGCGGCAGCATCTCCTCGTCGTCGAGCGGTTGTCCGGCGGTGAACGGGGGAACCTGGTTGTCCCATTCGGTTTCGATCCACCGAGTGTGCACATCGAACGAGTCGCCGTCGCCGATGAATGCCGGATCGGAGACCACCGCAGCGTGGAACGGGATCACCGTCGCCAGGCCCTGAACATCGAATTCCGCCAGCGCCCGACGCGAGCGGGCGAGGGCCTCCTCGCGAGTGGCTCCGGTGACGATGAGCTTGGCGAGCATCGAATCGAACTGGCCCCCGATCACACTGCCGGATTCGACACCGGAATCCACGCGCACTCCCGGACCG
>NZ_LMRR01000003.1 GCF_001426085.1 Rhodococcus sp. Leaf278
GAAAGATCGGGACGACGAGCGTTCCCGGTAACGCACGAAACATTTCCGAAAGGCCTTACCGCTCGACTTGCATGTGTTAAGCACGCCGCCAGCGTTCGTCCTGAGCCAGGATCAAACTCTCCGTAAAAGACCTGCGAAACAACAACACCCACCCCAGAAAAGAGGCAAGACATTGCGAATCAGTCAAAGACATCAAGTCAAATCACTAGCAAATAAACTCAACTAGCATTTCAAAACAACACCCGACAACAACCACCACAAGCGGATGGCTGATACATCGAATGCTTTCACCAAAACAAAATTTCGGCACTGACATTCATCGACACACTGTTGAGTTCTCAAAGAACACGCACACACCATTGCCACCGTTTGGACGGTAACGCCGGGGCTTACACGCTCGAACCCCAGACATGGCTCATTACTTTCAAGCCTTGCCCGGGTTGTTCAGTGCATACTCCGTACAACCTCGTTGTCCCTGTCCGTGAAGACCGGGTCGGTGTCCGTGTCGCTCTGACTCGACAAAAGTTACGCGAAGACCAACGCTTACGCAAATCGCCTGGTCAGATGTAATTTCTATGTGAACATCTGACCAGCCGACCTTGCGCAGGCTCCGTCAGACGATCGCAACGGCGTCGATCTCGACCAACATCTCTTCTCTCGGCAGTCCGGTGAACACTGTAGTTCGACTCGGCAGTACGTCGCCGGAAGTATTCGCGGACACGAACGCGCCGTAGGCGTCGTTCATGATCGAGAAGTCCTCACGCTTGGTCAGGTACACGCGCAGCATCACGACATCGTCGAACGTCGCACCGCCGGCCTCGACGATGGCTTTGACGTTCTCGAGAGTGCGAGTGGTCTGCGCAGCGACATCGCCTGGATACAGGTATTCGCTGGTAGCTGGATCCACCGGGCCCTGTCCGGATACCTGCACGAACGGGCCCTTCCGCACTCCCTGAGAGAACGTGTGGGCGGGAGCCGGGGCTCCTGTGGTGCGAATTTCGATCTTCTCGCTCATTTCTTTCCTTCCATCGGGCTCTCGTCGGTTGTCGTACGGTCCTCGAGTTCCTGCGGCTGCCAGCCCAGTCCCTCGGAAATTACGGCCGCAGTTTTTTGCACCGCGGGCAGCGTCTCCAGCACTTGTTCATGGTCGAGGAGCATGTCGGGGACCGACATCGATACGGCTGCCACGACGTCGCCGGTTCCGTTGCGCACCGCGGAGGCGACGCAGTTGACGAACGACTCGTGCTCCTCGCGGTCCTCGGCGAATCCTTGTGCGAGGACTAGGTCCAGCTCACGCAGGTATTGCTCCGGCGTAGTGATGGTTCGTTCGGTGAACGGCGTGTAGGTGATGCGCTGCGCGATCTGCTCGCGCTCCACCTGCGGGCGTGCAGCGATCAAGATCTTCCCGACGGCCGTGCAGTGCAACGGCGCAGGCTTTCCGACACGCGAATACATCCGCACGCTCTGTTTGGCGTCGAATTTGTCGATGTAGATCACCTCCCCCGCTTCGTATGTCGCCAAGTGGATGGTCTGGCCGGTGATCGTGTTCAGTTCGGCCAGGTGCGGCCGGGCAATGCTTCGAATGTCGCGCTGTTCCAGTGCGTGGTTCGCCAACTCGAACAATCTCGATCCGAGTTGATACCGGTGATCGGCATCGTGCTGAACGAATCGGTCGCTTTCCATGGTGCGGAGCAACCGCAACACGGTGGTCTTGTGCACGTCGAGAACCGTCGCCAGCTCGTCCAACGATCTGGATCCGTCACCGAGCAGGCCGAGGATCGTCAGCGCCCGCGAGAGACTTTGACTCACCGCGACACCTCCGACAAGCGGGCGACGGTGGCCGCGTGGTCCAGCGTCGCCCATTCGGCGTCGTCCAGTTGGGCCAGTCTGATCAACACGTCGAGGGGCAGTACAGACGCGATATCGCCGTGCCCGGTGAGCGCACCCGCCGCACACAGATGTCCGAACCTCACACGCTCGACGGCACTCCTACCGAGCAGCAGCCCCGTCAGGAAGCCACCCGCGAAAGCATCTCCCGCACCGATTTTTTCGACAACATCGAGCCGGAGTGCCGGTACATCGACTCGAGCTGTGCCCTCGAATGCCGTCACCGTGTGCGCGTCGTTCTTGATCACCAGATGCTCCGGTTGCGGGAACATCCGCCGCAATTCGGCAGGATCCGACGTACCGAACACCAGCGCAGCTTCGTCGGACCCCATCGAGACCACATCGCTTCCGCGGACATGCTGGCCGAGGACGTCCGCGGCTGTGCCCGATCGGGACTTCCAGAGCGCCGGCCGATAGTTCAGATCGAAGCTGACGATGGCGGATCGGTCCATCAATGCACTGGTCAATTGGGCAGCACTGTCCGAGATGGCCACTGTGATTCCGGAGAAATGAATCAGGTCGGCTCGACATATCAATTCCGTAGCCGACTCACCGATTTCGGTGGGCGACAGTGCGCTCGCAGCGGAACCAGCGCGGAAGTAGGTCATAGCGCTCTCGCCGGACGCCAGGTCGTATCGGTCGCCGGAACCCGAGCCGCGTTCTTTGACGTACATGCCGGTGGGACGCTCGTCATCGATCGTCACGCCCGACGTGTCGACGCCTGCTTCCGCCAATTGTTTCACCAGGTACCGGCCGAAGCCGTCGTTGCCCACCCGAGAGACCCAGGCGGCGTCGACACCCAACTGAGCGAACACCCTGGCGACATTCGCTTCGGCACCGCCGGAGTTGCGGTGAAACGTTTCCGAGTTCTCCAGTGGACCCGTTTCGGCAACCAGAACAACGAGGCCTTCACCTACACACACCGCTTTGGGTGTTGTCACGTCGATCTCCTCGAAGTCTTGCGGGAACGCTGCATGTCGTTGCAGACTACAAAGCATAAACATATTGCGCAACTACCGTTGCATAATATGCAACGCCAACGAGATCTTTCACCAGGAGGACCTAACGTGATCGACACGGATGCCGTCGAGGGACTGAATCGACGAACCCTCGGGCCCGAGCACAAGTCGCTACCCCCACGTTCGTGGGGCCATACCGTCGAGAGCTTTCTCGCCACATCTCCTCGGCTGTCCGAGTTCACGACCCCGGTACTCACCCTCGATCGGGCGCGGATGGCGTCGAACATCTCGGTCATGGCCGACTGGACGGCACGCGCAGGGGTGCTGCTCGCGCCCCACGGCAAGACCTCGATGGCCCCTCAACTGTGGAAACAGCAACTCGATGCCGGAAGCTGGGCGATCACCCTCGCGACCGGATGGCAAGTTCAGCTGGCTCGCGCATTCGGGGTCGATCGCATCCTCCTCGCCAACGCCGAGATCGACCCCGTCGCGCTGCGGTGGGTTGCGGCCGAACTGGATTCGCATCCAACATTCGAGTTCTACTGCTGGGCAGACAGTGTTGCGACGGTGCACGAGATGGACCGCATTCTGGCGACGCAGGGGCAGCGCCCCATTCCGGTGATCGTCGAGCTCGGTGGTCCACACGGCCGAACCGGCGCACGCACGATCGAGGAAGCAATGTCGATTGCTCGTGCGATCGCGGCGTCGTCGCGACTGACCCTTGCCGGCGTCGGCGGCTACGAGGGAGCACTGAGCCACGACCGCTCCGAGGACGGCCTCGAGGCCGTCCGACACTATCTCGACCAGGTCGCAGATCTCCATCGTGCGCTCGACGCCGAATCGCTGTACGGCGAGCATGCCGTGGTGACCGCGGGCGGCAGCGCCTACCAAGATCTTGTTGTGGAGCGTCTGCATTCGCTCACCGAGGAAGATGGCGTGCGTACCGACGTGGTGCTTCGCTCGGGTGCCTACGTGGTGCACGACGACGGCTTCTACTCGCAGATCTCTCCGCTCACCCCCGCCCGCACCGACGACCCACTGACGTCGGCCATGCACGGATGGGCGCGCGCAGTCTCCCGCCCCGAGCCGGGCCTCGCATTGCTGGACGCAGGCAAGAGGGACTTCCCGTTCGACGAGGGAATGCCCGTGCCGCAACACATCAGAGGCAACGAGCTGCTCGACCCTGGAGCCGAGGTGACCGCTCTGAACGACCAACATGCGTTCCTACGACTACCGGCCGAGGACGCGGCGGCACTGCCCGTGGGATCGGTCGTTCGGCTGGGTCTGTCACATCCCTGCACCGCATTCGACAAATGGCGTCTCGTTCCCGTGATCGACGACGCGGACAGCGACGATCCACGAGTGGTCGATCTCGTTCACACATTCTTCTAGAGAGCCGAACTCCTATGCCCAGTACTCTCTTTCGAGGTGCCGACGTCATCGACGGCACCGGATCTCCGCGACTGCGGCGCGACGTCCTCGTACGCGACGGCGTGATCGCGTCGGTCATCGAGCCCGGAACTGTCCCCGGGGCCGACAGAATTGTCGACGCCTCGCCCGGTCACGTCCTCTCCCCCGGGTTCATCGATATGCACGCCCATTCGGACCTTCGATTGCTGACCGACCCCGATCATTTCCCGAAGATCAGTCAAGGCGTCACCACCGAGGTCATCGGGCAGGACGGCATCGCCTACGCGCCGATCGACGACGCCACACTCGACGTGGTGAGACGTCAGATCGCCGGCTGGAACGGCAATCCCGTCGACCTCGACTTCTCGTGGCGGTCGGTTTCGGAGTACCTCGCTCGGCTGGACCAGGGCATCACCCCGAACGCTGCGTATCTCGTCCCTCAGGGAACATTGCGGTACCTCGCGGTCGGTGCGGACCAGCGACCGGCGACGCCGTCCGAGATCGTCCACATGCAGGAATTGTTGGCGCAGGGCCTGCAAGAAGGTGCCGTCGGGATGTCCAGCGGGTTGACCTACACGCCCGGAATGTATGCGAGCACAAGCGAATTGCGCGCACTGTGTGAGGTTGTCGCCGACTTCGGTGGGTTCTACGCGCCGCACACTCGGTCGTACGGTGCCGGTGCGCTCGACGCATACCAGGAAATGCTCGATCTGTCCCGGGAGACGGGATGCGCGTTGCATCTGACGCACGCCACGATGAACTTCGGCGTCAATCGTGGAAGGGCACGTGAGTTCCTCGACCGCGTCGACTCGGCGATCGCAGACGGATGCGACGTCACCCTCGACACTTACCCCTATTTGCCCGGAGCCACCACACTGTCTGCGCTACTGCCGAGTTGGGCAATGTCCGGTGGCCCGGACCGAGCCCTGGAACGGCTCGACGATCCGGACATGCGGCAACGCATCGAGCGTGATGTCGACGTGAACGGGTCCGACGGCTGCCACGGAGTCACGGTCGAGTGGGACACCATCCAACTCAGTGGTGTGGCCAATCCCGAACTCGATCGCTACGTGGGCCGCACGATGGCCGACATAGCGGCCGACGAGGGACGCTCACCGGTGACCGTGTTCTTCGACCTCCTTCGCCGGGATGCGCTGGCCACGACCATTTTGCAGCACGTCGGTCACGAGGAGAACGTGCGCGAGATCATGGCGCATCCACACCACATGGGTGGCAGCGACGCGATCCTGGTCGGCGAGAAACCGCACCCACGCGCATGGGGAACCTTCCCCCGCTACCTCGGACACTACGTGCGCGAGGAGCAGCTTCTTTCGTTGGAGGACTGCATCAACCACCTGACCGGACGCCCGGCTGCTCGGCTACGGCTGCACGGGCGCGGCACGATTGCCGAAGGCCATGCGGCCGATCTCGTCCTGTTCGACCCGACGACAGTCCGCGATACGGCCACCTTCGAGAACCCGAAGCAACAGGCCGAGGGAATCAGCCACGTCATGGTGAACGGCGTATTCGCCATCGACGATCGCCGTCCCACTCACGCACTGGCAGGCCACGCCCTGCGCATGGATTCCACCGGAAAGCAGACGTCATGAACGCCCTGTCGACAATTCTCGAGGACCGCGCCTTGGCGGTGGTCCGAGCCCCGCACATCTCCGATCCCGCAGCATTGGCAGATGCGCTCGCGCGCGGGGGAATTCACGCACTCGAACTGACCTTCACCACTCCGGGAGTCCTCGATCTGATCCGCGACGCGTCGGATGCCGGTGCCGTCGTAGGAGCCGGTACGGTTCTGACGGCCGATCAGGCACGGGCCGCGGTCGACGCGGGTGCACGCTTCGTCGTGACGCCGGGGCTGCGACCCGAGGTCGCCGCAGTGGTCACGGACGCAGGGATTCCGCTGATGATGGGAGCGCTGAGCCCGTCGGAGGTGATGACCGCCCTCGATCTCGGGGCGGACGCAGTCAAGATATTTCCTGCACGCACTGTCGGGCCCGCGTATTTCAAGGATCTGCTCGGGCCGTTTCCGGACGCCCGACTCGTTCCGTCCGGCGGCGTGAACGCGGGAAACGCCGCCCAATTTCTCGCGGCCGGTGCCGTGGCCGTGACCGCAGGCACCGATGTGGTTTCACCGGCGTCGGTCACCGAAGCCCAGTGGGACGACATCACTGCACGAGCGAAGGCGTTCGTGGCAGCTATCAGCGCAGACATCAAGAAAGGCTCGAAATGAATTCTGTGGTCGACTGGCTCAGAACCTCCACCCCCGGTCTACTCGTACTGTGCGGCATCGCAATTGCCGTGCTACTGGTGGTGATCATCAAGGTCAAGCTCGAACCGTTCATCGCGCTGCTCATCGTCGGTCTCGGGCTCGCTCTTGCCGCGGGTCTGCCGGTCAACGAGATAGTCGGCACGGCGATCAAGAGCAACGAGTCGTTACTCGAAACCGGGTTCGGGGGAATTCTCGGGCACATCGCGGTGATCATCGGGCTGGGTACTGTCCTGGGCGCGATCCTCGAAAAGTCGGGTGGAGCACAGGCATTGACCGCAAAGCTCCTGGGCGTGTTCGGAGAACGCGGTGCACCCATAGCAATGGGCCTGCTGGGCTTGATCTTCGGCATTCCGGTGTTCTTCGACATCGGTATCTTCGTGCTTGCACCGCTGGTCTACGTGGCGGCACGGCAGGGCGGAAAGTCGCTGGTCCTCTACGCGCTGCCGATGCTGGCAGGTCTGTCCATGACACACGCCTTCCTTCCTCCGCATCCCGGTCCTGTTGCCCTCGGCGGCTTGCTCGAAGTGAACTTGGGATGGCTCATCCTGTTCGGATTCATCTGCGGCATTCCAGGATTCGTCGCGGCAGGCCTGGTGTGGGGTAACTGGATCGGTAAGCGCATCATCGTCGACGTTCCCGAGGACTTCATCAATGACGGAGACGACACGACCGCCGAGGGCGGCGGTGCAGGCACGGTGGCAACGAAGCGTCCGGTGATCACGACGCCGCCGTCGGTGGGAACCATCGGAGCAATCATTGCCGTTCCGCTGGTCCTGATCCTCGGTGCCACGTTCGGCAGCATCCTGCTCGATCCGGGAAACCTTCTCGAAGTACTGACGTTCTTCGGCACACCGGCCGTCGCGCTTCTCATCGCAGTTCTCATCGCGTTCTACGTACTGGGCATTCGCCGCGGATCCACGGTCCAGGAACTCAGCAAGCTGACCGGAGAGTCGCTACGTCCGGTGGGCATGTTGCTGCTCGTCGTCGGGGCAGGCGCGTTCTTCGGAAAGGTCATCTCCGCCACGGGTATCGGCACGGCCCTGGCCGACACCATGGCGGCCGCAGGTCTTCCCATCATCGTGTTGGCGTACATCATCAGCTGTGCGCTCCGAGTCGCCCAGGGGTCGGCGACCGTGGCCATCGTGACCACCGGCGGCATTGTCGGACCGCTGGTGGCAGCTCAGGACTACTCCGCCCCGGCCGTTGCGTTGATTGCCATGTCCATCGCAGCGGGCTCGATCATCGCCAGCCACGTAAACGACGGCGGATTCTGGATCATCTCCAAGTTCTTCAATCTCACCGTGAAACAGACGCTCCAGACGTGGACGGTCCTCGAGACGATTCTGTCCGTGGTCAGCTTCGCCGTCGCGGGAATACTTTTCGCGATCATCGCCTAGAGCCAGTCGCGCGGTTATGTGCCCCGGGCGGTGCCTAATCGCGCCACTGCGTCCGCACCTGATCACCGACGAAATGTGTGTTCTCGGCGGACATTTCCCGGCTACCCGATCGGCCCACCAGATCGTCGATCCGATCGTCCAGACTGTGGGCACGGGTCATTGCGTCGGACGTTCGAGCCTCACCTTCGGACGACTCGACCAGATTCGCCAGACGAACCAGCGCAGCTACCCGACCGGTCAACTGCGACCACACCACTTCCAGTGCGCCACGCCGTGATTCGACCTGAGCGGCAGTCTCCTCGTCGACCATCGTCTCACCGATCCGATTCAGCTCGGTCGCTACCGCACGCAGCGACGTGGCGTCGACCGAGATCTCGGTGAGCTCGACGAACAGGTCGAGCTGATTGCGCTGAATCTCGAAATACGTGGACTGCCATGCCGGCGAACGACGCACACGGTCGAACGATGTGCCCGCAAGAAAAAGCAAAGTGTCGTATCGATCGACGAACCGATCGTCCTTGCGATCGACGAACTGATCGACCACGCCGGTCGCCCACTCGACGCGGTCACCCACAGGAGTTCGGCGCGCAAGCGTGCTCACGCGGTCCGCGGCCGCATCCACCAACGACAAGCCGCGCTCCGCAACTGGACCGAACCTGCGCGGTGCAGGCGTCTTCATCAACGCGTCGAAGACCGCATCTCGCTGGTCGAGATCGAGATGCAGACCTTCTCGACGCTCCTTGCGTGCTGCTCGCACCCCAGTGGCGTAGTGCCGATTCGACATGACCACGGTGGTGCGCTGATGGTTGATGCGCTTGGTCAACTCGGCAACCCGCAAGCGATACACGAGCGCCGACCCTGGCTTGCTCGTCGTGTCCTTGGCAAGCCATCGATCGCGCTCGTCGACCAGATTTCGCAGTGTGCCGAACCCCCCGATCGACGGCAGTGTGCGGCCGGAATGCCATCGATTGATCAGCACCGCACGGGTGGGCTCGTCCACTCGCCCGGCTGCGACAGCGATGGCGGCCGCGTCGGACAGCGGCTCGGAGTGCCCGAGCAACCGGCAGTCGGCACAGCGACTGTGCACCTCGGCGTCGAGTCGGGCGCGCTGCTCGGCCGACCCACTGCCATCGAACTCGGACATCGTTTCTCCTAGGTCACGCCCAACGGTCGCTGGTCCGTCCGCTTTCGAGTGTTCCAGAAGTTCAGATCAGCCCGCGGAGCGATTGCTCGGTGTGTGGCTTCTTCTCCGCGAGAAGCGTGCGCGCGGTGTCCAGACCTTCCCAGACGTTCCACATCAGCACGCCGCGCACGACGGCCTCGTCGTCGAGGTAGTAGACGACGCCTTCCTTACCGACCGTCTTCCAATCCTCGACGGTGCTCAACGATGTGGAGAGCGTGCCGATGGCCTGGTATCCGTCGTCGTAGATGTCGGAGTAGAAGTACGGGGTGTACGAGTAGGGCTCGGCGGCACCGGCCATGTTGCGTCCGGCAGCCTTGCCCATCTCCGTGGCGTTGTCCACGTGCTCGACCCGCCTGCGTCCGAGAATGGCGTCGGGATAGCTCGCCACGTCACCGGCGGCGTAGACGTGGTCGTCCTCGGTCCTCAAGAACTCGTCGACGACGATGCCGTCGTCCACTGTCAGTCCGGCAGCGTCGGCCAGTTCGGTGCTCGGCCGCACCCCCAGACCGAATACGACGCCGTCCGCTTCGATTGCGGTGCCGTCGTCGAGTTGCAGCTGTACGCGAGCCGACGCCTCCGCACCGGAGGTCACTTTCGCTCCTCGGCGCACGGTCACACCGTGATCGGCGAATCCCTTGTCGAAGACGGCAGCCAGGCTCGGCGGAAACATGTGGCCACCGACTACGGCGTCGGACGTCACGAGAGTGACCTTGACGCCTTGGAGAGACAGGGCAGCGGCGATCTCGGTGCCGATGTAGCCGCCGCCGACCACGACGATGTGATCGGCGGTTTTCGTCAGTTCGCGCAGTGCCCGGTAGTCGGCGAAGGTGCGGAAGTACACCACCCGCGGGCTGGGCGCGAGTTCGATTTTCGTCGGTTCGGCTCCCGTTGCCAAGAGCAAGGTCCCGTACTCGTAGCGCTCTCCGTTGTCCGTCGTCACCGAGGAACCCGCCCGGTCGATCGACGTGACCCGAGTCCCGGTGAACACCTTGGCGTCGGTGTCGGAGGCGGTGTCCAGCGGAACCTGATCGCGACCGAAGTCCGAGTCCGTCCACAGCTTCTTCGACAGCGCAGGCCGGGTGTACGGCTCGTCGGAATCCGCCCCGAGAATTCCGATGGACCCGGCGGTGTCGTGCTCGCGTATTCCGCGGGCGGCACTGTCGGCCACCATTCCTCCGCCGATGATCAGGTAGTCGTACTGCATCGTTCGCTCCTCGTTCTCTACGTGATTCGACTCGTGGGTTACCCGGAACCACGCAGTCACAATCCCGCCGGCAGTCCCCGGGGAATTGCCTGCAAACCGGGGGAACCGACCGGACTGTATCGAGCATCACACCCTCGAGAGGTTGGCCCAGGCCGGTCGAGTGGGCATCTTGGACTGGGCGACGAAACATCGTTTTAACTCGAGTCGGGCTGTAACGGTTCCGTTCGGCAGAACGACTCACACCTCAGGACGCGAACAAAAGGAGACGATGTGACTGTTCAGATCGATTCGCTGGCAATTGGCACCGATACCGCCGACATTGCAACAACCGACGTCGACCAGCTCTTCGACGAGGTAGCAACGCTCGACGCCACCATCCTCGACGCCATCGAGCGTCGCACGCGCATGGCGCACACCCTCGCCGCGGCGACTTCCGATGCCAGCGCGTCGGATTCCGCTGCCGATACTTTCCTCGATCTCGGCAACGACGGACGCGTGTTCTCACGGATGCTGTCGCGCCTCGCTCAGATCGCCCGGTAACGCTTCACACCCCCTTCAGCTTCGCAGTCCGCGACCCCGTCGAGCATGTGCTCGGCGGGGTCGCGTCATGTCCGGGAAGGGTCACCGGTGATTTTCGGCATCGGCAGCTGTCAGTAGAAGCAAGACCGTTGTTCGACGGTTCACCGCAAGCTGGTTCCCATAGAAAAGGTGCACCCATGTCTCGCATGCTGTTCGCCAACATGCCCGTTCGCGACGTCGTCGCCACCCGTTCGTTCTTCGAGGGGCTCGGGTTCGCATTCAACGACATCTTCAGCGACGAAAACACCGCCTCCATGATCGTCAGCGATCAGGCCACGGTGATGTTTCTGGCCACCTCGCGTTTCGAGGACTTCATCTCCGATTCGATCTGCGACACGAGCTCGGCTCGCGAGGTCCTGATGTGCATCTCCGCCGACAGCCGCGACGAAGTGGATTCACTCACCGACGCAGCCATCGCTGCGGGCGGGTCCACGTGGATGGAGCCCCAGGATCATAGGTTCATGTACGGGCGAGCGTTCCGGGACCTCGACAACCACGTCTGGGAAGTGATGTGGATGGACCCGTCAGCCGTTCCGGAGAGCTGAGGAGCAGGCGTTCAGAGGCGGTCGGGCAGGCCGAATCGATCGAACAGAGTCAGATCGAAGAAGCAGGCCACGTGCCCCACCCCTCTGGCGTCGACGTCGAGAACGTGTAGCTGGAACGGCCGATGCACGCCGTCCTCGCCCCGCATGTACAGCCCGTACGCGGGTTGGCCGTTGGCACGCGTAGGCCTCATCCGCATGTCGCCCGCGCCGTTGGCAGGGCAATTGTTTCGGATGAGTGATCCGATAGTCTCGGCACCCTGGTACCACCCGACGAACGGCGGCATCTCCCACACCGCATCCGAGGTGAACAGAGTCACCAAGCGGTCGATGTCGTAGTTCTCGAAACACTCCACATACTGCTTCAGCAGTTCCTGCAGCTCGTCGGATCCGATGGGCTCGACATCGTCGAGTTCGGGCGCAATCTCGTCGAGTCTCTCCCTGGCTCGCTGCAGCAAGCTGTTGACCGCGGTTGTCGTCGTGGCGAGAACCTCGGCAACCTCCGACGCCTTCCACTGCAGTACCTCGCGCATCAACAAGACAGCCCGCTGCCGGGGAGACAGGTGTTGCAGTGATGCGACCAAGGCGAGGCGCACCGATTCCCGCGCAACCACGATCGAGGCGGGATCGCTCGAATCGGCCAGATCCGAATCGGCGATCGGTTCGAGCCACGGAACCTCGTTGTTCTGTACGAGTTCGTCGGTAGGGCCGGAACTCGGTGCCCCCAAGCCGGTCGGGAGCGGACGCTTGGACCGACCGTCCAGGGCAGTGAGACACGTGTTGGTGGCGATTCGATACAGCCAGGTACGCAGGGACGAGCGCCCCTCGTATTTCGCGTACCCCCGCCACGCGCGAATGTACGTCTCCTGCAACAGATCCTCGGCGTCGTGAATCGATCCGGTCATGCGGTAGCAGTGCGCGAGTAGCTCTCGACGGAACGGATCGAACTGCGCCACGAAGTCGTCCTGCTGCACGGAGGCCACGGTCATGCCGCACAGCTTAGACCGGAGGCAGACGCGCCACAGCTCGAATGCGCGCCACACAAAGGTTTGCCCACATATCTGCGTTAACCTCGGCTTTGTGACATCGGCAACGAGCATCGACGACTTGGTCGAGGAGCTGTACCTGCACCGGCGTCGGGCGTGGGAAGCCGCTCTCGTCACCGCGCAGAACTTCCTCGAGACCATCGCCGACGAGATACTCGAAGACGTCGACCGTGATCGACTGAATGCACAGACGGCACGCATCAAGGATCCTGGACGATCCGCCGACAAGTTGCGCCGCTATGTCTCCGAGGGCCGGATCACCGAGCCGACCGACGCGGACGCCGTTGCCGAAGCCCTTCCCGATCTGGTCGGCGTCAAGGTGTTGTGCAAGACCCCGCGCGATCAACTGACGTTCGTCGCAGCGCTGGAGCGTGCGTGCAACGACCCGGAATGTTCGGTGCGGTTCGCGCAACCACCCACCGACTATGTCGCCTTCCCCAAACCCAGCGGTTACCGCGCCTATCACGCCGTGCTGGTCGTTCGAGTGGCAACGCATCAGGGCGACCTCGATGTGAAGGTGGAAGTGCAGGTCAAAACGCGCCTGCAGGACGCGTGGGGCGAGCTGACCCACGAGGACATGTACAAGCCCGGCGAGGCGCTCAAGCCCACCAAGAAGCACACCGATTACGCCGCGCACATGGCCCACCTGCTCGACCAGGTGGATGCGATGGCGGACGATCTCGCGGCGCAGCTCGACTCGTTGACCGCCGCCTCGAAGGACGGCGGTGTCCTCTCGGCCGATCCGATCCCGAAGGATCCGGATTTCATTCGTGCCCGGGTCACCCGCACCGGCCCCCGGTACGCGCTGGCCGTCGGCCCGGATGGACGCCGAGGGCTGGTACCCGCCCGGTCGGTGAAAGCCGTCATCGGCTCGACCGACCGCATCGCCGTCGACAATTACCTGGAGGTCGGCGACTACATCGATGTGGTGGTCGAGGATTCCGAGGACGCGCTGTACTACCACCTCACCTCTCAACCGCCGCGTCGCAAACCCGCGAAGAAGCGTAAGCGCTGACCTGCGGTTCTCAGGAACATCTCACATCCGTGCTGTAGACATCCGTTCTCGTGACCACTACCGAGAAATCCACGGTCGTCACCTGCGTCGGCGTCGACCCTGTGGCCGACTGGCGTAGGAAGATCCGTACTGCCGAGACATTGGTGCCGGCGCTCGCATTCGTCGTGTTGGCACCTCTGTACGCGACGATGTCCGTGCTCGGTCATCGTCAACTCCGCACGTCCGGATTCGATCTGGGGATTTTCGTCCAGCAGGTCGCGTCGTATTCGCAGTTTCGTGCACCGACCTCCGATCTACTGGGTACCGGCTACAACACGCTCGGCGATCACTTCTCGCCCATCACCGCGCTGCTGGGACCCGTCTATCGGGTGTTTCCGCACGCCGAGACCTTGCTGATCGCCCAAGCCGTGCTGTTCGCGTCGGCCGTGATCCCCATCAGCAGGCTGGCAACACACAAGTTCGGTGCCGCCACCGGTGTCGCGATCTCGGCAGCGTTCGGACTGTCCTGGGGCGTTCAAGCCGCGCTGAATTTCGACTTCCACGAAGTGGCATTCGCGATGCCTCTACTGGCGATGTCGATGGTTGCCCTCGTTCGTCAGCGCTGGCTGCCTGCCCTGGCCTGGGCTCTGCCGCTGGTCTTCGTCAAGGAGGACATGGGTCTGACGGTCGTCGTGATCGGCGCACTCGTAGCGCTGTGGACGAGCGGCCGAACTCGAATTCTCGGGGCACTGACAGCTGCATGGGGCCTGACCTGGGTGATCCTGGCCGTCAAGGTGATCATCCCGATGCTCAGCTCCGACAACTCGTACGACCAGGGCTCCAAGCTGCCTCCACTGGGTGAAGGCATCGCCGACACCGCGCACGGCTTGGTTGCCGGCGATTCGCGGGCGGCCACCGCCTTTCTGCTGCTCGCCGTCACCGGATTCTTCGCGTTGCGCTCCCCGCTCCTGCTGATCGCCGTCCCGACGGTCGCCTGGCGCTTTCTCAGTGACAACACCAACTTCTGGAAGCCGATCTACCACTACAACGCGATCCTGATGGTGATCGTGTTCGCTGCCCTGCTCGACGCGTTCGCACGCAGTCACCGCCACGGTCAGCTCACCGAACGCGGCCGTCACTACATCGTCGCGTTCGTGGCCGCTTTCGCAGTCGTTGCGTTGCCGTTCCTCCCCATGGCACGCATGGTGCACGCACAGGAATGGACGATCGATCCGCAGGCCGCTACCGCCCGGGAGATCTCGGAATGGATTCCCGCCGATGATCGGGTTTCGGCGTCGAACAATCTGGTGGCCCAACTCGTCGCCGATCACGACGTCTCGGTCTTTCCTCAACGTGCAACCGATTCGACCGTCCCGGACTGGATCGTCGTCAACCGGGCGCGGCCGGCGGGCTGGCCGACGGACGAGGCCGGCGACCGTCAGGCGATCGACCGGGCACTGTCCACCGGGTACGACGTCGCCTACTCGCTCGACGGTATCGAGGTCCTGCACCGCAGCTCGAGCGGTCCCCGTTAGGGTTCGATAGGTTCGACCCTCCACCCGTCACAGACAGTGACGACGGCAAGTGCAAGGCAGGTACAGGACATCGACGCTGCAACCGGCGATCTCGGCACCACCAAGGCCGCATCCAAACGGTCACCGTGGAATCGGAAGAATCCCTATCGCGCACAGATCATCGGCAATCGACGCCTGTCCGGTCCCACATCGGCGAAGGAAGTTCGGGGCTTCGCGATCGCGCTGGGCGACAGCGGTATCGCCTACCAAGCCGGCGATGGTTTCGCCGTCAAACCTGTCAACGACGCAGCACTGGTCGCGGCTGTCGTCGACCGCCTCGGAGTGCCCGCCGATACCGCCGTGCACACCAAGTCCGGTGAAATTACACTCGAGCAGGCGCTGACGACAGAGTACGAAATCGGCATCCCGTCCATGGATCTGATCGAGGCCGTGGCCGAACATGCCGGCGACGCCGAACTCGATCACATACTGCAGAACGGCGACCGCGCATCGTTCGACGCGTGGACGTGGGGACGTGACGTTGTGGACGTTCTGGATCTCGACCGGTCGCCCGCCTTCGATCCCGCCGAATTCCTCGGCTTGCTGCGTCCTCTGCAACATCGTGTCTATTCGATTTCGTCGTCACCGATCGCCCACGAAGGCACCGTGCATCTGACGGTGTCCACCGTCCGATACCGGTCGGCCGAGCGCGACCGCGGTGGCGTCTGTTCGACGTACCTCGCCGATCGAGTCGGCGATGGCAACGAAGCAGGTGTATTCCTGTCGGCCAACAAGTCGTTCCGCCTGCCCGCCGACGACACCCCGATCATCATGATCGGGCCCGGAACCGGAGTAGCACCGTTTCGAGCATTTCTGCACGAGCGGCGCGCGCGAGGTGCCACCGGAGACAACTGGCTGTTCTTCGGAGATCAGCATCGGGCGAGCGATTTTCTCTACGAGGACGAACTCGTCGAGTTCGAGCGCGACGGTCTGCTGAGCCGACTCGATGTCGCGTTCTCGCGCGATCAGCACGAGAAGATCTACGTGCAGCACCGCATGCTCGAGGCCGGCAAGCAGCTGTACGGCTGGCTAGAGGCGGGCGCGCACTTCTACGTCTGCGGCGACGCGGCTCGTATGTCGAAGGGCGTCGACGAAGCTCTGCACGAGATCGTCGCCGAGCACGGCGGCCGCTCCCCCGACGCCGCCGAGGACTACGTCAACGAACTCAAGCAAACCAAGCGCTACCTGCGCGACGTCTACTGACATTCCCGTTCTTGTCGGACCCCCTCGCTACCGTCTGAACCCACAGGCATCAGTTCTCGTCCGAGAAGAGGGTTTGCACCGTGAACGCACTGCAGAACGGCCATTTCGACTCCACTACTGCGCTCGCGTGGGCCACGTTCACCGAGAATCTTCACGCGTGCCTTCGGTCGCTGCCGAGAGGTGACTACATCACGGTCACTGCCGCTCAGGCCAGCCCCGGCGAACGTGGTGTGCGGCCGTACATCGACGTGGCAGCAACGGACACCGGAGCACTGATCACCGTGGCGGCAATTCCGTCGCTGCTCTACCCGGATGCCCCGGAGACGTCCAGCATGGACGTCCAGTTGGTGGGATTCGGATGGTTGAACCGCGGTAAGCCGATCGCCGACGGATCGGTCATCGATCTCACGCGAACCGACTCGCGAGCCGATACCGCGCTCGTGGCCGAGATGATCACTCGTGCGTTCTGCGAGATCTGGAACGTTCCGCACCCCTCGTTCCTCAGTGTCTGGGGTGTCGCAGCCGACGGCGTGTCATCCGGTCCGCGGGACCTGCAGCGGGGGCTCGTCGCCCCTGCGCCCGAGACCGCCATGCCGCTCGACCGTTCCGAGACACCCACCGAGGTTCCTGCCGAGCTGGGCTCGCTGCAAGCGTTGTGCCAGTTGATCGGTCGACGGGTCGACCCACACACCGTTCGATCCGTCTGCACCGACGGTGACCTCGACGAACTGAAAGCTCGTGCCGTTGCCCTCCATCGCTCGGCGGCCGGGCAGGCCCGTCGATCGGCCGCCGCGGGTCGAGACGACTCGGTGGCTGCGTTGGCCAATCTGGCCCGCACCTGGCTGTCGGTCGCACGAAGCATCGATGCCGCGATGACTGTGGCCCGGCACGCCTGCCGCTGACCGAAGCTAGAGGATCGTTCGTCGCAGACCGCTTGCCCGCAACACCTGACGCTCGACGCCCGCTCGAATGGCATCCTCGGTGCCGATCACCCGCACGTGCTGTCGCGCGCGAGTGATGGCGGTGTAGAGCAACTCTCGGGTCAGCAGTGTCGATGCCTCGGCGGGGAGGAGAACCGACACGGTGTCGTACTGACTGCCCTGGCTGCGGTGGATCGTCATTGCGTACACCGTGTGAACCGACGAGAGCACGTTCGGGTGGATCAGCACATGGCCGCGCCCGCGCGCGAACGCGGCCATCGCGGTTCCGTTGTCTCCCAACACCACAACTCCGGTGTCGCCGTTGTATATCCGCGCTTCGTGATCGTTTGCCGTTACCAACAGTGGCTGACCGGGGTACCACAGTGACGGATCGAGAAACGTTCCGCTGTGCTCACCCACCCACTCCATTGCCTGCCGATCCCAGCGTGCAACACCCCATCGGCCCTCGCGGTGCGCGCAAAGCAAGCGATGCTTCTCCAGACCCAGAAGTGCAGCCGGCGCATCTCCGGCTACTGCGGCGGCAGTGACTTCGGCTGCGGTTTCTATCACGTCCGAACGCAGCGCCTCCACGTCGTCGGGACCGTGGAAGGAGATTTCTTCTGCGTCGGACTCGAGCAGTGCCATCACATCATCGCCCCGGCCGTCCCGCACCGCCACGGCCAACTGGGCGATCGCCCCGCCGAACCGTCTGCCTCGACTGAGCCGAACGACGCCCCCGCGCAGTCGGTCTCGCTCGAACGGGCTCAGGGCAGCCTCGGCCGGATCCTCGGCGGCGGCGAAATCCTCGTCGACGAGCTGTGCCAGGACCGGGTTCTCGATACCGGTGACCGGCCGAGCCACGAGGTCTGCCAGCACCGCCCCAGCATCGACCGACGTCAATTGGTCCGGGTCGCCGACCAGGATCAATCGTGATTCGTGGCGGACGGCTTCGAGCAGTCGGCACATCATCGTCAGTGACACCATCGAGGTTTCGTCCACGACGATGACGTCGTAGGGCAGGCGATTCTCACCGTCATGCCGAAACCTCGTCTTGCTGCCTGGCTTCCAGCCCAGCAGCCGGTGCAGTGTCATCGCCTTCAGGTCCACCGGCAGTCCGAGGAGCTCCGCTTGTTCGGACACCGACTCCTGCAATCGGGCGGCGGCCTTGCCGGTGGGTGCCGCCAACCCGATCCGCAGGTCGCTTCCGTGTTCCCGGACGAGCAGCGCCAGAATCCGAGCCACCGTGTGGGTCTTACCGGTTCCCGGCCCGCCTGCGATGACTGTCGTCCATTGAGTCGCCGCCAGGGCCGCAGCTATCCGCTGACGGTCGGGAGCCACAGTGGGGACACCCGATTCGTCGATGAACAGCTGAGTCAACGCACGGCTGATCTCGGCGGCATCGGACTGCGGGTGAGACTGCGACCGCCGGTCGAGAACGTCACGAACTATGCTCTCCTGCAGGTGATATCGGTCGAGATACAGAAGTTCGCCCTCAGCGGTGTCGATCAGTTTCAGCGGTGTCAGCGGTCCGTTCGCACTGCCGAGAACGAGAGGACTGACTCTCAACGCGCCGAGGACGTCCGCGAGATCGGGCCACGGTAGCGCGGCCGGATCGATGTCCGAGTCCTCGTCCACCGTCACATCTCGCAGTCGTCGCAGATCGAGGCACACCGATCCCGATCGCACAGCGCGCACCGTCAACGCGGCGGCCAACAGCACATGCTCCGACGCCTCTCCGGCAAGCGCACCCAGACGCAATGCCACGTGCACGTCGGCAGCAGTGAGCACACCTGCGTCGTTGAACGTGCGCAGAAGGCCGCCGCCTCGCAGTGCGGTCGTCACGCTCGTCATCGATTCGCCTTTCCGGCAAGCAGATCCGAGAGCTCGACCACCAGCGCCGCGGACGGATTCCAGTCGAACACCCCGCACCCGGTGGGAGTCTGTGGTCCCACCATGCCCCGCACGAACAGGTACCGGACTCCGCCGAGGTGTTCCTGCGGTTCGTAACCCGGTTGGCGCCACCGCAGATATCGATGCAGCGCAACGGCATACAGAATTGCCTGCAGTGGATAGTGCGAGCGCATCATTTCCTGCGCCATCTTCTCACGAGTGAAGTTCCCTGTAGTCAGGTCACCTCGGGCGAGCCGGTTGGTCTTGTAGTCCACCACGACGTAACGCGGTCCCGGCACTCGGAGAACCGAGTCGATACTTCCGGTGAGGAAGCCGCGCAGCGGTGTCTCGTCGATATCGTCGAGCAGATCGGGGTAGGACGCGAGCGGATCAGCCGCATCGAGGTGCCGACGCATGAGCCGCGCGACGGATTTCAGAGTGACGGTCGCTGCCACCGGATCGTCCCCGCCGACCAGCGGAAGCTCGAAGTCCAATTCGGCCAGATGGTCGGAGGGCGCGATGTCTGCAAGTGTTCCGAAGCCCAACGGCGTGTGCATCACCGGGAGCAGGGCTGCGGCCAACGCCACCGGATCGACCTCGGCCATCCGCGATGCGACCGCTGCACTGCAACGGAGCTCGAGTTCGGCACGCAAGTCGGGGGCCGAGGTGTCCACGTGTTCGAGTGCCTCGTGCACGAGCGTTCCGAATGCGGCACCGGCAGGCATGCCATTCATCGGTGACTCGATTCCCTCCAACCTCGGATCCTCGGGGTAGTCACTGTCGGATTGGGGTTCGGCCGGCTCATCGGTCTTCTCGGGATGCTCGGCCTCGCTCGTCACCCCCACCTCCGGCTGAAGGTGTGCGGCATCGTGAGCGTGAGCTGTCAACGCGGAATAGGACGTTCGACGCCACAACAGGTCCAGCTTCCGATCGAACCTCGCGGCGGCAACATCGAGCAGTGGTTCCTCGGGCCGCGCCCAATGCTGCGTGGACGGTGCACCGGGCCCCACCGGTTCGATGGAGATGAGGTCGGCTGCCGAGCCGACCCAGGATTGAAGCCGACTCGCGGTAGTCGCATCGTCGAGAACCTTGTATGTGGGCTCCGGTTGCGGAATTCCGGGTATGCGGCCGAACAGCATTCGGTGCAGCGAGGACGTCGCGGTATTCCGGCCCGGTGCCCACCACAGCACGATCTGGCTTTCGGCTCGGGTCAGACCGACGTACAGCAGTCGCAGTTCCTCTCCTGCTTCCTCCTGGTCGTTGATCATCTTCCTGGCCGCGTAGCCCACTCCCGACGGCCCACCGACGTCTCGAATCCGGTCGCCGTTCTCGTGCAGCAGGAGCGTCGACGGCTTGCTGAAGAACAACGTGTCCCAGGCGTACGGCAGGTACACGACGGGGAATTCGAGCCCCTTGCTGCCGTGTGTCGTCATGATCTGCACTGCGGCGGAATCGCTGTCGAGTCGACGGCTGCGGTCGGTGGATCCGCCCGCCGCCGGTTCCTTGATGCGGTCGGTCAGCCAGCGAGTGAGTGCGGTGATTCCCAACGACTCGGATACTGCTGCGCGATTGAGCAATTGGGCGATATGCCGCAGATCGGTCATGGTCCGTTCGCCCGCGTCGACCGCGAGCAGCCGGGCGTCGAGTCCGGACTGGGCCGACACCCGCTCGAATACTGCGGCGAACCCGGCCTCGTCGAAGAGGATCGAATACTCGCGCAGTCGGCTGCTCACCTGGGACAGGGCGTCCTCGGCTCCGGAGTCGAGCTGGGCGGCAGTCCACCCGAGCAGCGGGGTCAGAGCGGCAAGACGAACGCGGTCGGTGCGATGCGGTTGCTCGATCGCCTGCAGCAGCCACAACCAGTGTCGGGCACTCTCGGTGCCGAACACGCTGGTACTGCTCGAGACGACCGACGGGACGCCGACCGAATCCAGAGCATCTCGAATCAGCGCCACCTGCTTGGTAGTTCGGGTCAGTACCGCGACGTCTCGCGGTTCGATCGCCCGGGGGCCGTCCGGTCGGTCGATCGTGGCACCGCTGGACAGTAACTCGACGATGTCTGCCGCGACATCGGCCGCGACCTTGGAACGCAGTCGATCGACCGCCGGAAATCCCTGTTTCAGGGGTCCTGCTCCGGTTCGCGGAAGATAGCGCAGCCGCATCGGAGTATGTCCGACCATCCGCGATGGTGGATTTCGAGCTTCGACACGATGAACGACGATGTCGTCGTGTCCGAGGGCTGCGCCGCCGTAGAGATGGTGCAGCGCATCGAGTAGCCCGGAATCACTGCGCCAGTTGGCAGTGAGCTCGTACAGATTGTCCGCCGATTGCACCGCATCGAGGTAACTGAGCACCTCTGCCCCGCGGAAGGCGTAGATCGCTTGCTTCGGGTCGCCGACGAGAATGAGCGTCGTCGACCCGTGAAACGCCCGTCGCAGAATGTCCCATTGCATCGGGTCCGTGTCCTGGAACTCGTCGATCAGTACCACTCGGAACCGGTCTCGCACTCGCGCACAGGCCGCCTCACCGTGCACGGGATCGGACAACACCGAATGCAGAAGTCCGAGCAGATCGTTGTAGTCACGCACCCCGAGCAGCCGTTTGCGACGTTCCAATTCTCGCCGTGCCTCCCGCGCGAACCGTACGCGCAGCGCAGGCTCGCGGTTGCCGTCGTCACCGTCGAGATTCTCGATGTCGGGGTACAGAATCGACTGTTGGTCGCCGACGGCAGACGATGCCAGCTGGTGCGCATCCCGCCTGCTGAATGCAGGCGCTTCATCGTCGCCACTGAACATCTGCAGGTACAGATCGTCCACGACCTGCTCGAGTAGATCCGAGACGGATTCGACGAATGTGGATTCCGGTTCTCGTTCCCCTGCGATCCCGAGCCCGTCGAGCATGCGCTGACAGAAGCTGTGGGTGGTGACGATGGTCCCGGCATCGAAGTCCGACAGCGCCTTTCGCAGTCTCCTGCGACGTCGGTCCACCTCGGCGTCGTCGGCCGAAGCCAGGAACACCACCAGTGGATCCCGTTCTGCACGAGCAGCTTCCGGGTTTGCAAGATGCTGCGCGATCGAGGCGAATCTGCTGCGAGTGCGATCACGGAGTTCCTGGGTTGCCGCCCGGCTGAACGTCACCAGAAGCAGGTCGGAAATCTCCGCGATGCCTTCGGCGATGTAGCGCGCGGCCAGTCCGACGATCGCGTAGGTCTTGCCGGTACCGGCGCTGGCCTCGAGCACGGTGGTTCCGTTCGGCATCGGTCCGAGTAGGTCGAATCCGTGGGTGGCGGTCATGCGTTCCCCATGTTCTCGGCTGTCAGCAATGGGTCCCACAGCGTGCGAGCGAGAACACCGAAGCGGCTCGTTTCGTTGGACGGCTCGGTTTCGTCGAAGAGAGGTGTTGCGGCCAAGAGTGTCTGGAACGACAGGGTCGGACCGTGTATGTACCGCAACGAGCGATCGTTACCGTCGCCGAAGTCCCCTCGCCATGACCAGCCTGCCGAGTCGTAACCGTCCTCGATGGATCCGCCGCCGAACCGCTTCTCCGCGTAAGCCGACGCCGTGCCGGTCGATATCGGCAGCGGCGACGCCAATCCTCGATCGCGCAGATTCACCAGCACACGCAGGATGGCAACAGGGTCGTGTGGTGCCGTCAGTCGCGATCGACGAGGAGGCCGCGTGCCGCTGGCCCGTCCGATGGTGACGGCGCTCCAGTCCCCCGGCTCGGATGCGGACACCGCGAGCAACCGCACCCACGCAGCCAGTCGATGTTTGGCCGCGAGGCGAGAGTAGGACGAACGCGCCAGAACATGGCCGTGAATTCCGGTGACGGTTCCGGTCAGGCGTCGTCCATCGCCGAGATCGACCGCAACATCGGTGGTGTCGGCCGGGCCTTGGTGGAAAGGCGCGGCCGCGTCGGCGATGATTCCGACGATCTGCCTGATGTCGGACATCTCGCGTCGGCCCTGATGAAACGGCGGAAGAGTCCCGCGGCGCCATTCGGCGTCGGCGAATTCTCCGATGTCTCCGCCCGCGAGCACCGCGGCAAGCATCCGATCGCCGATGTTCCACCGAGACAACGGGTCCAACTCGATGTCGAGACTGTCTGCCAGGTCGTCCTCGAGCTCGGGAACGCGAAAGCCGAGCCGCTGGCGGAGAAACGCCTGTGCAGGGTTCTCGACGAAGGCGATCACATCGGCGAGTTCCACATCGCCTCGTTCTGCCGGCGGGAGCGCTGCGGGCAGAAACGGCGGTACGGGCAGGGGTGCGCGTTGCTGCGAGACCGCCCCGTCCAGTGCAACGGTGTCGAAACTGAACGGACGTTCGGCCTCGAAATTGTGAGGATCGAACGGCTGCAACGGATGCCGATGTTCGACGCTTCGACCCGCGGTCACCTCGAGCACATCCATGAGTTCGCGCAGCGGGATCGCGGGCGGCTTGACCGAACCGTCGACGGGGTCTGCACCGGTGTAGAACAGGAGGAGCTTCTCCTCGGCCGACATCACCGCGTCGAGCAACAGCTGCCGATCCTCGCTGCGAATGTCTCGTTCACCGAGTGCAGGATCGCGGGCGAGGATGTCATCTCCGTCGATACTTCCCACTCGCGGGAACACCTCGTCGTCGAGCCCGAGGAGCACCACCACTCGGTGCGGTACTGATCGCATCGGAACCATGGTGCATACGGTCAGCTCGCCAGTACGGAAGTTCGCTCTCGTGGGTCGTCCGGCCAGTCTCCTCGCCAGCATGGCGCGCACGTCCGCCAGACGCAGCTCCACCGACCCGCCGTGTTCGGTGGCGTCGGCGATCTCGCGATGCGCCTGTGCCAGTTGCCATTCGTCGGCAGTGGGTACGTCGGCGAGCAGGTCGAGCGCGCGGCCCAGTTGCCGCGTCCATTCGGTCACCGACGCCGGGCCCGCAAGAGCTCGCAGTACCGAGGCGAGCCGATCGACCAGCTCGGCGAAACGGCCCGCGAGGGAGATGTCGTTGCTGTCGACATCGTCCAGGGGCAGGGCTAGGTCGAGGTATTCGTTGTGGGTCTCGTCGGCGGCGACGCCCAGGAGGATCCGGTCGAGGGCCGATTTGAACGTGTTCTGCCGAAAGCCGTTCAACCCGAATGCTTCTCGTTGCCTCACCGTCAGACCCCAGCGCGCACCGGAAGTCGTCACCCATTCGCGGAGCCGTTCGAGGTCGTCGTCGCTCAGCGAGAACTTCTCACGCACCGGACCGCTGGCGGCGAAGTCGAGCAGCTCGCTCGCCGTGACCCGGCCTTCGGAGAAGTCGAGAAGAGTCGCAATGACGTCGAGCACGGGGTTGGTGCGGCGCAACCCCCGATCGGCGAGTCGCACACGCAGGCGGTGACCCGGATGCACCAGCGCTGCCTGCCCGAAGTTGGCGCGAATCAACGGCGCATAGGTCTCGACGTCCGGGCACATCACCAGCACGTCCCGCGGTTCGAGCGTCGGATCACCTGCGAAAAGATGCAGCAGCGACTCTCGTAGAACTTCGACCTGCCGGGCGGGTCCGTGACAAGCGTGGATCTGCACCGTGCCATCCGAAGCAACCACGTGGTCGCCGGATTCCGTTGCAGCAGTGGGCGATACGTCGGCAGCGATGTCCGATTGAATCCGGCCGAGCAGGGTGTTCGCGATCTCGGGGCCCTCGTGGTGGACGGAGTGCCCCGCGACCGATCCGGTGGTGGCCTGCAGTTCCCGGACGTCTCGAGACAGACTGGCCAGCAGCGGATGCTCGACGGCAAGGGCCGTCACGTCGCCTCGTCGCCGCGTCACCGCGGGAATGTTCTCGAGCGCCTTCCACATGGACGGGCTGGGATGCGGAACCCAGATGTGTACGTCGCGGTGCTCCGAGAGCGCACCCAGTATGCCGAGTTGGTCGGTCGTCAATCGGGTGGGACCGAAGACCGACAACCGACTCGGTAGGTCCACCGTGTCCGGTGCATCCCTTAGCCGAGCGCACGTCTCGGGCAGCCGCTCGGCGGGGCTGGGACTGCCGATCCGCTCCCGAACCAGTTTCCACACGCGCGGTTGCCACAGCAGGTCGTCGTCGAGATCGCCGCCGAGGCCGTCGGTGAATCGTCCGGCGAACCAATCACGAATCATTGCAGGTCGTTGAGAACCGTACGCACGGAACAGCTCTGCCACGTGAGACGCCGTCGACCAGCGACGCCCCACACGGTGGTCCTCGGACCCCGCACCCAGATGCTCGAACAGCACCGCCGCCCACGGTTCGGTGCGGCACTCGTCGATGACACTCAGAGCAGTCCAGAGCACTCGGCCCGGTGCCCACGGATCGTCGTCGGGGTCGATGTCGTCGACCGCACCGACCGCACGTGCGACCAACCTGGCCGGGCTCGGAAAATCGATGTTCGCGGCGATGCCGTCACCGTCCCCACTGCCCAAGGTGCTCGAGAGTCGTTGGGTGAGCCACCGCTCGACACCCTTCGCCGGAACCGACACGATCTCGGGTGTGAAGGAGTCGTCCAACGGCAGGGACAGAACATCGGCCAGCGCGTCGGCAAGGGTTCCTGCACGCTCTGCGCGGTGGAGCGTCAACACCGTTGCGATCCCCTGCCTGTTCGTAGCGGAAAGCCCGATTTCGGACTCGTGACGACCCTACTCGAGCCTGGCGACAGGTTCTGCGCGATGAGTCCGGCCGCCGATCCCGGTCAGTATCCGTGAACCCCTTGCCGAAGCGAAGGAGAACGACATGTTCGAGCATGTATTTGCAGTGATCGCGGTACGCGATATCGGTTCGGCCGCCGACTGGTACCGGCGGCTGTTCGATCGGCCCGCAGACAACAACCCGATGCCGAGTCTGGTGGAGTGGCAGGCCGCCCCCGCTGCATGGGTGCAGGTCACCGTCGATCCCGAGCGAGCAGGCGCGTCGCAATTCAACGTCGCCGTCGACGATCTCGAATCGTTCGTCGCGTCGGCGCGCTCACGTGGAGTCGAGTTCGGCGACATCGTCGACGCGAACAAGGGCGTTCGCCTGAGCACCGTTGTCGATCCCGACGGCAATTCGATCACCGCGATCGGCGGCTTTCGCGAACACTACTGATCGACGCGGTTGCCGTTACCGGGCCGGGTGTAACGCCGAACGCCGCGAATGCGACACGGTGAACGGAAATGCGACCGACCGGTTCGGACGGACTCGGGTGGTTGCTTCCGGTCTCGCGGCACATCGTTTCCGCGGCATCGACACCCTTCGCGACCCGAGGACGAACAACATGACCAGCGTGTACCCACCCCCCTTCCAGCGCCCCGCACCCGAGCCCGAGACTCCACGTCGCCCGCTGTTCGGGAAGGTGTTCGCTTGGTTTGCAATCGTTTTCGGCGCGATCTTTTCGATCGGCGCACTAGTGTCGTTCGAATTCGGTGCACTACTCGTGGGGGCACTGATGGTCGGAGCGGGCGTCGCGTATCTGCTTCTGTCGCCCAGTCGAGGCCGCCGAGGGTGGGCGGTACCGGCCATCGCAGTCCTCCCCGCTTTGATCCTCATGGGATTGACCACCACCGAACCCGAGACCCCCGCCGCCGCCCCCGTCGCTGCCGTGCCCGCCTTGCCGACCGTCACGACGACGTCCGCCCCGCCGTCGACGACGACCCCTGCACCGACCACAACGACCACCGTGGCCCCGACGACCGAAGCAGTAGCCGCCATCATCGAGGTGCCGACGACAACCGAGTACATCCCGCTGCCCGATCCTGAGCCCGTGTACATCCCCGAGCCGGTCTACACACCGGAGCCCGTCTACACCGCTCCCGCGCCGCTGGTTACGGTTCCCGAGAGCGTGTACTACGAGAATTGCAAGGCGGCGAAAGCTGCGGGAGCCAGCAATATTCGAATCGGTGAGCCCGGCTACCGGCCGAAGCTCGACGGCAACAGCGACGGCGTTGCCTGCGAAAGCTAACCCACCAATCGTCGCGTCAGGTCAGCGCTTGCCCTCGAGTACGCGACCAGCATGATCAGTTCGACCGACGGCCGCGCCGCCTTCACGGCCACCACTTGCTGGGTCACCGCGTCGTGCATCGGCCATCCGAAGGATCCGCCGGATATCAAGGGAAATGCGATCGACTTCAGATTCATCGACGCAGCGAGGGCCAGACTTCGGGCGTAGCACGAGCGCAGCAACTCCGATCTGTCCTCGTGCTGGGAGTACCGCGGACCGACGGTGTGGATGACACAGTCGGCTCGCAATCTGCCGGCGGTGGTCGCGACGGCCGCGCCGACGTCGAGACCGTGCGGCAGCGTGGTGGCCCGCAGTGCCTTGCATTCCGAGAGGATCGTCGGCCCGCCGGCGCGGTGGATAGCACCGTCGACCCCACCGCCGCCGAGCAGACGTGCATTGGCGGCGTTCACGATCGCGTTGGCCGCCACGTCCGTGATGTCACCCTGAACGACGTCGATGATGGTCATGAAAGTCCCTTCACTGCAATGATCTTGGAGGTGATTCGGTCCAGATCGTCGGCGCGAAGCCCGGGGTAACCGTGGACGATGTTGCGCCATTCGCTCGGTACGGCCGAGGCTCCCCAGCGCGCTCCGAGGAGTCCTCCGGCAATGGCCGCTGTGGTGTCGGTGTCGCCGCCCGCACGAACGCACAATTCCAGAGCGGCAGACAATGGCCGTTCGGCGTCGACGCTGCGGTGAATTGCCCACCACGCAGTCTGCAGTGCGTGCACCACCCAGCCGTTGTGGGAAAAGCCGGCAGGCTCTCCCACCTGCGCCTGGAGAACCAGCGGCCGCCAGTAGTCCCGCACCTCGGCGGCAGCCTCGTCGAGGAACTCGGCAATGCCGTCGTACGTACCGTGCAGAACTGCGTATCGGATTGCGTGACTCCACAATTGACACGCGTCACCGGCCCGTGGGTCGGAATGGGTCAGGGCACTGATTCGCGAGGCCGCCGCCAGACAGCCCGCTGCGCCGTCGAGGTAGGCCAGCGCGACGGGCGCGGTACGCATCAGCGATCCGTTGCCACCGGTTCTGCCCGGCAGCGACGCTGCCACCGCCGTCATCTCGGCGCCGGTGCGTGTGGTCTGCGAGAGCACGGACCGTGTTTGATTTCCTACGTCGGGAGGGTCCTGCGCGAACCATGCGCGAAAGTTCTCGGCAATGTCGTCGACGTCTCCGCCGGTTTCCAGTGCTCGCGCGACGCACACCGCCATCGAGGTGTCGTCGGTCCATTCCCCTGGTGCCCAGTCGAACGACCCGCCCCCGATCATGTCGATCTCGGCCTCCGGAGAGGGATAACCGAACTCGTAACCCGCGCCCAGCGCGTCTCCTACTGCGGTTCCGAGCAGCACGCCCCTCGCTCGATCGGACTGAATGTCGGACAAATGCATTCTGTACCCCTTAGCTCGATGTTGATCTAAGCTTAGATCACATTCACGCTAAGATGCAACACATGACCTGGCGAGACCAAGACGGCAATGCTCTGACCGACTACCCCCGCCCCTCCGTGGCTGTCGACGTGGCCGTACTGACCGTCCGCGACAATCGATTGCACGTGGTCGTGGTCCCGACCGAACGGGGCCACGCTCTACCGGGCACGTTCCTGCGACCCGAGGAGAATCTCGCCGACGCAGCAGACCGAGCGCTGCGCACCAAGGCCGGCATCGTCGATCTCACATTTCACCAACTGAGAATGTTCGACGCCCCACATCGGGACGACCGTGGATGGGTTCTGTCGATGGCACACAGCGCCGCGGTCTCGACCCGATTACTCTCTGCGACTCATGAATTCGTTCTGATCGCCAACGGAGAACCGGCGTCACCGCTCGCCTTCGACCACAGCGAGATGGTGACCGAAGCCGTTCTCGAACTGCGTGAACGCTACGCACGTGAGGTAGATCCTGCGTTGCTGATCGACGAGGAATTCACGCTTCTCGAACTGCGTGAGCTCTACGAGATCGTGTTCGATCGCCCGCTCCCGAAAGACACGTTTCGACGCCATGTCCTGGGCTCTCTCGAGGGAACGGGCACCACGTCGGCCGCGGGCGGTGGCCGGCCGGCGGAACTGTATCGCCGTCTTCCGAGACCGACGCTTCCCCCTTCGGCCGGCGCGTTCCTGCTCGACTGACGCATGGACCGACGAAACTGGACATCCCAGCAGATAGGCTGCCAGTCATGGGATCGAAGCGGCCTGCCAACCGCGGACAGAAGCGTGCAGAAAAGACCAAGGCCCGGCAACGGCGTCATCAGCAATCTCGGCCGGCTCCGTCCGGGGCCGCCGGCGAACGGATCGCCGACCTGATCGACGGGTTCGTGGAGTGGCTCGACGACAGCGAGATGTCGGAACAGTCGGAGGCGATCTCACGGCTCGTCTCGTCGACGCTCACCCAACTCTCCGGAGCACGGAACGGATTCTCCCCCAGCGCCTGGCTGCCCGCCGACGCACACCTGCTGGTGGACGCCGCGGAACGCATCCTGCAGGAGGAGTCCGAGACGGCCGAGGACACCGCGATTAACCTCGTACTCACCTCCCTGCAGTACCTGACTTTCCTCGACGAGACCGACCTCTGGGACGGAACGCCCGAGGACTACGCGCACTGCATGGAAGATCTTTCGGACTTCCTGGAGGGCGACGAGCCCGACATGCTCGACGCCGACGACATCGACCTTCCCGACGTGTCGCTCGAACAGGAACTGGCGGCCATCTCGGCGCTTCCACTGCTGCCGGCACTGGACGACATAGTCGCTCGGGTCGCCGATGGGCTGTCGGTCTCGGACGATGCCGATCTTCAGCGCGCAGCCGGTTCGGCTCCGTTCGATCCCACCGAAGTGGGCTCGGGCGTCGCCGCGGTCGACTACTGGTCGACGGCCATCGCGACAGAGTTGATTCGCATCGACGGTGACACCGCGAGGCCGGGCGACAATGCGCATTCACTGGCCGGTCGCGGCGCGGAGACCGTGCACGAACTGGTTGCCGAACATGTGCGGGTGCAGCTGTCGGGAGATGCCGACGACCCCGACGTGTCGCGTTCCCTGGCCAACACGTTTGCGGTGCAGACCCTGCTCGCCGCCATGACCGACGAGCTCCCGGTCAACAACGAGGGCGAGGACTACGCCGATCTGGAAGGCGAGGATCTGCGTACGGCACAGTTGATCGATCACCGAGTTCGATCGCTGATCGACCAGGGCATTCTTGTCAGGATCGAGGAAGTACTGGCCGTTCCGCACGCTCTACGTCCGGCGGTGTTGGACGGCGTGGCCGAGGCGCAGCCATTCGGTGCGATCGACGACGATTCTCTCGACGACCCACTGGAGCGATCGCCCGAGGATTCGGCATCGTCGTGATCGCCCCCGCGAGCGCCGAGATCGTGTCGGTGGTCGCCGCTAGCGTGATCGTGTCCGCGTTACGTCAGCGCGATCTGGGTAAGGAGCCGACATGAGCGATTCACTCGAGTTCGACTTCGACGTCGATGCCGCCTGGATGCAGTTCCAGCGCACGCTCGGCGACTACGTCAGCGCCATGCGCGACGGCGATGCATTGGTGATCGAATCGCGATACGACACCACCGACGGCATCCCCGACACCGCCGCCTGTGTGCAGTTCTACGCCTGGGATCTCGATCGGGTTCGCTGCGAGATCCCAGCGAACGAACACCTGCACAGCAGCCGGGCCATCACCGGCGAGCAGCGAAAAGCGTTGAATGCATTGGGTTTTCGTACCTCCTTCGATTCCGGTCCGACTGCCCCGCATGTGGATCGCAATAGATCGTGGTCCGACGATCTGGCGAAGAAGACCGTTGCGGTGTTTCGTGACATCTGGGGCCTGCCACACCCGTCGTTCCTGAGCTCACGCGCCACCGGCCGATACGACGTGCCCAGCTTCGACCCTTCGACCTCCGAGCCGGATACCACCGTCGTTCCGCTGTGCGTGCAGCCCAAAGGCAAAGAGCACCTGCAGCAGCTCGTCGACCGCGCTCTCGAGCCTTGGTTCGGCTTCCCGCCGGACCATGACCCCGACGGCGACATTCCGCTGCGGTTCGTGGGCGGCACCGCGTACGTATCGGTCAAACCCACCGAGCCGGTGGTCGAGATCAACTCGACGCTCGTCCATGCCGTGACCGGTCGCACGCGCGCGGCGGAACTGTTGGTCGACCTGAACCTGCAACTTCCGGATGTGATGCTGCACCTGGTTCAGGACTGCATCGTCGCTCAGGTACGCGTCAGCGGGTCACCCTTCGTTGCCGACCACCTGCTGTGGGCGGTGCGCATGCTAAGCCACGTGTGGGAGCAGGTCGACGACAAGTTCGCCGAGGATTTCGGAGGCGTACTCGGGGAGCCGACGCCACCCCCGGTCGAGGCGGAGGACTTCCCCGACGGTCTACTCGAACTCGTCGACCTACTCGCCCGCTCCGAGGACGAAGCGCTCGACCTCCATGTAGTTCTCGAGTGTTGCTCGTCCGATCGCGATGTCGTCGTGTCGTATCTCCGAATCAGCGCAGAACAAGAAGCGTCATGGCGTGGGATGGCGGTGGCCGCGGATCTGGGCGACGAGCACTGCGACGTCGACGAAGCAGATCGGGAAGCGGCCAACTGGGCCCGGGCCGTCGCCGCCCTCCGCGACGTGCTGCGCAGCACTCCCGAGCAGGTCACGCCGGTGGTCGATCCGTCGGCGATTCAGCTCCAGCTGTTCGAGACCGACGAAGTGGCCGAGGTGTCCGAAGAGCGTTCGGACGACCAATAGACCACCGCCGATCGGAGTCTCCTCGACACGCTTCCCTTTTGTGTTAACTAGGGTTACATTAACCCCATGTTCGCACTTCGTTTGGAGAAGCCATGACACTGACGACAAGCAATGCGTCCGTTTCGGTCGATGCCGACACTGCGGACGAGCAGCAGTACGTCGAGACGCTCACGTTGCTGTCCGAGGGTTCGGTGCACAAGCATTTCGATCCCTACGTGGACATCGACTGGGAGTCCGAGAAGTTCGCTGTACCAGCGAACGATCCACGGTGGGTACTGCCGGCCAAAACCGATCCGATCGGCGGCCACGCCTGGTACCAGGCGCTTCCACTCGACAGGCAGATCGAGATCGGTATGTGGCGTCAGGCCAATGTCGCGAAGGTCGGTCTGCAGTTCGAGAACATTCTGATCCGCGGCATGATGCAGTACGTATTTTCGCTGCCCAACGGCTCCGCTGAGGCGCGCTACTGCACCCACGAATCGATCGAAGAGTGCAACCACACCCTGATGTTCCAGGAGATGGTCAACCGCGTCGGTTCCGATGCACCCGGCATGAGCAGGCCGATGAAGATGCTGTCTCCGTTCGTTCCGCTGTTCGCCACGCTGCTGCCGGAACTGTTCTTCGTCGGCGTTCTCGCAGGCGAAGAACCGATCGACCACATTCAGAAATCGGTTCTGCGGTCCGGTGACGACATCCACCCGATCATGCAGAGCGTCATGGCCATTCACGTGGCCGAGGAAGCGCGACACATCTCGTTCGCGCACCAACTGCTACGTCGACGAGTCCCCAAGATGTCCAAGGTGGGGCGGTTCTTGCTCTCACTGGCATTCCCGATCACGATGCGCATCCTGTGCGACGTCATCGTCATTCCGCCGAAGAAGTTCTGGACGAAGTTCGACATCCCGAAGCAGGTGAAGAAGGATCTGTTCTGGGGTACCCCGGAATCGCAGCACGCGCTGCAGGACTACTTCGGCGATGTTCGCATGCTGGCCACCGACACCGGCATGATGAATCGTGCGGCTCGTCTGATGTGGAAGATGTGCGGAATCGACGGCAAGGCCTCACGTTTCCGCAGCGAGCCCGATCGCAGCTCGAGCCAGTTCGCCGCATAGCCCTCTCGACACCCCACGCGCCAGTTATCCGTACAGCAGCGCCCGCCGTCAGGAACCCTCATGCCCCACGTCGTCACCCAATCATGTTGCAGCGACGCGTCGTGCGTCTTTGCGTGTCCCGTCAACTGCATTCATCCCACCCCCGACGAGCCGGACTTCCTGACGGCGGAGATGCTGCACATCGACCCGCAATCGTGTGTCGACTGCGGCGCATGCGTCTCGGCCTGCCCGGTCGACGCCATTGTGCCGCAAGCGAAACTGACCGAGGCGCAACTGCCGTTCCTGACGATCAACGCAGACTTCTACAAGCAGGAACGGCCGCCTCGGCCGATCCTGGCACCGGTCACACCGGCTGCATCGGTCTCGCGTGATCGTCAGCCCCTCCGAGTCGCGATCGTCGGATCCGGACCGTCGGCAATGTACGCGGCGGACGAGCTACTCACCCAGCCGGGCGTGAAAGTCGATGTCTACGACAGACTCCCGCAACCACACGGCCTCGCCCGTCTCGGTGTCGCACCCGACCACCAGAAGACCCGTCAGGTATCGCGCCTGTTCGAGACCATCTCCGCGCAAGAGGGATTCACCTTCCACCTCGGTGTGGAGGTCGGCAAGGACATCACCCACGACGAATTGATGGACACCCACCACGCCGTCATCTACGCAGTGGGGGCATCGTCGGATCGGGAACTCCGCATTCCCGGTGCCGAATTGCCGGGCCGCAGTTCGGCAACCGATTTCGTCGCCTGGTACAACGGCCACCCCGATCATGCGCACCGCACATTCGATCTCTCGCACGAACGCGCCGTCGTCATCGGCAACGGCAACGTGGCACTGGACGTCGCCCGCATCCTGACGATGGATCCCGAAGCGCTCGCCCAGACCGACATCGCACCCCACGCCCTGGACGCCCTGCGCCACAGCTCCATTCGCGAGGTCGTCGTCGTCGGCCGGCGAGGCGTAGCCCAGTCCGCATTCACCGTTCCCGAGTTCGCCGGACTTCTCACTGTCCCCGATATCGATCTGGCCATCGACCGTAGCGAACTCGCACTCGACCCGGTGACGGTGCGCCTCGCCGCGACCGACGACCTACCTCACGCTGTGGCCCAGAAGCTTCAACTTCTCCGCCACGTCGACGAATCCCCCGAGCACAGCGACGGCCGGAAGCGCATCACGCTGCGATACCTGCTCTCTCCCACCCGCATCGTGGGTACCGATCGAGTGACGGGCATCGAGTTCGAGCGGATGGGTCTGACCGCCGACGGCGACGACGTTGTGCGCAGCATTGCGACCGGTGAATTCGACACCCTCGACGCCGGACTCGTGCTCACCTCCATCGGCTACCGCGGAGTTGCGCTGCCCGGAGTTCCCTTCGACGATCGCGCCGGCATCATTCCGAACACCGGCGGCCGGGTATTGCAGGAATCCGGTGGGCAGACATCGATCGGCAGCTATGTCACCGGCTGGATCAAGCGCGGGCCCTCGGGGTTCATCGGCACCAACAAGTCTTGCGCCCAGGAAACCGTCGGACATCTGGTCGACGACTTCAACTCGGGTCGCCTGACCGACCCGATCCAATCGCCCAGCTCTTGGCCCGGCGAGTCGAACAGAGGGCCACTGCGACGCTCGCGAGAGATGCTGTCGACGTTGCGCCGGTCCTGACTGCTCACCCCCGTTGGGATCAATGCGCCCACCAGTCACTCCAACTGCAACAAAGCCACATTCATTCAGGTGACGAGGGCCTCAGAACTCGAAAAGGCGGCGCGAGGTTGAACCGTCTACCATCGGGGTAGCTTCACCCATCGGCCACCGAACAGCGGCGGGCCTACACCTCGAGGAGACCGAGATGCCGGGCCTACGTCGCGCAATCGGCAGAGCAGCTGTCCCAATTGTCGGTATTGCCATGGCTCTGACCTGCGCTGCACCCGCGCAAGCTCTGCCGACACCCGCTGACCTCGCCGACGTGCCGTCCCGAACCTCGATCTCGTACGAACACGTGCCGACCGGGACGTACGTCGGTAGTCCAGAGGACAACTCCGCCCGTCCGGGGTTGTCGACGGTCAAGCTGTACATGGCCGATTACGTCGTACGACGCGGCGACGGCTCCCCACGTGATCGGGATCTGGCCGCTCGTATGGTCCAGGTCAGCGACGACAGCGCCGCCTCCGTACTCGACAACAAGTACCCCCAGGCCATCGATGCAACTGCGGCGGAGTTCGGGCTCACCTCCACCTCGCGGGGCGGCTTCTGGGGCAGTTCGTACACCAGCACAGCCGACACCGTGCGATTCCTGGCAGCCAAGAAGCGCACCGATCCCGCCAGCCCCGTTCTGGCTTGGATGACCACGGCCGCTCCCGTGGCACGGGACGGGTTTGCCCAGAACTGGGGTACCTCGCTGTTGCCGGGCGTGATCGGAAGCAAGTGGGGATGGGCCGACGACCGATCGAGTGTGGTTGCATCGGCGTCGATCGGCACTGATTTCGTCGTTGCATCCAATACATACGGACCGACCCGCTCCAATACCGACGATGTCCTGGCCACGCTCGGCGATGTCGAGTTGACGGCACCGCCCGCCCCCGCTCCTGTTCCCGACCTTCCCGTGATTCCAGGCCTGCCGACCGTCGAAGAACTGCTCCAGATGCTCGCCCCTCGCTGACACGTTCGAATAGTCTGTCGTACCCCTCCCCTACTCTGCGATTCACCGAAAAGTTCGGGGACCACACCGGGGGACGTGGAGGGGACGACGATGAGTCGTATCGATCTGGACAGCTTTTTCAAGTATTCGCGCGCAACCAATGTGCGGGACGGTGCTGATCCGAACGAATTGCTGGACAGCGGAATCGGTTTCGCCCAGTTGGGGTCGTCGGCGAAGGACATGACCCAGCTGATCGCGGAACGCCTGTCCGCTGCGGACGATACGGACCGAGCAAGTTCGGTGCACAATCGCGCAGCGAAAATACTCGACGACGCTCTCGACGTGGCCTTCGAGAAGGGCTGGCAGCCTGCCGAACTGGTACACGTGACGCGTCAGAGCGCCGGAGGCGACGGCGCGGTGGTCATGATCGAGGCCATCGGCGCTCACGCGGCGCGAAGTTCTGCCGACAGCCTTGCTCCGGATTCCTGGCGAGATCAGTTGTCCGAGCTGAACGTCGAATCTGCAGGCGGCACCACCGCTGACCGTCTTCGGCGATGGCGTTCGTACAACCGACGATCGTCAGCGCAATCGTGGTACACCCTGTTGCTCGTACTCGGCTGTGCGACATGGCTGTTGCCCATCGAAAGCCTCCTGCCCCCTCCGGCTGAATGGACATCACGCACCACGCCTGCCGGTCAGCGGCAGGCGGCGGACTCGAAGATGCTCGGAAAAATACGGGGACTACTGGCCAAGGCCGAGTCGACGCAATTCCCCGCTGAAGCCGAGGCATTATCGGCCAAGGCCCAGGACCTGATGACGCGCTATGCGATCGACAGCGCGCTTCTCGATGCGGAGAACCCCCGCAGCTTGATCGACGATGTCATCAGTCGTCGCATCATGGTGAGCAATCCATACTCGAAGGGCAAGTTGCTTCTGCTGCACAGCGTATGCACGGCCAACGGTGCCAGAACAGTGTGGAAAAAGAAGTACTTGTTGGCCACCATGATCGGTCTTCCCGTCGATCTCGACCTGTGCGAGCTGCTGTACACCTCGTTACTGGTCCAATCGGCCCGCGCACTCGACGAGGTCGGCGAATCGCCGACCTCGCGGACTCGCAGCTTCCGTCACGCATTCTTGATCGCATACGCCCACCGAGTCGGCGAACGATTGCACGACGCGCGCACCCGAGCTACTGCAGCCGCAACGCAACAACACGGATCGGCCCTGGTGCCGATCATGGCTGAGCGATCCGATGCCGTGGACCGTGCCTACGCTGCCCGGTACCCGTCGACGAAAACGATTACGTTCGGCAGCGGCAATACTCAGGGGTGGCTTGCCGGCCGCGCCGCCGCCGAACGCGCCGACCTGACCGGTGGGCGCGAACGTATCGACAAATCCGGTTTGGCCTCGTAGTGCGCGCTACATTGGCTGACATGACCGGTCTGGATACTCCGCTGACGCCACTTCGCTTCCTCGAACGCGCTGCGGAGGTCCATCCCCACAAGACCGCCGTGGAGGATGGTCCGCGCACCTTCACCTACGAACAGTTTGCCGCTGCCGTCACCCGTCTCGCGCATGCACTGCGCGCGTCGGGGGTCGGCCACGGCGATCGAGTGGCCTACATTGCGTCGAACTCGGCGGAGCTGCTGTTCGCGCATTACGCGGTGCCACTGGCCGGTGCCGTTCTGGTCGCGATCAACACCAGGCTCTCACCGGACGAAGTTCGCTACATCTGCGATCACTCCGGTTCGGTACTGCTAGTAGGTGATTCGGCACTGCTGGCCGGGCTCGGAACAGATCCCATCGCAGATTCGGTCACCGAGATCGTCGAGACTCCCTCGGTGGACGGCACGTACGACAAGCTGCCGCACACCACGAGATACGACGCATTCCTCGAACGGGGCACGGACGACCCGATGGAATGGGAGGTCGACGACGAGACGTCGACCATCACGATCAATTACACCTCGGGCACCACCGGCCGACCCAAGGGCGTGATGTACACCCACCGCGGGGCGTACCTCAATTCTCTGGGAGAACTGCACCACCAGGGATTCGGCGTCGACACGCGCTATCTATGGACTCTGCCGATGTTCCACTGCAACGGGTGGTGCACCACGTGGGCGGTCACGGCCGCGTCAGGCACGCACGTGTGCCTTCGAGGAGTACGAGGCGATGCCATCTGGTCGGCCATCGACAACGGTGTGGATCACCTTGCCGGTGCGCCGACCGTGCTGACCACTCTTGCCACTGCTGAGGAGGCACATTCACTCGATCGACCGCTGACCATCGTCACAGCGGGAGCTCCTCCCAGCCCGACGATCATCACGAAGATTCGCGCACTGGGTGCGACGCTCGTACACGTCTACGGACTCACCGAAACCTACGGTCCCTATTCGGTGTGCGAGGCGAAGCAGGAATGGCTCGAACTGGACGCCGACGAACAGGCTCGTCGCTTGGCTCGGCAGGGAGTCGGCATGCTCACTGCTGACCGTTTGCGCGTTGTCCGCGACAAGCCTGGTCCCGGTGGAGTGTTGATCGATGTCGAACCCGACGGTGCCGAAATGGGCGAGATCGTCATGCGCGGCAACAACGTCATGAAGGGTTACTACAACGACACCGCCGGAACGACACAGGCTTTCGCGGGTGGATGGTTCCATTCCGGTGACCTCGGCGTGATGCATCCCGACGGCTACGTGCAGCTACTCGATCGCGCCAAGGACGTTGTCATCTCCGGCGGCGAGAACATCTCGACCATCGAGGTGGAGCAGGCATTGGCGAGCCATCCAGCAGTCGCCGATGTTGCAGTCATCGGGGTTCCCGACGACAAGTGGGGCGAGCGGCCGAAAGCATTCGTGGTGCTGACACCCGGTGCGGACACCTCGGAAGCCGAGCTCGTGGCGCACGTGAAATCTGCCATCGCGTCGTACAAAGCCCCGCGCACCGTGGAATTCATCGTCGAGCTGCCGAAGACATCGACCGGCAAGATCAGGAAGAAGGAGCTGCGCGACGCCGAGTGGGGCACGTCCGCGTCGAAGATCAACGGGTAGCCCACGCGGTCACGCCATCTGCACACCGGCAATTTCGGTAACGCCGCCCTTGCCGTCGAACGACAGCTGTCTGAACGCGACTTTTTCGACGAAAAACCTGTCGTGGCTCACCAGAATCACCGCGCCGGGAAACGCCATCAAGGCACGTTCGAGAACCTGAGTGCTCTGCAGGTCGAGGTGGTTGGTGGGCTCGTCGAGCACGATCACTCCGGCTCCGAACAACAGACACTGTGCCAGCGCCACACGCGCCTTCTGTCCACCCGACAGGACGCCGATCTTGGTCTTGAGGTCGAGCTCGGAGAACTGCAGCAACGTGAGGAAGCGGTGTACTTCCTTCTTGGTTGCCGTGAGCGCAAGGCTGCCCGGCATCGCGTTGACCGAGTGCGAGACGGTGTCGTCCAGGTCGAGATCCGCAAGCACCTGGTTGTAGTAGATGAACGACGGCGCTTTGGTCTTCCATTTGATCTTGCCGCTGTCGGGTTGCTCGGCACCGACGAGGATGTCGACGAGCGTTGTCTTTCCGCAGCCGTTCGGCCCGGTGATCGCAATCCGATCACCACGATGGACGGTGAACGAGATGTTCTCGAACAGTCGTTGCTCGCCATAGCTTTTCGAGATTCCCGTGATCTCCGCGAGGTTGTCGTGTACGTGCAATCCGCCGTAGATGGCGGTGACAACCGTGTCGACCGGGCGGGGGCTCTTGCTCTTCTTGATGTTCGCCAGTCTGCGCTTGAGCACGCCACTGGGGTTCTTCACTGCTTCCTTGCGATCGCTGATCGCCTCTTGCTCGTAGGCCAGCAGCTGTTGTTCGTTGCTGAATTCACGTTCGAGGTTCTTGAGTCGAAACTGCTTCTGCTGTACATATTCCGAGTAGCTACCGTCGTACGTCTGCAGGTGATGATTCTCGATCTCGACGATGCTGGTGACGACCTGCTCGAGGAACGCGCGGTCGTGCGAGACGACCAGAAGCGCACCGCGGAAATCTCGCAGCCACCGTTCGAGCCAGGCGATTCCGGCAACATCGAGGAAGTTCGTCGGCTCGTCGAGCAGCAGGACGTCCGGGGCCTCGATGAGGATCTTGGCCAACGCTGCGCGGTTGCGCCACCCACCGGACAGTCGATCGACGGGAAGCTCACGTCGTTCGGCGTTGAATCCGAGCATCGACAGCACAGTGTCGATCTGCTGATGGTAGGTCCAACCACCGCTGTTCTCCATGGCGTCGAGCAGTTCGGCCTGGCGGTCGACGAGCTTGTACATCTGCTTTTCGTCCAGGTCACCGCCCAAGGCGGCCTCGACCTCGGCCAATTCGGTCTCGATTTCGTGAACGGTACCGAACAGCGATTCGAGCTCGGATTGAATGCTGCGGTCGCCATCGAGTTCGGAGAACTGCGAGAAGTACCCGATTCGAGCGCCCTCGGTGACATCGACCGTTCCGGAATCGGGTGTCTCACGCCCCAGAAGAAGCTGCAGGAGCGTGGTCTTGCCCGTTCCGTTCCGACCGATCAGACCGACGCGATCGCCGTCCGCGAGACGAAAGAACACCTCGCGCAGCATCACCTTCTGGTCGTATCCTTTGGCGACGTCGTTCAAGCGGATCCAGCTCAAGCGTTCACTTCTCCTGAAACACGGGTCCGCTGAGTCGTCGAACCGGGGGCTCGCTCACTCTAGCCGCGCTTCGGCCTGCGCCTTTCACGTCGAGCGTTCTGATCGCGCGCTCGGAACATTCACTTGCCGGTGATGGTCGCGAGCGAATCGACCGGCGGGGATACCACCACGGGATCGCGACCCGACCACAGATCCAGCACCGCTTTGGGACGCGCCAACAACTCTCGCGCGTAGTTGCGCACCACAGCGAGCGTGTTGCAGTCGATGCAGTCGGCAGTCACGCCGTCGACATCCAGATCCATGTCCTCGCACAAGGCGACGGCTCGTGAGACGTGAAGGGGTTGGCTGATGATGAGGCCACGTTCGACGCCGAACGTCTCTTTGGCCCGAGCGCATGTGTCGTAGGTGTCGATGCCGTGATCGTCGCCGATGATTACGGCAGGGTCGATGCCGTGCTCGATCAGATAGTCAATCATGGCCTGAATTTCGTTGCCCGACTTGCCATCTGCGTCACCCGAGACCAGGATCGCTTTGATTTTTCCGGTGTGCATCAACGTGATCGCAGCGTCGAGGCGTCCCGCGAGAAACCGCATCGGCTTACCGTCGCGCACCTGGGCACCGAGAACGATCGCGACGGGCGCGTCCGGTGCATCGTCGACGTCGTAGACCTTGCCCGCAGTCGTATACGCAACCCAACCGGCCGATGCCAGGACGACCGCTACCAACGCTGCAACGAGGGCGGACACTGCTTGTAGAAGTCGCCGGACCAGTCCTCGGGGTGTTGCTTTCGTAGTCATGATCTCGTTTCGTCGGCGGCAGAGAACTCAACGTATCCGATCGAAGCGGCGCATCATCGGTACCGCGGTACACCCACATCGATTCCACAATGAACCCTCAGAAGAACCCCTGCCCCGCTGCCCCGAATGTCCGACGAGTACCGTCATATCAGTGAATCCGCTGCTGACCTCTCGACGCTACGTCGACTTGCGTCTGCAAGCCAGCGCTACCTGTTGACGGTCCTCTAGACCTCAATCTCTCCGTCGGGCATGTCGGCCCGACGAGCATTCTGCCGCACACCTGATGTCGGCACCTCTTCGTTTTCGAAAGGCATAACCATGTCTGCGCCCAGCGCTACCCGTACGCGCCGTGTCCCTACCTGGGCAACCGCGTTCGGCCCACAGATCGTTGCCGGCCTGATTCTCGGTGTCGTATTCGGGCTGATCGCCCGATCGATGCCCGATGCTGCCGACGGCAACGAAAACTGGTTGGTCGGCACTCTGTCGACCATCGGTTCGAGCTACGTCAAGCTGCTCACCGTTGCGGTGATTCCGCTGGTTTTCACGGCAATCGTCAGCTCCATCGCCAACCTCCGTGAAGTCACGAATGCCGCCCGCCTCGCCATTCAGACGCTGTGGTGGTTCGCCATCACGGCGTTCATCGCCGTCATCATCGGCATCGTCATCGGGCTGGTCGCGCAGCCCGGCTCCCGGACCAGTGCAGGAGCGGAGTCGGCCGGAGATCCGTCCAGCGTCGGGTCCTGGTGGTCGTTCCTCACCGGTCTGGTGCCGAACAACTTCCTCGCGCTCGGCGCGAAGACCACGGTGGCCGAGAGCGGTACCGCGACCACGTCGTTGAGCTTCAACATTCTGCAGCTGCTGGTCATCGCCGCAGCAATCGGAATTGCTGCGCTCAAGGTCGGCAAGAAGGCCGAGCCATTCCTCGCGTTCAACGCCTCGCTGCTGGCCATCGTCCAGAAAGTGCTGTGGTGGATCATCCGCCTGGCACCGATCGGCACTGCTGCTCTGATCGGTAACGCCGTGGCCACCTACGGCTGGGACGCGATCGGTTCGCTGGGCGTGTTCACCGTGTCGATCTACCTCGGCCTGGCGGTCGTGTTCTTCGTGGTGTACCCGTTGATCGTTCGCGCCCATGGCCTTTCGGTGCGCAACTTCTATTCGGGTGTGTGGCCGGCCACGCAGCTCGGCTTCGTCTCTCGCTCGTCGATCGGAACTCTGCCGCTCACCGAGCGTGTGACCGAACGCAACCTCGGCGTGCCGCGTGAGTACGCATCGTTCGCCGTGCCGCTCGGAGCGACGACGAAGATGGACGGTTGCGCGGCAATCTATCCCGCGATCGCGGCCCTCTTCGTGGCTCAGTTCTACGGCATCGATCTCACCATCACCGATTACCTGCTGATCATCGTTGTGTCTGTGATCGGTTCTGCGGCCACAGCAGGAACAACAGGCGCGACAGTGATGCTCACCCTCACCCTGTCGACACTCGGGTTGCCTCTCGCCGGTGTCGGTCTGCTGCTCGCGGTGGAGCCGATCGTCGACATGGGTCGCACCGCAGTCAACGTGACCGGTCAGGCTCTCGTGCCGACCATCGTGGCCAAGCGCGAGGGAATCCTCGACCTCGAGCGCTACAACGCTCCGCGGAACGGCGATCCCTTCGTCGACGAGGAAGCGGAAGTGGAACTCGCTCGCTGACAGAGCATTTGGATACGCGATTCCCGACGACCGAGCACGTGGGTCGTCGGGAATCGTCGTCTATCGAGGTGGCGACAACGCTTCGACCGATGCCGCGGTGGCACTGTCCGCGGCGTCGACACTCGCGAAATAATGTTGAAAGAATTCGCGCATCGTTTTGATGATCTCGATCTGCTGCTTGATCGCAAAGCGGGCCGAGCCTTGTTCGCCGACTGCAAGCCGATGGAATTTCGCACCGAGCATCTGGGCTGACGGCAAGTCGCCGAAGGCCTCGGGAAACGAAAGAGTCTTGGTCATCTCGAGCATCTTGTTCAGGTCGGCGATATACGTTGCACACACCTTGTCGCATTCCGAAGCGACTTCCGCCTCGACGTGCAGTTCTCCAGCAGCTGCTTGTCCTTGCAAAGATTGCCAGTAAGCCAAATTGGCCGCCAAGTCAGCAGATTTTCCGGACAAATTACCCTCCTATCATTTCGGCAGAAAAGGCTCTAGCTCGTCGGCATGCTTGTTGACCGCCTGACACGGATCGCCCATCGTTTCTTCTGATCCAATTGTGTCCAGCACGATGAGCAGTAGATTTCCACTTGCGTCTATCGCTATGGCGCATCCGTCAGGTGGATCACCTTGGTATGTCGCATGCATTTGAACTGCGTTACGAGACCCAACCATCACCGGAACATGTCGATCGTTCTGTGGACTACGCAGGTACTCGGCCATCGAGTTGATAGACGACATGACTGACACGTAGTACCACGAGTCCATGCCCAGGCCGTCCCACGTGCAATTCTTCCAGCCGGGGTACGTCGTAATTCCCGCGAAGTCCGCCCGCTCGGTACTCACGTCCAACCCACTTGCCGTCACCGCAGACTTCGGGATCGTGCATGGATCGAACGGTTCCCCGGGGACCGGCGCCACCGTTGTCTGCTCCGTCGAAGAATCCCCACTCGCGACAGGACTCCCCTGCGTCGAGGCAGCGCATCCCGTCAGCACCAGAGCCGAAGCGCAGGCTGCTGCAAGCAGATGCCTACCCGTTGACCGCATACGTTCGCCCTCTCGCCACCGACATCACTCGATGGTTGGACGCAACACGAGCCCGATCGGTTCCCTAGACGGGCTGCGAGGCCTTGATCTCCTCCGACTCGACAGAATCAAGACTCCTACGTTCGGCTGCCCACACCCACACGGCCAGGGAGATCAACGCGATCACTTCGGCGACGACGAGCACTCGTTCTACATAGCCGAGGGTGACCACCCGATACCAGGGTCGCGAGCCGGTGGCACCGACCGCGAGTGCGTACACGATGGGCAATAGCGTCACGACCGACAGCATGCTCAGGCCCAGGGTGATTCGCGCCCGGGCTACCCACAGGCCGTCGCGAATCCAGGGCCGCGAGAATGCGAAGACTGCGATCGGAATGCTGACGAACGCCACGGCGGCACCGAGCCGGTGGATCGACCCGCCGAGACTGAGCGAGGCGTTGTTCGACCAATCCTGCTTCGGCACTGCGACGACAGCCACGAGCCCTACTGTCCAGAGCGTCAAGCAGATCGACGCGGCCGATGCGGGCCGAGTGAGGCGATGCCGAAGCGCGGACGCAAGAGTGAGTGCCGAGCCGAACGCGAGCAGGACAACCCCGATCGAGAACACCCACTGCTGTGCGCCGAGTCCGTATTCGCTGATCGTGCGCCGCAGATGCGAGGGCGTCTGCCACGCGGTGTAGAGATCGAGAACCAGCACCACCAGCGCTCCCAACACGATCGACAGAGCGCCGATCTTTGCCGGTCGAATCTGCACGTTGGCACTCCTCTCGGACGACGAGGGTCGCCGTCCACACTCCATGTTGCCCGACAAATCGATGTGCCCCCTTGACGAAGGACCGAGCCACGAATAACGTACAACCACATGGTTGCAGATCAGTTGAGCAACGAAGAGGTCGATCGCCTGTTCCAGGCATTCGCGGATACGACCCGTCGTGACATCGTCACGAAGGTCACCGTCGGCGAACAGTCCGTGTCGGAGTTGGCATCTCACTACGCCATGAGCTTTGCCGCCGTACAGAAACACGTCGCGGTTCTCGAACGCGCCGCCGTGATCACGAAGCACAAGCGTGGCAGGGAGCAGATCGTGCGAGTTCGATTGGACACCATCGCACACGCACGCTCGTTGCTCGGAGCCTACGAGGAGATCTGGCGACACCGTGTCGACCGGATCGACGACATTCTCGGTGAGGACAAGAAGGGGTAACACCATGCCGTTCATCAGCTCACACAAGGACGCTGAGAATTTGACCATGACCGTGGTCGCCGAGTTCGACGCGAAAGTCGAACGCGTCTGGCAAATCTGGGAGGACCCGCGCCAACTCGAACGATGGTGGGGACCACCGACGTGGCCCGCGACTTTCGAGAGCCATGACTTCGTTCCCGGCGGTAAGGCGTCTTACTACATGACCGGACCGGACGGCGAGAAGGCTGCCGGCTGGTGGCTGTTCACCGAGATCTCCGCGCCGACGACGCTCTCGTTCGACGACGGATTCGCCGACGACACCGGCAATCCGTCGGCGACATTGCCGGTCACTCACGCGGTCGCCACGCTCGAGGATGTCGACGGCAGAACACGTATGACCATCAGGTCGCGATTCGACTCCCTCGAGGAACTCGAACAACTCGTCGAGATGGGCATGGACGAGGGTATGGCTCTGGCGCTCGGCCAGATCGACGCGATTGTCGCCGACTGATCGTGGTGCACGGAAACTCGGTCTCTGCACCGAATTTCCGTGCACATGCGGCGCAGCCGCTCATCGGTAGGTGTTGCCGACCAGCGCTCGGCTGCTCCCCCACAAGGCAAAGCCGAGCAACAGGTAGCCGGGCAGGACTGCACCGATAGCGTCGACAGAGCTATCGGCGGCACCCGCAGCGGCGAGGATCAGAGCAAGTACACCGAGCGCGGTCAACGCCACGCCGAGTCCGGTGAAGAAACGTAACTTCCACACCAGCGCGAGTGCGACGAAGTGCAGGCCCACCACAGTCGAAATCCACGCGACCGCAGCCTGCGGTGCATCGAGTGGACCGTTGATGATCGCGAGACCGCCGAAGATTGCAACCACCTCGACGGCGACCACAACCCAGTAACCGCGGCCGAAGCCGCCGCGACCTCCGCCTTCCGGAGCGGGGGCCGGCGGGACTCGCCACACCGCGAGAAGCACAGCAACCAACGCCACCACTGCAACAACGCGCAGTCCGACGGTCAAGATCGTCGGAAACGTATCCGAATTGACGAAAACAAAGACCAGTCCGAAAACGGCTCCGATGATCGAGCCGATCTTTTCGGGAGCCATGCGTGCGCCGGGTTTCATGTGGCCTACCGTCGCACAGTTCCACCACGAGTACAGCGGTTCTCGCCGACCGATCGTGGTGCACGGAACTTCGGTCACTGCTACGAATTTCCGTGCACGTGCGGCGAAGCCGCTCTACTCCGGAACAGAGCTGACGGTGAACGGCTCGACGGGCTCTCCCCCACGCTTGTCGAACTGACTGTTTACCACGAGCAGCCGATCATCCACTGCGGCAACGGTTGTGGGGTAGGCGAACGACGCATCGGTGACCTCGCCGGTGACCGTTCCACGTCGGCCGTCATCGTCGAGATCGACCTTTGCGATCAAACCGTCTCGATTGCGAACGACATACAGCGTGTCATCGTCCGTTTCCATCCCATCGCCGTTCATGAGCGTCGCCCCACCGAGGTCGACCTGGGTGACCTCTTTCGAGGTCTTGTCGATCCGGTACAGATTTCCTGTGCTGGACTGCACAACGATCAGCGCCGACTCGTCGTCGTTCTCGACGATGCCGTTGGCGTTGAAGCCCTCTCCGTAGACGAACGGGCTGCCGTCGAAGTTCACGAACGTTTCCAAAGGAGCGTCCTGCGTCCCGGCCACGATTTGGTCGAAGGGAATGCGGTACAGCGCCGGGCTGCGTGAATCCGTCACGAAGGCATCGCCGTTGTCGGCAATCGCAACGTCGTTGAGGAACGTCGCGTCGGTGCCGAGACCGTTGGTGAACGTGGCCACCAGATCACCGGAGCCGGCGTCGTACACCCACACCTTGCCTGTCGCCCCTCCGGCGATCACCAAGTAGTCGGGCCGATCGTCGTCATCCAGCACGTCGAGTCCGGCCGCACCCGTGCGTCCATCCGCGCCGCCGGGCAGAAACACCGACACGTCCGGGGAGCCGACGGTTCCGCGGAACACTGCGCCATCGGACGTGGACGTTACGTAGAACGTGTCGTCCGCTGCGGTGATGCCTTCGGGGAACACTCCTGTGCCCGGCAGGTTGTAGATCGTCGCGGTGCTCGAACTTTGCGACGCCGACGACGACGCCGACGACGACGCCGACGACGAGGTCGAATCGGTCGTGGTGCTCGGTGCGGGTTCCGCCGAATCCGAGGACCCGCAGGCACTCAGCACTAGTGTGGCGACGGCGACAACAGGGACTACTCGAGAGACTCGGTTCACACGTTCGAGTGTTCCATATGTCTCAATTTCCGGGCATTTGTCCTGGTGAGCAGATTTTCGGTCGACACATTTCGTACAGTCGTTGTCATGAGTGACCCCTCCACCCTTGCCGCGACCAGTACCGAACTCGGCGGAATCGCCGGTTGGGCGGTCAGCTTGATGGAGGCCATCGGTGGCCCCGGCGCCGGAATCGCGGTGGCCGCCGAGAACTTTTTCCCGCCGCTACCCAGCGAGATCATCCTGCCCCTTGCCGGGTTCACCGCATCGCAGGGCGGGATGACTCTCTTCGGTGCGCTGTTCTGGACGACGGCCGGCTCGGTACTGGGTGCGTTGGTTCTGTACTGGCTGGGCATCAAACTCGGTCGCGACCGGATGTACTCCATCGTCGAGAAGATGCCGTTCGTAGGTACCGAGGATCTGACCAAGGCCGAGGATTGGTTCACCCGTCACGGTCGGTCGGCGGTGTTCTTCGGCCGCATGATCCCGGTGGTGCGCTCGGGTATCTCGATTCCGGCCGGAGTGTCCCGAATGCCGATCCTGCAGTTCATGCTGTACACGACGCTGGGCAGCCTGATCTGGAACTCGATCTTCGTGCTCGCCGGTTACTTCCTCGGCGAGAACTGGCACTACGTGGAGAACTACGCCTCGGTGTTCCAGTACATCGTCATCGGCATCGTTGTGGCGTTGATCGCGTGGTTCGTGGTGAAGAAAATGAAGTCCAGGCGCGTCGAGGCTCAGTAGACCCTCACAGTTGGTCGATGTCGATGAAGCCGTCCTGCAGAGCCCTCGCGAGCAACGTCGCTTTGGTGGGTGCGCTGCGTCCGACCGCGGAATATTTCGCTCGAATGCGGGTCAGGTGGGTGTTCACGGTTCCCATCGCCAGGTAGAGCGAGCGCGATGCCTCCGCTTTCGAGTCCGAGATGAGCCAGGCGGTGAGTACTTCGATTTCACGAGCACTGAGCCGTGGATCGGGAGCGTCGCCGATGCGGATGTCGAGAACTGTCATGAGGATCCTTGAATTTCGGGCACCACAGCTGTCCCGGCGGTGCGATCACGGCCAATGACACCGCACAAGCTCCGTTGCGTCACTCCGACGAATGACGAAGGTTGCTCTCACGCGAGAGTGAACACTGTCACCGGCACCACCGCTGTGCGTCTCAGCTGGGTAATGTCCGTCGCCATGAACCAACTCGATGCGACTGCCGCCCACTTCGTCGAGTCAGCTGTCACGTTGTTGGTCGCGGATCCTCGAAGGATTCTCGAACGCGGTGTGCGCGTCGAGGACGTCGTCTACGCATCCGACTCGTCGACGGCGACGTTCTTCCGAAAGTTCAGCACCAAAGCCGACTTTCTCGACAAGGTGGTCGAGCATCTGTCCCGCACGCCACTGCCCACCGAAGTTCACGAGACTGTCCGGACCCAGGCGACGGCCAACGGTGCATCGATTCGCGCAACGGTGTCGGCGCTCGTTGCGCGTCACTTTCCGGCACTCGTCGACCGGAACGGCATCACCGAGTCACTTCTCGACCACGTTTTCAGCGGTCCCTCTTCTCCCGCACTCGCCGGCGCTTACCGCGTCCGAGACGAAGCCGTACTGGACGCATTCGAAGCACTGTTCGATCCCGACGGTGGGGCCTTCCGCCGTCCCTTCACAGCCCGATCGTTCGCCGTGACGATCAACGCCATCATCGACGGCTTTCGCCTCCGCAGTCAGGTGGACGCAACATCCGTATCGCCCGATGTGATGTCCGACGCGGTCCTTGCCTTCCTCGGGGCCGTCGTCGACACGTCTGGACATCATCAGCACCTCGACGACGTCGTGGGGGAAGTGGGCGCTCCGGTCGAGGACCGCCCACTTCCTCGCGATCCACGTGCTGCGATCGTCACCGCTGCGCGCGACGAGTTCGGTAAGCGTGGCTACTTCATGACGCGCATGGATGACGTCGCCGATATCGCAGGAGTGCCGAGGGCGGCATGCAAGACGCTCTTCCCGACCAAGCCGTCCGTCATCGTGGCAGCGCTGCAGAATCGAGTCGATCGTCTTCGCGAGTCGGTAGCCGACGACCAGTTGCTGGGCCTCGACGAGCTCACGATTTTGCGCAATCACATGCTGCGGTGCGCGCAACTCGCTTCGGACGAAATCGAATTCATGGATGCGCTCCTCGTCGCCGTCGCACACGACACCTATGGTGAGCCGGAGGGATTGATCTCGATCAAGGAGAAGCTCAACCTGCCGGCGATCATTGCCCCGGTCATCGCACGGGGGCAGGACAGCGGACTCTTCCGAAAGGGCTCGAGCCCAGTCGATCTCGCCGCAGGCATCACCAATACTTTGTTGATGCGATGCTTCACACGACGACAGAACAGCCCGCAGGACAACGCGGTTTTCGTCGGCGATCTGCTTCTTCATGGCCTGCACACCCCCTGACCGCGTCGACACACCGCCCGCCCGCACCTGTCGGATACTTCACCTAGCATCTCCCCGTGCCGTCGACCTCCGAGATTCCGCCCATGGATCGTGTCAACCTGCTCGCTGTCCGGGCGCGCCTCGGCAGGTCCACCACCGAGCGTGGAAGTGAGTACTTCCATGCGGGCAGAGTCGGTCCGCTGCGCTGGCAGGAGGAGGAACAACTACTCGTTGCGTCGGTCTCCGGTAGTCGAAGAGTCGACTACGTGACTGTTCTGCAGATGGTCATGCGAGACGGCCGTCCGGTAGATCTCGAATTCGGCCAATGCTCCTGCCCCGTCGGCTACGACTGCAAGCACGTGTTCGCTGTTCTGACCCAGGCTGTGCACCTCACGTCGGCGAAGCTCTTACCCGGTCAGATCACGCCGGCAGCACCGGATTGGGCACAAGCGTTGTCCGGCCTCCGCACCTCGCGGCACGCTCCCGCGATCGAACCATCGAGCCCGAAATACGGGATCCAACTCGCGCTGTCGTGGTCGACGCAACGCTCGGGCTACCTGAGGCTCCTTGCTCGTCCAGTGACGGTGAGTGCGCGTGGAGCATGGGTGACGACGGGCATCTCCTGGGACCGACTCCCGTACAGCTACAGCTCGGATTCCAATGACCAGATTCGACTTCTCGACGAACTCTATTCTGCGTATCGCGCGAAATCGCGCAACTCCTACTACTACAACCAGAGCGCCACGATCGACCTATCGGAGATCTCCGGCCGGATACTCTGGGACATTCTCGCCGAAGCAGCCGAACACGATGTCGCGCTGGTGAACTCGATCAAGACTCTCGGGCACGTTGCAATCTCGACAACCGCCGGATTCGATGTCGACATCACGGTTCTGTCGTCCGGTGACCTGTCGGTGGTGGGACGGACGGTCGTGGGTGACACGCTCCTCGATGGCAGTCGGTTCGGATTTCTCGGTCCGGACGGCACGGGGTTGGTCCACTGGGACGCGGGTGCACCGGAGGACGTGTCACAGCGCAGTTTCGGACTTGCGCGCCTCGAGACTCCGGTCCTCGCATCGCTGCACGGTCTCGCGACCTCGGACCAACCGCTGATCGTTCCCCACTACCAGCGCGCCACGTTCACCTCCGACTACCTGCCGGCGTTGCGAATGGACGCAACTGTCGTCTCGTCCGATGATTCGTATCGGCAACCCGTGATCGTCGGCCCCGAGTTGCAGATCACCGTGGAGTACACCGCCGTTCGCGAAGTCGGCGGCGGCGTGCTGCACACGGTAGCAACGCGGGCGGAGTGGCATTATTCGATCGACGAGGTAGAGATCCTGATCGACGCCGGTCGTCCGATCGTGCAGGACGGAACCCGCGAACCGGCCCGTGAACAATCCGTTCTGGACTCCGTTCGGGAAGTGCTCGGCGATGGGCGGGTTGTGCACTCGGTACTCCCGCCCTTCGCTGTCACCGGTATTCGAGCCGCGCACTACCTAAAGACGACGGTGCCATTGCTGCGCGCGGTCGATCGCGTCGAGGTGCGGATCACCGGAGATCCCCCAGACTTCGCCGACGCAACGGACACCGTCACCGTGTCTCTCAGCACTCGCTCCGTCAGCGGAACCAACGACTGGTTCGATCTGGGAATCGTTGTGGCAGTGGACGATGGCACCATCGCGCTCGCGGACATCATCACCGCAGTCGCTCAGGGCGAATCGCACATTCTGCTCTCCGACGGGCGCTACGTCGATCTGGAATCACCCACTCTGTCCCGCCTGCGAGAACTGGTCGAAGAAGCACGTTCACTTCAGGATTCGCCGGACGGCCCGCTCCGATTGAGCAGATACCAGGCCACATTGTGGGAGGAGTTGGTCGAACTCGGAGTCGTCACCCGACAGGCAAAGGCCTGGCGCGCACAAGTATCCGACTTGTTGGCACTCGATCGCGTCCAACCCATTCAGCCCCCATCGACTCTGCAGGCGACCTTGCGGTCCTACCAGAACGATGGCCTGACCTGGCTCAGCTTTCTCCACGACCACGGTCTCGGCGGGATCCTCGCCGACGACATGGGACTGGGCAAAACCATTCAGACGCTTGCGCTGATCGCTCGTGTGCAGGAAAGGTCCGGTATCGACGCGCCGTTTCTGATCATCGCGCCGTCGAGCGTGGTGCACAACTGGGCTCGCGAGGCTGCGCAGTTCACGCCGACCCTCACGATCGCAACGGCCGCCGAAACGACCTCGAGACGGGGCTCGACCGTTGCCCAGCTCGCTGCCGGTGCCGATGTGCTGATCACGTCGTACACCATCTTCCGGCTGAATTTCGACGAGTTCGACGCCTCGACCTGGTCGGGTCTCGTCCTGGACGAAGCGCAGTTCGTGAAGAACCATCAAGGGAAGTCGCATCAGTGCGCGCGACGCCTGACCACGCCGTTCAAGCTCGCCATCACCGGTACCCCGATGGAGAACAACGTCATGGAACTCTGGGCACTGTTGTCGATCACCGCACCCGGGCTCTTCCCCTCGCCGAAGAAGTTCACCGAGCTGTACCGCAAACCCATCGAAAACGGCGGCGACACCGACGTCTTGAAGCAACTCCGGCGGCGCATCCGGCCCTTGGTACTACGAAGGACGAAGGAGCTGGTCGCCGTCGAGCTGCCTCCCAAACAGGAGCAGACGGTCGAGGTCGATCTGCATCCTCGACATCGGCGGCTCTACGACACCACGCTCAACCGCGAACGCCAGAAGATACTGGGGTTGATCGACGACCTCGACAAGAATCGGTTCACCATCTTGAAATCGCTGACGCTCCTCCGCCAGCTCAGCCTGGACGCGTCCTTGATCGACCCCGAATATGCAGCCATTCCGAGCGCCAAAACCGACGAGCTCATTGGCCAGCTCACCGAAGTCGCCGCGGGCGGTCACCGCGCGCTGGTCTTCAGCCAGTTCACTCAGTACCTGGGCCGAGTACGCAGTCGCTTACAGAATGCCGGAATAGAATTCGAGTACCTGGACGGCAAGACGCGCAAGCGGGCAGACGTAGTCGAACGATTTCGGTCCGGGGCCGCACCGGTGTTTCTGATCAGTCTCAAGGCCGGCGGGGTAGGTCTGACACTGACCGAGGCAGACTACTGCTTCGTACTCGACCCGTGGTGGAATCCCGCCACCGAAATGCAGGCCGTCGACCGAGCGCACCGGATAGGCCAGAAGAAGACCGTATTCGTCAATCGCTACGTCTCCCGGGGCACCATCGAGGAGAAAGTGATGGACCTCAAGAAGCGCAAGTCTGCGCTGATCTCCGGCGTCATGGATGACGGCGACGCTTTCGACGGAGGTCTCACCGCGGACGACATTCGCGCGCTCATCGACTAGACCTCCGCACAGTAGGCGACCTCAACTGGCAGGATCGTGCCTGTGGAGTTGCTGATCGCCAAGAACCCCGATCCGGATTCATCGCTGCCCTACCTCCTCCGTCTCCCTCTGGCCGGTGTCCCGATTCTCCGGGCACGCGACGTCTGGCCGCGAACGAACGCGATTTATTGCCATCCCGTTGCCGACAGCGACTGGCATGAGAACCCGGACATCGTCGAGCGCATCGATCTGCGGGTGTGCGAGAGGCGCGGCGCAGCGATCGACATCGTCGCCAGTCGCAGCCGAGAGAACCGCTCGCAGATCGTCTTCACCAAGGCACGCGGACGCGACATGGTGTTCTGGCAGTCACCCCGAACACGCAAGCAGTCGAGGCCCAAGGCCACCCCGTCGCGATCGAAGGCCTCGGGAATCGCCGAGCTGGAGATCGTCGTCGACTCTCACGAGCGGTACGCGTACAGGTTTGCGCAGCAGCGTGTTCGGATCGAAAAGCGGACGCTGCCGTGCGGGGACTACGCGGTGATGGCGGACGGGAAGATCATCGCATCCGTGGAGCGGAAGTCGATGAACGATCTGCTGTCCAGTATGACCTCGGGGCGACTCCGCTACGCCATGGCAGATCTCGCCTCCCTGCCGCGTGCTGCGGTGGTTGTCGAGGATCAGTATTCGGCGGCCCTGTCGTCGACATTCGTATCGGCCAAGGACGCTGCCGAAGGGCTGGCCGAATTGCCGGTTCGATACCCGTCGGTGCCGATCGTGTTCGCGCAGACACGGAAGCTGGCCGAGGAGTGGACCTTCCGCTATCTCGCCGCTGCTCTGACCTGGATCGCCGGCGATGCAGATGCGATGAGCGCGGCACGGACAATTCCGGCGAAGCAATCGGTGAAGTCAGGACCGTCGAACACCGAGATCCGCCAGTGGGCTCGAAAGAACGGCTACGAGGTGGCCGATCGCGGCGCAATCTCGCGAGAGGTTCGGGAGAGCTACGCCCAGGCCCAACCCTCTGACGGCACCCCGGTGTGACGTCTCATCGGACCCTCCGGATTCCTTCCGCGAACTGGTCGAGTGCAGCAAGAACCTCATCCGCCTGCCAGACCCGATTTCGTCGACCCTTCGATGTCTGATGCAGCACTCCCGCCTCTGCCAGCTTGTCGATCGCTCGCTGAGCCGCGATCTCACTGACTCCGAATGTTTTTCGCACGTAGACGTTGTCGATAACCGGTTGCGCCACCAGTGCGTCGACGAGCTTCCAGACGACCGAATCGCTGCGAGCCACGATGCGCTCGATGTATTCGGCCCGAGCGGCGGCCAGATCGTCGACCAACCGTCGTCCACCGGTGACGGCATGAAAGGTCGCTGCGGTAAGACTACGAACAATTGCTTCCACATCTCCTAGCCGATAGGCGTCGAGGCTCGCAAAATAGGCGGCGGTATCGGTCAGCAATCCGGCCGACAGCGGAACCGTCACTCGCTCGGTCACCTCGGAACGTCGAAGCATTCCGTGGATGATCGCCCGGCCGGTCCGACCGTTTCCGTCCGTGAACGGGTGGAGCGTCTCGAATTGCGCATGTGTGACAGCTACGTGCGGTAACACCGGAACGTCCGAGCGAGCCGCGAATTCGAAGAGATCGTCCAGCGCGTCCGGCAACCGTTCGTGATGCGGCGGTACGAATGCAGCACGATGCGGGCCGATATCGGATCCACCGATCCACACCTGCTCGGTGCGCCATCGACCAGGCTGCGAACCGCCGCCGGGCTCCATCAACGCGTGATGCATAGCCAGGACACTCGACGCGTCGATCGATGATCCGACGTCGAGGGCAGCTTCCATCGCGCGAACGTTCGCCGAGACGATCGAGGCATTCCGCGTTGTGGGCGAACCCAATTCGGCGAGCGCGAGCGCCCTGGCTCCGACGGTCAGGTTCTCGATCTGCGAGGACGCTGAGCTTTCCGTCCGAAGCAGGATCGAACTCATCGGTGCGAGTTCCGCTGACGGCCCCAGCTGCAGCGAGGCGTACTGGTCGAACCGGACAATTTCGCGGAGAGCGTCTTCCGATTCTGCGAGCAACTGCGCAGGCACGTCGAGATTCGCGTGAGCGATGCGAGGCGGCACTGCCGCTCTGTAGTCGCCGTGGTGCAGCCGGCGTTGAGCGCGCGAAGCGTAGGTATTCGCCACACTCCACGGCCGATCCTCGAACTCGACCGCAGGCCACGCCTCCGGATTGTTTCTCATCGACCAACCATACCAAACCTTAACCCCTTAAGGTTTGGCATGGCCCTGAATCCCCCACCGGAGCTGACGCTCCTGCGCTCGGGTCACTCCGTCGGGATCCGGTACCTGGCACCCCTGATCATGAACACCACGTAGCCCAGAACCCCAAGAAGGTAGATAGCTGTCGGCACTGCCAGAACCCAGACGCTCACCGAATCTCCTGTGGCCCTGCCCGAGACGATCACTATCCAGGCGAACAACAGCGCAGTCGCTGATCCGATCCACTCGAGATCCTCGGCCATCTTGCGGTTCAGTTCGGGCCTGTTCTTGGGCGAAGTCCAATACTCGTGCATTGGCCGACTCGGCAGGTTTACCAGCTGGGCCGGAACTTTCGGCAACCACCACCCGATGGTGGCGAAGAAGCCGATCAGTGCGAACCCGATGCCTCCAATGGTCAACAGGAACGATGTCTTGGACTCCACGCGGTCGACTCGACCGGAGCCGGTGAAATGCGCCGGTAACTCGTCACCGGCAGTCACGGCGACCCACACCATGGCACCGATGAACACGAGGGTGGACAGCAATAGTGCGGCGCGCGAGTACTTCATCGCAGTTCACTTTAATGCCTCCGGCAGTGGTGTGATGCTGAGCCTCTGGGTCGCTCGGCAGGCTATGCTCCTGTGCCACAGAAGGCACCTAGCCGCACCACTGCCGGAGGCACGCAATGCCCAACAACGAGTTCGGGGACTTCCAGACCCCGATCGAGTTGGCGCGCGCGTTGGTGGACACCCTGCCGCGTCGAGAGTGGACCCGGGTCCTCGAACCTACGTGCGGAGTCGGAAATTTCCTGTCGGTGATGGCGCAGAGTCACCCAGTCGCCGAACGTGTCGGGATCGAGGTACAGCCCGAGTATGCCTCGACTGCAGCACAATTCGGCAGGATCATCACTGCGTCGATTTTCGACTTCGACCTGGCCCGAGATGTCGACTGGACATCGGGACCCGGCCCGACCCTCGTCACCGGTAACCCACCGTGGGTGACCAACTCGCAACTGTCGGTACTCGATTCCGTCAATCGCCCGTCCCGCACGAACACCAAGAACGCCCGCGGAATCGACGCCATCACCGGTAGCTCGAATTTCGATATCGCAGAATACATTTGGATCAAGCTCATCACCGAGTTCGGAGATAGACCGGTGACCATCGCGATGATCTGCAAGACCCAGGTCGCGCGCAATGTTCTGCTGCACAGCGCGGAGCAACAGCTCCCGGTGACCGGTTCGAGCCTGCGGATGATCGATGCGAAGAAGTGGTTCGACGCAGGGGTCGACGCCTGCTGGTTCACCGTCGAACTCGGGCCGGGCAAGACCGACTACACCGCACCGACATTTCCGAGCATCGACGCGTCACAACCGGACAACAGAATCGGCGTCGTCGGCGGCCAACTCGTTGCGAACGTCGCCGCGTACGAGCGGAGCAAGCAATTCGACGGTGCCAGCCCACTCACCTGGCGGCAGGGCATCAAGCACGATGCCACCGCGGTGATGGAGTTGATCGCAAACGATGGTCCACGAACCAAACTGGGAAGCAGCGTGGACATAGAACCCGAGTACCTGTTCCCGCTGTTCAAGTGCACCGACGTCTACCGCGACAAGCTGGATTCTGTGTCCAGGTGGATGATCGTGCCGCAGTCGCATACCGGTGACGACACCGAGCTACTTGCGTCGACTGCACCGAAGCTGTGGAAGTACCTGACCGACAACGCCGCTGCGCTCGACGGGCGGAAGTCGTCGATCTACCGGAAGAGGGCACGCTTCTGCATCTTCGGCGTCGGCCCGTACACCTTCGCGCCGTACAAGGTTGCGATCTCCGGGTTCCACAAGATTCCGCAGTTCAGAATGATCGGCCCCTACGACGGCAGACCAGCGGTGTTCGACGACGCCACCTACCTGCTCCCTTTCGAGGATCCCGCAGCATGCGCAGTCGCCCACGCGCTGTTGACCGGACCGGAAGCCACTGATCTCATTGCGGCTCTGGCATTCTGGGACAGCAAGAGACCGGTGACCAAGAAGCTCCTGCAACGCATCGATCTCGCAGCTATTGCGCGGGAAGCCGACCACGAGACACTACTAAATCGGGCTCTGGCTGTACATGCGAACCGCAGCGCAGTACATCAGGCCATCGAAAGCTTCACAGGTCGGTCTTGATCGTCTCGGCCAGTCGATCGAGATAGTCGGCGTTGCGTTTGTAGTGCACCCAGGGCCCGATTTTGGTGCTCGTCACCAGGTGGGCGCGCTGTAGCACCGCCATGTATTGCGAGGCAGTCGATTGGGACACGCCCGCTCTGGATTGAATGTGCTTGAGGCACACCCCTACCTGTTCGGCCGGTTCGAGCTGCGGTGGGAAATCGCTCGGGTCCTTGAGCCATTGCATGATCGCCAATCGTGCCGGGTTACTGAGGGCACCGAACACTGCCGCTAGCTCCGCGGGGTCCAGTTCGTCAGCCACCGTCGAAGCGTACTCCAATATCGCAATATCCCGATCTGTGGTCTACTTATCCAGACATCGCAATATCGCGATATCTAGATAAGGAGCAGCTGATGCAGCGAGCAGTCGTCGTAGGGGCCAACGGGGTGATCGGCGGAAATCTTCTCGCCCACCTGCAGCACAGTGGGGATTGGGACATCATCGGGCTCTCACGCCGAGGAGGAGGGGACAGCGAACGCGTCCGGCACATTGCGGTGGATCTCCTCGACCGCGAGGAAACTCGACGCACACTCTCGCACCTGACGGAGGTCACTCACGTCTTCTACGCCGCGTATCAGGACCGCCCTACGTGGGCCGAGCTGGTGCCTCCCAATCTGGAGATGGTCGTCAACGTGGTCACAGTGATCGAGGACAGTTCCCCGCATCTGGAACACGTCAGCCTGATGCAGGGATACAAGGTGTACGGCGCGCATCTGGGCCCGTTCAAAACCCCTGCCCGCGAATCCGATCCACCACACATGCCGCCCGAGTTCAACGTCGACCAACAGCACTTCCTGGAAACCCGTCAGATAGGCAAGAGGTGGACCTGGTCGGCTATCCGGCCATCGGTGGTGTGCGGTGTGGCGCTCGGTAACCCGATGAATCTGGCCACCGTCATCGCTGTCTACGCAACCATGTGCACGAAGCTGGGCGTACCGATGCGTTTCCCGGGCAAGCCCGGTGCCTTCGGATCACTGCTGGAGATGACCGATGCGTCGTTGCTCGCCGAAGCGACGGTATGGGCTGCAACCACTCCCGAGTGCGCGAACCAGGCGTTCAACATCACCAATGGAGACCTGTTCCGCTGGAACGACATGTGGCCGCGCATCGCGGACCTCTTCGGTGTGGACACCGCAACCCCACTGCCGATGTCGTTGGCCGACGTGATGGCCGACAAGGAGCTGCTGTGGGATTCGATCGTTGCCGAGCACGATCTGAAGCCCACTCCCTACCGCGATGTATCTTCCTGGGGATTCGGCGATTTCGTATTCTCCTGGGACTACGACGTCATCTCCGACGGTTCCAAGGCACGTCGCATGGGCTTCCATCGTTTCGTGGACACCGAGGAAATGTTCGCCGACATCGTCGCCGATCTGAGGAGGCAACGCATCATCCCGTGAATACACGCCGGTCCTGATTCCGCACCCGGAGGGTATCGGCCGCATAGGCTGCCAGTGTCGGTACGGGATGAGGAGATCGCCATGTCAGTGAAGTCCGAATCGACGTCCACCCGGCACGTGATGCCCAAGAAGCAACTGCTCGCAGTCAGTATCGGCAACGCGGTGGAGTGGTACGACTGGACTGTCTACGCTACGTTCTCCATCTACTTCGCCACTCAGATCTTCTCCGGCGACAACCCGGCTCTGGCGCTGCTGAGCACGTTGGCCACGTACTCGGTGGCGTTCTTCTTCCGGCCACTCGGCGGATTGCTGATCGGACGCTTCTCCGATCTCAAGGGGCGACGCCAGGCGATGATCCTGACGATCGCGATGATGTCCGGCGGGTCGTTCGCGATTGCCATTCTGCCCACCTTCGCTGTCGCAGGCTGGCTCGCTCCGATTCTGCTGTTGCTGGCCCGGATCGTGCAGGGCATGTCGATGGGCGGTGAGGTCTCCAATGCGTCGGCCTACCTCGCCGAGATCGCCCCGAACGACAGACGGGCCCGCTACTCGTCCTTCTACTACATCTCCACCGGCACAGCCATTCTCATCGCTTCATTGCTCGGCGCGTATCTCACCTTCGCACTCGACGACGCGCAACTGAACTCGTGGGGCTGGCGCGTACCGTTCCTCATCGGTGGACTGCTCGGAGTGGTGGGGCTCTGGATGCGCCGCGGCATGGCCGAGGCCGACAATCAGGAGCGCAACGCCGTCAAGGCGAAGTCTGTACGAAACCCGTTGTGGATGACCGTGAAGCATCATCCTCGTGCCGTTCTGCAGGTCGTGGGCTTCGTTCTCCTCGCCACTCTCGCCTACTACACGTTCTTCTCCGCGATGACGCCCTACGCCGTCAAGCAGCGCGGAGCGGACGCCAACGACGTGTTCGTGGCGTTGTCGATCGCGACTGCGATGTTCGTCGCGTTGCAGTACCCCATGGGCGCTCTGGCGGACCGTATCGGTCGCAAACCGCAATTGCTCACTTACGCGGCGCTGTTCGCGATTCTGATCATCCCGCTCTCGAAGCTGATCGGGCCGTCGTTCGTCAAACTGCTGATCGTCTTCTGCGTCGGCCTGCTGCTGTTCGCGATGTGCTCGGCCATCATTCCTGCGGTCTTGGCCGAAGCCTTCCCGGCAGAGCTTCGAGGTGTCGGCATCGGGGCTTGGTACAACCTCACCGTTGCGCTCTTCGGGGGCACCGCTCCCCTACTGGTCAACGCCTTGTCCGACGCAGGCCACGCCGACTGGTTCTTCTACTATCTTGCTGCCGCCGCAGTGATCTCGTTCCTCACGATGGTGTGGATGCCGGAAAAGCGCGGCCAGGACCTGGACTGAATGCCGAGCGACACTACGATCGGATGGCACGTACCGTCCGAGGCAGTAGGAGAACCATGCATCCGTTCGACGAGGCAGTCGCGCTCGAGGTAGTCGGCGACGGCACCTACAGCGGAAAGACGTCAGCGCCGTACAACAACATGGTCGGCCCCTTCGGTGGCATGACCGCAGCGACCTTTGTTCGGGCCATCGAGCTGCATCCGGAACGCCTGGGAACGCCGGTCTCGCTGACGGTGAATTTCGCCGGACCGGTTGCCGAGGGCGATTTCGCGATCTCCGCCCGCCCGGTGCGAACCAATCGAAGCAATCAGCACTGGTATCTGGAACTGACGCAGAACGGTGCGGTGGCCACAACCGCAACCGCGGTGTTCGGGACACGGCGTGACACTTGGGACAACATCGAGGCAACGGTCCCTGACGCTCCCTCCCCCGCCGATACGAAGCAAGGCGGTCTCCCCGACGCCATCGCGTGGGCCAAGAACTACGAGATGCGTTTCGTGGCAGGCGCACTGAGCGACCAGGCGTCCGCAGACTCGACCGAAACTCTCTGGATCCGCGACACGCCGCCCCGGCCGCTGGACTTTGCGGCCTTGACCTCGCTCAGCGATGTGTTCTATCCACGAATCTTTCAGCGGTTGGGCACGTACGTTCCGGCGGGCACCATCTCGTTGACGACCCACTACTTCGCGACGCCCGAGGATCTCGAGCAGCACGCCGACGGCTACATCCTCGGCACCGCACGAGCACGCCGCTTCCACCAGGGCTACTTCGACCAGACAGCGGAATTGTGGACCGAGGGCGGGAGTCTGCTGGCCACCAGCCATCAGGTGGTCTACTACAAGGTATGAACAGCCGACGACTGCTCCAGCACCCGACGCACCGCACCACGCGCACCGCTGTCCTGCAGCGAACGCTTGGCTCGCTGGTACGCGCCTCGTAGTCTCGGGCTGCCCGCAAGATCCCCGAAGACCGCCCGGTTGGTCAGAAACGCTCCCGGGTTGTCGTGGTCTTCCCACGAGAGCCTTTGCAGGCGTTCGGCATCGGCGTCGATCATCGGAACGTCCCCGCGCTCGTACACTGCACACCAGGCGGCGAGCACCAGCGCGGCATGATCGACGGATCGATCCTCGGCAAGTCGGTCGCGGATCACCGGCAGCACGAATTTCGGGATTCGGGCCGATGCGTCGACGATCTGACGTTCGAGAGTGTCGCGAACCGCCAGACTCGAAAAACGTTCCAGCAGTTGCTCGATATAGGAATCGAGGTCGATTCCCGGTACCGGCGCGAGCGTCGGGGCAGCCTCGGCACGCATATACGACGCGACGAATTCGCGTAGTTCAGGACTGGCCATGACGTCGTGCACATGGGTGTACCCGGCGAGGATACCGAGGTAGCTCATGGCTTGATGGGAACCGTTGAGCAAGCGCAGTTTCATGTGCTCGTAGGGGGCGACGTCGCTCACCAGTTGCACGCCGACGTCGGCGAAGGGCGGTCGCCCGAACGAGAACGAATCTTCGAGTACCCACTGCGAGAACGATTCCGACTGCACCGGCCAGCGGTCGTCGATGCCGAAGTCACGTCGCAGGTCGTCGACGACGGTGGGCGTAGTGGCCGGGGTGATGCGGTCGACCATCGAATTGGGGAACGCGACCGTGGCGTCGATCCAGTCGGCCAGGTCGCTGTCGTGGTGGCGCGCGAAGGACGTCAGCGCGGTGCGGGAGACCGTTCCGTTGTGGACGATGTTGTCGCAGGACATCACCGTGAACGGGGGAATTCCGTGGAATCGGCGGGTGGCGAGTGCAACGGTGAGGAAACCGAAGACACTCGACGGCGTGGTGAGATCCTCGAGGTCGGCGAGCACCGCGGGATCGGTCGGCTCGAACACTCCGGTCACATCGTTCACGCCGTAGCCGGCCTCGGTGATGGTGAGCGAGACGATCATCGTGGCCGGTGAGCTGAGCACGTCGAGCACTGCTTGCGGATCGTCGGGTGCGAAGACGAAGTCCGCGACCGAACCGACAACCCGCGCCTCGCGTCGGCCATCGGGGTCCACGGTGACGACTGTGTAGAGATGATCCTGAGCGTCGAGGACTTCCCCGATTCGCCTGTCTCCCGGCAGAACTCCCACTCCGCACAGCGCCCAGTCGAGGTGACCGGCAGCGAGAAGGCGATCGAAGTACACGGCCTGGTGTGCGCGGTGAAACGCGCCGACCCCGAAATGCACCACTCCGCAGTGCAGTTCGTCCGCGTCGTACTCGGGCTTCGCAACGCCCGCAGGCAGATCCTTCGATGTGGTGCGACGAAGCTCGATCATGACGGGTCCTCGGGGTCGGACGAACGTGGTGAGCGGTGGCGCTCCCGGGCATGTTCTGCCATCAGGAGCACCACCGCAGTTCAGGGGGTTACACGTCAGGAATCAGCAGGACGACTTGTAGACGTACTGCGCACCCTCGCCGTCGATGTTGTCGGCGGTGATGACGTGGAAGCCGGTCGAGATCTCGGCGGTGACCGGCTCGTCGTTGATGGCGGCCATGGCCTGCGCGACGCCGTCGGTGCCGATGGTGTCGGGCTGCTGCGCGATCAGCGCCTGCACCGTTCCCTCACGAAGCTGCTTCACCTGTGCGGGGCCTGCGTCGAAGCCGATGATCTTGACCTGATCCTGCTTGCCGGCCTGCCGAACTCCGGTCGCGGTGCCCTCGGCTGCGAACGTGTTCGCGGCGAAGATGCCGGTGATGTCGGGGTCCTTGGCCAGGGCGGCCGAGACCAGTCGAGCGGCTTCGGCCGGGTCGTTGTGGCTGTACTGCACACCGAGGTAGTCGAAGGCCGAGTTGGCGCCGACGGCTTCCTCGAAGCCCTCTACTCGGGCGTCGGCTGTGGACACACCGGGATCGGTGGAGATGACGAGCACCTTGCCGCCGGCCGGGCTGAGCCGCTCGATCGCGTTGAATGCTTCTGCCCCACCGCCCTTGTTGTCGGACGAGATGGAGGAGACGGCGATGGACGGGTCTTCCAGGGTGGTGTCGACGAGGACGACTTTGATGCCCGCTTTGGACGCTGCTTCGAGGGGTGCCTGCATGGCAGCGACGTCGGTGGGAGCGATGAGGATCGCCGACGGCCGCGATGCGACAACCGAATCCACGATCGGCTTCTGCAGGGTCGGATCGAACTTGACCGGCCCCTGGGTGTCGACGGTGACGCCGGCATCCTTCGCCGCAGCCTCGATTCCGCACTGCATGCTGATGTAGAACTCGTCGCCGCTGACGCCCTGGATGAAGGCGATGTTGCCGCTGCCGCCACCGCTTCCGGAGTCGGACGAACAACCCGCCAGGAACATGGCGGAGACCGAAGCGACACTCAGTGCAACGACGGCGGTGCGTGATGTGATCATGGTCGACTTTCTTCTAAAGGGTTGTGATGAAGGGAGTTCGGAGCTGGCCGGAGCTAGGGACTTCGGGACCAGAGTTTCTTGAGGGAGCTGGGCGATTGACCTCGGCTCGCCGCGTCGCGTCGACGCTGATCGAAGTAGACCGCCGCGATGAGGACAGCACCGACGGCGACCTGCTGCCAGAACGGCTGGACTCCGACGATGACGAAACCGTTCTGCAACACGGCAGGGATGAACAGTCCGACGACGGTGCCGAACATGGTGCCGATGCCGCCGAACAGGCTCGTTCCACCGATGACCACTGCCGCAATGACATTGAGGTTGGTCTGCGACTGACCGGCGATAGCGGTGGTGCCGTACTGGGACAGAGACAGAATGCCCGCAAGCCCGGCGAGGGTTCCGGAGAGTGCGTAGACCTTGACCAGGTGCATGTCCACCTTGATGCCGACGCGTCGAGCAGACTGCTCCTTGGAGCCGACGGCAAAGGTGTAGAGGCCGAACTTGGTGCGATGCAGCACGATTCCGAAGATCACCACGAGCACCAAAGCGATGCTCGAGATCAGGGGAATGGTGGTGGCCGGGAAGTTGCCGTAGCCGATGGTGTCGACCAGAACCGGTGGTACGTCGCGGATGTCGACACCCCCGGTGATGACCTGCGAGAGTCCCAGAGCGCCACCCAGGGTCCCGAGAGTCACGATCAGCGGAGGCACGTTGGCCTTACCGATCAGGAAACCGTTGAGCAATCCCCAGCAGAGGCCACACCCCAGTGCCACGACGATTCCGACAGCGGCGACTCCCCATCCGTCGCCGCCGATCGCGGCCATGGTCTTGGCCGAGACGACGCCGGAGAAGACGAGAACGGAGCCGACCGAGAGATCGATGCCACTGGTGACGATCACGAACGTCATGCCGATTCCGAGAACGGCCAGGATGGAGACGTTCTGAATGATCTGGCGGATGTTGCCCCACTCGGGGAAGCTGCCGGGAGCCATGATCGAGAACACGATGCAGATCGCAGCCAGGACGAGCACGATCTGGAACACCTGAACCCGGGCCAACTTACCGAGCGCTTCGACGAAATCGAAGGAGTGGCGAGACGGCTTGTCGCCGGGCGGCATCGGCTCGAGGGAGGGGCTGATGGTCTGGTTGGTCATCGTGTGGCTCCGGTGGTTGCGCCGGTCATCGCGCCGACGAGTTCTTCCATGGTCGTGTTCTTGGCGTCGAGAGTGGCCACGCGCTTGCCCATGCGCAGCACCTGAACTCGATCGGCAACTTCCATCACGTGCGGCATGGAGTGGCTGATGAACACCACCGCCACTCCCCTGTCCGCCACGCGGCGAATGGTGTCGAGCACGTTGCGCGTCTGTACGACGCCGAGCGCTGCCGTCGGCTCGTCGAGAAAGACGACGCCCTTGGCCCAGGCCACGGCACGCGCGATGGCAATGGCCTGTTGCTGCCCACCGGACATCGCTCCGACCGGAACGGTCAGGCTACGCACGGTGGCTCCGAGTTCGTTCAACGCGTCCTGCGACTGCTTGCGCATCGTGGAGACGTCGAGGAAGCCGAGGTGGCCGAGCAGCCCCTTCGCCGGCAGTTCGCGTCCGAGAAACATGTTCTGCTGCGCGTTCAGGTGCGGTGCGAGGGCAAGATCCTGGAACACCGTCTCGATGCCGAGTTCTGCTGCGACGGTGGGGCTGTCGAGATCCACCGCGGTGCCGTCGAACAGGATCTCACCGGTGTCGACGGCCAGGCTGCCCGAGAGCGCCTTGACCATCGTCGACTTGCCTGCGCCGTTGTCGCCGATGAGGGCGACGACCTCACCCGGGTAGATGTCGAAGTCGGCTTCGTCGAGGGCGCGCACGTTTCCGAAGCTCCTCGACAATCCCCTCGCTTCGAGGATCGGTGTCGCAACAGGTGCAACGCTGGCCATGGATACTCCTAGGTCGAATCGAGAAGCTTCGAGTGCGGGATGGACACCCCCACCGGCGCCCGCAGCACGGTCCGAGGACGTGGTCTGCGAAGCAGGTCGAGCTCCCTTCGGGGCTCGCTGTGTAAACGAGTGTGACCCACACAACTCCCTTTGTCACGTGTTTTGCGAAAATTCATGTCACCGGTGACATGGACGTGCGCGGCACCTGCGATGCCACGCCTGCGAGAGGCTCATATCGGACCGGCGGGTACCGTCTCTGAAGTGCGTCGATACGCAATTCGGCCGTTTTCGATGCTGACACAATCGCGCTGAGGTACCGTCCATGACACCGATGACATATGTGGACTCAATGGAGCCGATGACATCGATGACATGACCATTCGGAGACAGTGAAGGTAGACCCCATGGCGAAGTTCGACGGCAGAAAGATTTTGGTGACAGGTGCCAGCGGAGGCATCGGCTCGGCGACTGTGCGACGGTTGGTGGCCGACGGCGCCGACGTCGTCGCGGCCGGCCAGTCGGTCGACGCACTGAACAAGCTGGCCGACGAGACCGGCGCAACGCCCCTGGCCTTCGATCTGACCTCCGAGGACAGCGTGCGCGAGGCTGTCGAAGGCCTCGAGCTGTACGGCGTGGTGAACTGCGCGGGATTCGGTGGCGAGATCGCCACGCCTCAGGACACCGACATCTCGATCTTCGACAAGGTCATCGCCATCAATGCCCGCGGCGCACTGTTGGTCATCAAGTACACCGTCCCGGCCATGATCGCCGCCGGTGCCGGTGCCATCGTCAACGTCTCGAGCCAGGCCAGCCTCGTCGCCCTCACCGGCCACATTTCGTACGGATCCTCGAAAGCGGCTCTGGACAACATCACTCGCGTCTCTGCACTCGAGCTCGGCCGACACGGAATTCGAGTCAACGGTGTCAATCCGACGGTCGTGATGACCGAGATGTCTGCGTTCTACTGGGGTCGCCCCGAAATCGAGGAGCCGTTCCTGGCTCAGATGCCGCTGGGACGGTGGGCCACCGAAGACGAGATTGCCGCGCCGATTGCCTTCCTACTGAGCGATGATGCTTCCATGGTGACTGGAGTGTCGTTGCCGGTCGATGGCGGCTACACCAGTCGCTGACGAGACGATGACGAGCAGACGGGGGTAGATCATGACCACCATGCAAGACGTCGCGGCGCTGGCCAAGGTCAGTGCCAAGACCGTCTCACGGGTGTACAACAACGACCCTCACGTCGACCCCGATACCCGTGCCCGCGTCACCGAGGCCTTGAATTCGCTGAATTACGTGCCCAATACGATGGCCACGTCGTTCCGCAACGGTCAGGCGGCAGCCATCGGAGTTGCCGTCCCCGATATCGACGATCCGTTCTTCTCCTCCATCGCACGTGCGGTGGAGGAGCGAGCGCGACAGGACGACATGGCCGTTCTGGTCACCAGCCTCGGTCACGACGGCGATCAGGAGCAGGCTCTGGTGGAGTCATTGCTGCGTAGGCAGCTGAGTGGCTTGATCATCGCGCCGACCGGTGCGCACCACTCCTACCTGGAGCGGTGGATCGACAAGACCCCCACGGTGTTCGTCGATCGGGCTCCCGACGGCCTCAAGGCAGACAGCTTCGTCGACGACGATCACGGCGGGGCGGTATTGGCCACCGACCACCTCCTCGACCTGGGACATACCCGCATCGCGGTCATCGGTGACAGCGCCGGCATCCCGACCAGCCGAAACCGGCTCGAGGGGTATCGGGAGTCGTTGCAGGCGCACGGAATCGACTTCGACGACACTCTCGTCGCTCTGGGTGTGTTGGACCGCGAGGATGCCCGGGTGGCGTTGACCGACCTGACCGCCCTCGAAAGTCCCCCTACCGCACTGTTTCTGTCGAACGCGCGAGTGGCGATGGCATGCGTGCCTGTTCTGCAGCAGATGAATTTGCTGCATCTGGCGTTCGTCGGATTCGGCGACTTCCCGCTTGCCGATGCAGTGATGCCACCGGTGACGGTGATCGATCAGAATCCGGCTCGCCTCGGCCGGTTGGCCATCGAGCGACTACTGGGACGGATCGAGAATCCGGGCAAGCGCTACAAGCGCCGTAACATCCTCGGCGTCGAGCTGATCGAGCGTCGATCCTGCACGCCCGGAAGCGATCACCGCTGCGATTGATCCTCGAGCGCGTGCGCGACGAGATCGACCTGCAGTGGGGTCGGGAGTTCGGCATCGACCCGCAGATGCGGAACGAGTGGTTTTGCCGCCGGGGCATCCACCGGCCGATGGGCATCGCGCTCTGCCCCACGTGCAGCGCGCCTGTGCGCCAACAGCTCCGGCGACCCGTCGACGTGCACGACCAACGTTGCAGCCGGGGCTACGTAGGAGACCAGTCGGTGCCACTCCGCGCCCGCGGTCAGTTCGCGCGTGAAGGGCGCGACCAGGACGGGGCGCTGACCGATCTCCACGAGGTCCCGCGCAGTAGCGAGCAGTACGGCATATCGGCCGGCTCGAATGCGTTCCGAGTGCGGGCCTGCACTGTTCCAGTGTGGGCCGTCCAACATCGAATCCAGTTCGTCGAGAAGCGGATTGGTGAGGGTATCCAGGTCGAGCAGAGCGGTACCGAACCGTCTCGCCAGCTCACGACCGAGAGTCGTCTTGCCACTTCCCGCGGCACCGGCCACCAGCAGAACCGGTAGCGATTCTCGTTCGATCCCGGAGACGTCTTGACAGACACGATGCATAGCGGCAATCATACAAGACAACGTTGTCTCGCATCCTGCTACTGCGGACACGATCCCTTCTACCGAGAGTTCACGTGACCGAGCGCGCAAGCATCAAGGACGTCGCCGCATTGGCGGGCGTCAGCTTCAAGACCGTCTCACGCGTCGTCAACGGCGTGGATACGGTCTTGCCGGAGCTGCGTGAGCGCGTCGAGGCTGCGGTCCAGACGCTCAACTACGTTCCCAACTCTGCTGCTCGGTCACTGAAGTCCGGGTCCGGCAACACGATCGGCATCATCGTCGACTCCATCGACGACGTGTTCTTCGCGTCCCTGGTCAGTGCCGTCGAGGATCGCGCACTCGAACACGGTCTCGCGGTCATCGTCGGCAGCACCGGGTTCGACGCCCAGCGCGAACGTGACCAACTGGCGTTGCTCGCCGGCCAGCACGTCCGCGGGATCATTCTTGCGCCGGTCGGCGATCACAGCGACTTCCTCGTCCCGCGTCGTCGAACACTTCCCACGGTGACCATCGACCGTTCGATCGAGGGATTCGATTCGGTCATCGTGGACGATTACGGCGCTGCCAAGCGCGCCGTCGAGAAGTTGGTAGCGGGCGGTCACACCCGAATTGCGTTGCTCGGCTTCGACGATCGGCTGCAGACGGCGCAGTTGCGCCGGCAGGCGTACCTCGATGTTCTCGCGGATCTCGGCCAAGAGCCGGATGCCGCTCTCGCTCCCCCGGTGTCCCACGCCGCAGACTCGGTGCGGCCGGTCGTCAAGAAGCTACTGGCACTGCGCAACCCACCGACCGCCTTCTTCGTCGCCAACGCACGACATGCCACGGCCGTGGTGTCGGTGCTGCACGAAATCGACCGCACCGACGTGGCAATGGTGTCGTTCGGCAACTTCTCGCTCGCCGATGCCGTCAGCCCGTCGGTGACCTGCATAGACCAAGACCCCTACCGCATCGGCACCCTCGCGTTCGATCGCCTGGTGCAGCGATTCGACGATCCCTATCTCGAACCCGAGCAACAAATAGCACCGACCACTCTGGTGGAACGACTTTCGCATGCACTCCCCCTACCCGTACAGAAATGAGACCAACTCCGTGAACCCCAGACTTGTTGCGGGACTGGACCTCGGGAGCACCGGTGTCAAAGTGCTCGTCACCGACGATGCCGGCACCGAACTACTCATCGAGCAGAGTCCCACACCGTGGCGGCACGGCCCGGGCGGAACCACCGACCTGGCCGCCGAGGACTTGCTGGCCACCATCGGACAGTTGCTCGACGCCGTCGCTCGTCGACTACCCGAGGCAACCGGTGATCCAGCAGCCCGGATCGACGCCATCGCGGTGTCCGGGATGGGCGAGACGGGCTTCCTTCTCGATGAAGACAACGTTGTCCGTGCGCCGGCCTTCGCGTGGTTCGATCCACGTGGTCAGGAGCAGGTGGATGCGCTGCCCCAGGATCTGCGCGATCGGTTCGCCGGCAAGACCGGACTTCCCGTCGGCGTGCAGGTCTCGGTGGTCAAGATCGCGCATCTTCGCGACAACGGACTGAGCTTGAACGGACTTCGCTGGTTCAACCTGCCGGAGTTCGTCGTACTGTCCCTCGGCGGCCGCGCCGTGGCCGATTACTCGCTGAGTTCGCGCACCGGACTGCTCGATCAGGACAGCGGCGAACCCTGGTCGGAGATGTTGGCGCACTTGGGCGTCGGAGCAGACTTCATTCCGCCCTTGGTCGATGCAGGAACGGACCTCGGAATCGCCGACGCGGCAACTCTTCCCGAGTCAATCAACGGCGCTCGCCTCACTGTCGCCGGTCACGACCATCTTGTGTCCGCGGTGTCCGGCGGAGCGATCCCTCACGACCGCTACCACGTGTCGATGGGCACCGCCGAGGTTCTACTGCGGGTACTCGATACTCCGTTGACCACCGCCGCGCGGAGCAGGCTCGCCGACCATCTCATCAACTCGGTACGCCATGTGGTGCCGGGTCAACACGTCCTCGTCGCCGGAGTCAAGACCGGCTTGCTGATGCGACGGGCGTTGCAGCTGTGCGACATCAACGATCGAGCCGGACGCGATCTACTCGATCAGCGAGTATGCGCTCTGCCTGCGGGTGGGCCGTTCACCGACGGCGGTCTCGACATCGCGGGTGCCCGTAACGACGACGGGGTTCTTTCCATCACGGTCCGCACCGATGGGATCGATTCGGCCGAGCTGTTCCGTTCGATTCTGTTGCACGGCAACGACGAAGTGGCTCGACTCATCGAGGCACTCGACGCCGAGGTGCCGCCCGCCAGGACGACCTTGCTCACCGGCGGCTGGGCCGGGATGGCCAGCGTGCGAGACGCACGAGCTCAGGTACTGCCCGGCGTTTCGGTGTCGACCCGCTCGCAGGACACGGCCTACGGCGCAGCACTGTTCGCTGCCCGACTACTGACGCTCATAGAAATCTGAGCCCACAGTTCTGCAGTGAGACAACGTTGTCTCAGCTGCGCTCGACCCCAACACACACCAGGAGAAGAAGATGAACGAACTCACCACCCTCGAACGTCGCGGAATGGCTGCCATCTCCACCGCGGACGGCAACATGCTCATCGTCGCCGGAGATCAGCGCAACGGCATGAAGGCCGTCATGAAGGACGCCACCGACGGACCGGGCTCGATCACCGTCGAGGAGCTGGCCGAGGCCAAGGCCGATCTGGTTCGCTACCTGGGCAATCACGCACCGGCCATCCTGCTGGACCCGGAGGTGGCGCTGCCGAAGATCGTCGACGACGGTGTCCTCTCGCGTAACACCGCGCTGGTGGTCGGTATGGATGCGTCGGGCTTCGAGGAGACCGACGGTCTGCGCTACACCCGCTTCGTCGACGGCGTCACCCCGCGCGTCGTGCGTGATCTCGGCGGCGACGTCGCCAAGATGCTGTTCTACATGCGCCCCGAGCAGCAGGGCGTCGATTCCCGCGTGGCCGAGGAGATCCGCGACCTCGTCAAGGCCTGCTCCGCCGAGGGTCTGCTGCTCATCGTCGAGATCTTGACCTACCAGCTCGAGGGCGAGTCGGACGAGGCGTACAAGGCCGGCTTCGGCAAGATCATTGCCGACTCCACGCGGATCTCGGTCGAGTGCGGTGCCAAGGTGCTCAAGCTCCCCTACCCCGGTTCCGCCGAAGCGTGTGCTGCCGTAACCGAAGCGGCACAGGGCGTTCCGTGGGCCGTGCTGTCTGCGGGCGTCGACCACGAGACGTTCATCGAGCAGGTCCGCATTGCCGTCGCCAACGGTGCCCGCGGAGCGATGGCAGGCCGTTCCTTGTGGAAGGACAGCATGGCCGTCTCCGCCGAGACCCGCGAGGACCTGCTCACCAACCGCGCACTGCCCCGTCTGCGTGAGCTGAACGAGGCTGTCGACGCCTGATTCGCGTCCTTCGACCGAGCTCGAACGCTCCGTTCGGGCTCGGTCGACGCCAGGTGGGTAGCGTGAATCCCATGAACGACGTCTCGAAGCACATCGACATCATCGCCGCGCCTGGGGTGTTCGCCGATCTCGCCACCGCGCAAGAACTGGCAGCCAGGGCCCTCGCCGCACGCGGGTTGTCCGGCGGAATCGTCGACGCTGCAACCGGATCCGATGAAGTCATCGTTGTTCCCGGCGACAGAATCCCCGTCGATACGTCGCCGTACAGCAGTGTCGTTCGAGTCGACCTGGGGCAGTGCGCACCGGACCGATCCCCGGGCATCCGCGCTCACATTCGCGGCCGCGGGCTCGACGGGCTGCGATTCGCGATCGACAGTGTATTTTTCCACCGCGTCCATTCCGGCACGATCGTGTCGTACGGGGATCACCCGGAGCAGCGCGCCGAACTGCGCGTGCCGGTCGGTGATGGCCCCTTTCCCGTTGCCGTGCTCATTCACGGTGGGTACTGGCGTTCGCGCTGGGAATTCGACTTGATGGACGCGATGGCCGTCGATCTGACGAAGCGCGGTTACGCGACGTGGAACGTCGAATACCGTCGCCCCGACGAACACGAGTGGGATGCGACAACCGGAGATGTCGCGGCCGCGCTCGCCGCGCTGGAGACGGCGCCCGGTGATCTGGATCTATCTCGCGTAGTCCTGTTCGGACATTCGGCGGGCGGTCAACTCGCACTGCGCGTCGCGGCCGATTCCGTCGGACAGCCGGTCTCCCCTGCCCTTGCGGTCAGCCTGGCCGGTGTTCTCGATCTGCGGGTCGGCGATGAGCGCTGGCTCGGCGAGGGCGCGGTGTCGAATGCGATCGGTGCGCGATTCGCCGGTGCGCAGGAGACCTACGAGGCGGCGTCTCCGATCTCGAGGCTTCCACTCGGTGTCCCGCATCTGGTGGTGAGTGCGGTATCGGACGACCCCAACTTGCTCGAGATCAGTCGGGCGTACTACGCCGCCGCGGCGTCAGGCCCGGATTCGGTCGACTACATCGAGGGACCGGGTGGCCACTTCGCCGTCGTCGATCCCACATCGGAGATCTATCAGGACCTTGTTCGCGAGGTCGATGCCCGAATCCGAGGTACCCGCGACCACGCGTCCGAGTAAGTCCGTATCGTGCATGGTGTGACGCGCAGCACACCGATGTGCATGCCGAGACTTCAGGAGCGAGATCGATGAAGAGCACCATGCAGGACACCCCACTGTCCATCGGCCAGCTGGTTCGATTCGGGACGTCCATTCACTCCTCGGCCGAGATCACCACCTGGACAGACAGCGGACCCACCACGGTGACGTTCGGGAAGTTGGGAAGGCGGGCAGCGCAATTGGCGCACGGTCTACGGTCGATCGGCGTCGACGACGACCAGCGCGTCGGCACCTTCATGTGGAACAACGCCCCGCACATGGAGGCGTACATGGCAATTCCCGCGATGGGCGCGGTGCTGCACACGCTGAACATTCGACTCTTCCCCGAGCAGCTCACCTACATCGTCAATCACGCCGAGGATCAGGTGATCATCGCCGACGCGAGCCTGCTCCCCCTGCTGACGCCGCTGCTGCCGACGTTCGAGACCGTGCGTCATCTCATCGTCGTCGGGGCCGATCCTGCGCAGGTCACTGCACCCGATGGCATCGAGGTGCTGGGCTACGAGGATCTGCTGAGGAATCAGCCAGAGGAGTTCGACTGGCCCGAGCTCGACGAACGATCCGCTGCCGCAATGTGTTACACCTCGGGCACCACCGGCGACCCCAAGGGCGTGGTGTATTCGCATCGATCGATCTACCTGCACTCGATGCAGGGCTGCATGACCGACGCACTGGCAATCGCGCAGTCCGACACGATCTTGGCCATCGTGCCGATGTTCCACGCGATGTCGTGGGGACTTCCCTATTCGGCGCTGATGGTCGGTGCGTCCCTGATCATGCCCGACAGGTTCCTCCAGCCCGCCCCATTGGCCGAGATGATGTCGACGCTGCGGCCGACCGCCGCTGCAGCGGTCCCGACGATCTGGCAGGCATTGCTCGCTCACCTCGACGAGCACCCGGCGGATCTGTCGAGTCTGCGCGACGTGGTGGTCGGCGGTGCCGCGTGCCCGCCGAGTCTGATGAAGGCATTCCACGAGAAGTACGGCGTGCACATCTCGCAGGCGTGGGGCATGACCGAAACCTCACCACTGGGCACCTCGGGCAGGCCCGACGCCGGCCTGTCTCCCGAGGACGAGTTCGACTTGCGTTGCACACAAGGACGATTCGTCGCCGGAGTGCGAGCACGACTTGTCGGCGACGCCGGTGACGTGCTGCCGTGGGACGGCAAGACCGTCGGCGAACTCGAGGTCCGTGGCCCGTGGATCACCGGCAGCTACTACCGCGCCGATGCAGACGACAAGTTCGACGACGGCTGGCTGCGGACCGGCGACGTGGGCACCATCTCCGAAAGCGGCTATCTCCGGCTCACCGATCGCTCCAAGGACATCATCAAGTCCGGTGGCGAGTGGATCTCGTCGGTGGAACTCGAGAACCAGGTGATGGGTCACCCGGCTGTTCGTGAGGCTGCTGTCATCGGTGTGCCGGACGCCAAGTGGGACGAACGGCCTCTGGTTGCTGTCGTCCTACGTGACGGTGCGTCGGTGACGGCGGAAGAACTGAAAGAGTTCCTCGACAGTCGCATCGCGCATTGGCAGTTGCCCGAACGCTGGACCTTCATCGACGAGGTCCCGAAAACGAGTGTGGGCAAATACGACAAGAAACGCCTGCGGAGTTCCCATGCCGACGGGGCGTTGAACGTCATAGAACTGGTGTAGCGAAACACGGCAAGCCCGGTCGATGCGTGTTGTCAGCAACGACCGGGCTTGTTCTGTGTCCAGGACTACCCGGTGACACCGGTCAGTTCGTTGGGTGTGTGCGCGAGTTCGCCGGTGGCCGTGACGTTTCCGGTCGCCAGGTCCACGGCGCGGACTGCGTTCTCGGCAGGATCGGACACATAGGCGGTGCCGTCCTGGACGAACAGAGCCGGCCGCGGCTCCTGCCATTCGGTGGGCTCTTCCCACGCGTCGACCACCGGAATGGTTCGCGTGACGGCCTTGGTGTTCACGTCGATCACGTGCAGGGCGCCATCGGTACCGAGAATGATGGCCTCACCGGCCGGGCCGCGCTCGAGGGAGCGGAACGTGTAGCTGGTGCCGAGGTCGACGAGCGACAATTCGCCGGTGACCGTGTTCGTCAACGACACGCGGGTAGGACGCTCGAGCTCCGCATCGGGATCGACCTTGTAGTCGCCGAGGAGGATGGGTGACTCCTCGTCGCCGGCCTGGTTACCGATGCGGCCGTACGCATCCGGGCTCTGCACTTTGGTGATGGCACCGTTGCGGTAGATCAGCAATCCGTCCTCGCAGCCGACGACGACGGTCTCGTCGGCGGCCACGGCTTCGCCGTGCACACCGGGGCACTCTTCGTTGCGAGCGATCTCCTTGCGGTCGGCGTCGAGAACGACGATGCCGATGCGCTCGTCCTCGTTGCCCACTGTCGTCAGCAACGATCCGTCCGAGAGTTCCACGGCCACGCCGTGATGCGCCTCGGGCGTGGTGTAGGACTCGGTCTCGGGCTTGCTACCCGTGAGCAGTGCAGCGGAATCGAACATCTCGACCTTGCCGGTGCCGTCGTCGAACAGGACGGTCTTGCCGTCGTGACGAACGACGTGACCCGGAGTGGTGGCATCGAACGCGATGTCGGTCAAGGCCGGGGTCGCGGTGTAATGCTGCGAGCCGTCGGTCCAGGTACCGGCATCGAGCGCCGTGAATGCGCCTGAGCCGCTGACGAATACATGGCGTCCGTCGCCGGCCGGGTTGAGCCGGGTGAATCCCTCGATACCGCTGATGTCTTCGACGGTGTCGAGAGTCCGGGCGTCGAGAATCAGGACGCCGCCGTCGTAGCTGGTGGCAATACGCGGCGTCGCGTCCGAGACGCTTTGCGCTGCTGCGGTTTCGGCGGTGGTGGCTTCTGGTTCGGTGGTCGAGTCGGACGAGCAGGCCGCGAGGAGAGCGGCCGAGGTGCCCAACGCGATGACTGCGCCGATATTTCGTCGAGTGGAATAGTTCTTCATGACCCAAAGAAGTACAGGTTTTTGCAAACCATTGTCAAAGAGCGTGATGCGTACGAGTGCATGTGTCGCAACATCTTTCACCTCAGGACAGACCTGTGGTGATGGCCGCAGTATTGAACTCCATCATGTCGATGTATGTCGGAGCCTCGGAATTTTCGTTTCCCAGTGATTCGGTGAACAGCGAGACGACGTCGATCTGCACCCCCGCCTCCGATGCCATCACCTGCGCGAGTCGATCCGGTTGCGAGGTGTCGACAAATATCGTCCGAACGCCCGCCTCCCGCACGGTGTCGGCGAGCTCCGACAGGTCGGAGGCACTAGGTGACGCAAGCGTGGTCCCGCTGGGGATCACAGCCCCCACCACCTCGAAGTCGTAGCGGTCCGCCAGGTAACCGAACACGTGATGATTGGTCACGAGCCTACGTTTCTCGGGAGCGATCGCATCGAACTGCTCGGTCATTCGGGCGTCGAGTTCGACCAGTCGCGAATCGTATTCGCTCGCAGCAGAATCGACGTCCACGCCCTCGATGTTGGTCGTGATCGCGTCTCGGATCAGGGCGACCACGTCGCGCATCCGCTGCGGGTCGGTCCAGATGTGCGGGTCCTGCGCGCCCGACGATTGCCCGCTCACATACGGAATCGGGTCTGCGGCCGGGCCCGCCTCCACAATCGGGATGCCCTCCGCGCGGGCCGCATCGATCGTCGACACGATGCCTTCTTCCAACCCCAGCCCGTTGGCTATCAGAAGATCCGCTCGAGAGACACGGGCGGCGTCCGAGGCCGAGATCTCGAACGAATGCGGGTCGGAGTTCGGCGGCATGAGCACCATCACCTCGGCCTGATCTCCGACGATGTTCGACGTGATGTCGCCGAGGATATTGGTGGTCACCACGATCGTCGGCGCTCCCGCGGTGTCGGAATCTGCGCACGCGGTGAAGATCAGAAACGCGGGCAGGGCAAGTAGCAGAACCTTTCTCACGATCCGACCACGCTGATCGAGGCTGGCGTGAAGTCGAAGTCGAAGGTGCGCGCCACGCGGCCGCTGTCTCGATAGTCGATTTCGATCACGGCGCTCCCCGCCGGGTCTGCAACGTAGGCGCGGGTACCTGCCACCTGAAGCGATGGTTTCGGGTCGGCCTCGTCGTAGGGTGCCGACAGCACCGGCGTCGACGACAGTTCGGCCCCGGTGACGGCGTCGAACACCCGAAAGGTGCCGTCGACCTGCAGAGACAGAACGGTTTTGCCATCGCTCGACACTCCCGTCGAGAGCGACTCCCCGGAGGTGCGGGCCTGAACCCATTCGCCGGTTCTGGTGTCCAGTATCAGTACGCCGGTCTCGGTCGGGGCCGCGACCAGCGAGCCGCGTGTTCCTTCGGCGAAGGTGAATGCGCGATCGTCGGGGTTCGGATACGGGAACTTCGCAGTGGAGAACTGGTTGTTCGCCGCATCCACCTTGACCACGCCGTCGGCGCAAGCCACCACGAAGTAGCTCGAGAACACCGCTTCGCCGTGCATCTCGGGGCACGAAGCATCCAGCGCACGAACAGGATTGCCCGCCGAGTCGCGTAGCTCCAGTCCGGTGGGCAGATCGTCCTCGGTGCCGCCGGTCGAGACGACGACGTGATCGGACAACGGGACGGCAATGCCGTGATGGGGATCGGTGTCGACGGTTGCTGCGACCGTCGTGTCACCTGCACCGAGAGAATCGAAATCGACAATATCCGCCGTACCGGCACCGTCGAAGAAGACTGCAACCTTACGATCTCCCGCGACGACGTGGGCGGGACGATCTCCCTCGAGTGCACCGAGATCGACGGGATCCTTGGTGTACGAGTGCGAGTGGTCGCCGTGCTCGATGGTCCACGATCCCGGGTCGAGAAAACGTGCTCGGTCGTCGTCGGTCGCGACGATGTAGCGGCCGTTGATCGTCGTCAGGCGCGATGCATTCGAGACATCGAACGAATGCACGGTCTCGTCGGAAGCGAGATCGAGAACGTCGATCTTTCCGGAATCGGCATCGGCCACAACGAGCCTCGGCTCGGGACCCTGCACTTCGGTGGAGCCGGCCTCGGCCGCGAGATCGCTGCCCGGCGCAGCGGAACCGGTCGCCTCGACGGGCGCGTCCTCGGCGGTATCGGCACTACTGCATCCGGTGACGACCAGTCCGACGACTCCGAGGGTGAGAACACTTCTACGCACGCGCACGAACTCCCAACAAGCTATTGATAACGATTGTCGTTCACGTTAGACCATCGTTGGGCATATGTCCGAATCGACTCCCGAGCCGCTCGAGCCGCTGCCACGACGAAGAACTGCAGCACTGCAAGACCGGCGATTGTCGCCCCGGCCGCGGTGTCGGCGTTCCAGGACACGAGCAGGCCGAACACTGTGGCCGACCATCCGAAGAGCGTCGCGATGGTCATCGACACCGCGATAGATCGACCGAACAGATACGCGGTGGCGGACGGGGCCACCAGTAGCCCGAACACCAGCAACGTCCCCACGATGCGGAAGGAGGCAACAACGCCCAACACCACCAGGGCCAGCAGCATGACGTGCGCGAGGCGAGGCCGGAACCCGAACGTGTGAGCTTTGCGCTCGTCGAACACCAGAGCAACGAACGGTCGATACGCGAGCACCGAGACCACAAGCGCTACCGCCGTCGCCACGACCAGGAAGGCGAGGTCGGCATAGGTCGCCGACAGCACATCGCCGAACAGGAAGGACGTGAGGTCGGTGGCGAACGATCGCGCCCGCGAGACGATCACCACCCCGAGGGCCAACATTCCGACGAACAGCAAACCGATTCCGGTGTCCTCGGACAATCGCGAATTGCGCGTCACCCAGGCCACTCCCCCGATCATCGCCACCGCACTGATGGCGGCTCCGACGAGGAGGTTGGCACTGAGAAGGTACGCGACGGCAACGCCGGGGAGCATGCCATGCGATACAGCCTCGCTGAGAAACGCCATGCCGCGCAACACAACCCAGGTTCCGACGAGGGCGCTCAGAATCGAGACGAGCATGCCCGCAACAAGGGCGCGTTGCACGAAGGAGACAGCGAAGGGGTCCAGTAGCCAATCCACGAGATCGAACCCTATGCGATAATGATTATCGTGACCGAATCAGTAGCCGTGCAATCTCTCTCCGTTCGGTACCGAAACACGACCGCACTGCACAACGTGAGCGCCCGTTTCGAACCCGGTTCTCTCACAACTCTTGTCGGGCACAACGGCTCAGGAAAGTCGACTTTGCTGCAGGTTCTCGCCGGGATCGTGAAGCCATCGACAGGTTCGGTACATACCGGGAGTCGACGCGTCACATACGTACCGCAACGCAGCGAGGTCGACGACCGGATGGCTCTCAGCGTCGGCGAGGTCGTCGCCATGGGCACCTGGCCTCGGCGCGGTCTGCTCGGGCGTGCGTCCGCTGATGACCGCCGAGCTGTAGAGCGTGCGCTCGAACGACTGGGACTGTCCGCATTGCGCTCACGCCGACTCTCGGCGCTCTCCGGCGGGCAACGCCAACGCGCGCTACTCGCTCAAGCGCTCGTCGAGAGCGGCGAACTCGTACTACTCGACGAACCCACCACCGGCCTCGATGCCGAGGCGCGACAGATCATCGACGGTGTGATCGACGACGAGGTCGGTCGGGGCGCAGTCGTGGTGGTCGCGACACACGACGCCGAGAGTGCGGGCCGCGCCGACACGACCATCACCCTGGGACGGGGTGAGGTCCTGTCGATCACTCGGTAGGCCACAAGACCGCGCAGGTTGCTGTGGCAGATTGCTACACTGGCGGTACTGCTGCGGCGATAGGACACCATCATGGGCACCACCTCGTCTCTACGAATCGACGACGACCTCTACGATGCTGCAAAAAAGGCCGGATCTGCTGCAAGCCGGAGTGCCGCGCAACAAATTGCACACTGGGCGTCGATCGGCCGAGAGATAGAACTCTCACACCGCGTCCCGGTACGCGACATAGCCGACGTTCTCGCAGGTAAGACGCGCTACGACGACCTCACACCCTACAAGCAGGCCGTCGTTCGCGCGGAGTGGACCGAACAGATCGAGTCGATGACGGAGTCGCTCGATTTCGAGAGTGAGTTCACCGCGGAAGGCCGCTCGTACGTCGAGTCCGACGAGCACGGCACCGTTCAGTGGAGCGAACGTCGATAGAGCGCCCCAAAGACAAATCATCGTGACAACCCCGGACTCCGACCCCGTACTTCACCTACTCGCTGGACCCAATGGTGCCGGCAAAAGCACGTTCAACGCGCGCGTACTGTCGCCCGTCATGCATCTTCCGTTCATCAATGCCGACGAGATCGCACACACTCGTTGGCCCGGTGACGAGTCGGCGCATGCCTACCATGCGTCACAGGCTGCTGCCAGGATGCGCACCGAATACCTATCGAAGACAACGTCATTCGTGACCGAAACCGTCTTTTCACACGAATCGAAGGTCGAACTCGTCCAGTCCGCTGTCGATGCGGGCTATGTGGTGACACTGCACGTCATCGCAATTCCCGTCGAAACGGCCGTGGCCCGAGTGCGAAACCGCGTCGATCAGGGTGGCCATTCGGTCCCAGAGGCGAAGGTTCGCGAACGGTACGAGAGGCTTTGGCCTCTTCTTCGCTCCGCGATCGACATGGTCGATCGCGCTCAGGTTTACGACAATTCATCTGCGCGACGACCATTCCGCACGATTGCCCGGTTCGATCGCGGCCATCTCGTGGGGCAGGCCGAATGGCCCAGTTGGATGTCCCCGGCCCTGCTTTCGTAACCGCGTCGACGTCGCGGTAGATCTGAGCAGCAGGGGTTCCGGGCGGTGCCGACTGGGCCAGCCGTAAATACTTGGCGGCTTCCTCGGCGAGAAACTCCGCGCGCTTCGTCAGCAGTGAAACATGCTTCGAGGCCAGCTCTTCGGCCGCTGCACCGAGAACCACTGGTGGGAAATCTGCCGGAACTACCATGAACGTCCTCCCCGGCACGGCACGAACGCCGACTCACCGGATCAGACGCAGCCGAGTTTCTTCTGATTCCCCATGTACTTCGATCCCCGCACGCGCCAACCGTTTTTCACAGACCCAACATCTCTCGCAATCGCTGCACACTCATCCCGCCCGTTCGTTCCTCGAAAGGGAAGGATTCGAGAAGACGAATCAGATCGTCGCGACGAGTCGGATCTGCGGCGGCATCGCGTGGCGTCCACCCTTCGAGAGCGGAGATGGACTCGTCGATCCACTTCATTTCGTACGCGCGAACCTGCTCGTCGAGAATTGCAGCCAACTCAGGCGGCATCTCGGCGGGTTCTGCCGGCACGTCGGCTCTTTCGGCCATCACCTTCTCAGCCGAGAGGCGTCTTTCGCTCATCTGATCCGCATCAGGGTGGAGGGTCATCAGGTCATCGATCAACGTATCGATGCGGCGTTCGGACATCGCTTCCAGCGTCAGGTTAGTACCGTCCAGGGTCAGTGCGCCGAGGATGCTCGTCCCGTGCTTCCAATGCCAACGATTCCCCTCCGCTACACCGAATTTTCGGCTCAACTTCCGCCGCAGTCCACCGACTTCACCGAGTTCGAAGACCGCCTCGCACAACACCATCGGCTCGCCGTCAGCCGTTTCGATTCGCCTAGGAGCAAGCCGGGCGCTGAGGAAACTCACCAGATCTTCGGGATCGACGGGATCCGCATCGAGGATCGCGATCAGCTCTGTACGCTGCGCCGCATCGACAGGTTCGATTCCGCCGAGGATCTGAAACTTCTCGCCGACGGGTACAACACGCGAGCAGATGAATTGCCCTGCAGACAACTGTCGGCTGGCCGATCGCTCTGTGACGTCGTGTCGATCGCCAGTGCGAATGTCCTTCAGCGACAGACCTTCTCCGGGGCTGACCGATTCGATCTCGTGAATCGATCGTTCAACCAGCAGCCACTGCTGGGCCAGCAACAACTCGTCGGCCGGCAGCAGCGGGCCGTGAGACGTCACGAACTCGGCGAATTTCCCACCCTCGAACAACACCACATCGCCGACGAACGGTTCGTCGAAGGCCTTAGCCAGCGCATCGTCGCCCCCGAGATGCTCCGTGCGTATCCGTGCCAGAGTGAGGATGAGCTCCGCGGAATTCGCCGCGGTCGCGTAGCCGCCTGCCTTTTGGTACAGCCACTGTGCGCGCTCCTCGAGCGAGAGAACGTTCTTACCGAGATGACACACCTTGTACTTTCGCCCCGAACCGCACCAGCAGCGGTCGTTACGCCCCAGATCGGGACGATCCCGAGGAACGTACGGCTCCAACATTTCTCGCAGGTCCGCGCCCGCGGCGGGATCGATACGACCGAGTAGAGACAGACCACGGACCGCGTTTCCCCGCGTCGACGCATACTCGGCGAGAGACAGCACCGCAGGCTCGAAGTGCGAGTCAGCGTCCAGCGCCTTCTCCAGTGCTTTCTCGGCCGAGATTGCGTCTCCGAGCCGGTCCAGCGCGGTAGCGAGGAACCAGTACGCAGCTGCCTTCACTTGTCGAGATCCTGCTTTCAGGAGCGCGTCGGCCACCTGCTTCAGCGCTTCCGCAGCACCGTCGCCGTCGAGCTGTCTCCGCACTGCCAGTGCCGCAACCTGGGATCGAGCAAGTGGGGCGAGCTCATCTGCACCTCCCGAGACCGCCGCCTCGGCACGCTGTTGGGCGTCGTAGGGGGCCTCGCCGCGAATGTCCCGCATGATGTCGCCGAACAGCACCAGAGCCCGAGCGTCGGCGGCATCGACTCCGAAAGTGTTGGAGACGAGGTTCGTTCGAGTCGTGGCCGCCTCGGCGTCGAAGTCGAATCCTGTTCGGGCCACACTGTCGTCCGACTGGTCGAAGCCGGCATCGACAAAGAGCTCGGACAGTGGTGGTCCCGGTTTCGTGAACAGGTCCGGACGGTCGTGCATCAGTTGGTAGACAACAGCATCACGATCGACGCTCTCGCCTTCGGGCACGATTTCGCGAACGGCGGCGGTGACGTCGATCTGCTCCAGCGGGCCGTCGACCGGTCGAACATGAATCACACTGCCCACCACGACGAGCGAAACGAGGTCACCTGGTGCGTAGTTGTTCAGCGTGCCCGGCGGGAGCACAAGCGCTTCGCTGGGCGGCCACTGCGGGTCATCGATTCCGCGAATGGTGAAGATCTCGTCGTCACCGATACCTCGGTACTTCGTGCGGAGGCCTGCGGGATCTTCGGCGAACTGCACGAGCGTCGTGATGGGCGACAGGTCGTCCATCGAATCGAGGATGTCCGACGCCACCTCCCGCAGGTCGAGCCGGTGAGTGAGGAAACGGCCATCCAGCAGGGTGTCGACTGCGATGTTGCGCATGTCCGGCAGGAACGCGAGCTCGACCGAATCGATCGTGTCGACGAGGTCGTACATTTGGTGTCGATGCCCGAAGCCTCGGTCAGACAGGGCAATCGCCCAGTCCTCGGTGCTCAGCGGACCGAGCTCCCGCAGAACATCGAGAGCTGCGGTAGCGAGCTCGTCGTATTCATCGTTGTCGTCCATCGCGGCCAGCATAAACGTGACAGTCGGGAAGGTGTATACCAGCGCGAGCCCCGCGTCTTCCATAAGATGTGTGTGTGACTCCCCACCGCACAGGTCGCGAACTCGCTGAAGTAATTCCACTGTTCGGTCGTCGGGGCTCTCGCACCTCCTGGGACTTCGCCGACGACGTCGAGCCGGTAGTCGAGTCCCCGGTCGAACGGTTGACGCCCCACGGCATCGAGCTCGAAAAGCCGGCCGCCGAGGACGAGTTGGCAGCGCTGACCGCATCGAAGCCGATTGCGCAACTTCGCTCGCTTCTCGGCTGGCTCGGTACGTCACGACCGATCACCGGCGCGGGTGTTCCGCGGTCAGGGTCGGTTCGCGAGCTGGCCAGAGCCATCGGCGTGGAGCTGGATGGGCGTGCCTCGAGGTCGAGATCGATGCTCGAGATCCCCAGCTTGATGACACTGTGGGATGCGGCGAAGGCCGCCGGATTGATCGAGCTGACCTCCACTACAGCCGTTCCCGGTCCGCATGCCCAACAGTTTGCCCACTCACGCGCCAGCTCCCTGGCTGCTCACCGGACGGCACTCTCGCACGTCATCGGTCGTTACTTCTTCAGCGAGGACCCCCTCCGTCCGTCCCCGGCCGTCGATGTCATCGCCGGACAGATCGTTCTCGCCTCGATGACGAGCACTCCGCGGACGCGGCTCCCGGCAGTCGGCCCGACTGCCACCGGGGATCTGTACGAACACATCGACGCGTTGATCCTTCGCGGCATGCTGGAGCGATTCATTGCCGACGGTTGGCTGGTCTGCGAGGGCAAGTACACAGTGCCGCAACCTTTTCGCCCGGCTGTTCTGGATGCGATGAACTCTCTTCCCTACTACGAGACGGATGACACCAGCCGATGATCATCACCGGATTGTTCTTCGCGGAGTACGCGCGAGTCAGCGAAGACATGCTCGACATCCTCGGCGGCGTCTGGGATACCTGCACGGTTCCACGCGACACCCGCATGCTCGAATGCCGACTGGTCGCACTGTTGCAAACAGGACCCGACGACATCGGTAAGGACTTTCCCGCCACACTGGAAGTGCTCGACGCGAACGGCGAGCACATCGTCAATCAGCGAGGCCTACAAATCCCTGGTGCCGGATTCACCGGCGAGAATCGATTCTGGTTCCTGCCGATGCAGATGGTCTTCCGCGACGAAGGACGGCACAACTTCATCCTGAGCGCCGGCGGGGCAACGGCGAGCGTCGGGCTTCGCATCGCCTTCGGTTGAGGGTTCAGACGAACAGCGCAATCCGTCACGGCGAAACCGACTGCACCGAGCGAGCAGGCCGACTCGTCGATAACGCCGAATGCGTGCAGCTGATGGAGCGCATGCTCGCTGAGCGCCCGAACCTGTGGTTCGAGGACATCGGAGAGGACGCATAAGCTGTGCCGCCGAAACCTTCCTTTCTGTGCTCAGGTATCTCAGCGAGACAGCGCCTGCCAGGTCGCCTCGCCCGCGCGATATCCCGCCTCGAACAGCCACGGCCACTCGGAGAAGTCCTCGGGATCGACCACCACGGTCTCGACGCCACCGTTCCCACGCCGCTTGGGCATGTTCTCGGGATGAGATGGGAACCGATCTTTCAAATAAGCCGGCTCGAGGCTCTGCCGAAAGATCAACCACGTGCGCGGTGTAAAACCCACTGTTTCAGCGCGTTTCGCCAGGTCGATCCAGGCATCACTGTTCGCATATCCACCCTCGAGCACCAGCCTTCGGGTCTCGAGCATAGGAAATGCCCCGAACCATATCGGTGGATAGCTCAGCAGCGTCTGGCACCACGCACGACGGCGTTCCGGCGGAATGGGTTCCCATTTGGCTTGTGCCGCTTCGAGTTCGTCACTAGCAGACATGATTCACCTCGTCCTGAAGGTGCAACCCTCCATCGACTTGCGCGCCTGCGGTTGCGGGACGCGCCGGTTCTTCCCCTGGGGCACCCCTGTCGATGGAGACGGGGTTGCCGGACAGCCGGCCAGGTACCTACGGCTATCGCTCTTGAACCTTCCCCGACAATAGCCGAGGGGTACGGCGTGAACAATCCTTTGGATCGGCGGAGCAGCTAAACGAGTTCCGCACTGTGATCGGGCCTCTGGGCCCGGAGCGTTCTGATGCCGCCATCGACATCGAGGTTTGGCACCTAGGTCACCGCGCAACACTCCGGCCGGATCTTCCGTACACAGACCGGACATCCGTCATCATTGACGCGTGATCAAACAGGCAATCGGTTTTGCTGTGCTCGGCGCGGTGATTGCAGTGCTGGGTCAGTCGGTGACCGGAAATTCGGGGTACTCGGCGTACGTCTCCGGCGGCTCGTTCTACGGCCCGGATACCGCGTTAGGACCGTGGGTGCGGCCCGCTGTCGCCGCTGTAGTCGGCGCAGTGGTCGGCATGCTCGCCGGCCTCGTACTGCACCTGTGCGGCTTTCGATTCGCCGTCGACCCCTCTCGGCGAGTGGGGCTGGTCGTTGTTGCCGGTCTGGTCGGCGTGACGCTGGGGATGACGCCCGTGCCGATTCTGGTCGGAACGAGCCTTTCCGGCCTCAGTTCGAGCGTGTCGACCGAATACCTACTGCCGATCTACGCAGGCACCGGAATCTTGGCATATGTTCTTGGAACCATCTCGGTTCACCTGCTGCTCAAACTAATTCACGATCGCCAGTCGACCCGAACCACCAAGATTGTGGCTGCCTTTCTCCCGATTGGAGGTGTCCTCGCCACCCTCGTCGGAATGGGGACTGCGTGGGTTCTCGGCTTCTCGACGTCAGCATCCACCTTCGTCGCCGTGATCGTCGCGGTGCTGTGCGTTCTCGTGGCAACCTTTGCGCTCGCGCGGGCACGGGCCTTGCGCACGACAGCGTAGGAACTGAGGATCGTCGGGCGCGGGACTATCCCACCACCCTCGATGTGTATGGCGAACACACCCTCAGCGCCCGTGGGGCCACAGCGAGCGTCGCATTTCGTATCGCATACGGCTGACACAGGGCGACCAGAATGCGGACTCCGTAGCGCACCGATTCCCGCGTAAACAATGCTGGGCTTAACTACACTTAAGTGCATCAAAGTACATTAAGATGGTCGTTGCCGTATTTTTGCGAGGGAGGCGTCGGTATGTCGTGGCCGCCACACGCCCGAACAACCAAGGATTGGCAGCCTCGACATCGTCAAGGCTCGAAGGCAGACCGCACGCTCGATCGAATCGAGGTGTCGATCCCTCCTGCGATCAAAGACCTTGTCTTTTCGCCGTCCAACAAGACCGCTCAGGCGCAGGAAGCTGCGATCATCGCGGTGGCTCGTCTCGAAGCGGGATTTGGCGAGCACCTCGCGCCCCTCGCAGATTTCTTGCTCCGAAGCGAATCCGTGGCATCATCCAAAATCGAGAGTGTCGACGCCGGTTGGCACGCGTTCGGTCGCGCACTGGCCGGGGGCAAGGCGAGCGTCGATGCCAAATCTCAACTCGCTGCAGTACACGCGCTGAGCACGATGATCGACGCGGCGGGCCGTGGACCGGTGTCGCTCGACACCCTTCTCGACGCACATCGACTTCTCATGGCTCCCGATTTCTACACTGCGAAAGACAGTGGCGCACTGCGTGATGTGCAGAATTGGATCGGTGGCAGCGACTACACACCTATCAATGCGCTGTACGTTCCACCGCCGCCGGATCTCGTCCCCGAACTGATGGACGACTTGCTGGTGTTCGCGAACCGCACGGACATGCCGATCATCGCTCAGGCCGCGATCGCTCACGCACAGTTCGAGTCCATCCACCCGTTCACCGACGGCAATGGCCGAATCGGACGTGCATTGATCAGCGCGATTTTCCGCCGGCGCGGCCTGACTCGTCGAATCACCGTTCCGTTGGCCTTGGCGATGCTCGCCGACACGACTCGATACTTCTCCTTCTTGACGGGGTACCGCAGTGGACAGGCGGACGAGTTCGTCCACTATCTGGCGTCGGCGGCTGTGCACGCAAGCGAAGCGTCAGCCGAGTCGGCGCACGCTCTCTCGGAGCTGCCGGGGGCGTGGAAACACGTAGCAAAACCTCGCGCCAATTCTGCTGACGAAGCGCTGCTGGCCCGACTGCTGGAGGTGCCGATCCTCAACGCAGACATGGCGACAGAGATCACCGGAACAACCGATGTCAGCGCGTATCGCGCACTTGGTCGACTGACCGAGGCAGGCATCTTGGAGTTGATTTCCACGAGCAAGCGAAACCAGATATGGGCGGCGACCGACGTCCTGGCCGAGCTCGACGCACTGAGCGCCGCGATCGGCAAACGGACGCTCAGTCCTTGAACTCGAGCGCTGGCGGAGGTCGGAACAATGGTTCGGCGGTTAGGCGCGCAACTTCATCCTGACCGCCTGTAGGGCTACGTCAGGATTCGCATCGCCGTCGGCTGACATCAATTGTTGATCGTCTCCCGCGCGGCTCCTCGCTCCACCACTCGTCGAGCGGTTCGGGCAACGGCCTCGTCGATCAGAAATCCCTTGCAGTCCACCGCCACACCGGACTCCGCACGTTCCAAGTCGGCCAACAGTTCCTCGGCTTCTCGTACCTCGTCCTCCGAGGGCACGAACACCGTTCGCACAGGCCCGAGTTGAGCCGGATGAATACATGCGCGCCCGACAAAACCGAGACCGGCCAGAGTGCGTGTGTCGGTCTCGAACGCATCGGCATCGCGGAAGTTTCGCGACACCGCGGCCGGCGGCGGATCGATTCCGGCCGCCACGCTGGCCGCGACCACCTGGGCACGCACGAACGACAGTGACTCCGCAGAACCGTCGACGCCCAGATCTGCGGCGAGGTCCACCTCACCGATCTGAAGGAACTTGACCCGAGGAGCACGGGCAATCTCGAGGGCCGCGAACACTCCCGCGGCAGTCTCGATGAGAGGCGAGACCACCGCGTCACTGCCACTCAGTAGAGCGTCGGCCTGTTCGATCTCCCGAGCAGAGGAGACCTTCGGAAGCCAGATACCTGTCAGGTTCGGGTGCAGGACCGCGCGAATATCGTCCTCCTGCAACGATCCCGGATTCACTCGCACCCAGATCTGCACCTCACCCGGTTCGCAGGCAGCAACCCACTCGGCTACCGTCGCGCGGGCGCGATCCTTGTTCGCCGCGGTGACGGCGTCCTCCAGATCCAGCACCACCGCGTCCGTGCCCGACGCCAATGCTTTGTCGAAGCGCTCCGGCACGTCCCCGGGGACGTAGAGGTACGTCAGAGCGGACCTCATCCAATGACTCCCGTACCCGCGACGAGGGACTTGGCAATGACGGTGCGCATGATGTCGTTGGTGCCCTCACCGATGGCCATCAGCGGGGCGTCGCGGTAGAGGCGCTCGACGACGAACTCGGTGGAGTAGCCATAGCCACCGTGGATGCGCATGGCTTCGAGGCTGGCGGTGATGGCGGCTTCGGAGGCGAAGTACTTGGCCATGCCGGCTTCCATGTCCACCCGCTTGCCTGAATCGGCCTGCGATGCAGCCCAGTACGTCATCAGACGTGCAGCCTGCAGCTGGGTCGCGATGTCGGCAATCTTGAGCTGGATCGCCTGGAACTCGGCGATGGGCTGACCGAATGCGGTGCGCTGCTTCGCGTATTCGAGCGCCGCGTCGTAGGCAGCCTGCGCGATTCCGACGCTGCGTCCGGCAATGTTGAGGCGACCGATCTCCAGACCGGACAGCGCCTGCTGCAGACCTCGACCTTCCACCCCACCGAGCACTGCGTCGACGGGAACCCGCACATCGGTGAAGGTGATCTCACACGATTCGGTGCCCTTGTAGCCGAGCTTGCCCATGTCGCGCTGCACCTCGAACCCGTCGGTCATGGTGTCGATCAGCAGCAGCGACATTCCCTTGTGCGCGGGCGTCGTGGTGGTGTCGGTCTTCGCCAGTACCGGAAGCACATTCGCGTGCCGTGCGTTGGTGATCCACGTCTTCGCGCCGTTGACGACGTAGTGGTCGCCGTCGCGCTTGGCGGTGGTCTTGATGCCCTGCAGGTCGGTGCCGGCACCGGGCTCGGTGAGACCGACGCCCGTTCGCCATTCACCGGACGCAAGCTTGGGCAGCAGAGTCTTCTTCTGCTCCTCGGTGCCGTGCTTGCCAATCATCCAGCACGACAGGTTGTGGCTGCCGAGAATGCCGGCGACGCCCATCCATCCGCGGGCCAGCTCCTCGTACACCAGGGTGAACGAGACCTTGTCGAGGTCGAGGCCGCCGTACTCCTCCGGCGTCGTGATGCCGAACAGACCCATGGCCTTCATGTGCTCGACGATCTCGGTGGGGTACCGGCCCGTCTTCTCCCACTCGTTGGCGACCGGGATGATTTCCTTGTCGACGAAGGTGCGCAATGCTTTACGGAAGGCCGTCTGCTGCTCGTCGTAGGTGAAGTCCATGATGATGTCCTGTCGGTTGAAGTGTCAGGGTGCCGGCGCGATGGCTGCGGCGAGGTCGAGGATGGCGGTCAAGTCGGTTTCGTCGATTAACCCGAGGATGCGGTCGGCCAGCTCGTGGGCACGAGAGTCGTTGCCGCAGTTGGCGAGAAACTTCTCGAGCAGGCGGTCGTCGCTCAGCGGGAATCCGGCGGATCCTTGGCTGCCGCCGACGGAGGCGTCGAGCACGCGTCCGTCGGTGAGGGTGAGAACCGCCCTGCCCGACGCGGCCGCCGCGGGTAACTCGGACGGCAGGTTCGTCACCCGCACCTTGCGGGCGGAGCCGAGGACGTCCTCGCGTGCGATGGATTCGTCGGTGTAGGTCGAGACGGTGATGGCTCCGTCGTGCAGTAGTGCCGCCACACTCCACGGCAGATCGAACTTGCCGTCGTAGGTGCTGCGCGGTGAGGCGACCCCGGTGTTGGGGCCGCAGACGAACGGACTCGAGTCGGGGTGAACGAACACCTCGATGTCGTCGACATCACTGGCCTGAACTGCATTGTCGCCGAGCGCTTCCGACACCGCATCGAGCGTCACGTGCATCAGTTGGCAACTGGGATACGGCTTGATGCCGATCCGGGTTGCTTCCCACCGCGTGCCGAGTCCGTCGGTCAACGCAGCAAAATTCGTGGGCCGATCGGTCAGCGCAGCGTAGATTCCGCGTCGACCTTCGAGAACCGACGACGGGCCGGTCGCACCGGCGGCCGCGAGCCGGGCCGCTAGCACACCGTTCATGCTCGCTGATCCCGGATGCAGGGCCTTGGTGTCGGCGTCGGTGTCGAGGAACTCGAGCAGCCCCGAACTGGACGACCCGGCGATGCCGAGGGCGTTGACCAACGTCTCGGTGTCGAACTTCGAGAGGTGCCCGGCGACGAGTGCGGCTGTCAACGGTCCTACCGCTGCCGTGGCATGCACGCCGCGAGCGTGGAATCCGTGCGGACTGACTTCACCGAGGCGGCAGGCGGTTTCGAGACCCAGGGCTGCGGCGGTCAGCACATCGGCACCCGAGGCCGATACCTGCTGCCCAACGGCGAACGCCGCGGGAAGCGATACCGCCGTCGCGTGCACCAGAGCGCCCGCATGGGTGTCGTCGAAGTCCAGAGAGTGCAGCATCACCCCGGTCGCGAAGGCGGCTGCCGGTGCAGACAGCCCGCGGGTTCCGGTGAGAGGCCGCGCCTCCGGTGGGCCGCCGAGGGCGTCGGCCACTGTCCAGCCCGGTCGGCCATAGCCGAGACGTTGGGCCGCAACGGTATTGCCGACGCCGTCGAGTAGGTGACGCGCGGCCGCGTGCCGGACGTCCTCGGACAGATCGGCGACGGTGACACCCGCTGCCCACTCCGCCAGGATCGTCGAGGTCACGCCCGCACCTCGTCCTTCGCCGTACCGAAGGCTCCCTCCGCCTTCAGTGTCGCGATTCGTTCGTCGTCGTAACCCAGTTGGTCGCGCACGATGTCGTCGAAGTGCTCGTTGCGCTGCGGCGCTCGGCGGTACTGCTTGGCCTCGGATCCGAAGTTCACCGGGGAGGCGACCTGACGCACGGTGTTGTACACCGGGTGCTCGGTCTCGACCACGAGATTGCGTGCGAGCGTGTGCGGTTCGGTCAGTGCGTGCTCGACGTCGTTGATCGGCCCGGTAGGCACCCCGGCCGGGCCGAGCTTCGAGAGCCAGTGCTCGACGGTGTTGGTAGCGAACACCTCTTCCAGGATCGGCAGGAGCACGTCCTGGTTCTTGCCACGCAGCGAGAAGTTGGTGAACCGCGGATCGGCACCGAGATCCGGGCGATCGATGGCCACGACGAGCCGGTCCCAGAACTTCTCCTTCGCACAGCCGACGATGAGCCAGCCGTCCGTTGCCTCGAAGGCCTGGAACGGCACCAGGGACGGGTGAGCGGAATTCTTCGTGCGGATCGGCTCGAAGCCGGCGTTGAGATGCCATGTCGCGGGATACGTGAGGAGCGACATCGCCGTGTCATACAGCGAGACGTCGCAGTCACCGCCGATGCCGTCGCGCTTGGCAGCGTGCAGTCCCGACAGCAGCGAGATCGCGGCGACGAATCCACCGGAGTAATCGACCAGCGACAGACCGGATTTGGTGGGCGGGCCGTCCGGGTCGCCGGTGACGCTCATCCAGCCGGCGAGGCCCTGCAGAATGTAGTCGTAACCAGGCTCCTTCGAGCGCGGTCCGGTCATACCGAACCCGGTGAGGCTGCAGCACACGATTGCGGGATTGAGATGCTTGAGCTGGTCGTAGGTGATGCCGATCTTCTCCGGCACGTCACCACGAAGGTTGGAGTAGACGGCGTCGCTGGTGCGGACGAGGTCCTCGAACACCGCTCGGCCACTCGGGGTCGAGAGGTCAAGGGAGAGTGAGCGTTTGTTGCGATTGAAGCTCTCGAAGAACAGCGAGTCTTCACCCTCGTTGTAGGGCGGGACATAGCGGCCGACGTCGCCGCCGACGCTGGGGTCCTCGATCTTGATGACATCCGCGCCGAGGTCGGCCAAGTGCAAGCTACCGAACGGGCCTGCGCCGTACTGCTCGAGGGAGATGATACGGACGTCTTCGAGTGGCCTCATGCGTCGGAATCCTTAGTCTGGGGAAGTTCGAGCGGTCCGTTCTGCGCTTCGGGGAAGTAGTTCTGCCCGATGCCACTGTCGCGGGTAGCGACCATGACCGAGCGCTTCCACGAAATGACCTCGACGCCATCTTGATTGAGGCCGCGGGTGATCATCGAGATAATGCCGGCGTAGGGGCGTGACTCGGATTTGCGCAGCCCGGTGCAGATGCTTTCGGCGTACAGGGTGTCGCCTGCGTAGACCGGGTGGGACATCTTGATGTCGGTGAAGGCGAGGTTGGAGATGGCGTTCTGGCTCATGTCGATCACCGAAAGTCCCAGCACCACAGAGACTGTGAAGCCGGAGTTGACGATGACCTTCCCATCGGTGATGGGGTTCTGAGATGCCAGGTGCGCGTTGAAATGGTTCTGATTGGTGTTGAGCGACAGCAGCGTGATCCACGTGTTGTCGGTCTCCGAGATCGTCCGCCCGAAGGGATGTTGGTAGACGTCCCCCACGGCGTAGTCGTCGAAGAAGCGCCCCAGAACGGCCGGATGGATTGCCACCGTGTCTCCTCGTGTCGGTTTGGCGAGTGCCTTACCTAAACCATAAACATCAGATGTTTATGGCGTCAAGGGTTCGAGAAAACCGGTAATCAGCAATCTTCACGTGAATCGACTCGGAAAAGAGCAGATGTTTACGGGTTACGGAGTCGATCCATCTGTCGGTACGAGTCACCGAGGTGGTCGAGATGCTTACGCATCAGATCCATGGCGGCCATCGAGTCACCGGCCTCCACCACGTCGAGCAGTCCCCGATGGTCGCTGTCGACGCACTGCCAGAAGCCCTCGGGCGCATGGTCACGACCGAATCGACCGGACAGGACACGGAAGACGGGTGCGGTGATGAGCTCGAGCAGGGGGTTGTGGGCTGCGCGCAGCAAGACGAGGTGGAATTCCTGGTTCTTGGCGAAGGTCTCGGGTCCCTGCACTTGGTTGGGGTCGAAGATAGTCGCGTTGAGCTGCTCGAGATGCTCGTCGGTGCGGCGGAACGCCGCGATGCCCGCGGCCGGGACCTCCATCAGGTTGCGCACTTCCATGAGCTGGTCGACGGTTACAGTCTCCGCGGCGGCCATCAGAGCGACACCGGTTTCCAGGTGTTCACTGATATGTCCGACGCTGGGGACGGCGACGAAGCTTCCCCCGGTCACTCCCCTGGTCGTCTCGATCAGGTTCTGACTGGCCAGGGACCGGAGGGCTTCACGAATAGTGCTACGCCCGACGCCGAATTCGGCGGTGAGCTCGGCTTCGCCGGGCAGCCGCTCCCCTGGCTGCAGCTCACCGGAGAGGATGCGGCTCCGAAGATGGCCGGCGAGAACCGCATACGCGGGGACACTCTTGGCGGTCGCCTTGAGCGGAGCCGATTGGGCCACGTCTTCCCCCTGATGTCGCTCGACTGTTTCTACTGACCGGTCGGCTCGAGCTTAGCGTGACCGATGCCCCGAGATGCGGAGATCGCAACCCCCGATACATCCGCTCTTTAGCAAGAAACCACGCATACCGACGCGAATCCAGGCCGATATCTGGACAAAGCCGACGCAATACATCAGAGGTATTGCTTTTCCCGTCGATCATCAGCACTATGACTCATGTCACCTCAGCAGTGACCCCACGACTTCGTAGGACACGCGGAGCACGACTTCCCGCTCCCCTCGGGCACCGACAGAACGGACGCAGCATGAAACGCATTGGAGTCGACGTCGGCGGCACGTTCACCGACCTCGTCCTGTGGGACGACGACGGCACGGTCGTCGTGCACAAGACCCCGTCCACCAATCACGACCCCTCCATCGGCACGATGGACGGCATCAAGGTTCTCGCCGAACGTGCCGGGATCGACCCGTCCGAAATCGACATGTTCTTCCACGGCACCACCGTGGCTACCAACATCGTGCTCGAGCACAACGGCTGCGACGTCGGCATGATCACCACCGAGGGCTTCCGCGACCTGCTGCACATCGCGCGCAAGAAGCGTCCTCTCAATTACTCCAACTACCAGGATCTTCCGTGGCAGAAGTGGCAGCTCGTGCCGCGACGCAACCGTCGGGTGGTCCCCGAACGCATCGATGCCGCAGGAAATATTCTGACCCCGCTCGACGAAGATGCTGTGCGCGAACAGGTTCGACTGCTGCGTGAGCGAGGCGTACAGGCCATCGCCGTCGCATTCCTGCACGCGTACCGCAACCCGACCCACGAGCAGCGCGTCAGAGCCATCATGGAAGAAGAGTTCCCGGGCGTCTTCATCTCCCTCTCCAGCGAGGTGGCTCCGCAATACCGCGAGTACGAACGCTTTTCGACCGCAGCGCTCAACGCCTTCATCGGGCCCAAGACCTCGAAGTACATCGAGAACCTGGCCGGCAAGGCCAAGGCGGCGCAGGTCGGCGAGGACGTGCACCTCATGACCTCGGCCGGCGGACTCGTCACCTCGCGCAGCGCCAGCGAAATCCCGGTCTCACTTCTGACCAGCGGTGTCGTCGCCGGCCTGCTCGGCGGCTGCGCCATCGGCAAGGCGTCCGGCTACCCCAGCGTCATCACCCTCGATGTCGGTGGCACCTCCGCGGATGTCGGCGTGGCCCCGGACGGCGCCCTACGGATGAAGCATCTGCTCGACACCCGAATCGGCGACTACCACGCGATGGTGCCGATGGCCGAGGTCGACACCATCGGTGCCGGCGGCGGTTCCATCGCCGTGGTCGACGACGGGGGCATGTTCCGCGTCGGACCACGCAGTGCGGGTGCCGTTCCCGGTCCCGCCTGCTACGGACACGGCGGCACCGAACCGACCTCCACCGATGCCATGGTGATGATGGGATGGCTGCGCGAGAAGAGCTTCCTGTCCGGAACCATGGAGGTCAAGCCCGAGCTGGCGCGCGAAGCGATTCAGACTCACATCGCCGACAAGCTCGACACCCCGCTCGACGACGCCGCGATGGGCATCTTCAAGATCCTCGCCCATTCCATGACCGAGGCGATCAGCCTGCACTCGGTGCGCAAAGGCTATGACCCAAGAGACTTCTCACTGATCGCCGAGGGTGGAGCCGGTCCGCTGTTCGCGTGGCAGATCGCCGACCAGCTCGGTATTCCACGCGTCATCGTGCCCGGTCACCCCGGCATCACCTCCGCCGTCGGCCTGCTCACTACCGACATCCGCTACGAGGAGCCGACGACGGTGTGGACGTCGTCTGCAGACCCGAACATCGAACTGCTGCAGGAGCAGGTCGAACGTCTGTCTGCCCTCGCCGTCGCGCAGCTCGAGAAGGACGGCGTTGCAGCCGAGAACATTTCGCTCGAACGCAGCGTCGACTGCCGTTACGTCGGCCAGGGCTACGAATTGCGCGTCGCCGCGCCGGACGGCGACATCGACGACGTGTGGGTCAAGACCGTTGCCGAGGCATTCCACGAGGTTCACGGACGGACTTACTCTCAGCGGTTCGACGACAAGCCCGTGCAGCTGATCAACGTCCGTGTCACCGGCGTCGGCGCTGTCCCGCACGTGCAGATCGCCGACATCGCCGTGGGCTCCGCCGACTCCTCGGCCGCGATCAAAACGACCACCCAGGCGCTGTTCTGGCAGGACGAGACGTCCGCGCCGCAGTGGGTGGACACCCCAGTCTACGAGCGGTCGCTCCTGTTGGCGAACAACGAGATCGACGGTCCGGCGATCGTCGAGCAGTTCGATTCCACCACGATCATCGGCATGAATCAGCACGCCACCGTCGACGCCGTCGGCCACATCATCATCGAGAGGAACCCCGCATGAGCAAGGCGCTGATGCCCACCACCGGAGTGTCACTGGCGGGCGAATCCACTCGAACCTGGAACGACGTCGAGGTCGATCCCATCACCCTGCGCGTCATCGGCGGAGCCCTGCAGTCCATGGCCAAAGAGATGGCCCAGGTGCTCTACCGCATGGCGTACTCGTCGCTCATCCGCGAGTCCGAGGACCTCGGCGCGGGCATCTTCGACATCAACGGACGCGAACTGTGCGAATCGGATTCGACTCCGATGCACTGTGGTTCGATTCCCGCCTACATCAAGGGCGTCAACCGTCGCCTCGCCGGAACATACAAGCCCGGAGACGTGGTGCTGCACAATCATCCGTACCACGGTGCGGCCCACTCCCCCGATTATGGCGTGATCATTCCGATCTTCTGGCAGGGCGAGCACATCGGCTTCGCCGGATGTACCGGGCACGTGTCCGACGTCGGCGGTAACTTCCCCGGCCTGTGCATGGACGTCGTCGATGTGTGGGCCGAGGGCAAGCTGATGGACTCGATGAAGATCTACGAGGCCGGGGTCCGCAACGACTACCTGATTCAGCACATCCTCGACAACGTCCGTACCCCGGAGCAGAACCGCGGCGACCTCGAAGCACTGATCGCGTGCTCTCGCATCGGCGAGAAGCGATTCACCGAGCTGCTCGAGAAGTACGGCCTCGACACCGTGATGAGCGCGGGCGAACGCTGGATGGACTACTCCGAATCCATGCTGCGCAGGAAGATTCGCGAGATTCCCGACGGCAGCTACACCGCACCCATCGGGTATCTCGACGACGACGGTAAGAACCGCGGCGAACCGCTGAAGGTGGCTGTGCGGGTACAGGTCGAGGGCGAGGACATTCTCATCGACCTCACCGGCTCGAACAGCCAGGTGCCCACCGCGTTCAACGTCCCGTTCGAGGGTTCGGTTCTGCCGGTGGCCGTCTCGGCCATTCGCACGATTCTGCTCGACGAGGACCTGACCGAGGAATTCGTTCCCCAGAACGACGGGTGCTTCCGACCGGTAAAGGCCTATGCCCCCGAGGGCACGATCTTCAACCCGGACTTCCCCGCGTCGTGCTTCGCGCGGTTCTCGCAGGTGAACCGGGTGTTCGACTCGATCAACCTGGCGCTGGCCCCGGTGCTTCCCGATCACGCGATCGCAGGATCGTCCGCCGCTCTGTGCGCCATCGCCTATTCCGGTATCGCGCCGGACGGTGAATCCTATTGGGTCTACATCGAAATCAACGAGGGCTCGTACGGCGGCCGCAACGGCAAGGACGGTATGGACGCCGTCGACGCCCTGATGGCCAACACCCGCAACAACCCCATCGAGGAGCTCGAGCTCAACCACGCCATGCGCGCGTTGCGCTACGAGCTGCGCGACGAGGCTCCTGCACCAGGGAAGTGGCGCGGCGGTATCGGCAGTGTGCGTAAGTGGTTGATGGAGACCGATACGTTCCTCGGTTCCGAGGCCGACAACCGATCGGATCCGCCGGCCGGTGCTCTCGGTGGACACAACGGTGTGTCCGGCTCGTTCACCAGGAACGCCGGGACAGACCGCGAGGAAGTGCTGTACTCCAAGGTCACTCAGGAGACGATTCGCTCCGGTGAGACGCTGGAGATCAAGCTCCCCTCGGGCGGTGGCTTCGGCAACCCGTTCGAGCGTGATCCGTTCCAGGTGCTCAGCGACGTCTGGGACGAGTACCTCACCGAGGACGATGCTCGGCGCGACTACGGTGTGGTCGTGAACACCGATTCGTGGACGGTAGACGAGGACGCGACGGCCGAGCTGCGCGCCCGGAGCGCGGCCTGATCGAGGACGGGACCTTCGGCGGTGTCGTCCGGTGGATCGACGACCGGAACGACACCCCGGGGCCCCTGTCCGGCCTGAGCATCGGCGTCAAGGACAACATCGACGTGGCCGGCGTCGAAACCACCTGCGCGTCGGAGTTCTTCGAGCACAACGTCGCCGACGCTGATGCCGAAGTCGTCACCCGCCTACGTGACGCAGGTGGGTCGGTGGTCGCGAAACTGAACATGGCCGAGTTCGCCGTCGGCGTCACCTCCCAGAACTCGGCTGCAGGACCGTCGTACAACCCGTGGAATACCGCTCGGGTGCCCGGCGGATCGAGCGGCGGTTCGGGGATTGCCGTCGCCGCCGGACTGGTCGACGCATCCCTGGGCACCGACACCGGCGGGTCGGTGCGCCTTCCCGCCGCGGCGTGCGGGATCACCGGTCTACGCCCCAGTTGGGGATCGATCAGCAACGACGGCGTTTTCCCGGTGAGCGAGCAATTCGACACCGTCGGCCCGATGGCACGGTCGGTCGCAGAGGTGAAGGCTCTGTTTGATGTCTTGTCCCCCATTCCGTCCGAACCATCAGCCGTGACACGAATCGGTGTCCCCAGCGTCTTCCTCACCGCGGACGTGGATCCGGGCGTCGCGCAGACCGTCGCAGCTGCGGTGCGCACGTTCGCCGAGCTGGGGTACGAGATCGTCCCCGTCGAACTGGGGCATGCCGCCGATGCCCAGGACATCGTCTACACGATTGTCTACAGCGACCTCGCTCGCCGCCATCGGCACCGGCTCGTCACCGACCCCTCACGTTTCCAGCCCGCGACGTACGAGCGAATAGCGTTGGGCCTGAGCATCTCCGAGTCCGACCGTGACCGTGCATTCGCCGGCCGCGATCGGTTCCGTCAGGCCATGACCGCCACGTTCGAGAGTGTCGATGCGGTGCTGACCCAGGCCATGCCCGTCGATGTTCCCCCGAGGGACGGGGGCGACGACGTTGTTGCCCTCTCGCGCCGGATGGGACAATTCACGTACCCGTGGTCGTTGCACGACGGCCCGACGCTGGCTCTGCCGGTCGGGTTCCACCCGTCCTCGGGCATGCCGGTGGGTGCGCAGCTCACCGCTGCTGCGCACCGTGAGGGCGCGCTGTTCGGCGTGGGCGAGCGCTATCAGTCGGTAACGGACTGGCATCGAGCCACGCCACCACATACATCTGATCTTTAACTCGTGCCGTGTGGTCAATCAATGGGCTTTGTCCGGATTTACCTCACCTTGACGCCTAAAACATCTTATGTTTAAGTGGTCAGCAGCTGTTACGTACGTCTCACTACGGGTGGGCCTGAAACAGCCGACACTCCCACTTCGGCACCGTCACGCCGATCAGCAAGCGAGGACGCAGATGCATTTACGCCGAATCACCTCGATCATGACAGCAGTGGCGCTGTCCGGCGCGCTGGTGGCGTGCGGATCGGATCCCGGCCCCGACGCGGACCCTGCCAATCCGGTCACGATCGATGTCACCGTCTCGGCAGCGGCCGAAATCTACAGCATCCCTTGGCTTGTCGCGCAGAAGCAGGGACTGTTCGAGAATCACGGTGTGATCGTGGAGAACATCGTGCCGGGCAAGGGCGGCAGCGCGACCATGCGCACGCTGCTCGACGGCAACATCCCTATCGGTGAGGTCAGCTACCCTTCGATCGTGCAGGCGGACGCGGCCGGCTCCGAACTGCGCATCGTCGGCGGCGGCACGCAGGGGCCGTACCCGATGAACTTCTACGCGCTCGCCTCGAATCCCAACATCAATTCCATCGAGGACGTGCGCCGTTGGGCCTACACGCGACCCAACTCGGCGTCCGATGCTCTGACGCGTCTGCTTCCCTCCGTGGCAGGCGTCGACCCGAGCCGGATCGAGCGGGTTGCCTCCGGCGGTATCGGCGAGGGCTTCGCACTACTCGAAGCCGGCAACGTCGATATCGCACTCGTTCCCTCCATCGTCGCCGAACAGCGGCCGGAGGATTTCAAGCTGATCGTCAGCAGCCCCGACTACATGTCGCGATTCCTGCAGTCGACGATCACCACGACCAAGGATTACGCCGCGAGTAATCCCGGCGTTGTGCGCGCCATCAATGCCGGTTACACCGAGGCGGTGGCGTCGATCAAGGCCGATCCTGTTGCGGCAGCGCAGATCTACGCGGATTACACCGGATTCGATGTGGAGTCGGCGACCGCGGTGGTCGAGCGCGCATCCTCGGTCGACACCTGGGGTGGCGGCTTCGACGCCGCGTCGGTCGAATCCGCCCAGGACGGCGTGGAAGCGTCCGGTAGCGATCGAGTACCCAACTTCTGCACCCTGTTCGACCCGGACTTCCTCGCCGCGGGAGTCGAGAACGATGTTCCCGGCGACTGCGACTCCTGACCGCAATTTCCCACCACCAGAAGGTAGCGACGTGACTCACGCAGCGACTCGACCCCGCCCCGACACCACCTCCGCCATCGCCGTCGCCTCGTCGGTCTCGCGGCACTTCGGTGATGTCACCGCCCTCCACGAGATCGACTTATCCATCGGTAGGGGCGAATTCGTCTCCGTCGTCGGGCCCAGTGGCTGCGGCAAGTCCACTCTGCTCGAAGTCTTCGCCGGGCTCCAGGATCACGACGGCGGCACCGTGCAGGTCGACGGCCAACCGCTCACCGGCCCTCGGTCCAAGACAGCAGTCATCTTCCAGGAATCGGCGACGCTGCCCTGGCGTACCGTCCGCGACAACGTTGCGTTCGCCCTCGAAGTCCGGGGTGTCGGCAAGCGCGACAGACGCGCCCGCGCCGACGAGCTGCTGAACACAGTGGGGCTGAGCAAGTTCGGCGACCACTACCCCACCCAGCTGTCCGGCGGTATGCGCCAGCGTGTGGCCATCGCACGATGCCTGTCCATGGAGCCCGACCTGATTCTCGCGGACGAGCCGTTCGGTGCACTCGACGAGCAGACGCGGCTGGTGATGTCGTACGAGCTACTGAAGATCGTCGAAAAGCTCACGTGCGGAGTCCTGTTCATCACTCACAGCATCCAGGAGGCGGTACTGCTGTCCGATCGGGTGCTGGTGATGAGTGCGCGGCCCGGCCGCTTCATCGACGAGGTGGACATCGATCTGCCGCGCCCGCGATCCGAGGACGTACTGGCCAGTCCCGACGCTGTCGCTCTGCACGAACGTATCTGGTCGCGGCTGCGGGACGAGGCCAAGAAGACGATGAGCATCGAACCATGAGTGCCCCCACGCGCGAGAGCACGCGCGCATCCGTGGTCCCCGGATACATCCGGCCTGCCCCCTCCCGACAACTCGGTCTCCCCGCATGGGGCTGGACCGTGCTCATCCTCGTCGCGGCACTGGTGGCCATCGACATCTCGGCACGGTTCTTCGCCTCACCCCTGGACATCGTTCCGGTGACCGACATGATCTCGACGTCACTGGGCCTGTTGACCGATCCGGACTTCCTGATCGACGAGTTGGGCCGAACGCTGGGCATCATAGTCCTCGCGTTCGTGCTCAGCTCCGTACTCGGTGTCGCCGCCGCGTACGTGCTGTGGCGGTACGAGTTGTGGGACAGAGCGTTTCAGCCGTATCTCAACGTCTACTACGCGGTTCCGACGTTCGCGCTGTACCCGATCATGGTGGTGCTGTTCGGTGCCGGCGTGGCTCCGATCGCGATTCTGTCCACCATCTTCGCCTTCGGTGTGGTGGCGTTGAACGCACGCACCGGCTTCAACTCGGTATCGCCGATCGTCACCAAGCTCGGCACCACACTGATGCTCACGCGGTGGCAGTACTTCCGATCGGTGCTGCTGCCGTATGCGCTGCCGAGCATCGTCACCGGACTCAAACTGGGGCTCTCGTACGCCGTCATTTCGGTGTTGGCCAGTGAGTTCATCCTCTCCACCCAAGGTTTGGGGCACTTCATCTCCATTGCCTACGACGGGTTCGATATCGCCGACATGTACGCCGGGATCCTCATCGTGGCGTTGATCGCTCTGCTCTCGACCTCGCTGATCTCGCTCGCGCTCAACCGATTCGATTGGAGGCGCCGCTGATGAGCAGCACCTTGGACAGAGTAGCCACCGCCCCCACCGCTCCCCCGAAAGCCGCCTCGTCCGCGGGCCGCACCAACGCCCGACGGTTCCTCCCTCCTCTGGTCGTGGCCGTCGTCGCGGTTGTGATCTGGTGGATCGCGGCCATTTTGGTCGATAGTCTCATCTTCCCGACCCCCGCCGAGGCCATGCGTTCGCTTGCTGCGGACCTTAGTACCGCCGACTTCCGAGCCAACGTCTACGACTCACTGCGCATCCTCGTGCTCGCGTTTCTGGCCAGCACGGTCGTGGGTTCACTTCTGGGCCTGACGCTGGGTCTGAGCCCGTTCTGGACCCGAACCATCGCTCCGATCGTGTACGCGATCAACAGCATTCCGAAGATCGTGCTGTATCCGATCTTCCTGTCGTTCCTCGGAATCGGCGCACTGAGCCGATTCGGGTTCTCGTTCTACGCCGCCTTCATCCCGATGTTCCTCGTCGCCGTCGAGGCCACGGCGTCGGTCCAGAGAATCCATCTCAAGATGGCCGCATCATTGCGGGTGAGCTGGCCTCGTCTGATCCGTCAGATCGTCATCCCCGCGGTGCTGCCAGCATTGGCGACGGGTATGCGCATGACCTTTGGCCTGGCCTTCCTCGGACTGCTTCTCGCCGAGATGTTCTCGTCGTCCAGTGGCATCGGATACGAACTTCTGCGCAACGTCAGCCTGGTACGGATGGAGAACATCATGGGCACTGTTGTGCTGATCCTCGTGATGGCATTGCCGCCCACGATTGCGTTGCAATGGTTGGAAACCCAAATCACCTCGAAATACGGCGGACGGTAACCGCAGTAGATCGGCGCACGCCGAGAGGGCGGCGGTCCATCACTCGAACGCCGCACCTACGGCCGTCCGAACCAATGCCGATACTGCCGGCGATCGGACTCCGGCCGGCCATGCGATGACCGTCGTGATCATCGGCGCATCAACAACAGGCACGGCCACATGCTCGGGCCACTGCCACGCGCGACTCGACGCCGGGATCACCAGCAGCGCCTGACCCAGCGCGACCAGTTGGGCAATCTGCGATTGAGCCCGCACCTCAGGTCCCGGCCCCTTCGGATAGGTGCCGTCGAGCTGCGGCCACCGGGCCATCGGCAGATCCGGGACGTCACGGATATCGTCCATGATCAGTTCGTCTTTCGAGGCCAAGGGGTGATCGCGCGGAACGATCGCGACCTGCCCCTCGGCGAAAAGGTCCTCGGAGTCGAACCCGACGAGGTCATCGACGGGGCGATGCATCAACGCCACGTCGGCATCACCGCGGCGAAGATATGCGGCCTGCTCACCGACTTCACACAACATGACATCCAGGTCAGCGGGGTACGCTTCGAGAACGCGGCGTAGGAGCTCATGGGACGCACCGGCTTTGGTTACCAGCTTGACTCTGGCACCGGCGGCTCGTGCTCGCTGCGCTGCCGCTGCGACGGCGTCGAGCGCCGTCGCAGCGTCCCTCAGAAGCACCGCACCGGCAGCAGTGAGGGCGACTCCGCGACGATTCCGATCCAGGAGGGCGACGCCGAGTCGGCGCTCCATCCTGCTGATCGCTCGCGAGAGTGGTGGCTGGGCGATCCCCAAGCGTTGCGCTGCGCGCCCGAAGTGCAGCTCCTCGGCAACGGCGATGAAGTACCGGAGTTCGCGTGTTTCGAGATCGTCCACTACGTCAGCGTAGCTGTGATACCCGTCGAGTATCACTGGTTGGTCGATCGGTATTGGACGCACCTGCGCTCGACGCCGACCATGGACCGCATGACGACGAAGACCGCGCTGATCACCGGTGCCAACAAAGGGATCGGCTTTGCTATCGCACACGGACTCGGACTGCAGGGAATCAGAGTAGGAATCGGGGCGCGCAACGATGCACGACGTCAGGAGGCGGTCGACAAGCTTCGTGCTGCGGGCATCGATGCGTTCGGAGTCCCGCTTGATGTCACCTCCGACGACAGCGTTGCCGCCGCCGCCTGCTCGATCCACGACCTGGACATACTGGTGAACAACGCGGGCATCTCCGGCGGCGACCAACAGAATCCGACGACGCTGGATATCGACGTATTGCGGACTACATTGGATACCAACGTATTCGGGGTCATCAGAGTGACGAACGCATTGCTTCCGACCCTTCTCCGGTCTGCCTCGCCACGCATTGTCAATGTCTCGAGCAACATGGGCTCGCTCGCGCTACAGACCGGCCCGATAATGGCGGCATACGCTCCATCCAAGACCATGGTGAATGCGATGACCGTGCAGTACGCACGACAGCTCGCGGACACTGCGGTAATCGTGAACGCATGCTGCCCGGGTTACGTGGCAACGGATTTCACCGCATTCGCATCCACACGCACACCGGAGGAGGGTGCGCAGATCGCACTGAAGCTCGCCACCCTGCCCGACGACGGCCCGCGGGGCGGATTCTTCGACGACGCCGGATCGGTGGCCTGGTGAGACTCTCGGTGCCGAGCTGACCACCGCCGGTGTCGAGGGGAAACGGAGTAGACCGCCCTCTCCTACTCCCCTCTCGCTCGTCTGCGATCCTCCGGGGTGAAGGCCGATGCCAAACACGCATCGTTACCGCCGTTCGCTTCCGATGCTCGGTCCACTTGAAAATATTGCCATCAAAAATAAGTTCTTATTGACACAGTAGGGTTCTTGCAGCTACGGTTTGCTCCTATCAGCGTCAGACAACATGCTAATCACCCAGGAGGACTAGTGACCACGTCTATATCGGTCGACCCGCTGCGCTTGTCCAAGCCGCAGGACTCAAGCACATACCTCGCCATCCGCACGCAGCAAGGCGGACGCGACGTGTACAGCGTGCGTGTACCGCTGCTGGATTTGCCTACGATTCTCCCAGTGCCGGACCCGACTAACGTTGACAAGGACAACCGTAAGGTTGACCGACTACACGCCAAGCAATTCGGGCAGTATCTCGATGCCAAGAAGGACTGGGTTGCTCCGGCTCTGCTTGCCCGCGACACTGGAGGCTGCGTTTTCGAAAAGGTCGATGAATACGGAGCAGTTGGCTATCTCTCCGTCCCGTGGGCGATTGGTGGGATTTCAACACTCAAAACCATCGATGGACAGCACCGAGTCTTAGGTGTATCGATCGAGAAACAACGGATCACAGACGCCGTCGCCACCAATGATCGCGAGATGGCGCGAAAAGTTAGCCCAGAGAAGGCCGCGAAGCTGGCCGAGGAACGTAAGTCCCTGGTCGACCAAATGGAGCGACTCAAGAACGAGTATGTGGGTCTAGACATCTACGTTGAGGCCGATCCGATCAAGGGTCAGCAGATGTTCGTTGACGTCGCTGACAACGCTAAAGGCATTAGCAGCGCCGTTCGCGCCCGATTCGATAGTTATAAGGTCGCCAACCGCACCTTGTCTGATGTGATAGACCACCCGCTCCTTAAGGGTCGAGTGGACGCAGAGCAGGACCGGATGACGCTCAAGAATCGCAACTTGATGGGGGCAAAACACGTCGCAGACATCACCCGGGCGGTAATCGCCGGTGCTGGCGGTCGAATAAGCAAGAAGGCAGAGCAGAGCCTTACTGACGGCGAGGTGATCGAGCAAGTCAAGGACTTTCTCGACGTAATATCCACCGCCTTTGTTGGACTAGCCGCGGTAACTGAGGACGATCCAGAGGCCGACCTCAAGGCCGACGAACTCTCGATGTCCCAGAAGTTGCGGCGCGGCTCACTGCTCGGATCCGTGGGCATGCTGAGGGTACTGGCTGGCGTGTTCCGTGAGCTACGCGAGGGTGATAACCCGGTAGAACTGGACGACATCACCGAGTTCTTCAAGCGGCTCGACCGCCACATGCCCGCTCCGGTTGAGGAGACGAGCATCTGGCGTACTACCGATGCGAACAGTGACTTCGAGCCAAACGCTAGCGCACCGATCATGAGGACACAGAACATTGTTCACCTGGTGGGCGTTATTACTGCTTGGTACAAGAAGCCACCGGCCTCTCTGTAAATCCTGCCGCGAAAGGGTGCCGCCAAAACTGGGGCACCCTTTCCCGAGTTGGACAATCGCTCTTGAGCCTGGAATTTCGACTACCCACATACGGATCATGGGAGCCGAACGCGGCGAAAGGGCAACCGCAATGGAGGTATTGGTAGGCACACTGAGATGGGAAATTCTCAGTGAACGGCGTATTCAACAGCACCACCGCCCACCGGCTGACGTGTGAAGGTTCAACACATCTTTGACGGAACGTCATCGGCACATATCTGACGCTTCACCAGCTTTGCTGATCGTTGGGCGTGCTTCCCCTCAGCCTCTCGAATCCGATGCCAACATTGCCAAACGACTCACTGTCCAGGTCCGCTTCGAAGCAATTACCGAGGTCGACGACGGCTCACCGGTCAGCGACGTCGCCGAACGATTCGGCGTGTCCAGACAGACCGTCACAGCGTGGCGCAAACGATACGAAAACTCCGGTCTCGACGGACTCATCGACTCGTCGACTCGTCGAGACGACCGCATGTGAGCCCGAACCGTATGTCAACGGCCAAGTTGAAATCCCGCCTAGTGCCCAGGTGAAAGTCCCCACCCCGTATTGATGTTCCCGGCGGTCCTTTCGGTGTTGTGCGTCTTTCATGCGGTAGGACTCGCCGTCGGTGACGACGATGATGGCGTGGTGAAGCAATCGGTCAGGGATCGAGGCGGCGATGGTGTGCTCGGGCAGGAACCGCCCCCCTTGCTCGAACGGCCAGTGCGATCCGATCGACAACGAGCAGCGTTCCTAGGCACCGGCGACGAGACGGAACAGCAACTGGGTGCCGGTGTCGTCGAGTGGGGCGAAGCCCATTTCGTCGATGATGATCAGGTCGACCCGCAGCAGTGATTCGATGATCTTGCCGACGGTATTGTCGGCCAATCCGCGATACAGGGTTTCGACGAGATCGGCGGCAGTGAAGTAGCGGACCTTGTGTCCAGCGTGGACTGCGGCGACACCGAGTCCGATCAAGGTATGCGACTTGCCTGTCCCGGCAGGTCGATCATCGCCAGGTTCGACTGTGCCCGAACCCATTCCAGGCTGGAGAGGTAGTCGAACACGTTCGGCTGGATCGACGATGCGGCGACGTCGAAGGACTCCAACGTTTTCGTCACCGGGAACGCGGCAGCTTTGAGCCGGTTGACGATGTTGGAGGCATCACGTGCGGCGAGTTCGGACTCGATGAGAGTCCGCAGCACTTCTTCCGGGGTCCAGCGTTGCGTCTTCGCAGTGATCAACACCTCCGGTGCGGTCCGGCGGATCGCAGCCAGTTTCAGGCGCCGCAATCCAGCGTCGAGATCAGCAGCGAGCTCGGGAACATGCTGGGGCGTAGCAGTCTTCGGAGAGTGTGCAGTGGTGGTGTCGGTCATGACGGCACCTGCGTATCGGCGGCAGGGGTCCGGATGACGTAGGCATCGAGGGAGCGTGTCGGTGCGGTCGGCAGGTCCCGAATCAACGCGTCCCTGGCCGGCCTGGGCTGCGGCGCTCCGGCCCCGGCAGCGAGAATCGATCGGACGTCCGCGGCCCGGAATCGACGGAACGCCACCGCCCGAGTCAACGCCGCCACCAACAGTTCGGTGCCATGTGCCGCACCGAGTGCCAGCAGGATCTCGAGCTCGGATCCGAGCCTGGTGTTGCCGATCGCGGCAGCACCGACGAGGAATGCTTCTGCTTCGGGTCCGAGTGCGCAGAACTGTTGCTCGACAGTTGTTCTCGGCCTAGGACCGCGATGGGGTGCGGGGCGGGCACCGCCGTAAAGCTCGTCGAGGACCGACGCGGTCCCCGGCTGGCCCAGGTCGTGTTCGGCGACCACCTCACCGGTGGCCGGCTCGACAACCACCAACCGTCCCTCGGTCTGGACGAGGGTGACGGTCGCGCCGATCAACCGGACCGGCACGGAGTAGCGCGCGGACGCGAACCGCACGCAGGACAAGCGGTCGACTTTGCAGGTCACCGGCGGTAGACCGATCTCCAGTCGGAGCGATGGCAACGGCGACAACAACTCTCGCTCTTCGTCGAGTTTGTCGTTCGGGATCGCGCATATCTCCGAATACACCCTGGCGTTGACTTCCGTGCACCACACCCTGGCGGCGGCGTTGGCTGCGTGGACATCGACGGTGGTGCCGGCGATGGCTGATTCGGTGAGCAACGGGACAGCGAGATCGCGTTGGGCGTATCCGACGAGGTTCTCCACGACGCCTTTCGATTGTGGGTCGTTCGCGTGGCAGAAGTCCGGTGCGAACCCGTAATGAGCAGCGAACCGGACGTAGTCCGGGGCGGGGATGACGACGTTCGCGACGACCCCGCCTTTGAGGCATGCCATGCGGTCGGCGAGGACCTTGCGCGGGACACCACCGACAGCGGCAAGTGCTTCGGCGATCAATGCCATTGTGGTGGTTGCTTTCTCGTCCGTGGCGAATGCAGCAAAACGCCACCGCGAATACGCCATGACGGCGCAGAACAGGTGCAGTCCGCCGACAGTGGCCCAGTCGATGATCAGGCAGTCACCCGGCGTGGTTGGCACCTTCACCGTCACCGCTCGGGCCAGAAGTTCCTGATCGACACGACGAACACGGGGTGGAGACTTTCAGTTGGCCACCAGTGGGGACCTCGACCTGGCCACCAGTGGGTACTTTCTCCATGGCCACGGACAACATCGGTCGTGATGACCACAAACCGCGGTGTCAAATCGTGGTGTGAAGTGCTCGGTGACAACACGGTCGCCGCAGCCATACGCGACCGGCTCCTGCATCGCTCTGTCGTGCTCAACCTCGACGGCGATTCCTACCGACTACGGGACCACAACGCCAGATCAGAGAAGCTCCGCAAAGCCACCACCGGAACCCGCCAACCACTACAGTGAAACTTCTCGCCGAGATGCTCTGGTCGTCCAGTGGCATCGGATACGAACTCCTGCGCAACGTCAGCCTGGTGCGCATGGAGCACACTACGGGCACAGTTGTGCCGATACTCGTGATGGCACTGCCACCCACCATCGCCCCGCAGTGGTTGGAAACTCGCATAACCTCGAAATACGGTGGCCGGTAGATTCCGCGATCGGCGCAGGTTCATCAGCCACTTTGTAGTCAAGCCAGGCGGAGGTCGACGACAATACCGCGTTTCGAGCAATAGGTCTTTTACACGTCCTCGTCCTGTGACCCGCCGTGGGCAGCCGCGACCTAGGCCAAGTAGCGGTCAACACCCTGCCAGGAATATCTGTAATTTCTACTTACCTGCAACAAGCGAACCAGTCGAAAAAGCTTTCGGCGATGACCGGAAGCTTCCTCAACCACACCGCTGAAACGCGATGGTACGAAAGCACCCGACTATATCGCCGCAGGTTGCGGAGCAGCCTCGGGTTTCAACCATTCGCTATCGGGACGAGCAACAAGCCTGGCATTGGTATAGGCCATGTCGAGTGTGAGCACAGTGTGTCCGCGATATGCCCGGTCTCCAACGGCCGAAACGACTAAGGCCAAATCCGCGGCCCCGTCGCCGGTCAGGTCAAGTGGCATCAGAAACTGCGCGCCAGAATCTCCGAGCTTTGGATACCACTGCGGGATTACTAACTTGTGGTTTCGGCGCACGCGACGCAGGGTGAGATTAACTGCGGCGTCTAGCGCCTGCCTAGCCCGCAGCGTCTGAGTAGCCATCTCCGCCGGAAATCGCTCGATATTATCGCCAATGATGTGGTCATACGCGAGTTTTAGTTCACGTCGCCAGTCGTACACTAACTCGGAGGCTCAGGTCACGTACTCTGCCATCTGCGGTGGCTCAGGGAAATTCTTGAGCAGGTCTCTGTCCGACTCGGCCACCCATCGCAAGAAGTACCAACCTTGAGCACCATCGTGTCGATTGCGCTGGAAAAGCCCGAAGATTTCTTCGGCATGCGGAGTCAGCAATCCCGTGTTTGTTGCCGCGAACTCACCGTCAGGCGTCACGACAATTTTATCCTCCATTACGAGACGCTTGTGCGTGTACCGGAGAAAGCTATCGAGGATAGGTAGCGACCGCTCCGCATTTGCGGCCCCGGTCCAGTTCTCGGTCTCCGCTAGCTCCGCTAAAGAAGTCAATACATCCGCCCAGGCCCGGGGGCCCAACTCGGAGCGGTCGATCTGAGCCGGACCCCTATACGGGAAGAAGGCGAATGACCGCAGAGAATCCGCATGGCCTTCGCTAACAGGCCCAATGCCGACCGTCCTCCTCTGCGCGACCTGCGTGGGCGTCGGAATGCTGTCCATACCACGATCCTATCTGTACTCCGGCACCCCTAGCGCAGGAATCGATTTCAGCTTGTTAATTCGTCCTAGCAAGCCACTTGAGGTGGCACAGTGAAACGTACCCCGAAATTCGGGTTAACTCGCCCAGGCCGTAAACCAAACGCTAACCAGGGCGCAGCGAGACAGGCAACACCGCGCTCGGCCCGACGCGCGGCCTCTACGCGCGGCGAAGCAGCCTCACGAAGATCAGACACTAGTCCGGACCTTCGCAAGGTCAGCCATGGATGGTGTCAGCAAGCAATGACGGCGCTCATCGAAATTCCCCACTGACGCTCACTGAAATTCCCCACCCGTGTGGCACCGCCAACGAGGGCGGGTCTCCCCGGATGCTGATGGTCTCTGACCACTCACCAGCTACCCGAAGGAGACCCGCTCCTCATGCTTACACGGGAGGAAGACGTGGAAATACACGCCCTGCATCAACGAGGCTGAAAGATCGCCGACATCGCACGGCACACCGGCCGCGACCGCAAGACCATCAGGTCCTACCTCAACGGAACCACCACACCCGGAGTGCGTAAACGCTCCATCCCGGACCCCTTCGAGGTGTTCCTGGCCTACGTCATCGCGCGCCTGTCCGAGGACCCGCACCTGTGGGTCCGCACCCTGTGCGACGAGCTCGAAGACCTCGGATATTCGATGTCGTATCAAACGCTGCACCGCAAGATCCGCGAGTTGAAACTCCGTCCGATCTGCCAAGCGTGCCTGACCGCGATCGAAAGACCGAACGCAGTCATCGATCACCCGCCCGGTGAAGAGACCCAATGGGATTGGGTCGATCTACCGAACCCACCCGACTCCTGGGGATGGGGCTCGATGGCACATCTGTTCGTCGGAACTTGGCGTGCTCGGGCAAATGGCGCGGGGTCCTCGCCCCCAACTTGACCCAACCGCATGTCGTCGACGGCCTCGACCGCATCTGCCGAGGCCTCGGCGGAGTCAGCCGCGTGTGGCGGTTCGATCGGATGGCGACAGTCTGCCACCCCGACTCCGGCCGCATCACGGCCAGCTTCGCCGGCGTCGCGAAATATTACGGTGTCTCCGTCGCGATCTGCCCGCCCCGCCGTGGCAACCGCAAAGGCGCGGTGGAGAAGTCCAATCACACTGCAGCGCAGCGGTGGTGGCGGACCCTCGCCGATGATCTGACCGTCGAACAAGCCCAAGCAAGCCTCGACCGGTTCTGCAGTCTGCGCGGCGACACCCGACTCTGTCCGACGAAAGACGGGAAGGCGTCGGTGGCGACGATCGCCACCACCGAGGGGTTGCATCCGATGCCGGCGGCTGCGTATCCGGCGATCTTGAGCACCGACCGGGTCGCCTCGCGCCAAGCGTTGGTGTCCTATCGCGGTAACCGGTATTCGGTTCCACCCGAACTCGCCAGTGCCGCAGTGACAGTGACGCACGTTCTGGGCGCCGATGTCATCGATATCGTCACCTCCTCCGGGATCACCGTCGCCCGGCACCGGTTGGCTGCGGATGGGACCGGGGCGATGGTCCGCGACCACGGACACATCTACGCGCTCGAGCAAGTAGCGATGGCGGGCGCGAACACCGGCCGTCCGCACCGCCGTAAAGAACGGATCCCACCCGGACCCGACGCTCTCGCTGCCGCCGAGAAACTTCGAGCGTCGGCCGAATCGGCACTGTCCTCCAGAGATGGTCAACGCGAAAGCGGCAGTCATGCAAACGAATCCGCTGATACCGGCGCGGTCGTCTACGACCTGTCGGTCTACGAACGGGCCTCCCGCGGAAGGAACACCCTCTGATGGCCGACAAGAAGACAGGCGACCGGATGCCGGCACCGAACACGGCCGAAGCAGCGAGTCTTTATCAGCGTCTGCGTGGGCATCTCGCGGTCCTCAAACTCCACGACGCCGCCGAAGCGTTGCCCTCGGTCCTCGACCAAGCAGCGGCCGAGGAGCTGTCGATGACCGCGGCGTTGGATCGGTTGCTGTCGATCGAAGTCGAGGCCACCGAGGCACGCCGGTTGACCGGCAGGCTGCGGTTCGCATGCCTGCCGACGCCGGCGTCGCTCGAGGACTTCGACTACGACGCCGCAGCCGGTGTCGACCGCAAGCTCATCGACGAGCTCGCGACCTGCCGATACTTGGAGACCGCGACGAATGTGCTGCTCATCGGCCCGCCCGGTGTGGGCAAGACGCATCTGTCGGTCGGGCTCGCGAGGGCTGCCGCGCATGCCGGGTATCGGACGTATTTCACTACCGCCGCTGATCTCGCTGCTCGCTGCCATCGAGCTGCGCTGGAGGGGCGGTGGGCGACGACGATGCGTTTCTATGCCGGCCCGACGCTGCTGGTGATCGACGAGCTCGGCTACCTACCGCTGCCCGGTGAGGCTGCGTCTGCGCTGTTTCAGGTTGTCTCGCAACGGTATATGAAGACATCGATCGTGATGACCACGAACCGTGGTGTCGGATCGTGGGGTGAAGTGCTCGGTGACAACACCGTCGCCGCGGCCATGCTCGACCGGCTCCTGCATCGCTCCGTCGTGCTCAACCTCGACGGCGATTCCTACCGGCTGCGAGACCACAACGCCCGATCGGAGAAGCTCCGCAAAGCCACCACCGGAACCCGCCAACCACTACAGTGAAGACCGCTCACGAGTGGGGAATTTCGGTGAGCGCGGTTGGGGAATTTCACTGAGCCTCGTCAGTAGAGCCGCCGCCACGCGGGAATCTGCCGACGCTGCGGCAGCAAGACAGTCCGGTCCGTGACGTCGAAGTCCGCGATCCCGTTAAGCCGCAGGGCAGCACCCTCGGGGGCCAGACTTGGGACGTCTTCTTATCGCATGCCTCTGAGGACAAGGCTTCAATCGCGGTGCCGTTACGTGATGCACTGACGGGTCGAGGAGTGACTGTGTGGTTAGACAAGACGGAACTTCGTATCGGTGACCTGCCATTTGTTGCTCGTTCGGACGCCCGAGAAAGGTCATTGACCTTGAATAACCCCGCCTTTTCTTCGTCGAATAGCAGGGCAGACTTTTGACGAATGAGCCTCATCCCCATAAGAATTACACATTTTCAGAAGTAGAAACTCACCGTCTCCTCCACCAATTACTCGCCCTGAAATCTGCTGCCGAATCGCAGTGTGCCAGACCGACCAAGTCTTCTTGCTAATTCCTCGCATGCGTGCAATCTCGAACTCGTCTTCACACAGACGGAGATACCGCTCCTCGTGAATGCAAACGGATTCGCCCCGGGAGCGTGCAACACGGAGGTCATCGTCAAGTGACCAGAACCGGGCTACATACTGTTGTGAGAGCTCGAAACGGCGTTGGCCCCGCTGTGTCCACAGCGCAACGCAAGCAAAAATTATCCCGCCGGCCGTTGCCGCATTCGCCAACAAAGACAATATATCGTGCATTATACACCTCGCAACGTGAAGCACGGCCACAACCGCGGTTAACAATATTTTCTACGTGAATGCTGCACCTCAAATTGCTCGAAAGATTCATATCATTAGGCTCTATAGTTAGCTCGACTCACTTACGGACTCCGTTCCTCACAGCGCCTCCTACTCGCAGGTAGACCAGACACATTAGTCCAAAACGCCCTAGAACTGCTAGATCAGTCCCCGCACGAACCTCACCAGAGCAAGTCGAAGAGTGCCGCGATCGCTAGATCGGCTACACCGCGACATCGTTTGCCCTCTGCGAAACGACAACACCATATTGTATTAGTTGCTTTTTACTCTGTATCGACTTGTCCGGAACCCGAAGTGATATCAACCCAACAAGGTTCTCTCGATCGACCGCAACTGACCCATCGTCGTCTGCCACATCAGCAACCACAGAAACTACAATAACTCCACGCGTATCACTTTTCCCCAGAATCGGGACTTCTTTGCCAGCAGCTACAGGACTAGCCGACAGAATATTTCTCTTATTCTCGCCCGTGAAGTCGATACGAGGATAAGCACGACGAAGTCTCTTCCAGATCGGTACCACACAGCTCAACTCAGCAAATTGTGACACCCTACCGCCGCTCGCGGCTTGCGGCCAGACAATCGCCCAGTCCTTTATTTTACCCTCAGCCGTGGATGTACCAATGAAAGTTCTCAGCGGATCAACAACCTTGTAGTAGTCAGGATGCCACACATGCTTATCAAGCACGTCCAGAAACTCTTCCGCCGAGATTAACCCCAGCTTTGCGGACTGCATGCGATCGCGATTGGCGTTTTCGTCACGGTAGGGAAGCTGGACGTTATTAACAGCTCTCACCAACAGTGGTAAAACACAGTTCGTCAGATTATAGGCATGCAAGGCGGATTCATTCCTCTCTGGAACTGACGAAAGCTGGTGAAATGCACCGACATTAGCTCGCGCCTTCACCACCGCGTTGAACATCTTGTTCCGTGCTGTTGGCTTCAGCCACGGCAAGTGTTGACTGACGAGGGGCGGTATCTGCCGTGGCTCGACTAGAGGCTTGCCGTCCTCGTCCAGCCCGGCGTACTTCTCCAGCTCCGAACGGAAGGCATCCTCATCCATCAGCAGAGACTCGAACGCCTCGTAAAGATCAGCCACTTTATCGCGCCGAATATACAGGCGTACCAGATCTTGATAGCCGGACCGGAAACCAAACCAGCGACCCGCCTGCATCAATGTGTCAGCCTGGCCGGACTTTCGGCGAAAGTATGAGACCGTCAAACCTTCGACCGTAAATCCCCGGCTCAGCTTGGCCCCTCCGACCAAGACTCGCCATACTTTGCCTTTGTCGAAATCCAGCGACTCCTGCTGATCTTGAATGCTCTTATCAGAATTTACTATGAGAACAGGATCGCTGCCACCCTTCGTCATCTCTTCGATCGCTTCTGCCAAATACGGCTTGAGGGTCTCGAAATTCTCCGGGACAGGCGCGTCTCCAGCGCGGGCCGCCATGACATCAGCGAAGTCCGACTCGAAAAGTTTCTGCAGCCTCCGCAAACCCCGATCCGCGGTGAAGTTTCCGGTATTCCACAGTGCTCTGACCACCGTCGCCGCATCGGAATGCCCCGCGGTGCCCATCTCTTCATGCACAAGCATGGTGTGATGCCGGAATTGGTAGTTCGAGTGCGTTTCGCGGTACTTCTTAATTGCACCGCTCAGCACCCACGCATCAAGTGCAGTGGCGAGTTCCTTCTTGCGAGTCTCGGGGTCGGAGATGCCGTCGCCTTCGACCGGGCGAATATACGCTAGCTCATTCGAGTTAGAGATATTCTTGGGCGTATTTTCCCAGTCCATCTCAACATCATGAAACTCTTGAACACCCATGTATCCTTCAGGACGAGGCAAAGAAAGAACGAAGTCTGCAGGAAAAAGATCCTCTTCGTCGTCTGGATCTATGAATACATTTGCGAAAGGCGTCGCCGTGTAGCCCACATATTGCGATCGAGGAACTATTTTGACGAGTTCGGTAATTAACTTATTGATCGCCGTGCGAGAAGCCGACTTTTTGGGATCCCTCGTATTGACCGAAGCAACGTCTGATTCGTCGTCAATGATCAAGGCTGGTAACTCGTAAAGCATATCTTGAAGTGGCCTCAAGTCTTTAATGAGTTTTCTCAAAGGTGCTGGGTTTTTCTTGATCACCACCACATATGTGTCGGTCTGAAATAAATTCGCTTCAGCATGAAGCGGCTTTTGCCGATCCTGCCGTTCATAGCGTAGTTGAGACATGCCTTGAGGCAGACTTTTATAGTCGCTGTGATGCGTCGTGACTCGACGGATTCTCGAAACACCTGGTTGATCCAATGCCAAATCTGTATGTTTTACGAACTTGCTAGCAAGCCAATCCTCGTCTTGCTGGTAATCCAAACCTTTCGCCACCTCGGGGTCGGTCGGATCCTGGCCGGAAAGTACGTTCTCAACTCCCATCAGCTCCATGTCGATACGCCGTTGAGTCTGAGACCGCAAGATTTCGATGGTGCCGGTCATAACAATTACGAGGCGGTAGCCCGCGTCGATCGCTTTCGCTATCACGCCAGTGAAGTTTGCCGTCTTGCCACTCTGCACATATCCAACAACTAGTCCACGCGTAGGCTTTATTTCCCCGCGAGTAGGGTCTGACAAACGCTCGACGACGGCAGATGTACTTTGATCGAGGTTATTTATCGACGCGGCTGGCCAGCCCTTGACATGGGCAAGATATTTTTCGTAGTCTTCCCAGTACAGATTGCTTCGTTTTCCTCTGGCCTCGTCATACCAGGGCTCGAACTCTCTTGTGATTACGGTAATTCGATCCTCATAGATCGGGATCACCAAGCGTATTTTTGCTTCTGCATCAGCCGATAATCCCAGTGCGCGACCTAACGCAGATCGGCGCTCCTCGCTTCGCGCGGATGTCGGGTTGCCACCCTCGTCCAATACGACCAAATTATCATCGGCATCCCATTTCGCCAGCGTCAATCGAAGTTGGATCATTCCGCTGTCGTTCGGCCCGGCGCTCTGGATGAAGGTAACAAGATCGCTCTCCTCGACCCGACTGCCGTTGAAGAGTGTCAGCAAATCCAAAATCGGCCGCGGACCCTGCACCGCCAAGCCGGTGAAAGCGCTGTGGAGGGGGGTAGTCAATTCGTAACTGCCGTCAGCCATTAGACTGCCTTTCGTGGTTCAACAATCGCAGCGTAGCGCATAGGGAGTGCTTGAGTATTGAGCGAAGTGACATCGACGCGGTAAGAAAGATCGCTAATGGTCTGCCAAGATGGGACGCTGGATTTGAGCCGCGCAATCGTGACCGCGGGAAAGCTTTCGTCAACCGAATACGCTGCAACGGGTGACCGCAAATCCCAATACGAATTGTAAAGATCACTGTCCGCGTCAGACCATCCCGACGCCGTCAGCGCTTGATCTAATCGAACTCGATATCCGCTGACAGCGGATCGGACATCATCAACGACGCTCGTCAAACTCCTACCCGCATCTGGAGTGCTCCGGGTGAGCTGAAGCGACAGAAGTGTCAACGGGGTCGATCCGTTTGGAACAAGTTGAGTAAAGCCATGCATCATATGTCGTCGCTGCTCGCTCGCAGTGGTCTTCACCTCAAAATGAATGTCGTCGAAGACGAAGTCATGCTCTCCGGCTTGTGGTCCTTTCCAAGACTCTATCGCGGATCTTGTTCCGCAGATATCGACTAGCTTTTCCAATACCAGCAATTCGCCGAGTAGGCCTATTTCCTTCTCCGTCGACATACCGGCTCGGTTCAAGATCACATTACGATGCTTGTCGAGCGCCACCTCCACGGCGACAGCGAATGTTTCTCCCGCCATCTGCAACTGGTCCACAATTGTTGCCATGAGACTGTAGACGCCATGCAGATTGGCATCTACCGCTACCGACAAGCTCCCGGTCGTTAGTTTACCGGAAGTATGTTGAGTGAAGTTAATGTTCCGCAGCCGCGCAAGGTCTGGCTGAGGTGGCGAAAACGGCGATTGCAACCTGAGTACTTGAGACTTGGGGTCGAAATGCAGAGTGCATTGCGGTTCGCCATGCACCGGCAAGGCGAACGGATTACCCTGCGCCCACATCGCATTGACGTTTTCGTAGGAGTAATGCCGATCGTCGATCTGATTTTCAACCACGCCGCATCTCTCGCTCCGTCTCGACAGCCGAGCCAAGAATCGCGCCCCATAGCGCAAGGTTGTCCTTGTCCTTCGGGCCCAAGTTAGTGCTTTCGAAGATTTGATGCGTCAGGAGAAACATCAACGACTTCAAAACCGGTGCGTCATTGAGACTGCCGCCTTGTGGAGCGAAGAGATCGCGATAGCGGCTATTCAGAAGCAGCTCGGTGTTGGCGAAGTCGACTCGAAATAGCTCTCCGGCTGGCAGCTTCGTCCATCGGAAGTCGACCTTTTCCCCCGCCTTGAAACCCACTTCGGAACTTACTCGCTTGCGGACTAACGGCGCAAAACCCCGGGTGGGCATGATAACCGGATGCCTGCGCGACGTTCTCTTGGCCGCAGTTCGGTAGGTGTCCTCCGCGTCAAGCAAGTATTGGTCGAATGTCGTACCATCTTCCGCGATTGCCTTCACCAAGGCATCTCGAAAAGCCGGTTCGGCTCGAAGGCCGGACTTTTCGGAGTTCATGGTCAGAACGGAGTCAATCGCGCCCGAATATTCGATGACGACTCGCGCAAGCTGGCGATGAGGAGTTGAGTTGGCAACGTCCGACCAACCGCCCAGCTGGAGAAGCCGGTCGTTCCGATATACGAAGAACCCTTGGAAGTTCTCGCCTGGCTTTCCATACAGGCGAAACGAAGTCGTATCCGTCTTTGCCGGCCAGATGTGACAGTTGAGCGTGATCGGTTGCCCGGCATGGTCGGTCGCTATCGCCTTGGGGTACCCCGGTCTGCCGGATTGTGCGTAGGCAAAAGGATCGATTGGCCTGACGGCGATTTCAAGTGATTCGTCGATCTGCTCGACTTCGCCGACGACCAATCTAATCGATAGTCGTTGGGTGTCGATCAGACGATGGAATGTAATGCCGAGATGGCCACGAAGCTTGCGCTCGAGCTCCGACATCCACGTGCGGGCTTCATCGGCGTTCGCGCCGCGGTACGTGCTTCGAAGTGCAGTCCACACGACCGTCGTTCCTCTGACGACCCCCACAAGCTGAGCTCGTTTTTGCTGAGCCGCGGCGGCCGATCGGTCCGACAGCACATCACAGGAAAAATCTCTAGAAAAGTCGAGTCGTTTTATGCGTCGGCCGACGGGTCGCTCGCCCTCCATTGACGACCAGACCGACAGTTCGTCACTGTGGCCGAATGATGCCGACTTGAGCCCGACGCCGAAGTGACCGAGGTCGTTGGATCCATAGGTTCGTTGATGTCCCAGCGTCATAGCGTGGTCCGCAGTGGACGAATCCATGCCATCTCCGTTGTCGATGACTTCGACACGGTGAAGACGATCCGCCCTCGACAACAGCCGGATGACGATCTGGGAGGCGTGGGCATCGACGCAGTTATCAACCAGGTCTGCGATCGCAGACTCAAATGTATGGTGCGCGCCAAGGGTCTTTACCAGCCTAGCGTCCGGCTCAAGTCGGATGGTGTCAACAACGTCGACATCGCTGGCTGGGCCGAGAGGCGGAACCGCACTCAAAACGCGTAGCTCTTCAGCGGAATTCGAACGCTTGGCAGGCGATTGGAACGTCCGTTGCACAGCGGCTTCGCCTTAGTTTGGAATTGATCCGCGCTCGCGCGATCCCCCTCCGGGACAACATCCCAGTTCCCAGATGTTCGCCCAGTGCACAGACTTTGGCTGTAACGTGCCGTAAAGACCGTAGGGCGATAGTTTGCGGAGCACATGGTGGCGACACTACCGTGATTGTTGCTTAGCGAGAGGAAGTTAGACGAAGTGTCTCGAACAGAGACTCTGGCCCTAGATCCTTGATCGTCTCGTGTTCTACAGGACGGCGTAGTCGCTTATTGCAGCCTGAGGGGCTGAACCGGGCGCCGATGTAGTGCGAACACGTTCTCCTTGGGTCCGATCCTTCGTGCCGCCGCGACGCGTCGAGTTGTGCCAGCAGTCAGCGAGGATTTTGGGGCGTGTAAATCGACAGTGACAGACCGCGCCAGTCTCGCCGACTATCGATCGACACGCGAAGGCATTGCGGCAGTTGTCTACTGGCCTCCAGCAACGCCTTCGTCAGTGGTAGTACAGTATTGAGTCCGCCATAGTAGGTCGGCTCTTTGCGACTTTGGCGTGGATGCCGCTCCAATCTCGCCGCACGGGTTCGACCTCGTCGCCGGCATCAACGCCAACGCACGATTGTCCGGGTTGCTAAGGTCGACAAAGTTTTGGGCGGTCGCCACGGGGCCGTCAACGTGCTCTGAGATCTAGGCGGTGGCGTGGCGCAAGGTAACGACCGGTGGGTCGAGGTTTCCAAGTCTGCGTTCACCCATGAAACCGCTGGTCTTGAGATGATTCGCGACCTATTACCTGCCTCCGCCCCCTATCGCGCATGGACGAACTTCGAGTTCATGGACAACCACGGCCAGTGGCACGAGATTGACGCCCTGGTCCTCGGTCGCCGACGCCTCCACCTGGTCGAGCTGAAAAGCTACGCCGGTGTTCTACAAGGCACGGAGACCAGTTGGGTCCGCACCACGATGGGTGGTAAGACGCTTACACAGCGCTCGCCACTCCTGGTCACCCGGCGCAAAGCACAGCGTCTGGCCAGCCGGATCGAGGAAGAAGCTCGAAAAGTCGCGCTGGAGACAGGCCTCAATCCCGAAAAGGTGCGGCGGGCTCTCCCTTTCGTCCAGGAGTCAGTGTTCCTGCATGGATCCCCGTTCAGGACGGATCTACCTGACCTGGCGAAGTCGAGCCTCTTTGGCCCCGACGGCCAAGAGAAAGACACCGGGCTCCCAGGAATCTCGGATCGACTGCTGGAACCTCCAACAGACAATAGGAGGGTCGACGAAGACCTCAGCGTCATCATTGCCCTCGCTCTGAAGAACCTCGGCATCAGCCGCCGCACGGAGCGTGACGCAGGTTCATGGACCATCACTGGCACCCCTCTCGCGAGCGGCGAGGACTGGCAAGAGTGGTCGGCTACTCAGAAGGTCACCAAGGAGGCCGGCCGAGCCCGCATCGTCTCATTCCGCCGAGGAACGCCCGCGAACGCTCGGTCAGCCGCGTACCGCAAGATCGACCGCGAGTACTCGTTGCTCAGCTCACTTCGCCATGAGAGCATCGTTGCCCCGCGTGACTTGGTGCAGGACGACGACGGCAACACTGTCATCGTCTACCCGGAAACCCCCGGATACGAGCCACTCGACCTCGCGCTGGCGACCCGGACCCTGACCGCCGAGCAGCAGTTGCTGATCCTGACTCAGATTGCTGAAGCAGTTGGCTACGCTCACCGCAACTCCGTAGCCCACCGAGGACTTGGGCCCTCCACAGTTCTGGTCCAGACCACAGAACTCGATGCAGGCAAGGTCAAGATCCGGCTCGCGGACTGGTCGTGGGCGGGCCGGGTCCATAGCCCGGAAACACGTTCGGGGACGATGCTTGGTACATCAGTCACGTCGGGAACATCGCCTACCGATGACGTCTATCAAGCTCCAGAAGACCGCTGGGCGACGGATGGGGACCGCCTCGCTCTCGATGTCTTCTCCCTCGGTGCCCTCGCCTATTTCTTGCTGTCAGGCGGCCAGGCACCCGCCCGGGATCGCGCCGCGCTCCTCGAGCGTCTGCGGCAGGAAGAGGGCCTGGATCTCGCAGCATCCGGCGGACGGTTCGTCGACGAAACCCTCCGAGCCTTAGTGCTCCGTGCCACCCAGCCGTCTGTTACCAAGCGAGTTCAGACCGACAAGAAGACCGGTCAGCCCGGATTCGGAGCACAACAGTTCGCAACCGAGCTCGCGAACTATCGACACAAACAACTCGCACCAATCGAACAGCAGGCAGATCCCCTCAATCCCGCGCCAGGGGCGTTGCTGAGTGATCGTTTCGAGGTAGTCCGAGTTCTCGGTTCAGGTTCCACTGCGCGCGGCGTCCTGGTCCACGACCGTGAGCATGACGACCTCCTTCGCGTTCTCAAGGTGGGCCTCGATGACAGTGCAGATGTGCGACTTCGCGACGAAGCGGCAGTTCTCACTCAGATCGGCGCGCGACAGCCACCGGTTCCAGGGGTCGTCGAGCTGATCGAAGGCCCGCTCGATCTGGCCTTCAACCGCACAGCACTGTTGCTCAGTAACGGCGGTGAGCAAACGCTCGCCGACGTCGTGCGTTACACCCCGCTGGGTGAGGGCCAACTCAAGGCATGGGGCCTCGAGCTGCTCGACGCTGTGGTGGCGCTCGATGCCGCCGGCATCACCCACCGCGATATCAAACCCGCCAACCTCGGGCTCTCCCGACCAGAGGGAAAGACCCGTTCTGCCAAGGCTCGACTAGCCTTGTTCGACTTTTCGCTGTCACGTGCGCCTGTCGATCAGTTGGATGCGGGTACCCCTCCTTACCGTGATCCGTTCCTTGGTACTGGGCTGCGCACTTTCTTCGACTCTGCAGCAGAACGCTATTCGGTCGGAGTGGTGCTGTTCGAGATGGCAACAGCGTCGACGCCCGAGTACGGCGACGGAATGAGCGACCCCGGCGTTCTCAAGGATGAGGTAACTGTCGGCCCAGAAGACTTCACGGCCGGAGGCTTGAGTCGCAGCCGAGCCGAGGCACTGGTCGAGTTCTTCCGAACCGCGCTCGCGCGCAACGCCAAAGACCGTTTCGACACGGCATCGTCGATGCGAAGCGCGTGGAGCACGGTCTTCAAAACCCGCAACACCATAGAACCTGTGTCTCCACCGACCGTGCGAGAACCAGCGCTGGTCGCCACTGCCGACACGACACCCACGTCGATCGTTCCAACAATCACATCGCTGGACATCCTTGTTGCGGAGTTCGCGCGCGCGGCAGGCTCAAAACCAACCACAATCCGACGTCAGGTCGTTGAGCTCGTCCTCGGCACACACTCCCGTTCCCCCGAAGACCCCTTCGTCACCTACCAAGTTCTGTCGCCCCTGGCGAACGTCACCTCAGGTCGGATCGCCCAGATCTTCGGCGAGTTCTCGCAGCTGTGGGACAAACACTCTCAACTCGCATCCACCGTCCTCGATCTCCACGGTCGCCTGCAAATTCTGCTGGAGAAGTCCGGCGGAGCTAGTACGCCAGATCTGTTGGCGCGTGAGCTGCTCGGCGAACTGCAATCCCATGGCCTTGCGAACCCCCAACGCTCTGCTCTGGGTGTGCTTCGCATCCTGATGGGGTCTCGGCTGCCGTCATCTGTGAACGATGACCTCGAATCTGGCGTGGACACGTCGCTACACATGGTGCGACGCCAAGGTTCTGGAACAGTAGCCATGATCTCCACGGCAGCGGTTTCGCGCCGACTCCCCGCTGTTCTCGCGATCGATGCCGAAAGACTTGTGGCGGGGTCCGTTTCCCAGGGGTCCTTACTCGTTTCTCCCATTGAAGCGGAGATTCCGCTACGCGAATCGGCAGCGACAGTTTTGGATGTCGCGCCGAACGAAGTCGAAATCCCGGGTCATGTCTTGCTGCGTATCGCTGCCGTGGGTTCGAAGGACGTAGCTCTCTCGGCGCGCGATGAGCTGCATTCGCGAGCGCTCCCGATAGTCGAGTCCCTTCGAATTCTGTTGCGGGGACTATCGACGTCAGATTCGTTCAGCCGAGCGGAACTCGAATCCAGACTTCTCGCCCGCTTCCCCGCACTGGTTCACACTCTCCCTCGCCGACCCGAGCTGGACGACATCGTGTCCAGGCTCCTGCCGGACATGAAGTGGGACGAGACCGCGAACCGGTTCGCATTCGAGCATTCGATCAACCCTGCTTCACATGTGCCGACGCGGCATACGCGCACTGCTCCGAGCCACCACCGCGAAACCGGCTCTACCGAAATCGAATTCGCGCTCGAGTCAAGTGTGCGCGAACATAATTTTCGGGCACTGGGGATTCCGCTAGGCGCGTCGGACATTATCGCGACTGGGCTCGCTAACCGTTTCGGTGCTCGCCATATCGACGTGACGGACCTACTCCTTAACGAGCTGCGCAGTCGGGCGACTCAAGCAGGTATCAGCTGGAGCGACATTCTCGCCGCTGATGCAGGCGCAGTGGCAGATCGAGAGAATCTCAAAGGTTTTGTTTCACAGGCCATCCCGATACTCAAAGACGCCATTTCCAGGGCAGATTCGCCGGTCGTCTTGACTGATCTCTCGACACTTGCAGCGTACGGGCAGCTAGGAGTTTTGCACTCATGGGCTGACCTCGCATCGCCGCCAAAGCATGCCGTCTGGGTCTTGGTGCCGCAACGGCAAGAGTCCGGTGGTTTACCTGGTGCGAGCGTCGACGGGACTGCGCTACCCCTCAACAGCCCGGAACAGTTCATTCAAGTTGCCGCCGAGGAAGTAGCAGCTTTGCTCGCACACACGCAACCACAGCAACATGACAACCGTATCGAGGAGAACATCCGATGACGTCGGCCACCACGGCAGGCCCTCAGCTCACGGCTGCGTTGAAGCCGCAGCTGGCACTGCTGGTCGACGACATCCGAGATCGACTCGAACACGACGGCGAAGAGTTGGGGCGCTGGCAAGCGACCCATCGTCAAGCGATCGAGGAACAGCGCACTGCTGGCTCGTGGACCGACTGGTCGGAAGACCAGATCACGCAGGCGGCAGTCGGTTGGCTATTGACTTCGGTCTTCGTGCGTTACTGCGAAGACAATATGCTGCTGGGCGACTCTGCTGTCTGGATTGCTGGGCCAGACCGCGGTTTGCGGCAGCGCGCGGAAGATGCGGAGAACGACTTCTACCGACGGAACCAGGATCTGTCTTACCGTGAGTGGCTCAAGGTGTCATTCGCGGCGCTGCGCGACTGCCCCGCCACCCAGGCTCTGGTCGACGACCACGCAGCACTCAACATCGCTTCACCGTCTTCCGATGCTGTGCAACAACTTCTGTCATTCTGGCGACGGACCGGTGATGACGGAGAGCTGATCTGGTCATTCGCCGACAGCAACCTGTCCACTCGATTCCTGGGCGACCTCTACCAAGACCTCTCTGAATTTGCGAAGAAGAAGTACGCACTGCTGCAGACGCCTGAATTTGTCGAGGAGTTCATCCTCGACAGAACGCTTACACCAGCTCTGCAAGACCGCCCGCTCGAAGGCTTCAAGTTGATCGACCCCACATGCGGTAGCGGGCACTTCCTGCTCGGTGCGTTCGCGCGGCTCACCGAACGCTGGCACCAAGAGGCACCGGGTCTTGAGCTGCGGACGCGCGTGGACAACGCCCTCGCTTCGATCTACGGCGTAGACCTCAATCCATTTGCCGTGGCTATCGCCAAGTTCCGCCTGATCGTCGCTGCACTCAAAGCCTGCGGCGAAAGCTCGTTGATCAATGCACCGAAATTTACACTAAACCTCGCCGCTGGCGATTCACTGCTTCACGGGCCCGAAGCAGACGGTACGGACGCGTTTGATTATGGTGAAGCAGAACTAAACAAAGACTTCGTCGCTGCGGGATTCAACTACAGCACCGAAGATGCAGCCATCCTCCGTCCGATTCTCACCCCTGGGACTTACGATGTAGTAGTTGGAAATCCTCCCTACATTGTCGTCAATGACAAAGCGCTCAATATTCGCTACCGAGAGCTATATCCTTTCTGCAAAGGGAAATACGCCCTTACCGTTCCATTTATGGAGCTCTTTTTCAAGCTTGCGAAGCACGGTGCGCGGCCAGGATTCACAGGGCAGATTACCTCAAACTCTTTTATGAAGCGAGAATTTGGGGTACCTTTGATTGAAGAATTTCTGGCAAAGAAAGACTTGCTACTGGTTGCCGATACCTCGGGGGCTTACATTCCGGGCCACGGCACTCCGACTGTAATCGTGGTAGGTCGCAACCAGGGCATCAAGCGCGATTTCGTTCGCGCGGTGCTAGGAGTACAGGGCGAGCCAGGCGCGCCCAAAGATTCTGCTAAGGGTAAAGTTTGGACGTCCATCACTGAACACGTCAACGAGCCAGGCTTCGAAAACCCTTTCATATCAGTGACAGATCTTGCCCGCAACAAGCTCTCAAACCACCCATGGAGCCTTACTGGCGGTGGCGCCGCCGATGTACTAGCAGCGATCGAGATGCACGCCAGCTCCCAGCTCCACCAAGCAGCGAAACGAATCGGCGTCTTCGGGATGACCAATTGCGATCCCGCAATGATCATTGACACTGCAACCTGCTCGCGGTTCAGCTTGGAATCGACAGCACTCCAAAGACTGGTCCTGGGTGACCAGGTAAGAGACCACCGAATTAGTTCAGGGAATTCTGTTTGGTTTCCATATTCAGACGAGATCAAACTAGTACCAGTTAGTGAGTATCCAAATTTTGAGAGATATCTTTGGCCAAATAGGACCGAGCTCGGAAACAGGGCCACCTTCAACAAAGTGTCGTATTTCGTGGAAGGTCGACCTTGGTACGAGTGGCACCAGGTACCGCGAGGCGACGACCCTGACACCTTCACAATCACCTTCGCCGAAGTCGCGACGCACAATCACTTCGTCCTCGACCGTGGCGGCAAGGTGTTCAAACAAACTGCACCCGTGATCAAGCTGCCGAAGGACGCGACTGAAGACGATCACCTGCGAATACTCGGGTCACTCAATAGCTCCACAGCATGCTTCTGGCTGAAACAAAATTGCCACAACAAAGGCAGCACGGTTGATCAGAGTGGAGCTCGGACAACCCTGTCTGCGTGGGAGAATTTCTATCAGTTCAACGGAACCACTCTCAAGAACTTCCCGCTACCTGTAGCTGCGCCGCTGGACCGTGCACGTCGAATTGACATATTGTCACAACAGCTGTCCGCGCAGGAGCCTGCCGCCGCGATAGAGACATACGGCGCAAGCCGCGCCACCATCGATGCCGCACGGACCGAGCACGCGTGCATCCACGCAGCGATGGTTGCCGAACAGGAAGAACTCGACTGGGAGGTCTACCGAAACTACGGCCTCATCGACGATGACCTCACTGTTCCGGTTGCCGAGGCGCCCGAAATCGTGCTTGGCGAGCGCACATTCGAAATCGTGCTCGCCCAAAAAGTCGCATCCGGTGAATTAGAGACAGCATGGTTTGCCCGTCACAACGCCACACCGATCACAACGGTTCCCACGCAGTGGCCGAGCGACTACCGCGTACTCATCGAGAAGCGAATCGCGGCAATCGAATCCAATCCCTTCGTTCGCCTGCTTGAGACACCGGAGTACAAGCGCCGGTGGGCCGGAGAATCATGGGACACCAAACTCCAGAGTGCTCTGAAAGACTGGCTTCTCGACAGACTGGAGGACCAGTCGCTCTGGTTCACGCCGCAGGGCACGCCACAGCCGCGCTCGATTGGTGAGCTCGCCGGCCACGTCGAGACCAGCACAGAATTCATCGATGCGCTCGATCTATGGGCAGGTCAGAAAGACGCGCCCGTTACCGCCACGCTCATCAAACTCCTGGCAGATGAGGGTGTTCCCTATCTTGCTGCCATGCGCTACAAGGACTCCGGATTGCGCAAACGTGCGGAGTGGGAACGCGTCTGGGATATGCAACGAGATGAGGATGCTGGCCTGATGGCGGCAACCGACATTCCGGTACCTCCGAAGTACACCGGCGCTGACTTCGTCAAACAGTCCTACTGGTCGCACCGCGGCAAACTCGATGTCCCCAAAGAACGATTTATTTCCTACCCCGGCGCGGGACGAGAAACCGATCCGACTCCGATGCTGGGTTGGGCGGGTTGGAACCATGCCCAGCAGGGCATCGCCCTTGCGACGATCTACGCCTGGCGCGAATCCGAGGGCATCGATCTCGTTGAACTCGTACCGGTCGTTGCTGGCATTGCCGAGATACTGCCCTGGGTCAAGCAATGGCACGCCGGCGTCGACGCCAATATCGGTCTCGATTTGGCCGAGTACCTCACCGGCCAGCTGGCCGAGAAATCAGCAGCAGTGAACGTGCCCGTGGACGATCTCAACAAGTGGCGGCCCGTCAAGACCACCCGAGCACGCAAAGCTACCGCACGAAAGGCAGTTCAACAGTGACCTTCTCCGGTTCATCCGCCGCTCCAGCTCGGACTTTGCGAGAGACGTTTGCGATCCCGGAGTCGCACGGCACCAATGATTACGTGCTACGCCTCTCGGATTCAGTCGAAGAGAACAGCATCGCAGCAACCATCAATACGTACGTGGTCACGCCGGCACTCGTCGAAGCCTTCGACACTGCGTTGTCCGTCGTCGACGAAGCACTGCGCACCAAGCAGAACAAGGCCGCGTACCTCGAGGGATCCTTCGGCTCGGGCAAGTCGCACTTCATGGCAGTTCTGCACGCGGTCCTCGGGCACTCGCCCGCAGCACTGTCCACTCCCGAACTTCAACCGGTGATCGCGAAACATCCGGCGATTGGACACGCGAACCTGTTGCGCCTGACGTTCCACTTCCTGGACGCACACAGCGTGGAATCGGCACTGTTCGATCAATACCTGCGTCAAATTGCGGCTCTGCACCCCACTGCCTTACCTCCGGTGCTGCATTCGGCCGGCGGACTGTTCGTAGACGCGGACAACCGACGCCGCGAGGTCGGTGACGACACCTTCTTCGCAGCACTAAACGGCGCACACACCCAACGGACCACAACAGTTGACTGGGGCGCGTTGGGGCAGGGAAGCAGCACCTGGACTGCGGATACTTATGCGTCCGCTAGCGCGCCCAATGCGGACCCCGAGGTGCGTGCGAAACTGCAGCAGGCTCTGATTGCCACATACTTCACCAGCTACTCACGCAATACTGATTGGCTACCGCTGGAAGACGGTCTCGCCGTAATCGCCGACCACGCCAAGTCGCTCGGTTATGACGGCGTCGTACTGATGCTCGATGAGCTGGTCCTATGGCTGACGTTCATGATCACCGCGCGCGAGAAGTTCAATGTCGAGGTCCAGAAGATCACCAAGCTCGTCGAAACCAGTCGCGGACACCTCGCAGTTCCCATCGCGTCGTTCATCGCGCGTCAGCATGACCTCAGCCGCTGGCTGACCACCGGGCCCGAGTCCGGTGCGACTCAGCAGGCCCTGGAGCAAGCATTCGCCCATCAGGCCGGGCGGTTCGGCAGCGTCCGACTCGGTGACGAGAACCTGCCCTACATCGCGAACAAGCGGCTGCTTCAACCAGCGGACGCGGAAGCGGTCGCCGCACTCGACACCGCGTTCGCTCGCCTCGATCGCAGCCCCAAGGTCTGGGATGTATTGCTCGACGGAGTCAACACCGACGATCAACACCGAGGGTCCGACTCCGACGCGTTCAAGCTCACCTACCCGTTCTCGCCCGCGCTCATCGATACCCTGCGGTCGCTCTCCGGTCAGATGCAACGCGAGCGCACTGCGCTCAAGGTGATGCAACAAATACTTGCCGACAACGCAGACCGCCTCACCATCGACAACGTCATTCCGGTTGGCGAGGCCTTCGACTACATCATCGACAGCGCCAACGCGACACCGATGAACGACGCTGCAGCACAAACGTTCAAGACTGCCAGAACGCTGTGGACCGACAAATTACGTCCATTGCTCTTCAAGAACGCGGGCGTTCTTGAAACGACAGCAGACAAGGACGTTCCGGCCGGACTGCGCGCCGACGTCCGGATCGCCAAGACATTGCTGATGTCCGCTGTTGCGCCGAACGTGCCTGCACTCAAGCAGATTGACGCGTCAAGGCTGGCATCGCTCAATCACGGCAGCGTCATTAGTCTCATTCCCGGGGACCAGATCGGTCAGATCACCAACAAGGTGAAACAGTGGGCAGCGGAGATACCGGAGCTGTCCGTCACCAACGATGCAAACCCGATCATCTCTGTGACGCTCGAATCCGTAGACTACGAGCGCATCATCGCGCGTGCACAAGCGGAAGATACCGATGGCCGTCGTCGGGAGCTGATGCGTGATCTGCTCGCCGAGCACCTAGGAGTCATCGGGGCTCAACACACTGTCGACAACGCTCTGCTGCGTTCGATCACCTGGCGTGCTACGCACCGGCAGGTTGAAGTCGTCTTTGGCAATGTTCGAGACCATGGCTACCTCCCGGATGAGACTTTCCGTCCATCCGTTGACGGTGCGTTGAGGCTTGTGGTCGATCTACCATTCGATGACGCGGGACATACGACCGCCGAGGACCACGACCGCGTCGAACAATTACGGCGAACCAGCCAAGACCGATTCACCGTCGTCTGGCTCCCCAGCTTCTTCCCGGAGAAGGTAACCCGCCAGCTGGGGCGCCTCGTCATTCTGAACTACGTTTTGGCCGGCGATAGGTGGGCCAGCTATGCCAACGAACTGTCCGAAGCAGACCGGGCTGCCGCACGCTCGATACTCCAACAGCAGCAAGCTCAGGTACGCGGCCAGCTGAACAATGCTGTCCAGGTCTCCTATGGCGTAGCCGCAGGAGCTTCCTTCGCGGAAGGCCAACCGCCGCTTCGGTCCCTCCACGCCGGCTTTGTCGTACAGCCACCCATCGGAAATACGCTGGGCGAGGCCGTCAATCGGCTCATCGGCGACGCGTTCGACGCGCTGTACCCGGACCACCCCGATTTCACCCCGCCGGACAAGCTCATAAGCCGCGGTGAACTGAACGTGGTCCTCAAACGACTACGAGAAGCTCAATCTCAGGTGGACGGCCGTATCCCACTCGAGCGTTCCGAGCGCGATATCGCCCGTCGAGTCGTGGAACCCTTGGCCCTCGCCAAGACCAACGAGACGCATCTGCTGTTCGGACCGGAGCACTTCGCGACGTGGCGGAGCCGGATTACCCAAGAGCTGTCGAGATCCTCGATCGATGAGGACACCGACGTCGCAATAGAGGTCCTTCGGACGGCCATCGCGGCCAGCGGGACCAGACGCGGACTTACCGACGACATGATCGACCTCGTTGCGGGTGCATGGACCGCTCAGACGAAGCGCTCATGGTTCCTACACTCGTCCCCCATCGCCGAACCGCTCATCGGAGACTTCCGCCGTGGCACCACAATGCGCCTCGAACCCTTGCCCGAACGCCAACCGTGGATCGACGCCTGCCGCCGGTGGAATGTGCTTACCGGCCAGAATGTGAACGATTTCCTCACTGCAACCAATGTCGCGGTCTTCGCACGCACGGTGCAGGAGTTCGCTGCCACCGGACGCGCAGACCGCCTGCGTCTAGTGAGCACGCTGACGAGGGCTGACAGCCACCTTGCAATTCCGCATGACAACGCGCGACTGGCTCTCGCCCAGGACCTCTGCGAACTCCTAGACAATCGAATTCCACACTTGGACAACATTGCATTGGTCGACGCACTAGCCGGCGCAGACCTTCATGGCACAGATCTCGAAGCTGGGCGTTCGATGACAACGGCCGGCGCTGTTGCGAACACAGTGGATGGATTCTCGTTGGACCGCTTGAACGTGCTAAGCAACGCTGCTTTGACCGAGGACGATCGCGGGCGCACTGCAGCTGCCATAGTTGACTCGATAGTCGTTGCACTTTCCGGTCATGAACTCGTTCATCCACTCAGCGCTGCGTTGGACAAAGCTACTCAGGACCGCGATAAGTGGCTGGAAGGAGGAATTGGGCATCCGCCACCGCCGCCCCCAGAGCCACCGGTTCCGCCAGTTCCGCCAGTTCCGCCAGTTCCCGAATCGCTCTACGAGTTCACGGTTGACGGTCCTCAGAATTACTCAATCGTCGAAGAGCGCCTCAAGGCGCTGATGGCGGAGAACCCAGGCGTGCGATACACCGTCACCATTTCTCGGATCGATCGATGACTATGTCCACGAACCTTCCGAAAGCAGATTTGGCCAGCGTTCGGAATTTGATATCGAACTCGAGGCTGTCGCGACACAACCATGGAGTGATCGCGGTATCCGCAGCACCTGAGTGGGCGGGCGACGCGGAATTCACCTTCGACGGGCAAACCGTCAACGTCCGCACAGCACCGAGCGTCCTGGCGATCCGGGACGCGCTGACCGAACGCAGTCGCGTCGACTGGGTAGTGATCCTGACCGACCGCACCGCAACGGAACTACCCGTCGGCATCCTCGAACACCTTGCTGCGGGCCGTCTCTCGAATCTCGACCCGTGGCCTGTGCTACGCGAAATGTTCAGTGCATCGAAGCAAGAGTTCAATTTGCTCTCACTGAAAAATGAGTCTGCCCGGGCTGTACTACGAGAGTTGGACGGTCAACAGATGGTGCCGGCTCCAGGTGGAGTGCTCACCAACGAACACCTGTTCACCTCGCTCGCGCGCGACCGATTCGGCTTGAAGCCAGCAGAATTCACCCCTCACAGCATCGCCATGTGGTCCATGAACCGCGAGGATGCACTGCGGTTCGACGGCTGGCGCTCGCGCACCGACCCACAATTGTTCGATGAATTTCTGAGCTGGATCAGCGGACGCCTCGGACCCCTCGGAAGCCCGTTCACAACAGTGCTCCGAACCACCGGCCCAACCGAACTGGTGCCCCTCGGGTTGGTAGCAGCGTTGCTCGACAACGGCACGGCGATCTCGACGGCATTCCCTGCTGCGCTCGAGACATCCATCAAGGTCCGAACACTGTTGGAAGTCCACCTCGGCGGCACAGCAGGTCTCACCGAACAACAGCTGATCGCGTGGGGTAACACAGCAGCCCTCGCTGTCTCCGGTACCGAAGTGTCAGCTGACATTCTCCGGCGCGGCGAAGATCTTGTGACTTCTCTACAGGCTGATTCATTGATCGCCCGATCAGATGTGCTGCCGTCCGCTATGACACCGCGTATCGGGCAGTTCGCCGCCGCGTTGATCGAGTCGACGCAAACCGGCAGCCTCGCTACGGTCGAGAATGCGTGGGCCAACGTCATTTCTCACCGTTCAGCGCGGATGGACACCAACGACGCTCCTCGTGATGTTCGTGTCGGCTCGGCCGCACTACGTCTACTCCGTTGGCTACAACGTCCCGCGGCCCAACCCTCGACATTGGCGTCATGGCTTGCGGAACATCGATCGGATCTGTCCTGGGTGGACGGTGCAGTCAATGCGGCCTTCACCGGCGCAGACAACACTGCGCTCGCATCGGCGGCCCACCGCATCATCGACCTTGTTCGTCAGCGACGGGCGAAGGCCGATCGGCAGTTCGCTTCGCTCCTTGCAGCCAACGGCGTTCATCGAAGCGCAGCCGCCGGAATGCCCTTGCTGATAGAGGATCTCCTCGACCGCGTCGTTCGCCCTCTCACGGTGCCGCAGCCGGGTGCCACCGGTTCATCCAATCCCGTCAAACCCTCCCCCGTACTCCTGATCGTCGCCGATGGGATGAGTGCGACTGTCGCGAACGAAACCGTCGCCGATGCGCTCCGGCGCTACCGACCTCAGTGGCAAGAGTGTGTGTTGGAAGACGTCAACGATCTGCAGGCGGCACTTGCTGTACTTCCGACAGTGACGAAGTTCTCGCGTTGTTCACTGCTGACCGGAGCACTTGCCACCGGAACCCAGGACCGTGAGCGCAGCGGCTTTGCTTCCTGGCTACAGAGCAACGCACTGCCTGCAACCGGCCAGGTTCTCTTTCACAAGGCTGACATGGATGCGGTGTCTCGGGGCCACGCCCTTGCGTTCGATGTCCGCATTGCACTAGAAGACACCGGTAATCGCCCCGTCGTTGCCTGTGTCCTCAACGACATCGATGACGCGTTGGATCGTTCCGATCCCATCGGATCGACCTGGTCGACATCGAGTTTCAAGCACCTCGACGCGCTCCTAGCTGCGGCCGCCGCAGTGGGCCGTACGGTCGTCCTGACAAGCGACCACGGCCATGTCGTCGAACGCCGTGAACAGCCCAGTGTTCAACGTGGAGTCAGGGAATCAGCACGCTATCGGTCTGCCGCCGGAGTCGACCCGACGTCCTTGCCGGCCGACGAGATCCTGGTCGAGGGTGAGAGAGTCCGAACCGACGACCACCGCGCGATCCTCGCAGTGGATGAGCAGGTGCGCTACACCGGACTCAAGGCCGGATATCACGGTGGTGCCACGCTATCCGAGACAGTCATCCCCGTATCGATATTGGTCAACGGTGCTGTTCCCCCACACCTAGGTTTGGTGCTACGCCCTAATCCAGTACCTGTCTGGTGGGATCCGCAGCGGACCACCGTCGTTGCCCCGACTGTAGCGACGGAACTCGTGCGCGCTGTACCCAAACGGAAGCCTGTCGTCAAACCTGCACCGCAGCCGGACTCGCTGTTCGACGTGGCCGAGCCGGCCGCCCCTTCGGCCACGCCCACGCCGGCCGGTGGTCGAGATCTCGTCGCGGAATTGATTGCGAGCCCACTCTTCACACAGCAGTACAACGCGTTTCCTCCACGAATCACCAAACCTGTTATCGGACTGTTCATCCAAGGACTGATCAACGGAAACGGCCGGCTACCCCTCGCCCAGGCCGCTGAGATTCTCGGCGTCCAAGCAGGTCGAGCGAAGAGAACGATCGCCGCGCTCAGCCAAGTGATCAATGCGGACGGAGTGGTAGCGCTGAGCGAGAATGGAATCGAAGTAGAGCTCGCAGCGAGCCTGATGTTCGAACAATACGAGGTGAAGCCATGAGTCTGTCCCCCGTTCGGCGTCGAGAAATTCTTCAGGCACTCCGACAAGGCACTGTGCCGTCCGGCAACCTCGATGTCTTGGCAGTGGGCATAGACAAGTTCGCCAACACGGTCGGAGAGGATCTCGAGGCGGTCGCTTCCGGTGGAGCTGTCTTCAAAGCAGTGAGAGGTGAGTACGGCTCCGGCAAAACATTTTACGCACGCTGGCTGCAGCAACAAGCCATGAAACGCGGTTTGGCAGTAGCAGAGGTCCAAATCAGCGAACTGGAGACCCCGCTCCACAAACTCGAAACTGTCTACCGCCGCACCACGGAATCACTGCGTACTTCCGCATTCGCCCCCTCTGCCTTCCGCAGCGTCCTCGACGCGTGGCTTTACGGGATCGAGGAGGACGCCGCAGCCGCAGCAGGCACAGATGAAGCATCGCCTGAACAGGTCGACGCGTTGCTGGAGACGCGGCTCGCCGCCGTTGCATCAGCGACCCCGGTGTATCCAATGGTTTTGCGCGCGTACAGAGCTGCGCTCGAGCGCGACGATGTAGCCACCGCTGATGCACTGGTCGCCTGGCTCGGCGGGCAACCGCATGTCGGTGCCGCAGCTAAGCGCGCAGCCGGAGTCCGTCAAGACGTCGATCACTTCCTGGCCATGGGTTTCCTTCAAGGCTTACTTGCAGTGTTGAAGGGCGCTCGCCACCCCGGCCTGCTGCTAGTGATCGACGAAGTCGAAACGCTACAGCGCATGCGGTCCGACGCGCGAGCCAAAGCACTGAATGCGCTTCGCCAATGGATTGACGAACTCGACTCGGGCCGCTACCCCGGCCTGTACCTACTCATCACTGGTACGCCCGCATTCTTCGACGGGCGGATGGGCGTCCAGTCCCTCCCACCCTTGGCGCAACGACTGCATACCGACTTCTCGGGGGACGCCAGATTCGACAACCCCCGTGCGCCTCAAATTCGCCTTGCGGGATTCGACATCGACAGATTGGTCGAAGTCGGGATCCGTGTGCGCGACGTCTTCCGAGACGGGTCCGCGGTGCCCGAACGGATTGCCTCGATGGTCGATGATGACTACATCGCCGATCTCGCACGCGCCGTCGCCGGCAAACTCGGCGGTCAGGTCGGAATCTCGCCGAGACTATTTCTGAAGAAGCTCGTTCTCGATGTATTGGACAAGGTGGATCAGTTTCCGGAGTTCGATCCTCGTCAGAACTACTCGCTAACACTGAGTTCCGAAGAGATGACTGACACCGAACGCCACGCGGTCTCCGCGGATGAGGTCGAGTTGTGACTGGATTCGACCGGTTGAACCCAGTAGTCCAACACCACATCGTCAACAGCCTCGGATGGCAAGGCCTTCGGCCACTGCAGGAAGATGCCATCGTCCCGATTATGGGCGGGGAGGACGCAATCCTTCTTGCGCCCACGGCAGGTGGTAAGACCGAAGCGGCATGCTTTCCACTGCTGAGCAGGATGGCGGACGAGAACTGGCAGGGCCTCTCGGTTCTGTACCTGTGTCCGCTGAAAGCTCTGTTGAACAATCTGCAACCACGCATTGAGTCGTACACCGCCTGGGTAGGGCGCGAGGCGCTTACTTGGCATGGCGATGTGTCTAGCTCGGCTCGGACTCGAATCAAGCGTGAACAACCAGACATTCTTCTGACTACTCCAGAGTCACTGGAATCCATGCTGGTGTCCGAGAGCGTAGATGCCGGTCAACTCTTCGCGAACCTACGGGCGGTTGTGATCGACGAGGTCCACGCGTTCGCGGGCGACGACCGCGGGTGGCATCTTTTGGCGGTTCTCGCTCGAATTGAAAGCCTGCTCGGTCGGCCGTTGCAGCGTGTCGGAATGTCTGCGACTGTCGGCAATCCCGACGAACTCTTGAATTGGCTGCAATCTGCTGACTCCGCAAGAATCGGCCGTGTCATCGCCCCGGAAGTCCCCGGAAACGCAGTCGCCGTCGTAGGGTCATCTCTCACCGTCGCTTCGGCACAGCCAGCGCCTGCAGGTGGGACTCTGACCGATGTAACAGTCGACTACGTCGGCGGCGTGGAGAACGCAGTCAAGGTGATTGCGGCGCTACACCAAGGTGAAAAGCGTCTGGTTTTCGTCGACTCTCGCAGGCTCGCAGAGGAACTCGGCGAAGGGCTTCACGAAGCGGGCGTCACTGTCTTCATCTCACATTCGTCCTTGTCGGCGGCCGAGCGACGCAGGTCAGAGGAAGCATTCGCCGACGCCCGCGACTGCGTCATCGTCTCAACCTCGACACTCGAACTGGGAATCGACGTAGGCGACCTTGATCGGGTCATACAGATCAACGCACCGCGCACTGTCTCGTCTTTCTTGCAGCGACTTGGCCGAACGGGCCGACGGGCCGGTACTACACGGAACTGCCTGTTTCTCGCACTCGACAACGACAACTTGCTGGCGACGTTGGGAATGCTGAACTGCTGGAGCCAGGGTTGGGTCGAACCAGTCACACCACCCATTGCGCCGCGTCACATTGCCGCACAACAAATTCTGGCTCTCGCATTGCAGAACCACCGAGTTCCACTGTCCAATTGGAAGAATCAATGGGGCACGCTTCCGCTCTTCGATTCTACCGCCGACGAGAGTTTCGAGTATCTATTGGCCGAGGGCTTCCTGCAGCAAGACGGCGGTATCGCATTCATGGGTCCCGAGGCAGAGAAGCGATTTGGACACCGGCACTTCATGGAACTACTCGCAGTTTTTACCGCTGCGCCGCAGTTCACGGTCATGGCTGGTCGCAACGACATTGGGTTTGTCGAAACTGAAGTCCTCACCGAAGCAGTCGAAGGTCCACGCGTTCTATTGCTCGGCGGACGATCGTGGATGGTCACGCACATCGACTGGAATCGACGCATTTGCTACGTCGAGACAACCACCATCACCGGGCGCGCGAAGTGGGGCTCTGCTGGGGAGGGCGCGTCCTTCAGGATCAGCCGCGGAATGCGTGCAGCATTGCTGGGCACAATGCCAGCGGGCGTCACGCTCACAAGACGCGCGACCTCTGCGATCGAGGGGCTCCGTACCGATAGAAGTACAACCGTCGCAGACCAAGTACTTGTCGTGACACGCGAGGAGAACGGCGATTGGCGATGGTGGACCTGGGCTGGCACCCGCGCGAACAGAACTCTGTCCGCTTGGCTCCCGTCAGTAGTGCCGCCGCGACAGCTCACACGTGGGGATTCGATCCGCCTATACCCAGACATCGGTCCCCGAGAGATCGGTGCGGCGTTAGCAGAGGCACGAAGCCCTGGTGCGCCGAAGCCGTTGCCATTCGTCAATCCGAAAGCGTTAAGCGGATTGAAGTTTTCGGCTGCACTTCCAGAAAAGCTCGCCGTGCTGACATTGGCGGCGCGACTCGTGGATACAGATGGCGCGCAAGCCACGTTGGGCAACAAGACGTCAGTTCGAGCGCACGGGTAAACGTTTCACCTCGATGATCCGTCAGTTCACTCGAAACTGCTCGAACAGGAGCGCTGGGTTCAAACGTACTTCGGTGCCGTTCTCGGACAATATGTTCGCGCTGTCTTCGTTGATCACCTGGCTCAGGACAGCGACGCTCTGCCGGACCCTGCCAGGCCGAATGCCGAGAACTTCGGCGACCTCGCCAAACGAGGCCTGTCCGTTCGCTTCGATCAGCTCGCTCAGCATCATTCCGATCGACAGCGGTGAAAAACGTGGCCTGAATCGGTCGTATTGCCTTCTGAACTGCTCACCTTCGACCAATTGTTCGACCTTGTCGTTCATCTTAGAGTCCGGTCGCCCAACCCCTACCGATCCCTGGATCGGCACAGTATTTGAGCCGGAGCTCGGCATTGAAGTCTCGGCGCGTCCTAAGGTGATGGCTGAGCCTGGGCGGCTCCACACGATATCGGACGAACCGCCTGGTGACAGCTGAAATGTGTCGATCAACAACTCGACCAGCTGCTCTGCCATCGGAAGATCAAGCTGTATCGACTGACTGCTCTTGGGCGCAGAAACACGGTTGTCAGATCCGAAGGTCGACAAGTGAAGGATCTTGTTCTCGTCCTTGTCGTGAAAGACCGCAAACTGACAATCGACCTCTGTCGGAGCAGATTTCACTCGCTGTGTGCTCGGCGATATCGATCGGATCTTTGCCATCAGACTTCCTAACGTTGCAATAGGCGGTGCGGTAGTTCGGAGCTGACGATCTCACCGCTCAATAACCCTCGTGGCCGAGAAATTCGATTGAATCGCTTGTCACTCGATACAACTCGGAGCCGCCCATCCGCGACGAAGAATCCACATGGAGCGCACTACCGTCGAGAGTGAGTCGATACCCGCCATACTTTCCAGGAACCCCGAACCACAGTTCTCCCGATTCGATCTCAGTCAGCACCTCGACCTGGGGATAACGTAGCGGTGACCTGCGCCAACGAAGAAGCTCTGCGTCCAATAGGAAGTTGAGCCTGAGTTGCAGCGACTCAACGAGAGTTTCACCCAGTCTATGCACCGGTTTCGGTTCGAGCGATGTCGTGTAGGTCGTGTGGCCTTGCATTGTATAGATGTCCACCGGTCGATTACCGTCTGCGTCGCGGACTGAACGCCACGCTCCTCGATTGATGAGCCCGTGGATACCGTGTGCATCTCCACTCCATGCAGCCTGGTGCAGCGGGGTGAAGTGGGACTTTCCGCCTGATCTGGTCGAATTTACGTTCGCGAGCGGCTCGTAGCTGTCCATGCTGTCGAGGACTTCGAACAGGGCTGGCCAGTCACCCCGGTATGCAAAATCAGAGATTTTCGCTCTTGCGTCCGAGGGAGTTACGTCTTTGACGTCCAGGATGCCGTCCCACCATTCGGTGGTGCTTCGATCGCGGTTCACAGTCTGAACTCTTTAGGCGATGAGCTGAGCACGTCATCGTCCGATGATTCAACCTCCGCAGCCTGGAGCAATGAATCTCCACGGCGTAGACGCTTCACCGCATCCGCAACGAGTCGCTGACCGTCCAACGAGATGCTGCTCTGCACGAACGAATTGACCTGTTCGGCTGGCGAATCGACGCGTACCGCATCGACGCGCGTCTTCCACGATTCGTAGTCGTCGGGCTCGGCGAAGGTGATGACACCGATTCCATGCCTGGCCGCTGTCGTGACTCCGATGCCGACGTTCTTCTTCGTCGATTCCGACAGCACTGACGCCACGTGCATCAGTTCTCCCTCCGGTAACGCGAACCTGTGACAGCGAATTCGAGAGCCTCTGCAAAACTCGACTCGCCCGACCCGTTACGACCGGTGACGATGGTGATGCCCGGTGCGGGATGCAGAGCCGACGTTGCTTTCGGCCCGATGCCGCTGAACCCAGCCACGGTAATCTGTTTCAGAAATGCGCAGACCGGCTCTTCGCCCAATGCATCCGATACCTCCCGAGCCTGCGGGGTCGAGATCCCGTCGAGCAATTGTTGCAACGCACTCGGGCCCTCGAGAGCCGCACGAACGAGATACTTGACGTCGTCGGACAGCTTCTCGTCGGCGTCGTTGGCTTCCAGCACGGCATCGACCAACGGTCTGTCGACAGCATTGTCGGCAACGGTCACCGGCACTCCCCTGTTCGTTCTTTTCGCTAACCAGACCCCACAGTTACATATGGGACCGACAGTCCGCAGGGACATCGAGAACGCGACGCAATGTGTCGGTGCCTGATGCTTCGATGGCGGTATGTCACGACTCGGCGGGGGGTTCCCGCCTCTCACGGCCTGTGTGTAGTGGTTTCAGCACCGCGGCTGCGACGTACACGTCCTCGACAACGGTGTGGAGGTGGACCTGGATTGATGGAACCGCCACCTCGTCGAGTTCGATCAAGCCGAATGCGCCGGCAGAACGACGATTGAACCATCTCGTTGACGCGCAATCTCAATGGCGACATCCGGCTGTACGCCGGGATGCTCGATCGAGTTCTGCAGTTCGCGTACTCGGCGTGAAGTCCTCAGGAGTGCATCCACGGCGCTGGACTTGAACACGACGTCGCGTACACCATGCGATCGGTCGACTTCAAGACTGGACAACCCCTGCAGAAGCCGCGACAAACGATGCTGCAAAGCAATGACGCGTTGGTCGTGGAGCTTTAGCGCGCGAGTGAAACTCTCGAATAAGTTCAACGGATCCGATTGTGCGTGTTCGACAGCTTGAAGAACAGTCACCCGCTGCTTCAGATCGATCGAGAGCTTAGCCAGTTCAAGGTGAGTACGAAATTCTCCACCTTGCCCGCCGATCCCTTTGAATGCCTTCTCGAGCTCAGGAATTTCGACGCGGCCGTCCTTGAAGCCCGCGAAAGCCGATTCCCAAGCAGCGAGCCGTGTTTCAGCATTCGCAAGCCCAACATTGATGTGAAAGACCGCCGTGTCCAGACCGAGTGATGCCCCGATTCGTCCTTCGTCGAGAAGAACCGCCGAGGCGGAGTCGATAATCGGGATGCACGCATTCAGCGCAGATCGTTCGCCCGTGAGTGCGTTGTCCTTCAACTCACCGAGCATCTCCGTAATCGTGTCGAGAGCCTGCTGGCGATTGCGCTCGGCGCGAGCGTTGAGCCCGACTGCTACCGCCATGAGCACCAACGGCGCCGCGACGGTAAGAGCACTTGCGCCGACGACAGCTGCGCCGGCAGTAGCAGCCGACCCACCTACAGCACCAGCAGCAGCCGAACCGGCTACAGGAACAAACGTCGCCTGGGCTGCTATGCCGGACGAACCCACGAGAGCGCTGTGGACTCCGCCTGTCGCGGCTTTGGATGTCATGGATTTGACGACTCCGCTACCAAACTGGGCGGCCACCTTCGCCGGCACGACCATGCGATACAGCGCCTCCCCACCTGTATCCGCGAGGCCACTGCCACCTGACTTGGCAGTTTGGCTGATCAACTGGGAGAGGTGAGTCGCGAGCGGACTCGCACTCTCGAGATGCACGCCGCCTGACAGGTCGGAGGACTTCGGCATCGGATGCGCTTCCAGTGTCGCGAGAGGCGCATCGACCAATGCGGCCAGTACTGTGCGCAACTCGTTCAGACGCGCCGTCGTCATCGAGTCCTCTGTTGTGACGAGCGGTGCCACGGCTTCTTTCGTCGCTAGTGTCCAGAACGGAATCTCTGACTTGCTATCTAACATTGGTCGCCTTCCTCGCGTTGTTGCACACCATAACCGAACACACCGACCGGTTCGTCTGGATGTGCCGGACGCCGGCGGCCAGCTGACGCTGTCCGTGCAATTCACGCGAGAATTAGTCGTCTAGGCCGGTCGGCTGTGTGGAGTCACCACCGAAGAACAGCTCTCGTGTCGGAAGCGCGTGCAATCCTTACCGCATGCCGAACGGACGCAACGCCGACCCTGATGTGGTGGCCGAAAAAATTGCTCGCATCAGAGACCCGCACGTCCGGCCGCTGAACTCACTAGCTGACGTCATCGCAGATTCCGTCGGTCTCCCGCACGGCCACGTTCCCTACGTCGATCCAGACCAGGGTGGTATCGGTGCTCGTATGTTGGTGCTCCTCGACAACCCTTCGACCAAAGCTGAGAGCGGCACCGGATCGGGCCTGCTGAGCCTGGACAACAACGACCGCACGGCTCGCAATTGCCGTGAAGCGTACGAACGCCACGGTGTCTCACATGCCGACGTGGTCCACTGGAACGTAGTTCCCTTCCCCGTCGCAGGCATCAAGAATGGCGGTTCCACCCCTGCCGAGCGAACTCGATCTGTGCAATGGACAAAGGCTTTCGTCGAGTTGTGCCCACGGATAGAGATCGTTCTCCTGCTCGGTGCCGCAGCTCGTGACGGTTGGGCGCGTTTAGCAATCGACCGGAATTTCTATGTCGTCCCGGGGAAGATTCCTCATTGTTCAGCACGGGGGTTGAACACGGGCGGCGGGCGGGAGCGTTTTGAGTCCGCTATCGCACAGGTTGCGGAGATGCTTCGATAGACGACAACTGATCGCGCTCGCGGATGCATCTACCGTTCGAACTGGCCGGTCGGCAGCGGAGAGTGGCAATCAGGTTCAGGCCCCCGACCCGCAGTCGACGGGCACGATCGCCCCGGTCACCGCGGAAGCCCTGTCACTCAGCAGCCACGCGGCGGCCTCGGCAACTTCGCGGGCCTCCGCCATGCGGCCCATCGGTGACGCAGCGCTACTGGCCGCGATAACGCCTGGCGTCTTTGCCTCCCATTCGTCCATCATTTCTGTTGCAGTGCCTCCGGGCATCAGACCGTTGACACGAATACCCTCGGGGGCCCAGGTGACCGCAGCGGTTTCGGTGATGCTGTTGAGCGCCCGCTTCATCGCCCCGTACGCCGGAAGCGGCGGAACGGCACGGCGGCTGCCGATGCTCGAGGTGTTCACGATGGCACCGCCTCCACTCCGACGCATAAGGGCGGCTTCGGCATTCATCGCGGTCCAGTGAGCGCGGAAGTTGACGGTGAACTGCTCGTCGAGGTCGGCTTCGGTGGTGGTGTCGAGGGGACCTATCTGCTGCTGATTGACGCCACCGTTGTTGAACGCGCCGTCGAGTTGTCCGTGCAGCTGCTCGACGCGGGCGACGGCGGCACGGATGCTGTCGGAGTCGGCAAGGTCCATGGAGACCGCGTCGGCGGTACCCCCGGCCGTTCGGATTGTCGTCACGAGCTGATCGAGCGCGTCGACGTTGCGGGCGGCGAGCACAACAGCAGCCCCCTCAGCCGAGAAAAGTTGAGCCGCAGCGGCACCGATTCCTCGACTGGCACCGGTGATGAACACGATCTTTCCGGCCAGAAGGCCGGCTGTACTGGAAGCTGTTTCGATGGTCATGATGCAAGCATCAGGGCGCATCAACACCGGATACAGGCACAAACGGTACTAGGGTCCGACGATCAACTCGGGGCACAATCGAACTCATGGACAAGCAGGAACTCGGGGCGTTTCTCCGCAGCCGCCGCGAAAAGCTTCAACCGCAGGATGTGGGTCTTCCGTCCGGCCCTCGCCGCCGGACCCCGGGTCTTCGGCGTGAAGAAGTAGCCGTGCTCGCGCATATTTCGACGGAGTACTACGTGCGCCTCGAACAGGGCCGCGCACCACGCCCGTCGGCAGAAGTGCTGGCGGGCATCGCGGCTGCCCTGTGCCTCGGCGACACCGAGTCCGACCATCTGCACGCGCTGGCCGGCACCGCACCCGCGAAATCAGGTGGGCACCGGCGCGATGTTCGGCCCAGCATTCTCACACTCCTGGAACGGTTACCGCAGACCGCCGGCATCGTCATGTCGGCCGCGTTCGAGGTTCTCGCCTGGAACGATCTCGCCGCAGCGCTCATGGAAGATTTTGGTGCCCTGACCCCTCGTGATCGCAACCTTGCCCGCAAAGCTTTCCTCGGCACCGAGCAGCCGAGCGAGCGGCTCTACGGCATCTCCGACGACGTTCACTTTCGCCACAGCGTGGTCAACGAACTCCGCACCGCACTCACCCGCTATCCCACGGACGAGATTGTGAGCAACCTCGTCACCGAACTGCGCGAGGGCAGCCCCGACTTCGCTCGACTGTGGGAACGACACGACGTCGCAGTCTCCCCCGCCCTGCGAAAGACCTTTCGGAACACCCCCGTTGGAGAGATCACGGTGGACTGCGATTCGCTGAAACTTATCGAACTCGACCAGCACCTGATCCTGTATACCGCCGCTCTCGGCAGCCCCGATGCCGACAAGTTGGCGCTGCTCGCAATGATCGGACATCAGGAAACTGATCACTACGACAAACCAGCCGGGACCCGTACCGAGTGACCCGCGCCGAGTGACAGCAGCCTTCGATCTGTCGGTACCCGATGCTTCGATGGCGGTATGTCACGACTCGACGAGGGGTTCCCGCCGCCCACGGCCTGTGTCCAGTGGTGTCAGCACCGCAGCTACGACCTACACGTCCTCGACGACGGTGTCGAGGTGGACCTGGATTGGTGGAACGGCCACCTCGACCGCGCAGGCCACGATCTTCGGCTGCGGGGCCGCAACCTCGACGGAGAAATCGTCGAGTACGGCGGTGCCACCGTGCAGCGAAACGATCTACGAATCGGCACCGATCTGGCTGTAGGCGAACATGATTCGCTCGGCCTCTTGTTTCTCTGCGCAGCCTGGCAGGGCAGTCACCGGCATCGCAGAGCGATGCGGCGATTCCCCGACGTCATGAACCCGCACCTGAACCGTCCCGACGAGAACCCCGTCGCCAAGACACTCGCCGTGTTGGACAGCTGCGTACGCAACCGTGCAGTGCCCGACCACCCGAACTCGACCTGGTCCGGATGGCCCGATGCACCCGGCGTCGGAATGTCCCTGATGGCCACGTTCCTCTGGGCGGTGAAGGCGTCGGTCTACGGCGGGCCTGCGCAGCTGATCGACCAATACGGAGTCTCGACCCTCATCCACGAAGGATGGCTCGAAGACCCGTCCGTCACCGGCTTCACTCGTCGCCGCTACGACCGCTACGTCGAACTCATCACCGCATGGGCCACCGACATCGGCACCAGCCCCGAACTCGTCGAGATGTGGCTCGTGCAGCGCTGGAGTGCCCGACTGAACGAAGCACGGAACGGCCGCTACACCGCACCCACGTTGTTCTGAAACGCTCGAAATATCATCGCAGCCCAACGGCATTGGTCAGAACAGAAGAGGGTTCATCATCCGTTCGTCACCATGCGCACATGGGGAATTCCAGCGTCCAGGTAGTTCTCCCCCACACGAACGAACCCGAAGCGGCCGTACCACTCTTCGAGGTGCGCCTGCGCGGAGAGTTCGACCACCCCGGGATACGCCTTCTGTGCCGCTTTCACGAGTTCGCCGGCGTAGCCCCGACCCCGCGCACTGGCGGCGGTCGCGACTCGGCCGATGTGAACGGTGTCGTCGACCAGGACTCGAATGGTCGCCAGCACCTCACCGTCGTCGTCCTGCATCCAGAACAACTCCGTCGTCGGAAGCAGGTCCGCGCCATCGAGTTCGATGTCGTCGACGATTCCTTGCTCGTGCACGAATACCGCGACCCGAAGCGCCATGATGCGATACAGGGTGTTCTGGTTCACGCGTGCCAGTGGGGCGTGATGGAGCGTAGGCATGGGGGTCCGTTCTGTCGAAGGTAGGGACAAGGTCACCGGTCGGTTGCGGTATTGCGGTCGACCACGGTGGCGATCGTGCGCTGTGCCAGTCGTTTCTGCGTCGCCGGCGGATACGTCTCGCGATCGAGTACCGCCAGGACCACGATGCCCTCCACCGCGGTGGCGATTTGCTGGGCGCACTCCGCGGCCTCGGCATCGGTGATGTGAGAGCCGAGCTCGGCAACGAGACCGGCTATGCGAGTGAGCCACTGACGCGTGTGGGTCACGTGCGGGTTCCGCAGCTCGGCGTCCGCGATCGCCGCCGCCGCGAAGCCCGTGAAGATTCGGGCTTCGACGGTGCGCTCGTCGTCGAGCGGAAGTACTGAGCAGACAACGGAATACAGCCGCTCCGCCGCGGACTGCGTGCCACCGGCACCGGCCTCGTCGGCCCGCGCTGCCGTGCGCTCGAACAGGGTCTGTCGCGCATGCACCAACATCGCAGACCGGGAGCCGAAGCGGTGCATGATCAGACCGGTGGTGCAGCCCGCCCGAGTCGCGACCGCGCGCACCGTCGTCGCCTCGATTCCCAACTCCGCGATCGTGTCCCACACGGCCTGCGAAATGCGATGCCGCGGATCGTCCGCTTCGAAAGTCACTCGCTCCCACCTCCCCTCTCGCCGTAACACTTGTTACGGACGAGGGTAACAGGTGTTACGGCGAGCCATCCCCCGAACGCCACACGAAGGGGTTGCCGAGACGCACAATCCGTTTTACTGTTATTCCGTAATTACGGAATAACAACCAAGGAGCTCGAGATGCGACGCCTCACCCTGGTTTCGGCAGCCTGCGCGACGGTCCTGTTGATGAGCGGATGCGCCTCCACCGGCTCGGAGACCGCCGAGGCCGCCACTCCGACACCGGAGAACTGTGCACCCGTCACCTCGACCGACCTCGCCACCGAAGACGGGTGGATCGGACTGATCGATCAGGCCCCAGACACCGTGAGCCTTGTCATCGACGACGGACGCGGCCGCACCGTCGAACACCGAGCCGATCAGGAGCAGGTACTCGCATCCGCGATCAAGGTGGTGCATCTCGCCGCCTACGCCCAAGCCGTCGCGATCGGCAGCATCGACCCGAACGAGCAAGTGTCGCTCTCGGATTGGGAGCGGTGGTACGTACCCAACACCGACGGCGGCGCGCATCCCAACGCCCTGAATCGCTTGGGAATTGCAAACACCGGCACCAACGCAACCGACCCCAATGCCACGGTCCGCATCGAGGACATCGTCACGGCCATGATCCAGGAAAGCGACAACTCCGTCCCCGACTTTCTCCGATACCGACTCGGCGACCAAGCCATCATCGACGCAGCCGCCACCGGAGGGTGGGAGAACTTCGAGGTTCCCAGCCTGGTGGCCGACATCCTGTCGATGTTCGACCCAACACTCGCTGACGAGGACCGCTGGGAGACTGCGCGGAAGTGGGCATTCGACCCAGAGTTTCGGACCCAGGTCGACGCAGCCGTGCAACTACCGACTTACGAAGACCAGGCCACCCGCGTGCAGAACAACTTTCGCGGTGCCTCGGCGGAACAACTCAATGGACTGTATCGCGCTTTCACGGACGGGACGTACGGTACTGCGTCCGAAACCATTCTGCGCCAACTGGAATGGCAACCCGCAGGTGACAGCGTTCTCGGTGTCGGTTTTAAAGGCGGCAGCCTCCCTGGTGTGCTGACCCAGGGGTTCGAGTTACGCCGCACCGACGGAACTGTCGCTACCGCAGTGTGGCTGATCGACGGCATCCCAGGGGACAAATTCGATCAAGCCATGGCCGGCATCGGAGTCCAGCAGCAACTCATCCTCGAGGCGATGCAATCGCCGGACGTTCTCGACCGGATAGCCTGCGTGGTGTGAGCGCAGAGTTCGAGTCGAGACTGGCAGAGCTGGAAGCCCGCGTCGCCGAGCTGGAACGACGCGACGCTCCCGAGCAGGTCGATGCCGCCCCGTCGACGGGCGGCATCGTCGCCTACCAGGGCGACGTGCATCTGAACGGAACGGTCCGCTGGGACATCAGCTACTCCCCCGACGCCATCGTCGACCTGCCCATTGCCTCGATGTCGGAAGTGCTTGCTGCACTGGGCCATCCTGTCAGGTTGCAGATCGTCCGAAGTTTGCTGCGCGGTCCGGCGAACGCCGCGGATCTACACACCGCAGTGGGAGTCGGCTCCTCCGGCCAGATCTACCACCACCTCAAGACGCTGAGCACGGCGAACATCGTCGAACAACAGGGCCGCGGTGATTATCGAATTGCCGCCAAACGAGTTGTGCCGCTCCTGGTATCGATGCTCACCGCCGCCGACATAGCGGGAGACCTCGGCAGCTGAGGCCTTACCCGATCAGGGAACCAGCACCACGCCGGCACCGGGGAGAAGAGTGTCGAGGTACGGCGAGCCCCACTCGGCACCGTACGAGTAGTCGCGAGAATGCGTCACCGTCACCACAACAGGCCCCGAACCGGTGTTCGCCACCACCTCGAGTGGAAGGTACTGCTTACTGAAAGAGTTGTCCGCCGGTGGCGTCGGATCGTCCTGCCAATGCCGTAGATCGGCGGCACCCGTCGCACCTGTCGCGAGGTTTCGCCAGTTCAGGTTCAGATACCGGTAGGGATATTGGTCGGCGAACGGGGCAATGTTCGCAGCCGAGAAGCGAGCGACACCGGGGTCCTCACCCACGGTGGCCTTCATCGGAATGGTCTGGAAGAAGCCGCCGGGGACGGCACCGGGAGCGATCTGGAAACCGGTCACGATGGGCACCTGAAGGTTCGTCACCTGCGGGGCGGCCGCTGCCGTACCCACTCCGATCCCGAACACCAGGGGCACAGTCAGGGCTGTTGCTACTGCCGCTCGCCGCAATGACTTTCGCATACCTCATGCCTTTCGTCGATGTCGCGCAATGGAATTCCGAGTCGCTCCAGAATCGTCATCCATCGCTTCAGGTTGAAGCTGAAACATCAACTGGCCGTTGAGTGTTTCTTCTCTTCACCCTCTCAGGCGAAATGTCCGTTGTTCCAGCCGTATACCGATTCGTGACGGGGTCGTGACACGAACGACGTTAACAGACCATCTGGCCTGTTCGATTCATAGTTCAGAGGTGATGCACTCTGCAGCCACCGGTGAGGACGAACGAACGAGGCAAGTCCGCAACATCGTGGCCATGTGTGCCCTGGTCGCTGCTAGCACCCTGACTCTTACGGCCTGCGGGTCCGAGGGACCGACCAGCACCGATGCAGCGCCAGTCACCAGCGCCGCTACCGCTCCGTCCGCGGGTGGCACTCCCGACACAGGTAGTGGCACCGGTACGGACGGACCGGCCGTCGAGGCTCCCGAGGTCGTGACTCCGGCGCTGGAGCAGCCCACTGAAGCGGGACCTGCTGCCGTGCCACCCGCCCCCAACCGCGACGACGTCAACGTCGACGCACGCGACTTCGAGGTAGACGGTGGCCAGTACTTCTTCCAATCCCCCAGTGGAAATGTCTTCTGCGCATTCAATTCGTCCAACGCACGCGGAACGATCGTGGGCTGCCAGGTCCGCTACTCGGTACCGGGCAACACCGGGCGCGAGTGCCTCAACACCGAGAACAACACCTACGGCGTGCAGATCACACAGGACGGCACCGTCGAACAGATCTGCACCAACCAGGGAATCTTTTTCGGCGGGAATCCCGGCCCACGAGTTCTCGAATACGGCCAGGTCATCGGAGTCACAGGCAACTTCTGCCGGTCCACCGAAGCCGGCATTACCTGCTACGACGGCGACAGAGGCTTCATGATCTCCCGCGACGTCAACATCGCTTTCTGATGAAGGAGCTCCGAATGATCCGAAGAAGTGCTCTACTCGCGTCCACTGCTGCCCTCGCCTTCGCGCTGACCGCCTGCGGCGGCGAGGAGGCCCCCGCGGCTGCACCGACCCCAGCCTCCAACGCCGCATCAGCATTTCCTGCTCCACCGCAAGTGACCATTGCAAACCCTCCGGTCGACATCACGGACACCGCCACCGCACCGGAGTCCACCGATCCAGCGCAGAACCCCGCGAACCCCGTGAACAACACCGCACCGATCACACCCGTCGACCCGGCCCGCTACACCGCGTACGGCGACCAGGTCGGTTGGAAGTCCCCCTCGGGCAAGATCTATTGCAAGATCGGCGCTTTCGAGTTCTCGTCCGGTTGCCAGTCTGGAGATGCTCCGGTACCGGACGGCGCGAATTGCGTCAACCCGTCGTTCACGATCGACCAACTGAGCAAAGGCTTCTACATGACGCCGGGCAAGGTGACGCCGACCTGCTTCAACCAAGGTGAATTCGGAGTCGAGAACGCGCAGACGTTGGAATACAACACCTCCATTACGTTCAACGGGATGACCTGTTTCTCCCGCGTCGAAGCGATGATCTGCGACGCGGGCGGCGGGCATGGCTTCGTGTTGTCGATGCAGCAAGCGACGTCCAACTGATGACCGGGCTGAGCAGGCGCACGGTCGTCGTCGCCATTACGTGTACTGGCTTTGCCCTGACGGGGTGCAGCAGTTCGGACGACCCGACGACCGCAATGCCGTCGGTCATCCCCACCGTGGTCGCGGGTGTGTCAGCGACCTCGACCGCGGCAGCACCGCAGGTCACGGTGGCTCCGCAACCGAGCAACAGTGAACCCGATTCTCCCGCAACACCATCGGTCGACTCGGCACCGATCACCCCCGTCGACCCGGCCCGATACACCGCGATCAACAACGAGGTCGGGTGGAAGTCACCGTCGGGCAACATCTATTGCAAGCTCGGCTCCACTGAGTTTTCTTCAGGCTGCCAGGCCACGGACGCACCCGTGCCCGACGGCGCGGACTGCGACAAGCCACCGTTTTCTGCCGACGAGATGAGCAAAGGCTTCTTCCTGGACCCGGGCAAGGTCACCCCGATGTGCTTCAACCAAGGCGCTTTTGGGGTCGAGAACGCTCGGCCGTTGGAGTACAACACATCGATCGCGTTCAACGGCTACACCTGCTACTCCCGCGTCGACGCGATGGTCTGCGACGCGGGCAGCGGGCACGGATTCGTGTTGTCGATGCAGCAGGCGACCTCCAACTGATCAGCGAGCCTCTTCCCGTCGAGGCTCCATGACGAAGTCGTCCAGATCAGCCCGTCGCGTCATCTCCCAGTAGTCGACGATGCGCCACGGCAACGTCGAGACCACGCGTCCGGCATCGTTGCGGTACCAGTTGTCCATGCCGCCGTGCGACCAGATCATCTTCCCGTGCGCCTCGTCGTGCTTGCGGACGTACTCCGCTTCCACGTCGGCCTTGCACTCGATGGCTCCGATTCGCTTGTCCACCATGTCGATCAACACATCGACGATGTAGCGGACCTGACATTCGGCGATGGTGATGTAGCTGCCCCCGTGGCCCAGCACGGTTCCGGGACCGCAGGTGATGAAGAGGTTCGGGAAGTCCGGGACGGTGATACCGAGATACGCGTGCGCATCCTCCGGACCCCAGATATCGCGGATGGACTCCCCCGATCGTCCGCGCACATCGATCGGCGTCAGCAGCTTGTGGGTCTCGAACCCCGTCGCGAGGATCACCACATCGACCTCGGTCTCCGAACCATTTCGCGCAACAACCGAGTTCGCGGTGATCGATGACACGGCATCGGCGATGAGGGTGACGTTGTCGCGCTTGAGCGCTGCGTACCAGCCGTTGTCGAGCAACATCCGCTTGCCGAAGGGTGGGTAATCGGGAAGTGACTTCTCGATCAGGTCCGGTCGGCCATCCAGCTCGGCTTCGATGTAGCGAGTGAAGACCCGTCGATGGGCGTCGTTCACCGGGTTGATCGAGCGCTGCGGATGCTCCCATTCGGGATCGACCTGCAGCGAGCTGTGCACGCGGTCGTTGAAGTTCCAGGCCAGCCGGGTTCGGTACCAAAGCCGGTACAGCGGAACGACATCCATCAGGTAGTTGGCATCGTCGCCCATCTCGGTGAAATACACGTCACTCGACGACACCCACTGAGGCGAACGCTGAAAGACCGTCGCATGCCCCACCGTCGACGCGATGGCCGGCAGCACCTGCATGGCGCTGGCCCCGGTGCCGACGATGGCGACGCGCTTGCCGGCCAGATCCAGATCGGTCGGCCAGTTCGCGGTGTGGAAGATCGGTCCGTCGAACGACTCGAGCCCGGGAATGTGGGGCACCTGCGGCCGATTGAGCTGACCGGTAGCGGTGATCACCACATCGGCGGTCAGGATCTCGCCGTCCACCGTCGTGACGGTCCAGCCCTGCCGCTGGGCGTCGTACTCGGCGGTCGCCACCTCGGTGTCGAATCGAATGCGTTGCCGCAGATCGTGTTCGGACGCGACATCGCTGAGGTACTCCCACACCTCGTCGCGCTTGCCGAAGTGGGTGCTCCAGGCCCGCGGCGCGAATGAGTAGGAGTACAGGTGACTGGGGGTGTCAACGCCGGCACCGGGGTAGGTGTTCTCGAACCAGCCACCGCCCACGTCGGAGTTCTTCTCGAGCACTGTGTGACTGATGCCCGCCTCGTGCAACTTGATGGCCGCGAGCATCCCGGAGACACCGGCACCGATCACGATGACCGACAGATCGTTCGGAGCCGCCACCGGAGTGTCCGAGGCAGTGAAGCCCACGTCCTCGGCAACCATGACGCCGAACTCGGGAGGAACCTGTTCACCGACAGCCACGCTGATCATCTCGACGAGATGCTCCGAGTCGGGTGAGGGCACCGCCATGGGCGTGCCTTCATGGAACGCACAGATTGCGTCGAGTGCTGCGGCACGGATATGGGCGGCAACTGCGTCGTCGAATCCGCCCGTGTCGTTGTTGTCCATGCCCCGACTACGGGTGGGGCGATACGGATCGGCAAGCCAGGTGCGGTCGCCGGTCAACTGATAGAGCACCGCCACCAGCGTGGGCAGGTTGGCCGCGGTGAGAGCCCGCGAGAGCCGATCCCGATCGACTCCACCCACGGTTTCCGCTGCCGTTACTGCGTCTGTGGACACCGGTACCTCCTGTTGCGAGCTGCTCCATCCGACTCCGACAGCTCAACTAACCATGGTTAGGCAATTCTGCGCAAGAGTTTCGCGATCCTCAGATTCGCAGCAAATCAACCCTTGACAATGTGGCTCACGCCACACGATGCTTCATGGCACTACCTAACAGCGGACAGGCGAAGGGACACACCCATGGAACTCACCGAGGCGATGCGTACCACCGGCACCTGCAGGCGGTACCTCAGCGATCCTGTTCCCGACGAGGTGTTCAAGGCCGCGTTCGACGTCGCCCGCTTCGGCCCGCAGGGCGGCAACCGTCAGCCCGTGCGATGGATCGTCGTGCGCGACGCTGCCCGCAAGCAGGCCCTCGCCGATCTCTACCTCCCGATGTGGGACGCCTATTTCGCCGGCATCACCGGCGGAACCGTCGCCGTCGGCGCATTGCCCAAGACCGTGCAGGACGCCGACTACTTCGCTCGCCACCTCGCCGAGGTGCCCGCCATCGTGGTGGTCTGCGCCGCGCTGGACGGACTGCACCCCACCGACCACGAACTCGGCCGACTCTCCGTCGTCGGCGGCGCGTCCATCTACCCGACTGTGCAGAACCTGTGCCTGAGCCTGCGCGATCAGGGCGTCGCGACCGCGGTGACGACATTGCTGTGCCACGAGGAGCCCGCCATTCGCGAGCTGCTCGGCATCCCGGACGACTACATCACCGCCGCGCACATCGCCGTCGGGTATCCGGAGAAGTCGTTCCCACGCAAGCTCACTCGCGATCCGGTGGAGCAGATCGTTGCGGCAGAGACGTTCTCGCAGCCGATGTTCGACTCTGCTGCCCTCTCCACTGCCCTTTAACAGCTCGCACCTCGAGGAGTCCGCCGTGCCCGGTACCGCCATCCACCACCGCTCCCCCATCGGCCGCGCCACCATCGGCGATCAGCTTCGTCGCCATGCGCGGACTCAGCCGAACAAGGTCGCGTTCATCAGCTACGCGGCGGACGGCACCCGCGAGGTCACCACGTACGGCGAACTGGACTCGCGCGCAAACCAGTTCGCCAACCTGCTGGTCGATCTCGGAGTAACTTCGGGCGACCGCGTCGCATCGATGGCACGTAACAGCGTCGAGGTGGTGGTGGCGTACTACGGAACGCTCAAAGCCGGAGCGGCCTTCACCGGCATCAACGTGATGTACCGCGCGGCCGAGGTGAAGCACCAACTCGAACACGCGGAACCGACCGTGGTGGTGGCCGATCCGGCCTACGCCGAGATCATCTCCTCGGTGAAGCCGGACACCACCACCCTGGTGACGTTCGGTACCGAATACGCCGCACTGACGGCAAACACCCCGTCCACCGAACCCGACGTCGAGATGGACGAGAACGACGTCGCGATGGTCATCTACACATCGGGAACCGAAGCAGCTCCCAAGGGCGTGATGATTCCGCACCGCAACTTCCTCATCTCCACCGCGCCCGCGTGGAGTTGGGGCCTGCGGTCCGGACCGGAGGACACCTGGCTGTTCGTCATGCCCTTCCACACCATCGCCGGACTCGGCTCGATGACGACCCTCACGCTGATGGGTGCCACCCTCGTGCTGCCCGCGACGGTCGACCCGGCTCAATCGCTGCGCATCATCGCCGCCGAGAAGATCTCCGTGATCGCGCAGACGCCGACGTTCTATCTGGCCCTGGCTCGTGATGCGCAGTTCGGGCCCGAGGCCGTGAGCCAGGTGCGGCGCTGCCTCACCTACGGTGGCCAGGTGTCACCGCACACGATCAGCGCCTGGGCCGCCGCGGCACCCGAGGCCATCTGGGGCACCTACTGGGGACAGTCGGAACTCTCGCAGCTCGGCTCGGTCGGCTGGTTCTCGACACTCGACGACATTCCCGACGGCGACGCGTCGTGGATCGGCAAGCCCGTCACCCACCTCGAGATCAAGGTCGTCGACCCTGCGGGGAACGAGAGTGAGATCGGTGAATTGCTCTGTCGCACTCCATCGGTGATGCTCGGCTACTTCAAGGACCCCGAGCGCACCGCCGAGGTGTTCCACGACGGGTGGGTGCACACCGGCGACATGGTGCGCATCGACGCCGATGGCAACTTGTTCTTCTACGATCGGATGAAGGACATGATCAAGTCGGGAGGGATGAACGTGTCGTCGCAGGAAGTGGAACGCACCATCCACACGCACCCGGACGTGCTGCGTGCCGCCGTTGTCGGAGTGCCCGACCCGTACTGGTCCGAGGCTGTAACGGCCTTCGTCATCGCCCGCGACGGGGTGACCGCCGACCCGGCCGCGATCATCGAGTACTGCCGCACCGAGTTGGCGTCGTACAAGGCACCGAAATCGGTACACATCGTGGCCGAACTGCCCGTCGACCCGCAGGGGAAGATCCTCAAGCGTGAACTGCGACTGCTGGCGGCGGTGGAGGAGACCGTATGACGCAGCCGGCTGAAGTGAGTCCCCTGCCCCGTCAGGTTCGGACCCGACAGCGGCGAGAGGACATCGTCGCCAATGCCGCGAATATCTTTGCGCGTGAGGGCTACTCGAACGTGGGGATGCGCGATATCGCCGACGCCGTCGGCATCAAGGGTGCCAGCCTCTACCACCACTTCCCGTCCAAGGAAGACATCCTCTTCGCGATCTGTCTGACGGTCACGCAGGAACCGGCCGAGGAGAACCTGCCGCTACTCGACGCGGCCGGAACGCCTACCGAACGCCTGTCGTCCCTGGTGCGTGCGCACCTGGTGCATCTGAATCGGCGACGGGTGGAGTACATCGTGGGCCTGCACGAGCTCGCCTCGCTCACTCCCGAGCACCGCAGTGTTGTCGAGGACTATCGCCGCCAGTACCAACGACGCGTCCGCGACGTGATCACCGCCGGAATGCGCAGTGGTGAATTCACCGTCCCGGATGCGCGGCTGGCGTCGTTTGCTCTGACCGACATGCTCAACGGCATCAGCAACTGGTTCCACGACGGGGGCGAGCTGAGCATCGAGGACGTCGCCGACAACTACGTCGAATTGGCCGTTCACCGCGTCCTGGGGGCATCACATGGCAATTGACGGTCACTGCGACCCGCGCTTCTCGGGCGTGCGAGAGAAGTTGGCGGCCAACCTCGACAGCGGCGAGGAACTCGGCGCGTCCATCGTGGTCGACATCGACGGCCACACCGCCGTCGACTTGTGGGGCGGGTATCGCGACACCGAGCGCAGCCTGCCGTGGGAGTCGGACACGATCACCAATGTGTGGTCGACGACCAAGATGGTGACGTGCCTGGCGGCGTTGATGCTGATCGACCGCGGAGTGCTCGATCCCAATGCACCGGTCGCGACATACTGGCCCGAGTTCGCGGCCGCAGGCAAGCAGGACATCGCGGTCCGGAACCTGCTGTCGCACACCTCCGGAGTGTCGGGATGGGACAGGCCGTTCAGCGAAGAGGACCTCTACGACTGGGACCTCTCGACCTCACGTCTGGCTGAGCAAGCTCCGTGGTGGGATTCGCGCACCACATCGGGGTATCACGCAGTCAGTCAGGGGCACCTGATCGGCGAAGTGGTTCGGCGCGTCACCGGAAAGCCGTTGCGGCAGTTCGTCGCCGATGAGATTACTGGTCCTCTCGGTGCCGACTTCCAGATCGGTGCCGCCGAGGCCGACTGGAATCGAATCGCCGATGTGGTTCCACCGCCCCCACCGACCGACGATGCCGTGCCCGATCCGACGATGGTGCGTCGCAGAACGTTTCTCGGACCGTTGGTGCAGGCCTCGTCCGCGAACACCGCGGCGTGGCGCGACGCGGACATGGGTGCGCTGAACGGGCATGGCAACGCACGCTCGGTCGCGAGAATCCTCTCGGTCATCTCCCGAGGCGGAACCGTCGACGGCGTACGTCTGCTGAGCCCGGAGACGATCAGCTCGATCTTCGAGGAGCAATCCAACGGAGTCGATCTGGCGCTGGGCATTCCGTTGCGCTTCGGACTGGGTTTCGCTCTGCCACAACAGGAATCGATGCCCTACATCCCCGACGGCAAAATCTGCTTCTGGGGAGGCTGGGGCGGATCGCTGACGATTCTGCACCCGGATTCGAAGCTGACCATCTCGTACGTGATGAACCGAATGGGTCCCGGCATCATCGGTTCGGAGCGAGCCGAGCACTACGTGCGCGCTGTGTACGAGGCGATCGCCTGACTGCACTCAACGGGTCCAGGGCGTGTCTGCTGGAGGTGAGACGGCATCGCGTCCACCACGCTCTCCTCAATCGATGTCGAGGATGATCTTCCCGTAGGCGGTGTGCGCAGCCAACTCTTCGTGAGCCTCCCCTGCGCGATCCAAGGGATAACGCGAGTTGATGCGCGGGCGCAGCACACCCTTGCCGACAAGATCGAGCACAGTACGCATCTCGTCACGCGTCTGAGTATGCGACGAGATGTACGAGATCTGGCGGCGGAAGAACTCGATGATGTCGAACTCGACGACCTCCCCCGCGTGCGCGCCGATCGACACCAGACGGCCGTACGGGCGCAGCATGAACATCGACTCGGTGAAGGCGGTCCCTCCTACGCCGTCGAAGACCAGCTCGACCCCGCGGCCTCCGGTGATCTCGTCGACGGCGGTGCGCACGTTGGTTGTCATGTAATTGATGACGTGATCTGCACCGTCCGCGGTCGCCTGAGCCAACTTGTCGTCTCGGCTGGCTGTACCGATCACGGTCGCGCCGGCAGCCTTGCAGATCTGGAGAGCTGCTGATGCGACGCCACCTCCGATCGAATGGATCAGCACGGTCTCTCCCAGCTTCAACTCGGCGCGGATCATGAGCGCGTGCCAGGCGGTGCCGAATGCGCTGAGTGCGGCTGCCGCCTCACCGAAGTCGACGTTGTCGGGAAGCGTCAGGCAATGGTCGGCGGGTGTCGAGATCTTCTGCGCGTATGTGCCCGGTATGTGCTCGCCGAGCAATTTGCGGTTGACGCAGATGTTCTCCATGCCCCGTTGACACCACTCGCAGTGGCCGCAGGTACGGATGTAGGAGACGGCCACGCGCTCACCGATCCGAGCGGGGTCCACACCGTCACCGACAGAGGAGATGATGCCGGCACCTTCCAGGCCCAAGGTGTGCGGCATCGCGAAGTCGAAGCGCGAGACGCCCTCGCGCACATCGATGTCGACGTGGTTGAGCGCGGTCGCCTTCAGATCGACCACCACTTCGCCGAATCCCGGAATCGGATCCGGAAGCTCTTCGATCTTCAGGACCTCGGGGCCGCCGTACTCGCGGAATACCAGTGCTTTCATGCCACTTCGTCTCTCGTAGTGCGAGTGTTCAGCGTACGGGAGGGCCACCGGCATATTCGGGGCAACGGTGGTGGCGGGTCTCTGAGGTCGCACTGTCGATTCAGGAGGTGATGCCGCGCAACCTATCTGGCAGGAACGGTGATTCCTCGCGCGTCGAGGATTGGGCGTACACCCTCGGCGAAGTGATACGACTCCTCCAAATGCGGGTAGCCGGACAGAATGAACTCGTCGAATCCTGCGTCGTGGTACTCCCCGATCAGGTTCGCGACCTCCTCGTGCGAACCGACCAGAGCCGTACCCGCGCCGCCGCGCACCAGGCCGACGCCGGCCCACAGGTTCGGGTAGATCTCGAGCGAGTCCTTGCTGCCCCCGTGCAGCGCCGCCATCCTGCGCTGCCCCTCGGACTGCGAGGACGAATGCAGTGCGTGTGCCTGGGCGACCTGCTCCTCGGGAAGCTCGTCGAGGAGCTTCTGCGCGACGGCCCAGGCCTCTTCGGACGTATCACGGCTGATGGTGTGCAGGCGAATGCCATAAGTGAGCTTGCGCCCCTCGGCGTCCGCTAGCGCCTGCACCTTCTCGATCTTCGCGCGAGCGTCGGCCGGCGGCTCGCCCCACGTCAGATACGTCTGGACGTGCTTCGCAGCGACGGCGAGTGCGGGATCCGACGAACCGCCGAACCAGAACTCGGGCAACGGATCCGGAGCTTCGGATACCCGCGCGTCGGCGACCTTGAAGAACTCGCCTTCGTGATCGACTGCCGACTCGGTCCAGATCCGGTGGACGAGTCCGAGGAATTCGTCGGTGCGGGCGTAGCGCCGATCGTGGTCGATCCAATCCCCGAAACGACGCTGTTCGACGTCGTCGCCCCCGGTGACGATGTTGAACAACACCCGCCCTTCCGAGAACCGCTGCAACGTCGCGGCCTGCTGCGCCGCCAACGTCGGCGGCGTGAGGCCGGGTCGGAAGGCAACGAGGAACTTGAGCCGTCGGGTGCTCTGAAGTAAAGCGGCCGTCGTCAACCACGCGTCCTCGCACCATGTTCCGGTCGGAGTCAACACCCCTTCGTAGCCGAGGCGGTCCGCTGCCTGCGCCACCTCGGTGAGGTAGCGCAGCGACGGACGACGGAACCCAGCGGGTTCGCGGAGGTTGCCCGAGGCGTGGGACGCGCCGACGATGGAGCGGCCGTCGCCTGCGGTGGGGAGGAACCAGAAGATGCGTGCGGTCACGAGTGAACTCCTACGACGTGGTGGGTGATCAGTTGGTGGGGGCGGTCGCGTCGGCGATGGCGTCGTTGTAACGCGTGTCGACGAAGTCCGCGAACGTGTTGCCGCCAGGGATGCTTCCGCTCTCGACGAACGCATCGAACAGTGCCTGTTCCGACTCGATAACGTTGTCATCCAACGTAATTGCCGGTCGCTGGCTTCGTCCCTGTGCCAATTCACCCGCGGCCGGGTCGATTCCGACGGCAGTGGAGTACGCCGCCGCCCACTCGGCCGGATTCTTCTCGGCCCATGCAGACGCCTTGGCCAGGCGAACCACGAAGTCCTGCAGAGCGGTGTTTGTTGCGGGATCGTCCAGCGCCTGCTGCGACGCGATACCGAAGCCGTAACCGTTGGCCACGCCTTCGGCCGTGGTCAGCGTCTTCGAGCCGTTCTGCACCTGCGCGATCGCGGTGAAGGGATCCCAGATCGCCCAGGCATCGACCTGACCCGAGGTGAATGCAGTCAGCGCATCGGCAGGTTGAAGGAACACCAACTGAACGTCGTCGGTGGTCAACCCGGCCTTCTGCAACTGCAGCAGCACATGACCGTGCGCCGAACTTCCCTTGCCCACTGCGATCTTCTTGCCCCGCAGGTCGGCGAACGACCCAAAAGTCGAATCCGGCGGCACGAGAATCTGATCGCCACTCGCGTCGTTGGTGTAGGCGGAGACGACCTTGATGCGCGCGTTGGCTGCAACGCCGAACACCGGCGGCGTGTTGCCCGTGACCGCGAAGTCGATCTGGCCGGCCGTTGCGGCCTCCACCTGAGGCGGGCCGGAGGTGAAGGTGGAGAACGCGACATCGTAAGGTGCAGAGTCGAGCTCACCCGACGCACGAAGCAGCGCCTCGGTGCCACCCTTCTGGTCGCCGACGTCGAGGGTGACCGTGGCGAGCTGATCGTTGGACACCAGCGCGGGAGCTTCGGTGGTCGCGGTATCGCTGCCACGAGAGACGCAACCCGTCAGGCCGGCGAGCGTCAAGGACAGGGCGGCGATAGTGCCTAGGGCGCGAACAGAGCGTGGTCGAGCGTGTGACGACATGGGTGAAAGATCCTTCGTATCAGTGAAATCAGTGGACGCCGAGGGCACCGAGCAAGTGGGTGCGAATGCGGGAGAAGCCGGCGGTTCCCCGGTCGCGGGGACGAGGCAGGTCGACGTGGACGGTCTCCGCCACGGCACCCCCGTCGAGCACCACTACCCTGTCGCCCAACGCAATTGCCTCATCGACGTCGTGGGTGACCAGCAAGATGCCGAAGCCGTGCCGTCCCCACAGATCGAGTAGAAGCGACTGCATGGTCAATCGTGTGAGTGCGTCGAGCGCTCCGAACGGTTCGTCGAGCAGCAGCAGTTCGGGTTCCCCCACCAACGCTCGTGCCAGCGCGGCGCGCTGGGCTTGCCCACCGGACAACGTGAGTGGCCATGCATCCCGCTTCTCGGCCAACCCCACCTCGTCCAGGGTGGTATCTGCAGCAGCAAGTGCCGCGTTGCCCGTGACGCCTGCGGTGTTCAGACCGTAAGCCACGTTCTGGCGAACCGACCGCCACGGAAACAGGCGTGGTTCCTGGAACGCCACTGCGGGATTCCCGGCTACGTGCCGCTCTCCGGTGTGGTCCGTGGACAGTCCGGCCAGGACGCGCAGGATCGTGGACTTGCCGGAGCCGGATCGTCCGACCAGAGACACGATTTCGCCTCGCTCGATGGACAGGTCGACGCCTTTCAGCACGTGACTGGACCCGTAGAACTTGTCGATGCCGTGCAAGGTGGCGACGGAGGTCGTCGTCGAGGTCATGATCGGGCATCCAATCGGTAACGGAGGGCACGCTTTTCAAGGATTCGAACGATGCCGTCGGTGGCGATCCCCATCAGCGCGTAAACGACGAGTCCGAAGATGATGGTGTCCAAGCGCAGGAAGTCTCGGGCATCGTTGATGATGTGGCCCAGTCCGGATTCGGCGTTGATCTGCTCGGCCACGATCAACGACAACCAGGCGATAGCCAACGACTGGCGCAGTCCCACCAGCAGCTGTGGAGCGATGCTGGGCAGGATGATCGTGGTGAAGCGTTGACGCCACGAGAAACCGAGTACGACGGCGGTGTCGAGGAAGTCGCGATCGATCTGACGGATGGCCGAGTACGTGTTGAGGTACAGCGGAAATGCAACTCCCAGAGCGATGAGCAGGATTTTGGGAGTCTCGCCGATACCGAACCAGAGAATGAACAGCGGGATGAGTCCGAGATGCGGGAGCGCGCGCAGCATCTGCAGCGGCGGATCGACGGTTGCTTCAGCGAGCTTCGACAGTCCGACGAGCGCTCCGAGCGCCACTCCGATCACCCCGCCCAGCACGAGTCCCTGAACAACGCGGGTTCCGGAGACGGCGAGTGCCTCGACCAGCTGACCGTTGCGTAACAACTGCACGCCCGCGTCGAAGACCAAGGATGGTGCGGGCAGCACCCGCTCGGAGAGAACTCCAGCAGCGCTGGCGATCTGCCACAGAACGAGGAGCGCGAGGGGCGACAGACTGCGTACGACGGTCCATCGATACCGCTGCCACACCGACCGCTTCGGTGACGCGGGTGCGGGGCCGGCGTCGCTGACGCGCAGGTGCACGGGCCCAGCGGGTGGGGCGTACGACGTGACGACCATGTTCACGTGCCTTCCGGTTGATGACGAGCAGGTTCGATTCACCACCCTCCGTCACGATGCGGGTCCGAGAACAGGGTTCGAATCAGCGTGAATCTAGGTCGGGCAGAATCGCTGTCATGAACGTCGAGCCCATTCACACCGAACGCCTGACGCTTCGTCTGTACGAACCCGACGACGCAGACCGGATTCTCGCCTACTACAGCGACCCGGAAGTGTGCCGCTACCTCCTGCACGAGGCGTGGACGCACGCCGATGCTGTTGCGGCGGTGGGCAAACGGATGAAGCGAAGCGGGCTGCACACCCAGGCATTGGCGATGGTCGTCGAACATCAAGGCACTGTGGTGGGCAACGTCGAGGCATGGTTGGTGGACGGATCCCCGGCACTCGTCGAGCTCGGCTGGACGTTCTCCCCCACCGTGGCCGGCCGTGGTTACGCGACCGAGGCCGTGAACGCGTTGATCGAGCACGTGTTCTCGCTACCCCAGATCCACCGAATCAGCGCACAGCTGGACGGACGCAACGACGCGTCGGCCCGGTTGGCCGCGCGGGTCGGGATGCGTCAGGAAGCGCACTTCCGCCAGAACTGGTGGTGCAAGGGTGAATGGACCGACACCCTCGTCTACGCGATGTTGCGCGAGGATCGCTGACCGACGTACTGCGTTCACCTCTCGAACATCTTCGGTTCCGTTCCGCGCCATCAGCCGGTGACCGTCGTGCGACAGTCTCGGGACACTTCACTTCTCGACTCCTGGGAGTTTCACCGATGGCCTCGTTTCGTAGAGCAGCCCTGCTCGGCACGCTCGCACTGATTTCCGTCGCGACTACGTCGATGGGCAGCGTTGCCACTGCTGCGCCGGCACGGACCGCGTCGCCGTTGTGCCAGGTCGCAGACCTGCTCCCCAGCGGATCGTCGTCGGGCCTCGGTTACCAATGTGCCGAGGCGGGTGAGCTCCTCGATCTCCCGATCGGTGAGGTCCGCGCGACGCAACCCTCACTCGGATACGACGAGGTGTACTACAAGCTCGGTCGCTACACGCTCAGCAAAGACGAGATCAACAAGAAGTTCGACGACTGGTGCGAGGCCAACGGCCAGGAAGAGGCCGCCTCGGCATCGCCCGGTGCGCGACTGGACAATCCGTCGTCGTTCACCTGCACCGTTCCCGTCGGGCAGGAAACGCCCGACACCATCGCGCCCATGAAGACTGTTGTCATCGGTCCGGGCGGCGTGCCGTACCTGACCGACGGACACCACACACTCACCTCGTTCTACGAAACAGCCGACGGTGGGCCAAATCTGCACCTTCGTCTGCGGGTGGTCGCGAATCTCAGTGACCTGAGCACAGCCGACTTCTGGGCTCGGATGAAGGCCGAGAAGTGGGTCTGGAACTACGACGTCGACGGCAACGAGGTTCCGGTAGAACAGCTTCCGTCGGGAGTCGGTCTCGCCAAGTTCCAGAACGACAAGTACCGCAGCCTGATGTACTTCGCCCGCGACATCGGCTTCACTCCCGGCACCATCCCCTTCCAGGAATTCTATTGGGGTGCATGGGTTCGCGACTCGGCGGAAGTCGACATCAGCGGATGGGACAGCAACAATCTCGCGAGCTACCTCAGCACCGTCGAGTCGGTGTCGCGCGCGCAGGGCGCGGCCCCGAAAGACGCGGTGATCGACAGTGGCCGCACCGCAGCGGAACTCGGCGCTCTGGACGCGTGGAACGACGGCAAGGCAGCCGGCAAGGGTGAGTTCGGAAAGCTCTCGGCACCGTACTCGGACGCCAAGCCCGGCAAACTGGCCTACGCCTTGCAGTACAAGTCGGGACTGCCCCGGTAGGTGGGGGTCAGGTCGCTGGGCCGGCTTGTCACAAGCCGGCCCGGCGGCGAGACCTCAACCTCACGGCCACGAAAACAAGGAAGGCAGCGGCGACCGTCGCGACGACGACCTTCTGCAAGATTTCGGCATACGCGTCGACCAGGTGCCAGTTCTCGCCCAGCTGATATCCCGCGGTAACGAAGATGGTGTTCCAGATCAGACTTCCGATGGTGGTGAGTACCAGGAACTTCATCATTCCCATTCGCTCGATTCCGGCCGGTAGCGAGATGAAGCTACGAAACAGTGGGATCATTCGGCCGAGCAGCACTGCCTTCGAGCCGTGCCTGGTGAACCACGCCTCCGAGCGGTCGAAGTCGCTGGACTTGATCAGTGGCATTCGCGCTACCAATGCCCGGGTGCGCTCGCGTCCGATGAGCGCACCGACCGCGTAGACGATCACCGCGCCCAGCACCGAGCCGAGAGTCGTCCAGAAGAGCGCGGCACCGAAGGAGAACACTCCCTGACTGGCCGAGAACCCGGCAAGTGGGAGAACGAGCTCACTCGGAATCGGCGGGAACAGATTGTCGGCACCGACGACCACGGCTGCGCCGGGGCCGCCGAGTGCATCCATGACGCCCACCGCCCAGCCGGCCAGCCCGTCGAGAGTCTCGGTTTCTGCTGCTGCGGTAATCAATATGTCGGACATGGTAATTCCCCTGTTCGTCGGTGTTTCCTGTCGTGAAGGACGCTGAAAACGCTACGAACTTCGTGGACGCGGAACATCGAGGAAAGCCGTCGCCTGTCACGGGGTTCTCTGCATGGAAATCTTGTGGTTTACCGCAGCATCTGGGGGCATTTGTGCGGTTACGCTGCTGGAGTGCTGGCTAACCGTGGCGTGTACCCCACCGGGCAGGCGGATCGCGCGTCGATCGGCTCACTGCTACGGCGTTGGCTCACGGCACTGTCCGGAGTTGTGCTCGGTAGCATCACCGCGGTGGCAGCGCTGCTGTTCTCTGTGGTGGCGTCACTCGCCCTCGTGCTCGCGCGCATCCTCGGTCGCTGGGGAGCGCCTGTGCAGAGGGCAGTAGCCGTCAGTGCATTGTCGTTCTCGGAGTTCGAGATTCGACGCATCACCCGCTTCCACGGCAGACCGCCAACGGACGCACTGACACCTTCGCGCTGTTGCTGGTATCTCGGTATTCGGTGGACGATCGGAATACTCGGGCTCGGCGTGGTCCTTCTTTTGACGTTGTGTCTCGTCGTCGCCGGCTCGATGGTCTCGGCATGGATTTTCAGCGGCGACTGGGGCCTGATCGAAGAGTCCGACCGCGTCGGCGGCGGACTCGTCGCGATGGCCGCGCTGCCCGGGATCCTGTTGATCTTCGTCGCCGCAGTCGGTGTGGCAGGGGTGGGATCGTTGGACCGCTGGTTTGCCGTTCAGGTGCTCGGACGGCAGTCCGAGCGACTGTTGCAACAGCGGGTGGCCGAGCTGACGAGCAGCCGCGATCACGTGGTCGACGCCATCGACGACGAACGCCGCCGCATCGAGCGCGACCTGCATGACGGAGTGCAGCAGCACCTGGTTGCTCTGGGAATGCTCGTCGGCCGGGCTCGTCGTGCTGAAGATCCAGAGAGGGTGCACGAACTCCTCAACCAAGCTCAGGTCGCATCGCAGGGAGCGATCGACGAGCTGCGCGAGGTTGCCAACCGGGTGTATCCCATCGCGCTCGACAAGGACGGCCTGCGCGCAGCTCTGGAGGCGCTGGCCGAGCGGGCCAGTGTTCCAGTCCGACTCTCGTACGAACTGACAGAGAGGTTGCGCCCCGCTGTGGAAACAGTCGTCTACTTCGTCGTCTCGGAGGCGGTGACCAACGCAACCAAGCACGCCTCACCGAAATCGTTGCAGGTCAGCGTCACTCACCAGAAATTCGATCGGGTACTGGCAATCATCACCGACGACGGGCCCGGTGGCGCCGACCCGTCCGGCAACGGCTTGTCCGGACTGTCCCGCCGCGTCGCTGCCACGGACGGCACCCTCACCGTGGACAGCCCGGCCGGCGGCCCCACGGTCGTGACTGCGAGCGTCCCGTGCGCGTGATCGTCGCGGAGGACTCGACATTGCTGCGTGAGGGTCTGGTGCGTCTGCTCGTCGACGAAGGCCACGACGTGATCGCGTCCGTGGGCGACGCCGACGCGCTCCTCGCCGCGGTGGGACAGGATCGTCCCGACATCGTCGTCACCGACGTCCGCATGCCTCCGGGCCACAGCGACGAGGGACTGCGAGCAGCACTGACCATTCGCGATCGATGGCCGGAGGTGGCGGTACTCATGCTCTCCCAGTACGTCGAAAACCGTTACGCAGCAGAGCTGATCAGCGGATCCGCCGGCAAGATCGGCTACCTGCTCAAGGACCGAGTCGCGCAAGTCGACGAGTTCCTGGACGCCCTCGACAGGGTTGCCGGCGGCGGGACTGCCTTCGACCCAGAGGTGGTGCGGCAGCTGTTGTCTCGCACGACTCGGTCGAATCCGCTCGAACGACTCACGCCGCGCGAGCGCGATGTTCTCGAGCTGATGGCACAAGGTCTCACGAACGCTCGAATCGCAGCCGATCTGTTCATCTCGGTGAGCTCGGTCGAAAAGCACATCAACTCCGTGTTCGACAAACTCGGATTGGCGAACTCGACCGGTCTGAGCCGCCGGGTGATGGCTGTGGTGGCCTACTTGCGCACGTGATGTCGAGCGGGGGCATGCGTGATCGACCAGGTTCGCGTCTTGGCGTCCGGTACCGTCTCGCGTCATGAACCTGAAGCTGTGTGTGCTGCTGTGGGCGTCGGAGGGACAAGAAGACGCGCTCACCCGCTACGAGGACACGGTGCTGAACCTGATTCCGAAGTACGGCGGCGAAGTGGTGAGCAGGGTTCGACGCATCGACCCGGGAGACGGACCACTCGAGGTCCAGGTCATCCACCTACCGGATGATTCGGCCTTGCAGGCCTACATGGAGGACCCCGAGCGCCTTGCGCTTGCCGACGTGCATCGCCGGGTAGTGGCGAGAACCGAATTAATCCACGTGGAGACGCTCGTCTGATGGCTGCGCCTGGCCGATGCGCCTACCAGCGATCGACGTGCAGCACTGTCTCGATCGGATCGCGCGGAGCGACCTTGAACGTCTCGCCCGTGTAGTACGCCGTCGGAATGAGCGCGCCCTGATGGAAGTCCTCGGGGATGCCGAGTAGCTCGGATATCTCCCGCTCGCGAGCGAGATGGATTGTGGTCCATGCCGTCCCGAGCCCACGGGCGCGCGCGGCCAGGGCGTAGTTCCACACCGCGGGCAACAGCGAGCCCCACAAACCGGCCTGATTGCCGGCCGGAAGCGTCTTACCTGCCTGGATGCACGGGATCAACAGCACCGGAACCTCACCCATGTGCTCGCCGAGCCATCCGGCACTGTCGCCGACGCGCTTCTGCACCGATGCGCGTTCCGGATCGTCGGCGAACAAAGCGGACGCGGAATGCTTCGACGCCTGATATGCGGCGAACAGCTCGCCATAGATGGCGCCGATGCGGGCACGAAGATCAGGATCGGTGACGACGATCCACTGCCAACCCTGCTTGTTCGACCCGGACGGGGCCTGCAGCGCGATCTCGAGACATTCCTTGATCAGTTCCATCGGAACCGGCCGCGTCAGGTCGAGACGCTTGCGGACGGTGCGCGTCGTGGTCAGCAGTTCGTCGGCAGTCAGGTCGACAATCGGGAAAGAAGTCACCTCTCGATCATGCACCATTCGCTCTGCTCCGGGCCCGATCGACCAGTTCTTCGTTCGCTGCATCCCAGCGCGCCGCCATGGACATGCCTCCATGCCCGTCCCCCTCATCGACGACGAGTGTCGACCCTGCCCATTTCCGGTGTAGATGCCACGGAGTGACAGCGGGTCCCGAGATGTCTTTTCGACCATGAATCATGACGCCCGGAATATCGACCAGACCACCGGCACGATCGAGCAGAGGAGGATCGCAGAACCCGTCGTGCGACCAGTAGTGCGCGGTGAGCCGCACGAAGGCCAATCGGAACCGGTCGTCGTCCCACCGAGGATTACGCCGAACGCCATCCGTGCCGATCGAGATGTGGACGTCCTCCCACAGTGCCCATTCCCGAGATGCGCTGTCCCGCAACTGCAGATCGGGTGAGTTGAACAGACGGTCGTACGCGTCGACTAAACGGCCCTCACCCCGTCGATAGCCGACACCGGCCTGCTCGGCGAAGGTAGCGAAACGATCCCATGCTTCCGGGAAGACCGCACCCACGCCCTCGGTGATCCAGTCGACTTCGGCGCGGCTGGTCGTCGTGACCGACGCGAGCACGATGCCGAGAACCCTCGCCGGATGGGCGAGGGCGTAGGCAAGAGCGAGGGTGGATCCCCAGGACGCGCCGTTGACGATCCACGCCTCGACGCCGAGGTGCTCACGCAAGGCTTCGATATCGGCAATCAGGTGAGCGGTTGTATTGGTGGCCAACGACGTCGAGGAGTCCGACGCGTGTGGGGTGGACCGTCCACACCCCCGTTGCTCGAATCCGACGGCCCGAACACGGGACAGGTCGAAGTGGCGACGAAACTGACTGGCGTTCAGGGTCCCGCCTGGTCCGCCGTGCAGATAGACCGCCGGGACGCCGTCGGACGAGCCCCATTGCTCCCAGTAGATGCGCTGACCATCCCCTACATCCAACATTCCGTGCAGTGTCGGCTCGTCCTCCAGTGTCATGACGCCATCACATCATTCGAGAGGCAGCATCTGGCGGATCACTGCCCACGCGGAGGCGTCGACCCACGAGGGGTTGGATTGCTGCGGCGATCGAAGCACCTCCAGCATCGACAGCTCCTCTATGGACCGAATATCCGACGCGGGGATCGGCTCATCGAACAGCGTGATGTTCGTCGAGACCTTCCACTGTGGGCCGGGGACCGGGGTGCCGGTCAACCGACCCACACCCCAGATCCCGCGTCGTGGATGGCTACTGACCCAGAACAGCACGGGTTGCCCGGGTTTCATCAAACGCGTTCGGTAGTTGTCGGCGACGCACCAGTTCTCGTGCGCACGTCGGGCGTCGACCATCGGTGCAAGATCGGTCGTGTGTGGATTGCACTTGATCACCCATGCACCGAGCGTTTGGTCGGTAATCGCGCGTGCCGTCACCGCAGCCAGCGTACCGAGCGTCAGGCCACCGCGTCGTTGCCCTGAGCTGCCGAGACCACCAGATTGCTTGCGGTCAGCTCGTTTCCGTTCTTGACCGCGTCGACCCACTGGTCCGTCGTTGCCACCGCTGCGAAGTTCGACTGGTAGAGCACCATCAATGCCTTGTGCAGCTGCTCGGCCGAGACCGTGCCTGCCTCGTTGGAGAGGTTGATGGCACCGGTGGCGTCGGACAGAATCTCGACGGTCAGATCCAGCGCCTCGGCGTCGGCGCTGGAGGCGAGGTCGCAGTTGTTGGTCATGTAGCCGACGATCGTGACGGTGTCGATGTTGTTGCTCTGCAGCCACTTCGCGACTCCGGTCCCGGCGAACACGCTGCTGTACTTCTTCTCGACCCGCTCGAAAGACGGCTGCACGACGGCTTGAATGTCCGGGTGCAGTTCGTATGTCGGAGTGCCTTTGACGAAAGCGGGCGCACCTTCCGGCATTTCGTGCTGCACGATGGCAACGGGAACATCGTGCGCCGCAGCGGCTTCGATAGCGCGGACGATGTTGGCCAACGACTCGTCGCGAGGCGGGTACTGGATCTTCAGCACTCCCTCGAAGTACTCCTGCTGGACATCGATGACGATGAGGGCTCTACGCGGTGCAGTCATGGGCGTTCTCCTTCAAGTGGCGTTCTCGGTCGATACTCATACTCCGGTGCTGATCTTGCGTTCACGAGTGGCACGGATGCATACTTTCGATTGATTTGCGCCAACGTTCGAGATCGGAGCCGGCCATGCGAATAGCGCTCTACGTGTTCGACGGCATCACGATGTTTCACCTCGCCGCGCCGCTGATGGTGTTCGGCGAGGTGACCCGACTCGGCCTCGCACCGGATTGGGAGACGCGAGTATGGTCCGACGAACCAGGCGCGATCCGCACCGAGGAAGGGTTTCCCATCGGTGAGATCGCGGGTCCCAGCACTGTCGACTGGGCCGACATCGTCATCGTGACATCATGGCCGGAGTCGTTGCCGCACATAGGAACTGACTTCTCGAGCGCACTCCGCGGAGCACATGCGCGAGGCGCAGAGATCGCGGGTCTGTGTCTCGGTTCGTTTGCCGTCGCAGACACCGGGCTGCTCGCAGGCCGCCCCGCCGTCACACACTGGACCAAGATGACCGAGCTGCGGGAGCGAAACGCACACGCAGGCGTCGACGAGTCGGTTCTCTACATCGATCACGGAGACGTGATGACTTCCGCGGGAACCGCGTCGTCGATCGATTCCTGCCTGCACATCGTGCGCAAACACCTCGGTTCGGCGGCAGCGACGCGGGTGGCGCGCAGTCTGGTGGTCGCACCGCATCGTGACGGCGGTCAAGCGCAATACATCGAACGGCCGGTCATCGAGGCGTCCGGAGATACTGCGATCGCCGACGCACAGAGCTGGGCACTCGAACGACTGGCCGAGCCGCTACCCATCGAACGACTGGCCGAGCATGCGCGCATGAGCCGACGCAGCTTCATCCGTCAGTTTCAGCTCGAGACAGGGTCCACCCCGGCTCGTTGGGTGCTGGACAAACGCCTCGAGGAAGCTCGAAGCCTGCTCGAAACAACCGATCGGAGCATCGAGAACATTGCCGCCCTGTGCGGATTCGGCAGCGCTGTCACTCTGCGTCAGAACTTCCGCTCGGCATTCGCGGTGACACCGACGGCCTATCGACGGCAATTCGCCGTCGGTTGTGCGCCCGCAGAGGCCTTGGACAGGCAAGGATGAGCGACGTGATCCTGTGGATAGTTGCCGGAGTAGAGCTCGCCGCCATCATCGCCCTCGGCGTGGTGTTGATCGCGTCGCGTCGCAAGCTGAAGCACACGCGTCGAGCACTCGACCGCGCTCTCGAATCACAGCAGCGCCGTAAGCGACGCGGCTTGGTGCCCTTTGCGATCAGAACTGCCTTCCACACCACGGACTTACTCATCAACAAGGGCTTCGGCGCAACAGTGCGCAACTCCGTCGAGGATCTCGCCGGCTGGGCGAAGGTAGAACGCCCCGATCTGGCACGCATGACCGCCGACGGCGACATCGTGGTGATGTTCTCCGACATCGAGGGGTCCACCGCACGCAACGAGGAACTGGGCGATCGTGGCTGGGTAAAGCTGCTCGAAAAGCACAATAAACTGATCTGCAAGCACGTCGCGGATCACGGCGGACATGTGGTGAAGAGCCAAGGCGACGGCTACATGCTCGCCTTCTCCGACCCCGGCCAAGCTGTGCGCTGCGGAGTGAAAGTGCAAGAAGCACTACTGAACAATCCCGATCGGTGGGACCGGATCCGCGTGCGTATGGGCGTGCATGTCGGCAGCTCGGTGCGTCGAGGAGACGACCTGTTCGGCCTCAACGTGGCCATGGCGGCACGGGTTGCGGGGCAGGCCGAGGGCGGTGAGATTCTGATCAGCGAACCGGTGCGCAATGCCATCAGCACGGCCGCCGATCTGCCCCTAGGCCTGCCCCGTGAAGTCGAATTGAAAGGAATGAGCGGAAGCTTCCAGTTGTATCCGATTGCGCTACCGGTGCTGCCCAACACCGAGGTAAAGCAGCTCGACTAGAGCTGCTCGGCCACAGGCATACTCAGCAAGTGGTAGCTCAGGCACTTGCCATGCCCGTCGAGAACCGGGCTCCCCGTCACTCCCCCACCGAGCACGCCGGGTAGCTCGAACACCAACCCGGAGACCAGAGGCATTGCAGTGCGGCGGACCTCGCCGGTGACCAGCGGTTCGAAGTGCGTGGTAACAGCATCGACGGTCAGTTCGCGGGACAGTAATTCGTAGTCTTCTTCGGTCCGCGGGAACACCGCAAGAATGAGGGTGTCGCCCTTGTCCCCGGTTCGCACGTCGGCGAGATCATCGACAGTCCTCATACCGTCACCTCCGTGGTGTGTACGGCGGTCGTGACCTGTGCTCGTGGAATCAAACATGATCTGATCGCGAGAACCTCACTGCTGCTGCTCCGTGAACCACCTCCGCCGGCCGGGCCGTTGGTGTACAGACTCTCGACTTCCCACCCCACCAACGCCGCTGTCTCCGCGTCGGACACCTTTGCAGTGACGCGCAGTCGCACTTCGGGTACATCGGTGTGGGCAGCAAGCCCGCGGAATGCTGCGCCCGCTCCGATGTACTCGATGCCCACGTTCTCCGCCGGAATGCCGTGCACCTCCCACAGTCGTTGTTGCACAATCTCTCCGGCGAGCTGCGCGCGCTGCAGGGCGCGTGGCCCGGAGTAGCTGATCTGACCCTCACCGAGCCAACCGCCGCGAAATCCGAGGGTCACCTTCAGCTCCTCAGGCCGTGTCCTGCCTGTCGCCCCGGACACCGCCACCCGATCGGGCCCGATGGTTTCGAAAGAGACTCCGGTGAAATCTGCCGTCACGTCCGGCGTCAGGTATCCGGCGGGATCGCCGACCTCGTAGAGCAGTTGCTCGGCGCACGTGCGCACCGTCAGTTCGCCGCCGGTGCCGGTAACCTTCCCGAATTCGGCTGTGCCGTCGGCATGTACGTCCCCGAACGGGAAGCCCAGATTCGCCAGACCCTGCACAGGCTTGGTGACCGGGTCCGCGAAGTAGCCACCGGTCAGTTGGCCTGCGCACTCGAGTAGATGTCCGACGGCCGTCCCTGCGCCGAGTGTCTCCCAATCATGCCCGGCCCAACCGAACTCGTGCATCAGGGGCGCGAGATACAGGGCTGGATCGGCAAGACGGCCGGTGACGATCACATCGGCCCCGACGTCGAGTGCGGGCAATACCGCGTCGGCCCCGATGTAGGCGTTGGCCGAGACCAGTTCCTCGGAATGCTCCGACAGCGGGCGTCCGGTCTCCCACACCACCGGATCGATGCGGCGCACCGCGTCGAGCACGTCGTCGCCGGTGACGGCAGCGATGCGCACAGGACGCGAGCACACCTGCTCTGACACCTGCGCGACGACGGCCGCTGCCGCAACAGGATTCGCGGCTCCGGAGTTGGTGACAACGGTGATGCCCTGCTCAGTGGTCGCGCCGAGTACTGCGCGCATGCGCGCTGCCAGGAGCGGGTCGTAGCCCACCGCGGGATCGAGCAGCTTTCGCGCCTGCCCGGTCGCAACCGTCCGCTCTCCGAGGCACTCGAAGATCAGATAGTCGAGCTCGCCGCGCTCGGCCAAGATTTGGGCGGGGTCTATACGGTCGCCGGCAAACCCTGCGCCCGCGCCCAATCGGACGGTTCCCGGGGCGCTCACGATACCCACACCGGGATGACGCCTGTCGCGAAGGCGACGCCGAGCATGCCGAGGCTGACCAGCCATGCCCACCCCAAGGTATGCCGGATGTGCCTGCCGATGTCGACCTTTGCGAGACCGACGAGAAGGTAGAACGCGCCAGTCATCGGACTGATCGGGAAGCCGACGGTCTCTTCACCGATGATCGACGCCTGAGCGAGATCGATTGCGCTGATACCGAACTGGTCGCCGACCTCGATGAGCACCGGCAGCACACCGAAGTAGTACGCATCGGGGCCGAAGATCAAACTCATCGGTACCGCGAACACCCCGACGATGAGCGGAAGTGCCGGTGCCATCCAGTCTGGAATTACGTTGGCGGCGCTGACGGCCATCGATTCGATCATGCCGCTGCCGTCGAGCACACCGAGCAGGACACCGGCGGCGAGCAACGTGCCGACCATCAGCATCGCGCCGACGGCATGCGCCTCGATGCGTGCGGACTGCGCCTTCATGCCCGGGTAATTGATCAGGAGCGCAACGATGGTCGCGATGATGAAGCAGGTCTCCGGAGGCGCGACGGCTGCGATCAGTGCGGCGAGTGTCGCGACAACGAGAACGACGTTGACCCAGAACAATTTCGGACGTAGCAGGCTGGGCTCGTCGGGCTTGTCGAGCTCTCCTGGGGTCTCGTCACCGCCCGAGCCGGCTGAGGCCGGCTCGTCTGCTCCGCCGGTAGCGGGTACCGGGATTCGTTGTCCGACGCGTGCTGTCGACTCCTCCACCTCGGCCTTGACATCACCTGCTGCGACCTTCGCCAACCGTGTCCGCTCTCGGCGTCCGAGGTAGTACGCGATGGCCAACGCGAACACCACACCGGCGATCTGCGCCGGAATCAGCGGAACCCACAGCTCGTTGGCGTCGACGCCCAATGTTGCTGCCGCTCGCGCCGTCGGCCCGCCCCAGGGAACGATGTTCATCACGCCCGCACCGAGTCCGACACAGGTGGCCAGCACCAGCCGGCTCATGCCGAGGCGCTCGTAGATCGGCAGCATCGCAGGAACGGCGATGAGGAACGTGACCGCACCCGCACCGTCGAGATGGGCGACCAACGCGAGAGCCGTCGTGGCCACGGCGACGGTGGGCGGCGCGCTGCCTGCCCACTTCACGATGCGCGCGATGAGGGGATCGAACAGACCTGCGTCGCGCATGATCCCGAAGAAGACGATCGCGAACAGGAACATGGCCGCAACGCCGACCACGCCGCCGAGCCCGTCCTTGACGAAACCTGCTACCTCGGACGGCGAGTTGCCGGCCAGGAACGCCGCGGCGAGCGGGACACCCGCAAGCGCAACGATGGCCGCGACGCGTTGGGTGAACAACAGCAGCAGAATGATGGCAATCGTCCCGAAGCCGAGCAGTGACAGCATGTGATCTCCTTCATCGAATACGACGAGTGTTGTCCAGATCACTTACGCCGTCCAACATCAGTTGGGTATACATTCATGCACTGTGGGCATAAACCTGGGCATTGCACATCTGCGTGCCGTCGTCGCACTCGCCGATCATGCGAGCTTCACCGCGGCGGCGGCGTGGCTGCAGGTCTCTCAACCGAACCTGAGCCGTACCGTCGCCGAGGCGGAACGCCGTCTGGGCGTGCGGCTGTTCGTGCGCACCACCCGCAGCGTCGACCTCACCGGTGACGGCCACGAAGTGACGGCCTATGCCCGTCGGGTATTGCTCGAGTTCGATGACGGCCTGGAGCAGATCGGACGCTTCGTCTCGGGCGACCGCGGAACCGTGACGATCGCATGCTTGCCGTCGATCGCGGCGATCTTCTTACCCCCGTACATCGTCGAGTTTCGTCGCACCCACCCCGACGTCTCGGTGCACATCAAGGATGGTCTGCGCGACGACGTGGTGGCCTCCGTCCGCGACGGTTCGGTCGACTTCGCAGTGGTGGCGGCTTCGGGACGAGCGAACGATTTGATGCGCACGACGATCAGCGCAGATGCATTCGTCTGCGCGCTACCGCCGAATCATGCTCTTGCACAACGCAAGAGCCTGTTGTGGACCGACCTCGCCGACGAGCCGTTCATCGCATTCGGTCCCGAATCGAGCATCTCGTCGCACGTACGATCGGCCCTGGAAAGCGCGGGAGTCGACGTCGGACCATCGGTTCAAGCGCACAACGTGGCCGCCGTCGCGGGCCTGACCGCTGCCGGCTTGGGCATCACCGTCATCCCGGAGCTGGTGGTGCCGATGATGTCGTTCGCGAACCTGGTCTACCTGCCGATCGAGCCGACGATCCACCGGACCATCTCAGTAGTCCAGTTGCCGGGGCGACGGCAGAGTGCAAGCTGTTCGGCGTTCCTGAGTGTTCTGGTGCCGCCCCCGAACGGATGAATGTCGCATTCAGTTCATCTGAGCGACTGAAAGGCGCATTGATCCCAAATGGGAGGGGCGGGCGGGCTGTGGACCGAAATCTGGTGCCGCCCTGGAACGAATGAATGGCCCATTCACAACGTCTGAGCGCGTGAATGGACCATTCATTCGATGGGGAGGTCAGGCAGAAACGAACTACTGTTTCGCCGACTCCAGCGCCTCGTTGAACGTCTTCGACGGACGCATCACTGCAGCGGTGGCTTCGGGGTCGGGGTAGTAGTAGCCGCCGATGTCGACTGCCTTGCCCTGGACCTCGTTGAGCTCGGCGACGATTTTGTCTTCGTTGTCCGACAGCGTCTTCGCCAGCGCCGCGAAGTGCTTGGCCAGCTCGGTGTCCTCGGTCTGCTCAGCGAGTTCCTGCGCCCAGTACAGCGCGAGGTAGAACTGGCTGCCACGGTTGTCGAGTTCACCGGTCGAGCGCGACGGGCCCTTGCTGTTCTCGAGCAGCTTGCCGGTCGCGGCGTCGAGTGCCTTGGCGAGGATGGTCGCCTTGACGTCGCCGGTCTTGATACCCAGATCCTCGAGGCTCACGGCCAGTGCCAAGAACTCGCCGAGCGAGTCCCAACGCAGGTGGTTCTCCTCGATGAGCTGCTTGACGTGCTTGGGAGCCGAACCACCCGCACCCGTCTCGTACAGTCCGCCGCCGGCCATCAGGGGAACGATGGAGAGCATCTTGGCGCTGGTGCCGAGTTCGAGGATCGGGAAAAGGTCGGTGAGGTAGTCGCGCAGGATGTTGCCCGTTGCGGAGATGGTGTCGAGTCCGCGGACCAGACGCTCCATCGTGTACCGGATGGCGCGCACCTGCGACATGATCTGAATGTCGAGGCCCTCGGTGTCGTGATCCTTCAGGTACTTGCGCACCTTGCCGATGAGCTCGTTCTCGTGCGGGCGGTACGGGTCGAGCCAGAAGACGACCGGCATTCCCGACTCACGAGCGCGGCGTACGGCGAGCGCGACCCAGTCCTGGATCGGAGCGTCCTTGACGATGCACAGACGCCAGATATCGCCTTCTTCGACGGTCTGCGTCAGCAGCACCTCGCCGGTGGCGATGTCGGTGATGTTGGCAGTACCGGCCTTCGGTGCCTCGAACGTCTTGTCGTGCGAGCCGTACTCCTCGGCCTTCTGCGCCATCAGGCCGACGTTGGGAACGGTGCCCATCGTCGTCGGGTCGAACTGGCCGTTGGTCTTGCAGAAGTTCACCATCTCCTGGTAGATCCGGGAGAAGGTCGACTCCGGGTTCACAGCCTTGGTGTCCTTGGGACGCCCGTCCGCTCCCCACATCTTGCCGCCGGCGCGAATCATCGCGGGCATAGATGCGTCGACGATGACGTCGCTGGGCGAGTGGAAGTTCGAGATTCCGCGAGCGGAGTCGACCATCGCGAGCTCCGGACGGGTCTCGTGACACTTGTGCAGGTCTTCGATGATCTCGTCACGCTTCGATGCCGGGAGCGTCTCGATCTTGGTGTAGAGATCCGACAAACCGTTGTTGACGTTGACACCGAGCTCTTCGAAGATCTCGTTGTGCTTGGCGAACGCGTCCTTGTAGAACACGCGGACGGCATGGCCGAAGACGATCGGGTGCGAGACCCGCATCATCGTCGCCTTGACGTGCAGCGACAGCATGACGCCGGTCTCGTAGGCGTCCTGCATCTCGGCCTCGTAGAAATCGAGAAGCGCCTTCTTGCTCATGAACATCGAGTCGATGACGTCACCGTCGGTGAGCGAGACCTTCTCCTTGAGCACGATCGGCTCGCCGTCGGCCGGAATGAGCTCCATCTTGACCTCACGGTCGCCGTCGACAACCGTCGACTTCTCACCGTGGTAGAAATCGCCCTCGCGCATATGCGCGACATGGGTGCGCGACGCCATCGACCACTCGGTCATGCTGTGCGGGTGCTTGCGCGCGAACTCCTTGACGGCCTTCGGCGCGCGGCGGTCCGAGTTACCCTCACGCAGAACAGGATTGACCGCGCTGCCGAGGCACTTGGTGTACCGGTCGCGGATCTCGCGCTCTTCGTCGGTCTTCGGGTTGCCGGGGAAGTCCGGGATCGCGTAGCCCTTGTCCTGAAGTTCCTTGACGGCCGCGAGCAACTGCGGCACCGACGCGCTGATGTTCGGCAGCTTGATGATGTTGGTCTCGGGCAGCTGCGTCAGCTTGCCCAGCTCGGCGAGGTTGTCGGTCACTCGCTGGTCTTCGTTCAGGTAATCGGGGAACTCGGCGAGGATGCGGTTGGCAACGGAGATGTCACTCGACTCGACGTTGATCTCGGCCGCGCTGGCGAAAGAACGTATGACCGGCAGAAACGCGTGAGTCGCCAGCATGGGCGCCTCGTCGGTCAAGGTATAGATAATGGTCGGCTTCTTCGCAGTCATGTTTCGCCTTTGCCTCAGTTTCAACGTCGTCTTTTGGATGCGTCCACCGTCGACTTTAATCTTTGAACCCGCCGATGTGCGGGGCAGTGGGGTATCACTCCGTCAACGGTTCCAAGTTACCGACCAGTAGGGCGCTCAAAGGATTTCGCGACCCCGCCCCGGCCCGCCTCTGACCACCATCGGAGCATCCGTTTTGCCCGGATCGGAACAATGACGCCCTTCCCGAGCGTTGACCGAAGCATGACGACCTACAAGACTGTCAATCCTGCCGACGGCACAACTGTCAAGGAATTCGAGACTCTCGACGATGCCGGCGTCGAGCGCGCACTCGCCGATGCACACGCCGGTTTCCAGACCTGGCGCAAGACCTCACCGAAGCACCGCGCGGAAATCCTGCACAAGGTCGCCGATCTCTACACCGAGCGTTCCGATGAATTGGCTCGCACGATCTCGCTCGAAATGGGCAAGCCCCTCACCGAATCCCAGGGCGAGGTGGAGCTGTCGTCGAACATCTACCGCTACTACGCCGACCACGGCCCCGCGCTGCTCGAGGACGAGAAGCTCGACGTCCCCGGCGCGGAAGACACTGTGCTGCAGCGCAAGCCGGTGGGCGCACTCGTCGGAGTCATGCCGTGGAACTTCCCGTACTACCAGGTTGCGCGGTTCGCCGGCCCGAACCTGATGGTGGGCAACACGATTCTGCTCAAGCATGCGCCCAACTGCCCGCAGTCGGCGCTGCTGATGGAGGAGATCTTCCAGCAGGCCGGACTCCCCCGGGACGCGTACATCAACATCTTCGCGACCAACGACCAGATCGCGGACATGATCGCCGATTCTCGCGTGCAAGGTGTCTCGCTCACCGGTAGCGAGCGGGCCGGAACATCTGTCGCCGAGACTGCAGGACGCAACCTCAAGAAGGTCGTCCTCGAGCTCGGCGGATCGGACGTGTTCATCCTGCTCGACTCCGACGACATGGATGCAACGGTCGAGTCCGCAACCCGGGCGCGGCTGTCCAACGCGGGCCAGGCCTGCAACGCCGCCAAGCGCATCCTCGTGGCCGAGGACGTCTACGACGACTTCGTCACCAAGCTCGTCGCGTCGTTCGAGGCCGTGCAGACCGGCGACCCGCTGGATGCGAAGACGACTCTCGGACCCCTGTCGTCGCAGACCGCCGCCGACACGCTGATCGAGCAGATCGACGACGCCGTCGCGAAGGGCGCGACGCTACTGACCGGCGGCAAGAAGATCGACGGCCCGGGTGCATACGTGCAGCCGACGCTGCTGACCGACGTCACCCCGGACATGCGCGCGTACAGCGAAGAGCTGTTCGGGCCGGCCGGCGTGATCTACAAGGTCGAAAGCCCGCAGCAGGCAATCGAATTGGCGAACTCCTCGCCCTACGGCCTGAGCGGCTCGGTGTGGAGCGCCGACCTCGACAAGGCCCGGGACGTGGCCGAGCAGCTCGAAGTGGGCATGGCCTTCGTCAACGAACACGGCACCACGCTGCCCGGCCTGCCCTTCGGCGGAGTCAAGCGCTCCGGCGTCGGCCGCGAGCTGGGCCCCTGGGGCATGGACGAGTTCGTGAACAAGAAGCTCGTGCGCGTCTCCGCGAAGTAGCACTGTTCGACGATGCTCCCCTGGCAGATGCCCGGGGAGCATCGTCGTGTCGCGGTCATACTGTCTCGATGATCGTCGAACACGCCCTGTTGCACGTCGCCCCTGGTCGAACCGACGAGTTCGAGGCCGCCTTCGCCGAGGCGAAGTCGATCATCGCCTCGATGCCGGGGTTCGTAAATCTGACACTCTCGCGTGGCCTCGAGCAGCCCGATGTCTACCTACTGCTGGTGACGTGGGAACGCCTCGAGGACCACACCGAGGGCTTCCGACAATCCGAGAAGTATCAGGAATGGAAGACGCTCCTGCATCACTTCTACGAGCCGTTCCCCGTCGTCGAGCATTTCGAATCGATATCGACGGCCTAGGAGATAAGTTCGAAATCCCCATCGCCGCTCCGAGGAGATTTTCGTGGCCAACGCTTCGTCGTTCGTATCCAAGCAGGACGACATCGAAATCAGCACCTATACCTGGGCTACCTCGGCCGACCCGGCTCGGGGCGTCGTGCAGATCGCGCACGGACTTGCCGAGCACGGCAGCCGCTACGCCCGCTTCGCCGCCGCGCTGAACGATGCCGGATTCCATGTCGTCGCCTCCGATCATCGCGGCCACGGAGAGTCGATCGTCGACACACCGGGTGACTTCGGGGCTGCCGCATTCGCCGGCCTGTGGGCCGACATCGAGCAGCTCGGCGAATCGTTGCTCAGCGAGTACGCGGATCTGCCGCTGTTCTTGTTCGCTCACTCGATGGGTTCGTTTGCCGCGCAGCATGTTCTGATCGAGCGATCCGATCTGTACGAGGGCGTGGTGCTGTCGGGCTCGACCACGCTGAACATCCTCGCCGCCGGAATGGCCGACGCCCCCGCCGGCGACCTGAGCGTGTTCAACGCCGCCTTCGAGCACCGCACCGGATACGAGTGGCTCTCGCGCGACGAGGCCGAAGTGGACGCGTACGTCGCCGACCCGCTTTGCGGCTTCGACCTGCCGGAGTCGACGGTTCCTGCACTGTTCGGTGAAGCCGAGAAGCTCGCCGATCCACACAACCTCGAGCAGATCCGATCCGACCTTCCGCTGCTCATCACCTCGGGAACCGACGATCCACTGGCCGGCGGTGGCCAGCTGATCGAGACGCTGGCCTCTCGCTACCGAGAGGCCGGTATGAGCGACGTGACGGTCACCCTCTACCCCGGTGCCCGCCACGAAATCCTCAACGAGACCAACCGCGACGAGGTCACCGCAAACATCATCGGCTGGCTCACCGACCGCGCCGGCTAGGTCTACCGCCGCCGCAGCTGCACGGGCTGCCCGTCCTCCGGGAAGGGCAGCGACGTGAAGTTCAGTGGTGCAACGTAATCGCGGTCGACCGACCAGTCGAACCGCAGCAGCAGGTGGTGCATGATCGTCTTGATCTCAGCGCCGGCGAAAAACATGCCGATGCATTTGTGCACGCCGCCGCCGAACGGCTCCCACGCATAGCGATGGACCTTGTCCTCGCGTCGGTCGGCGGCGAATCGGCCGGGATCGAATTGCTCAGGGTTGGGCCAATACTGCTCCATGTGGTGTGTGAAGTGCGGTGCCACCGACGCATACGTTCCGGCGGGAACGAACTTGCCCTGCACCTCGGTATCTTTGATCGCGCGGCGGGCAACCACCGGGGTCGGCGAGACCAATCGCAGACATTCCTTCATGACCAGATCGACGCTGGGGAGTTCGTCGAGTTGAGCGAGCGTCGGCGCATCGGTGCCGAGGGCCTCCGACTCGGCGCGACACTTGTCCTGCCACTGCGGATGCTGCCCGAGGTACTGCATCATCGTGGACAGCGTGATGGTCGACGTGTCGTGGGCCGCCATCAGCAGAAAGATCATGTGGTCGATCACTTCGTCGTCCGAGAAACGTTCGCCATGATCCCCCTCGATATGGCAAAGGACGGAGAAGAGATCGTCGGTCTCGGTGGCACGCCGAGCCGGTAAGTAGCGGCGGAAGAAGTCGTCGAGCACAGCCCTGCCGTCCAACCCTCGCTTCCACCGAGTACCCGGAACGCGGTAGCGCACGATCGACGTGGCGGCCTGCACGCAGGCAATGAAACTCGCGTTGATCTCGGCAATGTCGGCGTCGGTCGTTCCCTCCGCACCGCCCATGAAGATGCTCGTCGCAACCTCGAGCGTGAGAGCCTTGAGCGCCGGATATACCTGGACGTCGCGTCCGCTCTGCCACGCGTCCAATCCTGTTGCTGTAACGGGATTCAATGCGTCGACGGATTTGGTGAGCCGATCACGAGTGAACGCCTGCTGCATGATTCGGCGGTGCCGGAGATGCTCCTCCGAGTCGAGCAGCATCAGCCCGCCGTGGAAGAACGGTCCGATCAGCAGGGACCATCCGTCACCGTTGACGAATGCTTTGTCCGCGTTCTGCAGCACCTGCTGGCACGCGTCCGGACCGAGAACGGTGATCCACTTCTGGCCGGCCATGGTCAGCCAGGACACCTCGCCGTACTTCTCCCACCGACTCCCCAGCAGCTTCAGAGGGTTCCGAATGTATTCGAGGGTGTGGCCGACAACAGGCAGACCTCCATCGCCGAACACCGGTTGCAGCGTCGAATCAGCAGGCGGAGCAGCAAGAGCACGAGACATTGTCGACCTCCATCAATCTGACAGGGCGTCCTGTCAGATGAAATGTAGTCTGCGTCACACCCGTGATTCTGTCAAGATCTATCCATGGCATCCACCACGCGCCGCTACAACGGCATGAGCGCAGACGATCGCCTTGCCGACCGTCGTGCCCGTCTGCTCGATGCCGGGCTCGAGGTGTTCGCAGCAGCTGGAGCCAAGGGCGCAACCATGACCGCCATCTGCGCGCACGCCAAGCTTACCGAGCGGTATTTCTACGAAAACTTCAGCAGCAGAGACGATCTCCTCGAAAAGGTAGTGGATTCGATATCCGACGAGATTCGAGCCAAGGCCCTGGACGCACTGCACTCCCCCGCACCCACGGTCGAGCAACAGGCACACAACGCCATCGCCGCGTTCGTCGATGTGCTCACCGAGGACCCGCGCAAGGGCCGCGTCGCGATGATCGAATCGCTGGCCGTCGACTCACTCCGGACGTACCGACGAAAGTCCATGCGCGCTTTCGCCCATCTTGTCGCCGAACAATCACGCGAACTCTACGGTGAACAGGCCTTCCCTCAACCGCAGTCGGAGATCAACGGCCTGCTGTTCATCGGTGGACTCGCTGAACTCGTGATCGCCTGGCTGAACGACGAAATAGACATCAACCCTTCGGACATCGTCGACGCCGCAACCCGTCAGTTCATCGCCACCGCGCATCGCTGAGGTGGGGGTCAGACCCTGGCGTCGATGTTCATGTCGCCACGCGTTTGCCTTCGGATGTGATCGCTTGCCAGCATTGCGTGCGGGAAGCCGGGGTCGATCGCACTGGCCTGGTCGAGCCGCGCTAGATGTTGGGCGCTCAACTCGATCTCCAGTGCACCGAGATTTTCCTCCAACTGCATCAGCGTTCGCGCACCGATGATCGGGGCGGTGACGTGCGGACTCTGCAGGTTCCATGCCAGGCCGATTTGCGAAGGCGTGCAGCCCAGTTCGCTCGCTACTTCACTCACCACGTCGACGATGGCGAGGTTGCGCTCCGTGAGCGAACCCATGGCGATGTTGAAGTTTCGTCGGGTCCCAGGGCTGCTTTCCGAATCGCCGCCACTCAAGTCGGCCCGGGCGTACTTCCCCGACAGAACCCCGCCCGCCAACGGCGAGAACGGGACGACACCCAGACCCAGCTGATGCGCCATAGGGATCAGATCGCGCTCGCCACCCCGCTCGATCAGGTTGTACTCGATCTGCAGTGCTACCAACGGTGCCCAGCCACGGAGGTCGGCCAAGGTCTGCATCCGGGCAACCTGCCATGCCGGCGCCGTCGAGATCGCGACGTAGAGCACGGTTCCACGTCGGACGAGATCATCGAGTCCCTGCAAGATCTCGTCGATGGGGGTCGTGTCGTCCCAGACGTGCAGGTACAGCAAATCGATGTAGTCGGTGCCCAACCGGCGCAGACTGTCGTGAACCGAGGCGAGGAGGTTCTTTCGATTACTGCCACCGGAGTTGGGATCTCCGGGGCGACGAAGCGTGGTGTACTTCGTCGCCAGCACGAGCGCGTCCCGATTGTCGCGACTGAACTCGCCGAGCATCTTCTCCGAAGTTCCATCGGTGTAGGTCGGGGCAGTGTCGATGAAGTTTCCTCCTCTCTCCACATACGTGTCGAACAGTTGTCGGGCCACGGAGTGCTCGGCACCCCATCCCCAGTCGGTGCCGAAAGTTGCTGTGCCCAAGGCGAGCCGCGAGACACGCAATCCGGACCGCCCCAGCGTCCGGTAGGTGTCGAGACCTGAAGTCATCGTCTTCTCCTCATCGATGGTGCCGTGCGAACGGTGCTGCCACACCTTAAGTACACCGATCAGTTTTCAACATAACAACGATTGCGCGCCCCGGCAAGCTAAGTACACTGATCGTTACCAGCAGGAAAGAGCGAGGGCAGCAGATGGATACAGGTCCGACCGGCGCGCGCCGTGGCCGTGGAGCGCGGGAGCGACTCCTGAACAGCGCCCGAGAACTGTTCCAAGAACGCGGGATCAACACCACCGGCATGGACATGCTCAGCGCGGAAGCCCAGGTGTCCAAGCGAACGATCTATCAACATTTCGGCAGCAAGGACGAAGTCGTCGCCGAGTGCCTACGCACGCAGGACCTGCAGTCCGAACCCGGCGTGTTCGCCCGTACCGACCTCTCGCCTCGCGAGCATATTCTGGCTGCATTCGAGCCGAACCCGACGAGCTCTGGTGACCCGACACCGATGTGCCCGTTCATCCGAGCCGCCGTAGAAATTGCGGACCCGGAACACCCCGCACGAGAGGTCGTTCGCACGTACAAGCTGTCGGTTGCGCAGCACTTTTCGGAACTTGCGCGCATGGCTGGGGCTCACGACCCGGATGTACTCGGGCAGCAACTTGCGCTTCTGCTCGACGGGGCATCCATCAGAACCAGAGCCCTGGGCATCGAAATGCTACCGGTCGCTGCCGGGATTGCTCGCGAATTGATCGACAGAGCAGTAGGTTTCGATGCCCAGCCGTCGTAGTTCGATCCAGGTGACCTACCGATCGAAGTGCGCCTTCGAGATCTGGCCGTGCACTCCGACCGTTTTGTCGACCACCTGCGAGACGGTGAAGTTCGCGGCCGCGGACAGGTACGCATACGCCGTCGCGCGATCCATGCCGAGATCCGTCTCGAGGAAGTCCAGAGCATTGACCACAGCACGACGCATTGCGGCGTTCAGGTCCGAGCTCTGGCCGCCGACGGCACCGTCCGGATCGGACAACCCGATCGGGATCCACGAGTCCTGGTTCTCGGCAAAGGGATACGAGTACGCAACGGACGGAGCATCACCGCTGCCCGCCTTGCAGACCGTGAGGCGGAACGTGCCGCGCAGCGATCCTTCCATCGCGGTGAGCGCCACCTCGCCGTCACCCATCGCCATGTGTGGATCACCGACGTAGAACAACGCACCTTCCGCGAACACCGGGAGGTAGAACGTCGATCCGACGCCGAGCAGACCCACGTCGATGTTGCCGCCACCCAGCGTCGGGGGAATCGAATTGGCGTTGGGCGACGTCAGACCCGGATCGCTGGCGAACGCAACGCCCATCATTCCCATGAACGGTCGCAGCGGAAAGCGCACGGCCGCATCGCCGTACCGCATCACACCCTGCCCCTCCTCGACTGCGGAGAACGTGGAGACGTTGCCGTACTGCGTCGGATTACCCGACTTCCTGCCGTCGCCCCCGATCGGCGGCATGACCTCGTCGAGGCCGATACCCGCAGGTGCTTCACCGGACGCAGTGACCGCAAGAGCACCCTTGCCGTGCCTGCTCGACACCACGCCGTACGGAACGCGTGGAATCGCCTCGAGCGTCTCGATCTTGAGTACATCACCGCGCTGCGCGCCTTCGACGAACACCGGGCCCGTCACCACGTGCGGTCCGTCGACGTCGAAGTTGCGTACCGTCCGGTCGTACCCGCCGGCGATGTCGATCGCGTCCTGAAGAACGTCGGACTCGGAAACACCCTTGCCACCGAAGAATTCGACGGGATCGCGGCCCTGATCTTCGAGGATTCCCTCGTGGCTCAGCGCGTCGATCGTCACCGTCTCGCCGGACTTCATCTGCAGCACCGATTCGGACTCGACCGTCGGGACGTAGCCCCACAGAACCTTGTCGACCTCTGAGCTCAGGTAGTGATCGCCGGAGATGTCGCCGGTTCCGGGCTGCAGGATCTGACCAGCCGTAGGTGCCGGTGCGGAAGAACTCGCAGCGGCGGTGTTCGAGGAAGACGTCGAACACGCTGCCGTTCCGGCAATTCCGACGCCCGCTCCCAGAGCGGCCACTGCCTGGATGAATCCGCGACGACCGATCCCCTTGCTGATCGTCTCTGCTGCCTGCTCCGCCATCGACCGCGCCATGATGCCTCCTGAATTGTCCGAATCTCGAACGTAGATCAGGGGTGTTTCTCAGCAGTTACGATCGCGCGTCGCCCCAATTGCTCAGCTGGGATCGCTCCCGGCGATCGCCGACCACCAGATCGCGGTGACAGCGGCCAGCAGACTCACTGCAACGAACTGAGCGAACCCGCCACCGTCGACGATCAGCCACAGCAGGCCGATGAACGGGCCGGCCACCGCGGCGGGGGCGTCGAGCATGATCCGGCGACGTAGCGAGCCGAATCTGTCACTGCGCGTGCGTAGATCGGATTCGTTGAGGCGAGGTGCGTCGAGCGGGATGCCCGGCGGTAAGGACGTGCGACGCCGCCCCGACGGCACGGCAACGATCCCCGGTTCGACGACGAAGGCGCGACGTCCGAGAATCGACCTACTGATGCGGGCATCGGCGTCGGGAACGATTGCCAGCAGCCCGGTGTGGAAGTAGACGGGGTACCAGGCCCGCCTTCCGTTCTCGTGAACCTCCAGGTATCCACGCGAGCGCATCCGGTGTTGAAACCGCACGCGCCGCACAGTGGTTCGACCAGAGGAGCGCATCGCGAATCGAGCGGCGAGCAGAGCACACCCGGCGGACCAACCCGTCCAGATGAGCACGACGAGCACAACCAACAGGCCGAGTGGAGTGACGAAAGCGGTCGATGCCGCGACAATCAAAGTGACTGCCGCGACACCGACCGGATATCCGAGCCCGTTCTTTATTTCAGGAACCCGACCTTCGACATGTCGATGTCGCCGAATCCCGGAGCTCCGAAGTTCGCGAGATTCGACTTCGTCGCATACGTCGACGGGCGCTGGAACATCGTGAGGCTGTGGCCCTCCGCCCAGATCGCCTTGTCCGCCTCGTTGTAGTCGGCGATACGCGCATCGTCGTCGAGCTCACCGGCCGCCTTGTCGAGCAGACCGTTGATCTCCTCGGAACCGACCTGGCCGTAGTTCTGCAACGTGCTGCCGGGCGTCAGGCGGAAGATGCCGTCACTACTGGACGTGTACGGCGTTCCCTCCCAGGTGAAGTGGGTGACATCGAAGGCACCCACCAAGATGTACTTCTCGAAGAAGTCGTCCGACGGCACCGCATCGATGATGAGGTTGGCACCGACGGCCTTGAGGTTCTGCTGAATGATCTGCGCTTCCTGCGTCGCATTCGGAGTGTCGGCCGGAATGATGTCGTGCAGATCGAGTTGCTGGCCGTCCTTCGAGCGGAACTCACCGTTCATAGTCCAACCGGCCGCGTCGAGCTCGGACTTCGCCTTCTCGGGATCGAAGGTGATATCACCGTTGTTGGCCTGGTAGCCCTTCTGACCGTCGACGTAGATATGGCTGTTCAGCACCGTCGGGCTCGACGTGATCTGGCCGAGCTGGGACGTGGCCAGGTAGTCGCGGTCTATCGCTTTCATCAGAGCCAGCCGGACGGCCTTGTCCGACGTGATGCGACCCGACGCACCGTTGAAATCGAAGTGGCGGTATTGCGGACCCAGGCTCTGCCGAAGGTCGACATTCGGGATACCCCGCGCCACCTTGAATGCATCAGCACTGCTACCCAATTCGTAGTAATCGAGCTCGCCGCTCTGCAATGCTCCGACAGAGGCCGTCGAATCGAGCGGCAGGTAGGTGATGGTGTCGAGAACCGCTGGGTTCTCACCCCACCAATCCGGGTTCCTCTCGACGACGATGCGCTTTCCGCCGGGCTCGATGTTGCGAACACGGAACGGGCCTGCGGTAGCGGGCATCGTGCTCACCGAACCGGTGTTGAACGCCTCGACGGTGTTCACCGACTCTGCAGGCATCAAGGGCACGAACAGCGAACGCCAGTCACCGAACTTCTCGCTGAAGGTCAAGATCACCTGCTGGTCGTTCTCACCCCGAACCACCGATTCGACCTTGTCGTAACCTGCGGTGGACGACGCCTCGTAGGCCGGGTCCTTGCCGCTGTTCGCGGTCCACGTCGCGACGAGGTCGGTGTAATCCAGCGACCGACCGGTGCTCCACTTGGCTTTCGGGTTGATGTTGTAGGTGATGACCTGTTTACCGTCGACCTCCGATTCGGTGATGTCGGTGAAGTAGTCCGACGCAGTGGTCAGGCTCGCATCGGCCGCCGCGGTGAATGCTCTCGGCATCAAGGCGAGGTAGTACCGAGCGGCATCGACTGTGGTGCCGTCGATTTGGTAGTAGTTGTAGTTGGTCGGCACCTGCGACAGCGGGAAGTTCATGTTCCCGCCCTGCTGCAGATCGCTGATTGGATGCGGATTGATCTGCGCTCCGCTATCGAAGGACGCGGGCGCATCGGCGTTCGGCCCGGTATCACCGGAGCTGCACCCCGCCACCAGTCCCACAGTGGTCACGGCCACCGCGATCGGGACCAGTGCCCGAAATAGCTTGGCTCTCATCAGTTCACCTTTCTCAGTGTGCCGTATCTTGCGGGTCATATGGCGTCGGCCAGTTTTGCGGCCTCGGCGATTCGGGCTCGTTGGAGCACGGGATCGGGGATGGGAATGGCTTTCAGAAGTGCCCGTGTGTACGGGTCCTGGGGTGCGTCGAAGATCTGCGCCGTCGGGCCCTTCTCCACGAACACTCCATTGCGCATCACCGCTACTTCGTCGGCGAGGTGACGCACCACTGACAAGTCGTGGGAGACGAACAGGTACGCCAGACCGAGCTCCTCCTGCAGATCCTGCAGCAGGTTCAGCACGCCCGCTTGGATCGACACGTCGAGTGCGGACACCGGCTCGTCGAGCACCAGAATCGAGGGCTTCAGCGCCAAAGCCCGTGCAATGCCGACACGTTGACGCTGCCCGCCGGAGAACTGGGTGGGATACCGATCCGCGAGCTCGGGACGCATTCCGACGGTGTCCATCAGTTCCCGAACCCGGCGGGTGCGCTCGTCGACCGGGACTCCGTTGATCTTCAACGGCTCGGCGATGATCTCCCCCACCGGCATACGCGGGTCGAGGGAGCCCATCGGGTCCTGGAACACGATCTGGATGTGCGCGCGCAGCTTTCGTTGCTCTGCCCTACTCAGACTGTATGGCTCGACGCCGTTGATCTGGATCGAGCCTTGCTGCGGCTTCACGAATTCCATGATCTCGAGCAGGGTCGTCGACTTGCCACAACCCGACTCGCCGACGATGGCCAGGGTGGATCCGGCGTGCACGTCGAAGCTGATGCCCTGCACCGCAGGTACTTCCCCGGCCCGACGACGAAGCACAGAGCCCTTGAAGACCGGGTAGCTCTTGTGCAGATCGGTCACCGACAGCACGGGAGCATCCTTCGATATCGTCACCGCCAGCTCCGCCGGGGCCTCCGATCGCGGTGCACCCTCGAACTCCGCTTCCACCGATTCGGCTGTCGCCGCGTCGATGCGGATGCAGGCCGCACTGTGATTCGGTGCCACCTGAATCAACGGCGGTTCGCCCTTGTCGCAGGCATCCGTGTGCAACGGACACCGGGGTCCGAACGGACAACCCGTCGGGAGATTCACCAGAGCGGGCGGCGTGCCCTCGATGGGCACCAACCGCTCCTGCGCGGGACGATCCGGACGAGGAACGGATCCGAGCAAGCCGACGGTGTAGGGCATCGACGGGTGCGCATACAGCTCGTCGACCGGAGCTGTCTCGACCGCGCAGCCCGCGTACATGACCATGGCCCGATCGGCCACGCCGGCAACGACTCCCAGGTCGTGCGTGATGAACACGACGCCTGCGCCGGTCACGTCGCGCGCAGTACGCAGGAGATCGAGGATCTGCGCCTGAATCGTCACGTCGAGAGCGGTCGTGGGCTCGTCGGCGATGATGAGATCGGGATCGTTGGCAATGGCCATCGCGATGACGACGCGTTGGCGCATTCCGCCGGAGAACTCGTGCGGGTAGGACTTCGCCCGTGTTTTCGGATCGACGATGCCGACCAGATCGAGCAACTCCAGGGTTCGTTCCTGGACCTTCGCCTTGGTCAGCGACGGATTGTGCACCGAGATCGCCTCGGCGATCTGATCCCCGATGCGGTAGATAGGAGTCAGCGCCGTCAGCGGGTCCTGCGAAATCATCGCAACCGAACGCCCTCGCTCACGGGACATTTCGCGGTCGGACAGTCCGAGTAGTTGACGGCCGTTCAGCTCGATGGACCCGGTTACTCGGGCGGTCTGCGGAAGCAATCCCATGACGGCCAGCGACGACACCGACTTGCCCGAGCCGGATTCGCCGACGATGGCCATGACCTCGCCCTTGTCGACCTGATAGTCCAAGCCGCGGACCGCGGTGACGCGGCCCTCCTCACTCGGGAAGCTGACCTCGAGTCCGCTGACCTTCAACACCGGCACAGTCTCAGCCACGTGCCTGTCCCCTCGTCGAGTTCGGATCGAATGCATCGCGCAGGCCGTCGCCGACGAAGTTCGTCGCCAGCACGATCAATACCAGTGCGCCACAGCAGAACGCGAACAGCCACGGATAGGTCAACGCGGACGACGTACCGTCCGCGATCAGAGTGCCGAGAGAGACGTCGGGCCGCTGGACACCGAAGCCGAAGTAGCTCAGCGACGCCTCACCGATGATGGCGATACCCACGTTGAGCGTGACGTCGACGATGAGAATCGAGGCCATCGACGGCAGCACGTGCTTGCCGATCACACTGCCCGGTGTTGCGCCCATGTACTTTGCGGCGCGGATGAATTCGCGCTCTCGCAGCGATCGGGTCAGCGCCCGGATGATGCGTGAGGTGATCATCCACGCGAACGCCGCGAGCAACAGCACCAGAATGAAGAAACTCTTGTCGCGAAACAGCGGAGAGCAGATCGCGATGACCAGGAAACTGGGGACGACGAGCAGCACATCGGCGACCCACATCAGCGCGCGATCGGTCCAGCCACCGAAATACCCCGCGACGGCACCGACGACGCCGGCGAGCACCGTGGAGATCAGCGCGACGAGCATGCCGATGATCAGCGACTTCTGCAGACCGCGCAACGTCTGAGCCAGGACATCCTGCCCGATCTGGTTGGTACCGAACCAATGCCGCGTGGTGGGCGGCGAATTGAGCGCGTACGCGTCGAGCTCCTCGTACGTGAACGGGATGAAATGCGGGAGCACGAATGCGCCGACGAACATCGCGACGAGTACCACGATGCCCACCAACGCCGGCCGGTTGCGCAGGAACCGGCGCAGCACCAAGCGCCTGCGGGTGATCGGAGCCGTCGAGTCGCTCGGGCCGTCCACCGCAGCGATCTCGGGAACCACGGGTGTCGCCATCGCCAGTCCTTTCTTTCGTCCGAGGTGGTGGGTCAGTCCGCGTAGCGAACGCGCGGGTCGAGAGCGGCAGTGAAGATGTCGGTCAACATGCCGGAGACCAGCACCGACAGTGCCGTGAACAGTGACACCGCAAGCGTGATATTGATGTCCTGACTGGTGATGCCGTAGATCAGCCAATCCCCCATGCCGTACCAACCGAAGACACGCTCGGTGAACGTCGCGCCGGTGATCACCGCGCCCATCCCGAACGCGAACAGCGTCGCCATCGGGATCAGAGCAGTACGGAAACCGTGCTTGAAGATCGCGCGCCCACGAGTGAGCCCTTTGCCGCGGGCTGTGCGGATGTAGTCCATGTTGAGCTCGTCGAGCATGGAACTGCGCATGTAGCGGCTGTAGCCACCGATGGTGAACAACATCAGGACGACGGTCGGCAACAGCAAATGCTGTGCGCGGTCGACAATTTCGTTCATCAGACCGGGGGCGAGCGTGGTCGACGTTTCGCCGGTGTACTGGAAGAACTGACTGCCGGTGCTCTGATTGACCTGCACAGCAAGGTATTTGAGCACCGGGGCCAGAACCAGGATCGGGGTGCTGATGAGGATGAACGTCACGACCGTTGCGACGTGATCGAAGATCTTGTACTGCCGGACGGCACCGTAGGCACCGACGAGTGTTCCCAGTACCGCGCCGAGGACTGTGCCGAGTACTACCAACCGGAGCGAGACGAGGATGCGTCGCCACAGTTCGTCGTTGACGGAGCCGGCCGCGATGGTCTGACCGAAGTCACCATGAAGCACTGCCCACAGCCACTTCAGATAGCGCAGCACGGGGTTGTCGTCGAGATGCAGTGCTGCGCGCTTGGCGTCGAGAACCGCGCTCGACGGCGGCGGATTGCGACTGAGCAGATTGGACAGCGGATCGAACGTGAGCGAGGCCAGAAGGTAGGTCAGAAACGTCGCGATGAGCAGTAGGACGACGTAGTTCAGCAACCTCCGCGCAAGATAACCGCCCACGCGCAACCACCTTCCATCGAGCACCACGGCCGTGCCCGATGGCACTGCTCTCGGCATTGTTCACACCGCGTGTTACCTGCTTGTTTCGTTAGCGGTGGAAACAGACATTCCACAAGATAGCACCACGAATTCGCTTTTCGTTCACGGTAGCGGAAGCACTTCCGGTACATCGGACAATGCGGAACAGTCGGTGCCAGAACAAGTCTGAACGTCGCGTTTACGAAGGTTCACCTAAATCGTTTGTTTGTGGAATGAATTCCCGACATTGCGGACAAGCCCGAAAATAGGTGCTTACAGCTCACCTCGGTAGATTCACGATCATGCCGACAGCCTCCACACCCGACGGGTTCGCCTTCGAGCGATTCGACGTCACCGACGCCGGATCCATCGCCACCATATTCGCGGCCAAGGATCACCGATCCGGGCTGTACATCCTGCACTTCACGAACGACGAGGCGATCGTCGGATACTCCGACTCCGTGGCAGCCCAATTCGCTGCCGACCGGCACATCTGGGCCGACATCGAGACGCTCGACTTCAGCCCCGGGACCGAGGACAAGCTCGAGCAGTTGGCAGCGTCGGTCTCGCAACTGAAAAACCTGCGTGAGCGTCCGGCCGAGCCGATCGCGATCGGCGATGCCCCGAGCGCCAAGACCGCGCTGCCGAAGGAACGCGCCAAGCGGGCAACGCTGCTGGACGCTGCCGTCGGTCAGCCTCGCCGACAGTTCTGGGAACTGTCCGACCATATTGCCTACCCCGCCATCCGCAGCATCGTGGCCGACTACATCAACTCCTCGATACCGGACCCGGCGAACACCGAGAAGTATCTGTGGCAGATCAGCGCTCTGGCCGACGCACAGGACGACGCCGGACCGCGACGTTTGCTGACGCTGACGTGCGGCGGCTTCGAAACCCTGCGCGTCGACGAAATCATGCACGACGACGATGCGATCGAACTGGACCTGCGCATCAACACCAACGTTCCGCGCGACCGAACCGACGAGCAGCTCGAGATCTCAAACGAGACCGTCAGCGCTGGACGCGGACCGTACCGGGACGAGCGCGTGTGGTCGTGGTCGATCGACCTCGGCGCACTGCTGGAAGAGGACGTGGACGTCGACCTGGGTATCGACGACGACACGTTCGACGACCTCGCCTACGGCCTCAACGCGCGACTGATGCGGTCCGGAAACTCAACGGGCGCAACGGCACACAACCACGATCTCGCGGCCGACCTACTCGCCGAGGCGTACCGGCAGCTGTTCGAGGCCGAATGAGCGATCGGCTGTGGTACGTCTCGTACGGGTCCAACCTGCTGCGCGAGAGGTTCCTTACCTACGTGACCGGATCCGACGAGCACTCGGAATTCGGCGCGCATCCGCCGGCACCCTCGACGGCTTCTCCTGCAGAACAACGCTGGCTGTGGATCGATCATGCGCTGTATTTCGCGGGAGTGTCCCAGCGCTGGACGGGAGCAGCCGCCTTCGTGTCGACGACGGTCGATTCCGCCAATCGTTCTGTAGGGCATGGCTACCTGATCGATCGAGTTCAGTTCGCTCATCTGGCCGCGGTCGAGAACGTCGTCGCAGCCATCGACGTCGGAGCGACGGAGACGCTCGGCATCGGACAGTGGACCCGGTTGGCAGTGGATCGCGAAGGCGAGAGCTTCCGCGGAAAATACGATGCACTGCTGAGGCTTCCGGACATCGACGGAAGGCCGGCCTTCACCCTGACCAGTTCGGTCGTACGAGAGCTCGGCGAACCGTCGAGCAGGTATCTTTCGACGATTCGCCGCGGGCTGCTCTCCGCCGACCTCGATCTGGACGTCGACGCCTACCTCGACGCGGCCGTCGAACGATCGGTGGAGATCACTTCAGCGCATCGAGATTCGTCTTCAGCAGCAGAACGTTGTAGTCCGACCACCGAGATGCGGTGAAGTACATGTCTTTTCCGCTGGACATCGGATGAATGAACGGTGCGTAGATGCCGCCGGCCGTCTGGTTGGCGTCGAGGATGGTCTTCGGCGCACTCCACGGCCCCTCGGGATTCTCCGCGGTTCGCGCAACCAGCGTGCGTGAGTTCTCGTCCCCGTACATCATCACGTAGCGGCCGAGGTAGTCGTTCCACGCCACCGACATTTCGCTGACCGGGCCCTTGACGATGGCAACGGTATCGCCGATGTTCTTGGACCACTGCTTGGCCGGATCAGGATCCTGCGTCGAGTACTCGTACGCGTCGAGATTCTCGATCTGATCGGGTGCGACCCGAGATACGAACGCGTCGCCGAATCGTCCGTTGGGAGTGCCGAACTGGTACAGGTACTTACCGTCTCGACCCAACGTATAGGCGCTCTGCTGGAATTTGCCCTGGCTCTCGTGGACGTTGCTGAAGCCCGGGATCGTGACGCCCTTGTTGACCCGGATCGTCTTGGGATCCGTCGTCCAATTCTGGCCGTTGTCGGTCGATTTGGCCGTCGCGGAGTAGTTCGTGATCCAGCGACCGGGTGCGCCCCAGCTCTGCACCGACATGAAGTTGATGTACTGCGTGCCGCCGATTGCAATAGCCGCAGTGGGGATTGTCGTGTCCTCGATGCTCGGCAGCTTCGCACTCGAGATGATCTCGGCGGCGTAGCGCGGATTGTTCGCTCTGACAACCGCGCCCGAGGTGGTGTTCGCGGGGTCGGCGGGGCCGATCTTGACGCCTTGGGAGAGGTCGGTCGACGCTTTGTCCGAACGGAACAGCGCGTTGCTGCGCCACTGCGCATTTCCGGAGGAGCAATCACCGAACGTATCGCCGAACGCCATCAGAATCTGGCCGGAGCCATTGTCCCAACTGATGCCCAGGTCGGTTCCCGACATCGCCAGATCGTTGTAGGTGTCGTTCGCGCTCTGCGGGCCGGTGACCCAGGCGATGCTCTGGGTGTTGCCGGTGATCCGGGGCAGCGGCCCCTGCGGTCCCTGGGGGTTCTTCCCCGACATCCCTGCGCTTCCCGAGGACCCGAACAGCGGCGACGAGCCCGGCCCGCCCAGCCCGCCACACGGCTCGGCCGAGACGGTAGGCGCGGTCAGAGCGCTGAGCCCGCTCACTGCCAGTGCCAGGACAGCCCCGACAGCGATCTGCCGACTACGTACACGCATGGACGAACCCACCGTTTCCCGTGTGACCCACGATACTGATGTGACTGATGGGACGAGTGTTACGCAAATCTACTGATCGCGCAACAAATGGGGCGTGTCGGTGCTTGACAAACCGCCTACTGCGGGAATGACACTCGTGTGATTAGTCGGCGATCATGCGGGCGTGCGTCGTGTCCAGAACCAGCAACGCCGCGCCTTGGATTACCACTGCCGTTCCGTGACCCAACGCCTGGTCGGCGGTGATCCGGCGGCCGAATCGAGGCCTCCTGACAGCGATGTGTGCACCGGCCGCGACGTAGAGGACGTCGAGACCGGCATTGATCCACAGCAGCTTGCTCAAACTCTTGGACGTCGGGACCGAGGAGTTCAGCGCCCCAGCCCCGGCGATCGCCACATCGATCGCGCCCCACCCGGCCGTCTGCTGACCGAACGCCCGCCAGGCGGGCGACGAGCCACGCAGCGCCAACACCGTTCCGGCGAGCACACTTCCACCGCCCCAGAACGTCAGGCGACGGCCGAGTCGCTCGGCAACGATGGGAGCTTCGATTCGGGTCATGGTTTCCAGTGTGCCGTGTTCGACGGCAGCGCAGTTTCGTAACGACGGGTCGGTTGCGGTCGATCCAGTGGAGACCGAGTTTTCGTGCTCGAAACCGACGGAGCCACCATGCTGAAGAAAATTCTCACCGGACTTGCGCTGACGATGGGCGGCGCACTGCTCCTCGCGCCGACTGCATCGGCCGCCCCGGACGACAACCCGTTCGGCCCCAAGGATTCGACGGCGTCCTTCGTCAGCGCATTCGATCCTGCGGCGTATGGAAGCGACAAGTCGTTGATCGTCAGCCCGTTCGGCACCGGTCAGCAGATCGACTGCTCGTCGTTCCATGGCCAGAGCTGGTGCACGCAAAACGGCCGGGTACTGACCCAGGTACGAATCCCAGCAGGGTCTTCGGAATGGGACTACCGCATGCTGTACATCTACAACCCCTTCTGATGGTCGTCGGTCGAGTAATCTGCGGACTGACGCTGCTTGCGCTGACCGGTTGCTCTGCAACACAACCCGAACCTCGCATCACCCCCACAGTCGAGGCCTGCCGATCACCGACCGAACGGATTCGAGTCCGCCCCGGGCAGCCAGCTGTTGCCTTGGACCAACCACCCATGGGCTTTGATCATCTTCTTCGCTGCCCGCTGATTGCGGCCGATCAGACGGTCGAGATACAGATGACCGGCCACATGGTCACACTCGTGCTGCAGACACCGAGCCATGTAGCCCTCGCCCTCGACCGCCACCGGATCGCCCCGAACATCGACACCGGTGACGCGGGCCCACTCGGCGCGCCCCGTGGGATACCGCTCCCCCGGAACCGACAGGCATCCTTCGGTGTCCTCCGGGCCGGGCATCGTCTCGGGGATCGGCGACGTCTCGAGCATGGGGTTCACCAGTGGCCGCGGTGCCGAACTCCGCCGTCTCGTAAGTCGTAGACGAAAACCGAACGTGGATCACCGACTTGATTGGCGGCGAGGCCGGCCCCGTGTGCCGCGGTGTTCGTCTCGAACAGGTCGTCCACGAACGCAGCCAGTTCCGAATCGAACTCGGTGACGGGAGTGGCTCGGGTCGTCAGACGCGGGTCGCCGGCAATGAGGATGGATCGAATCGCCATGCGGCGAGGTTACTTGCGGCGAGGTTACTGTCGAGGCATGGCTCACTCCCGTCGCTCCCTCACTTCGCACCCCGCGGACAAGGTCTGTGCATCGTGCGGGCGGCGAATCGAATGGCGCAAGAAGTGGGAGAAGAACTGGGATGACATCAAGTACTGCAGCGACGCATGCCGGAGACACAAGGTGAGCACCACCGACAAGGAACTCGAAGACAAAATCCGCGACCTGCTCGACGCCCGATCCCGCGACGCCACGATCTGCCCCTCCGACGTCGCACGAGCACTGTCCGACGACGGATGGCGCGACTTGATGGAGCCGGTCCGCCGCGCTGCTCGCCGCATGGTCGACGCGGGAGAAGTCGAGATCACGCAGAAGGGTTCGGCCGTCGATCCTTCGACCGCGAAGGGCCCGATCCGCATTCGCTGGAAGCGCTGACTAAAACCTGTCGGTGGGTGGGTATAGCTTTCGTGGTGTGAAGACATGGGGGGATGTGTTCGGGCTCGGCGACCAGGAATTGGTCTCCGAGCTCGCCGACGTGACCTCCCTCGAAAATGCTCTCGCGGCAACCAGATTGACACTGCTCGCCGAGATCGACCGACGCGGCTTGGCGATGAAACTCGGGCACTCGTCCGTCACCCGCTGGTACGCGAGATCGGTCCGGATCACCGACGGATCCGCCGGCCACCAGATGGAAGTCGGGCAGTGGCTCACTCAGTGGCCGAGCGTGCTCGACGCCCTCGCCGGTGGTGACATCCATGCCGCGCACGCTTCGGCGATCGCCGACGGCTACGCCACCGTGATGGTGGCCGATCCGACCTTGGACGAGAACCATCGCGACGCTGTGGTCGCCGAGCTACTCGACACGGCTCTGCAGCGCACCGCCGGTCAGGTCACCTCACGCGCACAGGCACTGGCGTACTCCGCGGCCGAGGACGCCCGCGCCCGACACGAGAGGGCAGAGCAGGAACACCGCGAGCAGGAACAGGCGAGCCGAGCCGATGCCGAGGCCTCGGGTGCCGATACGAATGACCGTGCGGATTCGGACGACGATCCGGAGGGCGAAGGTGCAGAGTCGGGTGCTGCCGGCGGTAACCCCGGACCGGAACCTCCTCAGCCCGAGCCTGTTCCACCGCCACCGGTGTCGGAGAACCCGGACTTGAACCGGTTCGATCTTCATCCTCTGGCCAATGGTCGTTATCAGTTCGGTGGCAACGCCGACCGGTTGCTGGCCGAGAAGCTGCTGACCGCCTTGTCGGCGTTGACGGCGCCTCGGCCCGGTCCCGGTGGTGAGCGCGATCCGCGTAGCCCGTCGAAGCGCCGCGCCGATGCACTCGATCACATTCTCGACCGACACCTGCGAGGGGGTAGCCGCGGGTCGGCGGGCGGGTCTCGCGCATCGGTGCACCTGATCGTTCCACTGCGAGACTTGCTCGCCAACGGTGGAAGGAGCCAAAAACCAAGCGCAACAAAGACGTCGGGTGGAACCGATGCGGCTGCCGACAGTACTTCGAGTCGCGGCACCGATCGTCACGGTGCCGGTTCTGGCGGCGACGCTGAGCGTCACGAAAACAACGACACCAGCGGTGGCACTGGCGCGCGTCCTGTTGGCGCTGCCCCAGGCGATAGTGACGCTCGCGGCACAGTAGATGCTGGTGGTGGTGTCGGGCCGAAGTCTGTGCCCGAGCCGGGTGGTGGTGGTTATGGTGCCGGGCAGAAGACTGTGCCAGTGCCGGGCGACGCAGATGCTCGCGGCGAAAAAGCTGCGGGCGGTGATGGTGCCAATGATCATGTTGCTGGGCCGAAGTGTGCGCCCGAGCCGGGCGACGTCGACTGGCCGTTCCACCTCGACTGGACCGGCCCGATCAGTCGCTCACTTGCCGAACTTCTCACCTGCGACGCAGACCTGACACCCGTCATCGTCGACGACAACGGTGTCCCGCTCGCGCTCGGACGGACCACCAGACTCGCCAGCGACGACCAACGCATCGCGCTGACCATCCGCGATACCTGCTGCGTGATGTGCGGCCGACCCGCACAGTGGTGCCAAGCCCACCACGTGAAATTCTGGGAAGACGGCGGCCACACCGATCTGAACAACCTCGCGCTGGTCTGCGGGGAATGCCACCGCCTCGTCCACCACGGCGACTGGCAGGTGGTCTCCCCTCGACGGGCNACGTGAAATTCTGGGAAGACGGCGGCCACACCGATCTGAACAACCTCGCGCTGGTCTGCGGGGAATGCCACCGCCTCGTCCACCACGGCGACTGGCAGATGATCATGGGCGACGACGGACACCCCTACGTCATCCCGCCCGAATCCATTGATCCCTCGAGGCAACCCATCCCCAGCTACCACCGACGAAAACGGCGCGCAGCCTGAGCACAGGTCAACCGCGCAACTCTCGCTTGAGCAGCTTTCCGCTCTGGTTGCGCGGCAACTCGTCGACGAACGTGACGGTCTTGGGCACCTTGAACGGCGCGATGCGCCCCTTGACGTGGTCGATCAACTCCTCTGCCGACAAGCGCTGCCCGTCCTTCAGCACGACGACAGCCGTCACCGCCTCGATCCACCGGTCGTCCGGGGTCCCGATCACCGCGACCTCGGCAACCGACGAATGCGTGTAGATCGCATCCTCCACTTCGCGTGACGCGACAAGAATGCCGCCGGTGTTGATCACGTCCTTGATCCGGTCGACCACGGTGATGAACCCTTCGGCATCGCGGGTCACCAGATCGCCGGAGTGAAACCACCCGTCCAAGAACGCATCTGCCGTCGCCTCCGGCTTGTCCCAGTAGCCGTCGCACAACTGAGGGGAACGGTAGAGGATTTCACCGGGCTCGCCGTCCGGCACATCGTTGCCGTCGGCGTCGACGACGCGGGTCTCGACGAAGAACACCGCGCGGCCGCACGACGCCGGCCTCGCTTCGTGCTCGGCGGGCTGCAATACCGTTGCCAGCGGACCTATTTCGGACTGCCCGAAACAGTTGTAGAACTCGATGTCCGGATACCGCTCACGCAGCCGAGTGAGCACGGTGACCGGCATGATCGACGACCCGTACTGCGCCTTCTTCAACGACGAGAGATCGCGCGTCTCGAGGTCGGGGTGATTGGCCAATGGAACCCACACAGTCGGGGCCAGGAACAACGACTTGATCTTCTCTTCTTCGATGCGGCGCAGTATTTCCGGGACGTCGGGCCTCCGCATCAGTCGCACAGTGGCACCCACCGACAGGTACGGCAGCATGAACACGTGCATCCCCGCCGAGTGGTACATCGGCATCACGAGCAGCGGATCGTCGTCCTGAGTGAACCCGAGGGCAATGACACACGACACGTACTCGGCAACCAGCGCGCCGTGAGACATCATCGCGCCCTTGGGTTTCGACGTCGTTCCCGAGGTGTAGAGCAACTGAGCGAGGTCGCTCGAATCGGCGGCAGGCTCGAGTTCGGATCCGTCTCCGTCCGTGCTCAGTACGTCGGGAAGGGCGAGCACGTGCTCGATTGTCAGCTTTCCGCGAACCGAGTCGAGGGTGTCCACCAAAGCCGGGTCGACCAGCACCGCGCGTGAGCCCGACTGTTCCAGCAGGTACTGCAGTTCCTCGCCCACGAGCGCGTAGTTGATCGGAACGTGCACCAATCCGGCTCGCGCACAGGCAAGGAACGCAACGACGTACGCGTCCGAGTTCACGCCGTACGCCGCGACACGGTCACCCTTGTTCAATCCCAACGCGATCAGTCGTCGGGCGGCTCGGGTGACAGCGGTATCGAGTTCCCTGTAGCTGTGACTACGTCCCTCGAAAGTCACGGCGAGACGGTTGGGGAATTTTGCTGCCGACCGTCGCAGGACGCCGTCGACGGTGTTCACTCGTGTTCCGCTGCTCATCACCCGACGTTATAGGACGTCCAAGCGTTCCGTCGCGGGTTCTGACGCAACGAGGGTTCGTCGAACGCAGACGGGGCATCCGGTGACGTATGACACGGAAACAAGCACTCGACAACCTCGAATCGGCCTCGTTCCTGGACGGACCCAGCAATGCCATCAATGGCGTCCTCGAGCCCGCGCTCGATGACAGCGCCGTCGGTTCCGCGCTCCGCGGACGGTGGATCGGACACCCCATTCACCCAGCGCTGGTCAATGTGACGATCGGCAGTTGGACGAGCGCAGTGGTTCTGGACCTGCTGAATCACCAGTCCCGGGCGAGCAAGCTGGTCATCTCCGTCGGGCTGGCGTCCGCACCCGCAGCTATCGCCACCGGTTGGGCCGACTGGTCGACGATGAATACTCGCCAGCGGCGTGTCGGGATGATCCACGCGGCCTCGAACGCGACCGGCGTCTTCCTGTTCCTGGGCTCCTACCTACGACGCCGCAAGCACACCGACGGTGTCGCCAAGGCCCTCGCCGCGGCCGGTCTCGCTTCCGCCAGCGTGGGTGGACTCATCGGCGGTCACCTCGCCTACAGCTCGACCGGCAGCGACGCGGAGTAGAAAGATCGGCACCGACTACCGACCTGAGCACCCTCAACAGTTGCTCGGCTCCCCGATCTTCACCGCGGACAGCAGTGCATCCCCCTCACCGATGAGCGTCCCAGCGGGTGGATCCTGTGCTACGACAATCCAGTTCGAGTCGTTGACCTGCATCCGACCCTCGCCCGACGCATCGGCGCTCCTGGAGTAGAAGACGCCGGCTGCCTGGATCGCGTTCTGCGCGGACTGCAAATTCATACACACGACCGCAGGCATCGAGACGAGGACGGGCTCCGGTGCGGGAGTCTCGGAGACGGCGCTGTCCGGTAGGACAATCCGTGGGACCGATGTCGGCGCGATCGGGGTCGTGGTCGTGGTCGCCTCCACGGTCACTGTCCGCACTTCGGTTCCAACTTCGGGTTCGGCGGAGTCCGTCGATCCGCAGCCCGCGAGGACGATGACGGGCAGAGCGAGCGCGATGACCGATCGCACACGGACACGACTACTACGCGTCATGAATACCTCTCGAGGACGACCGACAGCCTGATGCAACCGGCACCCCCGTGAGATCGTCAGACCGGTAAGTCTGTTACGACGATCGCTCTTCGAGCATTTCCGTACACCGTACGGTAGACTGCAGCGGCCCCGGACGAACCAGCGTCGGGGGCGGCGAAAGGCGACTCCGCGCAATGACTCCAGCCCAGCCGATGATGTCCACCCCTCCAGCGACACCTGCCCACGATCTGTCCACCATCATCGTTCGCGGCGCTCGCGAGAACAATCTCCGTAATGTCAGCCTCGACCTGCCCAAACGTTCGCTCGTCGTGTTCGCGGGCGTCTCCGGGTCCGGTAAGTCTTCCCTGGTGTTCGACACCATCGCCGCCGAAGCTCAGCGGCAGATCAATTCCACGTTCACTGCCTTCGCGCAGACGTTACTTCCGTCCTACGGTCGCCCCGACGCGGATCTGATCGCCAACCTGTCGGCCGTCGTCATCGTCGATCAGAAGCGACTCTTCGGCGGCCCGCGTTCGACGGTCGGCACGATCACCGACATCGGTGACTGGCTCCGCATGCTCTGGTCACGGGCCGTCACGCCATCGATCGGGTACGCCAACGCATTCTCGTTCAACGACCCCGTCGGCATGTGCCCCGAATGCGAGGGGCTCGGCGAAGCAAAGATCGTCGACCTGGGTGAACTAGTGGACGAGTCGAAGTCGTTGCGAGAGGGGCCGTTCAAGCACCCGGACTTCGAGGTCGGCAAATGGCCGTACCGAGTGTTCGCAGACTCGGGTCTGTTCGACCTGGACGTACCGATCGAGCAGTACTCGGCCCGCGAGCGCCACGTCTTCTTCGACGCCAAGCCCGGCGAGGTCGAGGTGATGAACCCCGATGCCGTGATGAAGAGCTACGAGGGCATCGTCTCTCGTTTCCGACGCAGCTACCTGGCGAAGGACGCCGATGCGCTCAAGGGCAAAGCGAAAATCGCATTCGAGCGCATCGTCACCCGAGGAACATGCGAGGCCTGCGGCGGCTCCCGCTACAACGAGACCGTCAGAGGCGCCACCCTCGAAGGACTCTCCCTGCCCGACGCGTTCGCCATGCAGGTATCCGAACTCGCCGATCGCATCGACGGCTGGCAGATCACGGGCCTGGGCACCTTCACGAACGAAATCGTCACGCAGCTGCGCAGACTCGTCGATCTCGGGCTGGGATACCTCAGCTTGAACCGCGCTACGTCGTCGCTCTCCGGCGGTGAATCGCAGCGCATCAAGATGGTCCGGCACCTGGGAGCCACACTCAACGACATGCTCTACGTCTTCGACGAGCCGACCACCGGGTTGCACCCCCGCGATGTGCACCGCCTCGACGACATGCTGCTCGCCCTGCGCGACAAGGGCAACACCGTCCTCGTCGTCGAGCACGACCCCGAGGTCATGGCCATCGCCGACCGCATCGTCGAGATCGGGCCCGGTGCCGGAAAGTCGGGCGGCACAGTCGTGTTCGAGGGAACCTACGACGAGCTGCGCAACGCCGACACCCGGACCGGTGCCGCACTGCGGCGCGAGAACATCGAATTGCGGACTCCCCGTAACCCTTCCGGTTGGCTCAGCATCACCGGAGCGCGCACCCACAATCTGCGCGACGTCAGCGTCGACGTTCCGCTGGGAGTGCTGACGGCCGTCACCGGGGTCGCCGGTTCCGGCAAGTCCTCGCTCATCCACGGACACCTCCGCGAGGCCGCTCCGGACGCCGTCATCATCGACCAGGCCCCCATCCGTGGCTCGCGCCGCTCGTCCCCCGCGACGTACACCGGACTACTCGACCCGATCCGCGCGTACTTCGCCAAGAAGACCGGGCAGCCGCCGTCGCTGTTCTCACCCAACTCCGACGGCGCATGCCCCGACTGCCAGGGCAGTGGGGTCATCTTCACCGACCTCGGTTTCACCGACCCCGTGACCAGCACGTGCGAGACGTGCCAGGGCAGGAGATTCCGGTCGGGCGCGATCCGGCACACCGTCGACGGCATCAGCATCGCCGACATCTTCGAGATGTCCGTCGAGGACGCTCAGGACTTCTTCGACGTCAAGAAGATCCGCGACATTCTGCGGCGCTGCCGGGACGTCGGACTCGGCTACCTCTCACTGGGCCAGAACCTCTCGTCGTTGTCCGGTGGCGAGCGCCAACGCCTCAAGCTCGCCACCGAGCTGGTCGGATCATCACCGGTGTTGGTACTCGACGAGCCGACGACCGGCCTGCATCCGTCGGACGTGTCGAATCTGATCGCGTTGTTGTCCGGGATGGTCGACGAGGGCAGATCGGTGATCGTCATAGAACACAACCTGGATGTCGTCGCCGCGGCCGATTGGGTCATCGACCTCGGCCCCGACGGCGGACACAACGGCGGCCTCATCACGTTCACCGGAACAGTAAACGGACTGCTCACCTCGGACACCCACACCGGGCGTTACCTGGCACGCAGCCTGAGACGGTGACCTGAGACCCGATAGTGTTGGCGCTCCAGGGACATCGGACACAGGAGTGGCAGTGCAGCGTCGATCGGCACGAATGATCTCAACAGGGTTCGCGGTCGTCGCGCTCGTTGCAGCCGGGTGCGGCAGCGCGACGACCGACGCACCGCCCGCCACCCCGTCCGCGGCGTCGAACGGGGAGTTTCCCAAGTCGATCGCGTCGGGCTCGGACGGCGGGACCATCACCCTCGACGCGATGCCCCGCACGATCGTCTCGCTCAGCCCGACGGCGACGGAGACCCTGTTCGCCGTCGGCGCGGGTGATCAGGTTGCGGCCGTCGATGATCAGTCGGACTATCCGGCCGATGCACCCAAGACCGGCCTGTCGGCATTCACGCCGAGCCTCGAAGCGATCGTCGCCTACGACCCCGATCTGGTGATCACCTCCACCGACCTCGGCATCGTGACCTCCACCCTGGCCGAGGCGGGGGTCCCGACGCTGTTGCTGCCGGCCGCGACGAGCCTCGACGACGCGTATTCGCAGATCGAACAAGTGGCCGACGCGACCGGTCACGACGCCGAAGGCGACGCGGTGGTCGCGCAGATGCGGGACCGGATCGACGCCGCCGTCGCGAGCGTGCCGACGCGCGCAGAGCCGCTGACGTACTTCCACGAACTCGACGACACGCTGTACACCGTGTCCAGCCAGAGCTTCGTCGGCCAGATCTACGGCCTGTTCGGTCTGCAGAGCATCGCCGACGGCTCCGATGCCGGCGACTACCCGCAGCTGTCCGCCGAGACGGTGATCACCACGGACCCGGACGTGGTGTTTCTCGCCGACGCCCAATGCTGCGGCGTGACAGCCCAATCCGTTGCAGCCAGACCAGGTTGGAGTTCGATGACCGCGGTGCGAGACGGCCGAATCTTCCCGATGGACGAGGACCTGTCGAGTCGATGGGGACCCCGCATCGCAGACCAGGTCGAGGCCGTCGCCGCCGTAGTGCAGCAGATTCCGGCGTGAGTCACTCGTACCCGATCCGCACCTCGTCCACGAATTCGTCTGCTACCCAACCCGATCGAGCCCTACTCGCGTCAGGCACGGTGACCGTCAGCTGCACGAGGTACTGATCGACGATGTGGTGGACGACCACGTAACGGGTCCTGGCGAAGAGCAGATGCCCATCCCACTCGTACCGACCGGCGATCGAGACCGACGGTAGTCCGCGCAGCGGGTCTCGGTCGTGGCTGACCTCGACCCAGCCCGGCAACGCCCGTGAGTCTCCGAACCCGGACTCCAGCAACACCATCGGATCCACCGATCGCGATAGCTTTCCTACCAGCGTCACGGCGTTCGGCACGAACCCATCGACGGCGTTCACCGGTGAACACAGCACCGCGGTGGCATGCGGGAACAGGTGCTCGGGAACCACGTCCCACCCCGGCAGCGCGGGTAGCTCGAGACCGAACCTGTTGCATTCACTGCGGTGTACGGCCACGAGCTCGACACCCTGCTGCTGCAAGAAGCTCTGCATCGACCGTTCCCGAGTAGTCACTGGACGTCCCGTCGACCCGACATCGACGCCGCTCGGTCTGCTTCGATGCGATCGAGGAACCGGGGCGGGCGAAGCAATTCCCGTGCGTCGTCGTGAGCGAGCTGTTCGCGCGCCCATGGATTGTCGCGACACCATTGCAACAGAGCAAGCAACGCGTTGGGCTCGACCTTCTTCTCGCACACCATCAGCGTCAGTTCCTGATCCAATTCACTGTCGACTTCGCGATACACAACGCGGACAGTGGGGTACTGATGCGGATGGGGCACCGCCGGATTCGGATGTGTCTGCGGCTGCAGGCCGACAATCCCGTCCCACGGAACAACTGTGACATCGCTCGTCACCTTCCATACCCGACGTCGATAGATCTCCTGCACTATGCCGTCGGGATGCAGTGAAATTCTCGTCCGGTTGACGATGACGAATCCCAGAATGAACCACAGAAGGCCCACCGGGGCTCCGACGAGCGTCGAGATCTCCGCCCTGAACTGACGACGTCCAGGTTCGTCGTCCCTCCAATAGAAGTATGAAAAGCCGAGCAGAACCGCGAAGGCGAAGATGAAGCTCCGGATCAGGAAGTCTCCGCGCCCGGGCACGGACAAACCACGTCCCGCCGCAGCCACCTCGATCGGTCGCACGAAACGCGACAGCCGCGCAGACCCTACGCCGGACATCACCACAGACTGTCCGAGTGCCACGATCACCAGAAACGCGAGCCACAACACGCCCATGAGCACATCCGGGGTAAGGGGCTCGAACAGAAGGACGAGGGTCACAAGAATCGCTACGGATGCCCCAGCGAGACCGACGAACGCTGTGAGCCACCCAACATGCACACTGCGACAGGTTCGCACCCACAATGGTTTCTGCTGCCCTGCAGTGCTTTTACGCAGCGAACAGACGGCTTGCTTCGAGATGGCGCGGTTGTCTTCGTCTCGGCTCATTTCCACTTCGCCTCGAACAGCTTGGACACGCCGTAATTGACGGCACCTCCGAGAGCAATACCGATCGCCGCGCCGGCCACCGTGCCGGGTCCCGGAACGATCGAACCCGCCACGCTGCCGATGGCACCGAACACCCATGTCGTGGCGGCCCCCGCAGCGATGGGTGCTGCCTCGACGATGACGGCCTTGGCCGGGTCCATCCCGTCATCGATATTGCCGGCGATTCCGGGGATCGCTCCGGCCACGGCACCGAACGCTCCCAATCCCCGACCGATGTTCCTGGCAACGTCGTCCACAGAATCGACACCCGGCAACTCGAGTGCTCGACTCGTCACGTCGGCCATGCCTCCGATCACTGTCGACGCTATGGTCGTCGGCCAGTCGGGCATCCATGAGAACGATCCGTCGGGGTTCTCGACGAATTTCCCGGTCGGACTGGTGAGCGCCAGCTCGGTCAACAGCTTCGTGGGTCCGGCCAACTGCTCGGCAGCGTCGAGCGCAGCCTCCTCGGCCTGTTTCAGAGCACCCTGAATGTCCCGGGTCAACTGCGCTGCAGCAGAGCGTAGTTCGTCGGCCTGTCGCACCTTTTCCTCGCCCAGGCTGTCCGGTATCAGCGCAATCATCCCGTCGGGGTTGACCACACCGTCACTTGCGACGGCAAACCCACTGACCGTCGCTGCCGACACCTGCGCCTGCAGATGCGCCTTCGCGGCGTCGACCATTCCTGCTGCGGTCTCGAATGCCGCACCGAGCGAATCGATCTCACCGCACACCGAGCTCATCCGGGAGCATTCGGTCACCACGCGTTCGGCCGCTGCGACTGCTGCGTCGCCGGTCCACGTCTCGGCCAGCACGTCCTGCTCCTCCAGCACTCCGGTGCGCTGGCCGTTGACACGCTCGACGATCTCGGCCAGTTCGATCATCGTCTTGCGCATCGACTCCGGCTCCCAGCCCGCGACGTGCGGCACGGTCGGGGTCACTTCGGCTGGTCCATCGCAGCGAGGCGGCGGGCGAGTTCGTCGTCGGCGATCTCGTAGTTCTGTGCGACACCACGAGCGATGTCCGCGACGCATTCGGCCCGGCCGGCCAGTGCTGCAACAGCTCCCGCCGCCGCAGCGGCGGCTGCCGCACATGCTGCGCCGAAGTCTGTGCCCTGCAGCGCATTCTCGGATTTGCGGAACGGGTCGAGGGCATCCAACTCGGCAATAGCCTCCCCCGTTCCCCTCAGCACAGTCGAGAACTGCCGCAGGATCACTGGATCCACATTCACTGTCATGACGCTCCCCCGAGTCGTACCGAATCGACGCCCGGTCGATCGACGTCATCGGGTTTGACGCAGCGAGCCCGTGATCGGTTCCGTGCCGAAGCTAGGACCGCGACAGTTCCAGTCGCTCCCGAAGCGGTGGTGGCACCAGCAGGTCTGGTGAGTCGTAGCCGGTCATGCGAATCCGATTGACCGGGCCGTCCGTGCACCACTTCATCAATGCCAGAACGGCATTCGGCTCGGCGGCGAGCAAATGGATGCGAATCGCCATCCGGTCCGGTTGATCGAGCCGGTCGCGAGGACGTTCGATGCCGAGCCCAGCGGCCCGGATGTACAGAACGGGCTCGGTGAATCCACTCCCCCGCTTCTCTGACGTTCGGTACGTCGAGGCCTCGTACTGCTCCACATCGTCCCAGCGCACGAGGATGTCGTGAGTGCGCGGAAAGAAGAACATGCACGACCGTCTGCGTCTGACAAATCCATCCGCGAACAAACGCAGTTCGACGCTGCTGCGGAAGCCGAGCGTCGCCACCAGTACAACGATGGCAATTCCAGCAATCGGTATACCGGCCGCGCCGAACACGTCACTCTTCGACAGGGCGACCCCCATTCCTGACACCAAGATGGACGCGACCGTGATCAACCAGAGCTTGGCGGTCCGGGGCGGAATGGAGACGCCGCCACCGAGCACGTGGTCCTCGACGCGCCGAACGAATCGGACGGGGATTCCCCATCGAATCACGTTGTCGTTGATGCCGATCCAGACAAAGGCCATGAAGGCAAGTAGAGCGATCGATCCGATCGTGTACCCATTGTCGCTTCCGTGCACCTCGAGCCGTCCGCGATAGATCGCAATGGCTACCACCGCGACAATCGCGATGACGGCCTGCCACAGTCGGCTTAACGTGTTCGGCCAGTACGGCGCCCAGATAGGTCGTTCTGCGTCGGTGTACTTCGTCTCACTCATGCGTCCCCCCCACAGTCGGTATCAGGTGTTGGACGCACCGGTGGTGCGATCGGTTCCCTCCGGTCCGATTCCGGCGACGCGAATGCGACGAGTACCGTTGGCGCGGCTAATGACTTAGGAGGGTAACCGCAATGAACGGCCGTCGACTATCGTTCGCTGCCGCGGCCGGACTCGCGGCCGCGATGGGCGTCGGGCGATTCGTGTTCACGCCGCTGCTACCGATCATGGTCGATGCCGCGGAGGTGACCCCGAGCAGCGGTGCCGTCATCGCAACCGCGAACTACGCCGGCTACCTCGTCGGCGCGATCGTGTTGTCGGTGCGCCCGTCGATCAACACGACGGCGTCGTTCAGGCTGTGGACGCTCGTGCTCATCGCCAGCGAATTGGCCATGGCAGCAGTACATTCCACCGCAGCATTCTCGGCACTGAGGTTCCTGGCCGGCCTGGCCAGTGCCGCGGTGTTCATCGCCTGCGCGAGCACCGTGACCGAGCACAGGGTCGACGGTGCGTCACCCGGCATCGCGTTCGGCGGCGTCGGTGCAGGTATCGCAGCGTCGGGCATACTCACGTTGCTCGTCGGGCCGCATCTGTCGTGGCAGGCACTGTGGCTGTGCTCGGCGATACTGACTGCGGTGCTCGTCGCCCCGGCGTGGACGCTTCGGGTGCACCCCGAACCTGCAGGGCGGTCCGAGGCAGGCGAGGTGAACGTCCGGACCCGGGCAGTGTGGCAGACATTGCTCGTCGCGTACTTCCTCGAGGGCCTCGGCTACATCATCGTCGGCACGTTTCTCGTCGCGGCGGTCGGTGGCCACGGCAGCACGTCGGTGGGTCCGGTGGTGTGGATCGTCGTCGGATTCGCCGCGGTACCGGCCACTGTGCTGTGGCAGGGCGTGGCCCGCAGAACCAGCCTGCGCAGCGCTCTGGTGGCCGCGTTCGCCTTACAGTCCGTCGCCGCAGTGCTGCCGGCCCTGACCGACAACACCATCGCGGCGGTATTTTCGGCACTGCTGTTCGGCGGAACGTTCATGGGCATCACGATGCTGACGATGACCACCGCGCAGACTCTTCCCGTCGGCCGTACCGCGGCGACGTTGACTGCGGTCTACGGCGTCGGACAGGTGGTGGGTCCACTGATTGTGGCATCCGCGATCGGCGACTCCTACTCGATCGCCTTCGCAATCGCGACCGGCGTGCTGATACTCGGAACTGCGGGCGCAGTGCGCGTATCGCAGTTGACCTCGCCACTCTGAGCCCCGCTGCCGCGGTCCGTTCTGCCGTGCAACGGACCGGTGCCGTCACGCAAACGCCCGCCGGATCGTCCATTGGACACCGCAACCATTTCGGCGACGATCGACAGTGCAGTCTCCCCGGGGGTGTGTCCGCCGATGTCGAGACCGACAGGCGACGACAACCGCGCGAGCGAGTCCTCTCCGACCCCTCTGTCCACAAGACGTTCACGTCGGTCCTCGTGCGTTCGACGGCTGCCCAGCACGCCGATGTAGCCGGCGGGGGTGCGCACTGCGACGTCGAGCAACGGGACATCGAACTTCGCATCGTGCGTGAGCACGCACAGGGCGGTGGTGCTGTCGATCAGACCCCTGTCCCACTGGGACGTCAGGTACTCGTGCGGCCAGGCAACCACCACCTCGTCGGCGTGTGGAAAGCGCTCCGCCGTGGCGAATATCGGCCGAGCATCACACACCACGGTGCGGTACCCCACGATGGTTGCTGCGTGAGCTACGGCGTCGGCCAAGTCCAGTGCGCCGAAGACGATCAGCAGCGGCGGGGCCGGAAACGATCGTACGAAGACCTCGATGACACCGTCGTCTACTTCGATTTCCCGCAGTCCACTTGCGCCGTGCGCCAACATGACCCGAGCGACACCTGCAGCTCCGGCATCGAGCGTCGGGTTGCCGATGGAGCCGGACGAGTCGTCGGCACTCACCACGAGGTGCCCAGCCGCGGCACCGGAGGCGACGGTCACCTCGGCAACCGGCGATCGCGATGTGATTCGGGCCAAGAGCTTTTCATAGTGCGGGCGGGTGTCCCGATCGACTCGGTCGACCACAACGTCGACCGTCCCGCCGCACGTGAGACCGATGACGAACGGGTCGTCGGCCGCAACGCCGAACCTCAGGCGGTCGACGAGTCCACCCTCCGCCGCCGCCATTGCAGCGTCGAACACTGCACCTTCGACGCATCCGCCGGATACGCCGCCGAGAGCGGTACCACCGGCGTCGACGGCCATGACGGCACCGACGTCGCGGACCGCGCTGCCAGAGGTGGCCACCACAGTGGCCACACCGAACGGTCGTCCGTCGATGAACCAATCGTGCAGTGTGGCAGCAAAGTCGAGCATCGTGGACCTACCGACGCCCGAAGGCTCTGGACACCAGCCAGCCCTCGACCATTCCAGCGAGAAAGATCCCCGCGACCGGCGCATACTTGCGCATCGGGTCCGGAAGCAGAGACATCGCGTTCAGTTCGCCGCCCATCGGGCTCGCAACAGCTGTTCTCGCAGCTGCCGGCGCGGTGGGATCGGCCGTGGTCGAACCGCTCAGCAGCGCACCGAGATTGACAGCGAACTGCTGCAGCACCTTGTTCGAGACCGCGACGATCGCGCCCTTGCCGAACGAGACAATCTTGCCGCTGATCACCAGGTCCGTGTTCAAGGTCAACCGCGAACGGTCGCCTATCGCCTCGACCGCAAGATCGACCTGGGCCTCGGCATCGCCGTTACCGTGCGAGTCCGCGCCCTTGGCTTCGAGGGTGAGCGTGCGGGTCTCGGCGTCGACCTCGAGGAACCGAATCGTGCCGGCGTAAGCCGCGCTGATCGGCCCGACCTTGACCTTGACTCCACCGAGGAACGTCTCACCGTCCTTGCCGGTGATAGCGGCCCCGGGTACACAGGTCGCCACTTTCTCGACGTCGTTGATCAGCCTGAAGACGTCGTCCGCGGACGCGTCGATGTCGAGGGTATTGGTCAGTATCACTGGGAAACTCCTTTCGCGCAGCCGACGCAGCGACGCTGTTCGGCGCACGAGTCGATGGCCTCGACGATGGTCTGGTATCCGGTGCAGCGGCAATAGTTCGAGGCCACCACTTCGCGGATCTGCTCCTTGGTGGCATCGGGATTGTCGGCGAGGTATCCCTCGGCCAGCATCAGAAACCCTGGCGTGCAGAATCCGCACTGCAGTCCGTGGTGGTCTGCGAACGCCCGTTGCAGATCGTTCAATTCGCCGTCGGTGCCGAGTGATTCGACGGTCCGAATCTCCGAGTTCTCCACCTGCGCGGCAAACGTCAAGCAGGCACGCGCCGGCTTACCGTCGATCAGGACAGTGCAGGCCCCGCACACGCCGTGCTCGCAACCCACATGGGTTCCGGTCAATTGCAGGTCGTGGCGTAATACGTCGACCAGGGTGCGGCGTGGTTCGCTGATCACTTCGTGCTCGGTACCGTTGACGGTCAGTTCGATCAGTTGCTTGTTGCTCATGGCTTTCCCTTCGCCAGTGCCGCTTGTACTGCGACGGGAGTGATGGGCGTGTCGTTCAGTTCCACTCCGGTGGAACGCAATCCGTCGTTGACTGCATTGAGCACCGCGGCCGGTGCACCGATGGTTCCACCCTCACCGGCCCCTTTGGCACCGGATTCGGTGAACAGGCAGGGAGTCTCGAGGTGATGGATCTCGATATCGGGGATCTCGCACGCGGTGGGTACCTTGTAGTCGATGAAGCTGGCACACAACGGGTTTCCGTGGTCGTCGTACGACACCTCCTCGAACAACGCGCCCGCGATCCCCTGGGCGATCCCGCCGCGGCACTGGCCCTCGACAATCTTCGGATTGATCGCGACCCCGCAATCCTCGACACACACGTACTTCAGGATCTCCACTTGCCCGGTGCCCTCGTGCAATTCGACGACGACGCCGTGGGTGGCGTTGGAGAAGGTGCCGTCGTTGAACACGTCGAAACTCGCCGTCGCGGACAATCCCGGCTCGACCCCCTTGGGCAGCAACTGTGCCTTCAGATACGCGACGTCGGCGATGTCCCGGTAGGTGACGTACTTCGAGTGGTCGTCGCGCTGGCGAACGCGACCCGAGGCCAGCTCGACGTTGTCGTCGCGGGTCTCCATCAAGTGCGCTGCGACTTCACACAGTTTGTCTCCCAGCTTGTTCGACGCCAACGCCACCGCGCTGCCGCCGATGGTGATGGAGCGAGACGCAAACGATCCGAATCCGTACGTGATCCGGTCGGTGTCGCCCTGCACGATCTTCACCTGTTCGACGCCGATGCCGAGTCGATCTGCGACGATCTGCGCCATGGTGGTCTCGTGACTCTGCCCGTGGCTCATCGTTCCGGTGGTCACGACGACGGTTCCGGAGGTGTCCATCCTGACCTCCGAGATGTCGAATCCCGGGACCACGTTCATCTTGCGGGCCGCAAAGGCGCTGCTGCCGTAGCCCGTCCGCTCGCTGAAGCACGAATACCCGATGCCGATGTGTCGGCCGGAGGCAGTAGCCCGATCCTGAAGGTCGTACCAACCGCCGTCCCGCAGCGTCTGCTCGCACAGGTTCAGAGCCTCGAGGTACGAGCCGGGGTCGTAGGTGATGTTGTTGACGCCGGTGTACGGGAAGGCAGTGATGACGTTGCGGCGCCGGATCTCCACTGCATCGAGGGCCAGTTCGCGGGCTGCGCGCTCGAACAATCTTTCCATCACCATGACGTACTGCGGGCGTGACACCCCTCGGTACGGCGCGGTCGGAGCCTTATTGCTGAACACCGATCGTCCACGTACCCGGTACGCCGGAACCTGGTACACCCCCGGCATTTCCGCCGATGCCATCAGGGGCTCTATACCCGCGGTGAACGGGTAGCAGGAGTATGCGCCCATGTCGCACACGACATCCGCGTCGAGGCCCAGTATGTGTCCCTCGGAGTCGAAGGCGGCCCGCACGTCGTACTGCTGCTCGCGCGCCAGGAACGAGGCCGTCAGCGCGTCCTTGCGGTCCTCGATCCACTTGACCGGACGGCCGAGTTTCAGGGCAGCCGCAGCAACCGCGATCTCCTCGCGGCCAACGACGCACTTCTGCCCGAACCCGCCGCCCATATCAGGCACGACGACTCGTACCTGACGTTCGTCCAGACCGAGGCACTGCGCGGTGACGGTACGCACCTGGTGCGGGACCTGCGTGCAGATGTGGATGATCAACTGCTCGTCGCGGTCGTCCCAGTACGCGATGCATCCGCGGGTCTCGAGGGGCAGTGCGTTCTGACGTCCGGTTCTGGACTGCACGGACACCACGGTGTGCGCGTCGTCGAATATCTCGTCGATGCCGTCTGTCGCAAACATCTGCACGTCGACGACGGTGTTGTTCGGAACCGAATCGTGAACCAGAGGAACGCCTTCGCACATTGCCTGATCTGCGGAAGTGACGGCCGTGACGGTCCGGTACGACACTCGTGCCGCTTCGAGCCCGTCCTCGACGCTGTAGGCATCGGCGGCGACGACGATGGCCAGCGGCTCACCGACGTAGCGCACGACGTCGTGCGCCAGCACCGGCATGTCGGTGGGCACGAATTCGCTCAGCGGACGGGACAATTCGGCGCGGATCGGCCGCAGGCTCAGGTCCCCCGCGGTGAAGACACTGCGCACTCCCTCGACTGCGGCGACACCACCGACGTCGAGTGCGGTGATCGCTCCGGCCGCGACGGTGCTGCGGACGAACTGAGCGTGCAACATTCCCGGCATCGCGATGTCGTCGACGAATCTGCCGCGGCCGGCGAGCAACCGCGGATCTTCCCGGCGCGCGACCGAGGTGCCGACGAATTTCGGCGTGAGAACCTGATCGACGCTCACGTGGGCACCCCCTGCGATACCAGTGCGTCGCTGCAGGCTTCGGCGACCAACGTGCGCACCAGGGTGCGGCGGTACTCGGCGGTGAACATGCCCTCGTCCTCCAGTTCCAGTGTTTCGGTTGCGGCGTCCGCGCAGTCGGCGAACGTTCCACCCCCGGCCAGCGCGGCCTCTGCTGCCGGCGATCGCATCGGGGTCGCGCCGACCCCGGCGAGGGCGACGCGTCCACCGACCACGGCCACGCCGTCGAGATCGAGAGACACTGCTGCGCCCACGATCGCGAAATCCCCCTGCCGCTCGGCATATTCGGTGACTGCGGCATGCGGGGCCGGGTTCGGGAACACGATCTCCACGATCATCTCGTCGAACGCGAGATCGGTGGAGTAGTACCCGAAGAAGAACGAATCTGCGTCGACGGTTCGCCGCCCCCGCACGCTCTCGACAACGATACGGGCGTCCAGCAGGATGGCGAGCAAGCACCATTCGGCGGTGGCGTCCGCGTGGGCGATGCTGCCCCCGACGGTGCCGCGGGTACGGATCGGGTAGTGCCCCACCCACCGCATGGCATCACGCAGAACCGCGAAGTCCGTTCCCACATCGCCGGATTCGACGTCGTGGTGGGTGGTGAGCGCTCCGATGTGCAGGCCGTCGGATTCTCGGCGAATGTAGCTCAGAGCATTCAACCCACCCACGTCGACCAGGTGCCCGGGCCGAGCGAGACGGAAGTTCATCATGGCGACCAGTGACTGGCCTCCGGCGATGATCTTCGCGTCCTCGCCCAGCTCGGCCAGCAGACGCACTGCACCCGAGACATCGCGCGCCCGGTGGTAGTCGAACTGTGCGGGCTTCATCAGACCCGAGCCTCGCCTGCGACTACCTCGGTGGGTTCGTCGACCAGGGTGTCGAGTTCGCGCCCCTTGGTCTCGGGTGCGAAGTAGGCCATCCAGATCACCGCGAACAACACGAACGCGGTGACGATGCCGAAGGTCAACGGCAGGCCCAGGATCGGCCACATGACGGAGCCGAAGAGCAGTGGCGCAAAGCCCGTAGCCACCCGACTGACCGAGGACGCGTAGCCGAATCCCGAGGCCCGGATGTTGGTGGGATACAGCTCGGAGACGTAGCAGTACAGCACCGGGATGGTCAGCTGGATGACGAACCCGAAGATGCCGAGCCAGATCAGCGCCGCAGACTGGATGTCGAGCATGACGGCGAACATGACCAGGGCACTGCCGGCGATCGGGCCGGACAGTCCGATTACCCATTTGCGGCCGAAGATCTCGACGATGAACGCGGAGGTGAGCACTCCGACGATACCGACGCCGGTCATGAGCGTCGTACCGGCGAACGCTGCGAATTCTCCGTAGCCCTCGGCGCGGAGGATGGACGGCATCCAGCTCAGTGCTGCGTAGTACAGCAGCATGATGGACACGAACAGCATCCACGCTGCAGCGGTGATGCGTGGACTGTAGCGCCACACCGATTTCAGCTGTGTCAGAGCCGCTTTCATTCCGCCGGGTCCCTTGGGGGCCGTATCGGCGACGATGACGTAGTCGACGGCGTCGGATCCGGTACGGGTCACCATGTCGTCGATGACGGCGCGGGCCTCGTCTTCTCGACCGACCTTGGCGAGGTAGATGGGTGATTCCGGAATGCCGCGCCGGACCCAGAACAGCAGCAGCGCAGGCAGAACCATGAACAGCAGCATGTAGCGCCAGCGAACGTCACCATCGATCGGGACGAGCAGTGTTGCGACGACACCGCAGATGGTGGCACCGATCGGCCACCAGACGTCCATCGCCGACAAGATCTTGCCGCGAATGCGACGTGGCGAGAATTCGCTGACCAACGCGTAGTCCACCGGGATGCAGCCGCCGAGGCCGAACCCTGCGAGGAACCGCAGCACGATGAAGATCTCGAAGCTGGGCGCGAAAGCACCGAGGACCGAGAACAGCGCAAAGATCAACAGCGTCAACGAGAATGCGCGCTTTCGACCGACGCGGTCGGCGATCGTGCCCCACACGACGGCTCCGACGGCCATGCCGATCAGGTTGCCGGTGGCGACGAGACCGCGCTCGGCTTGGGAGAGATCCCAGTAACTTCCGAGCAGCGGCGTCAAGAAGCCGTTCAGCGCCACGTCCCAGGCATCGAACATGTAACCCAGCCCGCCGATGATGAAGATCTTGCCCTGCACACCCCATTTCCAGGGGAGTTCCTGTACTACCTGATCACCAGTCTTCATCGCAGCCTCCGGCGCGGTGTTGTGGTCCGAGGTCGTCATCGGACGAACGAGTAATGGAATTTCTCGTCGTCGCTGTCGTCGAGCGGTGTACCGCTCCACAGCCAGTCGTACGAGATGTCGGACTCCCCATCGAACGACGCCAGTGTCGCGTCCCGCTTCTGCTGCTCGGGTCCATCGGGTATGTGGTAGAAGGTTTTGTTCTGCAGGCTCGCGTCCTGCACCATCCGTGCGTGCCGGGCTCGACGAAATACGTAGCGCGCCAACGCGTCGTCGATTCCGCTCGCGGTCACCTTCGCGAGTTCCTCCGCGAGCACGGCTGCGTCCTCCATGGCCTGCGAAGCGCCCTGCGCCTGGTACGGCAGCATGGCGTGGCAGGCATCGCCCAGCAATGCAACGCGGCCGTCGGTCCACCGCGGGTCGGGCCTGCGGTAGTAGAGCGCCTGGCACAGTACGTTCTCGTCGGCCTTGGACAGCATCGCGTGGGCGCGGTCGTCCCAGTCCGGGAACGTCGCCATCAGTTCCTCGGGCCCGACGAGCCGTGGTCCACCGTCGCGAACCTCGTCGGTACACGGTGCCAGCGCAACGACATTGAGGTATTCACCGTTACGGATCATGTAATGCACCAGGTGTCGGTCGGGTCCGTACCAGATGGTGCTCTGGTATCGGTCGACGAGCCAGCGGGTAGCCGGGTCCTTGACGATGCGATCGCCCGGAATCAAAGCGCGGTAGGCCATTTCACCGGAGAACACCAGCGTATCGGGTAGGCCGATGAGATCGCGCACAGTCGACCGAATACCGTCGGCTCCGATGAGCAGATCCGACTCGTAGCGTTGTCCGGTTCCGGTGACCGCGACAGGCCGCATCGGGTCGGTGCGGTCGACCTCGACGACCTTCGCGTCGGTCTCGAACACCACCATCGGGCCCGGACCATCGGGGTCGAGGCACTGCGCATGAATGGCCGAATGCAGATCCGCGCGGTGGTAGTGCCAGTACGGCGCGTTGAACGTCTTCTTGCAGTACTCGCCGAGGGCGGTGAGCGCGATGACCTTGCCGTTCTCCCACCGCCTGCGCACCTGATCCATCGGCTCGGTCTTGATCGCTTCGAGCGTGTCCCGCATCCCGAGGGCGATGAGGATCCGGCTTGCATTGGGAGCAGTCTGAATTCCTGCACCGACCTCGCCCAGTTCGGCTGCGGCTTCGAGCACCGTCACCTGAATACCTCTGTGCCGCAACGAGAGCGCCGCGGTCAACCCGCCCAGACCGCCGCCCGCGATGACTACTTCGATCGGTGCCATGTCAGTTCTCCACCAATCGGCCTTCGGTGACGACATCGATGCCGTCGATGGATACGGTGCAGGCGCGCATTCCGATGTCGAGGTGTGCGTAGGAGTCTCGGCCGAGGACGGGGTGCGGGCCGGTGGACCACAGGAAGCTGCCGGCGAACGCGCGGGCGTCCATGCCCATGATGTCGTCCTTGCCGTACATCGCGGCCGCGAACCAGTCGCCGGTCTTCATCAATCCCCAGCCCATGTGGGACAGGTAGCGCGCCCACTTGTCGTTGGAGTCGGCGAAGAACATGTTGAGCAGTGCTGCTTCACCGCCGCCGGTCACCTCGTCGATGTGGCCGTTGGTAACCGTCAGCGTGGTTTCGTCCCGGACGTATTCCTTGAACGGCAACAAGATATCGCCTTCGGACAGCACGATCTTGCCATTCGAGATCTCCGGCCAACACAGCACCATGGTGGACGGCCAGTGATCCCAGCGTCCCTTGTCGTCGGCGAAGCCCACCTGGAACTCGGGCTGCGAATTGCTCAGTTGCACGGTGAGATCGGTGCCGGCCTCGTTGGTGATGCGCATGGTCGAACCGTTGCGGATCAGATCGACGCCTGCCTGGACCCGTTCCTTGTCTCCGTCCTGCGGCATGTTCCTGATGAGCACGTCCGGGGCGTCGCACACGAAGATGATGCGCGTTCCGGCGGCCAGGATCTCCTGCTGGATGGGGGCGTGGATGAAGCCCTCGCTGGTCAGATCGACCACAAGATCGGCTCCCTTGAGCAGGTCTTGAGCGACCGAACTGTTCATGACCGACACCAGACCGGGCCCCGCACCGGTGTGGGTGCTCGGCATCGGTGCCGGACTGCCGCCGGGAACGGTGGCCGAGAGTACCTGTGCGCCCAGACTCTGAGCCGCCCCGAACGCAGCCGAGACGTAATCCCCGCGGCTCGACGGCTCCGCGAGTATCACCACCTGCTCTCCTGGCTGTACTTTGCACAGCTCGAGCTGACGGGTGAACGCGCGCAGGAGATCAGCTGATCGCAGATCGAACATCTCGGTTCCTCTCGTGAGGGTTCTCGGTTGAATCGTTGTCGGTGATTCCGCCCAGGCGGGCAAGGTCTTTCAGATAAGGCACTTCGTCACGTGCATCGAGCAACTCGCGGCGAGTCACCGTTGCCGATACCGATCCGACGCTCTCGTCCATCTCGACGATGGTGCGCCCCTGCGGTCCGACGATGACGCTGTGGCCCGCGAACCGTGGGCCGTCGCCGGTCTGTCCGGTGAGTCCGGCGGCCGCGACGACGACGCCGTTCTCGAGTGCGCGGGAGCGGGTGAGCAGCTTCCACACGTGCAAACGGACGTGTCCGAAGGCCGACGGTACGGCGATCACATCGGCTCCTCGCTGGACGAGATCGCGGACCGTCTCGGGGAACCCTGCCTCGTAGCAGATCACGACGCCGATGGTTCCGAACGGTGTGCTCACCAGCAGACCGCTCTCCGCTGCGGGAGTGAACACCGATTTCTCTCGGTCCCACAGAAACCGCTTGTGGCCCAACGCGATCAGACCGTCCGGCCCTACCACGAGCGAGCTGTCGAAGATGACTCCGTCGGCATCACGAAACACGATGGCCGTCACCAGAACCGTATCGGTCTCGGCGGCGAGCGCTCCGAGCGCGGTCGACGTTCGACCGGGAACCGACTCGGCCATCGTCTCGATACTGTCGAGATCGTAACCACTGGCGAACAATTCGGGTAGAACGATCACCTTCGATCCGCCCGCGGCGAGAGCCTGCACCTCCGAGCGCACCGCGTCGATGTTCTGCTGCCACGCTCCGACCCGCGAACCGGTCTGCACCACAGCGATGTCGAAGGTATCGACAACCGACTCGGTGTCGACATCGCGCAGACGGGCCGAGGCGGTCACTGCGCCACCCGATTCATGTCGGTGGTGTAGAACGGGCCCGCCAGTCTGCCGAGGAAACGGTGTTCGAGAGTATCGACGTGCAGGTCGGCGGTGAGCAGGCCAGGCCTGCTGGTCACCGCCGTCACGGTCCCCAACACCAGGGTGTCCGTGCCGAGTGCAATTTCCTGCATCGTGCGGCATTCGAGAGACACCAGGGATTCGAGCACCGACGGGGCCGCGACCGACACAGACGGCACTGCGGTCATGTGCGAGAGCTCGAACTCGTCGACATCGGCGTCGACGGTGGCGAAGCTCGCGGTCACTGCATCCACGGTGTCCGCCGACGGAATGTTGACGACGAATTCGCCGGTGTTGCGGATGTTGACCAGTGTGTCCTTGAACTCTCCGGGGAAACCGATGCGTTCACCGATGGAGATCATCAGCGTCGCCGGGTTCCGCGACGCAACATTGAAGAAGCTGAACGGAGCCAGGTTACGGACGCCGTCGCCGGAGACGGTCGAGATCCAGGCGATCGGACGAGGCTGCACCGCGCAGGACAGCAGTTTGTACACATCCCCCGGCGACATCGAATCGATGTCGTGGCGGGTGCGATCCGTGAGCTCCAGAGAGTCGCCTACCTGGGAAGTCATCGAAACGAGCCTTCTTTCGCTTGCTGTGCAACCGGTCGTGCAACCGATTGCGTTGCTCTGACGATAGAGGGGTTTCTCGGACGATGTCGAGCTTTGGGCGACAAATCCGGAACCAATTAATGGCACCGTTACACGGGCACCGGCCGCGTAACCTCCGCCTTACTCGCCGCGCAGACCGGCCCGCGCAGAATCGGTGGCACTGCCGGGCCGACGCGGGGGTCCGTACCCCTCCGAAGTCCCGTCGACGATGCGAACCTCGTCCTCCCACGGCACCCGGTAGGTGCCGTCGGCGAGATCACGGACGTAGGTGTACGGGCAATCGCGCGCCCCTCCGTCGAGCGCGGTGTACCCACGGTGACCCAGTTGATAGATGTTGTTCTCCACTCCCCACTCGCGACGTGCCGCATCGGCCCTCGCGGGCTCGATCGACACGGTCACCACCCGATCGGGTGTGGAATCGCCGCGCTCGATGATCGTTCCTTCGTAGTCGCACACCATCGCCTCACCCATGGACGGGATGCCGTTGCCGTCCTCCCCCGCCAGGCACACCGACGCCGTGTACGCCAGATTGTGAAAGGCATTGGCTTCGTTGGTGATACGCCAGGACTGCTGCAGCGGAAACTTGTACCCGGCCGTCCGCAGCAATACGTTGGCACCGCGGTAGCTCGCCTCACGCGCCATCTCGGGGAACATTCCGTCGTGGCAGATCAACAGTGACAGCACCGAGCCCTTGGGCCCCGGGCAGACCGGCAGACCGATGTCGCCCGGTTCCCATGGCTCCTTGGGCGTCCAGGGGTGAAGTTTGCGGACATACAGGACTATGTCGCCCTTGTCGTCGACGATGATTCCGGAGTTGAACGGCGCTCCACCGGGATTGCGTTCCATGATGCTGAAGCAGCCCCACACCGTCGACTCACGGCACGCGTCCCGCAATCGCTCCACCTGCGGACCGTCGATGTCGCACATCACCTCGTCCGACGCCCACGACGACTTGCGTAGACCGTGCAGCGAGTACTCCGGAAACACCACGAGGTCGAGCGCCCCGAACCCGGCCTTCGCCTCGCGCAACTGTCTGCATACGCGATCGGTCGTCGCGTCCACATCGTCCATGCTCGTGATCAGCGGAACCTGCTGCTGAACCAGGCCGAGCGTGAGCGACGTCGGCGACGGATTGAGACCACCCAAACCTGTCATCGAATGTCCGTTCCTCGAGGGCAACTTGTTGCGCAAACGATTGCGCACGGTGCTAGCTTAGGGGTCATCAGGGGTCGGGGCAGCGCCGACGGAGAATCGAGGGGAACCGCCAGTGGACAGCACTACGTCGGGAAGCGTCACGCTCAAAACGGTCGCAACTGCTGCAGGAGTGCATGTCTCGACCGTCTCCCGAGCTCTTCGACGCGTTGCACTCGACCCGGCCGGCGCCAGCGACGGAGATCTGCGATTGTTCGAGCTGGCCCGCGAGATGGACTACGTCCCCAACCCCAACGCGGCAAGCTTGACCACCAAGAAGTCCACCGCGTTCGGAGTACTGGTCCCGCGATTGACCGATGTGGTGCTCTCGGCGATGTACGACGCCATCGAGGAAACAGCAAACCGGGCAGGCTACGAGACCTTCGTCGCCAACACCCACGACGACCCGATTCAGCAGCGTCGACGTATCGACCTCCTGCTCGGCCGCAACGTCGATGGCCTCATCTTCGGGGACGCTCGCCTCGACAGCGACAACCTCGACAACCTCCAACGCCGAGGCATCAAGTTCGTGCTCATCAGCCGTCGGTACCCGGGGATGACCTCGGTGACGTGCGACGACCATCGGGGCGGCTACCTCGCCGGTGAGCACTTGGCCGGACTCGGCCACACCCGAGTGGGGATCGTGTCCGGCCCGGCGTGGGCCAGTACCGGAATCGACCGATTGGAGGGCTGCCGAGCCGCCCTCCGTGATGCAGGCATCGACGTTCCGGACGAGTACGTCCGAGAAGAGGGATTCGATCCCGACGCCGGAAGGCGCGGGGCGAGCGCCCTGCTGGCACTGCCGACTCCCCCGACGGCCATCTTCGCCACCAACGACTTCAGCGCAATCGGAGTACTCGGCGTGCTGCGTGAATCGGGGCTGCAGCCAGGACGCGACGTCGCCGTCGTCGGCTACAACGACATCTCGATCTGCAGCGAGCTGACCGTTCCCCTGACCACGATCCACAGCCCACACCGCGAAATCGGCACCCGTGCAGCAGAAATGCTGCTGGCCGTCACCCACGGACTTCCGGCATCCTCGATGGCATTGACACCGACACTCGTCGTACGCGACTCGACGGTTCCGGGGCGAACCGCACACGCTCGCCCCTCACCCATCGAGAGGACGACCACGGATCAACGCATCGGTACGTGACCGAGACGGAGCCGTCGCAGGTCCCCGCTCGGTCACCGCAAGTGCTGCAGCAGCATTGGCCCGCAGCGCCGCGTCGTACAGACCGAGTCCACGGGAGAGTCCCGCCAACAACACCCCGGCGTGAGCATCGCCCGCACCGTTCGAGTCCACCGCGTGCACCTCGAACCCGGGCACCGACTGCGGCGTTCGTTCACCGCCCGCGATCCGACAACCGTCCGGACCGGTACGCAGTACCACCGAGGCATCGGGCCGCAGTCGTCTCACCAATTCGGCTGCGATGGAGTCGATGTCGACCTCACCCGTCATGAGCATGCCCTCGCGCAGATTGACGCTCACGATGTCGGCACGGGCGAGAACGACGTCCACCACGTCGCGTTCGAGCGTGGCGATCAAAGGGGACGGATCGAACAACACCGTGGTATCCGAGGGCAGCGTCGGTAGCCACGTGGTCAGCGCCGCAGCGTTGCTCTCGTGCGCCAACCCGTATCCGGTGACGTACACCAAGTCTGCACTCCGCACCCCTGCCGCCTCGAGGTCCCCGATTCTCAGTTCCGCCTCGGCCCCCGGGTAGGTGACGAACGTACGCTCGGTGTTCGCATCGACGAGGGCGATGCAGAATCCCGAGTCCCGTTCCGCTGGTGCGGTATTGACGATGAGCGCACCGCTGGAAGACAGAGCTTCGCGGACGATCGAACCGTAGTGGCCGGAGCCGTGTCTGCCGGCGAAGATCACCGGAAGATCGTCACGAATCGCGGCGACCATCACATTGAGTCCACCGCCCGCGGTCTCGTTCAGTGACGTTGCCACGACGTCTCCACCCGGTTGCGGGACCTCGGGAACGGCCATCACAACGTCGACGATGACCTGGCCGGTGTGGATCAGTCGCGGACTCACCGCGCTGCGGTCTCGGTCCGGCGGGCTCCCCCGGTGGCGAGATACAGACCTGCGGCAACCACGAACGACGCCACCCAGCCGAGACCGTTGTCACCGATCCAGCTGCCCGACAGCGGCCCGGTGTAGATGACGTCGCCATCCACGGCGATGGCAGTGAACAGGAACCCCACGACGATGCCCGCTGCCCAGCTCACGAAGGCATACCAATTGACTCCGCCGGTGTACCAGTAGCGACTGCTGTTGCCCACGTTCATGATCGAGGCCGAATCGTACGTCTTTCGTTTGATCATGTCGGACATGAACACACCGAGCCACGCCGTCAGTGGTACCGCGAGAACCGAGATGAACGTGATGAACGGCCCATAGAAGCCGTCGGAGATCAGCATGAAGTAGATGGCACCGACGAACGTGACGAAGACGTCGACTCCGACCGCATAGACCCGCTTGATCCGGAAGCCGAGGGTCAACGTGGTGAGACTGGCCGAATAGACCGAAAGGTGGTTGGACAGCAACAATCCGCCGAATGCGGTGATCAGGTAAGGAACAGCCATCCAGGCCGGAAGAATTTCTCGGATTGCCGCAACCGGATCCGATGCGGACGCGAGGCTGTTGTCACCTGCCGAGAGCAGCGCGCCGAGCCCGATCAGCAGAACGAGCGGGATTCCGGCGCCGGCAGCGCTGGAGAGCACCAGCGAGCCGGCTCCCACACTCTTCCGCTGATATCGCGACATGTCGGCTCCGGCATTTGCCCAACCGATACCTGTTCCTGCAGCGATGGTTCCGACACCGATGACCATCGCACTGATGGAACCGGCCGGGGTACTGGTCACTGCAGTCCAGTCGACGGTGGCGATCAGAAAGATCGCGACAAAGATGTTCAGCGCGCCGAAGATCCACGTCGACCAGCGTTGGATGACGAGGATGGCCGCATGCCCCAGGCCGCTGACCACCAGTGTCAGCACGATGAAGACGACGATGGAGACGATCGTGACGACGGCGTGATCCTTCGCGACGCCGGATCCACCGAAGATCAGTGTGAAGATCGACAGCAACACGAATGCCGCGGTAGTGGTGTTGACAGTTTCCCAGCCGAGCCGCGACATCAGCGAGACCAGCGTGGGGCCGATGTTTCCGCGAACCCCGAAGGTGGCCCGCGACAACGTGAGACTGGGGGCCCCGCCACGTTTACCGGCAATCGACACGATTCCGACGATGGCGAACGAACCCGCCGCGCCCACCAACGCAACGATCAACGCTTGCCAGATGTTCAGACCGGTGAAGACCACCAAGGTTGCCCCGAGCGGTAGACCGAGGATGGAGATGTTCGCGGCGAACCACACCCAGAACAACTGCAACGGGTTACCGTTGCGCTCGTCGTCCGGGACGGGTTCGATCCCCCGAGTTTCCAGCGACAGTGCGTCGACTGCCGTGTCCGATGCAGACGTGGAAGCGGAAAAGGTCATGGTTGTGCTCCAAAGGTGAGTCGAACTGTGTCAGTTCGTATTACGGAGAGCGAGAAGTCGATCGACGAGGGGCTCCAGATCGAGTTTGTTCACGTCGGTGACCATTCGTATCGCTTCGCCGGGCCACGCTGCCAGGCCGCCGACGGCACCTCGGACTGCGCCGGCTATTGCTGCGATCGTGTCGGTGTCGCCGCCGATGGTGGCGGCTGCCAGTACGACGTCCCAAGGGTCGTCGTACGCAACGGCCAAAGCAAAGGCCGCTACCACTGATTCCTGTGACGCGACGGAAGTACCGATGACGTCTGCCACTGTGTCAGTAATCTGTCTGTCGGCGGATGTGCCGACCAGGTCGACCGCCCAACGAATACGGGCTGCGATGTTTCCGCCGGCGACCCAATATCCACGGGTGGCCCCCTCGGTGGCGGCGGCGACACCGATGTCGACCGCCTCGTGCAAGTCCGCACCGGCGATCCCGGCGCTGATGGCTCCGGCAACCGCTGCGGCGGAGGCGATTCCGAGAGAGGTGTTGTGGGTGACGAAGCTGCAACTGTAGATGGCGTCGACGAACGGCGCGATTCCGCCGTCCAACGATGCCGCGATTGCCGCAGGTGTGATGCGCATGGCCGCACCGTTGGTGCTGCCGAACTTGCCCGCCTCGTTGGGGTCCGAGCCGTCGAGTATCCGTTCCACAGCTCGCTTCGTCGACGGTCCTAGCAGATCCAGCGATCCGCGCGCGGACATCTCCGACTCCCACGCGATCAAGGCGCGGGCGAATGCGGAGGGATCGACCACGCCGTCGCCGTCGATGATCAACTGGGCCAACATGATCGCCTGCTCGGTGTCGTCGGTGATCGAGCCTGCCGACATACCGTGCGCGATGAGCTGACGGGGACCGGCGGCGACGAAGCCGCGCAACTGTCCGTAGTCCTCGACGATGTCCTCCCGGCGCATCGATTGCGTCGGCATTCCCAAGGCATCACCCAGCGCCAATCCGTAGAAGGCCCCGAGGGCGCGATCACGTGAAGTGAACATATACACAATCCTTGCCGGTGCAGCGGTGAGACAGATCAGGAATTGAAGGTGAGATGGAGCCGAAAGCGTTCGGGCGCAAGGAGGCTGACAACCTTCTCGACGAATCGACCCGATGCGTCCCGACTGACCCGGATGCTGTGCAGGTACGGGGTGCCTACCGGCACTTCGAGGACAGCCGCATCGGCCGAGTCCACCGGAACCACCGACACCCATTGCTCACCGGACGCAGCAGTCAGCCCGGCCGATTCGAGAGTTGCCGTGAGCGACTCCCGGACCAATCCGGTCTCGGGCAGTTCTGCGAGCGGCCCGAACGCCGGAATGCGGCTGCGCTCCAACGACACCGGACGACCGTCGACCACATGTCGCACTCGATCGACGGCAACGAAGTTCAGGGTCGGAGTTCCAGCCTCGGCAGCGAGTTCCGGATCCACGATGCGCTCGATGCGCAGAGTGCGGGTGTGCATCTCCACACCTGCAGACGACAGCGCCCGCGCCCAACCTTCGGCGGTCTCGATCTGGTGGCCGTCGAAGGTGACGAGCGATCCGATACCGCTTCGCTTTTGGATCAGTTTTTGCTCTTCCAGCTCGCTGAGCGCAGAACGAATGGTTCCGCGGCTGACCGAGAACTCGCGGGCGAGTTCGTTCTCGCCCGGCAAGAACGAGCCGGAGGGGATGTCACCGGACTCGATGGTGCTCTTCAACGACGCGAGCACCTGATGACGCTTGTGGCGAGCACGCTCCGATGTGCGCTGAGTCATAGCGGGCTCGTTCATGTCGATACCGTACATCCAGAAACCGAACCTGTACAGAGCCTGTTCAATTTGCCGACCTCTCCGCTGGAGCGCATATCGGGACAGCCCCAGTCTTCGATGGGTGCTGGCAGGAATATCGCCACGTGACGGAGATCGCGCCGGGCCTCTACCTGGGCTTTCCCCTTGCGGTACGGATCGCGCTGCACTTCTATGTTTGATACGCCCTCGGCACAGGGAAGGCGTCCAACCGGCGCACGTGAGGCACATCGATCCGAACGCGCCACTACATCCGAGGAGAATTGCACATGTCCACCACCGTGGCCGATCAGCTCGTTCGAGGACTCGTCGACGCCGGCGTACAGCGCATCTACGGCATCGTCGGCGACAGTCTCAATCCGGTGGTCGACGCTGTGCGTCGCACCGGCGGATCGGCCAAGGGCGGTATCGACTGGATTCACGTACGGCACGAGGAAGCCGCGGCGTTCGCAGCATCGGCCGACGCGCAGACCACCGGCACGCTGGCCGTATGTGCGGGTTCGTGCGGACCCGGAAATCTGCATCTGATCAACGGCTTATACGACGCACACCGTTCCGGCGCACCGGTTCTGGCGATCGCGTCGCACATTCCCAGCAGTGAGATCGGCTCGGGTTACTTCCAGGAGACGCACCCCGATCGGCTCTTCGGCGAATGCTCGCTCTACAACGAGTTCGTCTCCACCGCCGAGCAGGCACCTCGGGTGTTCCGCGCGGCAATCAATGCCGCCGTCACCGGCGGCGGGGTGTCGGTGCTGACCATTCCCGGCGACATCGCCGAGCTGTCGGCCGCCGGATCGATGGACCCGATCGCTATTCCCTCGGTACCGGTCGTCACACCGCCCGCGGCGGACATCCAGAAATTGGCGGACGCCATCAACAGTGCCGAGAAGGTTGCCATCTTCGCGGGCTACGGCGTCAAGGGCGCTCACGACGAGGTAGTGGCCTTCGCCGACACCATCGGCGCTCCCGTCGGACATTCGTTGCGCGGCAAGGAATTCATCCAGTACGACAACCCGTACGACGTCGGCATGACGGGGCTGCTCGGCTACGGGGCTGCGCATGCCGGAATCCACGACGCCGATCTGCTCATCCTGCTCGGCACGGACTTTCCGTATCAGCAGTTCTTGCCGGAGAACGTCACGACCGCGCAGATCGACATCGATCCGACCAAGCTCGGGCGCCGGACGTCGGTGCAGTACCCGATTCACGGAGATGTTCGTGCGACGCTGAATGCGCTGCAGCCGTTGGTGACTCGTAAGACCGACCGCCGCTACGTGGAGAAGTGGGTGGACAAGCACAACGACCTGATGGGCAAGACCGTCGGCGCGTACACCCGCAACGCTGAGAAGCTCGTCCCAATCCATCCCGAGTACGCCGCGTCGGTACTCGACGACCTCGCCGACGACGATGCCGTGTTCACTACCGACACCGGCATGTGCAACGTGTGGACCGCGCGCTACATCAACCCCACCGGCAAAAGGGCTTTCGTCGCGTCGATGCTGCACGGCTCCATGGCCAACGCGTTGCCGCACGCCATCGGTGCGCAGTTCGCCAACCCGGGTCGCCAGGTGGTCTCGATCTCCGGCGACGGCGGCTTCTCGATGCTGCTCTCCGAACTCTTGACCGTCGCGATGTACAAGCTGCCGGTCAAGATCGTGCTGTTCGACAATTCGACGTTGGGCATGGTCAAGGCCGAAATGCTCGTCGACGGCCTGCCCGACTTCGGCGTCGACGTGCCCCCGGTCGATTACACCGGCATCGCCACCGCCGCGGGTATCCATGCACAACGCGTCGACCAGCCCGAGGACATTCGCGGCGCACTCGAAGCCGCCTTTGCTGTCGACGGTCCGGCCTTGGTCCAACTGATCACCGATCCGCTGGCGCTGTCCGTACCGCCCACCATCACCGGGGAGCAGATCAAGGGCTTTGCGCTGGCGATGAGCAAGGTCGTACTCAACGGCGGCGTCGGCGAAGCCGTTCGGATGGCGAAGTCGAATCTGCGTAACGTGCCGCGCCCGTAGATCGGATTGCAGCCCAGAACATCGGCGCGGCGGGATCGACCCGTCGCGCCGATATTCTTGTCGGTACCTCGATCTACCCTTCGACGATCAACCGGCACCGAGGAGACGTCCATGCCAGCATTCGTCGAACACGACACCCTGTCCATCGCCTGCCCCGAGGTCCATCACGAGGCGACCATGCGTATGACGTTTCAGCGAACCCTGCGCGTGCCCGACGACGGCACGGAGTACAACTTGCCGCCTGGATTGGGCTCGTTTCCCCTGCGGCAGAACGATTCTGCCGACGGCGCTCTGCTGCCGATGTGGCAGTCCGAAGCGTGTTGGATCGATTTCTCCGGGAACTACCCATTCCTGGTCACGGTCGCAGCGGGATCGATCAACGTGGTCACCGGCTCCCCGTGGTCCGCGCGACCGAACTTCGAGGAGGAGGACTACTTCGAGGTCCCCGAGCAGCCGTGGCTGGACGGGTTCAACGTCGGTGAGGGCACGGTGCGGCAGTTCGTCGCAATGCCACTCGGTGCCGGGTACACGGTGGAAGAACAACTCTCGACCGAGCCCGCCATCGGCGGCATACGCGTCGCCGCCTACCCGCTGAAGGCAACCGTGTGGGATGCCCGGCCACCCAGCCCCCCACTGCCGGACTTCATCGTCTGCGCCGCGCCGGCATCGGACATGGGTCTCGGCGGCGGAGGTTCGATCCGGCAGACCATCGCATCGCCCCTTCGCCACCACGACGACTGGGATCTGGACCACGGAATCGAGTTCACCGTCGATATCGCCAACAGCGATGAGTGGCAACACTCGACCGGCGAGGTGCCGCCGACCATGCCGCCCTCGGCCGCGGATTACACGCGGGCCGGATTGCCGTGGTTCCTCTGGTACAACGACTTCGCCGGAGCACGCCGCGGATCGGCCGAGCTCGCGAACACGAAGTCGGTGAAAGATCAGGGCACCGCACACGGCGCGGAACCGTTGTCGGAGAACGAGAGCTTCGACGAACCGATGCCCACCGTCCTCGGCGGGCACTACACACCGAAGGGGTGATCGAGCGCTCGGTATTCACAGTGCCGACGCGCCTACGACGCTCCCGGCCGGTGTTGTTCGTCGGAACAGCGGTTATTGTCGACGGACCGCCCAAACCGGACATCGCGATCCGGTACCCGACCGTTCGGAAGGCACCACCATGGCCATCGACTACACCCGCAAGCCCACGACCGGGCAATCCTCGGCGTCGCAGGCCGGCGCGCCCGTCAGTCTGAGCAAAGTGACGCTGTCCAAGGCGTCGCCGACCATCAGTCTGACCAAGTCCGGCGAGAAGCAGGGCTCGATGCGGGTGAACCTCAACTGGTCGACCGGCGCACCTGCAGCACAGCCGAAGAAGAAGGGCTTCCTGGCCAAGTTGGCGGCCGCGTCGTACGGCTCCGGCGGAGTCGATCTCGACCTCGGGTGCCTCTACGAATTGCGTGACGGCTCCAAGGGCGTCGTTCAGGCGCTTGGAAACAGCTTCGGTTCGCTGCAGGACGCGCCGTTCATCGCACTCGACGGCGACGACCGTTCCGGCTCGGTCAGCGGCGGCGAGAACATGCACATCAATCTCGCCCACCCCGAGAAGTTCGCTCGCATCCTGATCTTCGCGATGATCTACGACGGCGCACCGAACTGGGCTGCGGTCGACGGAGTGGTGACGCTGTACCCCACCAGCGGGCCGCAGGTGGAGGTGCGACTGGACTCGGCCGAGAACTCGGCACGGATCTGCTCGATCGCATTGTTGGAGAACACTTCTGCCGGCATCACCGTCACCCGCGAGGTCGAGTACATCCAGGGCAGCCAGGCCGACCTCGACAAGAAATACGGCTGGGGACTGCGCTGGGCAGCGGGCCGAAAGTAGTCAGAGAGGTTGCGGCGGAGTCATTTCCAGCCGGACGCCGATCAGCCTGACCTCTCGATTGTGGTCGAGGCGATCGACGAGAGCCACCGCAGCCGAGGTCAGGATCTCCTGGTCGAAGGTCGGCGCACCGACGATCGGCGCGCTGACGGTATGCGTCTCGAACGGCGCGTAGCGGATCTTCAGCGCGGCTCGTACGGCCGGCCTGTTCTCGGCTTCGATGTCTGCCAACACCTTCGACGTCAGGGCCGCGACCTCTCGGCGGATTACGGCCCAATCGGCGACGTTGGTCTGGAACGTGACCTCACGGCTGTGCGACCGTGCAACCCACGGCTGGGACGTCACCGGTGCCAAGTCGATTCCCCGCCCCTTCGTCCCGAGCCAGGGACCGATCTTCGGTCCGAACGCCGCGGCCAGTTCCGCGTCATCGGCGTCGGCCAGTTCCCGCACCGTCGTGATGCCCAGGGCTGTCAGCCTCTTCGAGATCTTCTTGCCGATCCCCCACAGCGCCTCGGTACTACGATCGCCCATCACCGCGAACCAATTGTCCTGCGTCAGGCGATAAATCCCCTGCGGCTTGTCGAAGTCGGTAGCGATCTTGGCTCGTAACTTGTTGTCCCCGACACCGACCGAGCAATGCAATCCGGTCGCGTCGAACACCGAGTCGTGCACTGTCTTGGCAAAGCGCTCCGGGTCATCGGTCTCGACACCGAGAAACGCCTCGTCCCAACCGATCACCTCGACGACCACCCCCAACGTCCGCAGCGTGTCCATCACCATCGCCGACGCCTCGTCGTATGCCGGCTTGTCGACCGGGAGAAAGACCGCGTCGGGGATCTTCTTGGCGGCGATGCGCAGCGGCATCCCGGAACCGACGCCCTTGGCTCTCGCCTCGTACGAGGCCGTCGAGACCACCCCGCGTTCGGTGGGATCTCCCCTGCCGCCGACCACCACGGCCTTGCCCGCAAGATCGGGGTTGCGCAGTACTTCGACGGCTGCGATGAACTGGTCCAGGTCGACGTGCAGTACCCATCGTCGACGCCCTCGGTCGGTTGGGGTGCTCCCGGTCATGGTGCCCAGTGTGCCCGTGGTGTCTCATGACGCAGTGACGAAATCGATATCTCGCACCATCGGGCGAGTCGTACTGGGCGCATTCCTCGTCTTCGCCGGCCTCAGCCACCTGTTCTGGGCACGCAGCACTTTCGCGGCCCAGGTGCCCGAGTGGGTGCCGCTGAGCACCGACTTCGTCGTACTGGCGTCAGGCGTCGTGGAGATCGTGCTCGGGCTGGCATTGCTGTTCTGGACTGCCCGCGCGCCGCTCGTCGGCTGGGTCGTCGCGGCCTTCTTCGTCGCGGTGTTCCCCGGCAACATCTCGCAGTTCGTCACTCACACCGACGCGTTCGGCCTCGACTCCGATGCAGCACGGGGAATCCGGTTGCTGTTCCAGCCGCTGCTGATCCTGTGGGCGCTGTGGTGCACCGGGGCATGGGCGCAGTACCGCGCGTCGCGCCGGGGCCGCAGTCGGACTCAGTAGGCGGACCGCCGCCCGGCCGGAACGATGCCGTGGTGCAACTGCGCCACGTCGGGGTGTGCACGCGTGCGCGACTTCCATGCGTTCTCGCCGTAGGTGCTGTAGATGGGGTTGTCGGGATCGTTCTCGACTCCCCGTGAATGCTGCGCCAATTCGGCCGGCAGCTCGATCACCGGTGCGACGGCATCGAGAGCCGGGCTCAGAAAGTGTGGCACCGATATCCGGTCGATGCCGGGCCCCGGCGCGACCACCCGGTGCCTCGTTGCCCGCAGATAGCCGCCGGTCGCAACCTCCAACAACTCGCCGATGTTGACGATGAAGGCCCCCGCCAAGGGCGGCACATCGATCCACGTATCGGGAGTCGTCTCCACCTGGAGTCCGGACGACTCCGGTTCGACGAGGAGCAGCGTCAGCACCCCGGAATCCTTGTGCGCACCGACACCCTGTGAATGATCGGGGGTACCCGGATAGCGAACGACCTTCATGAGGGTTGCGGGCGCGGTTGCGAACGCATCGTCGAACACATTCTCGTGGGCTCCGAGGGATTGCGCCCAGTGTCGTAGCAGGCGAAGTCCGAGACCGGACACCGTGCGCTCCCAGTCCTCGAACGTCTCTCTGAACCCTGTGGGCTGTGAGGGCCACAGATTGGGACCCTGCAGATTCCAATACCCCTCGGCCCCTTCGATGGCCGGGCGCTCGGGTCCGATATCGATCTGCTCCCGCCAATCAACCCTGCCGTTCGTCAGCTCTCCACCCACCCGTGAGTAGCCGCGAAAGTGCGGGCTCTTCAGCTGACTGATCTCGTCCTTGACATGGTCCGGCACGGCAAAGAACTGACGAGCGAGACGCAGCACTTCCTGCATTCGTTCGGTCTCGATCCCGTGTCCGACGAGATAGAAGAAGCCGGACCCGTGAGCTGCTTCGCGCAGCGACAGCTGAAAAGCGCGTGGGTCGTTTTCGGCCAGATCGAGATCGAGAACGGGAAGCATGTTCGCGATTGTCCTCCTCACTCGGCTCGTCGGCCAGCACTGTCGAACTCGGTGAACATCGGTGCGCGGATGCGAGACTGGACGACATGAGCCCTGAAGCACTCGACATCACGGTCGTCGGTCACGGCGCAGCCACCTACCCGCCCGAGCAGTGCACGCTGTCGCTGACGGTTCGTACCGACGGCCGAACGGCAGAGTCGGCGTCCGAGCCGGCCCAGCAGCTCGTTCGAGAGTTGACGCGTCTGGTCGAGCCGCTCTACAACAGCGCCGGTGGCCCCATCGATCGGTGGTCGGTCGATCAGGTGCGGCACTCGCGGAACCGGCCGTTCAATCACGACGGCGAACAACTGCCGTACGTCTACCAGGCGGAGGCGTCGGTCGAAGTACAGTTCAGCCAGCTCGATGTCGTCGACGCCTTCGTGTACGCCGCCTCTGCGCTCGACGGGGTCTCGATCGATCACTTCGAGTGGGACCTGACCGAATCGAGCCGGATCGCGCGGACGCTGGCAGTACGGGAACTTGCCGTTCGGGACGCGGTGGCCAAAGCAGAGGCATACGCGTCGAGCCTGGGGAGAACAGGCGTGCACGCCGTCGCGATAGCCGATCCAGGTCTGCTGCCCGGCACCGCCGAGCACGGCGGCCCAGACGCCTCTCCTCGTATGTTCGCCGCGAAGTCCGCCCCGGCCGGGTTCGCGCTCAAGCCCGAGAACATCACGCTCACTGCGAGTGTGCACGCCCGATTCACTGCCTCCTGACGCGTCCCGCATAGGCTCGAATCATGAACCGAGACGATGCCCGACGCCTCTGGCCGCGGCCACCGCTGTTGCCTCGTCCGATCCTGATGGACCAGCGCTGGGAACGGCTGGTCTTCCTGCACTGGCGAGTCCCGAGTTCGGCCGTCGCTCCGTTGCTTCCCGACGGATGTGAACCCGACGAGTTCGACGGCTCCACGTGGGTCGGTCTGATCGGCTTCCACATGGTCGGAGCCGGGCTCGGATATCGGCATCCGGTTCCGTACTTCGGCACGTTCGGCGAAATCAACGTCCGGCTGTACTCCGTCGACGCAGAGGGTCGACGCGGCGTCGTGTTCCGGTCACTGGAGGCTTCGAGACTGGCAGTCGTGTTGGGCACCAACGTTGCTCGCATTCCGTATCGCTGGGCATCGATCGACATCGACGACGACACCACCACCATCGGCTACCGAAGCAAGCGGCTCGCTCCCCCGCATCGCGGTGCCACGACCGATTTCGGGATCGTCCGAGGCACACGCGACATGTCCGAGGACTCACTGGCAGTCTTTCTCACCGCGCGATGGGGGCTGCATACCTCGCTGGCCGGTCGGCTTCTGTATGTGCCGAACGTGCACCGACATTGGCAGCTGGTCGACGCGGAACTGACCCACTGCTCCGACGAGCTCGTGGACGCCGCAGGTCTGCCCGGCGTCAGCACGCGCCCGCCGGACTCCGTTCTGTATTCACCGGGTGTCGAAACCCAATTCGGAAAGCCCTATACGGTTCGCGGGCGATAGAAGATCACGTGACCCGAGGACAGCTCGATCACCCAATCCCCGTGGGCCTCATCGCCTTCTTCCGAGCTGGAGCTCGATGTGACGCTCTCCCGCAGGACGAGATAGCCGCAGTCGAGCGGAAGATCGAACTGCAGCTCGGTCCCGTCCGAGAATTCGACGGTCGGCTCGTCACCCGTCGACAACCGCACGACAGTGGAACCGATCGACGGAAGACCCTCGGCAGTCGGAACGTCCGTGCTGGGCTGCTCCGGAGCCGGCCATGATTCGACGACTCCACTCGGTCCGCACAGGATCGTAGACCCGTCTGCAGCGCAGAACTCCCAGGATTCGACTTCGTCGCGGGGACGAGCCACCACTGTGTGCCCACCGGCGAATGCTATTCGCAGCACGCCCGACCGGTCGTAGTCGGCGTCCTCGCACTCGAGACCGCGCAGAGCCGCAAAGGCCCGCAGACCCTCGAATTGATTGTCTTCGTCGACCGTGAGGTCATCGATAGTCACTTCACTGAAGGAAATGGTGGCTCCGCCGTCGAATGCGATGGTCAGATCGAAATCGAGCAGTATTTTGCTGACACGGTTCTGATCGACGTCGAGCTTCATGGTGTACGACTGTGCCACAGAAGCTGGTTCCGGGGTGTAACCGTGCGCTGTGTGCCCGACGAGTCGGGCCGAGGAACCTCAGTGGTCGTAGAGTCCGGAGTTCCCTTGTCCGAGGGATGGTTTCGAATGCAGACAACCCCCGACCATGGTTGGTCGGGGGTTGTCCGGTTCAAGTTGTGTTCGGCGGTGTCCTACTCTCCCACACCCTGTCGAGTGCAGTACCATCGGCGCTGGAGGGCTTAGCTTCCGGGGGTTGTCCGGTTCAAGTTGTGTTCGGCGGTGTCCTACTCTCCCACACCCTGTCGAGTGCAGTACCATCGGCGCTGGAGGGCTTAGCTTCCGGGTTCGGAATGGGACCGGGCGTTTCCCCTCCGCTATGGCCGCCGTAACTCTGCGAAACAGTGTCACGAGCGAACACAACGGTCATGATCGAAGCAGTGTTCGATGCATGTGTTGGTTCTGTATTCGATTGTGCTGAATCAACTCGTGTGTTGTTTCAGATATTGCACAGTGGACGCGTAGCTTCTTTGTGGTAAGTCCTCGGCCTATTAGTACCAGTCACCTGCATACATTGCTGTANCAACTCGTGTGTTGTTTCAGATATTGCACAGTGGACGCGTAGCTTCTTTGTGGTAAGTCCTCGGCCTATTAGTACCAGTCACCTGCATACATTGCTGTACTTCCAGTTCTGGCCTATCAACCCGGTGGTCTGCCGGGGGCCTTACCCCCTCGAGGGGGTGAGAAACCTCATCTTGGAACAGGCTTCCCGCTTAGATGCTTTCAGCGGTTATCCCTTCCGAACGTAGCCAACCAGCRGTGCTCCTGGTGGAACAACTGGCACACCAGAGGTTCGTCCGTCCCGGTCCTCTCGTACTAGGGACAGCCTTCCTCAAGTTTCTTACGCGCGCGGCGGATAGAGACCGAACTGTCTCACGACGTTCTAAACCCAGCTCGCGTGCCGCTTTAATGGGCGAACAGCCCAACCCTTGGGACCTACTCCAGCCCCAGGATGCGACGAGCCGACATCGAGGTGCCAAACCATCCCGTCGATATGGACTCTTGGGGAAGATCAGCCTGTTATCCCCGGGGTACCTTTTATCCGTTGAGCGACACCGCTTCCACTTGCCGGTGCCGGATCACTAGTCCCGACTTTCGTCCCTGCTCGACTTGTCAGTCTCACAGTCAAGCTCCCTTGTGCACTTGCACTCGACACCTGATTGCCAACCAGGCTGAGGGAACCTTTGGGCGCCTCCGTTACATTTTAGGAGGCAACCGCCCCAGTTAAACTACCCACCAGGCACTGTCCCTGAACCAGATCATGGTCCGAGGTTGAGGTATCCAATACGATCAGAGTGGTATTTCAACAACGACTCCACAGTAACTGGCGTCACCGCTTCACAGTCTCCCACCTATCCTACACAAACCGAACCGAACACCAATACCAAGCTGTAGTGAAGGTCCCGGGGTCTTTTCGTCCTGCCGCGCGTAACGAGCATCTTTACTCGTAATGCAATTTCGCCGAGTCTATGGTTGAGACAGCTGAGAAGTCGTTACGCCATTCGTGCAGGTCGGAACTTACCCGACAAGGAATTTCGCTACCTTAGGATGGTTATAGTTACCACCGCCGTTTACTGGGGCTTAAATTCTCAGCTTCGCTCTTACGAGCTAACCGGTCCTCTTAACCTTCCAGCACCGGGCAGGCGTCAGTCCGTATACATCGTCTTACGACTTCGCACGGACCTGTGTTTTTAGTAAACAGTCGCTTCTCACTGGTCTCTGCGGCCCACACCAGCTCAGGAAGCAAGTTCCATCACCGGCAGGGGCCCCCCTTCTCCCGAAGTTACGGGGGCATTTTGCCGAGTTCCTTAACCATAGTTATCTCGATCGCCTCAGTATTCTCTACCTGACCACCTGTGTCGGTTTGGGGTACGGGCCGTGTAACAACTCACTAGAGGCTTTTCTCGGCAGCATAGGATCACTGAATTCGCCTCAATCGGCTACGCATCACCTCTCAGGCTTATATGAACGGCGGATTTGCCTACCGTTCGCCCTACAGGCTTACACCAGTACAACCACTGACTGGCCCAGCTACCTTCCTGCGTCACCCCATCGCTTGGCTACTACCAGATCAGGTCCCACGCATCCACCACACGCCTCACTCTCGAAAGAGATCGGTCACGTGGATTCAGGGTGGTTAGTGTCACTGATTCACCATGGGCGCGGTTACACGGGTACGGGAATATCAACCCGTTGTCCATCGGCTACGCCTGTCGGCCTCGTCTTAGGTCCCGACTCACCCTGGGCGGATTAACCTGGCCCAGGAACCCTTGGTCATTCGGCGGACGAGTTTCTCACTCGTCTTTCGCTACTCATGCCTGCATTCTCACTCGCGCAGCCTCCACACCTGGATCACTCCGATGCTTCCATGGCTGCACGACGCTCCCCTACCCACCCACACACCTGCACACAGATCCGCAGACCTGCATGGGGCTATTGTGTGAGTGCCGCAGCTTCGGTGGTGTACTTGAGCCCCGCTACATTGTCGGCGCAGGATCACTTGACCAGTGAGCTATTACGCACTCTTTCAAGGGTGGCTGCTTCTAAGCCAACCTCCTGGTTGTCTTCGCGACCCCACATCCTTTTCCACTTAGTACACGCTTAGGGACCTTAGCTGGCGATCTGGGCTGTTTCCCTCTCGACTACGAACCTTATCGCCCGCAGTCTCACTGCCACGCTCTCACTCACCGGCATTCGGAGTTTGGCTGATTTCGGTAAGCTTGTAGGCCCCCTAGACCATCCAGTAGCTCTACCTCCGRYGAGAAACACGTGACGCTGCACCTAAATGCATTTCGGGGAGAACCAGCTATCACGGAGTTTGATTGGCCTTTCACCCCTACCCACAACTCATCCCCTCAGTTTTCAACCTAAGTGGGTTCGGTCCTCCACGACGTCTTACCGTCGCTTCAACCTGGCCATGGGTAGATCACTCCGCTTCGGGTCTAGAACACGCCACTACACCACWMACGTGGATACGCCCTATTCGGACTCGCTTTCGCTACGGCTACCCCACACGGGTTAACCTCGCGACATGCCACTAACTCGCAGGCTCATTCTTCAAAAGGCACGCCATCACCACCAACAGTAAACTGCTCGACGGCTTTGACGGATTGTAAGCGCACGGTTTCAGGTACTATTTCACTCCCCTCCCGGGGTACTTTTCACCTTTCCCTCACGGTACTAGTCCGCTATCGGTCACCAGGGAGTATTCAGGCTTATCGGGTGGTCCCGACAGATTCACAGCAGATTTCACGGGCCCGCTGCTACTTGGGTATCCACAACGACAGTTGCAATGTTTTCGTCTACGGGACTCTCACCCTCTACGACAGGCCGTTCCAGACCACTTCGACTAACACCACAATTTCTCACTGTCGGCCGATCCGGCAGAATCGACAATGCAAACCCCACAACCCTCCATACGCAACCCCTGCCGGGTATCACACGCACAAAGTTTGGCCTCATCCGCTTTCGCTCGCCACTACTCACGGAATCACTATTGTTTTCTCTTCCTGTGGGTACTGAGATGTTTCACTTCCCCACGTTCCCTCCACACACCCTATATATTCAGGTGCAGGTAACACGACATCACTCGTGCTGGGTTTCCCCATTCGGACACCCTCGGATCACAGCTCGGTTGACAGCTCCCCGAGGCTTATCGCAGCCTCCTACGTCCTTCATCGGCTCCTGGTGCCAAGGCATCCACCGTACGCTCTTCATTACTTACAACAAAGATGCTCGCGTCCACTGTGCAATTCTCAAACAACACACCCTCCCCGAACTSACGCCAGCACCAGACCACTCAACAGAGCACGGTATGACTGACATCCGGAAAGAATAGTTATCTCCTAGAAAGAAACATGCTTTCGCGTGTTCTCTCAGGACCCAACAGTGCATCGATATAGTCCCTGCCGGCGAAACATGGTTTCGCGTTCTRCAGGATCTGRTTGTCAGTGTTCCACCCGTGAGCTCCCGCCGTTCCACGTGTGGGAACGAAACGGGCTCTGCCAGTTCATCATCCGAGCACCTGTGTGCTGGTACATGCCTCTGGAGAATGCTCCTTAGAAAGGAGGTGATCCAGCCGCACCTTCCGGTACGGCTACCTTGTTACGACTTCGTCCCAATCGCCGATCCCACCTTCGACGGCTCCCTCC